>NZ_JBWKXA010000017.1:0-689 GCF_059422505.1 Pedobacter sp. GW821-FHT01D05 | reverse complement strand
AAAAGCTAAGAAAAACTCCAAAAAAAGAGTTTTTCTTAAAATAAATTTGCAATTGTGGTAAACCTAGAATACGACCGGAGCAACGCGTAGTGGAGAGATCTGTGGACTATATTTTACCTATCGGTTGGTGTCCCACCGGAATGACACACACTGCAGATTGACGCATAAATAAGAAATTAACCCGGATTATGGCGGTCGTCATTCCCGCGCGGGCGGGAATCTTAATGCCTATTGCATTATAGTCTTTACCTATCGGTTGGTGTCCCACCGACCGAAACTTAAAAACATCCTGACCACGAAGCAGCTACTACACCACTGAAAACAATAAACACAACTAATAAAACAAATCCGATAACTATCGGATCAGCATGACGGGACGCCTGGATTAGAAGGCGATAAAAAGCAGATACATACTGCTAATATTAATCGAAATCAGGTTATAAAGATCCTGAATCAAGTTCAGGAGGACGAACGCCCTTGGAATGACGCCCGATTTTTAAATAGATTTCTCCACTCCGTTACACTCCGGTCGAAATGACGATTATACGCAAAGGTTGGAAGAAATCTATTGGGGAGATCTGTGGACTATATAAAAATCTCTCCACTACGGTCGAGATGACGATACTTCAAGACCGTTTATCTCCTTACCTAGATTATAGCGGTCGTCATTCCCGCGCAGGCGGGAATCT
>NZ_JBWKXA010000016.1:0-1310 GCF_059422505.1 Pedobacter sp. GW821-FHT01D05 | reverse complement strand
CGTCATCTCCTTTGGTTTATCCAACTGATTTTCTTCTTCCAAATAGTATTACAAGAAGAAAGCTTGGTAAGCGTTTAAATAAAAGGCAGGGTGAACTTCCGTCATCTCTAGTTCACAGAACTTATGGTCGTATTAGTCCCTGCCTTTTATTACTGTCCAAGGCCTAGCTAGAATACTTTCTTTGAACTATCAAAGGTGATCGGCAAAAGACAGTTTATTTAAATATACTAAAAGATAAACGTATGGGAAACTGGAATGTTATTTTAGGAGTAGATGTATCAAAACTTACACTAGATATCAGTTGTGCAGAACGCAGGCTGCATATTAAGATCGATAACCATAGTAAAGGATTTGCCATGTTTAAAAAGTGGTGCAAAATCAATTCAATTGAGCTTAAAGAAGTACTGGTTGTTATGGAATTTACAGGCGGCTATGAGTACCGTTTTATCCAGTTTCTGGAATCGCAATCAATAGCCTATACCAGGCTATCTGGCCTGCAGATCAAAAATTCAATGGGCATGGTACGCGGAAAAAACGACAAGGATGATTCTTTCCGCATAGGTCAGTATGGAGAGGATAAGATCAAGCGCCTGGAGGCATCCCGGCCATTGAACAACAATATTCTTATACTCAGGCAGCTGCTTTCCTTTCGGAAAAGACTGGTAAGGGAAAAGGCTGGCCTGGAAAGTACTTTAAAAGAAAGGATATACATGTTTTCAACCGGCAAGGATGATAGGATCAGCAAGATTATCCGCTCAAAGATAAAAGCAGACCAGAAGCATCAGTCCGAAATAGAGGCTGAGATTGCCTCTATTATCAAGCAGGATAGAGAGATGCTTAAAAATTATCGTATAATAAGTAGTATAAAGGGAATTGGCAAGGTAAATGCCTGGATGACGATCGCCTACACAGAAAATTTTGCATCTTTTCCAGACGCAAGGAAGTATGCAGTTTACGTGGGGGTAATACCTTTCGGAAATACATCTGGAACAACTATCAAGGGAAAGCCAAAAGTGAGTTATCTGGCACAAAAGGAACTAAAACAGGAACTCAATCAGGCCGCAAAGTCTGCTATGCAGCATGATCCTGAAATATCAGCTTATGCAGAACGTAAACAAAAGACCAAAGGCTATAATCTTGTTTTAAACAATGTGAAGTTCAAACTGATTTTAAGGATGTTCTCACTTGTTAAGAGAGGAGAAATGTATGTAGAGAATTATAGGAGAGCGTCATAAAAGCTAAGAAAAACTCCAAAAAAAGAGTTTTTCTTAAAATAAATTTGCAATTGTGGTAAACCTAGAATACGACCG
>NZ_JBWKXA010000015.1:0-1553 GCF_059422505.1 Pedobacter sp. GW821-FHT01D05 | reverse complement strand
AAAGTTTTGCAGATAGCAAAACTTTTTGAAAGAATGCGTGTTTATAGCAGTCCCCCCTTCAGGCTTCCGGAGTTTTCACTGCGCCCGGCCACTTGAAACTTCGCCAGCCCCTGCCGCCTAAACCCGACAGAAGTGGAAAACCCGATGGTGAGGAACGAACCAAGGCTTTGCAACGGATGGCGGGACAACACCTATATAGTAGCACCAAAACTGCTTTTCACAAAAAAATAACCAATTCATACCTGCAAAATAGAATAACTACCAATTCCTTATGCTCTGATAATAGCTAAAAGTTTTTTACCCGCAGTTAAAACAAGCACAGAGACTAGCCCAGCTGCTAATCCAAAAGCAAATTCCCTAAGAATTGAAGGTAAAGTATGAAGAACGTGATGTAAAAAGCCAACATTATGTGCAAAAATTCCACCTGAAACCAAGATTAATGCTACTGTTCCTACAACACTTAATATTTTTATTATAACCGGTAAAGAACGAACCAGTAGGTTTCCAATTGATGAAAGTATACCTTTTTCACCTGATGCCTTCATTAAGCGATATCCGGCATCATCCATTCTAACAATAATGGCTACGATGCCATAAACACCAACGGTAGCCAACAAAGCTACAGCCGATACGGTCATAATTTGTATAAGCAGCTTTTCTTCGAGCACACTTCCCAAAGCAATAATTACGATTTCTATTGATAAAATAAAATCGGTAATAATAGCTGATTTAATTTTCGCTTTTTCTGCTGCCTCCCCCTCTTGGATGACTTCTTTTACCTCTACATGTGAGGGCTTTGATCGATGAATAAAATATTCAACGATTTTCTCCACCCCTTCATACGCCAGGTACAACCCGCCCAATACCAAAATCACTTTAATCGCTATTGGAAAAAAGAAATTGAGTAATAGCGCAATCGGAACAATAATAAGCTTATTCACGAATGATCCTTTTGTAATTGCCCATAGTACCGGCAATTCTCTCGAGGAAAGAAAACCAGTTGACTTTTCTGCATTTACCGCTAAATCATCTCCCAAAATCCCCGCAGTCTTCTTGGCCGCTACCTTAGCTGTTACCGCTACATCGTCCATTAAAGCACCTATATCATCCAAAATCGCAAAAAAACCTGAAGCCATATATCTAAATTAAATTATGCCGCAAAATATCAAATCCTTTCCAGATTCGAACAATCATACTCAAATCTTTAAGCTATATGTGCTAAAAAAGTATGCTATAGATAGGATATATTTGCTAAATCTATCATGCACACGGTCGTTGAGATGATAATCGTGAAAAAACATCACTTTAAATGGTTAAAGCAGCGTTTAACTTATTTGTTAAGGCTAATCCAGAAGGTTAAATATTTTGATGGTCTGGAGCGCAATAGCAGTAAGAGGTAGGTTGGGTTCCGTCCTGCTGTACGCTGCAATCCTTTTGGGAAACCCTGGGATAAACAATCTACCTATGCCCAAAAGCGATTTCGCTGCCATCAGGGCTATTGAACTTAAGACTGAAGATGTAAACGGAAAATGGATCAGGTTCTGCGGAGATCA
>NZ_JBWKXA010000014.1:0-2661 GCF_059422505.1 Pedobacter sp. GW821-FHT01D05 | reverse complement strand
TTTAATCGAAGCTACATTAGATGGAGAATTAGAGCACATCATTAAAGGAATCAATAGTGTTATTGGCTTCCTGGGTGATAAAGCCGGTAATCCAATCCCAATGCGCCAGGCAGAAGTTAACCGTATTTTAGGTGTGGTTGATGAAATGAGCGAGCAAGGAGAAACGATGAATGTACCTTACTATGTTGGCGAAGGCATTAAAGTAATGGACGGACCTTTCAACGGTTTCTCAGGTATTATCGAAGAGGTAAACGAAGAGAAGAAAAAACTGAAAGTAATGGTTAAAATCTTCGGTCGTAAAACGCCGTTGGAGCTTAACTACATGCAAGTAGAAAAAGAGTAAAAATTATTTTGAAATATTCAGAAACCCCGATTAATTCGGGGTTTTTTTATGCCCTTGTTTTTCGAATTACATTTTTGTAGTATTTGTTTGTAGTTTAAAAATTATTACTATGTTTGTTTAGCTCACATTTTAAATTTAAATTAACGAAAATGGTAAAAACTTATCTCTCACTAAAGCAGTGTATAGTAGCTTTAATATTTTTACTTACCACCGCTATTGTCATCTATTCTTGTAAAAAGGATAGTTCCTCAATAGAAGAAATAAAAAGTGAACTGATAACTGACGCAAAGGTTTTTTTTAAAAAAGATATCCTTTCCACTAAACGGGTGATCCTCAATGACCAAAATTATCGGCATGGTTTAACAAAAAAATTGCTTTGGGATAAGGCTTATGTTAAAAAAATTTCACTTGGTGATGCAGTAATTGTTCCCATAAAATTCGATGATGATTTTGAAATAACAAATGGTAATAGTAATGATCATAAAAAAGTAACAAGCTACTTAATTATATATACAGATATTAAAGATATAAAACATGCTGAATGGGTAACCTTAATTCCTAATGGGGCAGTACAGCAAACCAATGGAAAGTTTATTGGAACAGCAACTGTTGAAGACTGGAACGGGAACTATATAAAATCTTTTGCTTATGGGGCGGATAGGGAGATCATCTCTGTTAAGTTAGCTGAATCTGACAGCTATAAACAAATCAGTTTAAGGCGACTCAATTGCTATACTATTCATTATTATGGCCACAATTATGTAGAGGGTGTTGGTGGAACTGATTATTGGTATGAGACTGGCTCTGAAACCTATTGTCAGAGCGAGAGTGATGTAGATTATGGGCCTAATGGAGGTGATTATGGAGATATGGGTAGCGGTGGGGGTGGAACAAATGGAAATTCTAATAGTAACGAAACGAATAAAGACATTCATAACAAAACAACCGACTCGTGTATCTCAAAAACAGTTGAAGAAGCATTAAAAGCAAATAAAGATATTATAGGTGTTATGGCTGATATTATTAAGAAATTTGATGCCAGTAAAACAGTGAGTATAAATATTTACGATGGCTATATTTATTATAAAGATCAATATGGCAATAATGATATCACAAGGCCAAAACCTGGTCAAACTACTAATCAGCAATTTATGGGGAACTCATTTTCTGCGGACATTACTTTAGGAATAGATTATCATGATGGCACATCCAAAGAAAATCTCATCTCGTCGATGATTCATGAAATCATTCATGCTTATTTAGGATATACTAGCAATAATTTTTTGAAAACAGAAACTGATCATAATGTTATTGCTGAAAAATATATTACCCCTATGGCACATTATTTAAATTCATCCTTTGGCATACAAATGAGCGATGCATATGCGTTAGCATGGAGTGGCGTATCTGATTCTAAAGTTTTCAATGCCGCTACTCCTAACGATACTGAATTTACAGTAGTATATGGTGGTGGTATACCCAACGGTAAAATTACTGTTGGCGATATTAATAGAATTGCAGGAGCGTATAAACTTTCAACAAAAATACCAGCCAATAATGGTTATACCAAGGGTAGCAAAATATGTGACTAGAAAAGGTATTCACAGTAAACAATTATAATATTAGAAATCTTAATCATTCGGAACAAAAATTTTTATGAGAGAAAAAAAAATGGCTGTCACAATCTTTACAATATTGTTCTCAATTTTTTATTTTACATCAGTAGCTCAAAATAATAATAGAGATAGATTGGTAAATCAAATTCGTAAAGGATTAATAATTGATATAACAAATCTTAAAGATTCAATAGCTTTCTATAGCTTTTCTATTAAGATTGAACTTAAAAAAAATAAGACAAGTGTAGTCGCTAGAAATATAAGTCTAAATGACAGCATTGCTTCTAAAATAATAAGCGACTATACTTTTCTAAAACAACTAAATTATAGTCCGATTGTTGGAAATGCTAAACAAAATTTTTTACTGATTCCAATTGGAGTAATTATTGCCAATTACGAAGAAAATAGAATTTACCAACATAAAATACCTGTTGAAGATCTCGCTGATAAAATAAATAAATTATTCAACTACGACTCACGTACAAACAATAGAATAGAGAATTATCTATATTTAAATCCTATAATTATTTATGTTGATAAAGCTATCTACAATTAGTACAATGTAATTATCTATTAATGAGGTTTATAATACCCTCGCGTGCGCCAGCACCGGGATAAAGGATCAACATTTGTGTTAGATACTTTTTATAAATCACTTTCTAATTAATATTTACTAATGAGCGATCTAAAGTGGTATGTTGT
>NZ_JBWKXA010000013.1:0-5679 GCF_059422505.1 Pedobacter sp. GW821-FHT01D05 | reverse complement strand
TGGCACCGACCTACTCTCCCACGTGTTACCGCAGTACCATCGGCTCTGGTGGGCTTAACTTCTCTGTTCGGAATGGGAAGAGGTGGACACCACCGATATAGGCACCTAAATATTTTTAAATAAGGTTGAGGGAGCGAGGGTTTAAGGGAGGGAGGGTTGCCTTCCGCCTTTCCACCTTCGGCCTTCCAGCCTTAAATGACATATTATTGAAAGAAGTTATTATGAAGAACAAACAACAGTCTGTTTGCTTTGAAAGCTTCGGATGATTAGTACTACTCGACTGTGCTGTCGCCAGCTTTACATCTGTAGCCTATCAACGTAGTAGTCTGCTACGGTCCTATATGGAATTCTCATCTCGTGGCTAGTTTCGCACTTAGATGCTTTCAGCGCTTATCTATTCCCAGCGTAGCTACTCTGCAATGCCCCTGGCGGAACAACAGATTCACTAGAGGCTAGTCCAACCCGGTCCTCTCGTACTAAGGTCAGCCCCACTCAAAATTCCTACGCCCACAACAGATAGGGACCGAACTGTCTCGCGACGTTCTGAACCCAGCTCGCGTGCCACTTTAATCGGCGAACAGCCGAACCCTTGGGACCTTCTCCAGCCCCAGGATGTGACGAGCCGACATCGAGGTGCCAAACCTCCCCGTCGATATGAGCTCTTGGGGGAGATCAGCCTGTTATCCCCAGCGTACCTTTTATCCTTTGAGCGATGGCCCTTCCATGCAGAACCACCGGATCACTATATCCGTCTTTCGACCCTGATCGACTTGTCTGTCTCACAGTCAAGCAAGCTTATGCTATTGCACTCCGCGTACGGTTACCAAGCGTACTGAGCTTACCTTTGAAAGCCTCCGTTACCTTTTTGGAGGCGACCACCCCAGTCAAACTACCCATCAAACAATGTCTCCCCATTAAGGGGATTAGACACCGAATACAGAAAGGGTGGTATTTCAACGTTGGCTCCACGACGCCTAGCGACGCCGCTTCAAAGCCTCCCACCTATCCTACACATCCTGTATCCAATGTCAATGTTAAATTGTAGTGAAGGTGCATGGGGTCTTTCCGTCCCGTTGCGGGTACCCGGCGTCTTCACCGGGACCACAATTTCACCGAGCTCATGGCTGAGACAGCGCCCAGATCGTTACACCATTCGTGCAGGTCGGAACTTACCCGACAAGGAATTTCGCTACCTTAGGACCGTTATAGTTACGGCCGCCGTTTACTGGGGCTTCGATTCAATGCTTCTCCTTGCGGATGACATCCCCTCTTAACCTTCCAGCACCGGGCAGGTGTCAGGCCTTATACCTCATCTTTCGATTTTGCAAAGCCATGTGTTTTTGTTAAACAGTCGCCTGGGCCTTTTCACTGCGGCTGACATTGCTGCCAGCGCCCCTTCTCCCGAAGTTACAGGGCCATTTTGCCGAGTTCCTTAGCCATGATTCACTCGAGCACCTTAGAATCCTCTTCCCGGATACCTGTGTCGGTTTGCGGTACGGGTTTTTATAACCTGAAGCTTAGCGGTTTTTCTTGGAAGTCTGATTACCTGCGCTATCCGCTTACCCGAAGGCTCGCGGTACTATCAGCTTTCAGCATCGTTGGCGGATTTGCCTACCATCGATATACCTACGGCCTTTAACGATCTATTCCGTCAGATCGCGGCAGTGTCACTACTCCGTCCCCACATCGCAGTTATAAAAAGTACTGGAATATTAACCAGTTGTCCATCGAATTTCCCCTTCGGGTTCTCCTTAGGTCCCGACTGACCCTGATCCGATTAGCGTTGATCAGGAAACCTTATCCTTTCGGTGGGCGGGTTTCTCTCCCGCCTTATCGTTACTTATGCCTACATTTGCTTTTCTAGAAGCTCCAGCACCCATTACCAGATACCTTCGCTGCCGCTAGAATGCTCCCCTACCGATATATTTCAATCCCATAGCTTCGGTGAACAGTTTAATGCCCGTTTATTATCCATGCCCGATCGCTCGACTAGTGAGCTGTTACGCACTCTTTAAATGAATGGCTGCTTCCAAGCCAACATCCTAGCTGTCTGTGCAATCGGACCTCGTTAGTTCAACTTAACTGTCACTTGGGGACCTTAGCTGATGGTCTGGGTTCTTTCCCTCTCGGCGCGTGACCTTAGCACCCCGCGCCTCACTGCAGACCATATTTCATAGCATTCGGAGTTTGTCTGGATTTGGTAGGATTTGACTCCCCCGCACCCAATCAGTAGCTCTACCTCTATGAAACTTAATGTCCACGCTGTTCCTAAAAACATTTCGGGGAGTACGAGCTATTTCCCAGTTTGATTAGCCTTTCACCCCTACCCACAGATCATCCGGAAACTTTTCAACGTTTATCGGTTCGGTCCTCCAGTACGTGTTACCGCACCTTCAACCTGTCCATGGGTAGATCACAAGGTTTCGCGTCTACCCCCTCTGACTATACGCCCTATTCAGACTCGCTTTCGCTTCGGATCCGTGCCTGAAGCACTTAACCTTGCCAGAGAGGAGTAACTCGTAGGCTCATTATGCAAAAGGCACGCCGTCACGCAACTTGTACGCTCCGACCGCTTGTAAGTACACGGTTTCAGGTTCTATTTCACTCCCCTGTTCGGGGTTCTTTTCACCTTTCCCTCACGGTACTGGTTCACTATCGGTCTCTCAGGAGTATTTAGCCTTACCGGATGGTGCCGGCAGATTCCCACAAGGCGTCTCCGACCTCGCGGTACTCAGGATACTGCTAGGCCAGCATTCTATACGTGTACCGGGCTATCACCGTGTATCGCTGGGCTTCCCATCCCATTCCACTTCTGTTTGCTGATGCCATGTTGCAGTCCTACAACCCCCACTTTGCCGTAACAAAGTAGGTTTGGGCTCTTTCCCTTTCGCTCGCCACTACTTAGGAAATCATTGTTATTTTCTCTTCCTCTGCTTACTTAGATGTTTCAGTTCGGCAGGTTTGCTCATTATATGTGACATGTCTTCAACATGCCGGGTTGCCCCATTCGGAAATCTTCGGATCAGTTCCTATTTGCAAATACCCGAAGCTTATCGCAGCTTATCACGTCCTTCATCGCCTCTGAGAGCCAAGGCATCCCCCGTGTACTCTTTATTACTTTCTTCTACTCATACGCCTTTTGCGCCGTATGGTATGCTTTTTTTGCTCTTGTTATGATGTCTCATACCTTCCTTTGAGTTGCCTCTTGGGTCGGTGAGCACAAACACAACAGTCGCCTATTGTTGTTTGCTCTTCTTTTTTAACTTCTTCCAATATGTCAAAGAACTTTACTAAGGTTGAAGATCGAGGGTATAAAGGTAGAGGGTTTCATTGTCCCCTAACTAAGCCCCGTTTCAGCCTTATTAGTAAAAACTGCGGTCTCGAACCGTTTCAGATGTTTTCTCTGTTACATCCGTGCCCCGTGGCGTTTCTTCTTAATCTTTATGTCAATGTATATTATCTATCCCGATAATAAGGTGTTTATTCTGTTGTGGTTTGTTTCGGCTATAGCTCTTACCCTATACCCTCTACCTTTTAACCCTCAACCTCAATGGTGGAGAATAACGGAGTCGAACCGTTGACCTCCTGCGTGCAAGGCAGGCGCTCTAGCCAGCTGAGCTAATCCCCCAAAAGGATGTAAATGTGTAGTCCCGTCCAGATTTGAACTGGAGACCCCTACATTATCAGTGTAGTGCTCTAACCAGGCTGAGCTACGGGACTTTGCTTTTAGGCAGCATCTGATGCAGTATATAGTATCTTACCGCTACCGCTTTCCTTTGCTTACCTCAGCTTTGTTCCGTTATGCTATACCTTTATAGTATGCACACCGTTGTCTTCTGGGTGTTTCTTTTTTCTCTTTTTAGTATAAAGTCATCAGTATCAAGTATCAGGACACGCCTTTCAGCTTTAGTCTTTATGCTTTCACCTTCTACCTTAATCAGAAATATCATGTTGCGTGGCGAGTAGGCGGTGCTACTCCAGAAAGGAGGTATTCCAGCCGCACCTTCCGGTACGGCTACCTTGTTACGACTTAGCCCCAGTTATCGGTTTTACCCTAGGACGCTCCTTGCGGTTACATACTTTAGGTACCCCCAACTTCCATGGCTTGACGGGCGGTGTGTACAAGGCCCGGGAACGTATTCACCGCGTCATTGCTGATACGCGATTACTAGCGAATCCAACTTCATGGGGTCGAGTTGCAGACCCCAATCCGAACTGTGAATGGCTTTGTGAGATTCGCATACCGTTGCCGGCTAGCTGCCCTCTGTACCATCCATTGTAGCACGTGTGTAGCCCCGGACGTAAGGGCCATGATGACTTGACGTCGTCCCCTCCTTCCTCTCTGTTTGCACAGGCAGTCTGTTTAGAGTCCCCACCATTACGTGCTGGCAACTAAACATAGGGGTTGCGCTCGTTGCGGGACTTAACCCAACACCTCACGGCACGAGCTGACGACAGCCATGCAGCACCTAGTTTCGTGTGATTGCTCACTCATTTATCTCTAAATGATTCACTAACTTTCAAGCCCGGGTAAGGTTCCTCGCGTATCATCGAATTAAACCACATGCTCCTCCGCTTGTGCGGGCCCCCGTCAATTCCTTTGAGTTTCACTCTTGCGAGCGTACTCCCCAGGTGGAACACTTAACGCTTTCGCTTAGCCGCTGACTGTGTATCGCCAACAGCGAGTGTTCATCGTTTAGGGCGTGGACTACCAGGGTATCTAATCCTGTTTGATCCCCACGCTTTCGTGCCTCAGCGTCAATAAGACCATAGTAAGCTGCCTTCGCAATCGGTGTTCTGAGACATATCTATGCATTTCACCGCTACTTGTCTCATTCCGCCTACCTCTAGTCCATTCAAGCCCATCAGTATCAAGGGCACTGCGATAGTTGAGCTACCGTCTTTCACCCCTGACTTAACAGGCCGCCTACGCACCCTTTAAACCCAATAAATCCGGATAACGCTTGGATCCTCCGTATTACCGCGGCTGCTGGCACGGAGTTAGCCGATCCTTATTCTTCCGGTACATTCAGCACATTACACGTAATGTGGTTTATTCCCGGATAAAAGCAGTTTACAACCCATAGGGCAGTCTTCCTGCACGCGGCATGGCTGGTTCAGAGTTGCCTCCATTGACCAATATTCCTTACTGCTGCCTCCCGTAGGAGTCTGGTCCGTGTCTCAGTACCAGTGTGGGGGGCCATCCTCTCAGATCCCCTAGTCATCGTCGCCTTGGTGGGCCGTTACCCCGCCAACTAGCTAATGACACGCATGCCCATCTTCATCCCATAAATGTTTGATCATTGGATAATGCCATCCTGTGATTTTATGCGGTATTAATCCGGATTTCTCCGGGCTATCCCCCAGATAAAGGTAGGTTGCATACGCGTTACGCACCCGTGCGCCACTTTCTTAAGGGGCAAGCCCCTTAATATCGTTCGACTTGCATGTATTAGGCCTGCCGCTAGCGTTCATCCTGAGCCAGGATCAAACTCTCCATTGTAAAATGTGTTGTAAGATGCTGACCAGTTTTAACTATTGTTAAAAATAGTCTTCTTTTTGTTATGTTGTCTGTTAGACACCACCTTTAAAATAAAGCTACGCAATCATGTACTTTGATCAGTACTCCATTACCTCGCTACGCTACATTGACATCTCTTTTAAGAACTTGCTGACCTG
>NZ_JBWKXA010000012.1:0-32492 GCF_059422505.1 Pedobacter sp. GW821-FHT01D05 | reverse complement strand
AAAAGCTAAAAAAAACTCCAAAAAAAGAGTTTTTCTTAAAATAAATTTGCAATTGTGGTAAACCTAGAATACGACCGTAGTGGAGAGATCTTTGTACTTTAATATAGTCGTCATCCGATAGCCATAAGAGGCTAATATATTCGTGCTTTTGTATTTTGCCTTCCCCCACCATTTTCTATACCCCAATACCGACACAGCTGTGGCCCAAAATAACCCTAGGCTATGTTTCCCTTCACCTTTTCTTTAACTATTGTTAACCCGCCAACCTAAAGCGATGCAAATCTTTGACATCGCTGATCTTCAACGTGGTGCTGTTTCAACCAAAGCAAGTCCGAAGCAGTAGGCAAGTAGGTGTACAGCAAGGCATAGCCAAGCCTGACCGGAAGGTGGCCTAAACGTGGGGTAAATGCGGAGTAAAGGTGGGGTTTGAGATATTTTTTGAGATTTTTAATCAGATCGATTAAATTGAGTGATCATGCTTTTGTTTAACCTAATATACTAAAATTAGGGCTATCCAGAATGGAATTATTAATATTAACAGGCAACTCGGAGATCTTGTTTTTTACAAACGCGGAAGTAAGGACGTGGTAAGACAAAAAGTTACCCATAACAGCAAACCCAAGCCGATAAGAAAAACCTGATGTTTTGTTAGTGCAACAGGCATTACCATAAGGTCATTAAGTTAAGCAACGCAGTTATCACCCTGAGCGTAGTCGAAGACTTCTTGAGATTGATAAAACGCAAATAAATGCGCCTCGACTACGCTCAGGATGACATGCTTTTGCGATTTATCCCTTAATTTAATGACGTTGGGCATTACCACCCGCCGTGCGTGCCTTTGTACGCATGAGTTTTGCCTAATTGGAGATTGATATAGAATTTTCGGGAAAGGATGAAAACGGGAAGTGTGTAATAGTCAGTTTAGATGTGGAGGTACTTAGTCGTTTAGGCTTAGACGCTGGAAAACTGTTTTTTAGTAGAATATTTAGGGTATACCCTAAATATTTCAGGCCTAAAGAAGTCGATGTGTTACTGGGAGATCCAACGAAATCAAAGATTCAATTGGGATGGGAACCTAAATATAATTTAGCAGCTTAAAGATAGGTAATTTTTGATCTTCATTTAATGAAAAGAGACAAATATTTAAAAGAGGGATATTTTAAAGCCTTAACTATTTAGAATTACATTTCTGAAGTATTGTTGATAGCGTGTAGGTTATATTTTTGTTAATTCTCTTGTGTAAATTAAGCTGTAAATTCTTTTTAAAGCATCATTTTCGACTATTTGTCTGATTTAATCTACTCTTTATTGGAAAATAGTACGAATTTCCTTAAATTTAACTCGTTAATCAGAATACTTTTGTTGTTCTATAAATAATACTTTCAATTCGCATATTATTACAGTAATTATTTCGTTTGTAAACGAGTGATTATGATAAGGCGAGTTAATTTGATATTCCATTGCTATAAATATGTTAAGTTTTTTTACAAAAAAGAATAAAGTAACTGATATCTCCTGGCTAGGCGTTGATATGCACTCGCATATATTGCCCGGTATCGATGATGGTTCTCCAGATCTGGCTACTTCTTTGCGTTTTGTTAAATCATTACAGGAACTGGGGTTTGATCAATTGATTGCTACGCCACATATCTATCAAGAATTGTATCCAAATACAAATGAGACAATCTTCAGTGCAAAAGATTTACTACAACATGAAATGGATAAAGCCAATATTTCTTTGAAATTGAGTGCTGGTGCAGAGTATATGGTTGATCAGGATTTTAAAATGGACGGGCCGTTATGTACTTTAGATCAGAAGCATTTATTGATTGAGATGTCTTATTTAAATGAAAGTCCAGGGATTAGTCAAACCATTTTTGATTTAGAAATTAAAGGATATAAGCCTATTCTAGCTCATCCTGAACGCTATACTTTTTATTTTAAAGATAGAAGTCGATTAAAGCGATTTAAAGAAAAAGGGTGTCTTTTACAATTAAATTTACTATCCGTATTGGGCTATTATGGTAAAGAGGTTAAACAATTGGCCGAAATTTTGCTTAAAGAAAAGATGTATGATTTTGCTGCAACTGATTTACATCATGATAAACATCTGAATACAATAATGGAAGCAGTTCATTCAGGTAGGATTTATGACCTAATTGGTAGTTACGAATTTAAAAATCAGCAAATATTTTCTTCTGTTTTGCTTAGCTAATTTCCAATTGAAAATATATTACAATAACCCTGAAAGTTACGAATTTTAGATTAACGAAGGATTATCCTTCGTTACGATTTTCTTGTTTTACAATTAAATGATTAAGTTTGCCACCGGTTTGAAATGATTAACGTTTTGAACGGATATATACCTATGAGTAATAAGAATAATGTAATAAAAGGGCTGAGATACTTAATATTCTCTGTAGTGGTAGCCCTTAGCACATCCTGTGTGAGCAATAAGAAAATAGCTTATTTTCAGGATATTCAATCTATTAAACAAGCTAAATTAGATAGTGCGGCTGTTTTCACTGAGCCAGTAATACAGTCTGACGACATTTTAAGTGTTAATATTTTTACTCTCAATCCACAGAGTGGGGCGATAGTGAATCAAGCAGCCAGCAATACTGTTTTAGGTGGAGGTGCCAACACAGCAGTTGCCGCTCAGCAGGTTTCAGGTTTTTTAGTTGATAGAAATGGGGATGTAGAGCTTTCTCTAATAGGAAAAGTTAAGGTAGCTGGTTTAACAACTTACCAAGCACGTGAATTAATTAGAGAAAAAGCTGCTGCTGTTTACAAAGAACCGAATGTTCAATTAAGATTTGCAAATTTCAAGGTGAGTGTTCTTGGTGAAGTTAATTCACCTTCTACATATACTTTGCCAAATGAAAAAGTAAGTATATTAGATGCGCTTAGTTTGGCGGGCGATCTAACGATTTATGGCAAAAGAGATAATGTATTAATCGTCCGTGATAATAATGGAAAGAAAGAGTTTGTTAGATTGGATCTAAATTCTAGTAAAATATTTAATAGCCCATTCTATTACCTTAAGCAAAATGACGTTGTATATGTAGAACCTAATAAAAGAAAGGTATCTGCCTCAAATTCTGCTCAAATTCAAACTATTGGCGTAATAGCCTCTGTTATTTCAGTAATCGTGCTAGCCATTTCTAGTTTTAAATAGATCCCGTAAAAATTGTAATGAATAATCTAACCGAAAGAAATATGGTTTCCCGTGTAGAAGAAGAGGATAGCATCAATATTAAAGAAATAATAAACAAATTACTAAATAAGTGGCCCTGGTTTGTTATCAGTATTTTTGTATGTTTATTAATCGCCTTTATTTATGGGAAATACACCGCTCCAACCTATCAGATTAGAGCTAAGCTTATCGTTAACGACGATGAAAAGGGTGGTAATCTAGGTAAACAAGCTAGTTCTTTAATGGATTTAGGAGGGCTTATGGGATCAAAAAATTCTGTTGATAATGAAGCCGAAATTTTAAAAACTCGTTTTTTAATGGAACAGGTTGTTAGGGATATGCATTTAAATGTTGTTTATTCAAAAAAAACTGAGTTTTTTATCCGTGAACTTTATAGATCTCCTATTAGCCTAGTTTTCATTAAAAGTGTTGATACAATTAATGCTACTGATTTTAAAGTAATAAAAGTTGCTACGAATAAACTAAAAATTACCAGCCGTGACTTTGAAAAAACAATTGCATTTGGTGAAAAATTTAATGTTCCAGGAGTAGGGATAATCCAACTAGTAGAAAATTCCGGGCTTAAAATGGACGAAAGTGAATACTTTATAAAAGTTAACTCTATTGATACTCGGGTTGCATCACTCATGAAACAGCTTAGTGTTACAGTAAGTAATAAACAAGTCAGCATAATCGACTTGGGTTTGTCTTACCCTGTACCAGCGAAGGGAGAGGATATTTTGAATACACTCATTAATAGATATACCCAATCTAATCTAAGTGATAAGAATGCTGTAGCTGATAGTACTTATCGTTTTATCAAGGAACGTCTTAATGTTATTGCCTCAGAATTAGGTGACGTTGAAAATAATGTGGAAAGCTTTAAGCAAAGGAATCAATTAGCAGACATGAGTGAGCAAGGTAAACTTCTCGTGCAGAATACTGGCGAATTTAGTACTGATCTGGCAAAAGCTGAGACTCAAGTAAGCGTGCTAAATGATCTGGAGAAATATCTGACTGATGACAGTAATGTAAAGCGGGTTTTTCCGTCAGCACTAATACCAACTGATATGGTTTTCTCTAATTTAATGAGCCAATATAATGCGCTTTTAATTGAAAGAGAGAAACAGCTTTTAAGTGTAACTGAAGAAAGTCCATTCATTCAAAATATCGATACTCAGATAAAGGGATTGAAAAGTGATATACTTTCAAATGTTCAGAGTAGTAAAAATTCAGCAATACTGACTAGAAATAGGCTTAAAAGTCAATTGTTAAAGGCAGAGGGTAAAATTTCAGGAGTTCCGGAAGTTGAAAAAAATTATCTTAAATTAGCTAGAAACCAACAGATTAAGCAAGAGCTATATATTTTTCTAATGCAGAAGGCGGAAGAAACAAATATTTCAAAAACAGCTAATATTTCAATTGCAAAAACAATTGATCCACCAAAATCTGAACTACTTCCAATTGCCCCTAAAAAAAATATAGTTTATACCATTGGGTTGATTATTGGCATTTTGCTTCCTATAATATTAATTTTTAGTCAAGCGTTATTCAATACAACTGTTACAACTAAGGATGAAATCGGTGGATTTACGCAGGTACCAGTAATTGGCGAAATAAATCATAACGAAAGTGATGATAATTTAATTGTAGCAAATCAAGGAAGATCGGCTATATCTGAGCAATTTAGAGCATTAAGGACCAATCTTTCATTCTATTTAAAGAATAACAATGAAAAGGTTATTCTGCTTACATCAAGTATGAGTGGAGAGGGTAAATCATTTACGGCAATAAATCTTGGTAATATTCTAGCGCTAGCAGGTAAAAAGGTATTGTTAATGGAGTTTGATCTGAGAAAACCTGGTCTTTCGGCAAAATTGGGCATTGATAACTCGGTTGGCTTTAGCAATTATACAATTAGCCCTGAAATCAAAGTTACTGACATTGTAAAGCCATTAACGATAAATAAGAATATGTTCATCATATCGTCTGGTCCACTACCACCAAACCCTGCTGAAACATTATTAAGTGAACATACACCTGGGCTGATTGAAGAATTAAAAACACAATTTGATTATATTATAATGGATGCCCCTCCTATTGGAATTATAACTGATGCACAATTGCTATCGGTATACGCCGATGTAACACTTTACTTAGTGCGTCAAAAGGTTACGCAAAAGGATCAACTTAATATAGTTGAAGAATTGTTTACAAGTGGTAAAATGAAAAACTTAGGTATAGTTGTGAATGACATCGATACCAAACTTTATGGCTATGGCTATGGCTATGGTACCTACGGGGAAAATAAAAAGCCTAATTCATTCACCAAGCTTAAAAATATATTTAAAAATTCGTAGAAAAAATGAAAGTTGCACTAATTACGGGTATAACAGGACAAGATGGAACATACCTAGCAGAACTGTTGCTAGATAAAGGTTATATGGTTCATGGAATTAAAAGAAGAAGTTCTTTGTTTAATACAGATCGCATCGATCATCTTTACCAAGATCCTCATGATGATAATGTTAGGTTTAAACTGCATTATGGAGATTTGACTGATTCAACGAATTTAATCAGACTTGTTCAAGAGATCCAACCAGATGAAATTTATAATCTAGGTGCAATGAGTCATGTAAAAGTGTCCTTTGATTCACCTGAATATGTTGCTAATGTAGACGGAATCGGAACTTTACGAATATTGGAGGCAGTGAGAATTTTAGGCTTGGAAAAAAAGACTAAGGTTTATCAGGCATCTACATCTGAATTATATGGTGGAATGCCAGAGAATAAAAATGCTAAAGGATTTTACGATGAAAGTTCACCTTTTTATCCACGTTCCCCATATGGTGTTGCAAAGATTTATGGGTTTTGGATTACTAAGAACTACCGCGAAGCTTATAATATGTTTGCTTGTAATGGAATATTATTTAACCATGAAAGTCCATTAAGGGGTGAGACTTTTGTAACTCGTAAAATCACCCGTGCGGTTGCTAAAATAGCTCAAGGTCTACAGAAAAAATTATTTTTAGGCAATCTGGATGCAGAACGTGACTGGGGGCATGCTAAGGACTACGTTGAGGCCATGTGGAGGATATTACAGCAAGATGTGGCTGAGGATTACGTGATTGCTACCGGAGTAACTACGAGAGTTCGTGAATTTGTGCGTTTGGCCTTTGCTGAAGTTGGGATAATAATTGATTTTACTGGAGAAGGCGTTGAAGAAAAAGGTATTGTATCTGCATGTTCAAATCCTGAATTTCAAGTTGAGATTGGAACAGAGGTTGTAGGGGTTGATCCGGCATATTTCCGCCCTACGGAGGTGGATTTATTGATTGGAGACCCTACCAAATCCAAAACTAAACTAGGATGGGAACCTAAATATGATTTGGCTGCTTTAGTAAAAGAAATGGTGGCGGCTGATGTGGATCATTTCAGGAAAGAATCACTATTGAAATCTCATGGTTATACCATTAAAAATCAATACGAATAATGTCTGAATTGTATTTGCAAGATAAAAATGCAAAGGTCTATATTGCAGGGCATCGAGGAATGGTTGGCTCGGCAATATTTAGAAAATTACAAAAAGAAGGTTTTACTAATCTTGTTTTCTGTACTTCAGCAGAACTTGATTTAAGAGATCAACGCGCTGTAAAGGATTTTTTTGAAGATGAACGGCCTGACTATGTTTTTTTAGCTGCTGCTAAAGTAGGCGGCATTGTTGCTAATAATACTTATCGAGGAGATTTTATTTATGAGAATCTCATGATTCAGAGTAACATTATTGAGTCATCAAGAAGTGTTGATGTGAAAAAATTGATGTTTTTGGGCTCATCATGTATCTATCCAAAAATGGCTCCTCAACCTCTCAAAGAAGAGTATTTGTTAACAGGTGAATTGGAGCCTACCAATGAACCTTATGCGATTGCAAAGATTGCAGGAATTAAGATGTGTGATGCCTATCGACAGCAATATGGCTGTAACTACATATCTGTGATGCCCACGAATCTTTATGGCTTGAACGATAATTATCATCCAGAGAATTCGCATGTATTACCGGCTTTAATCAGAAGGTTTGATGAAGCTAAAATTAACAATCTATCATCTGTAAGCATATGGGGTAGTGGCTCTCCAAAAAGAGAGTTTTTGTACGCTGATGATCTTGCAGATGCATGTATTCATTTAATGAGGAATTATAATGATGCTGGTTTAGTAAATATAGGCTGTGGTGAAGATTTAAGTATTAAGGAGTTGGCTTTTATGATTAAGGATATCGTTGGCTTTCATGGTGAAATTAATTTTGATACCACTAAACCAGATGGTACACCGAGAAAGCTAATGGATGTTTCTAAATTAACTAATCTTGGATGGACTTATGCGACCACTTTAGAAAAAGGGCTAAGATTGGCTTATGAAGATTTCAAAAATAAAAACAATTAACTAAAATGAAAATTGGGATATTAGGAGCTGGTATTTCCGGCCTGAGTATAGGAAGAATGCTATCTAAGCAACATGATGTTGAATTACTTGAAAGGCATTCAATACATGGCGGAATTGCGAGAACGAAAACTGTCGAAGGTGTTGCATATCATCCAGTAGGTGGACATTGCTTTAACTCTAAATACCCTGATGTAATGGACTTTGTTTTTAATGAAGTTTTGCCAAAAGACAGCTGGCATCAGGTTCAGCGTAATGCCGTAATAAAATTACGGGGAGAAGAGGTTTCTTATCCTATAGAGTACGCAATACAACAGATTCACGACTTTGCGCCGGAGCTAGCAATTGATATTACTAGAGATTTTTTGAGCGCAGAGGACGATAATGTGTATGAAAATTTGGAAGACTGGTTTAGAAAAAAATTCGGTAATACATTAGCAGAAACTTACTTTATCCCTTATAATTCTAAAATCTGGAATAGGCCTCCGAGTGAAATGAGCCCTGCTTGGGTAGATGGAAAATTGCCTATCCCGAATAAGGAATCATTTTTTAAGGGTTTAATTAGTAATGAGAGTGACAAAATGCCACATGCAAGTTTTTACTACCCAGATACTAATGATCAAAATACTTTTATAGACAAGTTAGCAGAGGGCTTGACAATTTTAACTGACTTTAGTGTAAATGCAATAGAAAAGACAGGAAAAAAATGGCTTATAAATGGAGAAAAAGAGTATGATTTAGTGATAAGTACATTGCCTTTAAACATATTGCCACATTTAATAAAGGGTACTCCTGATGAAGTTTTAGATGCAGCAGATAAATTGCGTTATAATAAAGTAACTACCATGTTCTGGGAAACTGAAGAGACAGATAGAACCTGGACTTATATACCTGAATCGTATAATTTTTTTCATAGATATATTCATATTGGAAGTTTCTTCAAGCCAAAGAAAAATTACTCAATGTCAGAGGTTGTGGGAGAGAAGACCAGGGAAGAGATGATAGAGAACGGTAAAAAAGATAGTTTTTTGAAAAGACCAATTGATTATAACGTTTCAGAACATGCCTATGTAGTTTTTGATGAGAATTATGATTCGGCGACGACTACTGTTAAAAAATATCTTCAAGATATTGGCCTTCATACCCTTGGTAGATTTGGAGAATGGCAGTATTACAATATGGATGTTTGCATTAAAAGCAGTTTAGACCTAGCACAAAAAATAAATTTGGCCTAAATGATAAAATGAGTTTAAAAAAGAACGTAATAAGTAATTTTATACTTACTTCATCAACAATATTATTTCCTTTAATTACGTTTCCATATGTAACAAGGGTTCTTTCAAGTAATGGTTTAGGCAGTATATTCTTTATTGATGCATTTTCGCAATATTTCATCATTTTGTCTTCTTTAGGTATACCCTTCTATGGTGTTAGAGAAATTGCAAAACATAAACATGATGTAAAAAGAAATTCTGATCTAGTTGTAGAGCTTGTAATATTACAATTTTTCTTGGCGCTTAGTTGTTGCTGTATTTTTTTTGCCCTACATTTTTTTATTCCAAAATTGGGCTCTCAAATTAGTTTAATACAGATTGCATGTTTATCAATCTTGTCAAATTCATTTTTGATCGAGTGGTACTATCAAGGAATAGAAAATTTCAGCTACATAACCAAAAGATCATTAATAATCAAAAGCCTTAGCGTAATAGCAATATTGGTATTGGTTAAGCAGCAAGACGATTATGTTCTTTATTTTTTAATTCTTTCATTGCTAGTATTTGCAAATTCATTTCTTAATTTTTACAATTTCTATAAACATTTCTATAAGGGATGGCCTGAGAAATTAAATTTGTCAATTCATCTTAAACCACTATTAGTTCTATTTAGCATAAATGTTTCTATAAGCGTATATACTGTTTTAGATACAGTTATTTTGGGTTTTTTTACAACACCAGTGGCAGTTAGTTTTTATAACGTACCCTTGAAATTAGTAAAGATGTTTTGGTTGCTAATCGCTGGTATAGGAACAGTATTAATTCCACGGATGTCAGTGTTACATGCCAATAAAAACAATGAAGCGATTAAGGATCTAATGGCAAAGTCAATTAATGTAATATTCTTAATTGCTTTACCTTTTTCTTTTTTTTGCTTTGTTTTCCCTAAAGAAATTTTAACTATAATCTCGGGTGAAAAATATTTGCCAGCTATCAATGTATTACGGATTCTATCTTTAATTCCTCTAATCATCGGGTTATGCAATGTTTTTGGAACACAATATTTATTACCTATTGGGCAAGAGAGAAAAATACTACACGCTACTGTTTTAGGACTTGTTGTGAGTCTTACGGCTAACTTTATATTAATTCCGATTTATAGTTTTACAGGGGCAGCAATTTCTTGTTTGTTAGCAGAACTAACCGTTTGTGTATACATATATATCTGGGCAAGAAAGAATATAGCTATAACTTTTGACTATAAACTATTGTCTCTAATTGTTTTATCTTTACTACCAAGTCTCTTATTGACTCTTGGCCTCAAGAACTACTTATCGTCTCTATCAATGATGGCTTTATCAATTTTTGTATATATAGTTAGTTTTATATTATTCCAGTTACTATTGTTTAGAAGTAAGTTTATTGAGGAAATAGTATCTAATATTTTGAAGTTTAAAAAGTAAATTATTTATGCAAATTAGCTTAGTATCAACAGTATTTAATGAAAGCAGTCGTTTAGAAAAAACTATAGCTGACCTGGAAAGTCAGACTGTAAAACCTTCCGAAATTATCATTACCGATGCTGGATCTTCTGATGGAACTTACGAAAAACTTTTAGAATGGAGAGATACCTCAAATATTCCTATTATTGTATTACAGAAACATCGCTGTAATGTAGCAGAGGGGCGTAATCTTGCCATTAGAACAGCAAAGTATGATATTATTGCAAGTACTGATTTTGGCTGTCGCTTTAATAATAAATGGCTTGAATCAATTACTAATCCTCTTTTAAATCCTGAGGTAATGGTTGTAGGTGGAAGCTTTAGTGTTATTGAGGCCGATCAAAATTCACTAGCAGCTAAAGCTGCATATATTAATAATAATGGCTATAGTATTAATGTTAAAGCTGCCAGATTTATACCTTCATCTAGATCAATAGCTTACAGACGAGAAGTGTTTGATAAAGTAGGGGGATATTGCGAATGGTTAACTTTAGCGGGAGATGACTTTATATTTGGATTGGAGTTAAAAGCTTCAGGGTACAAAATTTTAATGGTTGATGAGGCTAATGTTTTTTGGGGACGTCACGTTTTGCCTATAGGCTTTTTGAAAGAAGCTGGAAGATATGGTTTGGGAGAAGGAGAGGCTAAATCAAATGTATCAATGTTATTTAAGCATTTAATATCTCTATCCTTTCAAGTTCTTTTTATTGTTCTTTTAATTTTTAATATAACATTTTATATCCTTGAAAAGGATGTAAATATTAGTGCTATTGTTATCAACCTGATGCTTGCAATAGGATTTAAATCATATATTTCAACTTTTTTGAATTGGCTACGATTTAGATCTGAAAAATATAATTTTAAAGTTTTATTATTTGCTTTTTATCAACAGCAAATGATTAAATATTACTATATTAAAAGTTATTTAAAAGGTTACTTTAATACTTCAGAAAGAGTGGTTGATAATTCAATCGAACTTAAAAAGAGACTTAATGGAAACATTAAGCCATAGTTGAGTATTTAATATGGAAAGCAAAGTAATTCTATCAATTGTTTTAATACTTGAAGAGAAAACCTCGTTAATTTTTGACCATTTGGTTGAAAGTATACTTACGTCTGAGGAAAAAATCGAGTTAATTGTGGTAGGCGCTAAAGCTTCTGTAGCTAAAACATTTTTCACGATTGACAAAGTGAAGTATATTCATGTTGACGATGAGGGAACTGATTTTGGGTTTAGTTTAAAACAGGCAATAGAAGTGTCTACAGGGATGTATATTTATGTTCTGCCATCTAGTCTACAATTCTATGAAAGAGAATCTGTCAAAGATCTTGTGGACTATCTTGTAACTACTGAATTAGACTTACTTTATTGCAGACAAAAAATTAGGCTTCCAGACGGGGCTCTTGTTGATAAAGTTTCATCATATAATACAAATAAACCTTTAGAAGGTATCCCTCCCTTATTCGGTGAAATAATTGTGAAGAGAAATTTTATATTAAAAGAGAATTTTCCAATTGGATTTGATAAAAATTATTTGTTTGATTACGACTTGCTAGTTCGCTTCTCTAAAAATGAAACTAATATAAAGTTTTATGATAGAACTATAACCGTTACAGATGACAGTTTTAAGAAAAGTAATGTTTTTTTAAAAAAAAGGCTGAATGTTTTGCGGGCGCATAAGAAAATCACGCCATTAGTAACTTCTGCATATTTAAAAATGGTTATACTTATTTCTTTAAGTAATTCACCGTTATTAGGCCTTTATACTATTTTTAAAGCATTCATATTTGATTATTTCCCAAACTATTGGGTTAATAAAATTCCTTTCTATTCGTTAAGGCATTTTTATTATCGAAAAGTGTTAAAAATCAAGTTAGGAAAGCAATCAAGCATTCATTTAAATTGTTTTATTTATGGCAGAAATATTGAGATAGGTAATGGATGTGTTATTAATCGAGAATGTTTTTTAGACGGTCGGGGAAAATTAAAGATTGGCAACTTTACCTCTATATCTCCTCATGTACACATTATTACAGGTGATCATGATATTAATTCTAGGAATTTTGCTTTTAAATCTAAGGATATTGTTATTGGTAATTTCGTATGGATCGGATCGCGGGCAACAATTTTACCTGGAGTAGTCATAGGAGAAGGAGCTATCGTTTGTGCTGGTGCTCTGGTTACAAAAGATGTTCTCCCTTATACAATGGTTGGTGGCGTACCTGCTAAATTTATAAAGGATAGATCTAAAGATCTTGATTATAACCCAACATGGTTACCATGGTTTGATTAATTAATTTACTTCAAAAAGATGATTATAGTAGTTGAGCCACAGATGCAGGGGGAGAAACATGTGATAGTAAATGCTGGTATTTTGGAAATATTGCAGATCACATTTTCGGGCGATATAATGCATTTATACGCAGATGAATTGCATTCTAAAAGGCTACTTGAAAAGCCATATTTGAGCAAACAAAATTTGGTCTTAAATAGTTACAAGTATAAACCCAAAGAGGATAAAAAGACTAACTTAGCTCTAAAGTTTTTCAGACAGGCAAGATTATCCTGTAGAATGTTCAGACAAGCAAAAAAACATGAAGCAAAACTCATTGTCTTTACTTCATGTTTCCCATTTACTGCATTGTTTGTGAATTTTTTAGCGGGTATATATAAACAAAAAATTATCATTTGCCATCATGGTGATTTGGGCGTACTACTTTTGGACAAAAATAAGCTTGTTACAAAGATATTCCGCTATTTTATTAAAAAAATGATGGTTAATAGAAATTTAAAGTTTAACAACTCTTTAATTTATGGTAAAAGTATAAAGGATAAATTAATAGCCACAATCCCATCCATCTCTGACAATTCTTTTATTGTAATTGATCACCCTTATGAATATTCTGGTAATAACGTTTTTAATAAAGCTAAGGCAGAAATTCTAACTTTGTCAAATATCGGTACGGCAACATTAATTAAGAATTCAGAATCTCTTTTTGATTTGGCTCAAATACTTAGAACTCATATTTCCAATAATGAATTAAAGCTAACTCAAATTGGAAGTGTAGCAACCGAACTTCAACCATTTATAAATGAATTTGTAGATGTTTTAAAAAGAGATGGAAGCTTTATTCCTAATTCAGTTTTTGAAGAATCTTTGGCTAAATCAGACTATTTTATATATTTTTTTAAAACAGGAGGATACTATGAACTTTGCCCAAGTGGTACTTTTTTTGATGCAATAAAATACCTTAAACCAATAATTGCAATAAAAAATAGCTATTTGGAGTACTATTTTGATAAGTTAGGTAATATTGGATATCTGTGTGAAAGTATAGATGATATGGCTGAACTAATAAGGTCAATAATTAAAGGAGAAAAAAAACAAGAATATTTTGAGCAGTTAGAAAACTTAAAAAAGGCACAAAATCAATTGTCGAACGAAAATATATCGAAAGATTTTAAAAGGCAACTGTGCTTTGTTAGCAATCATATTTAAGACTCGAACTAAATAATTATATATGCCAAGACTTACCGATAATGTCATCATGAAATATTTCCAGCCAGTACTCTTATTTGCTGGTACATGGATATTCGTTATTTTCCTGCTGTCTTTAAGGCTAAGTAATTTGCTTGAATCATCAGTAAATGATGCAATAACTTTTTTCTTAATGGTCTTTGCCTGCTTTACTGCAGGGTATTTAGCTGGATTTCTCCCAAAGAAAAAAATAAAGGTAGGTGTATCTGTTGTAGATCTAAGCTTAAAACTAAAAAATCGATATTTTTTATTTATTAAGATCTGGGTATTTTTAACCATTATAGAAATTATCGTTTCAGGAGGAGTACCTGTGCTCTGGCTACTTTTAAAAAATGGCAAAACATACTTTGATTTTGGTATACAATCTGTTCATGGATTGTTAAATGCATTGGGAATGATGCTTTGTGTTTTGTCATTCTATTTATTCAAAAAATATAAGGACAAAAAGTATTTATATTACATGCTTTTTTTAATTTTTTGGTATGTAATCGTGATAAGTCGTCAAGTTATAATCGTTATGTTAATGGAGATAACTTTTATCTTTTTCATTATGGCAAAAAATAAACTCTCGTTAATCAAGACCGTTGCTATTTATGGATTTATAGTTATTTTTCTATTTGGAATAGTTGGAGACATGAGAAGTGGGGCAGATGCATTTTATGAGTTAGCACAACCAAGTGATAATTGGCCTAATTGGTTGCCCTCAGGCTTTCTATGGGTTTACGTTTATCTTACTACACCAATTAATAACTTAATCTTCAACTTTCAGTTTGAAGTTCGCGAATTAAGTTACTTATTTCCCAATACACTATCGTTGCTATTGCCTAGTTTTATTAGAGATATTGTTTTCGGCCAACAAGATACTGTATCTGGTAATCTTGTTACACCCGCTTTTAATGTTAGCAGTGCATTTATGTCTTCATATATGGATATGGGCAAATATGGATTAGGAATATTTGCTTTTGTGATAGGGTTAATAAGTAATTTAACTTGGTGGGCTACTGGTTCCAAAAGGTTTTTTTTCCGTGCCATTACGTTTCAATGTATAATACTTTCAATTTTTTACAATCATTTTTTCTATTTACCTGTAGCATTCCAATATGTTTGGTTTATTTTGTTTTTTATGAATTATAAAAAAATATAATGCAACAGTTTCAAACTCTTAGAAAAATCAGATCGCAGGATAATACATCAGAAATTAAATTCTCGATTGCAACACGCGTCAAAAATGAGTTCAAGTGGATTAAGCTTTTTTTTGACTCACTAAAGGCGCAGACATTCTATCGGTATTTGGATATTGTTTTTTTGGATAGTGGCAGTACAGACGGTACATTGGAGTTCTTAGAACAAGAAAATTGTAATTTATATAGCATAGCTAGTTCAGAATTTTCCTTTGGAGAGACGTGTAATCTAATGATGGAGCTAACTAAGGGAGATCATGTTTTGTTTTTTTCAGGTCACGTTGAATTAGAAAGTCAATACCTAGTTGAAGAAGTTCAAAGATTTATTGATAAAATCGGAACTCTTTCTGGATATTTTAGGCAAGTACCTAATGAGCAGGTTGGATGTTCTATATATGATAAAGTATTTTTAAAATATAACTTTCCTGCGAGTGATAGTGCTGAGCCAGAAATGAAAGTAGATAATCATCGATTTTCTAACGCAGCTTCGATCGTTTCCAGATCACATTGGGAGGCAGTTAAATTTAAACCTGTTATAGCAAGTGAAGATGCTTTCTGGGCTGATGAGACTGTGGAAAAGTTTAGAAGAATATATTATTTTCATATGTTTAATGTTAAGCACAGTCATAATGAGACGTTTGATGATGTAAAGAAAAGAGTAGGTATAAATGTTTTAGCTAGATACCCTCATGGGGTTAGTTTTCTGCAAAGAAAATTTATTTTTGCCAAGGTATTTTCAGCATTATTTATTAACACTTTTCAGCTGGTTAATTCTTATAAATTTGCCGTAGCTCACTCATCAGCATATAAAATTTAATTTAATGAACGTGCATAAAATAGCTTTATTAATTCCTACACTAAACGCAGGAGAATTATGGGGTCAAGTATTAGATTCAATTAATCTCCAAACGACAAAGGTTGACCGGAAAATAATTCTTGATTCAGGGTCTGTTGATAATACTAAATTGGAGGCAAAGTCTTCGGGCTTTGAAATTATTAATATAAACAAGACAGATTTTGATCATGGTTATGCGAGGCAGTTGTTGGCCGAAGCTGCCGATGATTGCGATATATTAATTTATCTCACCCAAGATTGTATTTTAAAAGGAAAAGATTCTTTTAATCGGCTTGTAGCTGCATTTGATGATTCAACTGTTGGGATTGCTTATGGAAGGCAGTTGCCGCATAAGGGAGCTAAAACACTAGAAACCCATGCGCGGTTATTTAACTACAATGCAGTATCAAGGGTTAAGCAACTAAGTGATAAAGATGAATTAGGAATTAAAACTGCATCCTGTTCAAATTCTTATGCTGCATATAGAAAGGTTGCATTGGAAGAAGTTGGTGGGTTCCCCAGCCATACTATTTTTGCTGAAGATGTTATTGTTGGTGGGCAAATGTTAATCAAGGGATGGAAAATTGCTTATATGGCAGAAGCGGAAGTTTATCATTCGCACGATTATACAACGAAGGAAGAATTTAAAAGATATTTTGATATTGGTGTATTTCACTCAACAAATGAGTGGTTATTAAAAGAATTTGGCTCCGCAGGAGGGGAAGGATTTAAATACTTAAAATCCGAACTAAAGTATGTATTTAAACATAACCCATTGGTTTTTCCTAAAATGATCATGTCTATTGGAGCAAAATTTTTGGGATATAAATTAGGTATGATGCATGATAAATTATCATTAAAACAGAAAAAGAATTTTTCGATGCATAGCAGATATTGGGACAAATTAGAAAATAAATAAATGAATCATATAATATTCGGTGGATCTGGTTTTATAGGAACACACCTAAAACGGTACATAACAGAAACTTTAAAGCTTCCTGATCAAGTAACTAGCTACGACATCCGTAAAAAGGTTAGCGATGGATTTACTGAACTTGATATCCGTAAGCCGATTTTCTTAGATTTAGATAACGTTAGCGGTAGTATTATTTATAATCTAGCTGCAGTACATACGACTCCTGGTCATCCCGATCATGAATATTTTGAGGCAAATATATATGGTGCTCAGAATATATGTGATTTTGCTCGTAAAAATAACATTAGAACAATTGTTTTTACGAGTTCTATAGCCCCTTATGGTGCCTCTGAAGATTATAAAACAGAAGAAACTTTGCCTATGCCGAATACACCTTATGGTATTTCTAAGTTAACGGCAGAATATATCCATAAGCTTTGGCAGTCAGAAGATCCTGAAAACCGAAAATTGGTAATTGTTAGGCCAGGAGTAGTTTTTGGTAAGCAAGAGGGCGGTAATTTTACCCGATTATATAATTCACTAAAAAAAGGGTTCTTCTTTTATCCTGGAAGAAAGGATACCATAAAGGCTAGTGTATACGTAAAGGATGTGGCCAGGATATTATATGAAGCTGGTCAAAAGGAAAAGCCAGGTCATGTCACCTACAATTTAACTTATTTCCCTGCTCCTACCATTGAGGAAATTTGTATTACTATGGCACAGGCCACTAATACCAAGGCGCCTAAAATTTTGGTTCCGGGTTGGGCTTTAAAATCGGCAGCAGGCGGTGCTTACTTTGGCGCCAGAACTTTTGGCAAAAAGATCAGCGGTATCCACCCTGATCGGGTAAAAAAATTAATGATTTCCACAAATATCTCTGGAGAAAAGCTTAGTCTTTCGCCTTATAAATTACAATTTTCATTAAAAGAGGCACTAGAAGACTGGTATCAGGATTGTGAGAAAACTGGACTTTATTAACATCTAAAATTACATGAATAAAGATACATATGTATTAATTATGGCTGGAGGTGTGGGCTCACGCTTTTGGCCAAAAAGCCGCAACCATTTCCCGAAGCAGTTTATTGATATCTTGGGTATTGGCAAGTCACTACTTCGGCTTACCTATGAGCGGTTTTTAAAGATTTGTCCGAATGAACAAATATATGTCTTAACTAATGAGGGGTATGCGGGACTAGTAGCAGAGCAATTGCCAGATGTGCTGCAGCAAAATATTTTATTAGAGCCTAGTCGTAATAATACTGCTCCATGTATTGCTTATGCCATTTATAAAATAGGTCAGTTAAATCCTAATGCAAATATTGTTGTCGCGCCTTCAGATCATTTAATTTTGAAGGAGGAAGTGTTTTTGAATAAAGTGGAGCAGGCTTTGGATTTTGGTTCGAAAAATGATGCCTTATTAACCTTAGGGATTACGCCGACCAGACCGGATACGGGGTATGGTTACATTCAGTATCAAGATTTGAGTATAAAGAATCAAGGTGTACCAGATGAAATTAAAAAGGTAAGTGCCTTTATGGAAAAACCAGTTTTGGCTAAAGCTGAGGAATATTTAAAAAGTGGCGATTACGTTTGGAACGCAGGAATATTTATCTGGTCAGCTAGTTCCTTGAAAAAAGCATTTGAGACCTATGCTCCTGAGATAACTGCACTGTTTGAAAGTGGCTTACCCTTTTATAATAGCCCTGATGAAGCTAGATTTATTTCTGAAAAATACCCTTTAAGCCCTAATATCTCCATCGATTATGCCATTTTAGAAAAGGCTGATAATGTATACACGATTCCTGCTGATATAGGTTGGTCGGATCTGGGCACCTGGGCTTCTTTACATGCGGTTGGAGAGAAGGATGTTGCTAACAATATGGTCAATTTGGAAAAGATTAATTTAAAAGATACCTCGAACTGTATTATTCACCTGCCAAATGATAAGGCTGCTGTAATTAGGGGCTTAGATAATTATATCATAGTAGATGATGGTGAGGTACTTTTGATTTATCCAAAATCGGATGAGCAGGAAATAAAACAGGAGGCTAAAGACATGGTAGCTGCGCATGGCATCCAATACTCATAGTTAACTAATTGATATTGATAAAAGTTCACAGGATTGTGAACTTTTTTTGTATCTACCCATAAGGTAAATTAATCGACTATATATGTATATTGCAATACTCGTCTTTTTCCTAATTTTTTTTAGGTTTATATTGTGCAATTATTATCCGTTTTTATTTTGATAATGATTTTTTAACTTTGAATTCGGATTTTGGGCATCAATTTTGTTCATTATGATTCATTCAAAACAAAAACAAGAAATAAATGTTTAAGTTTCCCCTTTAAGCCTATGCAAACACGTTACTTATTTATATTAAAGTATATTTTACCAATTACTGACCTGATCATGGTCAATATTGTGTACTTTTTTGCCTACGAATTTACCGCCTATATGGGTAAAGCGGTGAGTTCAGAATTGCAATGGCATTATATTGTGGTGTGTAATCTCATCTGGATTGTGAGTACTACAAGCTTTGGCCTATATAGTGAATATGGTTCAAGAAGAATAGAGCGGATATATCGTGGAACGTGGAAAAGTGTAGTATTACATGCAGTACTTTTTTCAATCTACTTGTTTTTCTCAAAACAAAATGATTTCTCCAGATCTTTCCTGGTGATTTTTTATGGTATGCTGGCTATTTTGTTTTTGGTGAACCGTTTCATTGGTACCTCTTTTCAGTTTTTATTATTTAACCATTTACGAGGTGTTAAGTCTGTTGCGATTATGGGTAACAACGCGACTGGTTTGCAGCTGGCGAGCTATTTCGAAAAGCAGCGTTATATCGAATTTCATGGTTTTATAGGCGATGTACCTGAGGATTATTTAGACAGAAACGGCCAGATTTCTGATATGGTAGGGCGCCAGTTTAAAATGGCTGTTGATAAGGGCATTAAAGATATTTACGTAACCATTGCCCCAGAGCGGATGGCTGATATGACTTTGCTTACAGAAGAAGCTGAACGCCAGTGTGTACGATTAAAGTTTATTCCTGATATTAGTGGCGCATTATTATCTCCCTATACTGTAAGCTATTTGGGGAACGAGTTTCCTGTAATCTCTTTACGTTCAGAACCCTTAGAAAAAATCCATAACCGCTTTAAAAAACGGGTGATTGATGTCATATTTAGTGGTTTGGTGATTTTGTTCGTACTAAGCTGGTTATATCCGATTATTGCCTTGTTAATTAAAATGCAGAGTAAAGGCCCCGTTTTATTTAAGCAGTTGCGAAGTGGTAGGGATGATGAGCCTTTCTGGTGTTTTAAATTCAGGAGTATGCGCATGAATGCTGATAGCGACAAAAGACAAGCGAGTAAAAACGATGACCGGATTACGCCAATTGGAAAGTTTTTAAGAAGATCTAGTTTGGATGAACTGCCACAATTTTTTAACGTATTTATGGGGCATATGAGTGTAGTGGGGCCCCGTCCGCATATGTTAAGCCATACCGAACAGTACAAAGGTATTGTAGACCAGTTTATGGTTCGCCACTTTTTGAAACCGGGTATTACAGGTTGGGCACAGGTAAACGGCTACCGTGGTGAAACGAAAGAAGATTATAAAATGGTAAAACGTGTGGAACACGATATCTGGTATCTGGAAAACTGGAGTGCGATGCTGGATGTAAAGATTATCTTTATGACCGTGATCAATATGGCCAAGGGTGAAGAGAATGCTTTTTAATTCTATTATTTAATGAATACAAAACCAACCTTAATTATCTTGGCTGCTGGAATGGCAAGCCGCTATGGAGGAAACAAACAAACAGAATCGTTCGGGCCTAGTGGTGAAACCATTATGGAGTACTCTATTTTTGATGCCCTCAGAGCAGGATTTGGTAAGGTAATTTTTATTATCCGTGAAGAATTTGCTGAAGCATTTGCTGCGCAAATTGAACCTAAATTAAGCAGTAAAATTGAAATTGACTATGCTTATCAATCGCTTGAAAGTTTTAGCAAGGATATTGAATTTTCGAAAGAAAGAACAAAACCTTTTGGTACTGCGCATGCGCTACTTTGTTGCAAAGATAAGGTGAGTGAGCCTTTTGCCGTAATTAATGCCGATGACTTTTATGGTTTAGATGCCTTTAATAAAGCCTATACATTTTTAACCCAGGAGATTCAGGATGATTTATTCGCCTGCCTAGGATATGAATTAAAGAATACCGTAAGCGAGTTTGGTGCCGTTACCAGAGGGGAGATTCGAACCAATGCGGTAGATGAAATTGTCTCCATCAATGAAAGGAAAGAGATCATTTTAAAAGAAGGACAAATTTTAAGCCTGGAAAAAGACCAACAACAAATTTTAGCTGCTGACACGCAAGTGAGTATGAACTTTTTTTGTTTTACACCTGCTTTTATTGATTGGATGGAGGATAAGTATTATGCATTCTTATCTGCAAATAAGGGTGAGCTTAAGGCGGAGTTTCTTATACCGGAAGTTGCCGATCAATTGATTAAAAGTGGTGAAGCCCGTATCAAAGTTATTGCTACGGATGCCAAATGGTTTGGTGTTACCTTTAAAGAAGATGCAGCCATGGTAAAAGAAGAACTTTTAAAACTTTCTAACGCACAAACTTATCCTGTAGATCTTTGGGATGTTAATGCTACGATAACATTATTATAATTTAAAGCCCTTAAGGGCTTTTTCTTTTAGTGAAATTTAGAGCGCATCGTTAATTTCATAATTAATTGCGTTCTTTGCCGTTTGAATTAAAATTTATTAGATGAAGAAAATCTTAGTCCTCCTATTTTTAGTCATTTCCATTTACAAATTAAAGGCTCAAGCTGTTTATCAACCCTATTCGTTTCAGTTTTACCAGAAATTGAGTGGAGAGGTTTATAATCCCAATACACGGATTCATAGTTCTTTAAAACCTTTTTTTATTGATGATAGCTTGCTGCGTGATAAAAGTAGCATATTGCTAAGTGTTGGTGCAGACTCAACGAGAAAATCATGGGCAGCCAGAAAGTTGTTTCAAGAACATTTATTTGATATTCAAAAAGAAGATTTTACGGTTTATGCCGATTTTTTGCCTGACTTCCAGATCGGGAGAGATTTTTCAGGAAAGAAGAATACTTATTTAAATACCCGCGGTTACCAGGTTGGCGGTACAATAGGGAAGAAATTTTCTTTTTATACCAGTGGGTTCGAAAATCAGGGCCGCTTTGCTGACTATTATAGGAACTATATAGATGAGCACGGCATTGTTCCTGGGCAATCTTATAACCGTGTTGGTGGTAAATACGGTCAAGGTTATAATCCTGATATTAATCCTTTAACCGCAGATTGGTCATACGTAACCGCTACCGTATCTTATACACCCATAAAATATTTAAATGTTACTGCTGGGTATGATAAAAACTTTGTGGGTGATGGTTACCGCTCATTATTGTTATCTGATTACGCCTCGCCTTATCCATTTTTAAAGTTAACCGGTAATTTGGGAAATGTACAATATATGGTGATGTGGGCAGCGATGCAAGATCCAAGTGCACCACGGTTATCTTATGAAGCTGGTTTTAGAAAAAAGGGAGGGATATTTCATTATTTAGACTGGAATGTGAATAACCGTTTATCTATCGGATTCTTTGATTCAATCGTGTGGGCACAAACAGATGATGCTGGGAATAGAAGGGGCTTTGATTGGGGTTATGCCAATCCAATCATTTTCTTGAGACCAATTGAAGCTTCAAGCGGTTCTCCAGACAACGCCTTAATAGGGTTTACAGGTAAATATAAATTTGCAAAGGAGCTAGTTGCTTATGGCCAATTTTCTCTGGATGAATTTCAGGCAAAGGAATTTTTCTCTTCAGAGGGGAGTTCGAGAAATAAATATGCATGGCAATTGGGTGTAAGAGGTGCTGATATCTTTAAAGTTGAAGGCCTAAATTATTTATTAGAATATAATACGGCTAAACCTTATACTTTTTCATCACGTAAACCTATACTAAATTATGCACAATATGGCGAGCCTTTAGCGCATCCTTTTGGTGCTAACTTTAGAGAGCTTGTTGGTTTGTTAAATTATTCTTATAAGCGTTTTGATTTTAGTGGTGAGCTAATGTATGCCAAGTATGGTCTGGATGTCGCTGGACAGAACTATGGTAAGAATATTTTTGAACCTTATACTGATGCGGTACAAACTACAGGAAATTATACTACTCAGGGTATCCGTACTGATCTTTTTTATGCAGAAGGAAAAGTAGCTTATGTAGTTAACCCAAAATACAACCTACGCTTAGAACTAGGTGGTGTGGTTAGGAGAGAAAGTAACAATCTAGGTAAAAATACTACAGGAATAATTACTTTCGGTCTACGGAGTTCGTTCAGGAATTTATATTCTGATTTTTAATAAACTACATGATATAAAAATAGCCTCAGTTATCTTATTAACTGAGGCTATTTTGTTAATTTACATGTCATCCTGACGATAGGAAGGATCTTTCTTTATTATTGAGATTCTTCGCTGCGCTCAGAATGACAAAATATAATGGGGCTACTACCCTGCCATACTATCTGTTGTTCTCTTTACAGCCACTTTTCTTACTGCTGCTACAATTGCGTTTTTATCATAACCACATTCGGCCCAAAGTTCGGCCTGTTCGCCATGTTCGATAAACTGATCTGGAATACCTAAACGGATTACATTTGCGCTATAACCATGATCGGCCACAAACTCCAATACTGCCGAACCCACTCCACCAGGTAAAGAGCCATCTTCTACGGTGATTACATGTTTATATTTAGCAAATACTTCATGTAGTAGCTGCTCATCCAATGGCTTCACAAAACGTAAATCGTAGTGTGCCGGATAAAAACCATCGCTGTTCAGTTCAGCACGTGCTTCAACGGCAAAGTTACCTACGTGGCCAATGGTTAATAAGGCTACATCTTCGCCATCGCATATTTTACGTCCTTTGCCAATTTCTAATGCTTTGAACGGTCGTTTCCAATCGGGCATAACACCATTACCACGTGGGTAACGGATTACAAATGGGCCCATATTTTCTTGTTGAGCGGTAAACATCAGGTTTCGCAATTCTTCTTCGTTCATCGGAGAAGAAATGATTAAGTTCGGAATACAGCGCATGTAAGCGATATCGTATGCCCCATGGTGTGTTGCACCATCGGCACCGGCTAAGCCCGCTCTATCCAAACAAAATACGACGTTCAATTTTTGAATGGCAACATCATGGATCACCTGATCGTATGCCCTTTGCATAAAGCTCGAATAGATGTTACAGAATGGAACTAATCCTTGTGCCGCTAAACCAGCCGAGAAAGTTACGGCATGTTGTTCTGCGATACCCACATCGAATGCACGTTTTGGCATCGCTTTCATAATAATATTTAACGATGATCCTGATGGCATAGCAGGTGTAATACCTACAATTTTATCATTCGCTTCAGCCAGCTCTACCATGGTATGTCCGAAAACATCCTGGTATTTTGGTGGTTGTGGCTTATCTGGAATACTTTTTTTGATTTCGCCGGTAATTTTATCGAAAAGACCTGGTGCATGCCACTTGGTCTGATCTTTTTCTGCCAGCGCAAAACCTTTTCCTTTTACAGTAATACAGTGTAAAAGCTTAGGGCCAGGAATAGCAGATAAATCTTTTATGGTCTGCGCTAAACGTTTTACGTCGTGCCCGTCAACAGGACCGAAATACCTAAAGTTTAAGGCTTCGAATAAATTACTTTGTTTTAGTAAAGTACCTTTGATGCTTTTCTCTATTTTCTTAACATACTTATGTGCGTTAGGGCCTAACTTAGAAAGCCCTGTGAGTACATGAGAAATATCATCACGGAAACGGTTGTACGATTTTGAAATGGTGATGCTCGTTAAATATTCCTTAAGCGCACCTACATTCGGATCGATAGACATGCAGTTATCGTTCAGGATCACCAGCACATTACTATTTTCGATCCCTGCATGGTTTAATCCTTCAAAAGCTAAACCAGCTGTCATGGCACCATCGCCGATAACGGCCACATGCTGCCTGTCTGTTTCGCCCTTTAATTGCGAAGCAACCGCCATGCCCAAAGCAGCCGAAATGGAAGTAGAAGAATGGCCTACACCAAAGGTATCATACTCACTTTCCGAAATTTTCGGGAAACCGCTAATACCACCGTATACACGGTTGGTATGGAATAAATCCCTACGGCCGGTCAATATTTTATGTCCGTATGCCTGATGGCCTACATCCCAAACCAATTTGTCGTAAGGGGTGTTTAATGCATAGTGTAAGGCTACTGTTAATTCAACAACACCTAAACTGGCGCCAAAATGGCCACCGTTAACACTAACAACATCAATGATATACTGTCGTAATTCCTGGCTTATTTGTTCTAAGTCAGATTCGCTATATTGCTTTAAATCAGCGGGATAGTTGATTTTAGATAATAGGGGGCCAGCTTTTACTTGCATTCGAATTTTATGGTAAAAAACAAGATACAAAGTAAGGCAAATTTGTTTTAATATAGAAGAGAAAAATAGTGGTTTATTATTGAGCGTTAAGCGGTTGGCGTTGAGGGCTTAGCGCTGAGTGTTTGGGGGATTGCCATATGGCGGTTTGGATTAGGGTTAGGCTAAGGACCTAAAAATTTTCATTATGTTTGTCTCTCACATGCAGGCAGAGAATTTTGAAATAAAACTTCCGGTATTCGAAGGCCCCTTCGATTTGTTGCTGTTCTTTATAGAGCGGGATGAACTTAATATCCAGGATGTGGAGATTGCTAAAATCACCAACGACTTTTTGGCCTATATCCATCAGCTCCTTGCTTTAAATGTAGAGGTGGCCAGCGAATTTATTTTAGTGGCGGCAACCTTGATGCGCATTAAATCTAAAATGCTTTTGCCTAGGATTGAGGTTGATGAAGCCGGAAATGAAATTAACTCAGAGCAAGACCTGATTGCAAGGCTTATCGCCTACAAACAGTTTAAATCTGCCGCAGAAGAAATGAAAGTTTTGGAAGAGGAACGGTTTAAACAAGATCAACGGGGTAATATTGTATATGATTTAACCCTCGCCGCTGCATCTTCCAGTCACCAGGATGAACTTTTATCATTGGATCTCTATAAACTTTTAACCGTTTACCACCGAACGATGCAGAAATATGAGCTGCGCAGCGAAGAGGTTAAACACACTGTGGTACAGTATCCTTACACTATCGAGCAGCAAAAACACTTTATTGCGAATCTGCTCGATATCAATAAACAGATCGATTTTGCTTTAGTGCTTAAAAATTCAGAGAATAAAGTGCATTTCGTTTATAATTTCCTGGCTATTTTAGAAATGTTGCAGCAACAAATCGTAGAGATAACCATTGGGAGCGGCTTTAACAACTTTAATGTGAAAGCATTATCCTAATACGGCCTAAATTAAATTTGAATTTCTTACTTTTGCAAAAAAAATACAAACCTCATATAATGATGACACGCGACAACCAAATTTTTGAACTTATTGATAAGGAGTTAAACCGCCAAGAGCATGGTTTAGAGCTTATTGCATCAGAAAACTTTGTAAGCAAGCAAGTGATGGAAGCTGCCGGATCGGTACTAACCAATAAATATGCTGAAGGCTTACCGGGCAAACGTTATTATGGCGGTTGCCAGGTAGTGGATGTAGTAGAGCAAATTGCTATCGATAGGGCAAAAGAGTTGTTCGGTGCAGCATGGGTAAACGTTCAGCCGCACTCTGGCGCACAAGCTAACGCAGCAGTAATGCTAGCCGTTTTGCAGCCAGGTGATAAAATATTAGGATTTGATCTTTCTCATGGAGGTCACTTAACACATGGCTCGCCTGTTAACTTTTCTGGTAAACTATACCAGCCTTTATTTTATGGGGTTGAAAAAGAAACCGGACTTATCGACTATAAAAAATTAGAAGAAGTTGCTTTAGCCGAAAAACCTAAATTAATTATCTGCGGTGCATCTGCATATTCCCGCGAGTGGGATTACGCTTTTATCCGTGCGGTAGCTGATAAAATAGGTGCTTTGGTTTTAGCCGATATTTCTCACCCTGCAGGTTTAATTGCAAAAGGATTGTTGGCCAACCCACTTCCACATTGCCATATTGTAACCACTACAACCCACAAAACTTTACGTGGTCCGCGTGGGGGTATGATTATGATGGGACAGGATTTCGAAAATCCATGGGGATTAAAAACACCTAAAGGCGAAATCCGTTTAATGAGTAACCTGCTTGATATGGCCGTTTTCCCTGGTACACAAGGTGGTCCGTTAGAACATATTATTGCAGCTAAAGCAATTGCTTTTGGCGAAGCTTTAAGCGAGGAATACGGAACATACATTAAACAAGTTGCGGCTAACGCACAGGCAATGGCCAAAGCATTTGTAGCTAAAGGATATGGCATTATTTCTGGTGGTACAGATAACCACTTGATGCTGATCGATCTTCGAAATAAAAATATTACTGGTAAAGTAGCTGAAAATGCTTTGGAGAAAGCAGAAATTACAGTGAACAAAAACATGGTTCCTTTCGATGATAAATCGCCATTTGTAACTTCAGGTATTCGTGTAGGTACAGCTGCAATCACTACACGTGGTTTAAAAGAGACAGAAATGGAGAAGATTGTAGATTTAATCGATCAGGTTTTAACCAATCCGGAAGATGAAGCTAACCTGAATAGTGTAAAAGCCGAGGTGATTAAGTTGGTAAGCGCTTTCCCACTATATAAATAAGATTATACACTGGCTCGGCTAGAGTGGCAATAACACAAGCAGTTACATTAATTTGTAACTGCTTTTTTTTGTGAAGTAAGTTTTTCGCCTTAATGATGCAAAACAAACGTTTGTTTTATATATTTGACCAATAAAATGATGTAACTTATGTGTGGAATAGTAGGCTATATTGGCTACAGAGAAGCCTGGCCGATTGTATTGAAAGGTCTTAAAAGATTAGAATACCGGGGTTATGATAGTGCTGGTATTGCACTGATGAACGATAGTGGTCAGCATATTTATAAAAAGGCCGGGAAAGTAGCTGTTTTAGAAGAATATGCGGCAGACAAAGATAAGTCTGGTACAATTGGCATGGGACATACGCGATGGGCAACGCATGGTGTGCCTTCCGATCGAAACTCTCATCCACACACATCAAATGGTGGTAAGCTGTCTATTATCCATAATGGAATTATCGAAAACTACGCCACCTTAAAGGAAGAATTGACCAGCCGTGGGCACGAGTTTAAAAGCGATACCGATACAGAGGTATTAATCCACCTGATTGAAGAAATCCAGGAAATTGAAAATATTGATCTTTTAGAAGCAGTTCGTTTGGCTTTGCAGGAAGTGAACGGTGCCTACGCCATCGTGATTATGGATAAAGAACACCCTGATCGTTTAATTGCTGCGAGGAAAGGAAGTCCGATGGTAATCGGTGTTGGAGCAGGAGAATATTTTATTGCTTCTGATGCTACTCCAATTATTGAGTATACTAAAACCGTAATTTATCTAAAGGACGGCGAAATTGCACTGATTACCAAAAATGACCTTTTAGTTAAACAATTGGATAACGTAGTACAAACTCCCTTAATTCAAGAGTTACAGCTAAAACTTGAGATGCTGGAGAAGGGTGGCTTTGATCACTTTATGCTTAAAGAAATTTATGAGCAGCCACGTTCAATTAAAGATTGTATGCGTGGACGGATTTATCCTGAAGAAGGAAAAGTTCAGCTTGGCGGGATCAAAGAATTTGCAGAGAAATTAAAAAATATAGACCGGATCATTATTGTGGCCTGCGGAACATCGTGGCATGCCGGTTTGGTTGGCGAATACCTGATTGAAGAATATGCCCGTATTCCTGTTGAAGTGGAGTACGCTTCAGAATTCAGGTATAGAAATCCAATTATCACTGAAAAAGATGTCGTAATTGCCATTTCACAATCCGGCGAAACTGCCGATACCATGGCGGCCATCGAGATGGCTAAAGAACGCGGGGCAACTATTTTTGGAATCTGTAACGTTGCGGGTGCTTCCATCCCACGTTTAACCCATGCCGGTGTTTACACCCATGCGGGGCCAGAAATTGGCGTAGCCTCAACAAAAGCATTTACTGCTCAGGTAACGGTTTTAACCCTGATGGCCTTTTATATGGCGCAGCAAAAAGGAACCATTACCACTTCAAAATTAATTGAGCTTTTAACCGAACTGGATCATATCCCTGAAAAAATTCAGGTTGCTTTAGAATCGAACGAGCTGATCAAAGAAGTTGCAGAAAAGATCAAAGATTCTACCAACTGTTTGTTCTTGGGGAGAGGTAGTGGTTTCCCTGTGGCCTTAGAGGGTGCCTTAAAACTTAAGGAAATTTCTTATATCCATGCCGAGGGTTATCCTGCAGCAGAAATGAAGCATGGGCCGATCGCTTTAATTGATGAAGAAATGCCGGTGGTTTTTATTGCTACGCAGAATTCATCATACGAAAAAGTGATCAGCAATATACAGGAAGTAAAAGCAAGAAAAGGTAAAGTGATTGCGATTGTAACCCAGGGCGACACTGAGGTGAAGAAAATGGCCGATTACTGTATCGAAATTCCTGATGCCAATGAAGCCTTTTTACCACTTATAGCAACTATTCCGCTTCAGTTACTATCGTATCATATTGCAGTGATGCGTGGTTGTAATGTAGATCAGCCTAGAAACCTGGCTAAATCGGTAACCGTCGAATAACTTAACAACAAAACAAATAGATAGAGCAGCTGCATTAATTTGTAGCTGCTTTTTTGGTTCTAGGCGTATTTAAATGCAGGCTTTTTTAACTAAGCCCGATTGAACGGATGCCGTTTTGATCCATGTATTTTTGATATCGATAAATTAAAACAGCAGGAGGAAAAGCGGGGCTGAAGGCTGCCATAGGCACCAATGCTAAATTCTAAAGAAATAAATCTTGTTGGAGATTGAAGCGATAGTTAAAAAATAGCCTAAAAATTGAGTGGCAATCTTAAAATCTTGGTGAAAAGTAAAGGGCCGATATTCTTTAGAAGAAATATCGACCCTTACCATCTAAATTAACGCTCTCGAATATATAAACGGAAATTATCGCCGTTTTGTTTTGAGAAAATAAAAAAAATAAATTATTTCTCGTAACTGCCTAAGGTTGAGGGATAAATTCTTGCATTTCCTTTCGCATCCTGATTAAGGTAATTAAAGAAATACGGATCAGTACTTAAATCAGCGCCCTTTTTTCTGGCAATGCTACCGGGAGATACCCGAAAATCTTCTAAATCTTCATTAATGAAAAGAGGGTCGGTATTTAAAATATTGCCATTGTTACTGTAAGCGCTGTTGGTAGATCGGATTAAATTGCTCCATAAATTGAATTGCACTATTGCAGACGTTTTCTTTTGGATATCCAGTTCATTCGTTAAACTCCCCCATATGATATTATTGGTTAAATCTACCTGAAGTTTGTTATAAACATTCGCCGATAAATAATCTGAAAAACTGAGAGAGGCAGTTTTACGTGGGAAATTTGAATTATAAGCAGCAAAAGTATTCTGTTTTAAGTTGTAATTTCCTCCCCCTACCGCATATATTAAGTAATTCCCGCAGTTATACATCACATTATTAAATGCAAGCAGTTCTGAGTGGTAGCCAATATAAGCCGCCACCTGCATATTTTTAATAATGCTATTGCTTAAAATTAATTTGGGACTGTTGTTAACAGACAAAGAATCGGAGGTAATGCCAACTGACGCATTTTTGATGATCGCATTTTTAATCAGTCCATATCCGGTTCTTTTTAAGAAAATCCCTTTCCATTGCCCAGGCTCATCGCTATATATTTTTTCCAGCCTGTCGCTACAAAATAGTACAGGTTCGGTAAGGCTGCCATTAACCATTAGGTTTCCCTCTATATTTAAATTGGCATCCTTATGGAAATAAATTTTAGTTCCAGGTTGGATGGTTAGTGAGCTTCCGCTCTTAACGGTTAACGATCCGTTAATAATGTAGGGTAATGCTTTTGTCCAGGTGGTATTGGCGTTAATTGTCGGTTCGTTAACAAATACAGCATTCTGCCCATAAGCTAAAAGCTGTATCACCTGTTTATTCCCATTTGTATTTAATATGATAGAATCTTGAACCAGAAAGGGCAGGTTAGCTGAATTTGGGTTGATCGAAACTTTGACAAAAAGGTTTATAGAATCCCGGCCGTTTATAATGAGATTATTTTTGTGCTGCGTTTGCTCCCCGTTAATGTTAATGCTAAAAGCCGAAGTATTGCCACCTGATAACCTGATTTCGGAAACTTTAACTGCATCATTGTTCCAGTTAACGAGTTTTATTATTTTGGTAGTTGATCCTACTGATGTAAAAATGGTATCAAATAATACTTCTTTATTAGAGATGTTTAGTTTAGCATTCGGATCTGTGGTTATACGCTCCCCCTTCCTGCAAGCTGAACCAAAGAATAAAATTAAAAGCACCAAACCAACATTTAAACGCATAAGTCAAACTTAGAAAAATGTTTGGCTACTTACAATAGCGCTTAAGCTATATAATCTTTATTCCGCAAAGGCGAGAGCCGCAATGCTCACTTTCGCCGCCCCAATAGCTAAGAGTGTATTGGCACAGGCTTCAAGTGTTGCACCAGTAGTAATTACATCATCAACCAGTAAAATATGTTTGCCGATTATATCTTCAGCAGAATTTACCTGAAAAACATCTTTCATATTTTCATACCGGTTATACCTGCTTTTTTTAGTTTGGCTCTCCGTTGAAGTATTCCGGATAAGGTGATCTTCGCTAACATCGATTCCCATCTGTGCTGCAATTCCTTCTGCAATAAAGCTACTTTGGTTATAACCTCTAACTTTATATTTTTTACGATGCAAAGGAACTGGGATAACCATATTGATATCTTGGTAAAGAATTCCGGTTTTTAACCGCTCTCCCAGCATATTGCCCAATAGCACACCAACATCGGTTCTGCCGTTATATTTTAAGTTGTGGATTAAGTTTTGAACCTTCGCTCCTTTTCTAAAATACAACATGGCCATTGCAGCATTAAGTGGTAAGCGGCCCCATAATTGCTTGGCAACCCTATTGTCTGCATATTCATGGTAGTCTGTAAAAGGAAGGTCATGTAAGCATTTTAAACAAATCAACTGTTCGTGGCGAAACAAAGAATTACCACACGCATTGCATAAATTTGGGAATAGCAGTCCAAATAAGTCAGAAGTCCATTGTTTAACCAGAAGCATCTAACTAATTTATAAAATATTTTTGATTTCCGAATTCTCAATAGGCATAGCGTTGGAAAACTTCGGAAGTCTATTCAGGCCGCACAGGTTATTATTACACTGTATATGTCTTATTTTTTTGTGAAAAGCAGTTTTGGTGCTACTATCTAAGCTGGTTCCCGCTTTTCATTTCTCCCGACTTTACATCGGGATTCATTTCAATCGGGTTTAGGTGGCAGGGTCTTCCGGGATTTTAAACGGCCGGGTGCAGGGAAATCCTTGAAGCCTGAAGGGGAGCAGCTGTCCATAAACACTTGTTTCCTTAAAAAGTTTTGCTATCTGCAAAACTTTTTCCTGTTGAAAACCACGCAGTTATCCGAGACCTTTGGATAATCCTTAAA
>NZ_JBWKXA010000011.1:0-64689 GCF_059422505.1 Pedobacter sp. GW821-FHT01D05 | reverse complement strand
GATCCAAGCCTTTCAGTTATGCCTTGGTGTTTGTTGTTTTCAATGGCAGGCATGCTTTCGCTGCGCTCAGGTTTGTTACTTTTTATCAAGAAAAAGGTAAGAGCCTTTCGGCGACGGCAAGCCGAGGCAAGACTGTGCGAAGGGTAAGAATAGCGGCCGCTTTAAGGTTCCCGCCTGCGCGAGAATGACGCACGGTGTTAATGGTCCTACTCATAGCCAAAATGAGCAGGTTGGAAGCGAAGTGCCTATAACCTGGCATCCACCAAATTCCTGTCGATAAAAGATTTGGTATCAAAAATGAGTGTCCCTTTTTCTTTAATACTGCGATAATCAATGTCTAAAAACTGCTGGTGCGCTACAGCAAGGATAACAGCATCGTAATGTTTAAACTGATCATCATCAATCATTTCGATGCCATACTCCGCTTTCACTTCATCCCTATTAGCCCATGGATCATATACATCAACATCCATACTAAAAGCTCTCAGCTCCTTGTAAATATCAGTTACCCTCGTATTTCGGGTATCGGGGCAATTTTCTTTGAAAGCGAAACCTAATATGAGTGCTTTAGCGCCATTGATCACTTTATCTTTGGCCACCAGCATTTTGATGACCTTATTGGCTACAAACATGCCCATGTTATCATTCACCCGCCTGCCTGATAAAATCACTTCGGGTTTATAACCCAAAGCCTCCGATTTGTGCGCCAAATAATAAGGATCTACACCGATACAATGGCCACCAACCAAACCGGGCTTGTAATTGAGGAAATTCCATTTGGTTGCAGCAGCAGCTAATACATCTGCTGTATCAATGCCCATCCGATCGAAAATTAAGGCCAGTTCGTTTACAAAAGAAATATTTACGTCCCGCTGCGCATTTTCTATGGCTTTTGAGGCTTCTGCTACTTTAATGCTGGGTGCCAAATGGGTACCTGCGGTAATAATAGATGCATAGAGTTGATCAATTTCAGCAGCAATTGCAGGCGTAGAACCCGAGGTTACCTTTTTAATTTTGGTAAGGGTATTAATTTTATCGCCTGGGTTAATCCGTTCTGGGGAATAACCACAGAAAAAATCGAAATTATATTTTAATCCTGAAATTTTTTCTAAAACAGGCACACAATCTTCTTCGGTGCAACCTGGATAAACAGTTGATTCATAAATGACAATATCACCATCTTTAAGCACAATACCCAGCATTTTACTGGCCGCGAGCAAAGGTTGCAGATCTGGTCGCTTAAGGTGATCTATAGGCGTAGGGACGGTTACAATATAGATGGTGCAGGTGGCAAGATCAGCTAAATTAGCACTCAGTGTTAAGCCTGTGTCTGATACGGCAAGTACAGCCTGCAGATCTTCCAGGTTAGCTTCATTTGTCCGATCCTTTAATTGATTTAATTCCGCTACACGACTTTCATTGGTATCAAAACCAATGACCTGATATTTTTTTGCAAATTCGATAGCCAGTGGCAAACCAACATAACCTAAACCAATAATGGCAATCTGCTTTTTTGAATTCATTTTTCTTTCGGTGATTGGACAAATATAAGATAAATGTAGAATGCTTAATTCCTTTAACCACAAAGGACACAAAGAGAAGGCACGAAATACGCAGAGTTAGATGGAGCGACTCTAAAATCGGCGTCATCTCGACTGAAGCGCAGCGAAATGGAGATATCTATGCTAGTTAGATTTAGCTTCGCTGAGCAACTACGGGGTTCTCGACTACGTTGCACTCCGCTCGAAATGACGATACTTCGAGGAGAACTAAAATTACCCCTAAAGCCGATAACGCACTAAAAAAAATCACCATTCAATACAATTGTATTGAATGGTGATTTTTTTTATAACTGAATTAAACTAAAGTAGAAATTCTTATTTAATCTGCTTTAACAGGTAACTACCATACCCACTTTTAACTAACGGAGTAGCAATAGCTTTTAGCTGTTCTGCATCGATAAAGTCCATACGGTAAGCGATTTCTTCGATACAACCAATTTTTAAGCCTTGTCTTTCTTCAATGATCTGAACAAATTGTCCGGCTTGCATTAAAGAGGTAAAAGTTCCGGTATCTAACCAGGCTGTTCCACGGCTCAATACACCTACTTTTAATTTACCACGTTCTAGGTATACGCGATTTACATCGGTAATTTCGTATTCTCCACGTGGCGAAGGTTTAATGTTTTTTGCAATTTCTACAACCTCGTTATCATAAAAATATAAACCTGGTACTGCATAGTCTGATTTCGGCTGGATTGGCTTTTCTTCAATCGAAATGGCGTTTTTATTTTCATCAAACTCCACAACACCGTAACGTTCAGGATCAGCAACCTGGTAGGCAAATACCACACCGCCATCGGGATCGGAACTGGCCTGTAATAATTTGGCCATGCCATCTCCATGAAAAATATTATCGCCCAGTACTAAGGCTACTTTATCTTTTCCTATAAATTCTTCACCGATCACAAAAGCCTGCGCTAAACCATTCGGTTCTGCCTGCACGGCATAGCTAAACTTACAGCCTAAAGATGCTCCATCGCCCAGTAATTTCTCAAAATTAGGCAGATCGTGTGGGGTAGAGATAATCAGAATTTCTTTTATCCCAGCCAACATCAGCGTAGACAAAGGATAATAAATCATCGGTTTATCGTAAACCGGCATCATCTGTTTACTACAAGCCAAAGTTAAAGGATGCAAACGTGTTCCGCTGCCACCAGCTAAGATTATACCTTTCATATTTTAGTCATTAGTTCATTGGTCATTGGTTCATTGGTCATTAGAGACCTAAATGAAATAATGATGCCTATTTATTGTATTTTAATCTGTTTTATACACTCTACCAAACTATCTCTCCAATAAGGGATTTCAATATTAAATGTATCTTTTATTTTAGATTTATCCATCACCGAAAATGCTGGCCGGATAGCTTTAGTCGGATAAGCAGACCCTGGAATAGGATTTACTTTAACTGCTGTTTCACTGATATCAAAAATGGCCTTTGCAAAATCGAACCACGAGGTTACCCCCTCATTGCTATAATGGTAAATACCATAAGCGGCGGATGAAGAACTTATAATATCAAAAATGGCATTTGCCAGATCGATCGCATAAGTGGGTGTACCCACCTGATCGGCAATGATATTCAGTTCATCGCGCTCTGCACCAAGTTTAAGCATTGTTTTTACAAAGTTGTTGGCGTACTCAGAATACAACCAGCTGGTGCGGATAATAAAATGGGCTGGCAGCTTGGATGAAACTACTTTTTCTCCATCTAATTTGGTTACACCATAAATATTAATGGGTTTAGCAATGTCATCTTCCTTTAGCAATTTAACTTCAATTCCTTCGAAAACGAAATCGGTAGAAACATGTATAAGCGTTGCTCCATTTACTAAACAAGCTGAGGCCAAGTATCCCGCACCTGTTTCATTAATGGCTTTAGCCAGATCAATTTCATCCTCTGCCTTATCTACAGCGGTATAAGCCGCACAGTTAATTACAAAAGCAGGCTGTTCTCTAGCCAACAGATCGTTCAAACCAGGCTCATCGAGAATATTAGCATCTTGTTCTGCAGGAAAAACAATATCGTTAATACCTCTTCGTTCAGCTACCGTTTTTAAACACTGGCCTAACTGTCCGCCGGCACCAATTACTAATATTTTGCTCATATGTGCTGTAAAGCTGAAAATGGTTTTAAAAGTAGATCTTTATCAGATACCGCCTGATCTTTCTCTGGAATTAACCAATCGATATTCAGGTCCGTATCGTTATAAATTACGCCAGTTTCTGAGGCTTTATTGAAAAAATTATCGCACTTGTATAAAAATTCTGCGGTTTCACTCAATACAGAAAAGCCATGAACAAAACCTCTTGGAATATACAGCTGTAATTTATTCTCTGCACTTAAACGCACCGCAATGTGTTTGCCATATGTTGGCGAACTTGGGCGAACATCTACTGCAACATCCAATACTTCTCCCTTGGTTACACGGACCAGCTTTGCCTGTGCAAATTCACCGGTTTGGGCATGTAGGCCGCGGATTACACCATATGAAGAATAGGATTGGTTATCCTGAACAAACCTGCCAGATAAACCCGTTTTTTCTTCGAATGTATTTTGGTTAAAACTTTCAAAAAAATAACCCCGGGGATCTTCAAACACTCTTGGCTTAATAATCAGACAGTCTTTTAATCCTGTTTGTTCAATTTCCATTATTTACTGCTGTATTGTTGTTCGTAATAAGATTGATAATTGCCTGAGGTTACGTTATTTAACCAGTCTTCGTTTTGAAGGTACCAGTCTACTGTTTTGGCCAAGCCTTCTTCAAATTGTAAACTTGGTACCCAATCCAATTGATTTTGTAATTTACTCGAATCAATGGCATAACGCAAATCATGCCCCGCGCGGTCGGTTACATAGGTAATGAGTTTAGCTGATTCTCCCGCTTCGCGACCAAGTTTTTGGTCCATAATGGTGCAAAGCAAATTGATCAGATCAATATTTTTCCACTCGTTATGGCCACCAATGTTGTAAGTATCTCCTGTTTTCGAGTTGTGGAAAATTACATCGATTGCCCTGGCATGGTCTTCTACCCATAACCAATCGCGTACGTTTTCGCCTTTACCATAAACGGGTACTGGTTTGTTATTTTTGATATTATTAATGGCCAGTGGAATCAGTTTCTCAGGAAAGTGATGAGAACCATAGTTGTTTGAGCAATTAGAAATTACGCAATCCATGCCATAAGTATCGTGATAGGCCCTTACAAAGTGATCTGAACTCGCTTTTGATGCCGAATAAGGGCTATGCGGATCGTAAGCGGTTGTTTCGGTAAACATTCCTGTCTCACCTAAAGCACCATATACCTCATCGGTACTCACATGATAGAAACGTTTTTTATCGTAATCACCTTTCCAATATTCGCGGGCCGCATTCAATAAATTTACAGTACCAATTACATTGGTAATGACGAAGGCTGTTGGATCAGAAATAGAACGATCTACATGGCTTTCTGCCGCTAAGTGAATAACTGCATCGAAGTTTTCTGTTTTAAACAAATCAAACATCGCGTTAGCATCAGTAATATCTTCTTTTACAAATCGGTAATTCGGTTTATTTTCAATATCGGTCAAATTAGCCAGATTACCTGCATAGGTAAGTTTATCTAAATTGACGATCTCGTAGTGAGGATAGTTATTAACAAAACGGCGAACTACATGAGAGCCAATAAAGCCCGCACCACCAGTGATTAAGATTTTTTTCACAGTTATTAAATGATTTTCAATTCCGCTAAAGTAAGTTAGATTTCGGCAAAAAACAACTTAATTTTGACATAAGCAGAAAACTGAACGAAATAATTCAGAAGCAATTAGCCAATTTCTATGAACATCTTCTGCATAAATAGATAAGCTTACAATTGCAATAGATATGTGCAGGAAAAGTGTAGACACAGCTTAGAATTGACTTTACAGTTGCACTGATAAAAATAAAATTTAAGAAAGACAAACTACATCGCTGCCACTGAACTTTCCAATTCTTTATACCATTCTTCTCCATATTTACGGATTAGTGGTCCTTTTAAAAAGCTATAAACTGGTACTTTAAGTTCGCGGCCAAAGGTACAGGCATCATGGCAGATGTGCCAGCGATCGTAATTTAGCACGTCGAATTCTGGATATTTCGTTATCCGGATAGGGTAAAGGTGACAAGAAATCGGCTTCTGCCAATCTACAATACCTTGCTCATACGCTTTTTCAATAGCACACTTCGTAATACCCCCCTCAAAAAGCACGTAAGCACACTCTTTATTTTTATCTACACAAGGAGTGGTTAAATCGCCATCTTCATCCACTACGTAAACGCCTTGTTCTTCAATGGCTTTAATGCCTTTTTCATTCAACAGGTGTTTTATTTTTGGATATATTTCTTCCAAAATGGCTTTTTCATCATTATCCAATGGTGCACCAGAATCACCTTCCACACAACAAATGCCTTTACATTTGCTTAAGTTACAAACAAAGTTTTCTTTCAATACGTCTTCGTGCACCAGCACCTGTTCAACTTCTATCATCATTATTCTTTTGCTAAAGCATATTTCAGGCCACTGGCCGATTTTAATTCCATGGTAACTGCACCCACCAATATCTCTACCTGGGCTTTTACCGGTACCCGGTTTCCATCATCGGTTACCCAAAGGTATAGCCTGCTATCTTTTTTAAAGATCCTTCCTGGTTTAATGGATGGACTAAATTTTAAACAGCGGATGTTCCCCAATTTACTTTTAATCGTTTCTTTTCCTATATATTCAACCTCTAAGGCTGAGATTTCGTCACCCAAGAAATAGTTCAGTTTAAACTTATCACCAATTTTGATTTTACTGATATCCAAGCTCCGGGCAAAATAATAAGCCGAAACCAGATCAAAAGTCTGATTAGTCGGTGTTGTAAAAGTCCCTCTGTTCGAAACTACTTTTTTTGCATCCTGCGTAAAACGGGCCTTATCCTGGCGTCTATAGCTGGCCTCACGGATATTCTCCTGATAGAAGTAAGGTAAAAGGTCTGTTTTATCGATATACGAATCGTAATGATCTCTTATCTTATAAAACACATCAAAAGTTCCGGAAGTCTGCGCATCAACCGTGAGTTTATAGGTAGGCTTGTTATCAAACTTTAAATCAGAATTGGCTACCTTAATCGTGGCTTCTGCCGCCGTTATAAATCCGTACCTTAATTTATATTGCAAAACTTCACCTTCCTGAAATACGGCTTCTTTTTTCAGGGGAAGTTCCTGAGCCGTTGCCAAAAGACTGCATAAGCCAGCCGTGACGGTTATAAATAATTTCTTCATTGCTTTTGTACTCATTTGTGTGTTGTTGGGAAAGAACTGTTTCCTAAAAAAATGCGGTTAAATTCTTTCTCCCATGAAGATATACAAAAAGCAAACCAAAATTTAATCTTTTCTTTTATATACAGGAACGGTAGAGCAGGGTTCGCCAAACATAATGCTTTTAACTACTGGTGTAAGCAGGTTGGTTACCTCAACATAGGCAGAAACCGGAACATCGATATCGCCACATCCTTTTACCACCACGCGTTCGTTAGCATAATCTTGCGGATTAATTTTAGCCAACGCCTTGGTAAACAAAACGACTTCCAATGTATTTAAATCGCCAAATACCACTTCATTGGCGTATGGTTTTAGTTTATTGGCCAGCAGCATATAAGCCCAGGTAGGTACAATTGCATCAGCCGAGCAGATAATGGCTACATTCTTATCCTGATATTGCGTCCAATCGTGATTTTTGATAAATTCTCTAAAATCCTTTTCCCTTAGCATTAAACCATGAAATAGATTATCTACAATATCATAAACCACTCTTTCGCCTTTATGATAAAAATCTTCGAGATTTAAGGTAATTAAACCGCTATTGGCTACTTTATTAATAATGTTTTCCTGAATTTCCATGGCCTTAAATAAAAAAACCGTTCCGACTAATCATCGGAACGGCTACAAAATTACGTATTTTCTACTTAATAGAATTTCACGCGATTGTCTTTTATCTTCGCATTTTCCTGTAAAGCCTGGAAAGCTGATCCTAATGAACGCTGTCCTAAACTTAACATCATGCTTTCTTTTTGTTTAAACATGTTGGCAATTGGTGCAGGGCTTGTAAATCCATCAACTGAAAATACATAAACACCACGTTCACCTTGAACAGGAGCAGATACTTTACCTGGCTGTGAACCGAAAACGCTTCCTACTAAAGCATTTTCCTGTGCTACACCTGGAATTACCGGGTTGGCAAATACCACGTTCTGTACTGGATTAACCGGACGTGCAACTTTAGCTGCAACCTGATCGATACTTCCTTTACCTGCGTTGGCTAATTTTTCTTTTAATTGTTTTGCTTTAACGGCATTAATTACCATTGGCTCAATTTCTTTCTTCACATCAGCTAATGATAAAATACCTTTAGGGCTGATTGTAGTTAAACGGGCCACCACATAAGCATTGCTCATGGTATAAATTTCAGGCAATACATCACCTTTATCTGCTGCGTAAGCATCCTGAATTAATTTACGTGGGTTATCTAATCCAGCTGCAAATCCTTGTGTTGATGCAACTTTATCAGCAACAGCAACTTTTAATCCTTTTTGTGCAGCAAATTTGCTAAAGTCGTTACCTTTCACCTCAGTTAAGAAATTGCTTGCTGCTTTGTAAGCCGCTGCCTGGGTTTTGCTACTTGCATTTAATGCTTTTTCTACGTAAGCTAATTTAGCCACTTTAGATGAACCGATCTGTTTTTCGATTTTAAGTACGTGGTATCCAAACTGAGATTTTACTACTTTAAGATCTCCTGTCTTCCCATCAAAAGCTGCATTCTCAAATTCAGGTACCATAGCGCCACGGGCAAAAGCCGGCATTTCGCCACCCTTATCTTTCGAACCATCTACACTATAGTTTTTAGCCAGTTCTGCAAAGTTAGCGCCTTTTAAAATTAATGCTTTTAATGAATCAGCTAACTTCAATGCTTTATCTTCGCCACCAACTTTAGCCGGATCGATTAAGATGTGGCTTGCTTTTACCGAATCAGGAGAAATGCGGGTAGATACTACCTTTACAATTTTGTATGAGTTACCGCTTAATTTAGGGCCATAAAAACTGCCTGCTGGTAAAGCAAATACTGCTGAATCAACAGCCGGATCCAATTTACCTTTTGTGATATAAGTAAACGGAACTTTTACGTCTGAATTGATGGCTGCGAAAAGTGAATCGTTTTTAGCCACCTGGAAATCAGCAGCAATTTTGTCTACCTGAGCTTTGATTGCCAATGAATCTGCTTTGGTTGGGCTGATACTGAAGGTAACATATTCGAAAGCACGGGTTTCTTGAGGATTGTTGAAACGCGCTTTGTTCTGCTCATAATATTCCGAATAATCACCATCTGTTAATTTAACAGAAGCATCAGGAATAGAAGTATAATCTAAACTTACATATTTAAAATTAGCCAGTTTATTACGGTTGGTATATTCATCTGTAGCTTCCAAAGAAGTTACATAAACCGAATTACGGATCAGGTTAGAATATTTTGTCTGAAGGGCCTGGTTTTTAATTTCTTCCTGTAACATATTAGATTGCTGCAATGCCTGAGGTTCTTTCGATTTTAGAAAGTTCATCAAGGTAGCACGGTCTAACTGTCCTGTTTGAGGATTAGAGAAATATTGTTTAATTAGGGGGCTAGGGTTTTGGCCTTGTAATAAATCTACCAGTTCATCTTCTGAAACTGTTAAACCTAAACGATCGTATTCTTTAGTTAACAAAACTTTTGCCAACTCGGCATTCCATGCCTGATCAACAGCCATAGCAGTCATCTGTGCATTTGCACTGCCGCCATATTGTTGTTTCATCTGGTTTACACCCTGATCAACCTTTGGTCCGAACTCATCAATACTGATATCATTACCATCAATTGATCCTACAACTTTTTGATCTGCTGCCCAAAAAGGTTTACCCACGTTAATTGCATCACCTACTAAAAATGCAACAATTGCAAAACCGATGGCAAAAACTAAAATATAGCCTGCACGGTTACGCAAAAATGTCATTAATCCCATATTGTAATTATAAATTTATTTAGTTCTTTTTTAAGAGGGCGCAAGATACAAATTTGCCTCAAAAAAGAAAACACAAAATTTTATTTATCAAGTGTTTAATTTTTAAGCAAATACAGGCCCTGTTTTAATGATTGAAATCACAGAATTTTGAGTGATTGAATTAGATAATAAGTGGGATAAACATCCGAATAAAGCCATTTAACATTCACTCATCTCGTCGTCTAGGGCGCTACGCCTTCCTTCATGTTCAGCTCGCCGTTTCCACTATCCATTTCATAAGTGCTAAAATCCTGCGGAGCTTTAAAGTTTATGCCTTCGCCTATGCTTCCATCAACTCCTTTCACATATACCCGTTGATTGGAATAAAAAATCTTTTTCGACTCATCCCAGATCAGCTCCTGCGAAGAGAAAGTATCGCCCTTACTGTTTTTTACGACTACATTTTTCCTAAATTCGGTTTTAAGCTCATTATCCTTCCTAATGGCGTAATCGCAAACCAGGTTTCCATCAATGGTTCCGTTAGGGTTATAAAAATCGATATTTACCCCCTTAATCATTTCCTGATAAGCGCTTCCGTTTGAAGGCGTAACCTTATCCATTATTGGGGCATAACCTTTAGCCTTAATTCTGGCCGAATCGCTATAAGTAATGTCGACACCTATGGTCCGGTCTCTGGACAGGATTACCTTATTTGGTGAAACTGCATTGGCATTTTTCAGATCGTCGTCTCCACAGGAAGCCAGAAAAAAAGGCAACACCAGAAACAGACCATATAAAAATGTCTTTAAATTCATTAGTCTACGCGGTACTTACGGAACCAGGTATCGTTCAAGGTAAAGCCTAAGTGGAAATTAATAAACTTCTCTTTAACAAGATTATCGCTTAACGTTCCTCTTTGTCCGAACTCGGTTGTAAAGTTGATTTTATAAAATGCTGAACCACCGTTAGCAGTAGGCAATGGGAATCCAAAACCTAACGATGCACCCATTTGTTTGATATCCTGATTACCGATTTTAATATAAGTTTTATCGTAATTAACACCAAGGCGGTAATCTACACGTTTCATATAACTGTTGTAAGAATATGCATCTGGTGTCCACTGGCCACCGAGCGATGCTCCCCAGCTATCCTGCAAACCTTGACTTACATTATTGATACTTGTTGCAGACCATTTACTCATTCTAAAATCGGCACCGATCATCCACTTATCATTTTGCTGGATAGAGATTCCAAAATTGTGCGTTAATGGCAGGGTAAGGTTAGATTTTCCATTATTCGCGATATTTAACGTATCGGCTGCAGGGTTTTCATTACCACTTTGATCCCTGGTGTAGAACGTAGCAAAAGAAGTTTGCGTTGAATTTATTTTCCCGGAGGTGCTTCCCGAATAACCAAGGGTCATAATTGTTTTCTTACCGATGTTAAAATCGTACTGGATGCCATAAGAGTAATTTATACCGCCAACACTGTTTTTATTTTGAAGTTTAGCATTATAAGACCCTGCCGATTGAAATTCGGTAGCCCTGGTAGTTTGGAGGTTACCAAAAATATATTCTAAGTTACCACCAATTCTTAAATGATCGCCAAAACGATAACCATAACCTAAATAAGCCTTTGATAAGCCGCCTTCGCCTTCATAAAGCTGGTCTAAAGTGGTTGTGTCAACTTTGGTTGTATTTCTGTAAGAATAACCCAAATCTGAGTAAGGCAAAATACCAAAACTCAGGGCCGACCTTTTGGTAACCGGAGCGGCAAATGCCAAATGACTAAAAGTAGAATTGAAACTCGTTTCGCTTAAATTGTTTCGCGAAAGATTGGTTATGCCAGCACTCATTCCCACATCTATGGTAGTTAAAGATATTCCGGCATAAGATGCAGGGTTTTGCATATTAATATAATTGAACCCTGTTACTTTACCTACTGCGGTAGAAATTCCACCCATTGCCCTAAGCTGGGGCAACAAAGATCCCTTTATATTTCCAAGTCCATATCTTGAATATGGTGATGAAGTGGTAACCTGTGCCTGGGCACTTAAACCACAAACTAGAACGAGTATGGCTGCAATATAATTTATTCTTTTGTACATTTTAATCTGCAATAGCTTCATTTAATCCTTTTAATACTAAGTAAGGATCTTTTATAATTTGAGGCGCAAAGATGCTGTTTTGTAATTGTTTATACAAAAAATTAGCATCACCCCCCGTTATAATTACCTTCAGAGCACTTTCTTTTTTATTATTTAGGGCAATAAAGCCTTCAATTTCATTTATTATCCCTTGTAAAACGCCGTTTTTGATCGCCGATTGAGTATCAGTACCTTCCACAATATTTTCATTTGCATCCCACTCCACCAAAGGCAAACGGCCAGTAAATTCGTGTACAGCCTTAAAACGCATGCTAATACCAGGGCTTATACTTCCGCCAAAATATTCCTTCGAGCTACTTAAAACATCGTAAGTAATACAGGTGCCCGCATCAACCACTAAACTTGCGTTTGTTGGATGTAAGCCATTTGCACCCAAAATAGCAGCCCATCTATCTAATCCTAAAGTAACTGGCGTTTTATATCTATTTTGTACACCATTCGTCAACATGGTTGAAAAACGGATATACTCGGTATGCTTTTTTAAAAATACTTCTAATGGTCCAACTTCCTGGTTAACACTGCTGATGATGGATTTCGCTGGCGAAAACTTCTCAATCAATTGAGCCAGATCAAGTATCCCAATTTTATTGAAACGCTGATGGTGAATAATTTCCTTATTTGCAAAAACAGCAACCTTAACAGCAGAATTTCCAATATCAATGCTTAGTCTACGCATTTAGAATCTCCCACTGCAAATAATATGTTCTCAGAAATTCCAATGACTCCATTTTTTATCCATCTTGATTAAAACTAAAAAGCTTTAATTCTAAAATCATGCACAAAGCTATTAATCTTTGTCAAGTTTCGTTCTAGTTATTTGTTAAAAAAGGTTAAACAAAAAGAAAATACTGTATCGAGAGCACAAATAAAATGAACAATGTTTCGTAAAACCAACGTTTTTTAGCATTGCTGAAATAGTACGCCAACAGCACCGATCCAGGTGGTACACACAGCAAAAAATGCCAGGTCCTGAAATCGGGTTTAAGGTAAAAACTAGCTGCAGAAATGATAAACATGAAAAACAGCAGCTGGAAACTTTTCCGTGTACTGATAAAACTCCTGAAGAAATTTTCGCGGAGCTGTAGTGATGCCAGTATGATAATTACTGTTACGGGGATCAGCACCAGGTAATCGTTATAGTTGATTTTAAAAACCGAAGGAAACTTATTGCCTAATGGTTTCCATATCTGATAAAACGAGCTTAAATTATCATTCCAGTAGTAAAATACGGCCAGAAAAAAGAAAACCGTAATAAAGCCAATCAAGCCAGCTACCCATTCGCGCCAGTTAAATGATCTAAAAAGCAACAGCGCTAAAAAGATCATAATCAACATGGTCATAAACGGAAAGTAGATCAGTGTTCCAACCCCAATAATCATCCCGATATCGAAAACAGTGGTAATGGAGTTCGCACTTTTACCCAGTTTTAAAAACTTATCTATAATCCAAATTAGCAGGAAGTTACACAACAATGCCGGGCTTAGGATCATAAAAGGCATAAACAGGCTTGTTCCTGTAATAAACATCAGCCCCGGCAGGAAACTGGGTTTGGCCAATAAATTATGGTTGTTTACAACCCGGTTGAAAATTAAAGCCTGTACATACACCAAAAGTGCCGCGATAAAAATATTGGTATATGGCGTAAAGGCATTGTCTAAATCTATATTGATCAGCAACCGGGCAAATGGCTCCAAAAAATCAAAGTTCAGCTTATCGTGTGTTTCATGAAAAATGGCAATACGCAGAAAGAACGTATATGCCAGCAAGAATACGAGGTTAATTGGATTTAGCTTTCTAAATTGATTAATCATGCCTTTTTTAAAGAGTAGGCAAAGTAAAGAAAATAATTTAACAGTAGGAGCAGAAAGACCAAAGCTTAAAGGCTAAAGCAGGGATGCATATGGTTGTGTCTCTTATAAAGTTTTGTCAGTCTGAGCGGAGTCGAAGACCGTTTGGTTAATGAAAAAGCAGAAAGGGGAGTGCTGTTATTTAGAAAAGCAGGGGCCTGTGTAAATCGGTTCCGGAAGCCCTGCTATCCACTTCAAGCCTCCACTGCGTTACGGGCTTTCCGTTTCTATCAGGTTTAGATTACGCAGGATTGTGCCACGGATTAGAACAATCCTAAAGATCAAAGCGAATCGGTAGCAGCGGAACGTACCAATAGGCGATAGATAGCTAACCATTCCCAAAAGCGCTGCTTTGCGTTAAATAAACCCGGGAGTAGCGGCAGCCCCGATCCTTTATCGGGCTAAAGCGAATAACGGGGCTGTGCAAGCCAAAAGCTTCTGGCATTCATTTCCAAAATCAAACAGCTAACTCTGGTGAGTAAAATCATGATAAGGATCCTTCGACTACGCTCAGGATGACAATCCGAGGGTGATCAACTTTGGACTCAGGACTAAATCCTCGCATATTTCTTCACCATATCATCAATAATCTGTGCTGTTTCGTCTGGAAAATGAAACTCATGCTGTTGGGGGTTTTCTACCCAGTTTTTGATAATCGGCAACCAGTTCCTCGTACTTCCCCAAATTACAGGCAAACCAAACTGTTTTAAAGCATAGGCATTACACTGTTGCTCAAACTGGAAACGCATAGGCGCAACCAGCAGTTTTTTCTTTAAATAAAGTGCTTCAGCAGGTCCTTCGAAACCGCCGCCAGTAAACAAACCTTCGCAGGTGGCCAGGCTTTTATTAAATTTTTCGTTGTTAACCGGTTCTACAAAAACATTCCCTTCCTGGTAGGCAACTTTACTGTGTTTAGAAAAAACCTGCCAGGTAACTTCAGGGAGCTGTGTAAAAAGTTTTACCAAACGTTTATCATCAATGGCTGGAAGATATACCGTATAATGTCCTAAATTTTCACTTTTTAGATTTCGGATCTCTGCCCTGATTACCGGAGTATGGATAAAAGTATCGTAACGATCGAAATGAAAGCCAATGTGGTATTTGGTAGGCGCATAACGGCTCAAAATAAGCTTTCCCCAATCTAAGGTTCTTGGACGGGGTACTTTTTTAGATTTAAAGGCAGCCTGATGGCTCAATGATATACATTCAATGCCCTGCAGTTTACAGGCCCAGGCGCTTACAGGTTCAAAATCGTTAACGATAAGGTTGTAATCTTTCAACGGCAGCTGCTTCATATCTTTTCTAAAGCGGAAAAGATTCATGTTCAGCCATGTTTTAAAATGGTCTACACCACCTTTTTTCCCAAAGATAAAACTGAAACCATGCAATTGGTATTTTACAGGCTGACTGAGTTTCACATCGGCCTGTGTTCCACTTACTAAAATATCCAATTCGCCATACTGCTGAAGCAAAGGAATAATTTCCCGCGCCCTGCTGATATGACCATTACCTGTTCCCTGTATTGCGTAAAGTATCTTCATTTATGCCCGAATATCTAAAATTATTGGGCAATTTCATATTTTATATTCTGTAAAAGAATATTTATGTCGAGTTTACTTTTTAAATCCTCGGCATCAGAAAGGATTCCTTCATCCAGTTCGTCTTTTGTAAAATGTTGATGTTCGTACTTAAAAACCGTCCAGTTTTTGTTTTCATATTCTAAAGCAGTCAGGCTTTCTACCCAATCTCCGCTGTTCAGGTAAAGCACTTTTCCATCTTCTGTGGCGATTTCGCGTTGCTCGGCCTGGTGAATATGACCACAAACCACATACTGATAGCCTTTTTCGATAGCCAACTCGGCTGCAGTCTGCTCAAAACTATTGATAAACTTAACGGCATCTTTAAATTTGGCCTTGATTTTTTTCGAAAAGCTCATCTTTTCCCGCCCAAATGCGGTAAGTACCCAGTTTACAAAGCTATTAATGAGGATTAGTGTATCATAGCCAACCGCACCAAGTTTAGCCAGCCATTTAGAGTGCTGCATGGTAACATCAAAAACATCGCCATGAAAGAACCATGCTTTTTTACCGTCCAGCTCTAAAATTAACTTATTCTGGAGATGGAAAGTCCCCATTTCCATACCATCAAATTTGCGCAGCATCTCATCATGATTTCCGGTAAGGTAGTGAACCTGAACACCCTCCGAGACGAATTTCATCAGTTTACGGATCACTTTCATGTGCGATTCGGGCCAATAACGCTTGCTAAACTGCCAGATATCGATGATATCGCCATTTAAGATCAGTGTTTTGGGCTTTATGCTCTTTAGGTATTTTAGAAGTTCTTTTGCATGGCAACCGTAGGTGCCTAAATGTACATCGGATATTACGACTACATCGACATTTCTTTTATCCATAAACAGGAAATTTTAGGGGGAAGGGTCTTATTACCGCTCGATTGAAGCAGTTCAGAGATAAATTAGTTGTGTTACCACTCCTCTTCCTCATCGAGTTTTACCTCAAAGGGGCTAAAGAAATAAAGTACAACAATTAATAAACATACGGCAAAGAATGATTCTAACATATCATCTGATTTACATTACAAAGGTAAGACTCTGTATATCAAACAAATGTTACGACACTGTTAAATTTTAGTTTGGTGGTTCATTAGTTTACTGGTTCATTTGTCATTGCTTTATTACCCACCGTCGTCATTGCTTAGGCGGATACTGGATTATCCTACAATTTTCCTTACTAAAGGGTCCTTCGACTACGCTCAGGATGACAAACCGAGAAAATATTCCGTGTTTCCGTGGCGAGAAATCATTGCAAAAAAACCGGCAACAAAAAACCCCGCAAGATCAAAATCCTGCGGGGTGTAAATCTATTTTAAGAAAAATTATGCTTTAACTGCTTTCTTTTTCTTCTTTTCTTCTGAGTAAAAGCCAAAACCTAATCCGGCCAACAATAAGATAGATCCAGCTAAAGAGATTTTCTCTCCAGTATAATACGATGTTGGATGGAAAATAAACTCAAGTTTATGGTTACCTGCTTCTAACTGTGCTGCACGTAAAACGTAATCAGCCCTGAAGTATGGCTTTTCAACACCATCGATATACATTTTCCAGCCTTTATCATAATAGATCTCTGAAAACACTGCAATTACATCTTTAGCGGTTGAGTATTCGTAAGTCAAATGATCAGGGTTATAGTTGGTTAATTTAATAAAACCTTCCTGACCAGTTCCCAAACGCTTGGTATCGATCGAATTTTTGAAACTTTCATCAACAATGGCTTCCTTTTTAGCATCAAAACTGCTGATTGCCTTCATTTCTTCATCAGCATTTTTAGCAAACTGAACACTTTGTACAAACCAGGCATTACCCGCAGCCGTTGCATTACGCTGCATTTTATACGATCCGTTTTGAGGATCCTGAGTAATGATGTACTTCGTATTTAACATATCCAATACATCTTGGTTAATACTTTTTGTTAATTGGTTATCTACCAACTCCTGAAAACGTTTTAACCTTGCGGAGTGGAAACCACCAACGGTTTTATGGAAATAAGATGTTTCGGCACTTTTAAACGGATCGCCCAACGATAAATCGAAAACTCTAAAGTTTGGATCTTTATCAGCCGCGATAAAATTATCTACATCTCTAGGCTGGTAATGGTTATCTAAATCGGATTTACTTACAAAATTTTGGTTGTTTAAGTAACGGCGGTCTACCTGCCACAAATCAATTAAAACAAATAATGCCAATAAACCAAAAGCCAATTGCATGTTTAATTTTTTGGTAATGAAAGCCCAGGTAATACCAAAACCAATAGCGACGAACAATAAAGAGCGCAAAGCGTCAGCACGTGCTAAAGCCACACGGTCGGCAACAATGCCATTTAAAATTTCCATTGCAGCACCGCGGTTATTCTGCAAGGTTTGTGTTAAAGCATCTAAAACCTGTGCCTGGTTGGCCTGCGTAAAACTGAAGAACGCCGTAGGGATGACGGCGATAATTAAAGCAAAACCGCCTGTAATACCTGCTGACCAGGTTAATCGCTGCACTAAATATTTTTGATCGTATTTTCCTTCCTGTGCTTCTTTAATGGCCAGTATAGCCAGCAAGGGTACCAATAAGCCTACAACGGCCAATATCGATTCAACAGCCCTGAATTTGTTATAACCGGGAAGGTAATTAAAGAATATATCCGAGATAAACGGTAAGTTACTTCCAAAGGAAAGGAACAGCAATAAGACACTTGATCCTAAGATCCACCATTTCCAGCGGTGTTTTACAATAAACAATCCGAAAACAAATAAGAAACAGATAATGGCGCCAAAATAATACGGACCGGAAGTACCCGGTTTATTGCCCCAATACTGATTGGTACCCAAATTTTGAGCTACATAACCAATGGCCTGTTTTGGATCAACGCCTTGAAGATTTTTTTCAACTGCTTTATAAGTATTGCTTTCAGGTTTAATAATTTCGTCAATACTGCTTGCACCACCATAAATATTCGGAATCAGAAATGAGAAACTCTCTCCAACACCCTGGCTCCATTGGTAAGCATATTCTTTATCTAAACCATTTGCAGGTTCAGCCTTATCGGTTGTTAAATTAGATTTACCACGGATGGTTTCTTTGCCATACTCGTAGGTTGTCCACAAGGTACCCGCATTTACCAGAACCGATAAGAAAATACCCGCTGCAATATAAGCAACAGCTTTACCAAATGCCGGAAGCTGTTTTGCTTTAAAGGCATGGTAAAGTTCTATACAGCCTAGAATAAATAACGCTATAAATAAATAATAGGTCATTTGGATGTGGTTCGAGCGGATCTCTAGCGCCATAAACAGCGCCAGAAAACTGCCTCCTACCAGATACCTGCCTCTTAGGATGAGAATAATGGCAGCCAAAATAGGAGCGAAGAAACCAATGGCCAGGGCCTTATTGCTATGCCCCGCAGCAATAATGATAAAATTATACGAGGTAAATGCAAAAGCAATTGCACCCGCTGCTGCAAGCCATGGATTTATTTTTAATACACAGAATAATAGATAAGCACCTAAAAGGTATAACAGCACCGTTCCAACAGGATCAGGGAATATACCTTTTATTACATCGATACCATAAGTGGTAATATTTAAAGGATACTGCACCCAAATCTGGTAGGCGGGCATACCACCAAACATCTGGTTGGTCCAAAGTGGTCCTTTACCATCTTTCGCCTTAATATCCATAATTTCTTTCTGCATGGCTTTAGCCTGCAAAACATCGCCCTGTTGTGGCGCTTTACCCTGCAAAACAGGACTGAAGTAGGCAAAAGTGATGACTACAAAAAATGCAATAATGGCTAAGTGAATGCCATTTTTATTAAACCAGTTATTCATTAAGGTTTGTTTAAGTTTAAACGAACGTCAAAAATAAAAAATTGGGCGGTATAAAAAAGGAATAAATTAAATGCATGCTGAATAAAAAATTAGATTTGTAGCAAAGAATAAAAATTCAACCTATTTATTATGAGAAAGTTTGTCATTACAATCGCTCTTGCTTTATTATCTTTTTCTTCATTTTCGCAAATTGTAAGTTTAAATAACAATGAAATTAAAAAGCTGAAAAGCCAGATAAAAAATGATGGAGAAACCAAAAAACTATACCTGGGCTTTGAAAAATCGGCATTACTTTATTTAAATGAAAACCCAGATCCAATTGATACCATCAGAACTGAAGGATTATTAAAGGGAAATCCAAAAAAAGAGAAAACCAGATTGGCCCTTGCAGATATGAACAAAATGTTTGCACTGGCCTTACAATACCGGATTACCGACGATCAAAAATATTTAAACAAATGTGTACAATTTCTTGGTGCATGGGCCAAAATCAATAAACCTAATGGCGATCCTATTGATGATACCAATCTGGATAAAGCCATTGAAGCTTACGACCTGATTAAAAAAGATATCCCAGCAGCAGATAAAAAACAGATTGAACAATGGCTTACTGAAACGGCTTTAGCAGAAATTAACAGCAAGCGGATGAGACCAGGGAGAGCTACCGCCATTAATAACTGGAACGCTCACCGGTTAAAAGAAGTCGGCGAAATTGGTTACACCTTAAACAATCAGCAGTTTATTAAGTGGACCATCGACAATTTAAAAAGCCACATCAACATCAATTTATATCCAGATGGCACCAGTTTGGACTTTAAAGAACGCGATGCCATGCATTACCACATTTACGACCTAGAACCCATGCTAAAGCTGGCCATTATGATCGACAGGGCGAAAGGCACCAATTTTTATACCTACGAGTCGCCTAAAGGATCTTCGATCAAAAAATCTGTAGAATGGCTGATCCCATACATCAATGGAGAAAAACAGCACGAAGAGTATGTAAATACAACCGTTAAATTCGATCGCGACCGGGCAAAGAACAATGAGCCTGGATTTGCCCCCGGAACGATGTTTAAACCAGATTTGGCATTACCGGTATTGAAATTATCTGTCTATTTCGATAGAGCGCAGGCTGAACTATTAAAAAAAGTAAATAACAATGCTACCAGCTGGCAGATGCTACTGGATAAACTACAACGGGAAAGTAAATAGCTTCCGAAACAAATAAACTTTCAATAACTATTGAAAGTTTAAAAATAATTTTATATTTGTGTATGGAATTAGCAGCAGCAAAATTAAAATTTATAGAAGCCTGGGGCAAATTAGGCTCCGAATGGGGAATTAACCGCACCATGGCCCAGGTACATGCGCTATTGCTCATTTCTCCTGAAGCACTTACCACCGAAGAAATTATGGAGGCGTTGAGTATTTCCAGGGGAAACGCCAATATGACCCTGCGCGATTTAATTGGATGGGGCTTAATTGAAAAACAGCACAAAGCTGGCGAGCGCAAAGAATACTTTTTTGCCGATAAGGATGTTTGGAATATTTCCCGTCAGGTAGCTAAAGAACGTAAAAAAAGAGAGTTAGAGCCTGTTTTAAAAGTTTTGAATGAACTATCAACGGTAGTGGGCGATGAAAAAGATCCTGAATTTAAAACCTTTAAAAAATCGGTAAGTGATATTAACAAACTTGCAATCAACGTAGATAAAACTTTAGAAACAATGCTTAAAGCTGAAGAAAGTTGGTTCTGGGGCTCGTTATTGAAAGTATTTAAATAGAGATATGAGAGGGAGGTATTGAGTAGCAAGATTTGAGTATCGAGTAGTAAGTATCGGGTAGCAAGACATATTCACCCTAAATGCTAACCACCAAGGGCTAAACCCTAACCTCTAAAAAGCCTTGCCCTTAAGTTCGGCTTTACTTCTCATCCAAAATTTTCATTTTTATTAAAGAACAGTAGGGTTAATCGAACAGGTTAAAGCAGAAAGCATAGAAAAAACGCCCAAAGTTAAGTGTATGCCTACAATTATCTTAAAAACATCGATTAATGCGCCGATTGAACGCTGTTTCGATCTGGCCAGAAGTATCGACCTCCATATACAGTCGATGCAAAGTTCTGGTGAGAAAGCCATTGCTGGGAAGAGAGCTGGATTGATCGACCTACATGAATCGGTTACCTGGCGGGCCAAACATTTTGGCATTCCGTTCGAAATGACAAATAAGATTAGTACAATGGAATATCCAACACGCTTTGTAGATGAGATGGTTAAAGGCCCCTTTAAAAAACTTCACCATCAACACCAGTTTAAAATAATAGGTTCTCAGACAGAAATGACTGATGTTTTTGAGTTTCAGGCACCGTTTGGTTTATTAGGCCGGCTTGTAGAAAAAATATTTCTCAAAAATTATATGTCGAAACTAATTGAGAAAAGAAACAAGGTAATCAAATTTCAAGCTGAATGTTAATATGCGCTATTTGTGCCTCGCACTCTCATTAAATTGCCAAAGCACATTAATAATCTTCCAGGCGCCATTTAATTTAACAAGATGCATATAATCGATCCATTCATCTGCAATTAATTTAACTGAAGCCGTTTTCTCTGAAATATCAAGCATTTTAACTTCCTTTTTAGGAACAGCGGGAAATTTATCTTTTTTGCGGTTATAACTTTCGGCCAAAATAACCATCGATTCTGCAGAGGTTTCACGAACGTAGTCTTTGTGGGTTTCCTTATCCGTCCAAAATGTGCGTTTAACCAGCCTTGGGTGCAAAGCCTGCTCCATTTGTTTAGGGTTTGGGGCATGCTGCGATTCTATATAATCAAGAACTGCACGTTTGATTTCTAAGCTATCCTGTTTTGTTTGGCTAAAGCATTTCGCACTTATCATCCACAAGGAGATAAAAACAATAAAATATTTCATCGTTGTAGGTATATATCTGGTTTCGGGTTGAGGATTAAAAGTATTAAACTTAATCTATATATTTTTAATTATTGCTTTTTTGAATTCAAACAAAAAAGAGTCTTTATCTAAATATAGAGTTGTCATCCTTGGGGTTAATTTATTGTATAAAAATCAATATAAATAACGTATATATTTAATTTTTTTTGCCTTGTAGCGCAGTCTTGCCTCGGCTCGCCACCGCCGAAGGGCTCTTTCTTTTTGGCATCAAAAAGAAACAAAAAATGCCGGCTGAAAATTTTTCTTTTGAAGCCAGTGGTATGGCTGCGACAGTGAAGCCCGAAAAATTTGTTAGGCCGGATTTAAGTAGAACGGAGATATGGTGCTATGGCCTAGCTGTGCGGAAATGTACAAATATCACAAGTCACCCACTAATAAATAGTTGCAGAATAAAGTCAATGCTAGAACAGCGAAGACCCCGTTTTAAGTGTTTTACAAGGTGTCTCGACAGGATCAACTTGACAAATTCGATTGAATTACAATATGATACCGCCTCATATAAACAAAAAACCCTGAAACAAGTTCAGGGTTTAGTTTTTATTTCACTTCTTCGTAGTCTACGAAGTCGCCGAGTTTATCTGTTTTACTCTGATCAGGCTTTGGAGGCATATAATCTATCGAAATAGCGCCTTCAGGTTTTGACCGTCTTTGTTGTTGCTGTCCTGTAGCCTGATTTTGCATTTTGCTAGCCAGGTTATTAAACAACATTGGCAGAACTAACCTAATCAACATTCTGATCAGCCAGAGTACCAATATTGTGATAAAAATGAATTTTACTAAACCTAATCCCATTTTTTAAATTACTGTTGTTACAAATATAGACGTCATAAAATTTATTTTGTTACTTATTGAGCCTTTAATTGCATTTTGATTACAAATATAATACGTAAATAAGCCCACAAAGGTTTTAATATCCGCATTAATCTTCCATAATTTCAGCTACGCGGCCTACCTGACCATCTTCGAGCCTCACTTTTATCCCTCTGGAATGAAATGCCGATGAGGTAAGCAGATCTTTAACCACGCCATAAGTGATATTTCCCGACCGTTGATCTTTTTTTAAGATGATTCCGACTTCCAAGCCCGGATATATGTCTTTTCTGTTTTGCCCGTCCATTTGTGCTATAATATGATTAAAGCTTCAAAATTCCATAATTATTTCGAGTGTTACGGTAATTTACTGAAATCTATTTCAGGTTTTTTACCAGTAGTGCTTCTGGTAAGGATTTTTCTTGGTGTGGTATAATCGTTAAAAAAACCACCGTTCTTTAAATAAAAAACACCCTTATCTACCCCTCCCTGATAATCCATCCGATATCCTTTTGCTCCGGTGTTGTCGGTAGTAAAGCGGGCAGATTTTAATTCAGTCCATGTTCCCTTATCATCGCAGATCCATTGGTTATCAAACAAAACTTTCCGCGATAAGTCGCCCTGTACAGGTGAGAAGTTTTCTAAAAAGGAGTGGAAGCGCTTTAAATAGGTTTTAGTCTGTGGTCTGGTAAAACTGGCTATCAATTGCCATTTATTGATTTCGGGTGCAAAGAAATAAGCAGTATAGGTAGTTAGGCTATCTTTTCCAGGTACGCCATGCAGCAAGAATTTATAGGTATTCCCTGCCTTCCACATATAGTTTAGGTAGCTCTGACCTCCAGCGCCTTCATTACCAAACTCCCCAGTATGCACGCCATCGCCTTTTTTAAGCATTTTAATCTTGTGCGATTCCGGAATACTTTTAGGGTCGTCGGTATTGAAAGGGCTCCATACCGAAAATAAGATATGTCGCTCGGTTGGGCTATTTACCTGCATACCGAAATAGCCTTCACCAAATCCATTCGCCATAAAATAAGAACCTAGAATATCTTCACCTTTTGGTACGGTTACCTCATTATAATACCACTCTGCATTTACATTTTCGGGTTGTTGATAGTTCAGATGAACTGATGGCCCACGTCGGCCCCAGTGAAAAAAGTTGCCTTCGTTGTTTTTAACGTAAGCGGTTTTGCCTTCAATAGCTGTACCACCAATGGATAAGGTTTGTATTGAAGGAAATTTGCCAGCACTTTTGCTTATTCCTTTAATGGTTAACGCTACATATCCTGTGTCTTTAATGTTCCATTCACCAATCTTAGCATCAAAAGCTCTGGTTTCATCGAAACTTACTTTTTTAGATTGATTGTTGATGGCGAATTCCAGAACCGATTGTCCATCTACCGTAGGTTTATCACTTAACGATACCGTTATGGTACCAGGTTTAGAAACCCGAAAATAAGCTGTAAAATATTCTTTCGGATTAGACCAGTTTACAATTCCCCTGTTGGATAATGTTCTTTCTGAATCCTGATGTAATGAGCTGTAGGCATTACCTCCAAGAGGAAGGGAAATTGCTGTGACATTTTGGGCATGACTTTTTAGCCCCATGACACCGAGTACGATCAGTGTTACTAGTTTAAAAGATTTCATTTGATGATTTTTAGATAACTTATTGAATTGCAATTCTAATTCAAATTATCTAAAAATCAATCTTTAAAACCAAATCGTTACTTGCCGAATTTTTCGTTAAACATTTTCTCTAAGGCAAACATTTCGTCACGCAGTTTTGCCGCCTGTAAAAAGTCCATATCTTTTGCTGCCTTCTGCATGTCCTTACGTGTGGTATCAATTGCTCTTTGCAGCTCTGCTTTACCCATATATTGTACAATCGGATCTGCCGCAATACTGATTTCTGCATTTTCTACATAAGCCCTGGCTTTATTGTCGCTGGCTTTTTGAGAGAAATCGAGTACCGAAGTCTGTTCTAAAATTGCTTCTCTCGATTTACCTACCGTTTTTGGGGTAATGCCATTTTCAAGGTTGTAGGCAATCTGTATATCCCTACGTCTGTTCGTTTCTGATATAGTCTTCTCCATACTATCTGTAATGCCATCAGCATACATAATTACACGGCCCTTATCGTTACGGGCAGCACGGCCGATGGTTTGGATCAGCGATTTCTCAGACCGTAAGAAACCTTCTTTGTCCGCATCTAAAATAGCAACTAAAGTAACCTCTGGCAAATCCAAACCTTCCCGTAAAAGGTTAATTCCAACCAACACATCAAATTCTCCTAAACGTAAACCACGAAGAATCTCTACACGTTCGAGGGTTTTAATTTCAGAATGGATGTACCTGGTCTTGATATTTAAGCGATCAAGATATTTTGTCAATTCTTCAGCCATACGTTTGGTTAATGTAGTAACCAGGATACGTCCTCCGTCTTTTATGGTAATATCTATTTCATCCAAAAGATCATCAACCTGGTTAATGGCAGGTCTGATTTCAATAACAGGATCTAACAAACCAGTAGGTCTAATTACCTGCTCTACCACCACACCTTCTGATTTTTCCAATTCATATTCGGCCGGGGTTGCGCTTACATAAATGGTTTGCGGGGCAAGCGCTTCAAATTCGTTAAAATTCAATGGCCGATTATCCAATGCAGCCGGCAAACGGAAACCATATTCAACTAATGATAATTTCCGCGATCTATCTCCACCATACATGGCCCTGATCTGTGGAACGGTAACGTGGCTTTCGTCAATTACCATTAAATAATCTTCAGGAAAATAATCTAACAGGCAGAAAGGGCGCATACCAGGTTGCCTTCCATCAAAGAAACGCGAGTAATTTTCGATACCAGAACAATAGCCCAATTCTTTCATCATTTCAATATCGAAATTGGTACGTTCTTCCAGACGTTTTGCTTCCAATAAATGCCGATCTGCAATTAACTGGTTCTTACGGATTTCCAGCTCTTCCTGTATGCCCCAGATCGAAGAATTGAATCTATCTTTAGGGGTAACGAAAAGATTGGCCGGATAAATGGCCATGTCTTCTAATTTCTCGATGGTTTTTCCCGAAACCGGATCAATTGAAGAGAGTTCCTCAATATCATCGCCGAAAAAAGAAATGCGGTAAGCATGATCAAGATAGGCTGGAAAAATATCAACGGTATCGCCTTTAACCCTAAACGTTCCGCGCTTAAAGTCTGTCGTAGTTCTCGAATATAAAATCTCAACCAGGCTATGCAAAAATGCATTTCTCGAAATCCGTAAGCCCACACCAAAACGAAAAACCATCCTGGAAAAATCTTCCGGATTACCCATACCATAAATACAGGATATGGACGATACCACGATAATATCGCGCCTACCGCTCATTAACGAGGAGGTAGTACGCAACCGCAGTTTTTCAATCTCTTCGTTTATGCTCAGATCTTTTTCGATATAGGTATTGCTCGAGGCAATAAAAGCTTCTGGCTGATAATAATCGTAATAAGAAACAAAATAATTCACCGAGTTTTCAGGGAAGAAATTTTTGAACTCACCGTAAAGCTGTGCGGCCAAAGTTTTATTGTGGCTCAAAATCAGGGTAGGTTTTTGTGTCTGCTCAATCACATTGGCTACCGTAAATGTTTTTCCTGATCCCGTAACCCCTAGTAAAGTTTGATAATGTTCGTTGGCATTTACGCCATCTACCAATTGTTTTATCGCGTTCGGCTGATCTCCGGTAGGTTGATATTCTGAGGTGATTTTAAATTTCATGGGTATACCAAATATACGGTTTAGGCTGCAAAGTCTAAAACAGGAGAAAGTCAGGAAAGTTGGCGTAATAAGAAATTTATTCCTTTCAGAATTTTATAACCTTCAATATCCAAATAGCCATTTAGACATATTAACCTAGTAAATCAAAAGTTAAACTTTCGATTTACTAGGTTAATTCTTAGTATTACACCTCAATAAAAATCCCCATTGAAAATTCAATGAGGATTTTTATGAAACAAGGTCATTCTCGCATAAGCGGGAATCTAAAGGCTTATTGCATTACGATTATCTCCGATGAGCACTTCGTGGTTCCCAATCAGGTTGGGAATGACGCAACTTATAACGCTATTTACCTGCAGCTGCCTGCATTGGGTTTTTACCAACCGATTGGCCTCTTACTGCTCCACCAGTTTTGGTTTTATATACCTTAAACTTACTTTCTTTTGCTTTACCGCCCCAGGTGTTATTTGAAGTGTCGATATCAGCAGTTTCGCGTAACGGATCTACCAAAATAGAAGCTACTTCTTTATTTTTAACATAAAACTTAGCGGTTTTCAATTCGTTATGCCTCCAAATTTGAGCTGGGATACGATCTATTTCCTTTGTTCCATCTTTATAGGTAAACTCAACAATGATTGGCATTACTAAACCTCCTTTATTGCTAAAGCTCAGCTCGTAAAGAAATTTATTGTCATATTGACCCTGTTCTGCTGAAGGTACTGCTTCGAGCGCGACAGTGGCTTCTGTTTTAGTAGCAACAGTGGTATCAACAGTAACCATTCCCCTATCATATTTATAATAGAAATCCTGAGCTGCAGGAGTTTTATCTACGTAAAAATTAATTTTCTTATCCTCACGGTTCCTGATTTTAGAAATATCTTCAAAGGCATTAACAGCGGGTCTATCAATTTTAACCATTTTAGATTTGGCTTCCGGTAAATCTTTGGGAAAATCAGCTTTCGCAAATTTTACGCTGTCTAAAGCTATATCACAGGGATCAGTGCCGTAAAACCAACCTCTCCAAAACCAGTCTAAATCTTCCCCGCTGGCATCTTCCATGGTACGGAAAAGATCTGCAGGTTCAGGATGTTTAAAAGCCCACCTTCTCGAATATTCTTTAAACGCGTAATCGAAAAGTTCTCTTCCCATGATGGTTTCGCGAAGGATATTTAAACCGGTAGCGGGTTTCGAATACGCATTCGGACCGAAACGGGCAATATTTTCAGAGTTGGTCATAATTGGCTCCAGCTCATCTTTTGGCAGTTTCATGTAATCAACAATGGTATACGCCGGTCCTTTTTTACTTGGAAATTTGTTGTCCCAAAGCTCTTCGGTTAAATACTCAACAAAAGAATTTAGTCCTTCATCCATCCAGGTCCACTGGCGTTCATCACTATTTACAATCATCGGAAAAAAGTTATGTCCAACCTCGTGAATAATTACACCTAACATCCCATTTTTTGTGCTTTCGCTATATGTTCCATCAGTATCTGTCCGGCCATAGTTAAAACAGATCATTGGGTATTCCATTCCATTTGCGGCTTCGATGCTCTGTGCAACCGGGTAAGGATATGGGATGGTGAAATCTGAATAGGTTTTAATGGTATGTGCTACCGCACGGGTAGAAAACTTACTGTAAAGGTTGTATGCCTCTTTCCCGTAAAAACTCATGCACATTACAGTATTATTATTGGCCTGGATTTTTTGAGGCATCGCATCCCAGATAAACTTACGGGAAGAGGTCCAGGCGAAATCGCGGACATTATTCGCATTAAAAACCCAGGTTTTTTTAGCGGTAGATTTTTTGGTTTCCGCAGCTTTAGCTTCAGCCAAAGTTTGGATTTCTACAGGTGCAGCAGCAGTTTTAGCAGCATTATACCTACTTAACTGCGTTGGGTTTAAAACAGCACTATAGTTGATACACTCTCCTGTTGAACCCACCAGGTGGTCAGCCGGAACAGTCATTTGAACTTTAAAATCGCCGAAGGTTAAGGCAAACTCACCTCTGCCTGTAAACTGATGGTTCTGCCACCCTTGGAAATCGCTATATACACATAGGCGTGGGTACCACTGCGTCATGGTAAACAGGTAGTTCCCATCGGTTGGAAAAAACTCATATCCTCCACGACCACCAACACTCATCCGGTCGGAAATTTTATAGTTCCAATCGATATTGAAGATAAATTTTTGTCCGCTTTTCAGCGCTACAGGCAAATCTACCCTCATCATGGTTTTGTTAACCGTATAGGGTAAGTTTTTACCTGTTGCATCAGTTAATTTGGTAATGTTTATGCCATAACCGTTGTTTCCTGTTGCACTTAACTGATCTAAATTTTTAGTAGTTCCTGCAGCAGGCATTTTAGTCGCATCCTGGTAATTGGCATTTCTATCCGTACTATGCTCGTTTTCATCAAGCTGCAACCAGATATAAGTTAGAGGATCAGGAGAGTTGTTGGTGTAAGTGATCGTTTCAGACCCCGTTAACAACAGATTTTTTTCATCCAACTCACATTTGATGTTATAATCGGCGCGTTGTTGCCAATATTTAACACCGGGCGCTCCGCTGGCTGTACGTTGTTCGTTAGGTGTTGGTAAAATGGTACCCAACTGTTCAAATTTATTCCCGTGGTTACTTCCTGGGTTATTCTGGGTATTTTGGCCCATAGCCAAGCCACCAGAAAAGAATAGCAGGCCGGTTAAAATAATTAGTTTATTCATGATATGGTTTATTAAAAAGGAATTCGTTCTAAAGCCATTTTAAAAGCCAGGCTAAATACGGCTGCTGATATAAATAAAACCCAGCTCATACGCTTGATGCGGGTATAATTAAAAATTAAAAAGGTAATTAAAAGAATAATAATCACCATAAAAACCTGTCCGGCTTCTAAGCCAACATTAAAGCCAAATAGGCCCCAGCCAATATGCTGATCTTTAGCCAGCATTATCCGGATGGAGTTTGCAAAGCCCATTCCATGAATAAGACCAAAACCAAGTGCCAAAAAATAATTGATCTTAATTGATTTTAAGGAGAAATTCTTTCTAAACAAATTGCTGATGGCGGTAATTACAATGGTACAGGGAATTAAGAATTCCACCCATTTACTATCAAACCTGATGATATCCAATACACTTAAAAGTAAGGTGATTGAATGGCCAATGGTAAAAGCCGTAACCAATATGAGCACCTGTTTTAAATTGACATAACTGTAGATAGCAACCAGCGCCAAAATAAATAGCTGATGATCTAAAGCATCGGCACTGATGATATGTGCCCAACCCAATTTAAAATAAAAGATAAAATCTTGTAATGGCATGAATAATAAGCTAACTATTGAGAGTAAAATAGTTTACAATAGCTAAAATTATATTTTTAATTATAAAAACTCCAAATATCCTGTAAACAAAAGCCTAAATACCAAATTTGTTACTATTCTTTAAGTTATTTAGTGCTTTTTGGCAAATTTAATATAACAACTGTGTTTACAGTTGTAAACAGAAATTGTTGTTTCATATACATAGCCAATACAGTAACTTGGTACTTATAACTATTGGTCTTCTAATTAAACACTATGCTTTGGCTTAAATATCATTTACAAAAACCTGAAAAAGGTTTCGATCCGGTACCAAAAGCTTTTGCAGAAAAATATGCGGCAAATGAATACAAAAAAATTGACGGCAAAGTAATAGATTTTATAAAAACCCACTTAGGTGATTTCGAAAACAAAACCTTACTCGATCTGGGTGCCGGGCCCGGGCAATATAGTATCGAATTTGCCAGGAGAGGTGCAAAAGTTACCTGGCACGACATTAGCCAAAATTATTTAACAATAGCAAAAGCTAAAGCTCAGGACGAAAACATAACAGTAAATTTTTCATTGGGCTATTTAGAAGACGCCCATGGCAAGTTCGATATTATTTTTAACCGCATATGTTGGTATTACTGCATTAACGATTACCGGTTTGCAAAATGTATCTACAACTTGATCAAAGAAAACGGGTACGGTTTTATTGTGGTTAACAATGAGAAATTTCTTCAGCAGGAACTTGCAAAAGAATCAGGATTTAGAAAAATGGCCATTAAAATGAGTTTTTGGCTCAATGAAAATTTTAATATTAAGCTTACACATGTTCATCCGTCGCATAAAAAACTAAGTAAAATATTTGCCCGCTTAAATTTCAGGCATTTACATTTAGAACAATGCGGACATAACACCTTAATTACATTTAACAAGTAGAAGATTATCTGTTAACTTTGCCCCCTTTAAGGAAAGATTTAATATGTTGATGTGTAAATTAAAATATAGCTTTTTGCTTTTGTGTGTTGCCTTTTTTTCTGTTGGAGCAGGAATAAAACATCCTTTGCACGTAAGCACAACTGAAGTAAACTTTAATGCCAAGGATAAAACCTTAGAAGTAAGCTGTAAAATCTTTTCTGACGACTTTGAGGCAATTTTAGCCAGATTATACAAACAGAAAATCGATCTGGGCAATCCGAATATGAAGAACGCAATGGATGAACTGGTAAAAAAATATCTACTTTCTCATTTACAGTTAAAAACCAATGGCAAAGCGGCTTCAATGAACTATATCGGATTTGAGATTGATCATGAAGCCACTAATATCTATCTCGAGGTAGAGAAGATTCCATCCGTAAAATCGATTGAGGTGAGCAACACTATTTTATATGATATGTTTGATGATCAGATGAGCATTGTACATATTGTAAAAGGCCCTAACCGTAAAAGCACCAAAATCCTTTATCCTGAAAAAAAGTTCACAGCAAACTTTTAATTGTATTTTTTGTATTAAATTACAGCTCAATGTTAAATTACTGTTAATTTTAGAAGGCAATATTATTTAGGTTAATATCTGCTGAGAAATATTTCTTGTAATCTTTTTTTAAATACCGTGTTGTTAAAATAAGTTATGCATCTAATCATCTTCTCCAATATATTAACGCCTCGGATAAAATATATCTTTAATTTTATTTTTAAAGATATTCTTAAAACAGAATTAGAATTTACAGGCAATAGCCAATATTTTCTACAGAGTGAGCATGTCAAAATCAGTTATGGCGAAGAGCCATTGGGTGAGGAACTTTTTTTTAAGCGTAGCACCTTACTCTTCTCCAATAAGTTAGAAGAATTTAAGCCAAAAACCATTTCTTTTGGCGAATATCAGGCTCCTTTTCCGGTCGCACAATCAGCCTTGCCATTTGATGTCTTTGCTGCCTCATTTTTTATATTAAGCCGGTATGAAGAATATTTTTATCCCAAAAAAAATGAAGAGGAATTTAGGCCATCGAGAAGCCATCAGCATAAATGGAAGATTTTAGATAAACCGATTATCGATGAATGGGCATTGATCATTAAAAGTCTGATCAAAAAAAAACATCCACATTTTAAGTTCCACGAAAAGAAATTCCAGCACCAGCCAACCGTTCACTTCAGTATTTTGCCCAACCTACCCGAGGGATTATTAAATAGGACTAAATTTATTTTCAGTGCCGTCTTTAAAAAAGAAAACAATTACCTGAGCTCGAAATTTGACAGGTTAACAGGGGTAGGAATTAATAACGAACAGGTTTTGGATGAGGCAAACCAGTTTTTTTCTTCAAAAAAAAGTAATCCTCTTTATTTTGTCGATTTTCCTGACGTGCCGATAAATTACATCAGGATAAATAGTGTTTCAAAAGCACTTAGCGATCAATCAGTTGGACTACTAAGGCCTTGTGCCAGTGATAAGCAAAAAATGCTCGAGATTAAAGAAGGCCTGGTTAAGCTCAAAAAAATCAGCTCAAACCCCGCACCTGTAAGTAGTCAACAGTTAGAAGTATTAAAATTCCCCATTTGTTATTTAAATATTCTTAATTCCGGCATTACTTCCGATTATTCTATGGGCTATAGTAACGTACCGGGCTTTAGGGCCGGAACCTGTACGCCATTTAACTGGTACGATCTTCAGCTCGAAAAAGTAACCCCTTTAATCGTTAATTCTTACTGCCTCACCGATTATATTCTTCAGTTTTTAACACATGAGGCAGCCATTAAAACAGTACACCAATATATCGGTGCAGTGAAGGTGGTAAATGGCACCTTTTATAGCAGTTGGAGCCTAAAAAGTCTGTCTTCAAATGCAAAGTACAAAAAAGTAAAATCGCTGTTTAAAGAAATGCTCAATTACGCGGGAAATTGATTTTAATTTAATTTATCCGGCTTAAAATTGCTAATTTTAATAATTAAACGTCCCACTGGAATAAACCTGTAAGATACCGGAAACATTATTATGATTTTTGATGTAAGCAAGACAAAATCTATCGCCAATACCTTTATTGCCGAACTTCGGGATGAGAACATCCAGAAAGATTCGATGCGTTTCCGCAAAAACATGGAAAGACTTGGTGAGTTTTTTGCCTACGAAATCAGCAAATCATTGGAATATGTCATTCAAGAAATTGTAACCCCTTTGGGTGTATCGTCCTGTGAGGTTTTAACTCAGCAGCCCGTTTTAGCTACCATACTCCGGGCCGGGTTACCACTTCAACAAGGTTTGCTCAATATTTTCGACAAAGCCGAATGCTGTTTCATTTCTGCTTACCGAAAAGTAAAGAAGAGCGGTGATTTTGTAATCCAGATGGACTACATTTCTACCCCGGATTTAGAAGGAAAAGTTTTGATCATGGCCGACCCAATGCTGGCAACCGGACAAAGCATGGTGATGTGCTGTAAAGAACTGATCAACCGCTACAAAATTGCAGAACTTCATATTGTTGCCGCAATAGCCAGTACAGAAGGTGTTGCACATGTACGCGCCAATCTGCCTAAAGCAAAACTTTGGCTGGGAGCAATCGACGAAGAAATGACCAGTAAATCTTATATCGTTCCGGGACTTGGCGATGCAGGCGATCTGGCTTATGGAGAGAAAGTTTAGTTTTTAGTTCAAAGTCTTAAGTCCAGAGCCAAGTGAACATCCTCTTTATATGCAGCAGAAACAAATGGCGTAGTGCCACTGCCGAAAATATCTATAAAAACCATCCCGATCATCAGGTGAGGTCGGCGGGAACAGCGCCATCGGCCAGGATTAAAATCAATGCAAAACTTATTATCTGGGCCGATCTCATCTTTGTAATGGAGAAAAAGCATAAACAAAGGATCATTGAAAGTTTTCATGAAGAAACCTGCGATAAGGAAATTATTACGCTTCATATCCCAGATGAATATCAGTATATGGATGAAGAACTTATTGAGGAGCTAAATGCAAAAGTTGCCGATTATTTATAAATCAAAAATCATTAGGCTACCTTTGTGAAAATAATTATTCATGAAAAAGCACATTTTCTTCGACCTCGACCATACCATTTGGGATTTTGACCGCAATGCCGAAGAAACATTAAATGAACTCTACCAAACCTATAAATTAGAGGAGCTTGGCTTAAAATCATGTGCCGACTTTATTACAACATATACCGAAAACAACCATCAGTTGTGGGCCGACTATCACTTGGGAAAAATTACCAAAGATTTTTTAAGATCAGAACGCTTCAACAAAACATTCATTCAATTAGGAATTCATCCTGATGCGGTACCTCATCAATTTGAGGAGGATTATGTAAATATCTCACCCACCAAAACCAATTTATTCGATGGGGCAGAAAATGTTTTGAGCTACCTACAACAAAAATATACGCTACATATTATTTCTAACGGCTTTAAGGAAACAACCTTAACCAAAATGAACCGCTCTAATCTTAATCCCTATTTCGAAAATGTAATTATCTCAGAAGATGTGGGTGTAAACAAACCCAATCCCATCATTTTTGAATATGCCTTAGATAAGGCAAAGGCTTTAAAAGAAGAAAGTATCATGATCGGTGATAGTCTTGAAGCTGATATTTATGGTGCTTTAAATTTTGGTATGGAGGCTATATTTTTCAATCCTTTACAGAAAGAAAAACCTGTTGATGTGCAGAAAGAAATTGTGCATCTCGAAGAATTATTGAAACTTTTTTAGTTTTACTTCTTTTTGTTTGGTTTTGGCATTCGTTTGGCATTAGCTTAACACACACAAATGAAACCTTAATTAAAATGAAAAAAACCATCTTTTTAGGATTGGCCATGCTTTTTGCTACCCTAAGTTTCGCTCAAAACAACCGCAGTTCTGCCGAAGTATTTCTGCAAATCGTTAACCCCGGCAAGTATAATGTATATTTAGATGAAGAACTGGTGGGATCAGCCAACGGTAGGTTCCGTTTTTATAATGTATACAATTCTGCACCCATGCTATCTATTATTCAGGGCAATACTGTAATCTTGAAACAGAGAATAAGGGTTATCCCACAACAACGGCTTGTTTTGAGTTTTGAAGATAAAAGGTTAATTACCTTAAAGCAGCTAACAATCTATCGCAACAGGCAGTATGCCCTTAACGATTTTGATGGCTATACAGGAGATTACAATTCGGGCATTGTTCCTCCTCCACCAGCAGTGCCCGAATTGAATTACAGATTGTTATCTGATGAGGCTTTTCAGGCTTTTTTAACGCAATATAGAAGGGAAAGTTTTGATGATGGCAGAACAAGAATGATTAATGTTGTGAGTAAAAATGCCTCATTGCTAAGTGCCCAGGCCAGGGTGCTTTTAAAATCTTTTGCCTTTGATGATGAACGTTTGAAGGTAGCCCGGAACCTTTACAAAACCGTTGCCGATCCTCAGAATTACTTTACCTTATCTGATATTTTTACTTTTAAATCTAATAAGGACGACTTTTTAAAATACTTGGAGAACCAGTAATTCGGCTTATCTTTATTAAATGACGGCTGCAAAAATAAAGGCATCGATACACAAAATTGTCGATGCCTATAAATCGAAATTATCTCACTATAGTGAGGATATTTTTCAAACCACACCACCCATTGCCGGATGGAGTTACAGCGAAGTATACTCGCATATTTTTGATTCAAGCCTGCTCTCCCTAATTGCACTTGAACGCGCAGCAAGTGGCAAAGGCGAAAACAAACCCACACTTTTTATTGTAAAACTGATTTTGCTTTTAGGCACCCTGCCGCCGGCAAAAAAGTATAAAGTTCCGAAAAGACTGGCCGAACGTGTAAAAAAAATCAGCAAAACCGAAGCGCTTGATTTTATTTTAGAATTTGAAAAAGGCCTTGATGATAATTATCCCGCAATTGCCCACGCAAAAGCCAATTGTAAAACAAAACACCCACGACTAGGCTACTTGAATGCCAAACAATGGCTAAGATTTATCGAAATTCATTTAAAACACCACCTCAAGCAGTTAGAAAGAATAGAAAAGAGTTTTTAGGCGTAAATTAATTTCGCCATATTTGGATAAACATAAATTCAGCGCCATGAAACATACTTTTTATCTCTTTGCCTTAACGCTACTTTGCGCCTGTAATAGCGAAAAGAAAGAAACTGCTCAAGCTGTTATCCCAACACCTACAGGAATACAGGGACTTCAAAAAAGTAATACTGTTCAACCCGCAGCGCAAAATGCTAAAACTAACCTTATTTTCAATCCGCCCCATGGCGATGCCGGCCATACCTGTGCTTTAGCCGTTGGTGCACCATTACACCAAACAGCTGCAGTTCAACCACAAAAAAACGCTAGTCCACAACCAGTAACTGTTCCGGCACCTCCTGTAGTAAACACTTCAGGTAAAAAACTAAACCCTAAACATGGAGAACCTGGCCACAGATGCGATATTGCTATCGGCGCGCCTCTAGACAGCAAACCAACTCAAATTGTTACCACACAGCCTGCAGTAAAACAGACTGTAGCTATAAAAACAGGAAAGGGCTTGAACCCACCCCACGGCCAGCCTAACCATAGGTGCGATATTGCCGTTGGTGCGCCTTTAAATAGCAAACCTGCCCAAGCTGTAAATACAGTTCCTCTACCGGCTCCTGAAACTAAAACTTCAGAAACAAAAGCACTGGAGACCAAAAGCGAAGGAAAATAATAGTACTGATATTGTGTACTTAATATTTTGAATTTTCGGCACCTAACTTAACGCACATTTTTTTACATCTTTGCGTTAATGAAATTACCCGCCATAAAAGGTTTTGACGAAGAAGCATTTAACAAGTATTTAAAAAATACGGGGTGGGTGATATTTGGCAAGGGGCTCAGCCTTATTGTAAATGTATTAATTACAAGCTACCTCGGCCCTATTTTATTTGGAGATTTAAGTTTTGGGTTATCTTTGGTGGCAATACTTGCTGCAATTGGCGCCTTAGGACTTGATACTTTCATTATCCGTGAAATTATTCAGGAACCCGACAAGCGCGATGAAATCCTCGGCACTTCATTATGGCTCAGAATAGCTACAAACGGCTTGCTTATCCCTATTGCAATTGGTATTTATTTAATCAGTTACAATTTATCATCAAATCCCGGCACTCCCTTAACATTACTGGTTGGTCTACTTGCTTTCGCATCTTTCTTTAAATCATTTAATGTTATAGATGCGTATTTTCAGTCTCAGGTACAATCCAAATATGTTGTACAGGTTCAGAATGTTTGCCTGGTTGCAATTTCAATAATTAAGGTAGTAATTATTGTGCTATCGCTTCCTTTGATTTATATTGTATTTGCATATGTTTTAGAAGGATTGATCTTGGCAGTAGGCCTGATAATTGTTTATCAGAAACGTGGCTTTAGTATTTTTAACTGGCGTTTCGACAAACAACGAGCGAAATCCTTATTAAGAAAATCATCTCCTCTTATCCTTTCAGCAGTAATGGTTTCTATTTATATGAAGATAGATGTGGTGATGCTTAAAAGCGTTGGTAGTAAGGCCATTGGGATTTACAGTTCCGCTCAAAATCTCAGCGAGGCCTGGTATTTCATTCCGGTTGCAATTGTTACCTCTGTATTCCCTGCTTTATTAAATGCCCGCAAAACAGATCTGGACCGTTATCAAAAACGGCTTAAAAACCTTTACGATCTACTAATTTTTATAAGTTTACCTGTTGCCTTATTTATCAGCTTTTTTGCTGCAGATATTATTCACCTTATTTACAGAGGTAAATATGATGGTGCTGGTCCTATGCTATCCATCCATATCTGGTCAGGGATTTTTGTATTTCTAGGCACCGCAAGTTCCCAGTATTTAGTTGCCGAGGGCTTTACCAAAATCTCATTTTATAGAACAGCCGCAGGTGCTATAGTTAATATTCTGCTTAATCTTTGGTTAATTCCCAAATATGGTGGTGTAGGAGCATCAGTTGCTACTCTTATAGCCTGTTTTGTATCAACATTTTATCTTTTATTAATCCCTAAAACCAGGCAACAAGGTATAATGATGTTAAAATCATTATTTTTGGTCACCGCATTTCAAAAAATATTTAAACGTTGAGTACTCTTAAAGCATTAACCACATTAATTGCAAAGCCAAGCAGGCTTAAGGCATTATTATCATACGGACATAAAGGCTACCTGAACAGCATTGGCTGGTTCACGGCTTTTGATAAAAAACAGGCCGTAGACGGGCAAGGAAAAGCATTGCCATGGGTAACCTATTCGTTTATCGATTTTATTAAAGAACGCATAAACAAAACACAGCACATTTTCGAATATGGCTCTGGCAGTTCTACTATTTTTTATGCAGAAAGAGCTGGCTCGGTAACTTCTGTGGAGCACGATAAAGGCTGGTTTGATAAAGTAAAAAATACAAGTCCGGCTAATGCCGAGATGATATTCTGCCATTTAGAAAAAGATGGAGAATACGCTAAAAAAGCAACCTTGCTCGATAAAAAATTCGACATTATTATTGTTGATGGTCGCGACCGTGTAAACTGTTGTAAGTATAGCGTTGATGCACTATCAGAAAGCGGAGTATTAGTTTTGGATGATAGTGAACGTGAAGTTTATAATCCTGCCCGGGTGCTTTTAAAGGCCCAAGGTTTCAAAGAAATCAGCTTCAGCGGGATCTCACCAGGCCTTTTTTACGAAAAAGCAACCTCAGTTTTTTATAAGCAGAATAATTGTTTAGGTATTTAAATCAGTAAGCATCATGTTAAGCGAAGAAGTAAAAACGGCCTACGATAATTTTTATACCAATAGCGATGTAGCGTGGAGAATGCTTGGCGCAAAATATAAAGCGCAAAATATTGTTGAGGTTTGCAAAGGATTAAAGCCTAAAAAAGTGCTTGAGGTTGGCGCCGGGGATGGTAGTATTTTACATTTTTTAAATGAATGGCATTTTGCACCAGAATTGTATGCTTTAGAAATTGCACAGAGTGGTGTCGACATTATAAAAGACCGCAACCTTTCCAGTTTAAAAGAAGCACAAACTTTTGATGGGTATAAAATCCCTTATGAAGATGATGCATTTGATCTGATTATTCTTGCGCACGTTTTAGAGCACGTAGAACATGAAAGGATCCTGATCCGTGAATTGAAAAGGGTAGCAAAATATATTGTAGTAGAAGTACCTAAAGATTATCGCTTTGGTGTAGACCAAAGAATGAAACATTTTCTGGATTATGGACACATTAACATGTATACCCCAACTTCCCTGAGGTTTTTGCTGCAGAGCGAGGGTTTAGAAATCCTGGAAGATAAAGTTTCGATGACTGCACCAGAAACGGTAAAGTTTAATGAATTTATCAATAAAAAAGCACCTAAAACTTTTTCTAAAAACTTAAAAATAGAGCTTGAATACCGGATTAAAAAAACTTTAGGTAACTGGTTTGGGAAGAAAAAGCAAGAGCAATTTGCCAATGCCTATACCGTGTTAACAAGAAAGTCTGACAATAATCTACATATATTTTAGGAGTAGGGCGATCGTCATTTCGAGAGATTGCAACGAAGTCGAGAAATCTTATGGCTTGATTCTTAACATCATTTAAAGATTTCTCCATTCCGCGGTGCTCCGGTCGAAATGACTATGAGCGACAACAATTGGCCAATTTATTGATATGGTTAACCCTATAAAGCTTCAATCGTAAACAAAATGCAAAACCTTGCCCCGATAGCACTTTTCGTATACAACCGCCCGCAGCATACCGAGCGTACGTTACAATTTCTGCAACAAAATGAACTGGCAGCACAAAGCCATTTGTATATCTTTTCCGATGGTGCCAAAACAGATCAGGACAAAGAAAAAGTTGCTGCCGTAAGAAAAATCATCAAAAAAGCAGATGGTTTTAAATCGGTTAAAGTAATCGAAAGTAAAGCTAATGCTGGCTTAGCCAATTCGGTGATTGCAGGGGTAACCCAGTTAATTGCAGAATACGATCAGGTAATTGTTTTTGAAGATGATCTGGTCACTTCTCCCCATACTTTAGCTTATTTCAACAATGCTTTAAACCACTACCGCGAAGAGGAAAAAGTAATGCATATTGGAGCTTATATGTATCCCTTAAAATCAGATAACCTTTCACAATCATTTTTCTACAGGGCAGCTACAAGTTGGGGCTGGGCCACATGGGGGAGGGCATGGAAAAACTTTGAGCCAGATATTGACGTCCTGATAAAACAGTTTGATAAAAAGAAAAGAGCCGCATTTTCCATCGACAATAAAATGAATTTCTGGAAACAGATGCTGGAGTTTAAGAAAGGAAAAAACAACAGCTGGGCAATTAGATGGTATGCTTCTATCTTTTTAAAAGGAGGCATCACACTTAACCCGTCGCAATCACTTGTTAACAATATTGGTCATGATGGCACCGGCGTACACTCAGGAATAAACGATATCTATAACGTAATTATCAACCCCAAACCCATTGTCGAATTTCCGACCGTAATAGCTGAAGACCCCATTGCTTACAAAGCCATCAAAAGCTTTTTGATTAAACGCAAAGGCAATATGGTAACACGTGTTAGACGCTTTGTAAAAGAAAAGCTGGCACAATACTTTTCAAAGAAATAATTATGCTGATATAGCTTACTGTTGTAGACAATTCAAAAAAATGACAAACCTTTTTTTAATTGCTCATGTTGCTTTTATACATCGAAACTATAAAAATAAAAAAACATGAAAACGACAACAGCAACAGCAGAGGTATTAAACGATCTGGTTCAGATTAATAACGATCGTATTGAAGGTTATGAAAAAGCACGTCAGGAATTGAAGGATGAAGATGCCGATCTGAAAACGCTATTTTTAAATATGATTGCAGAAAGTCAAAAATATAAAATGGCTTTGGCGACCGAAATATCTACATTGGGTGAGGATATTGAAACCGGAACAACAAACTCAGGAAAAATTTACAGGGCATGGATGGATGTTAAGGCATTATTTACCGGCCATGATCGTAAAACTGTTTTAAATAATTGTGAATTCGGAGAAGATGCCGCACAAAATGCGTATAAAACGGCATTAGAGGAAGAAGATATCCCTTCAAACATCAGAGATTTAATTGCTGACCAAAAAGCATCCTTAAGAGTATCGCATGATGAAATTAAAAGATTACGTGATGCTCAAGCATAAGTGACCGAGACATAAAAACGGAAAAACCTCCTTCGATTCATTATCGGAGGAGGTTTTTTTATTATGTACCGTCATCTCGACTGGAGCAACGCGGAACGGAGAGATCTATCTATTTAGATTTAGCTTCGCTGAGCAATACGTGGTTCTCGACTGCGCTGCACTCCGCTCGAAATGGCGATTGGTGGCGAAGTAAATTAATGAAATTAAGATTCCAATTCCCGATCTAAATGTTCGGTAACGCGTTGGATTGTATTGTCGATCGTGTTACTTAGAATCGTTAAATAAGAGCCTTTTTTAGCCGTTTCAATCGCGATCTGCAAGCATTCAGTACTCTTATTGTTAATAATGATCTCTTTATCCGGATCCACTTCCTTAATGCCTTTTACCAACAGATCAACTAGTTCGTCTTGTTGTCTGCCACGGAGATATTTCTCCTGACAAATATAAATTTTATCAAACATCTGAGCAGAAATGCGTGCAGTTTCGATAATATCCTCATCTCTTCTATCTCCTGTTGCCGAAATAATACCTACATGTTCGGTAGCCTCTACCCCTTGCAAGAAACCTTTCACGCCATTAAATCCGTCAGGGTTATGCGCAAAATCGACCAGTACCTTAAATTCTTTGAACCTGAAAATATTCATCCTTCCTGGCGTATGTGCTGCAGAAGGGATAAATGTTTCTAACGATAAACGGATATCTTCAGGTTTATAACCCCATAAATAGGTGGCGAGCGTTGCTGCAAGCACATTTTGGATCATAAAATTCACAGAACCACCGAAAGTTAAAGGAATATGCGTGGCTTTATCTACCCTTAATTTCCAATCGCCTGTTTTAATGGTAATGTATCCATTTTCATAAATGGCGGCAATTCCACCTTTTCTGCAATGCTCTTTAATCACCGGATTATTTTCATCCATGCTAAAATAAGCAACATTACAACGTGCATCTTTGCCAATGCGAACGCAATAACCATTGTCCGCATTCAATACTGCCCAACCTTTACGGCGTACCGCTCCGATCACAACCGCTTTTACGCGGGTCAGATCGTCAAGATTATGGATATCGGAAATACCCAGGTGATCTTCCTGGATATTGGTTACTACGCCAATATCACATGCATTAAATCCCAGCCCTGCTCTTAAAATTCCGCCACGGGCGGTTTCCAGTACCGCAAATTCAACTGTCGGATCTTTTAAAATGAACTCGGCACTTACCGGCCCAGTGGTATCGCCTTTCATTAACATGGTGTTGTGCACATATACACCATCACTGGTGGTAAAACCTACACGTTTACCATTACTTCTGATGATGTGCGCAATTAACCGTGTGGTAGTCGTTTTTCCATTTGTTCCCGTTACTGCAATAATCGGGATCTGTGATAATTTTCCCTGTGGATACAGCATGTCGATAACCGATGCAGCCACGTTTCTAGGTAAGCCTTCGCTTGGTGCAAGGTGCATCCTAAATCCTGGTGCTGCATTAACTTCCAAAACCACCCCTCCGTTTTCAGTTAAGGGTTGAGTAAGGTCCTGCGCCATGATATCGATACCGCAGATATCCAATCCGATTACCCTCGAAATCCTTTCACAAATAAAAATATTCTGTGGGTGTACAATATCAGTTACATCGATAGATGTTCCACCGGTGCTTAAATTTGCGGTTGATTTTAAATAAACCACTTCTCCCTTTTCAGGAATGGTTTCTAAGGTATATTCTTTTTTGGCGAGCAGATCCAAAGTATCCCGGTCTACAGCAATTTCTGTTAGCACATTCTCGTGACCATAACCACGGCGCGGATCTTCATTCTCCTTATCGATCAATTCCTGGATCGTATGAATTCCATTACCCTTAACGTGTGCAGGATCGCGTTGTGCAGCAGCAATAACCTTATGATCGATTACCAGTACCCTAAAATCGAACCCGGTAATAAATTTTTCTATGATAACCTTTCTAGAATAGGTTTTGGCGTATTCGAAAGCTGCCAAAGCATCTTCCATTGTTTTTACATTAATGGTTGCACCTTTGCCATGATTGCCATCAAGTGGTTTAAAAACGAGTGGAAATCCCACTTTTTTAACCGATGCTTCCAGGTCGTCAGGGTTAGAAATGGTGACACCCGATGCCACCGGAATTGCAGCTTCGGTAAGTAGACGTTTTGTCTCTTCCTTGTTGCTGGCAATATCTACAGCGATGCTACTGGTTCTTTCGGTCATGGTAGCCCTAAAACGTACCTGATTTTTACCGTATCCCAATTGCACCAAAGAGCTTTTATTTAATCTGATCCATGGAATACTTCTGCTTACGGCTTCCTCCACAATAGAACCTGTACTTGGTCCTAACGCCTCCAGTTCACGTATTTCCTTCATCCTGCGGATATCGTGCTCTAAATCGTACTCTTCGTTATTAATCAGGGCTTCAGCAATTTTAACCGCAGCTTCAGCAGCGTAAACACCAACTTTTTCTTCCAGATAACTGAATACCACATTATAGATACCTTCAGTTTTAGTTTGGCGAGTTCTGCCAAAGCCAGTTTCCATTCCGGCCAAAGTTTGAATTTCTAAGGCAATATGTTCAATTACATGCCCCATCCATGTTCCTTCTTTTACCCGGGTGAAAAAGCCACCTTCAACACCTTTAGAACAGCGGTGGGTAAACATGCTGGGTAACAATTTCTCTATCCGCTCACTAAAACCCTCAATTACGTTGGTTGGTTTCTGCTCCAAATCTTCCAGATCTAAACGCATCTGGATCAATTTTTTTCGGCTTATTGACCATATATTTGGCCCTCTTAATACTTGTATGTTTGATATCTTCATGTAATGTTTTGTTCGTTTCTTATTTAAACAAGCTTTTGGGACAGCCTTTTTAACTCAATTTTTAGAATAAAATTGGTGACGGTAAATTATGCATTTATTTTGAAATTAGGCATTCCATTTAGCTAAATCAATTTTAAGGTGTATTTGTTTTATTTTCAAGCACAATCCTGTTAATTTTAGGTTATAATATTTTAACGTTTGTTAATAAATTGAATATTCTTGACAAAAAAAGTCGTGTTTTTTATCATAAGCCTATATATTTGGGTTTTTTGATACAATTATAATACACAAAGAATGGTTCCGAAAGGTAAACTCATCATCATTGGTGGCGCAATAAACACAGGCAGCTTCGCAGAAACGCAATTTGGACTGCCTGAGAATATGAATTTTTTTGAGCGTGGAATTTTAAAACGGATTACTACAGAATCATTAAGAGATACTCAATCTCGCTTCGAGATCATCACCACAGCATCACTAATGCCCGAAAAAGTTGGCGAAGAATATATCAAGGCTTATGCGCAATTAGATGTGCACAATGTTGGTGTCCTTAACATTACCAACCGTGAAGAAGCCAATTCTGATGAAAATTATGAACGTATCAAAGCAGCAGAGGTAATTATTTTCACCGGAGGCGATCAGCTTCGCCTTTCTTCAATTTTCGGTGGAACAAAAATCCATCAGATCCTGTTAGAAAAGTATAGAAATGAGCCTGTAGTAATTGCGGGTACTTCTGCAGGGGCGGCCGCAAGCTCTAAAAATATGATTTATCAGGGTAGTAGCAAAGATGCTTTACTTAAGGGAGAGGTTAAAATTACCGGTGGATTAGGCTTTATTGATGATGTTATTGTTGATACACATTTTGTTCAACGCGGAAGAATTGGCCGCTTGTTATACGCCGCTGCCAGCAATCCCGGTATTTTAGGCATTGGTCTGGGTGAGGACACCGGGCTTTTCATCTCTGATGGCCATACAATGGAAGCCATTGGCTCAGGCATGGTAATTTTAGTAGATGGCCGCAATATGGCCGATACCAATTTAACCGATGTAGAAATGGGTCAGCCTGTTTCCATTAAAAATATGGTGGTACACGTAATGTGCGATGGCGACGTTTATGATTTAACAGACCATAGCTTAGTGATCCATCATCCAAAGGTTGTTCCGATAGGGTAATTCAGTTAGCAGTGGGCGATTTTCAGTTAGGACTTACCCAATCTTGATACTTGCTACTTAATACGACAATACTCAAAAAAATGAAATTAATCATACATGGCGGCTTCTTCAGCGAATCGTCTACCAACCAGGAAACGAAAAAGGCTAAACAAGATGCTTTGGCGTCGATTGTTACGCTCGGACACGAATACCTGAAAACACATACTGCATTAGAAACCGTGGTTTATACTGTTGCGCTGTTAGAAGATAACGAGCTGTTTAATGCAGGCATAGGTTCGCAGATCCAAAGCGATGGAAAAGTGCGGTTAAGCGCTGCCCTAATGGATGGTAAAACAGAAAAATTTAGTGGCGTAATTAATGTAGAAGACGTTAAAAACCCCATACAAATTGCGGAAAACCTATTAACATATGACGACCGGGTGTTAAGTGGTGATGGTGCCCAGCAATTTGCAAGAACAAATGGATTTGAATATTTCAACCCGGTTACTCCGCAACGCCAATCAGAATACGAAGCTAAACTAAATCAAAAAAACAATAAAGGAACGGTAGGCTGTGTAGCACTCGATGCAGATGGAAATTTGGCAGCAGCAACCTCCACAGGTGGAAAAGGATTCGAAATCCCTTGCCGGGTGAGTGACTCTGCAACTGTTGCGGGCAACTACGCCAATCAATATGCTGGTATTTCTTGTACCGGAGTAGGCGAAGATATTGTAAGCGGTGCCCTAGCCGCAAAAATTGTAACCCGTGTTACCGATGGTTTTTCTTTAAAGGAAGCATCAGATAAATCTTTCGCCGAACTTAAAGCTTTTGATGGCTTTGCGGGCGTTGTAGGCATTTCTGCAGCAGGCGAAGTGTACCATTGCGATTCGCACCCCTACATGGTTTGGGCATCTTTTGATGTTAATTTACAGGTATTTAGCTGAAATTTGAATTAAAGTATTATTTTTGTTGCATGACCAAGATTGTATTGGCTTTAATCGGCCTCTTTGCATCATTACAACTACAAGCTCAAAATATAGATAAATCTGAGATCCAAGAACCTAACGGTAGTGCTATAAATATTGCCGTATCTAAATTTGATCTGGAAGATGGTAATTCTTTTTTTGAGGAAGCAGAAGATTTAGAGCGAAAAGGCGATTACAACGAAGCCCTCACCTTATTTGGCAAAGCAGCTTTCGAATATAATGCCGTAAAAAACTTTAACAGGTACGGACAGGCTGTTATCAAGATGAGCAGTATGCATTATCAACTTGGCCGTTTCACTGATGCTGAGCAGATTCTTTTAAATGTGGCTTTAAAAAATTATTCAAAAACTGGAAACAGGGCAGGAGTAATGAACACCTATAACCTTTTGGGCAAAGTTTATCTGGCCAATACCAAATATACCCAATCGATGTGGTTTTATACCCAACAGGGCATATTGGCAAAACAGCTAAAAAGCAACAATTCATACATCGAATCTATTTTAGGTATTGTTCAGGTTAAAATTAAAAAGAAAGATTTTACACTTGCACTTAGAGATCTGAAATCGGCCGAATGGCTTGCCAACTCGATCAAAACTACCCAGTACAAAACGCAAATCAAAGACGCCAGGGAAATGATCGCCAGCAAAACCACCAGTAAAAAGGTAAACCCAAGCTAGTCTAAATACTTATTTTTCTATAAATTTTCTTATATTACTGGGAATACAGCCTTTAAAGGTCTGTAATTGGTCAAATTTTGCGTGTCGATCAAAACAAAAAATAGCGCCCAACGTTCTACATAGGAAATTGTTAAATAAAAAGCTTTTAGTTAGATTTGATAAAGTTTTAACAAGAGACGGTAATAATGCTGTCTCTTTTTTGTTTTTTTGCTAAAATGGTATCATATTGGCTATATAGAATTGGAAATGGATTTTAAATCATTTAAAGAGATGTTAAAGAGAGTATTTTTTGTAATTTTTACTGCGGCAGTACTTGCTTGTCATGCCGCACCTAAAACTCAGCCAATGGTTGAGGGTGTTACCAATGTGAAACCTGATGAGCAGCAACAACTTGTTATAAAAGAGGTTGTAAATTTGATTGAGAGTTATAATTATAAAAAAATTCAGATCAACGATTCTATATCTTCTATCATTTTAGATAAGTACATCAAGTCTTTAGATCAGGGCAAAAATTATTTTCTGGCTTCGGATATTAAGGAATTTGAAAAATACAGATATACTTTGGATGATGATTTCAAAAATGGCGATTTAAGCGGCCCATTTTTCATCTATAACGTTTATGCCAAAAGGTTGAACGAATATTTTACCTATTCTTTAGCACAGATTAAAACCAAATACGATTTTAACCAAACCGACAGTTATGTATATGACAGAGAGAAGCAGCCTTGGGCAACTTCTTCTGCAGCATTAAACGATACCTGGAAAAAACGTGTTAAATACGAACTGATCAATTTAAATTTAGCCGGAACAGCTGAAGCAAAGAACGTAGAGACATTAACTAAACGTTATCAGAACCTACAGTCGCAGACTTCGAAAACCAATAATCAGGATGTATTCCAGATTCTGATGGATGCTTTTACCGAATCTATCGATCCACACACCAATTATTTTAACCCTACCAATGCAGCAGCGTTTAACGAAGATATGTCACGCTCTTTTGAAGGTATTGGTGCCCGTTTACAATTAGAAAACGAGGTAGTTAAAATCTCTGAAATTATTGCCGGCGGACCTGCATTTAAAGGGAAACAACTGAGTGCTGGCGATCGTATTATTGCTGTAGCCCAGGGCGATGGAGAATTTGTTGACGTAGTGGGTTGGAGATTGGATAACACCGTATCGAAAATTAAAGGTCCTAAAGGAACCAAAGTGCGTTTAAAAGTTATCCCTGTTGGAAAAGAAATGTCATCTAAACCGGTTATTATCGAATTGGTTCGCGATAAAATTGTTTTGGAAGAAACATCTGCCAAGAAAAAAGTTAAAACCATTAACAGTAATGGTAAAGATTATAAAATCGGGATTATCACGCTACCAGCGTTCTATGCTGATTTTAAAGCAGCAAATGCAGGTGATAAAAACTACAAAAGCACTACCCGCGATGTTAGAAAATTAATCGACTCGTTAAAAACATACGATAAGGTAAATGCAATTGTAATGGATTTACGTGGAAACGGTGGCGGTTCATTGGTTGAAGCCATTTCATTAACTGGTTTATTTATCGATAGAGGTCCTGTAGTTCAGGTGAAAGATTTACGTGGTAAAATTGAAGTGGATGAGGATGAAAATAGCGGTGTAACCTGGGATGGGCCTTTTGGTGTAATTGTAGACCGTTTAAGCGCATCTGCATCAGAAATTTTCGCCGGTGCAATACAGGATTATGGCCGTGGTATTATTATGGGTAGCCAAACTTATGGTAAAGGTACTGTTCAGTCTTCTATCGATTTAAACAAATTGGTAAACCCAAGTATGTTGCAAAGGGTAGCAGGATTAATTTCTAAAGATAAAACCATTGGCACATCGCCAAGCGGAGCAAGCGCGGCTGATATTAACTTAGGTCAGATTAACCTAACCATGGCTAAATTTTACCGTGTAGCAGGAAGCAGCACCCAGCATAAAGGTGTAACACCTGATGTTGTTTTCCCTTCAGTTTATCCGATGGATAAAATAGGAGAAGATACTGAATCATCTGCCCTACCATGGGACGTTATTCCAAGCTCGAGCTTTAAAGCAGTAGCAAATCTGACCCCTGTTAAAGCGCAGTTGGTTAAAAACAGCGAGCAGCGTATTGCAAACTCATTGGATTTTAAATACCTGAAACAAGATATTGCCGATCTTAAAAAACGTGACAATGAAGTTTCTGTAACCTTAAATGAGGCAAAACTTAAAGCTGAGCGCGATGCACAGGAAGCTAAAACACTTGCCAGACAGAATGAATTAAGGGCATTAAGAGGATTACCTGCCATTAAAAAAGGAGATAAAATTACCAAGCAAGATGCTTTCGATTTTATTGAAGATGAATCGTTAAAAGTGATGGGCGATTTTATGCAACAATCTGGCAACTATGTGATGAACTTAGGGGTGATGCCAAAGAATAACTAAGAAATATACTTTAACTCATAGTCGTCACCCTGAACCGAGCCGTAGCGAGCTCACCGAAGGTAATTTATTTCAGAGTCTATCTAGCAGGAAAGATGCTGACCACGTAGTAGCTACAAGACAACTGAAAATACTACTTCTACTTGTAAAACAAGTTCAGCATGACGATACGTATAATAAAAGGCCGCTTTAGCAAAACTAAAGCGGCCTTTTTTGTTAGAGACTTCCGAAGTCTTTATTTCGCGGTGTCGGATATTCCTATCCGACACTAAACAATATTTATCTTTGATCTATTTACTGTCAGATGGTAACATCTGACAGCACGACAAAAGCACTATCCCTTCTTCGCCGTTGGCTCAATCTGTTTATTCAACTGCATGGCCATCATTTCTTTCATGGTTCTGTTCATGCCCTCGCTGCTTCCATCGAGGAAAATAACGTTTCCATCTCCATTTTCAGCAAAATGTTTAATCGATTCAGTCCACATGGTAAATAAGATTACTGAAATATCCAGGTTGGCCTGCTCCATTTCCTGGGCGGCTTTACTCATACCATGAGCCACCTCTGCACGGAATAAAGCAATACCCTGTCCGCGTAACTGTGCAGCCTCGCGCTCGGCTGTAGCGGCAATTTTAATCGCATTACCATCAGCTTCGGCAGCTTTGGTTTTGGTAATTAATAATGCCTGGCCTTCATTTTCAGCAGCAGCTTTTAAGTTGTTCGAAGCTACTACACGACTCATTGAACGCATAATTTCCTCATCAAAGGTGATATCGTTCAATTGAAGATCCTGAAGATGGTAACCCCAGCCATCTAAAACCTGATCGATCTGTTCCTTAACATGCAGTACAATTTCGTTCCGTTGTGCCAATACATTTGCCTGCTTTTGTGTGGCCACGTATGCCCTGATCGAACCTTCAATCGTTCTGATTAATGCCTGCATTAAGTTGGTTGCATCTACAAACTTAAAAGCTACATTTTTGATCGTTTCTTCATCCTGATTGACAACAGAATACAAGAGCATAGCCTTGAAATATACATTGGCCTGATCTTGTGTTACCGCTTGAAACGACAGCTCTACAGAGCGGTTTTGAATGGAAATACGAGAATAAATCTGCTCTATTAATGGAATTTTAAAATTTAAACCTGGCCTTAACTGGCGGCGGTACTTACCGAAAACGGTTACCACCGCAATGGTTCCCTGTTTAACAGTAACAAATGAGCTCAGCAGGATAATAAATCCTACGACAGCTATAATGTAAATGGTGTATTGCATAATTAGATTTTTTTATGAAGTTATAAAAAATTCATACAAACTACATCAGGCATTTTGTAGCTTTAAGCTTTCTAACTAACTTATATACAATGAAACCATCATGATTTTTCAAACCAAGCAGTGGGATGAAAAAATCTGATCGCTTCATCACTTTTAAAAACAAACGAGAAACAGATGAAAATTAAATTATTTCTTCCGGCAGCCGGCGTATTGCTTTTTGCTGCCTGCCAGAATAAAAGCCATCAAGATGCCGATGTGGCGAATGCACGCACCGATTTTTTTGATAAAGCTGGCATGGATACCACTGTAAAACCTGGTGATAATTTTTTCCTGTATGCCAATGGGAAATGGATGAAAAATACCGAAATCCCGAAAACAGAAACAGGCTGGGGTTCTTTTTATACTTTGTATAACGATAACCTGAAGAACCTGAACAGCATTCTTGAAAACGCTTCAAAAGCGAATGCAGCCAAAGGAAGTACCGAACAGAAAGTTGGCGATTTCTATACCAGTGGAATGGATACCCTTACCATTGAGAAATTGGGCATCGAACCTATAAAGCCCCTCTTAAGTAAAATAGATGGGATTAAAAACGATAAGGATTTAATCAATTTTATTGCCGAAGGCTATAAAGATAGTGAGGGAGATTTATTGGGCTTTGGTGTAGAACCAGATGATAAATTAAGCACTAAAAATGCTTTATCATTTTCGCAGGCCGGTCTTACCCTGCCTGATCGCAGTTATTATTTAGAACAGGATGATAAGGCAAAAAAAATCAGAGCCGAATACATCAAATACATCACAAAAATTTTTAACCTGTCAGGCGATTCTGCGAATGCAGCTAAATATGCCGACAATATTTTAAAACTGGAAACAGCTATTGCACAGTCGCATTCAACTCCAGTTCAACTACGCGATCCACAGAAAAATTATAACAAAATGACCGTGGCTGATTTTCAAAAACAGACCCCGAACATAGAGTGGAAATCTGTTTTAAGTAAAATCGGCGCAAACACGGATACCGTTATTGTTAGGCAGCCAAAATATTATCAAACTTTATCAGCCCTGATAAAAAGCCAGCCTATCGAAATCTGGAAAGAAAAGCTAAAGTTTGATGCTTTAAACAGATCGGCTAATGCCTTTACCAAAAAGTTCAGAGATGCTAAATTCGATTTTTTCTCTAAAACACTATATGGTCAACAGGCGCCAACAGAAAGATGGAAAGCTATTGTAAATGCTACTGATCGTAATTTGGGTGAGCTTTTAGGTCAGTTGTATGCCGAAAAGTATTTCAAGCCTGAGGCTAAAGAGCGTATGTTAACCTTGGTAAACAATTTACAGAAAGTATATGCAGAAAGAATCCAGAAGGTAGATTGGATGACACCTGAAACCAAAAAGAAAGCTTTAGAAAAACTAAATGCATTTATCAAAAAAATCGGTTATCCTGATAAATGGAAAAAGTATGATGATGTTGAGGTTTCGAAAAACACTTATTATGCAAACCTTCAATCGGCAAGTAAACATGCCTACAAAGAAATGATGGATAAACTCGGCAAAAATGTTGATAAAACAGAGTGGGGTATGACTCCACCAACCGTTAATGCCTATTACAATCCCTCTTTCAACGAAATTGTTTTCCCAGCCGGGATTTTACAGTTCCCGTTCTTTGATTTCGCAGCAGATGACGCCATTAACTATGGTGCAATTGGTGCGGTAATCGGCCACGAAATGACACATGGTTTTGACGATCAAGGTCGCCAGTACGATGCGGTAGGTAATTTAAAAGAATGGTGGACAAAAGCCGATGCCGATAAATTTAAAGCCAAGGCGGGTAAAGTAGAAACATTTTACAACAACTTCTCCCTGTTGGATAATCAGCATGTAAATGGTTCGTTAACACTGGGCGAAAACCTCGCCGATATTGGTGGCTTAAACATTGCATACGATGCATTTAAATTAACGGAACAAGGAAAAGGCGATAAAAAGGTTGATGGTTTTACGCCTGATCAACGTTTCTTTTTAAGCTTTGCCCAGGTATGGAGAATTAAAACCCGCGATGAAAGTATGCGCGTAAGATTAAAAACAGATCCGCATAGCCCAGAAATGTTCCGTGTAAATGGTCCCGTTTACAATATGGAAGCTTTTTATAAAGCATTCAACATCCCTGCAACAGCAAAAATGTACATAGCTCCAACAAACCGGTTAGGCGTGTGGTAAATACTCCTTTCATCTAATAAAAGAAGCCCATTTCAGTTAATGAGATGGGCTTTTTGTTTCGCTTAAAACAAAATTGACAATATTTTGTCTTATCATACTAATAGATAACCTTATGAATGTAAAACGCACTTTTGGAACCATCTTAACCGTACTTGGTATAATTGGTTTAATATACGCTGGCTATGGTTTTGTAAGCCACAGCGAAAATACAAGGGGATTAATGGTTTATGGCATCATCGGACTTATATTCTTTGTTTCGGGAATTGGCCTGGTAAAGAATACGAAGGACGAGAGCTAACCAGGTTTATTCTAACTTTAACAACAAACGGTCACTATACAGATGGCAAAACCATGTTAGATCCGGCTTTAATAGCATGTTTGCATAACAGCAACCATGCTATTGTTTCTTTTTGTGTTTGATGATCTGGTACTGGCTAAAAGCAACCAAACAGCCTGCCAGGATAATAATTCCTGCAGACAATAGGTTCTCTGGATTTTGGTTGATGTAGTATGCTGCTGCCAGTACTAAAATTGCAGCTGCAATACCTATAATATAATGAAGTATTAATCCTTTTTTCATCGTTATATAATTATTAATTTATTGCTCATTGTTTTCAATGGCATTTTTCACTTGCATTTATTTTCTCAATGGTGTTCAAGAGAACGCTTCGCTTAGTTAATGAGCCCGCAAAAGCTCGGTTTGTTTTTAAAGGTGATGAAGCTATCAGATTTTTCACTAATGTAAATGTTGTAACGGTGTTCAAGAAGGCTTGAGCTATTTATTCATCCCACTATGTGGTTTGAAAAATCATGATGGTTTCATACAACAAATATTCTGAAATAAATTGAGATTGATGTCGCAGAAAATTAATCTTTTAAACTGATCCTGTTATCAGTGAATTTCAACTGATGGCCAATAAAATCAATATCTGTCAATTCTTTAATCCGTTTAAAGGCACCATGATTTTCATCCAGGGTTAAACGGTTAACCTTATCCTGTTTAACTGATACAATATCGGCATATAGAAAATCGCCCTTCGCATTTATTTTTAGCTGAAGCAAGGGCGCAATACCGTTATTGCCTTTTAAACTGAACATACCATAGGTGCAGAAATTACCCAAACTGTAAGCGATGAATTTGTTTTTATACACCTCAACGGCTCTGGTTACATGCGGGCCATGCCCCAGCACTACATCGGCACCGGCATCAATAACCCCATGTGCAAAGGCATAAACATTACCTCTGTTCTCTTTATAAAAAATCTCGTTCTTACGGGGAACATGTTCAAACCTCGCGCCTTCGCCACCCCCATGAAAAGAAACAATCACAATATCGGCCATCAATTTTAAACGGGCAACCAAAGCCTTCGCACTGTCAATTTTATTAATCGACACCGTATTCTCGTTTGGAGCAAAGGCACAGAACGCGTACTTTATACTATCTTTTTCAAAAATTTCAAAAGGTTTGTTTACCTGCCCCGCATAATGGATCTGCAGCGAATCTAAAATCCTTGCCGTATTTTTTCTACCCCTGGCATCAAAATCCCCAACATGGTTATTGGCGATGCTTAAAACATTAAATCCTGCATCCTTATATATCCCCGCATAACGCTCCGGCATTCTAAAAGCGTAACAGTTATTCGGGTTAATGCCATTACATTTGTTCGAATTGCCTGAGTTGAGGAAACAGCCCTCTAAGTTTCCAAAAACAATATCTCCTTTTAATAAACGATCAACTGCCTGGAAGCTATTTATAGCATCATCAGGAGGGAGATTGGTTTTAGATGGAAAAGCGGAGCCGAGCATAATATCGCCTACAGCAGTAATGGATATGGTATCTTTTATTTTTCTGATCACTGTATCCCGCTTGGCTACAGGCGCGGCAGTCTGTGCATTATTGCTCGTGCAGCTAATTAAAATAACTATTGCAATAAAGGAAAGGATTAAGGTGTTGAAAAACTTCATTCTCGATTTTATGGTTTACAGCAATCGTCATGCTGAATTTATTTCAGCCTCTATCTAATTATTAAAAATGCTAAATAATAAAAAAATCCTCCAAAATTTCTTTAGGAGGATCGTATATTTTTAATTTATAACTGTCAACTGAAAATTGCCAACTGTATACTGGTTTATTCTACTGTAAATTCTTTCTTAAACGATTCTAAAACCCGACCGCCTTTGTAAAAATAACGGCTATAATAAGGCTCGTTCAGGTTGCTGATTACTACACCACGAGAACTTGATGCATGTGCAAATCTGTTATCGCCCAGGTAAATACCAACATGTGAAATACTTCTGCTTTTAATCTTGAAGAAAACTAAATCGCCCTCTTTTAAATCTTCTTTAGACAATGGATCTACCATGCTAAAAATATCGCGCGAATTTCTTCTGATGGTGGTGTTGAAAACTTTATCGTAAATCGCTTTAGTGAAAGCCGAACAATCGATCCCTCTTTTGGTGTTTCCACCATAACTATAAGGCGTTCCGATCCATTCGTAAATAAACTTGTACAGTTTTAAATTCGAAGTTGCATCTACCGCAACACCCATAACCTGCGAAAAATACTGCGATGCAAGGTTGTCGGGATCATTTAATTCTTTACCAGATTCTTTTGTTTTTGTTTGCGCAAATGCGGCTGAGAGCGTGCAAATAGCAATTAGAGTAGAAAACAAAAATTTTTTAATCATGTTATACAGTTATGTTTGGGTATTCACTTACACATTAACGTACACCACATGGGCTTATTGTTGGTTACCAAAAGTATTAATTATACAAATGTTATCCAAATGTTAGACGTTAAAAAACGAAAGTTATTAACATTTTTGTTTTTTGCTCATCATTTTTGTTCATAAACTTAACCTAAAAATCATCTTTTTTTAAAAAAAAACGATGTACTTCAGTACGCTAAACAGGAATAATACAATTTTATTTTAAATTACGGGAATAAGCATATATACAGAATTAAATTTCAGAATAAATTGATTCCATATTATGATAAAGGGTGTTGATTTAATTATAAGAAATCGCTGTTAAATCGATATCGGCAGCCAGGGTTTATATTTAATTGTAAAACAACTGTTAAATCTGATTACAACCCTAATACTATGATGTTTTTACACTAAAAAGTGCCAAAAATTACAATAAAAAAATTAGATTTGCTGTCGCAAAAAACAAATACCCTAAAATGAGTGCAGTAGAAATAAATAAAGATACCTGGTTAAAGTGGTTCGAGTCGATGTTGCTTATGCGCAAATTCGAAGAAAAAACTGGCCAGTTATACGGACAACAAAAAATACGTGGCTTTTGTCATTTATACATTGGACAAGAAGCTGTAGTTGCAGGTGCAATATCTGCAATGCAAAAAGGTGATTCAATGATTACAACATACCGTGATCATGCTCATGCCTTAGCTTTAGGAGTTAGTGCTGATAGTATTATGGCAGAAATGTACGGTAAAGCTACAGGTTGCTCTAAAGGTAAAGGTGGTTCAATGCACATGTTCAGCAAAGAGCATAACTTCTACGGTGGTCATGCAATTGTTGGTGGTCAGATTCCTTTAGGTGCTGGCGTTGCTTTTGCAGAAAAATATAAAGGAACTGACAATGTTAACATTTGTTATATGGGCGATGGTGCTGTGCGCCAGGGTGCATTAAACGAAACTTTTAACATGGCCATGCTCTGGAAATTGCCTGTTATTTTTGTTTGCGAAAACAACGGTTATGCAATGGGTACCTCAGTACAACGCACAACCAACATGACCGATATTTATAAAATAGGTTTAGGTTTTGATATGCCATGTGCTCCGGTTGATGGTATGGATCCGGTTGCTGTTCACAATGCAATGGACGAAGCGATCCAACGTGCACGTAAAGGTGAAGGACCTACTTTCTTAGAAATGAGAACTTACCGTTACCGCGGTCACTCCATGTCAGATCCGGCAAAATACCGTACCAAAGAAGAATTAGAAGATTATAAAGCAAAAGATCCGGTTGAACATGCAAGAGAAACAATTCTTAAAGAAAAGTATGCAGATCAAGCCTGGATTGAAGAAGTAGAAGCTAAAGTAAAAGCAATTGTAGATCAGGCAGTAAAATTTGCTGAAGAATCTCCTTGGCCTGATGCATCTGAATTATACAAAGATGTATATATGCAACAGGACTACCCTTACGTAATGGACTAATATTAATAAGATTTCAATTAATTAGATATAATGGCTGATGTAATTAAAATGCCCAAAATGAGCGACACCATGACCGAAGGGGTTTTGGCAAAGTGGCATAAAAAAGTGGGCGATAAAGTGAAAAGCGGCGATGTTTTGGCAGAAGTAGAAACTGACAAAGCAACAATGGATATGGAATCTTATTGGGATGGTACGCTTTTATACGTAGGTGTAGAAGAAGGAACAGCTGTTCCTGTTGATGCCATCATGGCCGTTATTGGTAAAGAAGGCGAAGATTATAAAGCAGCATTAGAGGCTGAAAAAGGCGCCGAAGCTCCAAAAGCAGAAAGTGCTGAAGCACCAAAGGCTGAAGAGAAAAAAGAAGAAGCTGCACCTGCTCAAGGCGGTGGCTTAAGCGAAGAAGAATTAGCAGCAAAAGGTGTTACGGTTATCCGCATGCCTTTGCTAAGCGATACCATGACTGAAGGCGTAATTGCTGAATGGCATAAAAAAGTTGGCGATAAAGTAAAAGATGATGATGTTCTTGCTGATGTAGAAACCGATAAGGCTACTATGGAAGTAATGGGTTACGCAACAGGAACTTTATTACACATTGGTGTAGAAAAAGGCCAGGCTGCTAAGGTAAACGGAATTATCGCCATTGTTGGTCCGGAAGGAACCGATGTAAGCGGAATTTTAGCAGGCGGTTCAGCTCCGGCTCCAAAAGCCGAAACTGCAGAAGCACCTAAAGAAGAAAAACAAGTTACAAGCGCTGATGCAAGTGCATCTGCTCCAGTTGCAGAAAGCTCTTCAGATAGCCGTGTTAAAGCATCTCCTTTAGCTAAGAAAATTGCTAAAGATAAAGGGATCGATTTAGCACAGGTTGCAGGTAGCGCAGAAGGGGGTCGTATCATTAAAAAAGATATCGAAAACTTCAAACCAACTGCAGCGCCAGCAAAAGCAGAAGCTGCATCAGCTCCTGCTGCCGAGAAAGCTGCCGCACCAGCACCAGTTATCCCTCAATATGTTGGCGAAGTTAAATTTACTGAAGCTCCGGTTTCGCAGATGCGTAAAGTAATTGCAAAACGTTTGGCAGAAAGTTTATTTACTGCTCCACACTTCTACTTAACCATCAGCATTGATATGGACAATGCAATGGCTGCCCGTACGGCAATCAACGCAGTTGCTCCGGTTAAGGTTTCTTTCAACGATATCGTAATTAAAGCGGTTGCCGTTGCATTGAAAAAACACCCGGCTGTTAACTCATCGTGGGGTGGCGATAAAATCAGATTTAACGAACATACTAACATCGGTGTAGCAATGGCTGTTGAAGACGGTTTATTGGTACCGGTAGTGCGTTTCGCTGATGGCAAATCTTTATCACATATCTCTGCAGAAGTAAAAGATTTTGGTGGTAAAGCAAAAGCTAAAAAATTACAACCGGCAGATTGGGAAGGTTCTACTTTCACCGTATCTAACTTAGGTATGTTTGGTATTGATGAGTTTACTTCAATTATCAACTCTCCTGATGGTGCAATTTTATCAGTAGGTGCTATACAGCAAGTTCCAGTTGTTAAAAACGGTGCCGTTGTTCCTGGTAACGTAATGAAATTGACTTTAGGTTGCGATCACCGTGTGGTTGATGGTGCAACCGGAGCACAGTTCTTACAAACCCTAAAAGGTTTATTAGAAGAGCCAATCAGGTTATTAGCATAATCAGTTAGCAATTCGCAGTTTTCAGTTTAATACTGATTATATATTAAAAGCCATCCTTATAAAAGGGATGGCTTTTTTGCGTTAAGAAGGGCTACACTTAAATGGCTAATAATTTGCTATTTTTGATTAGAACCTTAACCCAAAATAAATGAAGAAGATATTTCTTTTTGCTGCCTGTATTACGGCGTTTGCTGCCTGTAAACAAAAAGGCAGTTCAGACAATGCTACCGAAAACAAAGCTTTTGCTGCCATGTGCGAACAATACTATCAGGAGGGATTAAAACTGAACCCCATTAACGCCACTTATATTGGCGACGAGCGTTATAACGACCTTTTAGCCAATGATGGGTCGCAAGCCTATATAAAAGAATTTAAAAGCTATAACGAACGTTATTTAGATAGCCTGAGCAAATATGACAGAGAAAGCCTAAGTGCAAACGACAAATTATCTTTCGATTATTTAAAAGATCAGTTGGATATCAATATCGAAGGGCTTAAATATCATTTCGAATACCTGCCGTTTAACCAGATGTTTGCTTTGCCTTTAACCATTGGTCAATTTGGCTCTGGTACCGGCATCCAGCCTTTTAAAACAGTAAAAAATTATGAAGATTGGTTAAAACGTATTGATGCATTTTCGGTATGGGCCGATACCGCTATTGGCAATTTTAAAAAAGGTGCTGCCGCCGGTATTGTATTACCAAAAGCATTGGTGATTAAAATGATCCCTCAAATGCAGAGTATGGTTGTGGCCACACCTGAAGAAAGTTTGTTTTATGGGCCTATCAAATTAATGCCAGCAAGTTTTTCTGCAGCAGATAAACAAAAGTTAACAGAGGCCTACCGCAATTCGATCACCAAAGTAATTATCCCTACCTATAAAAAATTGGGCGATTATCTGCAGAATGAATACCTGCCAAAAACAAGAACTACTTCAGGCTATTCTGCCATGCCAGGTGGTTTGGCCTGGTACACTTATCTGGTTAAACAACAAACTACCACCAACAAAACGCCTGAAGAGATTTATCAAACGGGCTTAAAAGAAGTTGCCAGGATTAAAGGCCAAATGGATAGCATCAAAAACTTAGTTGGCTTTAAGGGTGATTTGAAGGCTTTTTTCGAATACATGAAAACAGATAAAAAATTCATGCCTTATAAAACACCAAAAGAAGTTTTAGCTGCATTTGAGAACATCCACCAGCGCATGAAACCCAATTTGAAAAAAATGTTTGATGTTGAACCTAAAACACCTTTCGAAATCCGCCAAACTGAAGCATTCAGGGCCGCATCGGCAAGTGCTGAGTACAATCAGGGTTCAGCAGACGGATCGCGCCCCGGAATCTTTTATGTGCCAATTTTAGATGCCAAAACATTTAACACTACCTCAGGCATGGAGTCTCTTTTTCTTCATGAAGCAATTCCAGGTCACCATTATCAGATTTCTTTAACCCAAGAAAATAAATCACTCCCTAATTTCCGCCGTTTTGGAGGGCACAATGCTTATGTAGAAGGCTGGGCATTATATTGTGAATCGTTGGGTAAAGAACTAGGCCTATACCAAGATCCTTACCAACACATGGGCGCTTTGGGCGATGAAATGCACAGGGCCATCCGTTTAGTGGTTGATGTGGCTATTCATACCAAAAATATGAGCAGAGAAGAGGCCATAAAATACATGACAGACAATGAAGCCATCAGCACTGAAGGTGCAACAGCAGAAATTGAACGTTATATGGGCATACCTGCACAAGCTTTAGGCTATAAAACAGGTGCAATGAAAATAAGGGAATTGAGAACAAAATATGAAAAAGAATTAGGCCCGAAATTTAAATTATCCGCTTTTCATACTGCAGTTTTAAAAGATGGATCGTTCCCATTATCTGTTTTCGAAGCGAAGATGGATACCTGGGCCGAAAGCCAGAAGTAGATCTATTCGTATTGTGTATCGTTATTCAAGAAGTCGTCATTTCGAGCGAAGAGCAACGCAGCCGAGAAATCTGTCTAGATAGATCTCTCCATTCCGCGATGCTCCAGTCGAGATGACGACTATGTAAATAATCTGCGGAAATCTAACCGCCGAATTCATTAAATCTCGAAACCCTTTGCCCATTACTTTGTTAACTATTAAAACACCCCAAAATCATGGACAAAGAAAAATTGATACAAGAAGCTTACTTGGTTGCGCATAAAATAGAGGAGAATGGCAATTTTCCGAATAATCCCAATTTACCGTTAATGATCTACAAAGGTACATTTAGGTTGCATCCTGATGATACCGAAGAAGTAATTAAGAAAGTTTTCGCACAGAACGGGTATACCAATGCCTGGGTTGATGGTATTTTTGATTACCACCACTATCACAGCAATACACACGAAGTTATGGGCGTATTTTGTGGTAAGGCTGATGTACAGTTTGGAGGCGAGCATGGTGTTTGTATTGAACTGGATAAAGGCGATGTGATTATAATCCCCGCAGGCGTAGCACATAAAAAGCTGAACTCAACCGACGACTTCACCGTTGTTGGTGCGTACCCAAATGGCTCAGATTATGACATGAAATATGGCAAAGCTGAGGAGCGCCCTGAAGCAGACGAAACCATAGCTAAAGTGAAAAACCCAGACAGCGACCCCGTTTATGGGAGTAAAGGTCACTTATTTGAATGCTGGTACAATCAAAATTGCGAAAATGTGTAAAACTCTTTCGTTTTAACCGTCTAAAATTCTTTAATTTTCGGGTTTTAAATACACTATCCTTAATATAAATGAATTTTCGATATATATGCTCAGCATTAGCCCTCTCTGTAACTTTACTAACCGCATGTTCAAGCAAAAAATCTGAAGAGAAAAAGGCCGCTGAAAAAAAAATCCGCACCAAAGACGACGACAAAGCTGATAGCCTCTTACTGGTTTATAATCCACAAAAAGGTGATAAATGGATTGCTGATTTTGTAGATAACCTACACCGGAAATTCAATTTCAACGGGAATATGCTGGTAGCCAAAGATGGAAAAATTCTTTACGAAAAAGCTGTTGGATGGGCAGATTACCTCCATCGGGATAGTTTAACCATCAACTCAGAATTTGAGTTGGCTTCAATTACGAAAACCTTTACCGGTACAGCCATTATGCAATTGGTAGAAGCCGGAAAACTTTCGTTAAACGATAATGTAAAAAAATTCTATCCTAATTTCCCATATGAGGGTATAACTGTGAAGTTGTTGCTTTCTCACCGCAGCGGTATGATGAACTATGTTTACTTCATTGACGATATCTGGCGCAAGGAAAAACGCAACATGAAAAAAGGCGTAACCAATCAGGAAGTGATGAATGTTATTGCCGAGCGTAAACCCAACCCATATACTAAACCCGATAACCGTTTTCACTATAACAACTCAAACTTTATGGTTTTGGGTGCCATTATAGAAAAGGTAACCGGACAACGTTACTCGCAATATATGATGGAGCATGTGTTTAAACCAGCTGGCTTAAAGCACACGCATGTGTATAGCACCACTGAGTATGAAAAAATTCCGGTTGATGTGGTTGGTCACGACCGCAATAGTTTTCGATATTCTGTTGCACAGAATTTTTTAGATGGTCCGGTTGGGGATAAAGGCATTTATAGCACGGTACACGATCTGGTATTATTTGATAAATACTTGAAAAACGGAAGATTATTGACCAAAAAGAGTCTCGATTCGGCGTATGTAGGTCGCAATAAGCCAATAAACGGTCATTTTAACTATGGATATGGCTGGAGGATGTTCGACGGCGAAAAGATGGACAAAGTAGTTTATCACACAGGTTGGTGGCATGGTTTCCGCCATATTTATGTGCGAGATTTAGACAAAAACATCGTAATTATATTTTTAGGCAATCTTACTAATGGAAGTTTGATGCATCTTGATGAACTGTATAAACATTTCAATATGCCGGTTATCCGTAAAGGGGCTTACCATGGCAATGGAAGTTTGCCGGGAAGCGACGAAGATTAAATTTATGGCAAAAACAAAATGGATTATCGGACCGGGTACATTAACCATCTATCCTAAAAGAAATTTAAGGATAGTTGGCGTTATTTTTTTTGTTCTGATTGGGGCCTTTATTTTCTTTTTATCGAGATCGGTACAGGGCTATTCGGCTGGCCTTACTTTTGGATATTATAGCTTCCTATTATTAATCCCCTTACTGCTGATTTTAATGGCCGAAACGAAGGTTGTTTTTGATGGAAACAGCAGGATTTTATATAAAAGAATTGCGTTTTTGCCAACGGGATCAATTCCTTTTGATGATATCGCTTCAGTAGAACCATACGAAATACTTGGAAGCGGTTTCAATTATAAACTATTTAAAAAAAGTAACAGGCATGGCAGAGGCTTACTCGTTTCTTCCGGATATAGCAAAGCCACCGATGTCAATCTGATCGCTTTTCAGCAGGAGGTACTGCCAAAAATTGATGAACTTGTTTTCGCCAATGCACCTGTAATTCCCAAACAGACCATTTACGATTTTCGGTTTTTTAAAGAAGAAGGAGGGATTTACCTGTTGCGGGATAATAAGATAGGAAGTTTTATTGTCGGATTAATTTTGATCGGTGCTACCGTTGCGATATTGTTTAGTCCAGATTTTTTGGCAAACGAAGGTTCTATTCAAAAAATACTCCTCACCTATTTTCCAGCAGTGATCGGCTTAGCACTTCTTTTTGCAGCAACCTCCAATATCCGTTTTGATAAAAGCCAAAGAAAAATTATCCGTTCTACTTTTGCTGGCCGTTTTAAGAAAGAATATCCTTTTGATGACCTGATCCGTTTTCAGGTGATCCGCAAAACAACCAATCTTATTTATTCAGGTACCGAAGTTAGGGCAGAAATTTTACTGCCAGCCAAAAACAAAACCACCACCTTAAACCTTAAACACTTTACAGGTACTAAAAGAATTGAGCGGTTTCTTGATGAAGCCAATACGATTTTAGGCAGAATCTAGTTTTATTATAAAAATTACAACGTTATGTTTGATAAATTATTTGCGGCTCAACAAAAGGCCGAGGAAATTAAAAAACGCCTGGATACGATTTCGGTATTTGGCGAAGTTGAAAATGGTGCAATAAAAATCACTGCTACAGCAAATAAGACCATCACCGGAATTTCCATTGATGAGGAGTTTTTGAAAAATGCCGATAAGGAAGAATTAGAAGAACTTTTATTAACCGCTATTAATAAAGCTATGGCAAGTGCCGAACAGGTTAGTGCCGCCGAAATGCAGGCATCAGCACAGGATATGCTTGGAGGCTTAGGCGGTATGTTTGGGCAATAAAACCATTAGTTAACTTAACTGTTTATCCTAAGAAGAATCGATCTTGCTACTTGAGAATCAAATCTTGATACTATTATTATGAAATACACTTATTACGGCCAATCTTGCTTCCTGTTAGAAGCAGCCGGGAAAAAACTACTGTTCGATCCGTTTATATCACACAATCCGTTAGCTAAAAATATAGATATTAAAGCCATTGAGGCTGATTATATACTGGTTAGCCATGGGCATGGCGATCATGTTGCCGATCTGGTAGCACTAGCAAAGCAAACCCAGGCCACCGTTATCGCCATGCCGGAGGTGGTAGATTGGGCAAGCAAACAAGGTGTAGAAAAAGTACATGGAATGAATTTTGGCAAATTTACTTTCGATTGGGGAACTGTACGTATGGTATCTGCAACACACTCATCTGGTTTACCAGATGGAAGTTATGGAGGGAACCCTGCAGGCTTCGTACTTGAAGTAGACGGCAAACAGATTTACTTTGCAGGCGATACAGGTTTAACCATCGAGATGAAAGTTTTAGCTGATATTTACAACCTGGATTACGCCATCCTGCCAATCGGTGGAAATTACACCATGGATGTGGATGATGCACTAGTTGCAACGAAATATTTCGACTGTGATAATGTAATTGGCGTACACTACAATACCTTTCCAGTAATCGAAATTGATACCCAGGCTGCGTTAGATAAATTTAAACGCGAAAACAAAACCTTATTGTTACCAGAAATTGGTGAGACGATAAACTTATAGGCTCGTGCGGATTACAAATCCGCCCGCAATACCGTCATTTCGACTGAAGTGCAACGAAATGGAGAAATCTGTCTCGAGGTAGATCTCTCCGCTACACTGCGTTCCGGTCGTATTCTAGGTTTACCACAATTGCAAATTTATTTTAAGAAAAACTCTTTTTTTGGAGTTTTTCTTAGCTT
>NZ_JBWKXA010000010.1:32541-90791 GCF_059422505.1 Pedobacter sp. GW821-FHT01D05 | reverse complement strand
GCAATCATGTACTTTGATCAGTACTCCATTACCTCGCTACGCTACATTGACATCTCTTTTAAGAACTTGCTGACCTGGTAAGCCTCACGGCCGGTCATTTATATATCTTCAAACTTCTGTTCGTCCAAGTCTTGTTCGTCTTAAACGTGTTTCCGTCTGTTTCAATCTTTTTCTGTTATCTTTCCGACATCCGCCGTTCCGATTTTTTTTCCTTCCTTTCGGTTGGGAGTGCAAAGGTAAGGATCTTTTTTAAACTTCCAAATAAAATAAACTTTATTTTTTCAGCCCTCTTTTTCTTCTTTCCCCTTATTTCAATACGCCGGTGTTAACCAGCTTTCCGTCCTTCCGAACCGGGCTGCAAAGGTAGCAATCTTTTCCGCTCCCGCAATATTTATTTTAAAATAAATACCGCTCTCCCGCTATGCCATCCTTTCAACCAAACCCTTCCTCCGAAGCGGGATGCAAAAGTAGGATTTTTTATCGTACACGCAAAGCTTTTTTAAGGATTATCCAAAGGTCTCGGATAACTGCGTGGTTTTCAACAGGAAAAAGTTTTGCAGATAGCAAAACTTTTTGAAAGAATGCGTGTTTATAGCAGTCCCCCCTTCAGGCTTCCGGAGTTTTCCCTGCGCCCGGCCATTTAAAATCCCGGAAGACCCTGCCACCTAAACCCGATAGCAGCGGGCATCCCGATTTTCATCGGGATAAAGCGGATAGCGGGAACCAGCTTATATAGTAGCACCGAACCTGCTTTGCTAAAAAAAACAAAAGCACTCCTATATCTTTATATAGTGTAGCAACAACGTGTGAGTGAATAGAATCCCAAGTTTTCCTGAGCCAGGCCGTTTAAGACTTCGGAAGGCCCTGACACCTAAACTCCACAGAAGTGGAAAATCCAATAGTGAGGAACGAACCAAGGCTTTTCAACAGATGGCGGGACAAACCTATATAGTCGTACTGAACCTGCTTTGCTAAAAAGATAAACAATGTATTAATAAGCAAACCTCCGAAGTTATACCGAGCGCATTTAAACTTCAGTACATATCTACTAAATACATACCTATATACATTATATAAACAAAAAGATAGCAAAAAAATCAGACTATGCTATATATATGTTAAAAATTGTTAACTGTTATATTGTACTGAATTGCTTTGCATAGCTTAGCGGCCAATTGTTTTTATTGATGTTATCGTATTATTAATTATCTTTGCAGAATGTTTAAAGTTAAACACTTAATTATTTTAGTATTTGTTTCCGCTCTGGGTATTGCGGGTTGTAAAAGTCGTTTCGAGAAATTGAGAGCGAGCAATGACGTTGCAAAAAAGTACCAAGAGGCTCTTCGTTTGTATAATAAACGCGATTACAGTAAGGCATTGGTGCTTTTTGAGGATCTTTCTCAAAAATATAGGGGCCGTGCAGAAGCTGAGGATCTGAACTATTATTATGCTTATACTTTATATAGATTGAGTGATTATACAACTGCCAGATACCAGTTTAAAAGTTTTGCAGATACCTATCCAGCAAGTAAAAATGCCGAAGAAGCGAGATACATGGCTGCTTATTGTTTCTATTTAGAATCTCCAAATTTCTCTTTAGACCAGGAAAATACCTATAAGGCTATTGATGCACTACAATTATTCATCAACTTATACCCTACCAGCGATCGTGCTGCAGCCGCGGGCAAATATATTGCCACATTAAGGGGTAAATTAGAGGATAAAGCTTTCGAAAATGCCAAAATGTATTTAACTACCGGACCAAGCAATGTAGATAATTACAGAGCAGCGGTTATTGCCTTAAAAAATGCACAAAGAGATTACCCAGACATTAAATATGCTGAGGAAATGGATTTCTTGATGATTAAAGCGCAGTATTTATACGCAAAAAACAGTTATATCATCCGCCAGGAAGACCGTTATAATGAAGCACTTGCCTTATATACTGAGTTTACCGAAAACCATCCTGACAGTAAATACACTAAAGATGCAAAGGTACTTAAGGATGATGTGGAGGCTGGTATTGTGGCGACAAAACAAGAACTGGCATTATATGCTGCTGATCAGGAAAAATACAAGCAGATGTTGATTAAAACTGGTAAATTAAAGGATACCGTTTCTACAAAACCAACTAATGCTGATAACACGAATATTAAAAACAAGTAATACATGAATACTAACAAACCTGCTGTACCAAATACTACAGTAACCAGAAACGTACACGATTTAGATAAAACTACAGATAACTTATACGAATCTTTAGTGGTAATTGCTAAAAGAGCAAATCAGATTTCGAACAACGTTAAAGAGGAGTTACACGGTAAATTGGCAGAATTTGCTTCAAGCAACGATAATTTAGAAGAAATTTTCGAAAATCGCGAGCAGATTGAAATCAGTAAACATTACGAGCGCATGCCGAAGCCTGTTTTGGTTGCTATTGATGAATTTTTAAACGAGAAAATTTATCACAGAAATCCTGCTAAAGAACAAAAGTAACTGGCGTAGCGCATAGCGTTTAGGGCAAAGCGTTTAGCACTACGCTCTATGCTCCATGTCTTATGTACTCTGCGCATTATGCTAAAAAATAAAAATATAATCCTTGGCGTTTGCGGTAGCATCGCAGCATATAAGTCGGCTTTTTTAGTTCGGCTGCTCGTAAAAGCTGGCGCAAACGTAAAGGTTATTCTTACCCCTGATGGTGCTAATTTCATTACACCACTTACCCTTGCTACGCTTTCTAAAAACCCTGTTTATACGCAATACTTCGAAGAAGAAACTGGAGTATGGAGCAATCATGTTGAATTAGGCTTATGGGCCGATTTGATGATCATCGCACCAATAAGTGCCAACACGCTGGCCAAACTGGCAACAGGCATCTGCGATAATTTATTAACAGCTGTTTATCTATCGGCCAAATGCCCTGTGTATGTTGCCCCGGCAATGGACCTGGACATGTGGAAGCATGAGACTACACAAACTAATATCGAAAAGATTATCGGTTTTGGCAATACGGTTATTGCACCTGCCAATGGCGAACTTGCCAGCGGACTTTGGGGTGAAGGCAGAATGGCAGAACCTGAAGAAATTGTTTCTTTTCTGGATGATACCATTAAAAGATCGATGCCTTTATTTGGCAAAAAGGTAATGGTTACTGCTGGTCCTACGTACGAGGCTATTGATCCGGTACGTTTTATTGGCAATCACTCATCAGGCAAAATGGGTTTCGCGCTTGCTGATGAACTGGCCAGCCTTGGAGCTGATGTTACATTAATTGCCGGACCAACTGCACAAAAATCTGATCAAATCTTAAAAAGGATTGATGTAGTAAGCGCCCAGGACATGTTCGATGCCTGTTCATCGGTATTTGCTGATACCGATATTACGGTAATGTGCGCCGCTGTGGCAGATTATCGTCCTAAACTGATTGCTGCTCAAAAAATCAAAAAGCAGGATAGCGGCCTGGTTTTGGAACTGGAAAAAACAACGGATATACTCGCTTTTTTAGGTAAAACGAAAAAAGAGCATCAGATTTTGGTTGGTTTTGCTTTAGAAACCAATGATGAAGAAAATTATGCTAAAGGCAAACTCGAGAAGAAAAATCTCGACCTCGTTGTTTTAAATTCTTTAAATGATAAGGGTGCAGGTTTTAAATCAGATACCAATAAAATTACTATTTTTAACAAAGCTTTAGAACGGACAGTATTTGAAATGAAATCGAAAACAGCTGTTGCTAAAGATATTTGTGCGGCCATTTTAAAAATTGCAAAATGATAAAAAAGATTGTTTGGATATTGTTATTGATTGGTTTCGGCAAACTACAGGCGCAGGAGTTAAATGCAAGGGTAACTTTGCTGGCTCCCCAGGTTTCGAACATCAGTAAGCCAACTTTAGATGCGCTGCAAAAAACAATCCGCGATTTTTTAAACAATAACAAGTTCAGCAACGAAAGTTATAAGCCTCAGGAAAGGATTGAATGTAGTTTTGTGATTACCATAAATTCCTGGGATGGTGGTTCCGGATACATTGCTGAAGCGCAGATCCAAAGCAGCCGCCCTGTTTTTAACAGCTCTTACAATAGCACTTTGTTAAATATGAGTGATAAGAATTTCGATTTTAATTTCAATGATGGCGCTACAATCGACTTTTCTGATCAGAATTATATTTCCAATATCAGTGCCCTCCTCACCTACTACGCTTATACCATCATCGGAATAGATAAAGATAGTTTCAGCAAAATGGGTGGTACTCCTTTTTATAAAAAAGCACAGAACATCATTAACCTGGCGCAAGCTTCGGGCAATACCGGCTGGAGAGCAGCTGATGGTTTACGCAATCGTTTTTGGTTTAATGAAAATGTTTTGAACCCTATTTTTAGTGAGCTGCGCAATTTCATCTACAGCTACCATTTAAATGGCCTGGATCAGCTAACTGATAATGATAAGGGTTTAACACAGATTGTTGCTGCCCTACCTGCGCTGCAGCAAATGGATAAGCAGAAACTGGGTTCTATTTTCCCTAATGTTTATTTCGCATCAAAAGCTGAAGAAGTAACCAATGTACTTTCTAAACTAAATGGCCAGGAACGCATGAAAGCTTATAATATGTTGGCAGAAATCGATCCGGCGAATATTGGCAAATACGAAGGACTGAAGAAGAATTAGTTTTTTGGGTTAACTGGTTAATTGTTTAAATCGGTTAATCGTAAAATAACTTTCAGTCAACCAGTTTCAACAGTTAACACTTAAGTTGTTTTTCTATTAGTGATAGTTGTTTTTGGGAAAGCAGTCTCAACATTTCAAATTAAAGCCACTCCTGCTTTCGTTCATACGCCTGCAGGCCTTATCCACGGGCCGGTATCCACATCAATCAGGTTTAATAACATCAGTCAGTTTTTTATAGTGGTGGTTTTTCTTTCTAAAGCTGAACCCTCATGCTAGCTGCTCATGCAACTAACTTGTAACACAGTTAACCAGTAAGTAGTTTCCCTATTTGTGGTGATTAATTGTTTAGCAAAGCAGTCTCAGCATTTCAATTAAAGCCACTCCTGCTTTCGTTCATACGCCTGCAGGCCTTATCCACGGGCCGGTATCCACATCAATCAGGTTTATTAACCTAGGTCAGTTTTTCATAGTGGGGATTTCCTTTCAAAAGCCAGATAAGCATGCAACATTTGGCTTTCTTATGCGTCCTATATCACAGTTAACCGGTTAACCAGTTAAGACAAAAGTTAAAAATTTGTTAAAATATTTTGATCTTACGAATATCTTCGTACATTTGAATACGAAATAATTCGTACAACTTGTAACATATGACTAATCATAACATCAAACCAACAGAAGGTGAAATGGAAATCCTCCAGGTGCTTTGGCAAAAGGGGAATGCAACGGTAAGAGAAGTTCATGAAGCGTTGAATAAAAAAGACTCTGGTTATACCACTACCTTAAAACTGATGCAGATTCTGCACGAAAAAGGAATGGTAGAAAGAGATACCAATCAAAAAACGCATATCTATAAAGCGCTTGTTAGTCAGGATAAAACTGAAAAACAATTGGTAAACAAAATGATCGATAACGTATTTAACGGATCGGCAGCAAGATTGGTCATGCAGGCTTTGGGTAACCATACTGCAAGTGCAGATGAGATTGACGAAATCAAAAAGTATTTAGATAGCCTAAAGTAAGGTTAGCGTTGAAGGTTGAAAGGTGTAGGGTTTAGATCCCTAATAAACAGTAAAATTTTCGGATTGTCCCCGTATAAAAAATTAAAACCACCGTTATGGAAACTTTATTACAACAGTTCATCAAAGCATTTGGCTGGAGTATTTTAAACTCACTCTGGCAAAGCGCCATCATTTATGGCATCCTATTTATCGTAATGCTGAGCATTCCGAAACTGCCGGCAAAACATAAGCACAACCTTGCTTTTGGTGCCATCATTTTAATGTTTATTGGCTTTGGCTATAATTTCATTCATCAGTTAACTTTGAATGTAAATAATCAGGCTCCTGCAATCAATGCACAAAATATACAGGTTTACCAATACTTTAACAACCTGCCACCAAGTTTTAGCAGCAAGGCAGAACAGTATTTCCCTGTTGTAGTAATATTCTATGTTATCGGTATCTTGCTTCAGTTATTCGTTATTGTTAAAGGCTATGGTCAGCTTTCAAAACTGAAAAAAGAAAGTTTAAGTGCCATTCCAGATAGCTGGAAAGCCATTTTCGAGCAGGTAACTGCCCACCTTAAAATCAATAAAGTTATCCGGTTCCATTTATCTTCTATTGTTAATGTGCCTTTGGTTATCGGTTATTTAAAACCTGTGGTATTATTTCCATTGGCCCTGGTAAACCAGTTAGACAACGATCAGGTAGAAGCGATATTAATCCATGAGTTATCGCACATCAGAAGAAACGATTTCTTATTGAACCTGATTAAAACAGCCATAGAAACCTTATTATTCTATAATCCATTTGTATGGATGGCAGGTAGATTTATACATATTGAGCGCGAGCATGCCTGCGATGATCTGGTATTAAAAATTACCGGAAAGCCACTGAATTATGCCCATGCCCTACTTAAACTCGAACTATTAAAAGACAAAAACAGTCCGGCTTATGCATTAGCAGCAACAGGCAAGACCCAGAATTTGTATCAACGCATAAAAAGAATAACCAACATGAAAACAAATTATTTAAACGCCAAACAACAAATGGCAGCCTTAACTTTAGGAGTAGCCTGCTTGTTTTCCATTGCCTGGATCAATCCGACAGAAAAGAAAAAAGAAAATAAAAAAACGTCTAAAATTGAGGTTTTGAGCGTGATAGACCACCATGATGTAAAAACCCTTGTGTGCGCTGATACCACTAAAAAACGTAAAATTAAAATTGTAACGATTGATGCGGATGGTAAAAAAACCGAATATAACTCGGTAAAAGAAATGCCAGATAGCCTGAGAAAAGATTTTTACAGGGATGAGCTTTTTGCTGCTAAGAATATATACCGCATTCATGCCGACAGTTCTTTTAAATTCAGATTTAATGACTCACTGATACGCAACAAAATTTACAAAGAGTACAATTCACCGGAAGCACAAGCCAAGTGGAAAAAATTTGGCGAAGACATGGCCAAACAATATAACTCACCAGAGGCACAGGCTAAATGGAAAAAATTTGGTGAAGATATTGCCAAACAATACAATTCACCAGAAGCACAGGCCAAATGGAAGAAATTTGGAGAGGAAATGCAAAAGAAAATGAATTCTCCTGAAGCCCAGGCAAAATGGAAAAAAATGGCTGAAGATATGAGCAAAGAATTCGGTTCACCAGAAGCACAAGCCAAATGGAAAAAAATGGGTGAAGATATGGCGGCTAAAATAAATACGCCAGAATTCAGAGCACAAATAGATAATATCAGAATACAGGCCCTGAAATCAGGAGAAATCGCAAGATTATCTGGCCTAAACATATTACGTTCCGATTCTTTGTTTAAAACTAAAGGTTATCAGCTTTCTCCGGATGGTGTAATTTTTAAATACAACGATAACTCGAACAGTAAGGTTAGACAAACTGAGGAGTACAAGAAATTGAAAGAAAAATTCGACAACGAAGTAAAAGAGCTGAAAGAGAAAATGGAGAAGAAAGAGAAAAAGGAAAAGGTAGAAAGTGGGCACAAAAGTTCACAGGTAACTCCGGCAGTGATGTTATACAACAATCAGGATTTTACCAGCGCCGTTAAAGCCCTGAACACATTAAATGCTGTAGTAACATATAAAAAATCTGATTTTACCAATGCCGATCAAATAGCGCTAAAAAGTTATGTTCAGGCAACCAACTTAAAAATTGCTGCAGATAATGCAATTAATATTTCGATAAAATAACAACACAAAAACCAAACAGATTATAACAGCGAAGATTATTCTTCGCTGTTTTTGTTTTGTATTCACCTGTTGAATAAATTTTGATATTTTTGCTTAGCTATGCTACAAAAACTTTCTATACGTAATTACGCATTAATTGACAGTCTCGATATCGAATTTGATAAAGGCTTAAATATTATAACAGGTGAAACTGGCGCTGGTAAATCCATCATTTTAGGGGCATTATCGCTAATTTTAGGCCAGCGCGCAGAAAGCAAATACTTTTTTAACCAGGATAAAAAATGTGTTATTGAAGGAAGTTTTGCATTGGCAGATGAAAACCTGAAAGAACTTTTTGAAGAAAATGATCTAGATTTCTCGAACGAAAGCATTTTGCGCAGAGAGATATCTATAGACGGTAAAACCAGGTCGTTTATTAACGATACACCGGTTAATTTATCAATTCTTAAACAAATTGGCGAAAAGCTGATCGACATCCACTCCCAGCATGCCACCCAAGAGATTAACGATACCGATTTTCAACTGTTAATTGTCGATTCTTTAGCTAAGCACCAATCGCTATTGTTTAATTACCGCAGCGGGTTTAAAAAACTTAAACAAGATACCAACCTGTTGAAGAAATTGGTGAGCGAGGCCGACGAAGCAAGAAACAGGCAAGATTATGAGCAATTTCTGTTTAACGAGCTCGAACAGGCAAAATTACAGGAGGGCGAACAACAGGAGTTAGAACAGGAGTTAGAACGTTTAACACATGCGGAAACCATAAAAAGAGCCTTACTCACCGCTTCCGGTTTAATTAACGAAAGTGAACCTTCTGCCCTCCAGATTTTAAAAGAAGCTTCGTTACAACTACAGAGTATAGAAAAATTCGATCCGGCAATTAATGTGCTGTATGAACGTTTACGCTCATCGATTATCGAAATAAAAGATATTACCGATGAGGTTTCTGGCATTGAAGAAAATACCATACATAGTGCCGATCGTTTAGAGCTGGTAAATCAAAGACTGGATCTTTTCTATTCACTCCAGCAAAAACACCGGGTTGCCAATAATACCGAATTACTGGCACTTCAAAAACAATTGGAAGAGAACCTGAACAAACTCCTATCTTCTGATGAGCATATCGAAAAACTACATAAAGAAATCGATCAACTTAAAAAAGAACTACATAAACAGGCCGATCAATTAAGTGCCAACCGCAAGAAAGCAATTAAAGTTGTAGAAGAACAAACCGGCATTACCCTGAAAAAAGTGGGGATGCTAAATGCCAAATTGCTTTTAAACCAAAAAGTACTGAACGAATTAAATAAAGATGGTTTAGATGAAATAAATCTCCTCTTTACCGCCAATGCCGGTCAGGCGCCTGCACCGGTCAATAAAGTGGCATCTGGTGGTGAGTTATCGCGACTGATGTTGGCCATAAAAGCTTTACTGGCTAAACACACTTCGTTACCGACCATTATTTTCGATGAGATTGATACCGGAATTTCTGGTGAAACCGCGTTAAAAGTTGGAGAAGTAATTTCCGATCTAGGACAGAACATGCAGGTAATTTCGATTACACATCTCCCACAAATTGCGGCTAAAGGCATATCACATTATTTTGTTCATAAAAATGAAGACCGCGGAAAAACTACAACAGGCATCCGTAAACTTAAACAAGAAGAACGTATTGGTGTAATTGCTGAAATGTTAAGTGGGAAAAACCCAGGTTCGTCTGCCATGGAAAATGCGCGCGAGTTGCTAGCCTAATTCTTACATTACGTCATCTCGAGCGGAGTGCAACGTAGTCGAGAAATCTATCTAGGCAGATCTCTCCATTCCACTGCGTTTCAGTCGAGATGACGACTTTTCTTATGGATTTGTTAATGGTAGGGAAATGTTGTTGTGCTGTCAGATGTTCCTATCTGACAGCTAAAAAGAAAAGCACCAATAATTTTACATCAGGTATTAAACAAAACTAAATAATTAGTTTATATTTAGTCAATGAAATCTTTTATACTTCTACTTTCATTATTAATCGTCGGTAAACTTTGTTCTGCTCAACAAAATTATATCCTTTCGGGCATGGTAAAAGATAAACATGGTGAGGCTTTACCCGGGGCTGGCGTATATGTAAGCGGTTATAAAATTGCAACAGTTTCTAACAATGATGGCACATACACACTACCGCTAAAACCTGGTAACTACGATATTTTAGTACAATTAATCGGCTATAAAGCTTTAAACAAAAATGTAGTAATTGCCGATAAAGCCGTAAAACTGGATCTTACCCTCGAAGAAAGTGTAACCCAACTGGCCGAAGTAACCATTAAACCCGATCCTAACAGGGAACATTATATTGCCATGTTTAAGGGGTACTTTATTGGTACCACCCCCAATGCAGAACAATGTAAACTCATCAATCCGAACGTACTGATTATCGATTACGATAAAGAGGAACATAAACTTACAGTTAAAACCACCCAATTTCTGATTATTGAAAACAAGGCGCTTGGATACCGCATTAAATACCTGCTGAACAATTTTGAATACGAGAGCAAAACCAGGATCATTTATTATGAAGGTTTCCCCTATTACGAAGATTTAAAAGGATCGGCACGGCGAAAGAAAATTTGGGAGCAAAAGCGGATTACGGCTTATCTAGGTTCGCCACAGCACTTTTTTAGGTCCATTTATCATCACCGCGCTACCGAAGAGGGGTTTATGATTAATAAACTGGTTAGCATACCAAATCCGGATAAACCTTCAGACAGTGTGATTAACGCCAACATTAAACGCTTAACAAAAGTACAGGATGGCTTAACACGCACGTTAACTTTTATGCCTGGAGATTCTTTGAGCTATTGGATAAAAAAGAAAAATCTTCCAAATGGGATTTCTATTTTAAGCCGTGCTCCGGTACTACAGGATACATTGGTACACATGAAGAATCAGAGTATTAAAAGCTTCAATTTTACTGATCAACTTTATGTTGTTTACACCAAAGAAAGGGAAGATCCTTCTTACGCCAACCGGATCGGCCTGTCTATTGCACGGCCATTAGATATGCCAGATTACCAGATTTCTACCATTACCTTACAAGTTGTTCCGGTATATTTTTATGAAAACGGATCTATTTACAACCCTCGTTCGATGATTTATTCAGGTTACTGGGGCTGGGAAAAAATTGCCGATAGCGTACCCATGGATTATTTGCCGCCAGCCAGTTTGGAGGGGAAATAACCTTTCATCCCCTTAAAGGAAGGGCGGTTATAGACCAAGTATTTCTTTATTGTTATTGAAAAGCAAATACAGTACTTTTTTGGCTTCGAAAGTACCGCCCTCCGTTACAAATCCTCGCCCCTCATGCTTCGGGCTTTGGGTTTTTCACTTTGGTCGGGTTTAGTTGGCAGGGCCAATTATACTATTGAGGGTTTTGGAACCATGCAGCACCTACCTTTGTTAAATAAACCCGACAGAGCGGGTAGCCCGCATCACGATTTTTCATCGGGAGAGGACTACAAGCGATGGCGGGACTGCTCTAGCCATGAAAAACAGGCCTTTCGTTTCCAAACCCGAAAACATTTCCTAATATTCACCTGGCCTATTTTGAATAAATTCCGTTTTAAAGATCCTTCGCTCACTCAGGATGACAAATTTTATCAGGTCGCTCGCAGCCAGAAATAACGATTATTTGTAAATGTTAAATTTGTTAAAAATCTTTTGCGTTTTTAATAAATATTACGCCTTTTGGTTACATTCGTCTCTATGATTAAAAGCCTTTTAGTAGCCCTTACGCTAATCATGTTGGGTACTAATGCCATTGCTCAAAACACCTTCTCGATTAGCGGTTTGGTTAGGGATCAAAAAGATGGATTACCTGGTGCAAGTATCTATTTAAGTGGATATAAAATTGCTACAGTGGCTGATAACGACGGACGATTTAAATTATCAAACCTAAAACCTGGCAGTTATGATCTACTCGTTCAGCTGGTTGGTTACCTCCCCTATTCTAAAAGTGTAATCATTTCTGATAAATCCGTGCAGGTAGAGCTGGTTTTGAAAGAAAATGTTGCGCAACTGGAAGAAGTTGTAATTAGGGCCGATCCAAACCGTCAGAAATACATTAACCAGTTTAAAGATTTTTTTATTGGTAAAACCCCAAATGCCTTACAATGTAAGATATTAAATCCGCAGGTTTTAAATGTAGATTTCGACATTACTAAAAGCACCTTAACGGTTTCTACAACAGAGTTTCTGATTGTAGAGAATAAAGCTTTAGGTTATCGGCTAAAATATATGCTCGACCGTTTCGAGTATAATTCGAGAACACACATTATTTACTATTCCGGTCACCCGTTTTTTGAGGAATTAAAAGCATCGGCAGCTAAAAAGAAAAAGTATATCGCCGCCAGAGAGGTTGCATATTATGGTTCTTCGCAACATTTCTTCCATTCGCTTTATGCTAACAAAACAAAAGAAGAAGGATTTATCATCAACAAGATGGTAAAAGTGCCTAACCCTAACCGCTATCCCGAATATTTAATTAATGCCAATTTAGAGAAAATTAAGGCCGTACCCGAGAAAACGGGCATCAGGCAGAATAAAGGTAAAATAGATACGGCCCTACTCGCCTTTTGGACCAAACAAAAAGAAATGCCCCGAACCATTGATAAATTTTCGAGAGCGGAGGTACTTACCGATACCTTGGTGCATTATTTTAACCAGAACTTAAAATACCTTAGTTATACAGATGCATTGCTGATTCAGTACACCAAGGAAAAAGAATCTCTGGCTTATTCTAACACCGGATTTTGGATCTTCAGACCTTTGGATGTACCCGAAAATGAAATTTCTGTTGCCAACTTAACTGGCGAAGGCGTACGTTTCTATGAAAATGGTGGCATTTACGACTCCCGATCGCTCTTGTACGAAGGTTTCTGGGCTTACGAAAAAGTGGCAGATATGGTGCCGATGGATTATGTACCGCTACCGAAGAATAAGTAAAGAACGATGTGAGACGAAGGATTGACCTAAAACTAAAAATGTTGAAAAGTCATCCTTTTTAGAAACTAAAATTGCTAATATTTTTAGTAATTTTAGTTTATGATTGGCGAAGAAGAAAAACAATATTTTAAAGGACGGGGCGCTCAGGTTAATCCACACAACAAATTTCTAAAAGATGTTTACGTAAAGGAACATGATGAAGGCATAGACGATTGGGAAGAAAGCGATCGTAAAACCTCCTTTATTTTTGAAAATTCGAAAACCATTGTAAACAAAGTTGACAGCCCTGATGTGGGCATGGCTTATTCTTTAAACCCTTACCAGGGCTGCGAACATGGCTGTACTTATTGTTATGCCCGCAATTCGCATCAATATTGGGGTTATAGTGCTGGAATAGAGTTTGAGCGGAAAATAATTGTTAAAAAAGAGGCTCCAGCGCTATTTAAAAAGTTCTTAGAGAAAAAAGGCTGGGATGCCACTACCATTTCCCTTTCTGGCAATACCGATTGCTACCAACCTGCCGAAAGAAAGTTTAAACTCACCAGGCAGTTGCTCGAAATTGCATTGGCCTATAAGCAGCCCATTGGTATGATTACCAAAAATTCGCTTATTCTTCGCGATCGGGATATTCTACAAGAAATGGCGAAGTTAAATCTCTGCATGGTTTATGTGTCAATTAATAGCTTAAACGAAGATTTACGGCAGGTAATGGAACCCCGAACTACAACTGCCAAACAGCGGTTAAGGGTGGTAGAAGAATTGAGTAAAGATGGAATTCCTATGGGTGTTATGGTTGCCCCTCTTGTTCCGGGACTAAGCGACCACGAAATTCCGAAAATTCTAAAAGCCGTAGCCAATGCTGGTGCTATAAAAGCCGGTTATACCGTAGTAAGGCTAAATGGAGCTATTGGGCAGATATTTGAAGATTGGCTGCGCAAAAACTTTCCTGATCGTTTTGATAAAGTTTGGCACATGATTCAAAGTTGTCATGGTGGCCATGTGAACGATTGCAGATTTGGCGATCGGATGCGCGGAGATGGCAATATTTCGCAAATGATAAGAGATAATTTCAGGCTGCACTGCCGCTTAAATGGCTTAAATGTAAAGGATATTATTTTAGACCATACTTTATTCAAAATTCCGAGTAACCAGGCAAGTCTGTTTTAAAAATTTTGAGGAGAAAGCCCTCAGCGCTCAGGGCCGTGGTTTTATCATCACGGCCATCTCAAAGATTATTGGTCACGATTTGTAATCCACGTTGATAAAACTTAGTTTTAGCTCCATGAACATTGCATTAGTAACCTACCTCGATAAAGGAGCTTATGATAGCACCACAGTTGAAAGCGAGGATGATAAACTCTTAAATTTCCTGAATGAAAAAGAGCTCAACATTGAAAAAGTAATCTGGAATGATCCACGAGTAAACTGGGAAAACTATTCGCTTGCCATCTTAAAATCGCCATGGGATTATTTCGACCTGATTGAAGAGTTTTACAGTTGGCTTGATTTGTTGGAAGCAAAAAATATAAAATTGCTTAACCCCATTGAGGTAGTAAGGTGGAACGCAAACAAACAGTATCTACAGGAAATTGAAGCTGCCGGATTAAAAATTACACCTAGTTTTTTCCTTCAAAATAAAGAAAGTGTAAATCTTGAGCATTTCTTTGAGAAATTTAATACCAATAAATTAATTGTAAAACCATGTGTGAGCGGTGGTGCAAAAAATACATTTAAGGTAACTACAGATAATGTGAACGAGGTTAATCAAAAATTAAATCTCCTTATTCAGGATGAAGATTTTATCATTCAGCCATTTCTACCTGAAATTCTGGAAAGCGGTGAATGGTCTTTCATTTTTTTTAACGGAGCGTATAGTCATTCGTTAATCAAACAGGCCAAGCCTGGCGATTTTAGGGTGCAGCCTGCGCATGGCGGATCTGTACATCCACAAAAACCGAGTGAAGAACTGATTGCTACAGCACAGCAATATGTTACGTTGTTTGCTAAAGACTGCCTTTATGCACGAGTTGATGGCACTATCGTTAATGGCGAATTTTTGTTGATGGAACTGGAATTGATAGAGCCTTTTCTGTTTTTGAACACAGAAACCGAAAATTATGAGCGGTATTATAAGGCGTTAGTAGAGTTGATTTAAAATAAAGATGGTCATTTCGAGCGAAGTGAAACAAAGCCGAAAATCTACAATAAATCTCTCCATTTCGCGGTGCTCGATCCGATAGCTATCGGATCGAGATGACGATCCTTTGCGTCTTGACATCACCAATTATTATGTTTTTATAAAGGTTGGCACTCCTTATGACGATCGTCCAGGATTGCATGCATCTTTTTCGCACTCCAAAAACAAGTAAAAATTTAGCTCACATTAATTATTGTCTTAAACAAAAAACTCCCGATTTTCATCGGGAGTTTTTTATTTATTTACTCGAAGAGTCTTCTTCTTGTTTTGGCTCTTCTTTTTTCTTTTCGCCTTTTTTGTGATTAATTGAAATCAGTTCGGTAGTTTTATCGTAATCAATTTCTAAAACATCACCCTCGGCCAGTTCGCCTTTAAGAATCTCTTCAGCAATTGGATCTTCTAAATATTTCTGAATTGCTCTTTTTAACGGACGAGCACCAAAATTACTATCAAAACCTTTATCTGCAATATATTCTTTAGCATTATCAGTTAATGCAATTTCATAACCAAGGGTATGAACGCGACCGAACAAAGCTTTTAACTCGATATCGATAATTCTGAAAATTTCGTCTTTACCTAAGCTATTGAATACCACCACATCATCAACACGGTTTAAGAATTCAGGAGCAAAAGCACGTTTTAATGCACTTTCAATTACACCACGACTGTGAGAATCGGCCTGGTTTGTTTTCGCTGTTGTAGAGAAACCAACACCTTGTCCAAAATCTTTAAGTTGACGGGCACCAATATTAGAAGTCATGATGATGATTGTATTTCTAAAATCAACTTTACGGCCTAAACTATCGGTTAACTGTCCTTCATCCAAAACCTGCAATAAGATATTGAATACATCCGGGTGAGCTTTTTCAATCTCATCCAATAAGATTACAGCATAAGGTTTTCTTCTTACTTTTTCAGTTAACTGTCCACCCTCTTCATAACCTACATATCCCGGAGGCGCACCCACTAAACGTGAAACCGCAAATTTCTCCATGTACTCACTCATGTCGATCTGGATCAAAGAATCATCACTATCGAACATGAAACGGGCCAGTTCTTTCGCCAGCTCTGTTTTACCTACACCTGTTGGACCTAAGAAAATAAATGAACCAATTGGTTTTTTAGGATCCTTTAATCCGGCTCTTGTACGCTGGATAGCTTTGGTCAATTTCTTGATCGCATCATCCTGACCAATAATTTTCTCGGCCACTTTATCGTACATATTCAACAGTTTTGCACTGTCTGTTTGTCCAACACGTTGTACTGGAATACCAGTCATCATCGAAACCACTTCGGCTACGTTATCTTCTGATACTTCGTAACGCTTAGTTTTGGTTTCAGCTTCCCACTCTGCCTTAGCTTTATCTAATTCTTCAATTAAATTTTTCTCGGTATCGCGCAGTTTCGCAGCTTCTTCATATTTCTGGCTACGTACAACCTTGTTTTTCTCTAATTTGATATCTTCAATTTTAGCTTCGATATCAATAATATTCTGCGGAACGTGGATATTGGTTAAGTGAACACGCGAACCGGCCTCATCTAAAGCATCAATGGCTTTATCTGGCAAGAAACGATCAGAAATATAACGCGATGTTAAAGTAACACAAGCTAAAATAGCTTCGTCAGTATAAGTTACACCGTGGTGTTCTTCGTACTTATCTTTAATACGTGTTAAAATCTCAACAGTTTCATCCGGCGTAGCTGGCTCTACCATCACTTTTTGGAAACGACGGTCTAAAGCACCATCTTTTTCAATGTACTGACGGTATTCATCTAATGTTGTGGCACCAATACATTGAATTTCTCCCCTTGCCAAAGCAGGTTTGAACATATTGGATGCATCTAATGAACCTGATGCGCCACCAGCACCAACAATGGTATGAATCTCATCAATAAATAAAATTACATCAGTAGATTTTTCAAGCTCGTTCATCACGGCTTTCATACGTTCTTCGAACTGGCCACGGTATTTTGTACCGGCCACCAGCGATGCCAAATCTAACGTAACTACACGTTTGCCAAATAGCACACGCGAAACTTTACGTTGTACAATGCGTAAGGCCAGGCCTTCTGCAATTGCCGACTTACCAACACCTGGTTCTCCAATTAAAATTGGATTGTTCTTTTTTCTGCGGGATAAAATCTGCGATACACGCTCAATTTCTTTCTCGCGGCCTACAATCGGGTCTAAACGACCTTCTTCTGCAGCTTTTGTTAAATCACGGCCGAAGTTATCCAAAACAGGGGTTTTAGATTTTATATCTGAAACCTTTTTAGGTGTACTAAAGCTTTCCTCTTCGCGATAATCGTCATCGCCTCCTGTAGAAGCACTGTTTGAGATATCATCTCTGAAACCATTTTTATTCACTTCAACCTCCTGTTTAAAAACATCGTAAGTAACACCATACTGCAATAAGATTTGTGAGGCGATGTTATCATCATCTCTCAAAACCGATAACAGCAAATGTTCGGTGCCAATTAAATCGCTTTTAAATATTTTGGCTTCTAAATAAGTGATTTTTAAAACTTTTTCTGCCTGTTTTGTTAATGGAATATTGCCTAAGTTTACTGTAACACTCGAAGTACCGCGAACGGCATCTTCAATTGAGCGGCGCAATTTACCGGTATCAACCCCTAACGATCGTAAAATTTTTATAGCCATGCCATCGCCTTCGCGGATGAGGCCCAATAATAAATGCTCGGTTCCGATGTAATCGTGCCCTAAGCGGAGCGCTTCCTCCCTACTAAAAGAGATTACATCTTTAACCTGTGGTGAAAATTTTGCTTCCATAATACCTTTCTTAACAGCTACGTCCCTAAACTATAAAATAACTTTATAAAAACGAACGTACTGTTTTCTTTATTTTATCAACAATTGCGCCATATGGGTGGATAAAGAGGCTTTTGAATGCCTGAGAACCCAAAATTCAATGTAAGATTATCGTTTCGATAAATATTATTTTATTTATATCTATCTACGTAATAAGTGTTCTAAAGGTTTTAAAGGGACATTTGCCAAAAACATCCAGTTAAAGATATTTTATTGTCGGTTTATTGTAAGGATTTTTTCGCCATCAATAACTGACAATTTGTATCTTTTTATTTAGGCAATTTACAAGTTTTGACAGAAAAACAAAAAGAACGTGACATCATTTAACAATTTCATCAGATAATAGCTTACAGATTAACCCGATCAACTATACCTATTATAACCTTAATACGAAGTTAACTGTAATTAGGTTGTTTTTGTTTTCTAACACTATAGTTTATTGTAATCCATTTATCATAAATAATAAACCATCTTTTGATACAGAAACCAATTACGGTGCTTCCATAGTTTCAACCGTAAAGCGCTTCGACAAATTGCTGTTTATTATTTAAAGATAACTTCTGTAAAAACTGCAATGGAACATCGGCAACACCAAGCTTATCGCATTTTGCAACTACATCATTTAAATCGAAATGACCAGATAGCGATTGATAAAGTTCTCCATCAGTCTGCTCAAACCCCATACTCCAATCTGTAAAATAACGGTGCTCATATTTGCCAATTTGTAGTAAAACAACCGATTCATGGCGTTCGTCATTTACAATCTTGTTAAAAAGTCTGCGAATGATCCGTTCATCTCCTTCAAGCAATTGCATAAACCTCCCCTTACTCTTTGTAATCTGCAGACCTCTTACATATAGTAATATTCCAGTAATGTTATTCCGATTATTAAAATCTCTGCACTGATTAAGCAAGGCTTTAAGTTCATCATTGTTAAACAAGCTGCTTTCTATGCTGGTATAAATTAAATAAAAAATGGGCTTTAAAACTTCAATCTTTAATTCCATGCGGTAATTAACGCTAAATTTTCCATTTTTTTTAACAAAACAAGCCTATTACATGATATTTATTTACAACAATCCAAACAAAACAAGGCATAACCAATCAAATCTAACAAAAGACTACTAATAAACCTACCATTTACACCCACACACTAATAATCAGAGAAAACAACAAGCAGAAATCAATATTTTGTTTTAATCATTAAAAAAATTATTCTCTTCTCTTTTAAAATGCGCTATTAAATCATACAGACACAAACGTTTGCGCTTAATATTATCAACGGTCATAATTCTATAATCTCTCCCTCTTCCAAAAAAGGGTTAAATAATAAACATATCGCCTATTATATAAACATTTAAAGCAAACGTTTGCGCTGCATTAGTGATTTGATATTGACTTTTATGGTTATAGTTTAGTAATAATCATTTTACTAAAAAGTATATTATTAATGAACCTAAGAATAACTTTTAGCCCTCCTTAATCTGATTAATGTTGCTCAACCGATAACGAAACAATAACTAATCTAACCTAAAAAACATGAAGAGATTTCTTTTAATGATTTCCTTTATTGCGTGTATTTTCGTAGTAAAGGCACAAAACCGTACTGTTTCTGGTACGGTAACCGATGGTAAAAAACTACCCCTTCCGGGAATTACCGTAACCGTTCTGGGCACAAAAACTGCTGTACAAACAGATGCAAACGGAAAATATACGATTAGCGCTGATAATGAGAGTACCCTGGAGTTTAAAGCCCTAGGTTTTACCACACAAACTATTAAAGTGGGCACAAATACTGCTGTAAATGTTTCCTTGGTAGATCAAACTACAGAATTGGATGCCGTAACCGTTGTAGGGTATACCACGAAGAAGAAATCAGAAATTTCGAGTGCAGTAACTACCGTGAGCGGCTCGCAGCTTAATGATGTAACTTCTGTAAACCTCGGCAACCTGCTACAGGGTAAAGCGCCTGGTGTGGTGGCGAGTTCTGCTTCTGGCGACCCTACTGCCGGCTCGAATGTAGTGGTACGTGGTGTAGGTAGCATTAATGCCGGTACCGGGCCACTAATCGTAGTTGATGGAAACATTGGTGGTACGTATAACCCGGCCGATGTGGATAACATTACCATATTGAGAGATGCCGCAGCCACAGGTTTATATGGATCGAGAGCTGCCAATGGCGTTATTATTGTAACCACCAAAAAAGGAAAAGCGGGAGAAACCAGATTTAGCCTAAACTCAACCATTGGTATTGCAAAGGCCACTACAGGTAACTTTAAGCTAATGGATGCTCAACAACTTTACGATTACCAAAAATCTTTCTTTACTACTCCGCCAGCTGCTTCGGCACTAAATACCAATACCGATTGGTGGGATGAGGCCTTTAGAACAGCAATGGTAAATAACCACACGTTAACTGCATCCGGAGGGAGTGAGAAAACTCAATTTTATATCTCAGGCAACTATTTTAAAGAAGAAGGAACTTTAATCAACAACGATAAAACACAATATAGTTTAAGGGCTAACCTTACCTCACAGTTGACTAAAAAATTAAAATTAACGGCTTTATTAAGCGGAATTGTAATCAATGATAATTATAACCCTGAAAGTGCTGTTTATCAGGCCTATTTAAATATGCCATACGATCCTGCTTATAATGCGGATGGCAGTCCAACTGACCCACGGAGTATTCCTTCTTGGAAAGGTAGAGACCGCTCTAACTTTTTGCAGGGCTTGCAATATAATTACTCAAAAGCAAGAAGTTATACTACAACAGGTGATATAAACCTGGATTATGACCTACTCAAAAACCTAACAGTTTCCAGTTATAACAGGGCCACCATTGCCAACGGCAAATCGAACAATTATTATGACAGAAGAAGTCAGAGTGGCGCAACAAACCTGGGAACAGTATCTTTAGGTAATACTTTCTCTACCACGCTTTTATCATCGAACAGAATTAGGTATAACGTAAATTTAGGCAACCATAGCCTGAGCGTTTTAGGTGTTGCGGAGATAGAAGGTTATAAATATGATGAAAGCGGAATTACTGCCAAAGGTTTGCCAGCCGGATTGGATGCCATAAATACAGCAACTGATATCACCAATAAACCCACTGGCAGATATGATCAGTATCAAAATATAAAATACCTTGCGCAGGCCGACTATAGCTATCAGGGCAAGTATTACTTAGTAGCTTCTGTAGTAAATGAATACTCTTCGCGATTTGGGAAAAACAATCCCGCCGCAACTTTTTATCAGGCAGGTGCATCATGGATTTTATCTAATGAAGATTTGTTAAAGAGCAATACCACACTTACCTTTCTAAAATTACGCGCCAGTTTTGGTACTACTGGTAATCAACGTTTTACCACAAACGATAGTCCTGATGGTTTTTATCAATCGTTAGGACTATATAATTTAAATGCCGCAGCTTCATACAATGGCCAAACAGGTGCCTTCCCTACCCAAATTGCCAACCCGGATTTGACCTGGGAAAAATCGAGAGCCTACAATTTAGGTCTAGATTTTGGATTATTTAAACGTATCGACATTACGATTGATGCCTATGACAAACGCAACTCTGATCTGCTATTCGCTGTACCACTTCCTTCAACAGTGGGTTATGGAAGCATTAGAAGAAACATAGGTGCGGTAAGAAACAGAGGTATTGAACTCACTATCAGCTCTAAAAACATCCAGCAAAAAGACTTTAAATGGGAAACTAACTTTAATATGTCTTTTAACCGCAACAAAGTTATGGAGTTAAATCAAGGCTTATTGGTAGTGAACACCAGTACCCAGCCAATAGCTTTGGGCCACGATATGGATGAATGGTACATGCAAAAATGGGCAGGGGTGAATCCGGCTGATGGCAAACCGCTTTGGGAAAAATTAGACGATCCTACCGGTGTAACGAGTACTTACAACCAGGCTACCAGACAATATACAGGCAAATCGTCAGCGCCAAAATTTAGTGGCGGATTAACCAATACATTGGAATATAAAAACTTTACCCTTTCTGCCTTTTTAAATTTTGTATATGGCAACTGGGTGTATAACGACAGCCGTTTCTATTTCGATAACGACGGCGTGTACGAAAGTTACAATCAACAGGTATTACCTAAAGGTTCGGTACGATGGACAACCCCTGGGCAAACCGATGCAACCCATCCACAAGCTAAATTTGGTGGCAATCTTCAATCACACCAAACCTCTACCCGCTTTTTAGAAGATGGAAGTTATTTAAGATTGAGAAATGTAACTGTAGGGTACAATTTACCTATCAACTGGTTAAAAAAGGCTTCAATAAATGCAGCCCGTTTATATGTGAGCGGCGACAACTTATTTACGGCAACCAAGTTTTCGGGTGTAGATCCTGAAGTTGATCTTACTGGTGGTATATCGTCTTTCAGATATCCAACCAGTAGAAGATTTGTTTTTGGCGTTAACCTAACATTCTAATTATTAACAAGATAATCATGAAAACATACCATAATCACATCATAAAATTCGCCATTGTAGCTAGTGTTATGCTTACCGCATCTGCATGTCGTAAAACTTATTTCCCCTCTGATAAAGCGGAAGATAGCGGACTGTTAACTACAATTGAAGGTAAGCGTACCGCCACTTTAGGTAATTATGCTACCCTAAAATCATTAAACTACGAAAATAATTACCATTGGCTTGCAGAGCTCCCTTCTGATGAAGTAGCTCAGGGGCAAAATTCATCAAGTGATGTAACCAATTTATATAAGTATACCCACCTGGTAAATTCTGCCAACGCCACTGCTTATTTCCAGCAAGCCTATTATATTGCATCTGCAACAAATAAAATCATTAAGCTTATTCCTGATGGTTCACCTGCAGATTTACTGCAAATTAAAGGCGAAAACTTATTCCTAAGGGCGATGTTGCACTTTAACCTGGTACGCATGTTCGGAAGGCCTTATGCACAGAACCCTACCACAAATGCTGGAGTTCCAATTTTGAGCGAAACGGTAAGTGAAACCGACGCCGCTATAATCAAAAGAAGTACAGTTGCCCAGGTTTACGATTTTGTAATTGCCGATCTATTAAAAGCTGCGCAATGTATCACCGTAGAGAAAAGCAATAGCTTCGCTACAAAAATGGCTGCTTACGCACTCTTATCAAGAGTTTATCTTTATATGGATAACAACACTAAAGCCGTAGAATATGCCAACTTGGTTATCAGTTCAAACAAGTATCAATTGATGCAAGATGCTGCCTATCAAACCTATTTCAGAGGTGATCCGGAAAAAAACACCGAAAATATCTTTGCCATCAAACACACCAAAACCGAGAACTACGACTATTCAGCTATTGGTTCCTTATACTATAGTGGAGACGCCAATGGTAACGCCTTAGGCCAGGGAGAAAGCGGATGGGGAGAAATATATGCTTCGGTAAAGTATTATAATTTTCTCAATAAATATCCTCAGGATAAAAGAAAAAGCTTTATTTCACCTTTAATCGTAAATGGTGTACAACAGTTAAATACAAAACTAACCCCTGCTGCACCTATTTATTATGTAAATAAAAATAACCTGCAAGAAGGTGTGATTAATTTAACATCACCTGTTTACCTGCGTTTAGCAGAGATGTATCTAAACAGAGCGGAGGCCAATGCCAAGCTGAACAATACACAATTGGCTTTAGATGATGTAAATGTAATTAGAGCCCGTGCAGGAATCCCGACTTATACCTTGGCAGATGTTACGTCAACGCACAGTATTTTAGATATTGTACTGGAAGAAAGATGGCTAGAACTGGCTTTTGAAGGCCAACGGGCTTACGACCTATTTAGAAATAACCGCCCAGTGGTAAGAGATTACCCAGGTACACATTCTACCATTAATGGCTCGGTTAATCAAACCATCAACCCTACTGATGCGCGGGTAATTTATTTTATCCCACAGACCGAAAGAGATAAAAACCCTAATTTATCTCAAAATCCTTAATAATAATAAACGGGCTGGATTAATTCAGCCCGTTTATTATTTCCCTATTAGTAGTCTTCAAATGAAACTACAAAATAAATTATTCCAAAAAAATCTAAGAAAGTTTTTTTGCCGTATATGTAGCTAAGTCCATAAAATTGGATGAGACTCAATGGCGTCTATTTATCAAAGACTTTTAATCGTACTATTTCTCCTCATCGCTTTTGCAGGAAGAGTTGCAGTATATGCCATTACCACTCCAAAATCGCAGCAAGAAGTTCTAAAAGAAAACGGCAACAAAACTGATAAATCTTGTGCCAGCGAAAGTAACGAACAGCTAGAAGAGAAACTTAAACTCGAAGATCTGGCCATTAACAGAATATTCAATACTGCTTTCTTAAACATAACAAGATCAAAAGCCGTTCTTTTTACTAGTGATTACAAACTTTTAACGCGCTACCCTCAAACACTAGAGTACCCACCTAAATAAGCAACCACGTTTGCCCTTAACTATTTTTCTTAATTAAACATTTAAAGACATGATTAAAACTAAACACTTAATCATAATGGCCCTATTGGCTATTGTGACCCCTATTTTATTTTCTGCCTGTAAAAAAGACAGAAACAACGATCCTGAACAGGAAATGCTCTCCCCCGGACCAGATGTTAATTTTTATGCATTAACAGCCGATGGCAAACTGTTGCTGATTAATGCAAAAAACCCCAATTCAGTTACCGCTCAGGTTACAGTTTCTGGTCTGCAGAGCGGAGAAACCATTTTAGGTATAGATTTTCGCCCGGCAACAGGACAGCTATATGGATTGGGCAGCACCAGCCGCTTATATGTTATTGATCCTAAAACCGGAGCAGCAAGATCAATTTCAGCAGCCCCCTTCACGCCTGCATTAAGTGGAACATCAGTGGGTTTTGATTTTAATCCTACTGTAGATCGTATTCGTGTGGTGACCTCGTCAGGTCAGAACTTGCGTTTAAATCCTGAAACAGGTACTGTAGCTGCTACTGATGGAATGGTTAATGGCGTAGCTAACGCCAAGGTATCATCGGTTGCCTATACCCAAAATAAAGCTGGCGCAAGCACCACTGTGCTCTTTGATATCGATATTGCCAATGATAAGCTTCATAAACAAGATCCGCCAAATGATGGGAAATTGGTTGAGATTGGAAGCCTGGGTTTCGATTTTGAAGATATTGGCGGTTTTGATATTAATCCTGATGGTACAGCAGCATTAGCAGCTTTAACAACAGGTGGTAAATCTGGTTTGTACCTGATTGATTTAACAACAGGAAAAGCCTCGAAAATCAACAAGATAGACCAGCAGATCACTGGTATTGCAATCCCTACAGAAGCTGTTGCTTATGCGGTATCGAACAATAATGAACTTTTAATTTTCAATCCATTAGCTGCCAGCCCAACACTCGTGGTAAAAGCCATCACCGGTATACAACCAGGAGAAAATATTTTAGGTATAGATATGCGCCCCTTAAATGGCCAATTATTTGCCATTGGAAGTACAAGTAGGATTTACAGTATCAATGCGTCTTCAGGCCTTGCAGTCATGATAGGAACAGGACCATTAAGCACTTTACTTACCGCAACTCAAGTTGGTATTGATTTTAATCCAACAGTAGACCGGATTAGAATTGTTGGAAATACTGGTCAAAATTTTAGGGTAAATCCAACAGATGGCGTTTTACTTGTAGATGGTGCTATTTCACTAAGCACTGCAGCAATTTCGGGTGCAGCCTATACTAATAACTTTGCAGGCGCAACAACGACAGTATTATTTGATATTGATTCGACAAGTGATCGTTTATACAAACAAGACCCGCCAAATAACGGAACTTTAGTTGATGTTGGCCCACTGGGTATAAATGTAGAAGCCAACAGCGGTTTCGATATTGGTGGTACAAGCGGACTTGCCTACGGCATATTTACGGTTAGTGGCGTTCAGAAATTATATTCAGTAAATCTTACAACTGGTGCCGCAACTGCAGGTGCAACCATAAGCACTGCTGTTAGAGGATTTACATTAGGTTTAGGTTTTTAAATCACTTTATCAATCCATACCCCGTTTAAAAACAAAAGCCTTTCAATCCTGAAAGGCTTTTGTTTTTACTATTGTTTACGGTATCTACTAAGAATTATCCGCTAGCTAAATGTAAAACTTTTGTATTGCGTTACACAACAAGATATATTTTATGAACGAATTATGATAATTACATTAAAACGAGATTAAATTAGAGTTATTGGTTCATTTGTTATTGGTTCATTAGTTAGCATGATGTAGAAAACCATTCTGTGTTAATCTGTACTTCCGTTGGCTAAAAAGTTCATTTGTTCATTGGACATTGGCTTAATAGTTAGCATGATGCAGAACCATTCTGTATTAATCTGTGTTTCCCTAGCTAAAAAGGTTCATTTGTTCGTTAGAGATTGGTTTATTAGTTAGCATGATGCAGAAAACACTTCTGTGTTAATCTGTGCTTCTGTGGCTAAAGTTTATTAAAGTATAATCATAAAGCACTTTGTAATGGGCTTGTTGTTCTTATCTTTGTAAGCAATTTTGGTGTTGCCAATATTTAGTCGGGTTAACCCAGTCTATAAGAAGAGAAACTTTCGAGAAAACTGCTAACCTTCCTTTAATATCAACCATAGCATTAAACTACTTTAAAAACAATACATTATAATGTCTGACGAAAAAATAATCTTTTCAATGGCAGGTGTAAATAAAATTTACCCTCCACAAAAACAGGTTTTAAAAAATATTTACCTTTCTTTCTTTTACGGTGCCAAAATCGGGGTTATCGGTTTAAACGGTTCTGGTAAGTCATCACTTTTAAAAATTATTGCTGGTCTAGATAAGTCTTATCAGGGCGAGGTGGTTTTCTCGCCAGGTTATTCGGTGGGTTATTTAGCGCAGGAGCCGATCTTGGATCCTGAAAAAACCGTTCGCGAGGTAGTTGAAGAAGGCGTTGCCGAAGTAACTGCTATTTTAAAAGAGTATGAAGAAGTAAACGAAGCTTTCGGCTTAGAAGAAAACTACTCTGATCCTGATGCCATGGATAAACTGATGGCCAGACAAGGCGAGCTTCAGGATAAAATTGATGCTTTAGGTGCCTGGGAAATTGATTCGAAATTAGAAAGGGCTATGGATGCCTTACGTTGTCCTGATCCTGACACTAAAATCGGTGTATTATCAGGTGGTGAGCGCCGTCGTGTGGCCATGTGCCGTTTATTGCTTCAACACCCTGATGTATTATTATTGGATGAGCCTACCAACCACTTGGATGCCGAAAGCATCGATTGGTTAGAGCAGTTCTTACAAAATTATGAAGGAACCGTTATTGCAGTTACCCACGACAGGTATTTCTTAGATAATGTTGCCGGATGGATTTTAGAGTTAGACCGTGGCGAAGGTATTCCGTGGAAAGGAAATTACAGCAGCTGGTTAGATCAAAAAGCAAAACGTTTATCGCAGGAAGAGAAAACAGAGAGCAAACGCCAGAAAACATTAGAACGTGAATTAGAATGGGTACGTATGGCTCCAAAAGCACGTCATGCAAAATCTAAAGCACGTTTAGCCAACTACGATAAATTAGCTTCTGAAGATGGCAGAGAGAGAGAAGATAAATTAGAGCTTTTCATCCCTGCAGGTCCTCGTTTAGGTAATGTGGTTATTGAAGCAACAAACGTTACCAAGGCTTATGGCGATAAAGTATTATTCGATAATTTAAACTTCTCGCTTCCTCCTGCAGGTATTGTGGGCATTATTGGCCCCAATGGAGCGGGTAAAACCACTTTATTCCGTTTAATTACCGGACAGGAAGAAGCAGATGCCGGTACTTTCCGCGTTGGTGAAACCGTTGAGCTGGGTTATGTAGATCAGATGCACAACGATTTAGATGCCGATAAAACCGTTTACGAAAACATTACCGATGGATTAGACAATATCCAATTGGGTACCAAAGCCGTTAACGGACGTGCCTATGTTTCAAAGTTCAACTTTAATGGTGGCGATCAGCAGAAAAAAGTAGGCATCCTATCGGGTGGTGAGCGTAACCGTGTACACTTGGCTATTACCCTGAAAAAAGGAGCCAATGTATTGCTACTGGATGAGCCAACCAACGATATCGATGTAAACACTTTACGTGCACTGGAAGAAGCTTTGGAAAACTTTGGTGGTTGTGCCGTAGTAATCAGTCACGATAGGTGGTTCTTAGATAGGATCTGTACGCATATCCTTGCTTTCGAAGGTAATTCTGAAGTTTATTTCTTTGAAGGAAACTATTCAGATTATGAAGAAAACCGCAAGAAACGTTTAGGTGATGTTACTCCAAAACGCATCAGATATAAAAAATTAAATTAATAAAAAGTCCCGATGAGAATCGGGACTTTTTTGTTTTGAGAAGCGCAATTTTATAATGTTTTAAAATACTTAGGGTTTAGAAAGATAACTTCAAAAACAATAAACTGTCACGTTGAGCCTGTCGAAACGCTTACAATAAATCTATTTAAGTCCTTCGACAGGCTACCGCAGGAGTCCTTTGGACAGGGTGACAAATTTTTCTCATAATCTATGCTGGTTGAAAAGGAGCAGGCCTTTGGTTCTCTTTCGCTTTGCGTTTACCTCTAAAAAAGAAGTACAGGTTGATAAACAGCATAATGCCGAGATAAATTGAGAAGCCACCAATCTTCGCACTCAAAGCCTCGATTAAATTACGGTAATCGTTAGCACCTATGGTAATCTTCATAATGAGCAGTGCAAAGCCAATGTTCAGCAGGTAAAAACCCGTTTCGAAAAGTTTATTCGTTGCGTTGGCAATCTCTTCCCTTCCTTTAAAAATATCCAACATATATACCTTACTGTTTTTGAATAACGTTTTTGAAACATAAAAAGTTAAAAAAAGTGCAACTGGTAAATAAACTGCATAGCCGATTAAAATTTTGGTCGTTTCCATAATTGAAAATTTTAGATTGTTATTTTATTAATTTATGAATGGTATTGGTGAGCAAATAAATATTTAAATAATGAAGAACAGAGAGAATGCATACAATGGTGGCAACCTTTACAGCCATTACCTCGATTAACTGTTGTGGGGAAATGATCGTCTCCCATCCTACCAATGTCATGGAACAGTAGCCAATATTTACCAGGTAATAAGAAACCAGTAGCGATTTATTAATCTGCCTGCAGAGATCGAGATGATCTGGAATAAGTTCGGCCACAAATATATTTCCGTTCCGGTAGCAGATTTTGCCAACCACAACAATGATGAATACGATAACCGTAATAAAGATCCCATAGCCGAGTATATTGTAATCCATAACCAACAGCTTTAAATTATTTAACTTTCAGGAAAAATTGAAAATACAGATTAAAAAAATAAGCCTCTTTTAAGGCATTTTTAGATTTTTATGTTCTTCATTTTCCTTTTCACGATGTAAAGCTAATTAAATGTTATTAAACTTTCAAATATTATTGAAAGTTTATAAAAATAAAGCATGATGAGTTTCGAGCTATCGGATCGAGATGACGAACTTTCTAAAAGGGCTATTTAGTCACAGATTTGCGGAAAACTGGGAATACCCCTCGCCGTTTATCGCGCTGAGGGGTAATTTATTGTATAAAAATCAATATTAATGACAGTTTTTTTACGAATCATGGGCTGCGAGGAATCGTCATTCCCAACTCGATTGGGAACCACGTAGTGCCTCATGAATGCCTATGAAGAGAAGAAAGCTTATGAATAATCGTAATACAAGCGCTTTAAGATTCCCGCCTACGCGAGAATGACGACTATACTGATGGATTCTGCCAATAGTATTGGAGTAGAAGGGCTTTATCGATCTAATGCCGATTCCTCAAGGCTTTTTTTACCGCAGCATCTGTTACGCCTTCCATTATTTTATAACCTGCCAGGTTGGGATGAACACCATCAACCGTTAATTCGGCACGTTGCCCTCTTCGTTCATCTACCAGCGGTGTCCAATAATCTAAAATGGTATAGTTTCTTTCTTTGGCGTAGGCCACAATCTTTTCATTTAAGCTCACGATGCTATCGGCCGCTTTAATGCGCTTATTCCATGGATATTCGTAAACGGGCAGGTATTTACAGAGTATCACCTTAATGTGATGCAACCTTGCCAGTTCTGCCATCGATTTAATGTTATCCATAATCTTGTCGTTAGTAACATGGCCTGTATTACCAGCTATATCATTGCTCCCCGCTAAAATGATCACTACCTTTGGTTTAAGGTTAATTACATCCTGCCGGAAACGGATAAGCAGTTGTGGCGAAATCTGTCCGCTTATTCCCCTATCCAAGTAAGGTTTATCCTTAAAATATTCTGGATTTTTTTGCTTCCAGAATTCGAATATCGAACTCCCTAAAAAAACAACTCTTTTTTCTTTTCTGGTTGGTGGCGGTAAAAGTTCATTTTCTTTCTGATACTTGCTTAGCGCAGCCCAGTCATCAGCAAAATTCTCTTTTTCAGGTTTATTACTTAACGAATCTGTCTTCAGCTGTGCAAATGAACTGCTTGCTAAGACCAATAAAAACAGGATTAAGATTTTACTTTTCATGGGTTATTCGATTTGAACAAAACGCTAAACTAATTAATTCCCGATTAATTAAATTCTACTCCACTTAAATTTACATTCGTTCTGCCTTTTTTATTCCCGAACTGGCTCAGGTTATAACCCAGTGTGGCCTGCACAAAGCGGCTGATAAAGCGCGTTCTGTTTTCGGATATGGAATTATTGGTAATACTCGTACTAAAAAGCGCGCCTTGATTAAACAGATCGTTCGCCTGGATAGAAAAAAGGAGTTTATTATCCTTTAAGAAGGAAGTATTCAACCCCATGTTCACCAATAATGGGTTGCCGGCATATAGGTTATAGCCAAAATTTAAACTTTTAGAGGCTGATGCATTTACCCTAAACCGCTTATTTGGAATCCAACTGGCACTGCCATTTAAAGCCAAAACCTGGATGTTCTTAATGTTCTGGTTCATTACCGAATAAGTGTTTGAGCTAAAGCTATACGATACACTGCTATTGAAGGAATATTTTTTCTCATTCAGGTTAAACCTAAAAGCATTCGAAACATTAATTCCACCACTCCGGTTTAATACATTTTCGGTATAAAAAACATTGCGGCTATAGGCGATATTCCCATTAATGGAAAGCGACAGTTTATTGGTTAACAACCGTTTATTGAAGGAATAATTACCACCGATATTATAAATACCATTTACATTCTCGTAGGTAGTTTGCTGTTTTAAACTGTTTAGCGTATCTCTCAGAAAAACCGTATTACTTACTACACTATTAAATGCAAAAGTTCCCGATAAACCTGCCATAATACTCAATCCAGATTTGAGGCCAAATTGATTAAAGCTCAGATCGGCAGTATGGCTCGAAGTTGCCTTCAGATCCGGATTACCAATAATCAGATTCTGTACATCGTTATTGTTTCTAACGGGTTGTAGTTTATTAAAATCGGGAGAACTGGTATAACCATTATAGCCAAAACTCAAATTTCCATTATCTTTAATCTGATAACTTAAATTGGCAGATGGCGAAAAATTTAACTGATAGTTTTTCAGCTCTTGACCAGTATTCTGGTATTTACCGATAATAATGCTGGGCGAAAAATTGAGTCCTAAATTATAACTGATCCGCTTTGCATTGGTATTAAAACCGATACCGAAATTCTGATTAATAAAATTAGATACATAATCCTGCCCAAGCGAATCGACAACAAAACTGTTCCCTAGCGGGTTGGTAACCGTTGTAGTTTGCAAGTTCCGGCTCCTGCTAACCGAAAAACGGTAAGACAGGTTAATAAAACTATATCCTGTACTGTCATTTGTCTTTTTTAATGAATTGGAAAACTGGAAATTACCCCCAAAATTGGAGTTCGAGGTATTATTATCAACCAATCTGTTCAGTAAAGAATCTTTAACCAGTACATTGGTGGTTTCGTTGTAGTACCTGATAATATCATTAATTGTACTGTTCGAATTTCCTTCGCTTGTACCAAAATTAAATCCCATAGATAGCGACCGCTTATTATTAGCCAACCGTCTAGACCAATTGATACTTCCATTAACATTGGGATTACTGTTCCGTGAACCTGAATTAGAAATCAGATCCTGTTTGATAAACCCTGTTTTATTGGAAGTAGAAACCGCATCGTTATGGGTACTGGCCAAAGCCCCACTAAGCGAAATGTTAAAATAATTCTTTTTTGTGGCTCCATTTAAACCAAGATTGATATTATTGTTTAGCGATCTGGAATTATTGGCGCTTTCTCTTAAATCGAATATTGTTCCCTGTGGGTTAAACGTCTCCAGGTAATTACTCTGAATAGATTTATTAATTCCATTACTAAAATGATAGCCACCGTTAAAGCTAAATTCCTTCGAAATTTTGTCTCTGATATTACCGTTTAAACCTCCATTGTTCATTTTGGTAAATTCATTATCGGTTATCCCATAACGGCTTCCAAAGCCAATTTGCTTCGTTTTTTTCCAGATGCTACCATTACCACCAAAGTTGTGGGCATTATTGGTCGCAGAACTCATATTCACTCCGCCAAAAACACCTTTGTCCATGCCAGATTTAGTAACCAGGTTTAGCATTTTTTGTGGTGTACCCGTTTTTATACCTGTAAAATTGGCTTCATCACCATAATCCTCAATAACCTGAAGTTTGGCAATAATATCGGCGGGCAACTGCCTGATGTAATCTTCTACATTACTGGTAAAAAAATCTTCTCCATTTACCCTCAACTTGGTCATTTTTTTGCCCATGGCCGTAACAGCGCCTTTTTCGTCAACCTCGATGCCTTGCAGTTGCTTTAACAAGTCTTCTACTTTATCATTTTCTCTTACAGTATAGGCAGCAGCGTTATACTCAATCGTATCTTTCTTGATCTTGATGGGATCTACCTTTACTTTAACCTCTACATCTTCAAGACGGATGGTTTCCATTTTGAGCATAATAGGTTCTAAAACGGCGTTTTTTTTCGAAGATTCAATTTCGTAAATAGAAGCAAACGGCTTGTAGCCCAATGCAGTAATGGTAAGATAGAACTTATTTCGGGTTACTTTTGCGAATGTAAAGTTTCCCTTCACATCAGAATTTGCGCGGAGCGTATCTTTATCGGTAATCAATCGGATGCTTACGCCCTCAACAGGCTTCTTCAAAGAATCGATTACATTACCATTTATTTTAAACTGAGACTGAGCGAGAGCGTTAAAGGAAAGTGTGATCAGTATAAAAAATAATAAAAAGCATAAATTATTGCTTTTTTTCATCCCTCGGACCTCTTTTGTAAATCACAAGACCATTTAAAAAATTACGCAGAATCTGATCGCCACAAGGTTTAAAATTCTCATGGTCTTCATTTCTGAAAATATCGCCAAGTTCTGCCTTGGTTACCTTAAACCCAACGAGGTCGCAAATGGTTATAATATCCTCTGTTTTTAATGATAAGGCTACTCTTAGTTTTTTTAATATATCGTTGTTGCTCATTTTTAATGATTGAATTAGAGAATGTCTGAATTAGTGAGTGATTGAATTAGTGAGTGATTGAGTTAGCGGATTATAGCCTAATTAGATTAGAGAATTAATGAATGAGTATATTGCGCTATTGAATAAACGGTTGAATAAATAAATTATTGAATGCCTACAAAAATAAATCTCGAACTTTAATCCCCATTTTACCAATGAACCAATGAACCAATGAACCAATGAACCAATGAACCAATGAACCAATGAACCAATGAACCAATGAACTAACTAGCTACTTCTAATTTAAGTTTTTTTCCTTTAATTTTTTCGCCGCTTAATGCTTTCAATAATTTATCTACTTTGTTTCTTTTAACGGCAACATAACTGGTGGTGTCTTTAACCTCGATGAGGCCAAGGTCTTCTTTTGTTAAATTACCTTTTTGCAAAAATAAACCTACAATATCAATTTTGTTAATTTTATCTTTTTTGCCATGCGCAATGTATAAAGTTACCCAATCGCTGGCTTCTGGTAATTTATACTTTTCAGATAAAACTTCCTCCTCAATATCATCCGGTAAATATTTATAGTGCTCTTCTGTAGTTAAAATGGCATAGGCTGTTCCTTTTGCATGCATCCTTGCCGTTCTACCATTTCGATGGATATAGGCATCTTCGGTGTAGGGCAATTGATAATGTACAATATGCTCTACTTCAGGAATATCCAGACCACGGGCAGCCAGATCTGTTGTGATTAAAATCCGATGGCTACCATTTCTAAATTTAAGCAATGCCTTTTCGCGATCGAACTGCTCCATCCCACCGTGAAAAACATCGTGTCCTAAACCGTTTTCGAAAAGTAAATCACTTATCCGATCTACCGTTTCCCTGTGGTTACAGAAAACCAATGTATTTTTACCACCTATTTTACTCAGTAATCTGAAAAGGTAATCTAGCTTATCGGCTGCAGGTGCAGTTATTTTTTTGAGCTTTAGATCTGGTTTTGCCTCAATATTTTTTGAAAAATCAACTTCCACAGGCACATTTAACTTTACAAAAGCCGGAATTTCTTCCATTTTGGTAGCAGAAGTAAGTATACGCTGTTTTAACGAAAGTAGTGAGCCAATGATGTAAGACATATCATTTTCAAAGCCAAACTCCAGCGCTTTATCAAATTCATCTAAAACTAAGGTTTCGATAAAAGATTCGTCAAAATTTTGATGCTCTAAATGGTAAGCTATCCTGCCAGGCGTTCCGATCAGGACGGCAGGTGGATGTGCAAGATTATTCTTTTCTATCCGTACGGCATGGCCACCGTAACAGCAGTTTACTTTAAATGAAGTACCCATTTGTTTAAAAACCTGCTCTATCTGTAGAGCAAGCTCTCTCGAAGGAACCAAAATCAAGGCCTGCACCCCTTTTACTCCGGTTTTTAGGTTAGAAAGTAATGGCAATAAAAAGGCCAGCGTTTTCCCTGAACCCGTTGGCGCAATCAATATTACATCTTTACCAGTCTTGGCTGCTTTTACAGCCGACTCCTGCATCTCATTAAGTGCAGTAATATTTAATTTTTTTAAGGCATTTTCTATCATTCCGCCATAAAGGTAATCATTTCTCTTTACGCCCAGAACTACAGCCTTAGTTACGGCTTGAAAAATCTTTCCCTTAGTTTCCGCAGCGTAGCAAAGTTTAATCTTTTCTCGAGCAACATTAACATGTTACCACGTTTAGACATTGATGACAGCACTTTTTCGTTAACGGCATCAACCGAAGATAAGATCTTGTCAGCCAGTTCATCTGCAAATTTATTCGCTCTGCTATTTTGTAATAACTGGAGCTCTTGAATTAATTCTGCTCTCATAATTAAGAATTTTTAATGAATGTACAAATATTAACGGACCGAAGAATAATTTGTTTCAACAAATAATAAGTTCATCTAAACTATTATCACTAACTTGTTGATAACTAACTTTTTGTTAGCAAATAAACAATCTAACCTTAACACATATTTAATTTTTAGCACTTATTTTTATAAAAACCTGATTACCATTCGTCCCAAAGGGATTCCTTTGGATTTAACCTCAAAAAACACAAATGTATGACGTGGAAAAAATTTAGTGGTGAAATTATTCAATCTTCAATCCTCGAAGAAGTAGAAAACGCGATTATCAGAGAAAGTCAAAACGGCTTTAAGCTTAAAGTTTGCATCGGCACCGATTCGCAGGTAAAAGGCGCAGTAACCGATTTTGCAACGGTTATTGTGCTGCTACGAGAACATCATGGCGGTTTTATGTACATCCACCAGGAAAAAAGCACACAACAGGTAAGCATTAAAGAAAGGATGTTGATGGAAGTGCAAAAATCAATCGAAACCGCTTATTCTATTTGTGATTTACTTGATATTTACGATGTGGCTTTAGAAGTACATGCCGATATCAATACCAGTCCGTCGTTTAAATCGAACAAAGCACTTAACGATGCTATGGGATATATTTTAAGTATGGGCTTTATTTTCAAGGCTAAGCCGGAGGCATTTGCCAGTTCTACCTGTGCAGATAAAATGGTGCATTAAATGAGTCGGAAAGCTTGGGCTTAGAGGTCCGAAGTCGGGTACCGCCATTTCGAGCGCAGCCGATAAACCTGTCCAGATAGATCTCTCCATTCCACTACGTTCCAGTCGAGATGACGACCCATTTTTTTGGAATCCGTTAATAATAGCGGAATGGAGAAATTTATCGGATCAAAAATGTAGATCTTTTTTGCGATCGCTGTGCCTTCATTCTGCGAACTTTACGGAAAAACCTAAACTATCCTCAACAAAACCCCATCTTTGTTGTTGTGCTTTAAAACGAAAACTTGAAAACGTATAGATTAGAATTTACACAAAAACTTCCTGTTGATCTGGATACTGCCTGGGATTTTTTTTCGTCGCCAATGAACCTGGCCGAAATCACCCCAAAGGATATGACCTTTGATGTAACCTCACCAAACATTATCAATACCAAAATGTACCCCGGCCTGATTATCACTTATAAGGTTGCCCCCTTATTCGGCATTAAGTTAAATTGGGTAACGGAGATCACACACGTTAAGGATAAGGAGTATTTTATCGATGAGCAACGATTTGGTCCATTTGCTTTCTGGCACCACCAGCACCATTTCGAAAAAATAGATGGCGGTATATTAATGCACGATACCTTACACTATAGCATTGGCTGGGGACCAATCGGTGTTATTGCAAATGCCATGGTGGTGAATAAAAAAATCAACGAAATTTTTAAGTTCCGCTATCAAAAAGTTGAAGAATTATTTGGCAAGCTTTAGTTACCACTTTTTAGTAGAAATGGTTTCTGCTTTCTTTTTGGCTTTTTCTACCCTATTGGTGGCCAAATACTTCTTAAAATCATCGCCAAATTTTTCTATTTTGTTATAGGCGCTGTTTAAGATATCTTTCCAGGCGCCGGCACTAAGTTTACCTGGCGTACGCTCTAAAGGCACGCCAATTTTTGTAGTCGCTACAAAATTCCCATAACGGTCTCTTTGATAAGGGATAAACAGAAAATCAGTTAACCAAAATCTATATTTGCCATTACGTGCTTCAAAAACGAAATTGTAACTTACTTCTCCGCTTGGATGGCCTGCTACCAAAATTGTTTTGTCAATTACCATCGTCCCTTTAGCCAAAACAGAAGAATCGGTAGCACTTTCTTGCCTCATCGATTTTTTATAAGCGACATTAACAAAAGATTTAGCCCTTTGCAATAAGGTATCTTTGCTTATCAATTGCGAATCTACCACCTGATAATAAATAAATTTACCATTATCATCTTTCAAAAACTGTTTTTGCTGTGCAGATAATTGAATTGAAAAAAGAGCAAGAATAATAAAAAGAAGATGTTTCATTTGAAATTGGTTAACAGGCAGATCTAATGATTTAAAGGTACGAAAAAGCCGTCCCTATTTACATCGGGACGGCTTAATATTAATAATTTTGTTTCCTTAAAAAGCGTAAACTGCTGCCAGAGAAAACTGGCCACCATTTGGTGCCGCAGCGCCACCTTCTTTGAAGAACGGTTTATCACTGTTATGGTCTAATCTTACCTCTGGGATAAAGGTTAAACCACCAGATTTAATGTTTGCGGTAAGCGTCACTGCAGTAAAAGCAGTAGCTGGAACTGCCCCCGCGGCTTTAAATTTAAAGTACTCACCTCTTAAACCTAAAGTTACTGCATCCAATACAGCAAATTGAGGGTATAATGCTGCACCTGCGTAACTTCCCGGTACCGAACTGTCTTTAATATCGTAATTGGCTGCATTTAAACCCAATTTAAATTTCTCTGTAATTTGGTATGAAGTGGTTAAATCGATAATTGTTCCATACCCGCCAAAACCAGCACCAGATAAAGCATTGATGTAAGCAGTCCAGCCTTCAACAGGAGCAACCATTAACTGGCCACCGATAGCCGAAACGCCTCTCGAAGCGGAGTAAACGTTCCAATCGTTAAATAAACCAGCCATTAAACTTACTTTATCGCTGAATTTATAAGTGGCTTTAATTCCCGCATTTTGGAATGGACCATTGGTAAACAGGTATGAAGTAGAATAGTTAAAGTTTCCAACCGGTGAAATTACCTCATATCCAATGAATGTACCCATGTAACCTGCTGTCATACTAAACTGATCGGTAAAATCGTAGTTAACATATAAGTTTTGAATATTAAAAGACGAACCTCCGGCTGCCGCATCTGGAATAGATTGCGATTGTCCTCTTGGTCCAAAAGAAAGCTCTCCAACAAATGAGGCCTTGCCTGTTTTTTTCTTCAAGGCAATATCAATCATACCTAATGATACCGAGTTGTGATCAGTTACAAAAGATGTTTTTCCATTTAATGGATTTTTAGCAAAATCGTATTTAAAGTACGTATCTACCGACCCTGAAATTTCAAGTGGTGACGTAGTGGTCTCTTGAGCCAGGGCACACGTAGTGCTGGCCATTGCAAAAATAGCGGTTAAAAGTTTCTTCATGTTTGAGCTTATTTGAGTTTAGATATTATAAAATCCTTAAGATATTGGTTCTGTTAATGGACTGTTTTTTTCGATATAGATCGCTCTTTCTTCAACTAGCAAGGTACCTTGAGAGTATTTCTCGTCATGTTGAGATGCATCAAGCCCCATTTCTTCTTCTTCATCTGATACCCTGATTGGGTTAATAAGATTTACAAGTTTGAAAATTACAAATGACACAACGAAACTGAATATAATTACAATTACAGCACCTTTTAATTGTGTTATAAAGAACGCCGGATTGCCATAAAACAAACCATCGGCACCTGCAGCATTTACCGTTTTAGTAGCAAAAACACCTGTTAACAACATACCAACGATACCACCCACACCGTGACAAGGGAAAACATCTAATGTATCATCTAAACTGGTTTTTTGTTTCCAAGAAACCACAAGGTTTGAGATAACTGCGGCAATAGCACCAATAAATATACTTGATGAAATACTTACAAAACCTGCACCTGGTGTAATGGCTACCAAACCAACTACTGCACCGATACAAAAACCTAAAACCGAAGGTTTTTTACCTCTTGCAACATCAAAGAACATCCACGATAAACCTGCGGCACCAGCAGCGGTATTTGTAGTTAAAAATGCGGAAACAGCTAAACTACCTGCGCTTAATGCAGAACCTGCATTAAAACCGAACCAACCGAACCATAATAAACCAGTACCGATTAATACATAAGGGATATTTGCAGGCGGAACTTCTTTATGCTCTAAGTGAGATTTTCTACGTTTTAAAACCAATGCACCAGCCAATGCAGCCATACCAGCAGAAATGTGAACTACGGTACCTCCAGCAAAATCCAATACACCCATTTTAAATAAGAAACCTTGTGGGTGCCATGTCCAGTGGGCTAACGGAGAATAAACGAATATTGCGAATAAAACAATAAATAAAATGTATGAGGTAAAACGGATACGCTCAGCTACGGCACCTACCACTAAACCTGGTGTAATAATGGCGAACATTAATTGAAACACAGCAAATAAAGATAGCGGGATGGTTAAGTCTGCACCTCCCTGAAGATGTGGTGCTCCAGAATTTACACCTTTAAAGAACAAAAACGTTGATGGATTTCCAATAAAGCCACCAATAGTGTCTCCGAAGGCTAAACTAAAACCTACTACTGTCCATAAAACTGTAATTACTCCTGCTGCTACCACACTTTTAATCATGGTAGATAATACATTTTTACGATGAACCATTCCACCATAAAAGAATGCAAGGCCTGGAGTCATTAAAAATACAAGTGCAGCTGCAATTAATATGAATGCAATATCAGGCCCACTATACTTGCCTTCATCAAAATTAGGAAGAAGTGGAATAAATAGAGCGAAAATTGCGACAATCATCAATATCGCAAAAGGCGCATACTGTTTAAAGGAGAATTTACTCATAGTTTTTAGTTTAATTTGTTTGTATTGTTTAAAATAATTGAAATATGCTTGATTTATTTTTCTAAAAATACGACATATTGCAGTTTATACACCATTTAATTGAAATATTTTAATAAAAACAAGTGATTTTTATAAAACAACACAAAAATTAACCTTAAAAATAAAAATAACAAAAAATACAGGGGATTTTAATACAAGTTTTTAATAAAAACAAAATCATATATTAACCTTAAATTATATGATTTTACCTAAAATTTATAAAAAATTACCCCAAAAAACTGATCAATAACAGAAAAACCCATGAAATTTCATGGGTTTTTAAAAAAATCGTTAAAAAATTTAACTTTTTACGAAAAATAAGCAGATCCTTGAACTACGCCTCTTTTTTCAATTTCTTTATCCATATAGGTTTGAATTGCCGATTTATTAAGTCCCCAGTTAGGCGCAATCAACAAATCCCAATCCGAAATACCAAAAAGCCGCTGAATAACAATATCCGGACGTAATAAAGGGATTAATTCACAAAGTAAATCGGTATATTCTTCGAGAGAAAACAATTTAAAAGGCTCCTTTTTGTACTTAGCGCCCATTATAGATCCTTCTACAACATGAAGGTGATGGAACTTTACAAACTTGATTTGTGGGAAACGGTTAATTTCATGAATGTAACCGTGCATCTGCTCGCGGGTTTCCCACGGGAAGCCAAAAATGGTATGTACGCACAGATCGAGCTTACTATCTTTTAAAAGTTCTACCGCAGCAACAAATTCGCCGTGACTGCAACCCCTGTTGATCTGATCGAGGGTTTCATCATAGATCGATTCCATGCCCATTTCTAAATCTACATCAAAGCGGTCGGTATAACTTTCTAACAAAGCAACCTTTTCTGCATCTATACAATCAGGACGTGTACCTACAGCAAAACCAACAATATCTTCGGTATTAATCGATAGCGCTTCATCATACATCATCTTTAAATAATGTACCGGCGCATAAGTATTGGTGTTTGGCTGAAAATAAACAATATACTTATCGGCTTTATAAGAGGTTTTTGCCCTTAACATGCCTTCGGCAAGCTGATCTTTAATATTTGGATTTTTACGTGAAGGCTCCGGTGTAAAAGAATCTACATTACAATACGTACATCCACCGTAACCTTTGCTACCATCGCGGTTAGGGCAGGTAAAACCACCATCTACAATTACTTTAAATACACGCTGCCCTTTATACTTTTCGCGCAAATGCGTGCCGTAATTTTTATAACCCTTTATCCCTGAATCTACTAGTGTTCCCATTATTTGCAAAAATACGGTTTTTGTTCGAGACGTGAGGTTAGATTTGAGAGATTAGACGTGAGATTTGAGATTGGACTTACAATTAGGGTTTAGGGTTTAGGGTTTAGGGTTTAGGGTTTAGGGTTTAGGGTTTAGGGAAAACAATTCCGAATGGCTAAGTTTTAAAAACATTAATTTCTTTTTAGAAAAGCAAATCCTGTGTTTCATGGCAGTGTTAGTCCCGCCACATGCTCATACGCCCGCAGGCCTTAGGCACAAGGCCGGTATCCGCCATGTCGGGTTTAAATCAATGAGTTCCCTGCACAAAACCAGGTAAACTAAACCCGATGGTAGCGGGCACGGAGTGCAACGAAGTAAAGCGGACAGCGGGGCTTTCGGAACCGATTGAAACAGAACCCTGATTTTCCAATGTGAAACAAGACTTTAGATGTAAGATTTGAGAAGTACCCATGAAGAAAAACAAAAAAGCCAATGGCAATGCGATATTTTTTGGCGTAAAAAAACCTCGCAAGCTTAAAACCCGCGAGGCTTCTTAGTAAATTCTTCATTTCGTACCGTCATCCTGAACTTGTTTCAGGATCTATCCTGCCATTAAGATGCTGAAATAAGTTCAGCAGGACGACCCCGGCTAATCCTGCTGTTCTTTTTTATTAATGAAAAAGTAGACAGGCACACCCAGTAAAACAATCACGAGCCCTGGCCAGGTATACTGCTGTTTATATATTAAAAGCAAAATACAAAATGCCGCTCCTATCAATAAGTAAATAATCGGTGTAACTGGATACAACCAGGTTTTGTAAGGCCTTTCAAGACTGGGTTGTTTTATCCTTAAATAAATAACACCAAAAACAGTAATCATATAAAAGAGCACAATAACAAAAGAGATCATATCTAAAAGATTACCATATTGCCCACTTAAACATAAAGCAGATGCCCAAATGCCCTGCATCCAAAGTGATCTTTCAGGAACTCCATTTTTATTGTTTTTTAATGCTGCTTTAAAAAACATCCCATCTTTTGCCATGGTTTGAAAAACCCTTGCACCTGCTAATACAATTCCATTAACACAACCGAAAGTAGAAATCATGACTAACAATGCAATTACAATTGTGCCGATTCCACTACCGAAAATCTGTTCAGAGGCTGCAACAGCAACCCGATCATTGAGGGCGAAAGCAATACTATCTCTGTTTAGAGTATTGAGATAGATAAAATTGACCAATAAATAAAGAATCATTACTGCCGAAGTACCTAAAACCATAGAACGTACTACATTTTTCTTTGGATTTTCGATTTCTCCCGAAACAAAAGTTACGTTTTCCCAAGCCACACTTGAAAATACCGAACCAACCATGGCCGCTGCAATTCCGCCCATTATTGCCATTCCGGAAATGGATTCCCATCCCGATTTCAGAAAATTGCCGCTCGGATCTGTTTTAAGATTATTGAAAGCATCCCAGCCATAGCCCATATTTCCGGCCCAAAAACTGTTTTTCACCAGAAGAAAGCCTAAAATAATTAAGCCGATTAAAGCAACAATTTTAGACCCAGTAAAAATATTCTGCAGAATTTTACCGCCTTCAACACCTTTTGTATTAATATAGGTTAAAAGCAGAATCACACCGATGGCTAAAATCTGTATCCAGGTAATTTTATAACCGCCGCTTTGAAAAATTGGAGCAGCATCGTTTAAAGCTGGTATTAGATAGGCTGTAAATTTACCAAAAGCAACAGCAACAGCAGCAATAGTGCCGGTTTGAATTACGGTAAACAGACCCCAACCATAAAGAAATCCCATCATTTTGCCGAAAATCTCTTTCAGGTAAGTGTATTGCCCACCTGCTTTGGGAAACATGGAAGAGAGTTCTCCATATGAAATTGCGGCGGCAACTGTCATCACCCCAGTGATCACCCAAACCACAATCAGCCAATAACCGGAACCTAAATTCCGCATGATGTCGGCACTAACAATAAAGATTCCGCTTCCGATCATTGAACCCATTACCAGCATGGTGGCATCAAAAAGGCTTAATTTTCTTTTAGAAGGTCCGTCTTCTTTTTCAATATTCATTTTTAGTTTGGTTTAGTTTGTGGCTAATTTATTTAAAAAAAAGAAAATAGGAGTACTTCGTTTGTATTATTTTAACTGGGCAAAATTTTATTCTACTTCGCATGAAAAATTTAATCACAAGAAAAATATTTTATTATCTTGCTAGATATAAGTACGTAGTTTGGAGAGAAGCGTTTGGCGCTGAACGTTTGAAATAGATTAAACAATTGACCGATTTAAACAGTTAACCAATTACACAACAACATAAACAACTAACCAAATACAAAACCAATTATTAACTATGGATTTTTTACAAAACAATTTAATTTACTGTATTCCGGCGCTGGGCCTTGTCGGGATTATAGTTATGATGATTAAAAGCGCCTGGGTAAATAAGCAAGATGCAGGTGATAAAAACATGCAGGAGCTTGCGGGCTATATCGCCGACGGTGCTATGGCCTTTTTAAAAGCCGAATGGAGGGTATTGAGCATTTTCGCTGTTTTTACAGCCGCGCTCCTAGCTTACTCTGGCACAATTACCGAAATTAAAGGGGTACCTATGCATTCGAGCTGGATTATCTCTATCTCTTTTATTATAGGAGCGGTATTTTCTGCAACTGCGGGTTATATCGGAATGAAATCGGCCACAAAAGCGAATGTTAGAACCACACAGGCGGCCAGAACAAGTTTAAAACAAGCATTAAAAGTTTCTTTTACCGGCGGTACCGTAATGGGCTTAGGCGTAGCCGGTCTTGCTGTTTTAGGTTTAGGTGGTTTATTTATTGTTTTTTTGCAGATATTTCATGTAACCAGTGCCAATAGTGTAGAAATGAGAACTGCTATTGAGGTTTTAACCGGATTTTCATTGGGTGCCGAATCTATTGCCTTATTTGCCCGCGTGGGTGGAGGTATTTATACCAAAGCTGCCGATGTTGGTGCCGATTTAGTGGGTAAAGTTGAGGCTGGAATTCCAGAAGATGACGTACGTAACCCTGCAACCATTGCCGATAATGTAGGCGATAACGTGGGTGATGTTGCAGGTATGGGTGCCGATTTATTTGGCTCATACGTGGCAACGATATTGGCCACCATGGTTTTAGGACAAGAAATTACCGTAACAGATAAATTTGGCGGCATGTCTCCCATCCTTTTGCCAATGGTAATTTGCGGGCTGGGAATTTTATTCTCTATTATAGGTACCTGGTTCGTGACCATTAAAGATGATAAATCAAATGTGCAGAATGCGCTGAACTTAGGCAACTGGTCGTCAATTTTAATAACGGCAGTAGCTTCGTTCTTTATTGTAAAATGGATGCTGCCAGAAACATTAAACTTACGTGGGTATGAATTCTCTAGTATTAATGTGTTTTATGCCATTATTGTTGGTTTAGTAGTAGGTACCATTATGAGTATTGTTACCGAATATTTTACCGCAATGGGCAAAGGTCCTGTAAATTCTATTATCCAACAATCATCAACCGGACATGCCACCAATATTATTGCAGGTTTAGCTGTCGGAATGAAATCGACTGTTATTCCAATTTTGGTTTTAGCAGGCGGGATTATGTTATCGTACCACTTTGCGGGCTTATATGGTGTAGCCATTGCGGCAGCAGGTATGATGGCCACTACAGCTATGCAATTGGCCATTGATGCTTTCGGACCAATTGCAGATAATGCGGGCGGTATTGCCGAAATGAGCCAGTTACCTCCAGAAGTACGCGAACGTACCGATAATTTAGACGCTGTTGGAAATACCACTGCCGCTACCGGTAAAGGATTTGCCATTGCATCTGCAGCCTTAACCTCTTTAGCATTATTTGCAGCTTTTGTAGGCATTGCAGGTATTACGGCAATAGATATATATAAAGCGCCAGTATTAGCAGGATTATTTGTTGGCGGGATGATTCCTTTCATTTTCTCAGCCCTTTGCATCCAGGCGGTGGGTAAAGCGGCAATGGATATGGTTCAGGAAGTTCGTCGCCAGTTTAGGGAAATCCCTGGCATTATGGAGTATAAAGCCAAACCAGAGTACGAAAAATGTGTAGCCATTTCAACCAAAGCATCCATCCGCGAGATGATGATGCCCGGCGCTATTGCTTTAATCACGCCGATAATTATTGGTTTTACTTTTGGTCCTGAAGTTTTAGGTGGATTATTGGCCGGTGTAACCGTTACCGGTGTATTAATGGGGATTTTCCAAAGCAACGCAGGTGGCGCTTGGGATAATGCCAAAAAATCTTTTGAACAAGGCGTAATGATTAATGGCGAAATGCACTACAAAAAATCAGAACCACATAAGGCTTCGGTAACCGGAGATACGGTAGGCGATCCTTTTAAAGATACTTCGGGCCCTTCAATGAACATTTTAATCAAATTAATGTCTATTGTTTCACTCGTTATTGCTCCATACATCGCAGTTAAGGCAATTGCCGGCGAACATAAGCAAGAAGTTCGAAAAGAAATCAGAATTGAGCAAAAAACCGATAGTTTAGGACATACAATTACCGACACTTTAACAAATGCCACCGACACTTTAAGGCGTTAGTTGTAAAAACATTGATAAAATAATAGCTAAAGGGATTTTTAACCAAAATCCCTTTTACATTTCCGTAATTTTTAATTACGTTTGGGGCTGAATTAATCTAAACAAAAACTATAATATGGGTTTATTTACTAAAAAGCCAATGCATCTATTGCTTGAAGAAGCAGGTGATTCAGGCAAAGGCTTAAAGCGCACACTTAGTGCAGGTGCATTAGTTGCATTAGGTGTAGGGGCTATTATTGGTGCCGGGCTATTTGTTCGTACTGCTGCTGCAGCCGCTCAAAATGCTGGACCATCAGTTACAATCGGTTTTATAATAGCTGCAATAGGCTGTGCTTTGGCAGGCTTATGTTATGCCGAGCTCTCTTCTTCTATTCCAATTTCCGGTAGTGCGTATACTTATACCTATGCCACGATGGGCGAACTAATGGCTTGGGTTATTGGATGGGATTTAGTTTTAGAATACGCTGTAGGTGCCGCTACTGTAGGTATAGCCTGGAGTGAATATCTGAATAAACTATTGGTAGAAGTACTGCATACTTCCCCCATACCCTATGAGTGGTGCCACTCACCTTTCCAATCGCATCCAGATGGTACCGTAAATGGAATTATGAATCTTCCTGCCTTGTTTATAGTAGGCTTGTTAAGTTTACTTTTAATTAAAGGAACTTCAGAATCTGCTTTTGTAAACGGTTTAATCGTAATTACCAAAGTGGGTATTGTGATCTTAATTATTGTTTTAGGTTGGGGTTTTATAAACGAATCTAACCACCACCCATACATTCCGGCTGCTACAACTTATGTAGATCATGCAGGTATTAGCCATAGTTTTGGCGGTTTCTGGGGCGTTATTGGCGCTGCCGGAACAGTGTTCTTTGCCTTTATCGGTTTTGATGCGGTAAGTACTGCCGCTCAGGAAACTAAAAATCCTAAAACAGCAATGCCAATTGGTATTTTAGGATCATTAGCAGTTTGTACTGTTTTATACATATTGTTCGCACACGTTTTAACAGGGATCGCACCAGTTGAGTTTTTCAGAACTAAAGGTGGTGAAGCATCTGTGGTAGCTGCAATTAGCGAATATATGACTGGATACTCGTGGTTATCTAAATTAGTAACCGTAGCAATTTTAGCCGGTTTCTCTTCTGTAATCCTGGTGATGTTATTGGGCCAAAGCCGTGTATTTTATTCGATGAGTAAAGATGGTTTATTACCTAAAATGTTCAGCGATTTACACCCTAAATTTAAAACACCTTATAAAGCAAACTTAGTGATCTTGGTAATTGTAGGTTTATTCGCTGCATTTATTCCAGGTGATGTAGTGGGTGATATGACCAGTATCGGTACATTATTTGCATTTATGCTGGTTTGTGTTGCAGTAATCATCTTAAGAAAAACAGATCCGGATCTTCCTCGTCAGTTTAGAACACCTTGGGTACCTTTAATTCCAATTTTGGGTGTTGTTGCCTGTGGTTTAATGATCCTTGGTTTAGGCTGGACAAACTGGTTAAGATTATTTGGCTGGTTAGCTTTAGGATTTATCATTTACTTTGGATACAGTAGAAAGAATTCTCATTTGAAAGACGCTAAATAAGTTATATTTTCAAAAAATTGAAGCCCCGACCGAAAAGTCGGGGCTTTTTTTATGTTAAATAATTGTTAATAAAACTACCTTTGCAAAAAATCGATAACATGTACCGCTATTTTGCCAAATTTAAGATCGTTTATTTATACTTTACTGTTGCTTTGCTATTCATTTCCGCTGCAGGATATGCACAGAGAACGATTAACGATGTAATGGATTCTACCACGGTAAATCATTTGCTCATTATTTCTAAGAAATATGGTTCATTATCGTTTAGCGGATACCTGCAGCCTCAATTCCAGGTAGCACAGGCAAATGGCGCTCAGGCAGAATACCAGGGCGGAAACTTTGGTGAGTTTACAAACAATAGGTTTAGGTTAAGAAGAGGGCGTTTAAGAGCAGATTATATGATGCTAACGGACGATGGCAGTCCTTCTACCTATTTTGTACTTCAGTTTGATGGTACAGAACAGGGTGTAGCGATAAGGGATTTTTGGGGCCGTTACTACGAAAATAAATGGAAAATATTGGCGGTTACTTTAGGCCTTTCTGGTCGTCCGTTTGGGAATGAGCTACAATTATCTTCTTCAGTAAGGGAAGCGCCTGAGCGTGGCCGAATGTCGCAGATTTTAATGAAAACAGAACGTGATCTGGGGGTTACCTTTACCTTAAACCCGCGCTGGAAAGATGCCCGATTGAAAAATTTTGTATTCGATTTTGGTATTTACAACGGACAGGGCTTAGCTGGTAGCGGAGAATTTGACAACAGCAAGGATTTTATCTTCAGATTAAGCCACAAAACCTATGCTTTTAAAAACTTTACCATTGCGGGCGGTATCAGTACGTTACAAGGCGGTTTAAATCATCGGTTGCCCGTAAGCTATAAAATGGATAGAAGCAACGATCAATGGAGAATGGTTAAGGACTCATCCGCTTCAACCATTAATAAGGTTGCTCCACGGAGATATTATGGTGCAGATATTCAATTGGCCACAAAAACCAAGAGCTGGAAATCTGAATTAAGGGCCGAAGTGGTATCAGGTTTGCAAACAGCTACTTCAACAACATCAACCACACCTGGCTCCTACCCTGTTGATAGCAAATCGATAGCCTTACCCTATTACACCAGAACCTTTAATGGTGCTTATCTTACTTTTATACAAACCTTAAATAGTACCGACAATCAAATTATCTTAAAATACGATTGGTATGATCCAAATTCGAAGGTAAAAGGGCTTGATATTTCCAGCGCCCAGGGACTTTCGCCAGCGGATGTTCGTTTTGATACTTTTGGCTTTGGTTTTTTACACCACTTTAATCCACATTTTAAAGCGGTGCTTTATTATGATATCATTAAAAACGAATCGACCCAAATTCAGGGCTATACAGCTGACAGAAAAGACAATGTGCTTACTTTAAGAACACAGTTCTATTTCTAATAAATAACAGTACAATGGAGGAATTGATACAAATTCCGCTACCTTTGCTTAAAATTGCGCTGCTATGAAATTCGATTTTATGACGTTCAACTTAAGCCAGATCCTATCGACAACGATGGTGCTCTTTGCTATTATCGATATTTTGGGGGCCATTCCCGTTGTGATCGAACTGCGTAGAAAAGCTGGTCATATCGAATCAGAAAAAGCATCGCTTGTGGCTACCGGATTAATGATCCTCTTTTTATTTGTTGGAGAATCCTTATTGAAAGTAATTGGATTAGATGTAGAATCTTTTGCCATTGCCGGTTCTTTCGTGATCTTTTTTATCGCCATGGAAATGGTACTGGGATTAACGATTTTTAAAGAAGAAGCGCCAGAAACAGTCTCCATCGTTCCATTGGCCTTCCCTTTAATTGCCGGAGCTGGAACAATGACGACCCTACTTTCGCTTAAAACAGAATACCATACCCAGAATATTTTAGTGGGCATTATACTCAATATGTTGTTTGTTTACTTTGTATTGAAAAATACCAACAGACTGGAAAAACTTTTCGGAAAATCGGGCTTGAACATCCTACGTAAAGCCTTTGGGGTAATTTTATTGGCTATTGCCATTAAATTGTTCAGAAATAATACGGGGCTTTAGCAGGTCCAGCCAGATCGTCATTTCGACTGAAGCCTACCAATTCTTCATTGGTAGCGAAATGGAGAAATCTTTAAGTTTGAAGATTTCTCCTCCGAAAGAGTTCCTTTGGAACACTACGGTCAAAATGACGATCACATTATTAAATGACAATCCTCCAATCAATCTGTAACAATAATTCCGTATATTCATCTAAACATAAAGCTTACATCATGAACAGCTTTGAAGAATATACCCTAATTATTGGAGCAATAGCCGTTTTAATCGAAGCGGTAAAATACTTCAAAAAGAATTTCAGATCCTGGTTTGAACATACGTAGAGTGGGTCGTCATCTCGACTGAAGCGCAGCGAAATGGAGAGATCTATCGAGTTAGATCTAGCTTCGCTGAGCCTTCGGGTTCTCGACTGCGTTGCACCCGATCGCTATCGGGTTCGCTCGAAATGACGGTATTTCGAAGAAAAATTAATAGAACTTAGTTTAAACACCCCGATCCTGAAATCCCAAAATCTTCTAATCCTGGCGCTTAATCAACCTCGCCACAAACATCGTATCGGCATTGTTTTCATAGCCTTTTATCAACTCCATCTTTTCCAGTTCTAATGGAAAAGTATCAACCATATGCTGAACAATGGCTTCGTTTTCTTCGGCAAAGGCAGAGCAGGTAATGTAAATCAAGGGCTTACCCGGCTTTAAATATTTTACAATATTTTGGACAATTCCCTTCTGTATACTGGCAAATTGACTGATTTTCCGTTCCTCGAAAAATGTAAGCATTTCAGGTGTTCTACCCCATGTTCCGGAACCTGTGCAGGGCGCATCTAAAATGATCCCATCAAACTGATAATGGTGCAACACCTGATCGTTATTCTGTAAAAGATCCAGTTCCTTTTTATGGTACTTTTTGATCCCGGCTAAGCGGAAACGTTCATCTAAATTTAAGAGTACACTTTCTCTCAGATCAGAAACCAATAGCTCGATCACAGGCTCCAAACTATGTAACAGAAGTGTTTTCCCACCAGAAGCTGCACAGCAATCCCACCATTTATCCCATTTGTTCGGTTTAAAATAATTGCCTGTATGCTGAGAAGATAAATCCTGAACCTGATAACCGCCTTCTCTTAAAACGGTTTCGAGCTTAGTTCCGTTAGGCAAAGCCAGAGCAGTTTCAGAAATCGCTTTAACCGCAATGTTTTCATCTGCTAATTTTGCAATAATAGCTGCAGATTCTTCTGCTGCCACCCTGATAAACAGATCCGGCTGTTTGAAGAATGAGGTGCAAAATGCTTCCCGATCTAATCCATCAGATAGATTTGCGTGAAACGGATATACCTCCTGCAAATCAAAATCCGGATACCTGGTTTTAATGATGGATATTTTTTCTTCCAGCGGCAGTGTAATACTTTCCTTTAATTCCGGCAGATTTTTCTCTACAATTAGGCTAAGCGTATCGTGGCACAAGAAATCGGCAATGCTCAAACGTTCTTCCTGTGGAAGTGTAGATAAGGCCTTACCTAATCTAAAAAAGCTGTAAATATGACGTGTAGCCCATCTCCTATCGGATGACCCCATTTGCTTATGCTGCTTAAAATAGGTGGGCAGAAAACGATGCAAGGGCAAACTTCCATCATAATTACTCAAAATCTGTTCAAAGGCTCTTAACTGATGATCTGCTCTCATGCAATAATAAAATGGAAGAAAAAATTATGGAATTACTCAACTATGTTTAACGCAAAGTTTTTAAACTTCAGTAGCATTAAACTGGTGTTAATATAGCCTAATTTTTCATCATGGATAAATGAAAAGTTATTATGGAGGCCTTTATATTTATCTTTTACTAAATACACTCTATAATCTTCGCCGTAAGCAGATAACAGTTTACCAAAGTAGTAGCCAACATCAAAGCCCTTAAAAGCGTATTCTCCAGGCTCAAATCCATACCTGTAGCGGTATTTTTTAATAAAGGCAACAACTGCGCTGCTTTTGTAGTCTATTTTATAAGAAGAACTGATAATGGTATTTAAATCTTGTAATTTATCGGTAGGATAATTCTGTTTTACCCAATTAGGATGACCAAATAGATTAATACTATAACCACCTGTAGGTAGATGCTTTAATTTATACAGTTTTTCTACTGTTGGCAATACAAAAGTCCGGTCGGATGAGGTAAGCACCACGGCATATTCTTTGCCTTTGATCATTTTTGTTTCAAAAGCATAGGCCGAAGCATACTCCTGTAGCACAAACTTAGTATTGGTTTGAAAATAGTTCCTGATCGGTGCTGCAAATTGCTCGTCTTCTGTTTTCTTAGGGTTAATTAATACCACTATCGTATTGGCAGGATTATAGCTTTTAGCAATGTATGTGGCTATCTTTTTCCCGTGTAAAGCAATATTATTTACAATAGACACGAGATTTGGATTATTAAATTCAGCAGGTTCGGAAGCGGCCAAAGGAGATACAATGATTGCATTATTTTCTTTGGCATAATTGGAGATGAACTTTAATCCATCTGGAAAAACAGGGCCAATAATTAAATTGCTTTGTTTAAAACGTTCATTTTTGTACAAGACAGATATATGTGCATTATCATCCTGTGTATCAAAAACATTGAGTTTAAAATTTAAACCCTGGGCAGCGGCAGAATCCAATCCCAATTTAAAGCCCTGATAAAAATCGATCGGCATGGCATATTTCTCAATATCGGCCTTTGTGGCTGTTTTTAAATTCAGCTCATTAAGTTTAAAGGGAACAAGCAAGGAAACACTTGCCTGAGAAAACTTTTTGATAGGCTTTTTCTCTTCTGGCTTTTCTTTTTCAACCGGTTTACCCGTTTCGGGCTTGGGTGTCTTGATTTTAGGCGAACAAGCACCCAAAACTACTGTAAACAAAACCACCAACCAATAAACCCTCTTAAAATTCATACCTATCATTTTTAACAAAATATGCTAGCAAAGTTTATTCCACCTTGCTAGCATAACATTTATTTTATGCAGTTTGGACTAAAAACTCCAAACTGAAAACTTATAACTGAATTATTCCCACTCGATAGTTGCAGGTGGTTTAGAGCTGATATCGTATACCACTCTATTGATCCCTTTAACTTTATTGATAATTTCGTTTGAGATTTTAGCCAATACCGGGTAAGGTAAATGGCACCAATCTGCAGTCATCCCATCAAGTGATTCAACTGCTCTTAATGCAATTACATTTTCGTAAGTACGCTCATCGCCCATTACCCCTACAGATCTTACAGGTAAGAAAATAGCACCTGCCTGCCATACTTTATCGTAAAGGCCTGCTTCTTTTAAATTGTCGATATAAATTTTATCGGCATCTTGTAAAATGGCTACTTTTTCTGGAGTAACTTCTCCGATAATGCGGATGCCTAAGCCTGGGCCCGGAAATGGGTGACGGCCTAAAATAAACGATTCTAACCCTAAAGTGGTACCTACTCTTCTTACTTCATCTTTGAATAAAGTTTTAAGTGGTTCTACAACTTTAAGTTTCATAAAATCTGGCAAACCGCCTACATTATGATGCGATTTAATGGTTGCCGACGGCCCTTTAACCGAAACTGATTCAATGATATCAGGGTAAATTGTGCCTTGGGCCAACCACTTTACATCCTGGATCAGGTGAGATTCTTCGTCGAAAACTTCGATGAATACACGGCCAATTATTTTACGTTTTGTTTCGGGATCTTCTACTCCAGCCAACTGGCCCAAGAATTTGTCTTTAGCATCAACGCCTTTAATGTTTAGTCCGAAATCTTTGTATTGCTCTAAAACACTTTCATATTCATTTTTACGCAATAAACCGTTATCAACAAATATACAGTGTAGGTTTGTGCCGATGGCTTTATGCAAAAGTACCGCAGCAACACTACTATCAACACCACCTGAAAGTGCCAAAACAACTTTATCGTTACCTACAGTAGCTTTAATATCGGCAATGGTAGTTTCAACAAAAGCAGCAGAAGTCCAGTCCTGGCTGCATCCGCAAATATCAACCAAGAAGTTTTCTAAAAGGATTTTTCCATCAACACTGTGTGTTACCTCAGGGTGAAACTGAATGGCATAAGTATCTGAATCTTTAATATGGTAAGCTGCTACTTTTACGCTATCGGTACTGGCAATCAACTCAAAGTTTTCAGGAATATCGGTAATGGTATCGCCATGGCTCATCCAAACTTGCGAGTCGATGTTGATCCCTTTAAATAATTTATTCTCCTGGTTTACAAAATTCAAATTAGCGCGGCCATATTCGCGTGTTGAAGATGGCTGAACTGCACCACCCGAATGTTGGGCAATATATTGTGCACCATAACAAACAGCCAATAATGGATATTTTAAATGGTATTTCGATAAATCGATCTGAGGTGCATCTTCCTGGCGAACAGAGTAAGGACTACCCGAAAATATAACTCCTTTTACATCAGGCGTAACCTCAGGAAGATTATTATATGGATATATTTCACAGTAAATATTTAGTTCGCGAACCCTACGAGCGATGAGTTGTGTAAATTGCGAACCAAAATCGACGATAATGATTTTTTCTTGCATCCGCAAAGGTACCAATTAGATATGAGATTTGAGGTCGCAGATTTGAGATTTTTAGTAGTGTGCGGAGAGTTTTGAGCAGAGGGCATGGCGATAAGCGTTTAGCGCGAGGCGTTTGGTGGCGATTAACCGATTTAAACAATTAACCGATTAATCAGTATACAACTTGCAGTCAGCGATGAATTAATACCAATAAACAATAATCACCAAACAACCTTTAATCCTGCAGATTGGTATTTACTGATATTTTCATCTTTGCTAATTAAGGTTATATCTTTTTGAATAGCTTGCCATATTAACATCCTATCAAAAGGGTCTCTATGCCAAGTGGCATTTAACTTATAATGACTTGCTGCTGATTCTGGCGAAACTGGCATTAAGTCAAAACCCAAATCTTTTGCTTGCCTCATCAATTCATTAGGTTCTAAACCGATGAGATTGAGTTTACCCAGTGCATATTTAAGTGATATTTCCCAAAGACTAATGGCACTTATAAAAATTGTATTTTCGTTATTTTCAATTATAGAAATTGCCTTTTCTGAAAGCCTTTTCGGATCAATTATCGTCCACAAAAACACATGTGTATCCAACAAGTAAATCATAGCCCTAGTAGCTCTTCGTCTGTCATTGCAAAATCGTCGTTAAAAATCACTTTAGCCTTACCTTCCAAAGGACCTAATTTTCTTTTAGTTTTACTTTTACCTGATTCTGGAAGAAAATAGCCAATAATCTCTTTTTTTCTTCCATAAGTTACGGCAATACCAATACCTGCTTTAACATCTTCAAGCACTTCAGAAAAGTGAGCTTTAAATTCTCCAACTGACATTGTTTTCATAGTTAAATATTTATAATCAAATATAAACAAAACTTGTCAAGTTGTCAAGATGAAACTAAGTTATGTTTTAGATATAAACTTTAATGAGCTGATGTACAACTTGCAGTCACCAATGAACTAATGACAAATGAACCACTAAACCTCTACGATTCCATCAAAATCACCTCAACCCCAAATTTCCGTAAAAAGTCTACTCCTTCATCGCTGGGCAAACCTTTGTAAGCCGCATACGATTTAGAATAATAAACCAATTTAATTCCTGATGATAAAATTAACCGGGCACAGGCAATACAAGGCGACAAGGTGGTATATAAAGTACAGCCTTCTATCTTCGATCCGTTTTTAGAAGCGTACAGAATCGCATTTTCTTCAGCGTGTAAGGCCAAAGAACAACTCCCCTTACTATCGCGTGCACAGCCATGCTCTGGCCATTCCTCGTCGCAATTGTGCGTACCAGCCGGTGGACCATTATAACCGATAGAAATAATACGGGTATCCTTTGTTAAAACTGCCCCTACATGGGCACGTACGCAATGCGAACGGGCTGCCAAATCGGTGGCAAGGTTCATAAATATCGAATCGAAGCTTGGTTTATCTGCCATTATAAAAATTAAAAAAGCCACAAAGAAATAAATCTCTGTGGCTGCAAAATTACTTTATTAAAAATTAATGTCCGCCAGAAAGTTTCTTATCGAAAGAAATTCCCTGCGATCTTAAAATTCCACTTACTCTCCAGGCATAAAATGCCAGGTAGGCAAAACAGATAATTCCTACAACATAGCTGTATTGAATACCTGTAAATTCTGATACTGCACCTTGTGCCCAGCTAATAATACCACCGCCCATAATCATCATAATTAAGAAGCTACTTCCCTGACTGGTGTGTTTACCTAAACCGCTTACTGCCAGGGTAAAAATACAAGGCCATAAAGTGCTACAGAATAAGCCTACACTGGTAATGGCATAAACACTTACCATTCCTTTAGTAAACATTCCGATTAATAGTGCAGTAATACCAATTGCCGAAAAAATCAATAACATTCTGGCTGGATTACCTTTACTCGCCATATCAGCAGCAATTAATACCAATATAATTAAACCGTATACATAAAATGGAGCAAGATCATGTTTTGCTATAGCGTTTACGGCTAAGAAAATACCAAAAGCTAAATATGGTGCAATAAAACGTAATACTTTTTGTGTGCTGATATTATCAGTAAAAGCTTCAACAGCACCTGTCCAACGTCCAATCATCATACTTGCCCAATACAATGAAATATAAGGGGCAATATCTTTAATAGCAAAGCCTAAATCTTTCTCCATGTAAGCAGGCAGGTTACTTGCGGTAGAAACCTCAACACCTACGTAAACAAAAATAGCAATCATCCCTAAAACCAATTGTGGATATTGCAAAGCAGATCCCTTAATCGATTTAGTATCATCAACTGAGGCTTCCACCAAAGCAGGTCGATCAGGCAACGACGACATTTTCAAGAAAATAGCAACGGCAATAAAAGCAACGCCCAAAATTAAATATGGAATTTTAACACTTTCTACACTGATATTGGTTGATGCATTTGCTGCAGAACCGAAAATAGCAAAACTCACAATTAGCGGGCCGATAGTAGTACCAAAGTTATTGATACCGCCAGCCAACGTTAAACGTTGCGAGCCGGTTGTAATCGGACCTAATGCAATTGCCAATGGATTCGCCACTGTTTGTTGTAATGAAAAACCCAAGGCTACGATAAACAAACCCGAAAGCATTAAAGGGAACGAGTGGAGGTTTGCAGCTGGATAAAACAATAAGGTTCCAAGTGCCGAAATAACCAGGCCAAGCGCAAGCGAATTTTTATAACCCAGTTTGTTTACAATATCTTGTCCTATTATAACAGAAATACCGTTATAAATTAAAGCACCCACTGTATAAGCAATATAAAATGCCAATGAAACCAATTGACTTTCGGCTTGCGATAAATCAAAAGCTTTTTTAAATACCGGTATTAAAATGTCATTACTGGCGGCTACAAAGCCCCAAAAAAAGAATACCGTAACCAAAGGAATAAATTGCCCCCATTTGGTTTGTGTTTGTTCTGAACTCATTTTTTAAATTTAGTTTTAGTGGCTCTAAACATAAATAAAAAAAAATGAAAACCAGTAAATTTTATGCAACCTATGCAACAAAAATAAATGTTATATGTTTAGGTATAAAATTGCATATTCGCATATTATAAACAATACAATGCATGTTTGAAGCCATATTACTAGGTATAGGAGCAGGGATTATTTCGTCGTTTTTAACAGGGCCGGTATTTTTTGCAATGATCAAAACCAGCATAGAGAGGGGCTTCAAAGCTGGGTTTTCTTTAGCTGTTGGCGTAATTATTAGTGATGTGATCTTAATTGGATTAGTCCTTTTTGGGAGCCAGTTTTTCGATTATAAAGCAGAATTTGATAAATATGTAGGCACCATTGGGGGCCTATTTTTGTTAGCCGTAGGTATATATTACCTGGTTTCTAAAATAACCGTGCACTATAATAGTTCAACGCTTCAAAAAGTAAGTAAGCGGGGTTATGTGATAAAAGGATTTTTAATGTGCATCCTCACCCCCTCTACCTTAATGTTCTGGATTATTGTAAGTGGGATCATCTCGGTTAAATTGAACAACATGCTGAACGAAAAACTCGTCTGCTTTTTTATCGCCATGGCCACCCAATTGAGCATAGATGGTGCAAAGAGTTTCTATTCGAGTAAACTCCGTTATAAAATAAAAGAAGATGCACTGAAGAAACTCAATAAAATCGCAGGTGTGGTCATCATCTTTTTTGCCATTTGGCTCATCGTTAAAACTTACATTAAGTTTTACGCATAGGTTTTACCAAAGATTATAAACAAATCGCCGTATACACGTTTTATTGTTAGCCACGGAGACACAGAACACACGGATTTCCTCATGTTTTTGTCACCCTGAGCGGAGTCGAAGGGCAGACACGAGATATAAATAATCCCCGCCGCCGTGGTTCGTGTCCTCACGAACCGCTAAAATCATCAATTTCTTTTCTCCAATATCAGGAGCAACATTAAAACAGATCCTAAAATAAATTACCTGCGGTGAGCTTGCTAAAGGCTCGGTTTACTGCGTAGTTTTCCGCTGCGCCACTTTGGTAAACAATCGAACCTTCACGAAGGTAATTAATTGTGTTTTGGTGGTTAAAAGTTTTGAAAAGCAGGTACAGTGCTACTATTATCGTTAGTCCTGCCAATGCTTCAAGTCCTCACTCGTTCCTCGCTCCGGGCTTTACGCGAATGTCAGGTTTAGATTGGCGAAGACAGCGGTAAAATTGCCGTGGTTCGTGTCCTCACGAACCGCTAAAATCATCAATTTCTTTTCTCCAATATCAGGAGCAACATTAAAACAGATCCTAAAATAAATTACCT
>NZ_JBWKXA010000010.1:0-32442 GCF_059422505.1 Pedobacter sp. GW821-FHT01D05 | reverse complement strand
TATTATCGTTAGTCCTGCCAATGCTTCAAGTCCTCACTCGTTCCTCGCTCCGGGCTTTACGCGAATGTCAGGTTTAGGTAGGAAAAAGCAGTAGCAACACCATAAATCTCCTGGAAGTATCGTCATTGCGAGAAGGCTTTTTCAGCCGACAGCCTGTCCCGACTATTCGGGGAAGCAATCTTTATGGCAAGGATCACCAGCATGAAAGATTGCTTCGTCGTTCCTTCTCGCAATGACGACCTTTCTTTTGGAATCTGTCAATGGGGAGTCGAAGGACTCTTATCCAGTTTTATCAGCAGTAATAAGTGCAAAAAAAATAGCCCATATTACTATGGGCTATTTGTTATTCATTCTCTTTAGGGGATTTAGGGGCTTAATAAGCCCTTTGGTTATTCCCTTCTTTCCAGTTAACAAAAGCTTTATTTACCACTTTGTTTCCACCCGGGGTTGGATAATTTCCGGAGAAATACCAGTCACCTTTGTTTTTCGGACAAGCTTCGTGCAGGTTCTCTAAACTTTGATAAATTACTTCAACCTCAGCAACAGTACCTTTTGGCGTAATAATCTGTGCAATTTTAGCCGAAATTTCTTCTGGCGTAAACGGTTTATAAATTTCCTTAACGTGATTTACAATTTCCTCTTTAGGTAAAAGTAATGAGGCTTTACATTTCGTGTAAACATCTTCTATCACCTGCCACATACCACGCTCCGTTAACAGTTGAATAGCCGCATCGAAAGCAACGAACTGCCCCATTCTGCTCATATCGATACCATAACAATCAGGGTAGCGGATCTGAGGTGCAGAAGAAACAATAATGATTTTCTTAGGGTGTAAACGGTCAACAATTTTAATGATACTCTGTTTTAAGGTAGTACCACGCACAATCGAATCATCAAGTGCGACTAAAGTATCCTGGTGGTTATTGATAATACCATAGGTAGTATCGTAAACGTGTGCTACCATTTCGCTACGGTCTGCGTCCTGGGTAATAAAAGTTCTCAGTTTTACATCCTTAACCGCCAGCTTTTCTACCCGGGGCGCTAAAGATAACAGGTCTTCAAGCTGCTGATCGGTTAATGTTTCTTTTTTATGTAAAAGTATATCTTTCTGGTGCCTGCGTACATATTGCTGAACACCGTCAACCATTCCAAAAAAGGCTACTTCTGCCGTATTTGGAATAAATGAGAATACGGTATTTTTTAAATCGTAATTAACAGCCTGAAGGATTTTATCGCTTAATAAGCGACCAAGCTGTTTACGCTCACGGTAAATTTCAACATCACTTCCTTTTGAGAAATAAATGCGTTCGAACGAGCACGATAATCTTTCGGTAGGCTCGCGGAACTGCTCCATGCTTACCTCGCCGTTTTTCTTAATAATTAAAGCATGCCCGGGATCGATCTCTTTAACATCTTTAAATTGGATATTAAATGCGGTTTGTAAAGCTGGCCTTTCCGATGCCGCTACAACAATCTCATCATCGTAATAGTAATACGCCGGACGGATACCTGCCGGATCGCGCATAATGAACGAATCGCCATTACCCACCATACCACAGATCGAATAACCTCCATCCCATGTTTTGGCTGAGCGGCGAAGAATGTTCGCAATATCTAAGTTATCTGATATTTTGTGCGTAATCGCAACGTTATCATGCCCTTCTTTTTTATACTGATCGAAAAGCTCCTGGTTTTCATCATCTAAAAAGTGACCGATTTTTTCTAATACCGTTACAGTATCTGCTTTTTCTTTTGGATGTTGACCTAACTCGTACAATTGCTCCAATAACTCATCTACATTCGTCATGTTGAAGTTACCCGCAATTACCAGGTTACGTGTCATCCAGTTGTTTTGCCTTAAAAAAGGGTGGCAATTTTCGATGCTGTTTTTACCATGCGTACCATAACGCAAATGGCCCATTAACACCTCGCCGATAAAGCTTACGTTGTTTTTGAGCCATTCTGTATCCTGCATTAATTCAGGCGTGTTTTCCTGGATATCGACAAATTTGTTCTGTACATATTCGAAGATATCTGCTACCGCATTAGATGCCATGCTCCGGTATCGGCTAATGTACCTACTGCCCGGTTTCATATCCAGCTTAATGGTGGCAATACCCGCGCCATCCTGGCCCCGGTTATGCTGTTTTTCCATTAAAAGGTATAATTTGTTAAGGCCGTAAAGTGCTGTACCGTACTTTTGCTGGTAGTAAGAAAGTGGTTTTAACAGGCGAATAAAAGCGATTCCGCATTCGTGTTTTATCTGATCACTCATTGTGTGGGTTTGAAGCCGCAAAGTTATCCTTTTAAACCATTACAACCTAAACAAAAGTGTTTTCTTTTGTCACCATGACGTTATTTTGATTCAACTAAAACAGCGCACAATTGTAAGAATTAGGCTACAAATGTTAAATTATCTAGAATTAATCTAAATAATTTTGTTAAAAACCGGCAAAAACCCATCTTTGCAGAATCATTAGAATTAGTCTAATTAAGATTACAGGGTTTGAGAAAGTTTTTAAAAGTTTTTATTGTGTTGATTATCTGCGGGTATGCATCAGTTGCATTAGCACAAAATGTTGTTTTAAAGGGTAAGGTCGTTGACGAAAAAAATCAACCAATACCATTCGCTATTGTTAATCTTACCAATATCCAAAGATATACCTATACTGATACGTTGGGCAATTTCAGCTTTTCCATTCCATCAAAAACTCAGTTAACCGATTTCGAATTTAAAATAAATTATGTTGGTAAAAAAGCCATCGAAGCTAAACTTCCTTTCGCAAGTGCGGCCTCTTCTTTAATTTTTAGAATGCAGGATTTAAGCCTTACACTTAAAGATGTGGAGGTAAACCAAGTAAGAAAAACCCAAAACTCCAACTCATCTATTGTTTTTGACAGGCAGGCACTTGAACAGACTCAAGCATTTAGTTTAGCCGACGTATTAAACAATTTACCCGGCAAAAAATTAGTTGCTCCGGATTTACAGAACCCACAAACGATTACCTTACGCAGTGAGGCCACCGGAATACAATCGTTGAGCAATTCATTGGGTGTTGCTATTATTATAGATGATATTCAGCAATCGAACAATGCCAACATGCAAAATAAAAATGTAAGTAAATGGGGTGTTGGCTCTACAATTAATAGTGTACCATATGGCAGCTTTGACACCCCATTTGGCGGCTTAGATTTAAGAGACATCCCCGTTGATAACATTGAAAGCGTAGAGGTAATACAAGGAGTTACACCTGCTAAATACGGAGATTTAACTGATGGCGCTATAATCATAAACAGGCAGGCAGGAAAAACGCCTTATCAATTCAGTGCGCGAATTAATGGTGGTTCAACTAACTTCTCTCTTTCTAAAGGCTATAAACTCAATAAGAGATGGGGTGCACTAAATTTCAGCGCCAATTATCTTAATTCAAATGAAAATCCAAGCGATAAAACCAAAGTATACGATCGCTTAAGCGGTAACATAATGTGGACAAGTTACTTACTTAAAGGATTAAAAAACACATTATCTATTGATTATAGTTATAAAATTGATAATGTAAAAATTGATCCTGATGATGGATTTGAAATTAGAACCTATTCAAAGTCTAGAAATTTAAGCGTAAGCAATCGAACCTCTCTTAACATCAACAATAATGTTGTTAAATCTCTAAACATGAGTTTAGGATATAGCTCGGGTTATCAAGAAACTTACAACCAAAGATATTTAAATGGCGCTACTAAAGGGATAACCGATAAGGATACCTCTGGAGAAATTTATGAAGGCTATTTTATCCCAGGAAACTATTTATCTGTAGAAAACATAGCAGGTAAACCGCTAAATTTTAATGGGAACATTGGATTATCAAATGAAATCTATACCGGAAAGTTACTACATCAAATTACTATAGGTGGTAATGCTTACTATTCACGAAATGCAGGAATGGGAGTAATTGTAGATCCATCAAAACCGAGGTGGGCAAATACAGCTTATCAAAATGATAGGCCATACGATTTTGAGAGCTTACCTGATATTATTAATTATGGTGCCTATTTACAAGATAATTTCAAATTTAAATTCTTCAAAAAGGATCTAAATTTCAATCTGGGACTGAGGTATGATGTACAAAATCAGCAGGGAAATATCCAACCAAGATTAAGTGCGAATTACAAGCTAAGTAATGATATTGAGGTTAACACTGCTTATGGAATCTCAACCAAAGGTCCTACCCTTGCCCATCGTTACCCGGCGCCAACTTACATTGATTTGATTCTCCTTAATAAATACACCGGATATGTAAATGAAAGTATCCTTCTTGTTTATACAGACCGCATTGTTGCTGATAACAGTAACCTGAAATCGAGTCAATCTAATCAGTTCGAGTTAGGCTTTAAAATGACCAAACCACTTTTCAGCACCTCTTTATTTGGTTATTATAAACACGATTTTAACGGTTTTAGCGATAATACAGTTTATAAAACATATGTACTTCCTGAATACGATTATACCTATGTACAAGGAGCCAGGCCTATTGTAACTCCAAATAGCTCTTACAGTAGGCGGTATGTTGGTATTAATACTGTTGGTAACGATTTAGATTCTAAAAACTATGGTTTAGAATGGTCCTTATCATTTAAAAAAATTGAGGCAATCCAAACCAGCTTTAGTTTAAATACTTCTTTTAATTATAGTCTATATCATAATTCGGCTCAGAGGGTAATACCAACTAGTCAGGCAAATATCGATTTAGGAAAAGTAGCCTGGTTTGGAATTTACCCAGCCAATGAATATTATAATTGGAATTTAATGAGCAAATTTAGTGCAACTACACATATTCCGAAATTGGGTTTTGTAGTTAATCTTCTTGCTGATATCTCGTGGCAAACCGTAAGTAAAACGCTTGCAGATAGCTATTTACCAATAGCTTATTACGATATCGATATGGTAAAACATGATATTCCAGCCTTTGACCGAAATAACGCCGAATATGGTTACTTAAGCTTAACATCAGCCGCAAACAGCAAAACCAGACTACCATTTTCATACGTAAACATGTCTATTCGCATTTCAAAAGAAATCAAACAGAATTTAAGAATATCAGTAAACGCATATAATTTTTTAAATGTCAGGTATAGATACTATAACCCTGATACCAATTCAGTTACCACCTATTCATATCCAACAAGCGTTGGAGCAGAATTATCAATTAAATTTTAATTATGATGAAAAAATCCCTACTTCCCTTCTTAGCCTGCCTGGTTATATTTTTGGCAGCTTGTAAAAAAAATGCCCTTGATGAAGTGCAACCGGTCCAAGCTACTTTTCAATTAAGCTTTGATGCAGCGACAAAAGATCTAGGATTATCTTTAACCGGAACTGAGATTACCTTGACCAATAAAATGGATGGCACAATAAATAAAGCCAAGGCAGATAAAGATGGTAAAGTTGTTTTTGCAAGCATAACCCCTGGAAATTACAGCGCTGTAGCAAGCTTAACCATTAAGGCAGCAGACTATACCACTCTCACAGGAACATATATTGTTCAAGATATTGTATTTAATGGCAGTTTAGAAACTAATGTTACAGCAAGTAATGGGGCTTTAGCCATAACATTAAAATCAGGAACTCTAGGCAACTGGGTAATTAAACAGGTTTATTATGGTGGCTCTAGTACCACAAATGGTGCAGTTTTTAGAGATCAATTTATAGAAATATTTAACAATTCTAATGAAGTATTGTATGCTGATAGCCTATACATTTCTATGGTGCATGGAAAAAGCACAAAAGTATCAGGCGTAGATGTAACACAACCCGCTTTTCAATCTAATGGACAATTTAACTGGGCCAATTCATTGAATATGAAAGCAGCCAATCCTAATACCGATTATGTGTATTTGAAAACATTATATATGATTCAGGGTACAGGTAAAACGTACCCTGTGCAACCAGGCACAAGTATTATCATTGCTCAGAATGCACTTAATCACAAAGCCTCTTACGTTGGACCAACGGGAACAGCATATTCGGTAAAAGACCCAAGTTTAACAATTGACCTGAGTAAGGCAGATTTTGAAGTCTATTATGGAGATATAGCTGGTAATACCCCGTATGCTTCTGACATAGACAATCCTTTAGTTCCAAACTTAAAAGTTCTTAATACAGGGTATATCAGCGATATGGTTTTTAATTCGAACGGATATGAGGCAGTTGTTATTTTCAAAACAAACACAAATCCTTCATTATTAATGGCATATGCTGAGCCTGAAGCAACTGCAATTACTAGCTCAACAAAGCTATATTTACAGCTTCCAATAAATTTAATTATAGATGGGATAGATATTGCACATACTACAACTGCCAGCCGTGCTGCAAAAAGAATTCCTGATGCCGTAGATGCCGGTTTTACTTTTACCGCAGGAGGTTCTTATTCATCGCAGTCGGTAATCCGTAAAACTTCAACCACAGCCGGCGGTAGAAGAATCTTAAAAGACACCAATAACTCAACAGCAGATTTTGATTATCTGACTATTGCAGATCCAACAAAAACCGTTTTTAAGTAAAAAAAGTGAGGTTTCTAATAACAATCAATTTTATCATATTCTTTTCTGCAGTTGTTTGTGCACAAACAACTGCAGATAGTATCTTTTTGGATAAACAGGCAGACCAAAATTTCCAATCTTTAAAGTGGGGCATTACTCAACTCCATAATACTGATATTGAAAAAGCAGCATATTTTGGATTGAACTACAATTATCAAAAAGGCCATTTCAGACAAGCACAGCAAGCTGAAAAATCAAGTTCCGCGTCTTTTGCTACAGAAGGGGTTAGCACTATAGATCGTTTTAAGCTTTATGGCTATTTCTCATTTGCCAGAACCTGGCAGGATAGCCTAGCTTTTAGTCAAAAAGGAATTGAAGACAACTACACCCCGTATTATTTTATTGCTGGTAAAGCAGGTACATTTGAGCGCCAGAAATACCTGGGTGGTGGTTTAATATCTTATAACCTTTTAAAGGATAAACTTTTCATTGGAACAGGAATAGATTACCTATACAATTCTAGCGCTAGATCAGTAGATCCAAGATCATTGGTAACAACATATAAGATAGTTTTTAGCCCAGAAATAGCATTAAAACTTAAAAAAAGCACGATTGGTTTAGGAATAATAGCAGGTTATGGTGACGAAAAAATTGAGGTTGGTTATAAAAATGATAATTACGGCGGCTCACAACTTTACCCTGACAGAATATCATATTTAAATTTTGGTTATGGATTTTTAGAAATCAATACTACAAATTTCATAAGAAGAAATACTTACACAGGACTAAAATTAAATTATTCGGGAAAATTTTCTGATTGGAATATGAATGGAAAGTTGAGCTATTTGGTTTCTAAAGAAGTAAATCAAGTTGTTAAAGATAACTCCATAAACGATCAGGATTTCGGAACGTATCAGTTAGAAACTTATAAAATAAATTTAGTCCTGAACAAAAGGATTAATAAAACCAATCATCAAGTTTCAATTGAAGCAAGTCAGAACACAGGCGATGATAATCTGGTGCGTTTAAATGCAAGAAACTATACCTTAAAAGTAGCTGATGTTAGTTTAAGTTACAGTCATTTTAAACCACAATTTAATAACAATGCCGTTGCCTGGTTTGCTAAAGCAAATTATAAGGATTTGTATCAGAAAGATGCCGCGGCTAGCCACACTTTACAGTATAGCTATATAAATCCACAAATTGGCGGAACGATATATTGGAATAAGTTAAAAGGTGATTTTTTATCAACTGAACTTTCTGTAGGAGCACGTGTTCCAATTAATTCTGATGTAATTGTTCCAACAACTCAGATAAATATTTTTACACGTGGGGTGGCCTATCCAGATTATTTATACTGGAGCAGCAATGTTGGGGAATTACAATTTTTAGTTAATTATACCACAGAAAAATTAATCAATAAATTCCGAACAGGAGTTTCTTTTAAATCTACCTATTTCAGAAACTTAGGAACGCCAACATCAAATTTAGATGCAAGCTTTATCCCGGGCAAAAATTATTTTGATTTCAATTTAGCCCTAAACCTCTATTTTTAACCCATGAATAAAATTTTTGCCCTTCTTGCTTTAGCCCTTACCGGATTAATTCTATTTTCTTTTCAATCAGCCGATTTTAACAACGACGATGATGAACTGAGCATAGATAGCCTGCGCAAAGTTTATTCAAAACCTACCGATCAATGGCCCAAACCTACGGTAGATCAGGGTGCTGTTTTTCAGGAATTGGGCGAACTTCCACCCTCTCCTGTCGATTTAAAAAACGACTCGGTAAAAAATGTAGTGGAGCTGGGTAAAATTTTGTTTTTCGATCCGCGTTTGTCGGGTTCAAACCAGATTTCTTGCTCAAGTTGCCATGCACCAGATTTGCATTGGACAGATGGCCGTCAGGTTTCTGTAGGTCACGATCATTTAACCAATATCAGAAATGCACCATCACTGGAGAATGTTTGGTTTTACAAACGCCTGTTTTGGGATGGCAGGGCAAACAGTTTAGAAGAACAGGCCGGCAGTCCGGTGGCGGCCCATAACGAGATGCACCAGGACATGAAAGTTTTATCCAAAAAACTCAGTAAAATTAAAGGTTATCAACCTTTTTTCACCGCTGCATTTGGCTCAAAAGAAATTACCAATAAAAGGATTTTCGAAAGTCTGGCTACTTTTCAACGCAGCATAGTGAGTAGAAGAACTCCTTTTGATCGTTTCCTGGCGAAAGACAAAAAAGCGTTGACCGATCAACAATTAGTGGGCTTACATTTATTCCGCACCAAAGCACGCTGCATCAATTGTCATAACGGACCATTTTTTACCGACAACGAATTTCATAATGATGGTTTAACCTATTATGGCCGTAAATATGAAGATTTAGGGTTATACAATGTAACCAAGAAACCAGAAGACGTAGGCAAGTTCAAAACCCCCGGACTCAGAAACGTTATGAAAACAGCTCCATGGTTTCATAATGGTTTATTCCCTGATATGGATGGCGTAATGAACATGTACAATGTGGGCATGCCGGTACAACGTGTAAAACCGGAACAGGTAAACGATCCTTTACTCCCTAAAAACGATAAGTTATTAAAAGGGTTAAAATTGAGTAGTGCAGAAAAAGATGCAGTTGTTGCCTTTTTAGAAGCATTATCTTCTCCTACCGTACTGACCAGGGTAGCGCAATTGCCACAGTAATTAGCCTGGAGTATTGAGTTGGGCGTTTGGAGGCAGTTAAACAACATTCAGTATAAAACAGCCAGCGAAAGGACTGTATTTAATTACCCCTGCTTTACCTGTTCTTTACCCTTTGTTGCTACCAGGTTAACCCCAAGATAACCCCAGGCTTACCTTTTCTTTACCCTGGGGTTACCTAAAAGGTAAAGCCAGACACTGCTTTGGGGCTTTCTTAGGTGAGCCAGGGCCGATGCTGTCTGCCAGCAAGTACGAAGCACACCCGATCAAAAATGATCTTAAAACACATTCCTACCTGTTTTAAAGCGCATAGCTTTGCCAAAGAGCATCCTCAATCCGTTAACATTTCACCTTAGTGAACACTACTAACCAGATATCGGTTGCCAGTTATAATCTGCATTTGACAGTTAACCGATTCCAGCTGGCTATTGGCCGTCAACAATCAAACAATCTGGCTATTTAACAATCCATCACATCTTATCCGATTTCAAGGGCTCCCCGAAAAAAATAGAGGCGTGTTCATTAAAAACTGCAGGATCACCGCTGGTATAGAAATGTCTTTCGCCCTGTTTGGCTAATTTTCCTTCGATCTCAGAGTGTCGTTTTAAATAATCAGCTAAGCTATTGGCTACAATCTCGCCTTGCGTTAAAACGCTTATATGATCGGGGAATACCTTCTTCAGTTTAGGCATTAATAAAGGATAGTGCGTACAAGCCAGTAACACACAATCGATAGCTGCCGATTGGCTCAATAACTGATCACAATATTCATTGATAAAAAAATCTGCGCCGGGTTGTAAGTGTTCGTTATTTTCGATCAGAGGAACCCACATCGGGCAGCTTTGCTGGTAAACCTTAATCTCCGGAAAAAATTTATTGATTTCTAAAAGATAGGATTGAGAATTAACCGTACCCCTGGTTCCCATTACCCCTACCGATTTGGTACGCGTATAACCATCAATTACCTCAGCTGTGGGCCTGATTACACCAAGCACTCTTCTATCGGGATACTTAGCAGGAAGATCTATCTGCTGGATTGTTCTAAGCGCTTTTGCAGATGCGGTGTTACAGGCCAGAATAACCAAATGGCATCCTTTAGCAAAAAGCCATTCTACGCATTCTAAAGTATATTTATAAATGGTTTCGAAAGAGTGGTCGCCATAGGGCGAACGGGCATTATCGCCCAAATAGATATAATTGTAATCGGGCAATTTATCGGCAATAGAACGAAAAACAGTTAAACCACCATAACCTGAATCGAAAATACCTATGGGCGAAGAGTTTTGCATGCCTTTGATGTTGGAAAATTGGAATGTTAGAAAGGTGTAAAGTTAGTTGAAAATTGGAATGTTTTAGTGTTAGTTAGTATGTTAAAACGATCGTCTTCCTGAACTTGTTTCAGGATCTACTCCGCTTAAGTTAGATATCAAAGATACTGATCCAGAAACTTCGGAACAGCATGACGAAAATCCTGAAACAAAAAAGCGGAACTAAGTTAAACTTAATTCCGCTTTATATTTTGAATTGGTAAGGAGATTTTGCGCTCCTTACTCCCGATTCAGAACTACTTTTTAGGTGCTGCTGGTTTTGCAGCAGTTGCAGTGATTCCTAATTTAGTTTTTACTGAAGCAGTAATATCATCACCACCATCCCAGAAAACTAAATTGTTACCACCTTGTCCGTTTGCGATATCGAAAACGTAAGCTAAACCTTTTTCTTTAGCTACAGCAGAAATTGCAGTTGCAACTTTAGCCTGGATAGGTTGGAATAATTCACCTTGTTTAGTACCTATATCTTGTGAAGCTTTAGTACGCGCATCGGTAATGCGTTTTTCTAAATCCTGTAATTCCTGACCTGCAGCTTGTAATTCTTTACCCACTGTTTCTTTGTTTGCCTCACTCAAAGTTTTTTGCTTAGCTTCTGCTGCAGCCATTTTACTTTGATATTCTTTGATCATTGCATCAATATCAGCTTGCTTTTGTTTACCTAAGGTTTCTAAAGTAGTTTGAGCTGTTTTAGCCTCTGGTAAATTTGCAAATACCTCTTCAGAATTAATGTGACCCAATTTTTGTTGTGCACTTGCCATATTCGCTGTAAACAATAACCCTGCTGCTACAAAGAATACGTTAATTAACTTTCTCATCGTTTTATTTTACTTTTTTATTTTTTTCTAATTGTTTTTCTTCAAAAATCAGGGGCGAATATACTAATTATTTACAGTCCCTGGTTTATAACCTAATTTTACAATTACGTCATTGCTAACATCGTAACTGCTACTTGCATAAATCATCATAGTTGCTTCACTGCTCTTATCGAAAATAAAGTCTAAATATTTAGATTTTGCAATCTGTTTAATCGCCTCGGCTACTTTATCCTGAATGGGTTTAATTAATTTTACCCTGCTTTGAAAAAGATCCCCATCTGGCCCAAACTTAGAACGCTGAAATTCTTTAGCTTGTTTTTCTTTTTCTATAATCTCGTTTTCACGGCGCTTGCGCATATCATCGGTTAATAAAACCTGATCAGCCTGATAGGCCTTGTACATCCTGTCAATTTCAGAAAAATTCTGATCTACCTGTTGCTGCCATTGTTTGGAGGCAACATCTAATTGACTTAGTGCCGATTTATATTCTGGTAAATGCTTTAAAATATACTCCGTGTCTACATAAGCAAACTTCTGTGCAAAGGCACCGAAAGAAGTGCAAAGCAGGAATGCGATAAAAAGATATTTTTTCATTTGTGTGTGTGTTAATGATATAGTTAATAACCTAAGCTTTCTTTAAACTCCTATTGCAATGATTTATTGCATAATTAGTTAAATTTTTGTTCTTTATCAATTAAAATCCACCTAATTGTTGTGCGATACTAAATGTGAAATTTTGCTTTCCGCCATCTGATAGTCCAGGTATGGTGTCAAACGCATGTCCATAATCGATACCCAACAAACCAAATATAGGAAGGAAGATTCTTGCACCTACCCCCACTGATCTTCTCACGTTGAAAGGATTAAAATCACCAAATCTGTTCCAGGTGTTACCAGCTTCAGCAAAGGCCAAAACAAATGCTGTGGCTTGTTGGCTTGCAATAACGGGATAACGTGCCTCTAATACATATTTGGTATAAATTGGGCTACCTGACTGCTGTGCCACGGCCGGATCGGAACCGTTCGGGATAACAGCATTGTTTGCGTAACCACGCATCGCGATCAGCTCAGATCCCTGCAAGAAATCGAATCCCTGCATACCATCACCACCGAGTTTAAAACGCTCGAATGCTGATTGGCCAACTGCTTTGTTATATTGCCCTAAGAAACCAAACTGGGCCTGAGCTTTGATTACCAGGTTACCGGCTACACGTTGGTACCATTGTGAATCGAATTTCCATTTATGATATTCAGTAAAGCGATATTTCTCCCTATCTGATGCCGTTGCGTAGTTTGTTTTATTTAACAATGAAAACGGAGGTGTTGCCTGAATGGTGAAACGTAAGAAAGATCCAGATTTAGGGAAGATTGGCGAATCTCTTGAATCGCGGCTAATCTCCTGTGATAAGCTTATGTTGTAAGATGTACCTGTATTGAATAAATATCCTGAATAGTTATTTAAGATGTATTGCTGTACACTAACCGCGTGGCTTAACTGGAAATAGTTATCTGGCCAGTTTAATCTTCTACCCAAACTAACCGTTACCCCATTTAAACGTATTTTTTGAAACTGCGCATTATCTGAACTTAATCCATTAGATTGTAATGAAGTAAATGCACTCACACCAAAACTTACCGGTTTCTCGCCACCAAACCAAGGTTGAGAGAAGGAGAAACTATACGATTGGTAATATTTACCGTTGGTTTGTCCACGTAAGCTTAATTTCTGCCCATCACCCTTTGGCAATGGTTTGTAAGCTTTTAAATTAAATAAGTTACGTAAAGAAAAGTTATTGAAGGTTAAACCTAAGGTACCAATGATACGGCCACCACCAAAACCACCTGATAGCTCAATCTGATCTGAAGGTTTCTCTTCTACGGCATATTCAATATCTACGGTACCATCTGCCGGGTTAGGACGAGGTGTAGGCACAGTTTTAGACTCGTCGAAGTTACCCAATTGACCAATTTCGCGGATGGTACGGATTAAATCACTTTTGTTAAATTTCTGTCCTGGTTTGGTACGGATCTCACGTAAAACAACTTTATCGTTTGTGATGGTATTACCTTTTAAAGTAATGCGGTTGTTGGTATACTGTGGTCCTTCGTACATGCGTAATTCCACATCAACCGTATCGCCATAAATTTTGGTCTGTACCGGATCGATATTAAAAGTTAAATATCCATTATCGGTATACATACTGTTAATGTCGCCACCGTTTTCGCCACCGCCGTTTAATTTTTTGTTTAATTTTTCTTCGCTAAAAACATCACCTTTTTCGATGGTTAATACTTTTTGTAAAATACTATCCGGATAAATGGCATTACCGGCCCAGGTAATATTACCGAAATAATATTTTTTCCCTTCGTAAAGGTCCATTCTGATGTTGACCTTTTTCTTGTTATGCTGGTAAATGGTATCTTTTAATAATTCAGCATCACGATAACCTTTCTCGTGCATTTTGGCAATCATTTTTACCTTGTTCTCTTCGTATTTCTCTTTTGCGAATTTTCCAGAGCCCCAAAAGCGCCACCAGGTAAATTGCTTAGGGGTTTTAAGGTATTTTCTAAGTTTTGCTGATTTAAAATCTTTGTTACCGGTAAAATCGATATGCTGTACTTTAACACGGTGACCTTTATCGATGTTTGCTTCTAATACCACACTGTTTTCTGCATTCGGATCTTTACGTGTTTTGTAATCGATCTGGGTAAAGAAAAAGCCCTTATCCAATAAGTATTTTTTAACAATGGCCGAGGTGGTATTGTACAGGTTATCGTTTACGATTTTACCTGTTTTATCATTTAGCTTTTCTTGGATAGCTGTTTTTTCAGATTTACGGATACCTTTTAAATCGATAGAACTTAAACGCGGGCGTTCCACTACTTCAATTTCAAAATAAACCGAATCCTGAACAAACTTTTCGATATTAAGTTTAACATCATCAAACAATCCCTGTGCCCAAAGTGTTTTAATCGCATCAGAAGTTGCCTCGCCGGGAAGAACGATTTTATCGCCTTTAGTTAGTTTAGATAAGGTAATTAAAACTTCTTTATCTAAATATTGGGTTCCTGTTACCGTGGTACCACCAATAATATATTCTTTTGGACTAAAATAATCGAGATCTAAGCCACCAACCTTTAAAGAAGGGGTTACCGGTGCCTGACCTTGTGGACGTACTTGAGCGAAGGCCGGAGCGGCTAAAACTAGTAGGATTAAAACTTGAAATATTCTTTTCATTAAAATTATTTGTTCAGTAATGGCCAAAAGGTAACGATATTTTATAAAGCAAAATTTCTTTACGTTGTTCCCTTATTATGGTTTCATTTATCGTATAAAAGTGGTGCTAAGTTAGTTTAAACGCTTGTTAAAAAGTGTTAAAAGAAAAATTAGTTTAATTGTTCACTAATTTTACCAAAACGGCGTTCGCGTTTTTGATAGTCTACAATAGCCTCGAAAAGATCTTCACGTCTAAAATCCGGCCATAAAACATCGGTAAAATAAAACTCGGTATAAGCCATTTGCCAAAGCAGATAATTGCTGATACGGTGCTCACCACTGGTCCTGATCATCAATTCCGGATCGGGTATATTTACCGTTGTCAGTTTTGATGAAAACAGGTCTTCGTTTATATCATCCAAAGAAATGACGTTATCTTTCACTGCCGACGCGATTTTTTTGGCAGCCTCCAAAATCTCCCATTTTGCACTATAACTCAACGCTAGTGTTAAAGTACATTTTTCGTTATGGGCAGTTTTTTCCATGGCTTCTTTTAAATCATCAATACACTCTTGGGGTAACGATGCAATATTGCCTATGGCATTCAGCTTAATGTTGTTTTTATTAAGTGTTTCGGTTTCTTTGTTGATAGTTGAAATCAGAATCTGCATCAAAGCATCTACTTCTTCTTTGGGCCTGTTCCAATTTTCTGTAGAAAAAGCGTATAAAGTGAGGTACTCGATACCTACTTCAACACAACCTTCTACAATGTCTTTTACAGAAAGTACACCTTGTTCATGTCCGAAAACCCGCACTTTACCCTGGCCTTTTGCCCATCTTCCATTACCATCCATGATTACGGCAATGTGCTTTGGCAGGCGGCTATAGTCTATTTGTTCTTTAAATCCCATTAATTATGTCAAAATCAGCTTAAAAGGAATAGCATTTTGAGGATACAAAGGTAAAAGATATGCCAACACTAACAAATAGATAAGTGTCCCTTTTTCGAAAATCGCCTCTTTGGGTACCCGCTTGTCCGATTTGGTAGCGTGAAGGATCGGATAAATTGACCTGATTTTGGCCATTTCCAACGATTACGGGATTAACCGGATAGCGGCCGCTTACATCGTCAATGTAATCAGTTAGCGGTGTCCGGTAACCGAGTTCGGTAAAAACACTCCAGGTATTTTTGTAATTATACCTTAGCCCTAATCCGTATGGGATAGTTAAAACCGCATTATTGTAACCATTTTCCTGACCTTCGGAGGCTAATCGGTCTAACCGGTATTTGTCGCCATTAACTTTTACGGTTGGTTTAAAAATAACCAAACCAGCACCAGTAAAAAGATATGGTGTAAATTGTCTGTTCCCTCCACCCAGATTAAAATTGAAAAAATTAAAATCAACCAAGGCGCTAAATTCGTTTAGTGAGGTTTTAAAACGCAGGTTTCTTTCGCGGAACTGCTCATTACTGGAGTTGGCATCATCTGCCTTAACCTGTCCGTAGGTATAATTTAAGCGAACGCCAACATATTGGTTAAAGTTTCGCTTTACATAGGCGCCAGCTGAAAAACCGCTAATCTGTAAAGGATTATTCTGATTAAGATCGCCCATGTAACCTGCTCCCCCGCCCATTAACCCGACTTCCCATGTACCTTCTTGTGCACGGAGAATTTGCCCGCTAAAGATAAAAAAGAGGAGAATTAACAGCGGTTTGGTTGGCGTCATACTTAGTAGTTACGGGTATCAATGCCCCATAATAATTTATTTCTTAACGTGTTTAAGTAGGTTTCATTGTTAAGACGGATAAGATTTACGCAAAAATCTGCCTTTTTTATGCTAATTTTTACCGAACGCTCTACGGTAACCGTTCGGCTATCACAAGAAACCAGAAATTTCGATTCGCGTGCTTCTACCTCAAAAGAGAGTTTGTTATCATCTGGTACAACCACCGGCCTTACATTTAAGTTATGCGGTGCAATGGGTGTAATTACAAAATTTTCAGAATCGGGATAAATAATCGGCCCACCGCAGCTTAACGAGTAAGCTGTAGAACCTGTGGGGGTAGCAATAATTAATCCATCGGCCCAATAAGAGTTGATAAACTCATCGTTCATTGAAGCATGGATAATCATCATGGCAGAATTATCGCGACGGTGGATGGTAATATCGTTCAGTGCGAAATTCTCTTCACCAAACAGGCCATTATCCGATTCTAAGGTTAAAAGAGAACGGGAATCTAGGGTATATTCTTTATTGATCAGGGCTTTGAGTGCCGATCCGATTTCGTTTTTGTTGATGCTGGCCAGAAAACCCAAACGGCCAAAATTGATCCCGATTACGGGTATGCCCGAATTACGGATTAACGATAAGGTATCGAGTAAGGTACCATCGCCTCCTAAGCTTAACAATACATCGGCAAGGTCTTTTAGTTCGCTATGGTTATGAAAAATAACCGTATTGGTAGGCAACTTAATTTTGCCATGAAGGGATGTTTTAAATTTTGAATATAAAACCGGCTGGATATGATGTTCGGCTAAATGATTAAAAACCTCTTGAACGTAGGGCAAAACCGTATCATTAAAATCTCTCCCGTAAATTGCAATCCTCATAAAGTAGGTTTATACATTTAAATAGTTCATGAAAGAATCGTAACGCTCCTGCGACCCATCATCAATCTGTGTGTTATTGTATACCTCTTTAACCAGATAATCATATCTTTCGAAAGAAGCTACCAATGAAGTAATTTCTGTTTTGTTTACTTTGAGCGTTACTTCTAAACGTGTAGAATCTTCGAAAGAATTCACGTAAGAGGAGAGTACCTGCGCATTATCGGCTTCAACAATCTGAGCAATATGTGCCAGAGAATTATCGCGGTTACTGATTTCCAAAACGATAATTCCTCCAGGTTCATTTACCGCGTACTGTTCGGCCACGGCATTTACCATGTTATTGATAGAAATTAAACCTGCATAATTTTTCTGTTGATCTAAAACCGGAACAGCTGTCAATTTTAACTGACTTAATAACCTGATTACATCATAAGTATGCACGTTACTCAATACGAAAACATTAAGTAGGTTTACCGAACTATCGCTTAAAAGTGTATCGTGATTATCAATATTTAGTAAATCATCTTCAGAAACCAAACCCAATAAAGTTACCTCGTTAACAACTGGCAAATGCTTTAGTTTAAACTCGTTCATACGGTCTAAAGCTTTCTGCACCGTGTCATCGGCCCTTAGTGATGGAATTGCATCTGATATGATTTCTGCTGCAAACATTTATTTTAACAATATTCTATCTAAAAATTTCTCTAAAAATGCGTTAAATATTTCCGGATGTTCCATCATAGGCGCATGCCCACATTTATCAACCCAGTTTAATTCCGAATTCGGCAACAATTCATGAAATTCTTCTGCCACTTCCGGCGGCGTAACCTTATCATTTTTACCCCAGATTAAAGAAACCGGTATGGTAATTTTCGACAGTTCTTTAGCCATGTTGTGGCGTATTGCCGACTTTGCCATGGTTAAAATTCTAATCACCCTTGATCTATCGTTAACCGTTTTAAAAACATCATCAACCAGTTCTTTGGTTGCAGTTGCAGGATCGTAAAAAGTAAATTCTACCTTTTCCTTAATGTAATCGTAGCTCTCTCTACGCGGGAAAGATCCTCCAAAAGCATTTTCGTATAAACCAGAGCTACCTGTTAGTACCAAGGCTTTAACAAACTCCTGATGGGCAACCGTAAATACCAGACCCACATGGCCACCAAGCGAATTACCAACAAGTACAACCTGGTTTAAATTTTTATATTTTAAAAAGCGGTGAAGATATCTCGACAATGCTTTTACGCCCAATGTTAAAATAGGCAAATCGTAAATTGGTAAAATTGGAATAATTACACGATAGCGATCTTTAAACTGTTCTATAACCAGTTCCCAATTGCTTAGTTCGCCCATTAGGCCATGTAGCAATACCAGTGTCTCGCCTGTTCCAGCTTCGATGTATTTAAATCCGTCTTCTTCTATTATCGGGTAGGTCATATATATTCTAGATGGTATTGTGCTACTAAGTTAGTAGAGTAAAATTAAATTTATGCATTTCTATGCCATTTTTCTGAAATAAAATCGAAAACGGTATAAAAACCTATTTTTAAGTATCTAGAAACAAGTATTAAGTATCAAGATACTTATTTTATAACAAGCTTTCAGCTTTAGTCTTTAAACTTTAAGCTCCGCTAGGCTAGTTTTTCTTTAACAATCTCAGCAATTAATTTACCATCGGCTTTACCTGCAAGTTCCTTGTTTGCCATGCCCATTACCTTCCCCATATCCTTAACCGATGTAGCACCAGATTGTTTGATTACAGCCTCGATAATTGCAGCAACCTCTGCCCTATCTAACTGTTTTGGCAAAAACTGACTGATCACTTCAATTTCTTCTTCTTCTACCTGGTACAGATCTTCGCGGTTTTGTTGCTTGTAAATATCAGCAGATTCGCGGCGTTGTTTAATCAGTTTCTGAAGGATTTTAAGTTCAGTTTCTTCCGTAATTTCTTCTGAAGAACCTTTCTCTGTTTTGGCTAAAAGTAAAGCGGCCTTTATTGCCCTTAAACCTCTTAACTGCGCATTGTTTTTAGCCAACATGGCTTTTTTTATTTCCTGATCTATTGTGTTTGATATCATTTTTAACCCCAAACCCCTAAAGGGGCTTTCCTTTCATTAGTTTAAAATAAAAAAAATATATTGTTATTTCCTCCCGGTATTAATTCCCCTTCGGGGGCTTAGGAAGCTCTATTTATAATTGTTGCTGTAGCCTGTGCGGCAGGCATAATCAGCATGTCGTTAATGTTAACATGTTTTGGCCTGCTTACTACATACCAAATGGCATCTGCAATATCGTCGGCAATTAACGGCTCCAGGTTTTCGTATACTTTTTTCGCCCGGTCTTCATCGCCTTTAAAGCGCACCACCGAAAATTCGGTTTCTACCATGCCCGGATTAATTTCGGTAACCTTTATGCCGTGGGGCAATAAATCGATACGCATAGCTTTACTCAAAGCATCAACAGCATGTTTGCTGGCACAATATACGTTTCCATTTGGATAAACTTCTTTTCCGGCAATAGAACCAATGTTAATAATATGGCCTGATTGGTTTGGTATCATCCAGTTGGAAACAATTTTGGTTACATAAAGCAAGCCTTTTACATTGGTATCAATCATGGTGTCCCAATCGTTGGTATCGCCTTTATCAATTGGATCTAAACCCTGGCTTAAGCCTGCATTGTTAATCAAAACATCAACCTTTTTCCATTCGGCCGGCAAAACTTCTAAAGCAGCGGTAAGACTTTCTTTATCGCGAACATCGGCAAAAACCTGTTTAATGGTAATCGCATATTTATCTTCTAAATGGTGGGCAATTTTAGCCAACCGGTCTTCTCTGCGGGCCAATAATACCAGATTGTAACCTTGTTGGGCAAATGTATGTGCACAAGCTTCGCCAATACCAGAAGTTGCGCCTGTAATTAATGCGATTTTAGACATTTTTATGAATTTTAAGTCTCGGTAATGCTTTAAGATATCATCTTTGATTTACCTACACCAACAAAGGTAAGTTTTTTTGGATTGCAGGACTATTGAAAAATCAAACTGAATGTTAATTGACGTAATTTCAACTTATCTATTGGATTGGCATAAACCGTATTGTCGTGCTGAAGCAAATAGCTGGCTGAATAGGAGAGTTTTATTTCGGGCGACATTTTGAAATACTCAAAGTAAATATCGAAACCAATGCCTGTTTCGTACGACAGGTAATTTCTTTGATTTTTTAAAAACTTATTTACCGGTGTTTCGCCTTCATCGAAGGTTTTCTTTTTCGAAGCTATATCTATCGAATATTTAGCACCACCTAACCAATATGCCCTAAAATTGTTCATCCGGTTCGACTTTACCTTTATGCCTAACGGAAATTCGAACATGGTGGCCTGAACTTTTCTTTCTACCACAGTTTGAAAGTTTTTCGTTTGCCCATTACCCAGGTTAATCGGCGCCATAGGTTCATATTCGTAAGTTACTACCCTATCGCTAAAAATAAGGGAAGGTGTTGCCCTGATATCGAAGTTATCAGAAATCATTCTATTCATTACAAAACCCAATCCAAAACCTTGAGACGGTGGGCTGGAAATAGCATTTAATGTTGAGGTAACCGGAATGCCCGAATTTGGATCGTAAGAAGGATCCAGCGAATTTGGCACCTCATAAAAAGGCGATCTCCAATTTTGTTTTTTAAGAATTTTGTATTCGGCTGAGATATACTGGAAATTAAAACCAAAACTCCAATCTTCATCATCTATTCCACCACCCCAATTTTGAGCAAAGGCGGTTGTAGAAATCATAAAAAGTGAAAGAATGAGGCTTAATTTTCTGATCATTTGGTTCCTACGTATATCGAACTTATTCCAAACGTTAAAATTCTTTGTTTGGTACTTTTAAAGCCAACTTTTTCCATCAGGTTGGTAAAATCTTCTCCGTCAGGAAAAGCTGCTACCGATTCTGGCAAATAGGTATAGGCTCTGTGGTCTTTTGAAAATAGTTTTCCAAAGAAAGGCGTTACCTGCTTAAAATAAAAACTATACAATTGTTTTACCGGAAAAACCTTTGGTTTCGAAAATTCCAATATCACCATTTTCCCGTTGGGCTTTAATACCCTGTACATATCGGCTAATCCTTTTTCGAGGTTTTCGAAATTACGCACGCCATAAGCACAGGTAATCGCATCAAAAGTATCATTTTCGAAATGCAGGCCTTCAGAATCGCCTACCTGAACGGTAAAAACTTCGTTTAAACTACGCTCGTTAATTTTCTTCTTGGCTACTTCTAACATCCCTTCAGAAATATCAACGCCAATTACCTTTTCGGGATGAAGCTTTTTAATGGCTTCGAAAGCAAAATCTCCAGTTCCTGTAGCTACATCAAGCAAAGTTCTCGGGTGGATGGAAACCAGTTCTTTAATGGCTTTCTTACGCCATAATACATCGATCCCTAAAGAAAGAAAATGGTTTAAAAAATCGTAAGTGCCGGAAATATTGTTAAACATGGTTGCAACCTGCTCTTTTTTAGTTGCATCTTCTACTTGGTATGGAGTGATATTCTGATTCATGATATAGGGCAAAGATAGAGAAAAGTCGGGAGTCTTTAGTCCGGAGTCGGGAGTCTTTGGCGCAAAGTATTCAGCGTAGTGTCAAAAATCAGATAAAAAAGATTATCAATTTGGACTTCAGACTTCCGGCTTCGGACTTCGGACTCAAAACCCTACCTTTGCACTATGATTATCAAAACGGCAACATTTGTTTGCAGCAACACCCAGATTTCGGCACTACCGGCACCAACGATGCCAGAATATGCATTTATTGGCCGCTCTAACGTGGGTAAATCTTCATTAATCAATATGTTGGTTAATCAACATGGATTAGCCAAAACCTCTCAACGCCCGGGAAAAACACAATTAATTAATCACTTTTTGATTAATGAAGCCTGGTACATTGTCGATTTACCGGGTTATGGATATGCGAAGGTTTCTAAAACCAGCAGAGAAAAATGGGAGAAATTTATCCGCGCCTATATCACCAAAAGAGAAAGTTTACAATGTGTTTTTGTTTTGATAGACAGCCGTTTAGAGCCTCAGGGAATTGATATTGAATTTTGCTATTGGCTAGGTGAAAAACAGATACCTTTTTCGCTAATTTTTACCAAGGCTGATAAACAGGGCATGACTACCACCCAGAAAAATGTAGCTGCCTTTAAGAAAAAATTAGGTGAATTTTTCGAAGAGATTCCGGCCACCTTTATCACTTCTGCAGAAAAAGGAAACGGAAAAGATGATGTTTTAAATTTCATCTATGAGGTAAATAAGGATTTTGTTGTTCCGACAGATTATAAGAAGTTTTAACCAGTTTTCAGTTCGCAGTACACAATTTTCAGTTTAACAGTAAAAAATCTGTGTAATCATCTTTTAAATAAATGAAAAAATACTTTTCACTCGTATTATTCGCCCACTCTGTTTTTGCGTTACCCTTTGCCATGATTGGTTTCTTTTTGGGCGTAACCACAACAGAAAACCCATTTTCCTGGTATAAACTGATTTTAGTTTTGCTCTGTATGGTTTTTGCCAGAAACTCGGCTATGGCTTTTAACCGTTACCTTGACAGAAATATTGATGCAAAGAACCCACGTACCAAAATGCGCGATATCCCTGCGGGTAAAGTTTCGGCAAACGAAGCGCTGATTTTCGTAATCGCCAATTGTATACTTTTCGCTATTACCACATACTTTATTAACCCACTTTGTTTCTATCTGTCGCCAGTAGCTTTATTTGTGGTTTTGTTTTATAGCTACACCAAAAGATTTACAGCGCTTTGCCATTTGGTACTGGGCTTAGGCCTGGCGCTTGCTCCTATTGGCGCTTACATTGCCGTAACCGGACATTTTGCCTTGGTTCCTGTACTTTACTCCTTAACCGTATTGTTCTGGGTAAGTGGATTTGATATTATATATGCCTTACAGGACGAAGAGTTTGACCGGGAAGAAAAATTACACTCCATCCCATCGGCACTTGGCATTAAAAATGCTTTGAATGTTTCGGTGCTGTTGCATCTACTCTCTGCCACCTGTGTTATTTTGCCTGTGTTTTTTACTTCCTTTAGCTGGGTATATTACGTAGGTATTGTGTTTTTCTGTTCGATGTTGATTTATCAGCACTTATTGGTAAAACCAAATGATATTAGCAAAGTAAACAGGGCATTTCAAACCTTAAATGGTTATGCATCGGTAGTATTTGCGGTATGCTTTTTAATAGATGCGTATTTGAGACATAAATAAAAAATGAGAGAAGGCTGAATGAGTGATTGATTGAGCTTTGAACGATTGAATGATAGAATGTTTAACATTTACTAATTCCATCATTCGCTAATTAAATCCTTCTTGCATGCAATAATTATAAAAACATGATTATAACTAAGAAACCCAGAACATATATCCCACAGGAACTAAACATTACCTGGGAGAATTTAGAACCACTTTTTACCGAACTGCAAAACCGCAAAATAACCAGCACCGCTGAGTTAGAACATTGGTTAAAAGACCGTTCGGAGCTTGAAGCTGCTTTAGAAGAAGATTTTGCCTGGAGATATATTAAAATGAGTTGCGATACCGCAAATGAAGAATTGGTTAAAAATTTCCAATATTTCGCAACTGAAATAGAGCCGAAGATTTCTCCATTAGCCAACGAATTGAACAAAAAATTTGTCGAAAGCCCTTTTATGGATGATCTGGACAAAGAAAAATATTTCGTTTACAGTCGCGCCGTTAAAAAAGCACTAGAACTTTACCGAGACGAAAATATTGAGCTGTTTACCGAGTTACAGGTGAAGCAGCAAAAATACCAAAGCACTACAGGCGCCATGAGTGTTGAGCTAAACGGCCAGGAATACACTTTAGAGCAAGCCTCGATCTTTATTAAAGATTTAAACCGGGAAGTGCGAGAAAATGCATGGAAAACGATCCAGCAACGCCGTTTAATTGATAAAGATGATTTAAACATTCTGTTTGATGAATTGATTAAGCTGCGCAATCAGGTGGCCTTAAATGCGGGTTTTGAGAACTATCGCGATTACATGTTCCAGGCTTTGGGCCGTTTTGATTATACCCCACAAGACTGTTACGATTTTGCCAATGCCATTGAGAAAGAGATTGTTCCGATTTTAAAAGAACAGGCCGAAAAACGCCGAGAAGCTTTAGGACTAGAAGTATTAAAACCCTGGGATTTAGAAGTGAGCATTAGTGGCAAACCAGCTTTAAAACCTTTTAACAATGGCGAAGAGCTGATTGATAAAAGTATTGCCTGCTTTAATGCCATTGATGAAAAGTTAGGCTCAAAATTGGCAACCATGAAGGCCAATAATCTATTTGACGTAGAGAGCAGAAAGGGTAAAGCACCAGGTGGTTACAATTATCCACTGGCTGAAACCGGGGCACCGTTTATCTTCATGAATTCGGCAAACTCGTTGCGCGATTTAACTACAATGGTTCACGAAGGCGGTCATGCGATTCATACTTTTTTAACCGCAGATTTAGAACTAAACGATTTTAAACATTGCCCTTCTGAAGTTGCCGAACTGGCATCGATGAGTATGGAATTGATCTCAATGGATAATTGGGATGTTTATTTCGACAACGAAGAAGATTTAAACCGTGCTAAAAAAGAACAGCTGGCCGATGTGTTAAAAACATTGCCATGGGTTGCGGTAATTGATCAGTTTCAACACTGGATTTACACCAACCCTAACCATAGTGCAGCTGACCGTGAAGAAACCTTTAAGCAGATTTTTAACCGTTTTGGTGCTGGTTTTGCCGATTGGACAGATTTAGAACAACAATTCGGAAATGGCTGGCAAAAACAACTGCATTTATTCGAAGTTCCGTTTTATTATATTGAGTATGCAATTGCCCAGTTAGGTGCCATTGCGGTTTGGAAAAATTATAAAGAAAATCCTGAAAAAGCTTTAGAACAATATTTGGCTGCGCTTTCATTAGGTTATACGAAGCCAATGAACGAAATATATGAAACTGCCGGGATTAAATTTGATTTCAGTGCAGAATATGTAAAAGAACTGGCCAGTTTTGTGAAAGCAGAACTGGAGAAACTGGGATAAGGAAAGGTGGAAGGTTTGAAGGTGGAGGGCTGAAAGGTTTTCCCCCCTCGTTTTACATCATACGGGTCGTGGCATTTCGCCACGACTTTTTTGTTTTTATGAACCACAGATAAAAAGGATGGACACAGATTAATACTAGTTCTGGTTTTAGCGTCTATTACCTGGTCCTAGCGTCCCGCAAAGACTTGAGTTTAATTCCCTTATCTGGTCTTAGCGTCTCGCTAAGACCGAAGTTTAGTTCTTTTATCACGGATGGGTGTTGTAAAGGCTCTTCGACTCAACCCAGCGTGACAACCCAAGGGAGAATTATCAGCTGGATTTAGCATCTCGCTAAGCATTTTTTGCCACGGAAACACAGAAGGCACAGAAACTAAACAAGAATTCAGAATCTCAACGTACTAACATGTTTTTCGGCAATCAAAACCAATCTTTTATTTACAGTACCCCAACTGAATAGACCTGATGGAAGTGAAAATCCCTTTTGGGTACTGGATGCATTGTTCTTACCAAAAATCCCCAAAAGGATTGTAACGTACAGCAGGACAGAACCCTCCTGTGAAATGCAGACACTGCTCTCAAAAAACCTTATCTGGTCTTAGTGTCCCGCTAAGACGTTAGTTTTTTCCAAGGAACACAAAAATGCAGATATTGTAAAAGACGCTTCGACTCCGCTAAGCATGGCAGCCCGAAGGAGAATTAGCTAAAAGAAACATCATTATAACAAGCTTCTAAATTTTAGGTAATACAAATGAACACATGCAATAGACCATTAAACCACCTTATGCAAAAAAATGTTAATTGGGTTAAACATTGTTAAAAACCACTGGTTAATGCACCTAATGATTTAGTTTCGTTTTAATTCCTAATCAGATAAAGGAAAAACTAATCATCAGCCCCCTAGTTAACAATGAAACCATTCGCTCCATTCTTCATGATACTTACTTTATTTTGTGCCAATCTGCTTTATGCACAAACGGTAAAAAACCATATCACTGGAATAGTTATAGATAAAAACAACACAATAATTTCGGCTACGCTCAAATTTAAAAGTACAATAGATTCTTCCTTTATCAAAACCGTGATAACTAACGAACAAGGAAATTTTACATTGGATAATCTCCCATCAGGTAAGTTTACAGTTGAAGTTAAATCACTTGGTTATAAAACCCTTTTAGAAACGATAGAACTGAAGCCAAACAAAGCCAATATCAATTTAAATTTTAAACTACAACCAGATATAAATGAACTGGAAAGTGTTGTTATTGCTGGCCGCAAGCCCTTAATAGAACGCCATAACGATAAAACGGTAATGAATGTAGAAAACAGCATTGTTGCAACCGGAAATACTGCGCTCGAAGTTCTTGCTAAAATGCCAGGCGTATCAGTTAATCAGGATGGGATAATCAGTATCAGAGGCAGGTCTGGTGTCAATGTGTTAATTGATGGAAAATCGACCTATTTATCGGCTGAACAATTGGCTACCAGATTAAAATCATTAAACAGTAACGAGATAAAAGCGATAGAACTGATTACCAACCCTTCTTCCAAATACGATGCTGAAGGAAACGCAGGCCTGCTCAATATCAAGCTAAAAAAGAACGTCAATTACGGCACCAACGGAAACATTGATTTAGGTTTTGGATATGGCAAGAATGCAAAAAGTGATGCAGGGATATCTATTAACCATCGAAACAAGAGCCTGAATGTGTTCGGGAACTTCGCTAACAACAACAATAAAGCCACTGAAAACCTCGACATTTTAAGAGTGGTAAGGGATCTGGATCAAGACACATATTTCCATCAATACAATACACAAACAAGATCTTCATATAACAACAATTATAAAGCTGGGATTGATTATTTTATTAACAACGAGAACACTCTTGGCTTCTTAACCACAGGTTATTTCAATAATGGCCACGATCTATCCAATGGTGTTACCGCTATTGGGCAAAGTTTTACAAAGGTTGATTCTTCTATTGTTGCGGATAATCCAGCAAAGAATAAATATCGCAATCAAGCTTACAACCTCAATTACAAAAGTGTGATGGATACTTTAGGTCAGGAACTTTCTATCGATTTAGATTATGCCAAATACCACAGTGAGGAAAATACCATTTATCAAAATTCCTTTTTCGATCAAAATGGCTTGAACTATAAATCGCCTGCCATCTTTCGAAATGCCACCCCATCTTTTATTAAAATCAAGGCTGCAAAAATTGATTATACATTGCCTTTATACGCTACCACAAAATTAGATTTAGGGTTAAAAAGCAGCTGGATAAGTACAGATAATGATTTCCGGTTCGAAAACCTAATTGGAACAGATTGGAAAAATGATGCGGGCAGAAGTAACCGTTTTGTTTACAATGAAAACATCAATGCTGCTTATGCTACAATAAAGCACGAATTTAAATCGACCAGTATTGAAATTGGTTTACGAACGGAACAAACCAACTCAAAAGGCAATTCAATTAACGATAACAAGATTGTAAAGCGCAGTTACTTTGATTTTTTCCCAAGTTTTAACATCAATCAAACTTTATTCCCGAACAACGAGATCGGTTTTTCATACAGCAGAAGAATAGATCGTCCCGATTATAAATCACTTAATCCATTTATTTATTTTGTTGATTTATACACGTTTAGTCAGGGGAATCCTTTTCTTAACCCACAGTATACCAATGCCTTTCAACTCGCCTATAATTATAAAAAAACATTAAATATTTCCTTTGGGTATAGCATCACCAATAACCTTATTATTGATGTTCTGTTGCCAGATAACGAGAAGAAAACACTGTACCAAACGGTACAAAACCTCGATAAACAATATGCCTACGATCTAACAATCGGCTACCCTACCACCATTACTAAATTCTGGAGCATGGACAATACGCTTACCAGTACTTATAATCAGATTAAAACCTCAAATTTAGGTGAGGGTATATACGATAGAAAGAAAGTAAATTTCACAGTTAACAGCAGTCACAATTTCACCCTGAGCCCATCAACTGCAGCAGCGCTTTCCGGAGAATATGCCTCTTCTCAGATTTATGGCACTTATGCCATTAAGCCCTACTATGGAGTAGATTTTGGAATCAAAAAATCATTCCTTGATAAAAAAATCAACATTAAACTTGCGGCCAATGATGTTTTCAATACCAGAAAAGCAAGAATAAGCAGCACCCTTTCAGGGCTAGATTACAACCTTAGCCAAAAACAAGAAAGCAGGGTTTACAGACTAAGTTTAAATTACATTTTTGGTAGCAGCAGTATTAAGGGCATCAGAGCGCGAAAAACAAGCGTAACTGATGAACAAGGCCGGATCAAATAATAAATTACACTTCATCTTTTTTTCGAAGCCTGAGAATAATAAACATCACCAAAACCGATATTAAGATCATGATCAGATAGCTGTAGCTTAGGTTACGTTCATCTTTAGCAGGGATCAGGTTTACAATGCCATAACTCAAAAAAGAAACAATCACATAAGTAATCCCTCCTGTTAAGCCACCTGCAATTCCTGCATTTTTGGGGAATTTGCTCAGGCAGAAAGTGAAATAATTATTAAAGGTGAAGCCTGCTCCTACATGGATTAAAAAGGCAAAGAAAATTAACGACCAGAGATTAGAAACAAAATTTAAGCTTATAATCATCAGGACTACAAATGCTACCTGAAACAGCGAGTTGATCATTAATCTTTTAAAGAACGGCCTGTTGATGGTGGCCTTGCCGATAAAGCCTCCTACCATCCACGCAAAGCCTAAAAACAGGGAGCTATAACCAGCAATAACCGGAGAAAATTTAAAATGGTGCTCGATGATAAATGGCCCTGTCATGTTGTAAACCATCACCATACAATAGGCTAATCCCAACATCACGATACCCAAAGTAAAGCTCGTTGTTTTAATCATTTCGATATAAATACCTGTTATCTTTTTCAGTTGAAAATCGGTAAAATACTTTAATGTTTCGCCACTGAACAATAACTCCAGCACTGCAAAAACAAGTGCAAAACCGGCCAAAAAATAGAAATTAGATTCCCAGCCAAATACGGTTTGCAGGTAGCCACCAATAAAAGGTGCTACAATTGGTCCGGTAGACCAGATGATGGAAAACAAACTCAGGTAATGTTTTAACTGATCGCCTTCGAAGAGATCGACAAAGTATGCTCGTTTGGCCACTACAATTGCACCTACAGTAAGCCCATGGATAATGCGCATTAAATAAATAAGGTAAATGTTATGGGTAGTTGCAATGATGATACTTGCCGCTGCGAAAATTAATAAGGCGTATAAACAGATTTTATACCTGCCAAAACTATCGAGCACACTACCGATAAAAAGTTGCGCAACCCCATAGCTAATTAGAAAAATGCTGAGTGTTAGTTGAACCTGAACATTGCTCACCTGCATTTCGCCGGCCATTGTTGGTAAGGAAGGGATGTAAATGTCGGTAGCAAAACCCGACAATGGAATTAAGGCAAAGGCCAGTATAGTAGCCAAACCCTGATGACGTTCTTTGATGTATTTTATCTGTGCTGTATCTGCATTCATATAGGTACTGTAATGAAATATAAATATTCCAATCAAACATACATTTAAGTACGCTTATTTATCTGATTGATTATCGACAGCAAAATTAACTGTTTCACTTACCCTAAAATTATGCGAATCAAACAAAGGATTATTCAAGCCAAATAATTACATTTTTTTACTTTAATCTAATAATTGCCACTCTTTTAGGTGGCATTTGCCTCACTAGAAGTAGTGTATCGAAAATTATATCCTGCTTTAAACGTTTTTAACCAAACTTTTTATAAGTTTGAAGAAACAAGCAAACTAAAGATGTTCGAAAAGCTATTCAGAAAGAAATCCATTTCCAAGATATTACAAGATGCGGCAAAAGGCTATGGCGACCACGAAAATACATTACATAAAACACTCGGTGTACGCGATTTAACAGCTTTTGGAATTGCAGCGATTATTGGAGCAGGAATTTTTAGTACGATTGGCAAGGCAAGTGCAGATGGAGGTCCGGCGGTAATCTTTTTATTTATTTTTACGGCAGTAGCCTGTAGTTTTGCGGCCTTTGCTTATGCAGAGTTTGCTTCAATGGTACCTGTTTCGGGTAGTGCTTACACCTATTCTTATGTAGCTTTCGGCGAATTGGTGGCCTGGATTATCGGATGGTCGCTCATTATGGAATATTCCATCGGTAATATTACGGTAGCCATATCCTGGTCTGATTACTTTACAGGGCTACTCTCTACCATCAAAATACCTCCTCTTGGCATAGACGGCATCCATGTACCCGATTGGATGACGATGGATTACCTCAGTGCTTATAACGGACATAAACACGCTGAAGCGCTTTTGGCGGCAGGCAAAAACCTCGCAGATTTAGATTCGGCTACTGCTTTGGCGAATAATGCATGGCTCACCGCTCCAAAAATAGGTGATTTTCACCTGGTTGCAGATATCCCTGCCCTGGGCATTATCATTTTAATTACCTGGTTAATCTACCGCGGCATGAAAGAAAGTCGCAATGCCAGCAACGCGATGGTAGTGGTTAAACTTGCAGTAATTCTTTTAGTACTAGCGGTAGGTATATTTTATGTAGATACTAAAAACTGGGATCCATTTGCTCCGAACGGTGTTGCTGGGGTTTTAAAGGGAGTTTCAGCAGTATTTTTTGCCTATATTGGTTTCGATGCCATTTCTACAACGGCCGAAGAATGTAAAAATCCACAGCGCGATTTACCCCGCGGAATGATGTGGGCAATTATTATCTGTACTATCCTTTATGTGGCTATTGCGCTGGTTTTAACTGGTATTGTTAAATCAGATACTTTAGCCGTTGGCGATCCATTGGCATTCGTTTTTGATCAGATCAACTTAAAATTAATGAGTGGCATTATTGCGGTTAGTGCAGTATTTGCCATGGCCAGTGTACTTTTGGTTTTCCAAATGGGTCAACCCCGTATCTGGATGAGTATGAGCAGAGATGGCTTATTGCCAAAATCCTTTTCGAAAATTCACCCGAAATACAAAACACCTTCATTTGCAACGATTGTGGTTGGCTTTGTCGTAGCTGTACCATCATTATTTATGAATCTTACCATCGTTACCGATCTGTGTTCTATCGGAACACTTTTCGCGTTCGTACTGGTTTGCGCAGGTGTTTTAGTATTACAGAACAGACCCGATGTACAGCGTGGAAAATTCAAGATACCTTATGTAAACAGTAAGTTTATTGTTCCGATTGTTTTAATTGCGACCATCATTTTTGCATTCACAAAATATGGAAAAGAAACGAAAGCTTTCTTTTTCAATTCGCCTAAAACCATCCAAACGGTAACTTTTGTTACTTCTTTAAGTGGCGATGAACTGAAAATTGTTAAGGAGGAAATTGTTAAAAATGCTGCGCCACAAATTGTACTGGCTGAAAAAGTAGATGCAGAATCTTATTTAAGTGCATTACCAGCCGATCGTTATGAGCAGTTCATCTCAGCTTCAAAAGTACCTGTAGAAAAGAAATACGAAAGCGGTTGGGGCTTGTTTAAACACAAAATCCCAATGTGGATTTTCCTGATCATCTGCGTGCTCATAACCTACTATTGCATCACAAAGAATTTATCATTAATTCCAGTTTTAGGGCTGATCAGCTGTTTGTACATGATGTGCGAACTTGGCATTTCGAACTGGATCGGTTTCGGCATCTGGCTGGTAGTGGGCCTTGTGGTTTATTTTGCATATGGTTACAGACATAGTAAATTGGCAAATCCAGAAGCTTAAATGAAATGAAATATAATCCTTTAATACATCATCGGCGATCGATCAGGTTAAAGGATTATGATTATTCAAAAGCAGGAGCTTATTTTATCACAATCTGTTGTGAAGATAGAATCCATAGATTTGGAAAAATTTCAGGCAATGAAATGATTCTAAATCAATCTGGAACTATCGCTTACAACGAATGGATTAATTTATCGGATAGATTTTCTAATTTCGAACTTGATGTTTTTCAGATTATGCCGAATCATATGCACGGCATAATCGTTTTATCGCATATTACTGTCGGGGCGCCCCTTGCGGTCGCCCAAGAAGAAGATACATTAAACAGGGCGAC
>NZ_JBWKXA010000009.1:17925-140323 GCF_059422505.1 Pedobacter sp. GW821-FHT01D05 | reverse complement strand
AAGGGTTTGTTCGGCTTGATTCAAGGGGACACGTAGTTCTTATAAAATACAAAAGAAAGAAATTATTCCATTCCCCCATTACTATTCCGCGCTATCCCTTCTTCGGTTTGGCCGACTCAATAGCCCCATCAGGTTTGTAAATAATACCGTCAACGTAATTCCTGCTGAAATATCAAAGCCTAACGATCTCTACATCGTTAGGCTTTGATACAATTTATTTTAAGCACAAGTCTCGCTACGCTTAAGACTTGCGCCAGAATTGGGCACAAGTACTCCACTACATGTCGCAACGCCCTAAGACTTCATAGATTAGGATCAGATCAATTTCACCATCTAAATTGTTTAAGTCTAGATGACGTAAGATCTAAGTACACATAGTTAAATTTTCTCTGTAATGAATCAGCATTCTTCGCTCTGATCCTGATGCCTTTCGACGCATTAAGGCTACTTAAAATACCATATCTCAACAATAGTGAATCGCTATTTTGATATACCATAATATTCGCATTTAACCTATTTTGCAAAATTCTATCATAAACTGACATATCAAATTTACGCGAATCGTCGGCGTTGAATATTATACCAATGTAATTCCTATCGTTTTTACTTAACAAAAAATTTTGTTTTGGCATCCATGGATAATAATATCTACCAGGAACTATCACGCAATTCCCATTAAAACGTTGCCAAATAGTAACGACTTCAGATTTGTCGTTATTCGATATAAAGCTCCTCCGGTATTCAAGGAGATAATAAATAATTGCTGTAAAAAACAGAATTAGTATGATGTAATATGCTTTGATCATTGATTTTAGATTTATCCACCAATAAAATGTTCCTCCTCATAACAAGTTTACACTATATTTGATGACGGATGATTAAGATTTCAAATAGTTTAGATATTCATCTTGGATCATTCCAGAAACTAAAAATCTATCTTTTGACAAACTGTACGTGTCCAATGAAAACGTTATCGCATCAATCAAGGAAGGGAATTGATTGAATAGCCCAAAAGGTTCATCTGGGTCAACCGCAGAAAACTCATAAATATCTAAATAATCTTCGCTCCCCTCATCAAAGCATTCAATGTAGCCGACTGTGTAGAGACTGTCTCTTTCTTTGGCAATGGTAACCCATTTAAGTATCACATAGTCATCCTTTTTTTCTGCGCCAATCCATTGCTCAATTGATTTTCCGAGTTTTAAATAAGTTTTTGCCTGATCAAACTGTAAGTATTTCATATATATAATTTAATTACCCATTTCCAAGCCCCGCAGGTACCAATGCAATTGTGCATCTTGTTTTCTCATAAGAGGTGTAACGCCTTGATTAAATTTGTTTGGATGCGGTACGAATAGTGGATGACCTGGCCCCACTTCATGCACGCCTGACCCTGGCATTTGATCTCCGTGATGTAACTCTAGTGGCATTTCGTTTCCGGCTTTATTTTGTCTAGGCATAAAATCCAAAGGCCCCTTACCATCATTCGCTCTAGACAAATCTCTTGTTGTCCAAGGCCCTTGATACCTTATTGGCTCTATGTTTGGTCCAAATCCAGTTCCATTATGTAATGAAACCACACTACTGATCTGTGTATTTAAATAACCCTGAACTCCTTCTTTATCCAAGGCATCCAGAGAAGTTCGCATGTCACTGATTTCCCCACCCGATATGATATCAACAATGGTCATCCAAAGTGGTGTCTCCCCCTCCTTTGCAACAATACGTGTTTTCCCACTTACTGAAAAGGCAGCATTTTCGCCTGTTTGTGAATTCGTTGCTGTCCCATCAGCATTTAAATTTACAGCTCCCCCTTTGCTAGATATGACTTGGCCAGCAGCACCAATATGATCAAATCCATCCTGTTCCTTAGTACCATCAAACCATTTAACGGTTCCAGTTTCTTTTGACTGATACCAATCCCATCGCCCATCTGGATCTATTCTGTTAATAGGGTTATTGCTGGTATAATGATAAGGTGTCATCTCAGATCTCCCCTCCGCCAACGGATCCACCATATTCCACCTACCAATCACCGGGTCATAGAACCTAGCACCGTAATCATACTGCCTACCACGACTTTTTGGCCGTTTTCCAGTTTTCCTACCGCATTTTTCAGCTGTTATAAAGAACGTTCCTTATGCGTAAAGTTAGTTTTTTGTTTGGGCTTTACAAGCCTATTGTCGGTGCATTTTTTTTGTTCCCTTCGGGACTTTTAGGTTTTTTTAGGCATTGGGTACTCGGAAGTATGAACCAAAAAAGAAAAGCCAGGACGTTATGCCCGGCTTTCTTTCCAAAGTTATACTTCGTCGTACGCTGGTGTATTTCCTCGCAGGTTGCTCCTCAGCAGAGCCTGTTTCCGCTTTCGCCAGCAACATAAAGATAATGGCTTTTATTTTTTCCGTCAGTTCTTTTTTTCAACATCCCGGACGACATCTCTTCCCTCAAAGGGATGGAAAGAGCTTTGGTTTTGTGTGGTGGCCGGTGCGGCTCTTTCTATCCCTGAGAGGTTGGGCGGGTGCAATGTCACTGCTACGAAGTGCTACCGTTGTTCCCCCGACCAGGCTACCACTGAACCATTTTACCATTTATCAATCTTTGCCTTGCTGCCGCAGGCTTCGCCGCTGACTGACCGGAGGGAGACGGCGGTGCGGTGGCCAGGCGTCGGGAAGAGCGGCTATTTAACATAACACCCATTATAACGACGGCTTTGGTCGTGTTTTGGCATCGTGGGGCTGTTTTATAATGTGTGTTATGTTATTTTGCTTTGGGGCGGTTTTTAGGCGGACTTTTTGTTGGAGGGGGCGGCAGCTTATGTGCCTGTAAGGTAGGGGAACTCGTACTGTAAGGCATATGTGCTGCCATGCTGGGGTACAAAAAGTGTGACGAAAAACCGCCAGAAGGGTCGGCCAGGCTAAGGGCAAAAAAGACAGGGGAAAGCGAGGCACGAGCTGGCTGGATTTTTTGCCCGGGGTCTGTGTGCTATTTCAATGGATGGTGTTTGTTCAGGGCTTCTTTCAAGTCTTCGAGATTGTTTGTTTGGTAACGTTCGGTACTGCTCACATAACGATGCCCAGCCATATACTGAACCGTCCTTAAGTCCTTTTCTTTCAGCCATTCGGTGATTACACTTTGCCTTATTTGTATCGCATTCTTTAGCTTGGGATTGATTTTTCTTAGGGCGTGGTTTAAGTGAAGTAAACTGTTTTTTAACGTTTCTATATCGTTTCTGCCTGTGAACAAACGCCCGCTTTGCTGTTGCATTTTTGGACGGACAATCAATAGATATTCCTGCAGGTCTAAGATTTGGTGTGGCTGTAAACTTAGATTTCTACTGTTGTTCTTATTGGTCTGTGGGATATGGATTTTGCCTTCCCTTAACTTCAAATGCTCCGGACGTAACATTTCCAGTTCGCTCCTGGTCAATGCCTGGTAAACCAGCAAACCCAATATAACCTTGTTCCGATGGGTTCGCTCGTCCCTGATTCCATACTTTTCGTACAGTTCCTCCAGTTCTGCTTTTTCCAGTAAGTCGTGAGGAATATTCCGTACGGTTCCTTTCAAGGTAATGCCTGTTGCCGGATTGTGCGCAGTTACGCCTTCTTTATACAGGTAAGAAAAGTAATAACGTAGCGCCAAAAGCACCCGGTTGATTTGCCCGATGCTACGCCCCTCCTGTTTTAACTGGGCTGCAAAGCTTAAGATTTCGCTATGGCCAACCTCGTCCAGGTGCAGGATTTCATCACTCAGCCAACAGATAAAGTAACGAATATACCGCTGATGCTGCCCAACGGTATCGGGCTTCAATCCCTGTTCCTGTAGATATTCTTCAAACTTCATTGCTTATATGGGTGTAGATTTGTGTGCTTTCAAGGCTACTATGCCCCAGGAACCTTTGGATATGCTCCAGTTTCATTCCAGAAGCTAAAAGATGCGTAGCGATGCTGTGGCGTAGCGTATGTGAACCAATGGGCTTGTTTATTCTTGCTTCTATTTTTAGTTTCTGTATCCGTTCAAATACCGTTCTTAACCGCTTTCCATTAACATTTAGCAGTAATGCAGTTTCTTTTTTATTGTTCAAAAGATATGGACGGCTGTAGGTCAGGTAATTTTCAATATTTTCTTTGTTTTTACCTGTTAATGGTACCATTCGTTCTTTGTAGCCTTTACCTTTTCGTACATAGACCAGTTCTTTTTCCAGCAGTATATCTTCAACGTTCATTGCCAAGCCCTCATTTTTTCTTAGCCCACAACCATAATAGAGCGCCAGCATTGCCCTGTCACGTAATCCCAGCTTATCTTCCCTAGTCGCATCGTAAAGTTTGGTAATTTCTTTTTGCGTCAGTATGCTCTTGATGTTGCTCGTTTTGCCCTTTAATTTGATGTTTATCTCGAAGCTTTCCTGGTTGCTTTCGGCAAGGTATCTCGCAAACTTTTTGACCACCTGCAGATGTTTACGGATGTAGTTCTGACTTAATGCTCCTGGTCTGGTTCTGCTCGGTCGTTCTGATAAATGGTTTAGGTAATTCTGGATGTGGCTTTCTTCTATTTGACCAATGCAGGTACAGTTATTTTCTATCAGAAAGCTCAGGAACTCGTTCAGCATCTTTGGCATATCACGCTGACTGCTTTTTTCAAAGTTCAATATCCTTAACCATTCGCTGAAACCAGCCTGTAAACGCTTGTAATTGTTGTTCATTGGTTTTTATTGTTAGTCAACCTTCCGCCTTTTACCTTAAAGCCTTCTACCTTTTTTTATCCTGCCTTGCATTTTTTACTTTTCTTGGGTTACAGCTTCTTTCTTATTGGTTTTCTGCACTTTATGTAACCCAACAGGGCTTTGGGTTACTTGTGGGCTACGGGTTACTGAAGATTGGGCTTTGATGCTGGACAATATGCTTTCAATCAGCTTTTTGGTGTCAGTTTGTAATGCCTCCAGGTCGTTCCAACTTTGTATTTTATATTCGAAACCTTTATAACGGTTGCCCCTTACAATCTTGATGTAGCCCATCCGTTCCAGTTCAAACAGGTAGCGCCCAATACTGCTCGGACTGGTGCGCATAGCCGAACGGATTTCCTTGCTGTAAAAGCTGTCGGTATCTTTTTCTTTCAAATACCCTTTTAACCGTTCAAAGAAACCCCGACAGGCATCGTTCAGCTCGTCGCTTTTCTTTAGGATAGTGTTTTCCAGTAGCGCAAAGGCATTTTCTACATCCTCTATCGTACTTTCAATATACTGTTCGCCTGTGTCCGTATCGGTTTTCAGCGTTCGCTGGTACTGGTGGTAATAGGTTATCGTTTCTGTGAATAACAAGAGTAGCAACATCGTTCTCCTCGGCTTGAAAACAGCCTCCGGCAGTTGCAGATAGGTGGCATAGGGGTTTTTAACGGTTATCGGTTTCAGCAGCCGCTGTACGTTCTTGATTTGGTTGCGGATTTGTTGTTCCTCCGCCTGGTCTATCTGCCCGGCACTCAGCTTGCGCTGGTAATCCATAATATTTTTGTCCTGCTCGGTACTGCTGTCCATATAGAGCAATATGCAGCGGTTGGCGTTATCTTCGTAAAGCTGTTCTCTTGTGGTGCAACCACTTACACAAACTGGCCCCTCAACATTGAGCGTTATCGTTTTCAGGTTGCCCTTGTTGTCCTTTAGCGTTACTGTTTTACTGATTTTCCGTTTGCTCTGCAGTTCCCGTAATGGATAAAGCACGCTTTCTGCTCCGTCAAGGTCTTCTATCAATAAAAGTTTATGTTTCAGTTCCTCACGCCCGAAGTAGTAGAAGGCATTGGTGGACAGTGTGGTAATTTCCAGTTTATCTTCTTCGGGCATTAGTTCGCTCACTTTTTCCTGTAGCCAGGTCTTACCGCTCCCGCTTGCGCCAAGGCACATCAGGTGCAACGGTACGTGGCGCTTCCTGCTCGTATAGGTCAGGTAGGCAATTATACTGTTGGTTTCTTCGCCAATTAGTCCGCTCAATTTTATCGCTTCCTTTGTACGCTGTAAAAGATTTGCTGATTTTAGAAAGTTGATGGCCTGTTTGCGCTCCGTTTCTGATAGTTCCCGTTTTTCTGGCTGTTTGGGCTTCATTTCTTCCAGCCTCGTTGCCCGGTAGTTTTCCAGTTCGGTTATCAATCGACTGATGACTTGGCTGGTTTCGCTCGTGCTGACGTCCAACGTTTCCGAAGCTTTCTCAATCAATTGCTCGGTCTGGATGCCGTTATACAAGTCCAGGTTGTGGCGGTAGGCATTGGCCGGTTTCCCTGTTAGGCTCAATTTTAGTGTTACTTTCAACCTGTCCAGTCCAGTTAATTTTATTCCGCCAAGCACCGTGATATGGATTTTGTTGTCAATGTAGATTAACAGCTCGGGATTGTCGGTTATCAGTTTTGCCATTGTTGAAAAAAAGTTTTCACTACCTATTTGTCACAAATCTAAAAGATATATCAGATATAAGCAAGACCTATTTGATTTTGATATGCTATTTATATCAGTTATTTTTGACTAACCGCTCAATTACATAGCAGTTTAACTACTTTTAGGTATGACTTTAGGACAGCACATCACCACATTACGCAAGAAAAAGAAGCTTTCCCAAGCCGAACTCGGTAAGACTGTAGAAACATCGGGCGACATCATTGGCCGCTACGAAAGGGATGAGGTAAAGCCATCTATCGAGGTCGTGATACGAATGGCTGATGCGCTTGAAGTTTCACTCGATTATCTCGTTGGTAAAACCGATATGGAACTTGACAACTCCACCCTTAACCGGATACAGGAAGTATCAAAACTACCAGAGGAAGACAAAAAACAGGTATTCTTGGTAATTGACGCACTAATCAGGGACTTCAAGGCCAAAAAAGCCTATGCAGGATAACAACAGACACCTGGAGATTCTCCAGGCGCTAGCCACCGGCACCGACCCCATAACAGGGGAAGTATTCCCTGCCGACAGCCCATACAACCAGCCCGAAATCATCAGAGCGCTTTTCTTTGCTCTTAATGAGCTAGAAGCCCTCGCCCAAAAAGGTAACCAGGGCTTAGCATGGAGTGAGGAAGAAGATGAATTGCTGGCCAAACGCTTTGATAATGGATCCAAGATTACAGAACTTGCCAAACTACATTCTCGCACCTACGGAGCCATTAAAGCTAGACTTCTCAAACTTGGACTACTCAAGAAATAATAAAGCCCAACATTTCTGCCGGGCTTTATTATAATCCATTTTCACACACCTCAGACGTGCGCTAGCGAAGTGGTTATGATGGCTCGTTAAATATTATTTCCCTTACCTCACCTTCACCAAAAGGTAAGGCTCCTTCTCCAAAGGTAAATTTAGAGCCAACATCAAATTTTTCTCCCAAAAACTCTCGATGCAGAAAAGCTATTTCTACAATTCCCTCTTCACCAGGGCAAAAATCTGTATTTTCCTTCAAAGTAATTTGGCCGGATGTTTTCATATCTGGTATAAAATTAAATAAGGGTCTATAACCACTTTTAAATGGAGTTTTACGCTCAGTTTTATACAATTTGATTTTGGCTAATATCTTTATCATTGTTATTAAAAAATAGGACTATAGTTTAAAGCAGTTCCTCTTAGTAAACTTAAATTCTTTGCTGCTATATCTATAGCATTCATTCCATCAGCAGTAAATTTGTACGCACCATTTAGTACACTATTTGGAACTCTTACTTTCATTATTGTATTCGGAATACCATCAAGACCGAAATTATATTTCCCAAATTGAACTGCTTCTTTCAGTGTAGGAGCAAAAAGTTTAGACTCATATCCACCTTCTAAAACTCTGAAACCAAAATTAGCGACATCATCTGCTTCAGCAGCTGAAACAGCCCTAAAAATTGTACTGAAGCCTCCTCCTGACTCTGCCAAGCCTGCTAAAAAACCAGCATTTCTTCCAGCTTGTCCTGCAAGATAAGCGGCTCCAATTTCTCCCCCCGCAATACCGCCGGCAGCAAGTCCAGCAACTATTTCCGATGTAACTTCTGTTGCTTTAAGAGCCGGCAGCATTCCTCCTAACGCACCTTGAAAAGCACTCCATTTTGAACCTGCAGGTGTTTTATCGCTCATATCAGAGCCTGTATAATTCCAGCTTTTATCAGGGTTTAGGGTTATGTCATAACCTCCTTTTGTTTCGTACTGAACTGATTTACCAAGATAGGTTTCACCTGTTTTCGTGGTTGACTGTGAAGTGGCTTTTTCGTCCCAGTACGGCTTTTTATTCTTACCCATCACCCAATCTGTACCTTCCATTCCATCGGGATCCACAAACCTAATCGGGTTATTGAATACAAAAGTGTAAGGAGAATACCGCCTCATCTTCTCCGCCAACGGATCCACCATATTCCACCTACCAATCACCGGGTCATAGAACCTAGCACCGTAATCATACTGCCTACCACGACTTTTTGGCCGTTTTCCAGTTTTCCTACCGCATTTTTCAGCTGTTATAAAGAACGTTCCTTATGCGTAAAGTTAGTTTTTTGTTTGGGCTTTACAAGCCTATTGTCGGTGCATTTTTTTTGTTCCCTTCGGGACTTTTAGGTTTTTTTAGGCATTGGGTACTCGGAAGTATGAACCAAAAAAGAAAAGCCAGGACGTTATGCCCGGCTTTCTTTCCAAAGTTATACTTCGTCGTACGCTGGTGTATTTCCTCGCAGGTTGCTCCTCAGCAGAGCCTGTTTCCGCTTTCGCCAGCAACATAAAGATAATGGCTTTTATTTTTTCCGTCAGTTCTTTTTTTCAACATCCCGGACGACATCTCTTCCCTCAAAGGGATGGAAAGAGCTTTGGTTTTGTGTGGTGGCCGGTGCGGCTCTTTCTATCCCTGAGAGGTTGGGCGGGTGCAATGTCACTGCTACGAAGTGCTACCGTTGTTCCCCCGACCAGGCTACCACTGAACCATTTTACCATTTATCAATCTTTGCCTTGCTGCCGCAGGCTTCGCCGCTGACTGACCGGAGGGAGACGGCGGTGCGGTGGCCAGGCGTCGGGAAGAGCGGCTATTTAACATAACACCCATTATAACGACGGCTTTGGTCGTGTTTTGGCATCGTGGGGCTGTTTTATAATGTGTGTTATGTTATTTTGCTTTGGGGCGGTTTTTAGGCGGACTTTTTGTTGGAGGGGGCGGCAGCTTATGTGCCTGTAAGGTAGGGGAACTCGTACTGTAAGGCATATGTGCTGCCATGCTGGGGTACAAAAAGTGTGACGAAAAACCGCCAGAAGGGTCGGCCAGGCTAAGGGCAAAAAAGACAGGGGAAAGCGAGGCACGAGCTGGCTGGATTTTTTGCCCGGGGTCTGTGTGCTATTTCAATGGATGGTGTTTGTTCAGGGCTTCTTTCAAGTCTTCGAGATTGTTTGTTTGGTAACGTTCGGTACTGCTCACATAACGATGCCCAGCCATATACTGAACCGTCCTTAAGTCCTTTTCTTTCAGCCATTCGGTGATTACACTTTGCCTTATTTGTATCGCATTCTTTAGCTTGGGATTGATTTTTCTTAGGGCGTGGTTTAAGTGAAGTAAACTGTTTTTTAACGTTTCTATATCGTTTCTGCCTGTGAACAAACGCCCGCTTTGCTGTTGCATTTTTGGACGGACAATCAATAGATATTCCTGCAGGTCTAAGATTTGGTGTGGCTGTAAACTTAGATTTCTACTGTTGTTCTTATTGGTCTGTGGGATATGGATTTTGCCTTCCCTTAACTTCAAATGCTCCGGACGTAACATTTCCAGTTCGCTCCTGGTCAATGCCTGGTAAACCAGCAAACCCAATATAACCTTGTTCCGATGGGTTCGCTCGTCCCTGATTCCATACTTTTCGTACAGTTCCTCCAGTTCTGCTTTTTCCAGTAAGTCGTGAGGAATATTCCGTACGGTTCCTTTCAAGGTAATGCCTGTTGCCGGATTGTGCGCAGTTACGCCTTCTTTATACAGGTAAGAAAAGTAATAACGTAGCGCCAAAAGCACCCGGTTGATTTGCCCGATGCTACGCCCCTCCTGTTTTAACTGGGCTGCAAAGCTTAAGATTTCGCTATGGCCAACCTCGTCCAGGTGCAGGATTTCATCACTCAGCCAACAGATAAAGTAACGAATATACCGCTGATGCTGCCCAACGGTATCGGGCTTCAATCCCTGTTCCTGTAGATATTCTTCAAACTTCATTGCTTATATGGGTGTAGATTTGTGTGCTTTCAAGGCTACTATGCCCCAGGAACCTTTGGATATGCTCCAGTTTCATTCCAGAAGCTAAAAGATGCGTAGCGATGCTGTGGCGTAGCGTATGTGAACCAATGGGCTTGTTTATTCTTGCTTCTATTTTTAGTTTCTGTATCCGTTCAAATACCGTTCTTAACCGCTTTCCATTAACATTTAGCAGTAATGCAGTTTCTTTTTTATTGTTCAAAAGATATGGACGGCTGTAGGTCAGGTAATTTTCAATATTTTCTTTGTTTTTACCTGTTAATGGTACCATTCGTTCTTTGTAGCCTTTACCTTTTCGTACATAGACCAGTTCTTTTTCCAGCAGTATATCTTCAACGTTCATTGCCAAGCCCTCATTTTTTCTTAGCCCACAACCATAATAGAGCGCCAGCATTGCCCTGTCACGTAATCCCAGCTTATCTTCCCTAGTCGCATCGTAAAGTTTGGTAATTTCTTTTTGCGTCAGTATGCTCTTGATGTTGCTCGTTTTGCCCTTTAATTTGATGTTTATCTCGAAGCTTTCCTGGTTGCTTTCGGCAAGGTATCTCGCAAACTTTTTGACCACCTGCAGATGTTTACGGATGTAGTTCTGACTTAATGCTCCTGGTCTGGTTCTGCTCGGTCGTTCTGATAAATGGTTTAGGTAATTCTGGATGTGGCTTTCTTCTATTTGACCAATGCAGGTACAGTTATTTTCTATCAGAAAGCTCAGGAACTCGTTCAGCATCTTTGGCATATCACGCTGACTGCTTTTTTCAAAGTTCAATATCCTTAACCATTCGCTGAAACCAGCCTGTAAACGCTTGTAATTGTTGTTCATTGGTTTTTATTGTTAGTCAACCTTCCGCCTTTTACCTTAAAGCCTTCTACCTTTTTTTATCCTGCCTTGCATTTTTTACTTTTCTTGGGTTACAGCTTCTTTCTTATTGGTTTTCTGCACTTTATGTAACCCAACAGGGCTTTGGGTTACTTGTGGGCTACGGGTTACTGAAGATTGGGCTTTGATGCTGGACAATATGCTTTCAATCAGCTTTTTGGTGTCAGTTTGTAATGCCTCCAGGTCGTTCCAACTTTGTATTTTATATTCGAAACCTTTATAACGGTTGCCCCTTACAATCTTGATGTAGCCCATCCGTTCCAGTTCAAACAGGTAGCGCCCAATACTGCTCGGACTGGTGCGCATAGCCGAACGGATTTCCTTGCTGTAAAAGCTGTCGGTATCTTTTTCTTTCAAATACCCTTTTAACCGTTCAAAGAAACCCCGACAGGCATCGTTCAGCTCGTCGCTTTTCTTTAGGATAGTGTTTTCCAGTAGCGCAAAGGCATTTTCTACATCCTCTATCGTACTTTCAATATACTGTTCGCCTGTGTCCGTATCGGTTTTCAGCGTTCGCTGGTACTGGTGGTAATAGGTTATCGTTTCTGTGAATAACAAGAGTAGCAACATCGTTCTCCTCGGCTTGAAAACAGCCTCCGGCAGTTGCAGATAGGTGGCATAGGGGTTTTTAACGGTTATCGGTTTCAGCAGCCGCTGTACGTTCTTGATTTGGTTGCGGATTTGTTGTTCCTCCGCCTGGTCTATCTGCCCGGCACTCAGCTTGCGCTGGTAATCCATAATATTTTTGTCCTGCTCGGTACTGCTGTCCATATAGAGCAATATGCAGCGGTTGGCGTTATCTTCGTAAAGCTGTTCTCTTGTGGTGCAACCACTTACACAAACTGGCCCCTCAACATTGAGCGTTATCGTTTTCAGGTTGCCCTTGTTGTCCTTTAGCGTTACTGTTTTACTGATTTTCCGTTTGCTCTGCAGTTCCCGTAATGGATAAAGCACGCTTTCTGCTCCGTCAAGGTCTTCTATCAATAAAAGTTTATGTTTCAGTTCCTCACGCCCGAAGTAGTAGAAGGCATTGGTGGACAGTGTGGTAATTTCCAGTTTATCTTCTTCGGGCATTAGTTCGCTCACTTTTTCCTGTAGCCAGGTCTTACCGCTCCCGCTTGCGCCAAGGCACATCAGGTGCAACGGTACGTGGCGCTTCCTGCTCGTATAGGTCAGGTAGGCAATTATACTGTTGGTTTCTTCGCCAATTAGTCCGCTCAATTTTATCGCTTCCTTTGTACGCTGTAAAAGATTTGCTGATTTTAGAAAGTTGATGGCCTGTTTGCGCTCCGTTTCTGATAGTTCCCGTTTTTCTGGCTGTTTGGGCTTCATTTCTTCCAGCCTCGTTGCCCGGTAGTTTTCCAGTTCGGTTATCAATCGACTGATGACTTGGCTGGTTTCGCTCGTGCTGACGTCCAACGTTTCCGAAGCTTTCTCAATCAATTGCTCGGTCTGGATGCCGTTATACAAGTCCAGGTTGTGGCGGTAGGCATTGGCCGGTTTCCCTGTTAGGCTCAATTTTAGTGTTACTTTCAACCTGTCCAGTCCAGTTAATTTTATTCCGCCAAGCACCGTGATATGGATTTTGTTGTCAATGTAGATTAACAGCTCGGGATTGTCGGTTATCAGTTTTGCCATTGTTGAAAAAAAGTTTTCACTACCTATTTGTCACAAATCTAAAAGATATATCAGATATAAGCAAGACCTATTTGATTTTGATATGCTATTTATATCAGTTATTTTTGACTAACCGCTCAATTACATAGCAGTTTAACTACTTTTAGGTATGACTTTAGGACAGCACATCACCACATTACGCAAGAAAAAGAAGCTTTCCCAAGCCGAACTCGGTAAGACTGTAGAAACATCGGGCGACATCATTGGCCGCTACGAAAGGGATGAGGTAAAGCCATCTATCGAGGTCGTGATACGAATGGCTGATGCGCTTGAAGTTTCACTCGATTATCTCGTTGGTAAAACCGATATGGAACTTGACAACTCCACCCTTAACCGGATACAGGAAGTATCAAAACTACCAGAGGAAGACAAAAAACAGGTATTCTTGGTAATTGACGCACTAATCAGGGACTTCAAGGCCAAAAAAGCCTATGCAGGATAACAACAGACACCTGGAGATTCTCCAGGCGCTAGCCACCGGCACCGACCCCATAACAGGGGAAGTATTCCCTGCCGACAGCCCATACAACCAGCCCGAAATCATCAGAGCGCTTTTCTTTGCTCTTAATGAGCTAGAAGCCCTCGCCCAAAAAGGTAACCAGGGCTTAGCATGGAGTGAGGAAGAAGATGAATTGCTGGCCAAACGCTTTGATAATGGATCCAAGATTACAGAACTTGCCAAACTACATTCTCGCACCTACGGAGCCATTAAAGCTAGACTTCTCAAACTTGGACTACTCAAGAAATAATAAAGCCCAACATTTCTGCCGGGCTTTATTATAATCCATTTTCACACACCTCAGACGTGCGCTAGCGAAGTGGTTATGATGGCTCGTTAAATATTATTTCCCTTACCTCACCTTCACCAAAAGGTAAGGCTCCTTCTCCAAAGGTAAATTTAGAGCCAACATCAAATTTTTCTCCCAAAAACTCTCGATGCAGAAAAGCTATTTCTACAATTCCCTCTTCACCAGGGCAAAAATCTGTATTTTCCTTCAAAGTAATTTGGCCGGATGTTTTCATATCTGGTATAAAATTAAATAAGGGTCTATAACCACTTTTAAATGGAGTTTTACGCTCAGTTTTATACAATTTGATTTTGGCTAATATCTTTATCATTGTTATTAAAAAATAGGACTATAGTTTAAAGCAGTTCCTCTTAGTAAACTTAAATTCTTTGCTGCTATATCTATAGCATTCATTCCATCAGCAGTAAATTTGTACGCACCATTTAGTACACTATTTGGAACTCTTACTTTCATTATTGTATTCGGAATACCATCAAGACCGAAATTATATTTCCCAAATTGAACTGCTTCTTTCAGTGTAGGAGCAAAAAGTTTAGACTCATATCCACCTTCTAAAACTCTGAAACCAAAATTAGCGACATCATCTGCTTCAGCAGCTGAAACAGCCCTAAAAATTGTACTGAAGCCTCCTCCTGACTCTGCCAAGCCTGCTAAAAAACCAGCATTTCTTCCAGCTTGTCCTGCAAGATAAGCGGCTCCAATTTCTCCCCCCGCAATACCGCCGGCAGCAAGTCCAGCAACTATTTCCGATGTAACTTCTGTTGCTTTAAGAGCCGGCAGCATTCCTCCTAACGCACCTTGAAAAGCACTCCATTTTGAACCTGCAGGTGTTTTATCGCTCATATCAGAGCCTGTATAATTCCAGCTTTTATCAGGGTTTAGGGTTATGTCATAACCTCCTTTTGTTTCGTACTGAACTGATTTACCAAGATAGGTTTCACCTGTTTTCGTGGTTGACTGTGAAGTGGCTTTTTCGTCCCAGTACGGCTTTTTATTCTTACCCATCACCCAATCTGTACCTTCCATTCCATCGGGATCCACAAACCTAATCGGGTTATTGAATACAAAAGTGTAAGGAGAATACCGCCTCATCTTCTCCGCCAACGGATCCACCATATTCCACCTACCAATCACCGGGTCATAGAACCTAGCACCGTAATCATACTGTCCTAACTCCTCCTGCAGCTCCTTACCGTTGTAAAGATATTTATTTGTTCCGCCACTCGCAACTTTTCTCAGCCCAAACGCATAGTAGTCGTCACGCTGCAGCACTTCCAATAGGTTTGTATTAGGATTTTTATAGAAAGTAGCCCGCACATTGCCCAGATGATCGCCCAGATTGTATTCATAACTGTAAGTTCCATTACTGTTCCTCACAATCCCTTCTTCAGTATGGATAATATCGATAGTATTACCGTCCGGCTTGTATTCTATACCATCGATATAGTTCCTCACGGACCCATTGCTGTTCTTTACCAGCTTATTTCCTGTTGCATCATAAGTATAGGACAGGTTGACAGGCATATCTGTTGTCCTTATTGCCGTAACAGGAAGGTTAAGGTAATTGTAGGTCAAACTAATTTTACTCAGTCCATCCTTTGTAGCATTGCCGTTGGCATCGTACTCATAGTCCTGTACCGTTAAACCACTTACGCTCTGCAGCCTGTTGCTGTTCCCCGAATTTTCATAATTATATATTTTGGCTCCATTACCATCCCGGTTAAGGCCCGCAATGTTCCCCATTACATCATAGCTCAATACTTCACTCATCGATACCCCAGCCACTGTAGCAGCTGTTCCCAGCCTGTTCAGTTTATCATAACCATAGTTGAAGATGTTTGCCGTCGGGCTAGCCGTATTCGTCCAGTCCCAGTACTGTTTGGTAATGTTACCGTTATAGCCCTGTCCAATACCATCTTCATAATCGAGCTTCATACTGAACTGATCGGATATACTGTTCTTCATCCAGCCACGTTCGTTATAGGCAAAGGTAGTCGACTGGGTATCGTTATGCAGGTTTTTCTTATGTAACTGGCCGATCTCGTTGTACTCCAGATGGCTCAATACCACCTCTCCCTGGTTGTTAATTTCTTCGAAAGTAGCCAGTTTGCGGCCCATATGGTCGTACTGGTAACGGTTGGCAATTGTGGTTTCCACAGCGCCTACCGTGTGGGTACGTTTGCTCTTTTCCAGACTACCATCGAAATTCCAGTTGTTATCTACCACATCGGTACCGTTCAGGTGGTTGGTACTTTTGCTCTGCACCACACGCCCTTCAAGGTCGTAATAATTTACCGTCAGCAGCATCGTTCCGCTACCCAGGTTCTTCACCTTCGTGCCTGTCAGCAGGCCTTTCGTGCGTGCGGCAGGAGCCTGTTCACCCGAAGGCGGGCCAAAGCTATTAAAGCTATTGTCCATGAAGTCGTAGTCATCGTAATAATTTACCGTCAGCACATCGCCACCACTCTGTGGAAAGGACTTTGAGTCATAATCTGTACCGTTGCGGGTCTCCCATAGCGAGATGGAAACATCACCATTTGCAATCTGCTGTGCCTGGTTGTCCAGTCCGGTCTGAAGGGCATCCTTCGCTCCACGCTGGGGAACAGCTCCGTTGTTGGCCGAAGTGCCAGCCTGTACGTAAATCCCCGTAGCTACAATCCTGCCAAATGCATCATATTTACTGTAAAGCCATTCCTGTGGGCTTTTACCACGCTGGACGGCATCCTGGCTCAGCACCACCTGATCTAACTTATTGTATACCATAAATTCCCAGCCCTTGCCCGGGATCTTTTTCTCCACCAACCTTTTACGACCATCATAACGGTAACCGTAAATAAGCTGATCGAAAACAGGTAGCGTTTCATCAAAACTGTTCAGTACTGCCTGGCCATTTTCATTTACTGCAGGTGGGAGTACGTAACGCAGGTTGCCCAGGTCGTCATACACATAATAGGTAGATAGACTTTTAGTATTGTTCTCCCATACCCGTTTGAGTACCACGTGCCCTTCAAAATCCTTAAACTCCTCAGCAATACCCGCTTTTTGATCGGTTTCTTTCCAGTTTTCGTCCCGGTTGGTGGTCTTGTACAGTTTACCGGGAAGGTAAACACCGGCAGATGCACCATTGCCGGCACTGTTAACGGTCCAAAGCTTAACTTCACCAAGCGCATTTGTTCCGTATTCAATTTTTTGGGTATGCCCCCCGCTGATCTGCCAGGCTTCGCCCGGTGCCCCCTGCTGCTGTACCCGGTTCAAAGGCGAGGCTTCAAATACTGTTTCAGCAAATGGATAGGCAGTAGCCTTTACACCAGCGGTTGGACTGCCATAAAAGGCCAGCTGATCGGCTAGGGCAGCTGATCGGAAGTTTCCTGTTGTGCCCGTCTGCGCGGCATAAGGCTGGTATTTAAACGCTTCACGGCCAAAGGCATCGTAGGTAACCGGCTGCACAATATCCTTAAAACCAGGACTGCCCTGAACCTGAACGGTCTGCAGCGGTCTTCCTAATCCGTCAAAATACTGGATCGTCTGATTTTCCTCACATACATTGCGGCTGTTGTTTAGGGCCGCATCGGTTACAGGTCGTCTAAAACTACGGGTAAGTATATAGTTCTGGTTGGTACTGGGTGTTGAGGAAAGCGGCTGACAGTTCAGGTAACTTATCCCTGTGGTGAAAATCCGTAGCGTACTACCCGCAGGTACGTAAAAACCATCGGTCAATGTCACACTCATTGGTGCGCTGATCTCGTTTTCTCCGTTATAGACCGATACAACCTTTTGGGCGTAAGAGCGGCTGCACAGCAATAGCAATGCTGCCGCACAAAAATATTTTAGATGTTGTTTCATGGAGGCGTTAGTTTTTATAGTGGTAGTCGATCTGTTTTAAAATATTGCCGTTCTGGTCTTTAATGTTTTTTAAGCGTTGGAAGCCATCGTACTCATAAGTAGTAGTCATTCCCTTTTCATCAGTCATACCCGTCATGCCAACTAAGGGTTTGTAGCTGTAACTGGTAATCTGGGCGTTTGGTAATCCACTTCTTAAAGACGCAAGAAAATTAGCTACCTCTGCAGCTGAAGGATTAGAATTACGAAATGCGTTTATATTATTTGTGCCACCCAGCAATGTTTCAATAGTAGAGTATTCTGCATTTTGTATTTTAGCAATTACAAACCGACCATAATAGCTATAAAGATAGCTTGTATTAATTTGTTCTTCTTTTGTTAATTTTATCAAATTATTATTTCCATCATAGCTAAAATCTGCCCTCTTTTCATACCTATTAAGATCTATCGCTGCTCCTGAATACATAGGCACTGAAGATGGCGCTAAGGCAACATTGTTTTTTAGATTATAATAAGCACTTGGAAACATCCCCCCACCAGCTTTGTAAGAAGTAATTTCGGCATCTACAAGCCGGTCTACAATTCCATTATTAAGCATAACCCTTTTTTCAACAACTGGACTAGAAACATAGGCATAGTTTTGGTCATAATCTTTTGGATAGCGGAAAAGGATGCTATACTTTTCTCCATTACTCGTATTAATTTCTTGACGGGTAAGCTTACCATGATTTGGATTATCGTAAAAATACTTATTTTCTACTTTTACATATTTTGTCGTATCAGCTGGATCGTAAACCGTTTCTACACTTTGCTTTAAAAATGGCCAGGAAGAAACCATTGAAAAAAATTCTGACTTAAATACAGGAGCTACAAAACCTACTTGTTGCTGGCTCTGAACAGAGTTAAATCCTACAACATAACGCTCGTTTAATGCAGGATTATTATGTCCTAATACCGTATTATAATCATTTGTAACTTTTTTTACAGGGATATAATTATTAGTAAAAATATCAAACTTATAATCTATAGTCTCTATGGGCAATCCTGCAATCCAATCGTGCGCGTATAACGGAGCAAAAGGAAAATTTGCTTTAGATGAATTGCTCGTTGATTCTGAAAAACGATGCAATGTATATCCTTTTGCCGATTTCGTCTCATTATACTCAATTACATCAGTGTAATAAACGGGACTCCCCTTAATAGAAACCAGTGGCACGCTAGATGACTGAGCCTTAAAATGACATTCAGGGTAATTTGCGGCTACTTGAATAATATTGGAAATATCATAACTGTAATAAATCTCAAATTTATTAACACCAGATGACTCCCCATTTTTCTTTTTATATTCAAAACGCCTTGTATTTGCCAATCCCAGCTCATTGCCAGTAAAGTCTAAAATGGAAGCAATACGTAACCCTCCCGCTAGTACCTCGCTTGATTCATATTCCTGGTAAGACCATTCCAATTTAAAGTTCCCTGGGTAACTGCCAATAGTCTCGAGTTCTACACTATACTGGCCTGGTTGAAGCGTAGTATAAGGATCGCCATCAAGGCTGCTCGTTCCCGTAAAATAAGTAACTACATTCCCTTGTCCATCAAGTATCCTAGCCCTGCAGTTTATTGCCAAACCAGTCTCAGGATCTGTTTGTTGGCCTGATGTAAGCTTAAAATAAGCTTTAAAAGCTGTCAATCCATCAACAACAGTAAATGGTTTGGTAATAACTGTATTGTCTTGTGATAAGGCTGTAACATATCCTATTTTATTTACAATTCCAGATTTTATTGCCCGGTTACTTTCATAATTAAATACTGTACTTCCCCCAGTTGGATAAACTATCTTTTTTAAAATCCCAGCTTGAGTTGCAAATTCAACCGGCTCTCTATTAGCACCAACAGGAAAGTTATTAAATGCATCTGCTGGAAGCAAAGTGGTATTACTTGCTGCATTATAATAGCCCCAATGATCTTGGTTATTAGACAATCTGTTCGGCAAGGATTGTACATCGTAAGAGAATTGATAGGCCGGTTTACCTTCCTCTTGAATAGAAAGTAACCTTAATCGGAAATTATCTTGTGGTTGTGCTGCCCCATCAGAGGTGGTATGGGTATATGAAAATAAATAGCTAATCAGCGGAGAGGTTGATGATGCCTCAAAAACTTTAAGGCTGGTTAGTGCTTTAGCTCCCTGTAAATCAAGCCGATCAAAATTGTAACCTAAGTCAACAATTTCACCATTCGAGCAACTAATAGAAGTCAGCCTAGTATCATGAGAATAAGTATAGCTTTGGCTTACAACATCCTGTTTCTCACAAAATCCCTGAGTTGTAAAATACCGGGTTTCAGAAGGTTGGTTCCAAAACGTGGTGACTGAAGAACTGTCGTAATTAAAATCAACTTGTTCATTATTAACAGTAATAATTCTTGAAAGCAAAAAACTGGTATTTGTCTGATTATTAGTATTCGATACGTCTAGCGCTTTAAATTCATAAATGTTATCGTTTTCATCAGTTACCTTAAAACCTAATGTACTCCCAAGAAATTCAATCTTAATAGGGTCATAGGGAACCGTTACGATCTTCGCTGATCTATCAAAAAAAAATTTTATAGATTTCCCTGGAAGACTTAGAAAAAACATATCAGGCTGGGTATCCACTGTACGAAGATTTACCGATGAATTTAGGAGTATAAATTCAGGATAATTTACATACGTAGGAAAAGCTGCATTTCCAAAGTCAGCGGTAGTATTACTATATCCCTCACTCTGACTTGCAGTTTGTAACCATCCACCTTCCTGGATATCGGGCAATCCATTTACTGAACATGTTATGGCACCACCAGCCGTTAAGCTCCAACCCAAACCTACATTACTGGCAATATCATTTACTTTGTTCCCTGCTGCATGATAACTTACAGCAAGAGGTATCGTTAAACTTTTTAGCTTAATACTGTACAAAGGAATATTAATTTCAGGTACACCTGTAAAAAGCCCCACCGGAATTTGCCCATATCTTCCTAAAGAAGCTGCATTGGGAGATGTGGGCTTTACCTCAAGATCCGGCATATTTATGTTTTGCGATGATTGCCCCATTGCTTGAAAAGCAGAGCATATCATGATTAATTTTAAGATGGTTTTTCTTATCATATTAAAGAGTATTTACTTTCTTCTAAAAAAATTAATGTTTCATTAATCGTTGCAACTGTTCTTTTAATTCGACGTAGCCTTTTTCCAAACCATCTATATTTACTTGCTGCTTTCTGTTTACCTCTTTTTCGTTTTTAAGTTGTTTATCCTTTTCTATCAGGTGCAAGGTGAGTTCCTCGACTTTTTGCAACAGTTTAATATTCAGTTCACCCAGATTCACACCATTGTCTACCATTTCTTTAGCAGTCGGGATTTCAGGCAGGTGTCTGTTGGTTTTTACAAATTTTTCGAGTTCCGCTAACTCCGGAAGTTTATAAGCCGGCTCAAACACAAAATCGGCACCTGCCGTGGTAGAGACTTTAATTTCACGGGCACCAATCGTTCCCGCCACGGTAAGTTTATCCTGTGGGGTAGTGGTGCCAATGCCCACATTACCCAGGGCAGATCCATCAGTTTTAGTCGCCAGTACCGTATTTCCATTTAGTGATTTAATCACATCCAGATCACCACCATCGGCATTGTTACCCACGCCAAAACCATGCTGATATACACCCCTTAGCGCCCAGTTTTGTGCCCCTGTAATTCCTGAAAAACCTAACGAAACGATGCCTGCCACATTTTTATTGGGGAAATTAGCCTGATCCAGAATAGCCCTAATATTTCCATTTACCAAAAGCCTATCATTTGAGGCAGCTGTACCAATCCCCACATTGCCCATCAAAAAGCTGGCTCCGCCGAAATTTGCCGCAAGAGAAACATTAGGCGTTTGTGGACTGTCCCAAACCGAAAAATTAAGGGAGGTACCGCTACCACTGATACGGGTAGCACTATAGCCAGACCACCACATCATACTACTGTCATGCCTGGTACCCCCATCCCCGTCGCTTCCGATTACTACATCAGCAGCATAAGGATTGGCTGCATCAATAAGATTGTTTCCCGTAGTTAGTACTTTAGTTTGCGCAGAAGCAATACTGGCTGAACAAAGCAAGATTGAGAACATTAAAATTTTCATATGATCTGATTGGTTTTAGGTTAAAATTTAAAAGGGTATTGATTTCCAGGCTTCTAACAGATACTGCTAAATTATTTCATCTTTTTATTTAGGGATTTGATGTACGCATCCTGAGCTTCGACTTTCTTATTTAACTCAATGAGATGCAAGGTGAGTTCTTCAACTTTCTGCAACAGTTTGATGTTCAGTTCACCGAGGTTTACACCGCTTTCTACCATTTGCTTAGCGGTCGGGATCTCGGGCAGGTGTCTGTTGGTTTTTACAAATTTCTCGAGTTCTGCTAACGCTGGGAGTTTATAGGCAGGCTCAAACACAAAATCGGCACCTGCCGTAGTAGAGACCTTAATTTCACGGGCACCGATGTTTCCCGCTACGGTGAGCTTTTCGAGCGGGTTAGTTGTACCTATTCCCACGTTCCCATTGCCCATTACCCTTAACAGTTGTTTTTCTTGACTGGCATTATTATAACTATAAAAAGCGAATCCACCCTGAGATCCTGCTCCTTCATTGGCCACAAAATCTGTCTCTCCATGTCCAGCAGCCCTATTCCACCCGATCAGCATTTTTCCTGTACCTACTAAATTTTGATATGCCGCAGGATTTCCGGAAATATCAAGGTTCGCAGCCTGACCACCAAATTTTGCAGTGCCCTGAACATCCAATTTTGCACTAGGTGCATTGGTACCAATACCCACATTGCCCGTAGCGGTAAGATCAGCATCGATATGTAACTTCGAAAAATAGGAGTTGGGTCCGCCTCCATAGGCCAGAGGACTCCGGGAAGAGTTCACCCCTGCACTTTCTAAATACAGTACATTGGAGCCATCAGCCGCCAGCCTAAACTGTGGTCCTCCACTACCATACCTATGAAAGACTAGTGTTGGGGATGAGTTGGTAACCGTTCCCTGATTGTTCACAATTTCTATACTGTTTGTTGTCAGGGCAGCATTGGTCCAGGAATATCCACCGATACTTGAATTCCCATAACTGAACCATGCCTGACCATCTACTCTACTAGTTCCCGCTACATCAAAATTATAGTGCGGAATCCTTCCTATTCCTACCTTTCCATCGTTTTCCATTACGACCTTTTGCCAAGGCTGACTAGCATTGCTATTGGTCTTTCTGAAATAGAGTTCCTGATCAAAAAAACTACCTGCAAACTGCATGGCATAATTATTTTCAATATTGCTATGTCTAACATCGAGCAGATGCCACCAACCATTGGCACCAGCAGGGTAATTAACAGGATTAATTGTTTCAAAAAAGCCTGATACTGCCCCGGCATTTCCCTGAAGGCCAGCGTTGTCCCTGGTTTGGGCCTGAACTTTAGTCATCAGCGGGAAAATATAAAATACTAGGAGTGCAGATAATTTGATGGTATTTTTCATTATTTCAATTTCTTTAAAATTTCCTGAAGGATTTTATCTTGTTTAGCTAGCTTTTCTTCGAGCTTTGTTACCTGTCCGCCCTGAGCGTTGAGCTGTTTGTCTTTCTCGATCAGATGTAGCGTAAGTTCTTCGATCTTTTTCTGTTGCAACTTGATCATTTCACCGACCCCCAGTCCATTTGCTTCAATTTCTTTTGCAGAAGGCATTTCGGGCAGGTGTTTATTTGTTTTAATGTAACTTTCCAATCCTTCCAACGTCCCAACATCATAGCCTTCCTCAAAAACATAATCCGGCCAGTTCTCCATTTCCACCTTGATCTCCCGAGAACGGATATTTCCATTTACCGAAAGTTTTTCTCTAGGGCTAACCGTTCCAATACCGATATTACCATTAGAATTGATCGCCATCGCAGTTAATTTACTGTCTGCTACATCAACATTCCCATGTACATTGAAGTTGAGTCCCATATTCCGTATCCCTGGATAACCCGTTGCTGCTGGGAATCCACCACAACAGATCCAATCCGGTGTTGATTCGATTGAAGCACCAAAATAATTAGGGATAACATCCCTAAATCCGGGGAAGTATATCCCTTTGGTAATATTTGGGCTATTATAATCCCCTAAAGTAATCGACTCGTCTCCACCTGTAATATGCAACCGGCTTAGATTGTTGGATGTTCCAAGTCCAAGGTTACCATTCTTATCTAAAAACATTCTGGATTGTCCTTCAGTAAAAAATCGCAAGCCGGCATATCCCGAAAAATAGGCAAACGGCGCTGGAGTTGGGGGCTCATTATACCATCCTAAACCATAATGAGAAACAGTATTTCCCATAAAGCTGAATGCATCGCCAGAACTATAAGCTAACCCAAACTGATTTAAATTAGCCGGAGTTTGACCATTTGCTGCAGCAGAATAAAATACTAGTGTAATTACCAATATATTCACTAGGTTTTTGATGTTGGTTTTCATTTGAGTGTATATGAATATTAATATTAAATGATTTATTGCTTAGCTGATTTTCAAGCTATTATTAATTCATCACTTGTGATATGCAGCTTGCTCCCCGGCTGGCTGGTCCCTAACCCTAAATAACCATTACCCATCAGATTGAACGCTTCCTGACTCCCATTTGGGACTACCCTCAATGATCCCTCATGATAAAGGCTGAAATATCTTCCCAGATAAGTGCCTCCCATAAAATCATTATCAAAGTTCAGTACCAGTGCGTTTCCTTGACCATGAACAATGGCCCTGCCCCCAGCACCCCTGGACGGAGAAACAAGATTAACATCTGCCGCACCATTAAAGGTAAAAGAAGGTGTCTGGGCATATAATAGCATTACATTAAAAACCAGTAGTATATATTTTTTCATATTGTCATTGTAGGTTAAAAACTTACGACCTCATCCAAACTAAATAAAAGAACTAACCCCGCCTTAGTTTTTTGACAAACGATCAAAATGAAGTGACAAACATGGGTTTTGAAGTGATAATGTAAAAACCGATTTTACCAATTGATTATACTATTGATGTACTGCAGAAAAATGATGGCCATTGAACGCTGGGCGGGAAACAGCTAACAGATCATTTTTCGCTATTGAGCTGAGCATTCAAGATTTAATACAACGGTTTAATATCACCCTCCCCGTAACTATTCCGGAAAATGCCGGCATCTGAAGAAACTTCTTCAACTTTAACGCCGCCAGCATGACAGTTAGGAGAAACATTTAGGTTCGGCCCATTACGGTTATAGCTGTGCACAGTTCCGGCAAGAAAACAGCGATTTTCGCTAATATGTCATCGAACATACACACTAAATCCTTAAACCGACTTTATCTTATTTTTAGCAAAAAAAGAGCCTAAAACGACCGGCCCACCAAAGTAATTGCAAGATTAAGCTTCTTATGTTCATCTTCCTGGAACCCATTTTTCTTCATTGACAGATTCAGCTCCGATAAACGTCCCACGCCTTCGGCCCGGCTCAGGGTATCAAGGAAACGGATAATGTTAAAATAATTTCCCTTCAACGAAAATTGCTTCCTGACCAGGTCTTTTGTGACTTTACCGGTATCTACCGGCAGGCCCTTATCCTCAGGATCAAAACTGATCAGCACATGTTCAGCAACAGCCATACCCGAAACAGACTGCCAGATATGGTTCTCACTGTCCTGCTTCCTGATGCGGTACCCTTTTAGTACATCCTGGTAAAAACTGTTCTTCCGCCGGATCTGAGGCAGCGCACTGTCCGAAAAGCCTTCATCCTTCCCTGCTTTTCTAAGTTCATTATTGGTTATAATGGCCTCTATGGTCTGTTTAAATGAAAAAATATAGGAGAGATAAAGCACGGATACCATCAGGAGGCCCAAACCCAGTCGTTTTTGTCTGTAACCGATCTTTTTGAGCATATTAATAACTGATTAAAATACTGAATGTGTAATTTTCCTGTTCGGGATTATCCTGGTAACGCAACAGTTTAACAGTTTTGACCCATTTTTTTTCCTTTAACAGGAATATCCAATTGTTTACTGCAATCAAATTATCCGTTTCTCCCGAAATATTGATCTGTGGAAGGTGTTTCTGTTTTTCCTGCTCCATAGTATAAACATTATAGGCAATCGATGAAAGCCTCACCTGCCGCGGTCTGCTTTTTCCGATCTCATTGGTTAAAAAACCATAATTGTATCCCCCATTCCAGTTTAGCCGGACCAGTTCCTGTTCGCTCTGTGCGATATTTCTTTGCATCAGTTCAACCTGATCTGCTGTGGCCGAAAGGTGGCCAACCTGCCGGGCAAGTGAAGCGTTTTCTGAATTATAGTGCATGTACGTCAAAAAACTGATTAACAGCATAAAAAAAAGTACCAGCAGAAAAAACATCCCACTTTTCTTCAGTTTCAGCTGTTCAAAATAATTGAAAACCGATTCTTCAACTTTTGGAACCCTGGTCAAAACCTGATCAACCCCGTCATAAAGAAAAAACTGTACAGCTGAGGCATATGCTACCATCTGATTTCCGGGAATATTTCCTATTCTATTGTCATCCGCTTGACTTTCAATTGATGCATAACGGTAATCCAGGAATATTCCATCTTCGTCGACTTTAAATTGGTGGTTACCAAATGCAATTGTATTTCCTTTTGCCTTAAAATGATGCCAGAGATGGAAACTGACCATCCCCCCCAGAGAAAGTGCATACACTTTTATCCCCGCCCGCTCCATCTTTTCCAAAAGATCATCTATGGCCGGTTTTCGAACGATACTGACCAGTGCAGCTTTTTCGGAAACAAATTCCTGGATATAAAAATCTTTTTCCTCAACTGCAGGAAATACCTTGACAAAGAACTGGTTTAGCTGCTGATCGCCAGGTTTCTCTATATTCCGGTGCAATATCCCTTTCCCGCTCAGGGATAGCGAAACCAAGTGATTTCTTGGAAGCTTTTCCAGTACCTGGACCAAGGTCCCCTGAAAATTTTTATGATCAATAGCATCAAGCTTGCCTTTGTTCTTTTTAACCAGCGTATAGCAGCAGTTATAATGGTTATCACCAATGATCTGCAGTTCTACTCCAAGCACAAGGTCAAAAAAATCAAGCAGCATAGTTTAATACAAAATTGTGGGTTTAATAAAAACCAGGGTAACCACCTTATTATTCGATTTTTCCCTGCTGCTGAACAACCATTTTAAGACCGGAATCCGCGATAGGACGGGCACACCTGAGCCAGACTCATTGCTTTCTGTGCGTTCAAGTCCTCCTAAAACGATCATATCTTCGTTTTTAGCCCTGATAATAGAGCTGAACTTACTTGTTGATTTCGGAGGAGGGGCATTCAACGGGGGACTACCGATGAAATCGGAGATATTTACCTTAATATTCAGGGTAACCTGATCATCACCCGACACTACCGGCCTGATATCGATTTCCAGGTTTGCATTCACCTCTGTAAACTGCTCGGTCACTACGGTCTGTGCATTAAGAGAAGGGATTACATTCTGTGTTTTCTGACTATAGTACCTTGAACTCCCAATACTCAGATTCGCAGAATGGCCATTGAGTGTGGAGAGCTTGGGAACAGATCGGATGTCCACATTACTGTTATTTTCCAGGGCACTAAGCTTGACATAAAAATTTGGCGTGACCCGCCCCAGGTTTACCGAACCATTCCGACCCAGTCTGGAGAGGAAATTATTGATCGAATTTGCCCCAAAGGTGTAATCGACCCCCGGGAGTATTGTCCCTCCTGTTTTCACACTGTCCGACACGCCTGCCGAAATACCGGTCTTCACTGACTTTCCCTTTCTGACATCGACAAGCGTGACCTCGATCAGCACCATAGGGACCACCCTGTCGATCTGTTTGATAAAGTTTTCAATCTCCGTTACCTGCGGTGCAGAACCCGAAAGCAGGATGCTGTTCTGTTCTCGGAATTCCTTGATTTCAACTCCTTTCTTCCAATCGTTGGGGATCATCATCTGAACAGTATCCAAAGAGCGGTGCTGCAACTGTACAATCTTGTTAGCCCGCAGCCCTTCCAATTTTCGGTCACCGATTAGATATACGCCATTATCTTTTCTATAAGTATATTCAGTACCCTGAAATAAAGCGCTAAGAAAAGTATCATAATCAATATTGTTCAATCTGGCACTTACATTGCCCTTAACATCCGAATAAATGAAATAATTGGCCCCAACTTCTGTAGAAGCAGATTTTATCAGGTCAAGGATCGGCGTATTCAATGCATCAACGTTCAACATCCGGTTACCCGAAGCATCTTTTTTACCGGAAAGATTGAAATTCCCGCTCCCGCCCCCCGAAGCTGCCCCTGCTTTCATATTTCTTTTGACCGCAGTAGCATTATCGCCGTTCACGTACAGTTCCTCACCCTCACCAAGCGGCTGAAAAACAAACACCCCATCATTGGTACGGTTCATTTTCAGCTCATTTGCATAGGCCATTTTCTCCAATGCCACCTCAAATGGGGCGGCAGCAATAAAGCCTGTTACTTTTTTAGTCAACAGATTGACCGGTACGATTACATTTTTCTGCGAAAGCTGGCTGATTTTCTTGGCCACCAGGCCCAAAGAATCGTTATTGAGTTCAAAGCCCAGATAGTCATTTGAAGCGGTATAGGTCACTCGGATGTCCCTGGGCAAAACAACAGTTTTAGCCGCAGGTACTTTGGAAATCGACATGATCGATCCGATCAGGTTGATGTCCAGATCATATTCCTTTGCAATAAAAAGCAGCACATTTAACGCTGTTTCGTTCCTGAAATTGGTATAGACCTTAAAATTCAACTGTGGGTCGATATTGATGTTCAGGTTATTTGACTGCGCCAGTGCCCTAAGGAATTCCTGCGCAGATGCCCCTGACATAGACAGCTGTACCTGCTGGTTCAAACCCGGTACCGTAACCGAAAGATTGCGCAGCCGCTCATCTATTACCTTTAACCGATCGCCTTGAACGAGGTTCTGGGAAAAGCCTGTTTTGCCGACCATAAGCAGCAGCACCATGATGATCAATAGAAGGGTTATATTTTTGTTTTTCATTTAAATCGCTAGCAGTAATGGATAAATTTCTTCCAGAGAAGTAAGCCCCTGCGCAAATAGCGAAAAGGCATTGGCTGAAAGGGTATTGATATTTTTTTCTTTAAGCAATCCTTCGATTGCCATATTTCCCTGACGGATTTCCTGGGCAAGGTCGGCATCAACCGGAATGACCTCATAAACAGCCTTCCTGCCTTTATACCCTGTGTAAAAACACTGTTCACAGCCATTGGCGAGAAAATGCCCCTCCAATACAAGCGGTGGCTTAAATTGCCTTGGGTATTGTTTTGCTTCAAGGTTCTCCTTCTTTTTACAGTGCGGGCACAACAGCCGGATCAACCGTTGGGCGACTGTGGTATTGAGGGTATTTGCGACCAAAAATCCTGGTATCCCCATATCCATCAATCTTGACACCGTGCCCCATGCAGAGTTGGTATGGATTGTTGAAAGTACCAAGTGACCGGTCAAAGCCGCCCTTATGGCCATATTGGCCGTTTCCGGATCACGGATCTCGCCCACCATGATCACATCGGGATCCTGCCTTAAAAAAGTTCTTAAGGTAGAGGCAAAACCCAGTCCGATACTTTCTTTAAGCTGAACCTGGTTTACCCCTTCCAGCGTATATTCAATGGGGTCCTCTATGGTAAGGATATTCCGGGTACTTTTATTAAGAAGTTTCAGGGTAGCGTACAACGTAGTTGTCTTACCAGAACCCGTGGGGCCACTGATCAGTATAATCCCATTGGGCCGCTGTACCCCCTGCATATAGTTGGACATATCATCTTCTGAGAGTCCCAGCGTACTTAAATCTATATCCGTACTGCTGTTGTTTAACAGGCGGAGTACAATCTTTTCCCCATACAGCGTCGGGAGTACCGATACCCTGATATCGAATGCACTCTGTTTGACCGAGCGGAACTGTATCCTGCCATCCTGGGGAAGCCGTTTTTCCGCAATATCGAGATTGGCCATAATCTTCACCTTATTAACCAGTGAAGGATAATCTTCTTTGGTAATCTGGTACCGCTCTACCATCATCCCATCGATCCTAACCCGTACCCTGGATTTTTTCTCGAAGGTTTCAATATGAATATCACTGCTCTTAAGTCTTTTGGCCTCCTCGATCAGCACATTCAAAAAATCATCGCTCGCCGAGATTGCCGACAGGGTCTTTTCATTTCCCGCCCCTTCCCTGGAAACATCCCCCAGATAATGTTTGGACAAAAGCCTGCTGATCTCTTCTTCACCGATCCCGACCAGTTCAACAGCTTTACCGGTAATGACCTCCAGTTCTTCCCGGAGCAGATCTTTGTCTACAGCAGCGCCGCAATACAGGCTTAGCTGATCATGATCACCTGAAATAGGAAAAATACGGTACTGCATGGCAATATCCTTGGCGACCAGGTTGATATTATCTACTTTCAGCTCCATTTTCACAGTCCGGTAAAATCCAGCAACATCACATCCGAAAACATATGCCAACCGCCCTGAGCACGGTCGGCCAACATGACCACAATCAGCAAAATTGCCTGATAACCTGCCAGCGGGATCTTATCTTTCGCCTGACTCCTAAAAAGCTTAAAAGCAAGTGTAAAAGCTATCGTTAAAAACAGGCTAAGGATATAAAAAAAAATATAATTCGATACCGAAAAACAGCATGTTGCACAACACAGGAAAAGCAGGTCACCAAGACCAAAAAAGCCATTAAAGATATTGGTCAGCCGGCCTTTCTTAACCGAAATATACAGGGTTAGAAAAACAACCTGAACAAGCAGGAAAACCGCATTAATAGCGGCAGCGCTGTACACCAAATGCCAGCCCGTCAGCATACTGCAATAGGCCAGCAGGCCAAAGAACAAAAGCGGAAAAAGCCACCAATATATCCCCCTGAATTTAAAATCCTGATATGCCATAAAAGCCAGCACCATAAAAATCGCTCCCAGTAAAAGGTACATCAGTCTGCAGTTACCTCTTTTAAATTTTTATCCTGATCGATCTGCCAGACATTAAAAGTTCCATCACCATCAAAATCAGCCACCGCTGTGGCTTTTGCCGTAAAGGTATTATTGCTGGCCCCGGTTACCTCAAGCTTATAGTTCGCCTTACCATCCTTCCCATCACTGGTCAGCTTCTCCTGGATAAAGCCGATTTCTACCAGATCATTTGAATATTTAGAATGCTCATAAAAATAGCTCTGCTCCAGTTTGGCCACATGTTCCAACTGGAGCTTAGCCTCAGTAGTCTTCGCCTTGGTAATCAGCGGCATCAGGTTTGGCAAAGCTAAGAGCACCAATATTCCGATAATCACCAATACAATCAGTATCTCTGTAAGTGTATACGCGTTCAGTTTGCGGTTTAGATTCATTTTCACGATGTCCTTTATTTTTCTTTTGGCATCTCCGCTATTTATACTTAAGAGAAAGAATAACGGAATTTTTACCATTTAGCTCATCAATTTGCAGAGAAAAGAAAAGATATCCGCATCTTTTTGACGAAACATCATTTTGGAGTGATATTCTATGGTTTTGGAGTGATGAACGAAAAAATATAATTTCTTAAAATGTCAATTTGTTTTGCCTTCAATTCTTTTTTTCGACTTTTACACGAAAATAAAAATGGGCAATCGTAGGACTATACGTGCTTACCCACAATGGTGGAGATAAGTCGGGAGGTGACTTCTTTTTTTATAAAAGAAAAGTATCTATTATAAATTCGGTCTTGGCGAGACGCTAAGACCAGTTAGAGGACTCTAGTAGATTACTAGTTATATTTAATCCGAAGAGGAATCTATTATTTGTCAACAGTATTGAGTTCAGGTATCATCCTATCAGGATCGACAAGCCTTATCGGATGACTAAAGCAATAATTATAAGGTCAGTATCTCCTCATCTGTTCCCCCAACCGATCCGCCAAATTCGATTTTGTCTATATTCGGATCATAGAACCTTCCCAGGTAATCGTACTGCCCATCCTGCTCATCCCGTCAAAATAAAAAGCCCGGCTTTGAGGCCAGGCTAAAATATGAAATTGGTTATACATAAGTTACCACTCATACTAAGGAGTTGCGTTAGTAATAAGGCTAAAGATTAAACCATCAGTTAATTCACATTCAATAAATCTGATAAACTGATGTCCATCTTCTCAATATGATAAGGATCATGAGTAATTTTATAAAAATCTTTCTCCTTATCCATTGCATAAAAATCTCCATCTTCAATATCTATTAAATGAAAATATTCTTTATCTTCTAGAGTAACAATGTATACATCACTAGGGTTAATTAGCTTCAATTCATTTGTGTCTAATAATTTCTTCATGTTATCAAAATCAGTATTATCCCTAAATCTTAATTTCATGTCTGAAACATTGCATTTTTGAACATCAATTTTGAATTTGTTTGGCCCAACAATTGCATAACCATCAATTGTACCAAATGAAAAAAAGATTGAATACTCCAAATATGAATAAGAAATAGTATCGTAAACTTTGATGTCATATACCTCAAAATTTCTACCTTTTTCATCATGAACTTCATTATAAATGTCAGGGTCATTAGTAAATCCCACATAACCTGGAATTGCTGGATTACCAATAGAAACACCTTTAAAAAGCCCTAAATTTATTTGTTCAATATAAATTTTAAATTCTACAGGCAATTTTTCCAAAACATTTTTTAAAAGTTCAATCTCCCAAGATTGAACTTTAGTTCTTTTAAACAATCCAAACATAAAACAAACTTAAAACTTATTTGTGAACCCCTACCGGCACTGAGGCCGGGTTAAAGAATAAAAATCCTTATACATAAGTCAAATGCTCACACGCTAAAAAACAACAGATTTGCACTAGTAAGGAAACTTTTAAAAAAAATGGTCGGGATTTACAATCCCGACCAACAAGCTGTTTCAAACAAGAGAACTATTCAGAATCGATATCATCGTTTATTTCATTATACGTTAAACCGCTCGGATAAACTGATTTTAAAGTCCCGATGTTGGAAAAAATTAATTCAAAAAAACCATCTTCCAAAATTTTTTCTATTGATTTTCTAATAGTTATTTTTTCTAAATTTTTAAGAATAAACATATCTGTTGCCCAAAAATAAATTTCTTGTTCTCTTTCTATAAGATATCTAATATTCATAACTGTGAATGCAGTTCCAAAAAAAACTCTATTGTCTTGTAGAATTACATGTAAATCAATATTATCATTGGAAACATCATCTACCTCGTAGCCACCGGGAAATTTTATTTTAAATTGCTTCATCACAAATTAATGTTTTTTTTTTTAGAATTTGTATATCTTCAGCTATGAAATCAGACGTATCACTTGAGTGAATTAGTAAAATCATCTACAGGGAACAAATTGGTGTAATTTTGCCATTTTTTGTTCGATCATGGATCTCATTACATTATGATTTACAAGAATTTTGTGATTGGCTGAGTGGCCCGTTCCAAAAAACTCTACGGTTTTAATGATATTAAAGTCTACGATCTCAGGTTTCGGAAAAAAACCAATGGTACTTGGAACATATTTAGTTCGGCTACAAACGGGGCATTTTGAAAATTCCAACCCGCCCATATTTATTTTTTTTTCTAAAGACGGAATAATTACTTGGACTATGTGTTCTGCTGTCGTACCACTTTTCACTAAACTGAGTGTTCTATTATCCAATCCCATTGGTTTAAAATACAGGTTATAAGCGTTTATTTCTGCGAATAATTCCCCAAAAACCCAATTCAATGTCATGACTTTTTGTTTTTTTAGATCTGGTTCTTTCTTGATAACAAAATCACTCTTTTGTTCGCCAAATACGCCACAATAAAGACAACTATCGCTATAGGTATTGGGCAGATAATCGGGTGATTCCGGCTGTGGATAAGCAAAAGCTCTTCCTCCTGTAAAACTTAATACTTCTGAATCCAATATTTCCTGGGAAGAAAATTTTGTGCCAATAACGCTATCGTGTAAATTGTAACTATTTACAAATTTCGCAATCATTTCATATTCGTATGAGTCTTCTTCCATATCTTTCGAAAAATAAGCTGCCCGAATATCTTCATTTAAAAGCATTTCAAGACTCTTCTTCATGGATGAACCTTCAATTTTTCCCGATATTCTTCTAATAATCTTCATAACTTATAAGCCTAATCTTTGTAAATCTCTGGATAATTTGCATAAATTTTTCTTGCGGCGTTTTCTATCTGAACCTTTGTAACATTATCCGTTCTCAGAACTGTTTTATCTGTAATATATCCGATCTCTTTTCTCCAAGCGTTGGTCAAAGCTTGATGCTCAGTTTTAGTTAACACTATAGAAGTCATCTCAGCAGCCTTTTCGCCTAATATTCCTGCGAACCGTTTTTCAATAGGATGATGAACTTCGACACTCAATCCCTTCGTTAAAGCCTTTAAAACTTTATAACTTTTAAAACCATATTTACCCGCAATACCAAACTTAAATAAAGAAAATCCATATTTACTAGACTTAAATCCTTTTATCTTTATGGGAAAAAACAATGTAGCAACATCCATTACATTATCAACGAATTGTTCTCCCCCTTTATGGTCCAAATTACAAAATCCGCCACATTTGTGATTATTTGGTGTGGAATAACTATCAAATGAACCATCTCCATTCCTTCTCAGTCCTTGTCCTGGAGTATTGGAAATTATACGGCCACTTTGAATTTCTTTGCTTTTCTGAATCCTGCCCGTCTTCATCCTCATCATTGGCTTTATAAATATTCTTCACATCATTACCTGAGAGTCCATGTTCATTCATCCAGTCTTCTGTTGGTCTTCCATCTGGATCAATAAATGTAATTGGATTACCACTACCGTACGCATAGGGAGAACTCGCTTCATAATCTGCTGCCAATGGATCAATTACATTCCATCTCCCAATTACCGGATCATAGGGCCTTGTGCCGTAATCGTATTGTCCCAGTTCTTCTTGCAACTCCTTGCCGTTGTAAAGATATTTATTATTTCCAGACATCAAGATAACCAAGGAATGCCATGGAGTGAAGAAGAAGATAACCTGCTCACACAACGTTTCAGCGAAGGCACCAAGATTACCCAACTCGCCAAACTGCACTCCCGCACCTATGGAGCCATTAAAGCTAGACTCCTTAAACTCGAACTCCTACAGAAATAACAAAGCCCAACAATTTTCATACTGCTAGGCTTGGTTATGCAGGTTACATTTTGGCCTTAGCGAGACGCTAAGACTAGATGGGGATTTTTTTTTAAGATCCATACTATAAAAATCACCATCACATTAACACATATTTTTTTATCCGCTAATTTCTCCTGGTAAGTTACTCTCAAGGATTATCAACAAAAATCTGCTCCATCACCACATGCTTCCAAATATTCTTCATTAGAACATAATTGCGGCATAGTAGGGTAACTATTTCGCGAAAATGGCATTACACTTTATTTCTAACCACATAAAAATTCATTCATGAGTATATCCTTTGCCGCTTCATCAACGGCATCCTCTGCATCAATATCTGATGGATGTTCAGCAATTCTTCTTAAAACTTCAATTAATGCCGGGTCAAGTTTATCCTGCGAACGTCCAATCAATATATACATAACAAAATACTTCCACATACCATCATTGGAGTTAAGTATAAACAATAATTCTTGTTTGATCTCATTAACATGAGGCACCAAATATTTGGCAATACCTTCAGCCACATCCCAGTGCGTATCTTGCAACCACTCTAATAATGCTGGAACATCTTCCTTAACTGACTCAAATGGCAAACGTTTTAGGCGTTCAACTGCCGCAATATCATAAATGCTAGTTGGAATAAAATCCTTATTTTTCATATCTATTCAATACCTCTTACTGATGCTTGTACTTTTTTTGTATTTATGTGAGTATTTCCCCCTTCTGCTAAACCCGCTTTTGTAGCAGACCATTCCGCTAATTCTTTAGCGGTGGCAGGTCTTATTGAGGCATGATTACCCTTATAATCTACCTGTAAACCTAGACTTCTTAAAGAATTGACACTAATTTTAGTTACAATCTTAACACCTAATTTCGCTTTCGCCTGAGCCGCGGTTGTAAAGGTTGATAATCCATCCAAATCTATAAGCCGAGGAGTAAGATTTGAGTTTGTCGGTGCGCCGCCACGATATATATATTTATCATCTTCTTCTTCATCAGCGCCTGGTGCTCTGTACCCATTCCTCATAAGCTCGTTAAACAAACCTTGATTTGCTTCAGCGTTCCTAAAGTTATACTTAGCGGCACTGTTGTAAGCGAGCTGAAGGCTTTCTCCCGGATTATCATTAGAAGAAAAAAGCTTTATAGTAATATAACCAAGCACTTCTAACATCCCTGCTGCAAGCTTACCCCCCGCCTTAACTAATTCGCCATTTTTATTTACAAAAGTGTTGCTCTTAACTACAGGAGCTGGTTTGATTTCACAGCACGAAACTTCATTTCCTGACTGTGTTTGCGCCGTAGCAGGCGCCTGATAGATGGTTGTCACATCGTCCGATGTAACACCATGTTCTTTCATCCAATCTTCTGTAGACATCCCGTCAGGATCTATAAAATTGATTGGACTATTCATCGCATAATTATATGGCGACCATTTTCTATAAACTTCTGCCAGCGGATCAATTGCATTCCATCTACCAATTACCGGGTCATAGAACCTTGCCCCGTAATCATACTGCCCCAGCTCCTCCTGCAACTCCTTACCATTGTAAAGATATTTATTTGTTCCACCACTTGCAACTTTTCTTAATCCAAACGCATAGTAGTCGTCACGCTGTAGAACCTCCAATAGATTTGTGTTAGGGTTTTTATAGAAAGTGGCCCTCACATTACCCAAGTGATCGCCCAGGTTGTATTCATAACTGTAAGTCCCATTACTGTTCCGCGCAATCCCTTCTTCAGTATGGATAATATCGATAGTAGTACCGTCCGGCTTATATTCTATACCATCAACATAGTTCCTCACGGACCCATTGCTGTTCTTTACCAGCTTATTTCCTGTTGCATCATAAGTATAAGATAGGTTGACAGGCATATCTGTTGTCCTTATTGCCGTAACAGGAAGGTTAAGATAATTATAGGTCAAACTGATCCTGCTCAGTCCATCCTTTTTAGCATTGCCGTTGGCATCGTACTCATAGTCCTGTACGGTCAGCCCACTTACGCTCTGCAGCCTGTTGCTGCTCCCCGAATTTTCATAATTATAGACTTTGGCTCCATTACCATCCCGGTTAAGGCTCGCAATGTTCCCCATTACATCATAGCTCAATACTTCACTCATCGCTATCCCCACTGTTGTAGCAGCCGATCCCAGCCTGTTCAGTTTGTCATAACCATAGTTGAAGATATTTGCCGTCGGGCTGGCTGTATTTGTCCAGTCCCAGTACTGCTTGGTGATATTGCCATTATAGCCCTGTCCAATACCATCTTCATAATCAAGTTTCATACTGAACTGATTCGATGTACTGTTCTTCATCCAGCCACGCTCATTATAGGCAAAAGTAGTCGACTGGGTATCGTTATGCAGGCTCTTCTTATGTAACTGACCGATCTCGTTATATTCCAGATGGTTCAGGGCTACCTCTTCCTGATTGTTGATCTTCTCGAAAGTAGCCAGTTTGCGGCCCATATGATCGTACTCGTAACGGTTGGCAATGATGGTTTCTACGCCGCCTACCGTGTGGGTACGTTTGCTTTTTTCCAGACTGCCATCGAAATTCCAGTTGTTATCTACCACATCGGTACCGTTCAGGTGATTGGTACTTTTGCTCTGCACCACACGCCCTTCAAGGTCGTAATAATTTACCGTAACCAGCATCGTTCCGCTACCCAGGTTCTTCACCTTCGTTCCTGTTAGCAGGCTTTTTGTGCGTGCTGCGGGTGCCTGTTCACCCGTAGGCGGGCCAAAGCTATTAAAGCTATCGTCCATGAAGTCGTAGTCATCATAATAATTTACCGTCAGCACATCACCGCCGCTCTGCGGAAAGGACTTTGAATCATAATCTGCACCGCTGCGGGTCTCCCACAGGGAGATGGAAACATCGCCGTTGGCAATCTGCTGTGCCTGGTTGTCCAGTCCGGTCTGAAGGGCATCCTTCGCTCCACGCTGGGGAACCGCTCCGTTGTCGGCCGAAGTGCCAGCCTGTACGTAAATCCCCGTAACCACAATCCTGCCAAGCGCATCGTATTTACTATATCCCCATTCCTGCGGGCTTTTACCACGCTGGACGGCATCCTGGCTCATCACCACCTGGTCCAGCTTATTGTATACCATAAATTCCCAGCCCTTGCCCGGGATCTTTTTCTCCACCAGCCTTTTACGACCATCATAACGGTAACCGTAGATAAACTGGTCGAAAACAGCCTGCGTTTCATCAAAACTGTTGATCGCCACAGACAGCTTGTCCGTATGCTCGTTTACCGCAGGTGGAAGCACATAACGCAGGTTACCAAGGTCATCATACACATAATAGGTAGACAGGTTTTTGCCATTGCTCTCCCATACCCGTTTGAGTACCACACGTCCTTCAAAATCCTTGAACTCCTCTGTAATGCCGGCTTTTTGATCCGTTTCTTTCCAGTTCTCATCTTTACTGGTGGTTTTGTACAGTTTACCGGGAAAGTAAACACCGGCAGATGCACCGTTGCCGGCACTGTTAATGGTCCAAAGCTTAACTTCATCCAGCGCATTTGTTCCATATTCGGTTTTTAGGGTATGCCCCCCGCTGATCTGCCAGGATTCGCCCGGAGCACCCTGCTGCTGTACCCGGTTCAAAGGCGAAGCTTCAAACTGTGTTTCAGCAAAGGCATAATCTGTTGCCTTTATACCTGCTGCCTGTGGTAAATGGAAAAAGTCAAACTGAGCACCGATTGCTGCATCACGGAAACTTCCCGTAGTCCCGGTCTGCGCCGCATAAGGCTGATATTTAAATTTTTCCCGTCCAAAGGCATCATAGGCAATCGGCTGTACAATATCCTTAAAACCCGGGCTTCCCTGAACCTGCACCGTCTGCAAAGGCCTTCCAAGCCCATCGAAATACTGGATGGCCTGGTTTTCCTGACATACATTCCGGCTCTGGCCCAAGGTGGCGTCGGTTACCTTCACCTTAAAGGTACGGGTAAGGATAAAGTTCTGGTTGGTACTTGGTGTTGAAGAAAGTGGCTGGCAGTTCAGGTAACTCAGTCCCGTAGTAAAAATCCGCAAAGTACTACCCGCAGGTACATAAAAACCATCGGTGAGGGTTACGCTCGATGGTGCGCTGATCTCACTTTCGCCATTGTAAACCGACACAACTTTCTGGGCGTAAGAGCGGCTGCACAGCAACAGCAATGCTGCCGCACAAAAATATTTCAACTGTTGTTTCATGGAGGCGTTAGTATTTATAGTGGTAGTCTGTTTGCTTTAAGATGTTGCCGTTCTGGTCCTTCACATTCTTCAATCGCTGGAAGGCGTCGTACTCGTAATACGTCGTCATGCCCTTGGCATCAGTCATACTTATAGGTCCTGCAAGTGTATTGTACTTGAATCTGGTCAAATGACCACTACTTAGCGGCGCTAAAAAGTTATCAATCTGAGCAGCTGATGGATCTTTAATGTTACGGAATGCTTCCACATCGCCCAGCTGTGCAGATACCACGGCATAATCGGGCGAATCTGCCAATGTTGCAATGAGTTTATCTCCACCATATCCCCAGATATAAGTTGTTTTCGGTCCGTTTTCCTTTTGTACCGAAACAGGAGCACCATGAACATCATAAGCAAGATAACGTAACCTTAGGTCAGGATCATTGTTGTAAGTCTTCGTAATTTCCATTTCAGGCGCATACAAGGTACCTGACCAGTTTTTATACGCTGTTTTGGTCATAAAAACCTGGACATTACTCCTAAAATGAATCTGTTTAATTATCGGATTAACCATATTTAGGTTTAGCATTTCAGTATGTAGTGTCAGATCCTCATTCGCATCGACCATTTCTTTAGGGCGGTAAAAAACAGTTTTCAGTTCTTTTCCTTCACTGTCATCTACACGTTCATCAATAGCATAAAAATTATTGGGGTCATAATTATATTTAGTGGTGCGTGTTGAGGCGGGCTGGCCCGCAACATAATCTATAACCGTCGATTGACTAAGGTCTGCCCTACCTGCAACCGGAGTAAAGCTTTTTACCTTAAACCAACCAGGATAGGCCGATGGATCAATTTTGACCGGGGCGTATAACTCCGTTAAAAATGAAAAGGGAGAAAAACTGATCGATTTAAAGTTTTCAACTCTTGACTGATCAATTGAATATCCATCAGAAAAGTTAAAATATTGGTTTTCTGTTTTCTTTAATATCGTACCGTTTGTATTGTATATTTCTTCTGTAAGTAACTGCCCATAATTCCACGGTGAAAATTGAGCTGGTATTGTCGGAAACTCATCCGAAATAAAAGGCGGATTATCAGCAAAAGAAGTAAAAGTTCGAACAATTTTACCGTTAAAAATGCCGTTTTGCCCATTTTTCTCTATCACTCGCTTATAGGTTACCGGGTTTCCACTGATCAATGGAATTTCATTTACTGAAGATGAAGAGCGGATCACATAATCAGCATGTGGGTTAAAAGCATAAGCGGCGCCACCATCGTTGCCATTATGTATCGTTCTAAAATCGTATTTTACAAACTTTGAATAAACAGGGTGATAACCCAGCGATCCGGATGAGGTTATTCCATCAGCAAGAACATATTCATACGCTCTCGAACTGGCTACTACGCCGCTAGCAATATAGTCTGTTACTTTTTTTGCCCTCAAGCCACCTACATAAATCTGGTTAGTGCCTAACGTAACCGGAGTAGAGGCTCCCTCAGGGTTTTGCTCTCTTCTGGATAATGAAGCATAACCGTAATAGGTATCGCTTCCGGTATAACCGATCAAAAAAGCTCTCACAAAAAAACTATCGCCATGCTGCAGGTTGGGGATTGTAAAATTTTGGGTAATATCTGTCGAACTTGATGTATTTAAGCTCATTGTTTGTGACGTATACAACTGCGAAGTTCCCGTTTTATAGAGCTCAATTTTTAGTGAACAGTTTGCGCAATCCATAGCTATAGGTGAGGATGACAAGGTAAACTGTACGTTGGTATTGCTTGCACCACCATAGGTAAATGCAGGATTATCACTGCCAGCCGAAGAACTATTGAAAGATATCCCATCCTGAAATTCGGAATATGGATTGGGTATCTGCGTAACTATCGCCCGATTTAACCAGGTATCTACAGCTTTGTTTGCTTCCATTTCAAATTCGGTATAGCCTCCTGTTGGATAGGTGATGCGGGTAAGGCTTCCTGCCAATACAAGATTAGGATCTGTGTCCCTGTTCCCTCCTAAAAATTCCCGGTAGGGCGAATAAGGCCCATTATTGGCACCAACAAGTAAGAATTCACGCTGAACCAAACTACTAGATGGATTTCCATTGGTAAAGCCCCAATGATCTTTTTTAGCGCTAAACCTAGGGGGTAGCGGTGTGGTAGAATAGGTGAATAAATACGGGTTTAAAGTTTCTTGTTCTGAGCTACCATATTGTTGAACCGAACGCAACGTTAAACGGCCAGCTAGTGAGTAATCGGTATTGACCAGATAGCCAAAACTCTGGCTACCGTTATCAATAATTATTTTTTCGAGGGCTTTATCCGTGCTTAAAGGGGTAAGGTCCGAGCGGTTAGCTTGTTTGTAATGGAAAGTTACAGCCCGGTTATCGTTAAAGATGATTTTCTTGATCCTTTTTCCAGAAACACTCTGAGCACTATTGCCGCCTAAGGTTGCCGGTAAGCATACCATATCGACCGTAATTGGGATAGCTTCATCCTGACTTAATCCAGTTTGAACAACAGCGAGATAATAATCTTCGTATTGGAAAACAATCTGATCGTTTCCTGATGGATTAACGATTTTACTCAGGTACCACGACGAGCTATGTGGCGGAGGTAATCCAGCGGTTGAAGTAGTTGTTACTTCATAATCTGCAAACTCATATTTATACCCCATTTCATCAGTTATGATAAACTTAGTTATCCTGGCACTATAAGAAACAGGATCGGTAATTATCTTTTCAATTTTGAGCTTGGAACGGTCGAGCAATAAAATATCATTGTTCTTGCCCAGCACAAAACGGCCACTTCTTCCGTTGAAATTAAAGTTAAAAATATCGTTCTGCGAGTCCGCTTTTCCTGCATACATTTGATTCAGGATTCTGTCCGGACCCGAAGAACCAGTCGGTCCATTTCCAGTATATTCATCAGGTACGGTCTTATATAAGAAGCCTTCGGTTGGATATTCGTCATAGATACCGCGCATGGTCCTTGATATTACTCCTCCAGCATTTAGCGCCCAGCCCAAGCCTACATTTGATGCCTGCTCATCGACCTGGATACCACCAGCATGATAGGAAAGTGAGATATTCACTGATCTGCCAAAATTTTTACCTTCCCATTCGTAGATGGGTACTTCAACGGAAGGAATACCTGTTGATAAACCAACGGGAACACTTCCAAATTTTCCGATTGAAGCCGCATTTGGAGATGGAGGAATCACATTGTTAAAACTTGGATTGAGTGTTAAAGGCGTCTGGCCGAAGGCCGATCCTAAAAACAAGCAGCCGGTTAGTGCTGCGTTAAAAAATTTCATACAATAAAAATTTGTAAAATAGTTTTTTAAAAGAGATAGCATATTAAACTAGATAACTAGGGTATTTGAGTGCTTCTGGAATTTTCGCTTTTTAGCATAGCGAAAATTTTGGTGCGATAAATCAAACAGTTAAATACTGATATAAATCTCAGCTTATTAATATTTATTATAAAATCTGTTTGACGAACGTGCAATATAGAGTGACGACTGATGTTTTTGAAGTGATGACTTTTTTGGCAACTGCTTTTTTTAAAAGGTATTGCTCATCTGAAACATTGGCAAATACATCGCAATTAGGATAACCCCTACGGCCAATCCCAGGAAGATAATGATTAAAGGCTCCAGTAATCCACTAATGGCATTTGTCTTATATTCTACCTCTTCGGTATACTGTTGAGAAAGCTGCTCAAAGAAATACTCCAGGCGGTTTACCTCTTCTGCAATCCGGATCATCTGAATAAATTTGGCCGGATAAAATGCATGTTTACTAAGCGCCTCAGAAAGACTGCTCCCCACCAAAATCTCTTTTTCAGCAGTCATGAGCGACTGCTCTATGGGATAAAAGGCAATCATCTGGCGCACCATCTCCAGTGCCTGCAAAAGCGGTGTAGAAGTTCCGGTAAGTAAGCGCATGGTATTGGCGAAACAGGCCAGATATATCTTCGCTGCAATATCCCCCACAATAGGGATTTTTAATAAGGCAAGCGTACTGAATTTTCTCAACCATAACTTTTTCCGGTTGAAAAAGTAAAAACAGACCAACCCAACTAAAATAATCACTAATAGAAAAATATACTCATCAAACCATTGAGAAAAACGAAGTATAAGTGTGGTAATATAAGGCTACTTGCCCCCGAAACGTTTAAATACATCGGCAAACATTGGAACCACAAATTTGATCATAAAGAATATCGCCGCAAATGAAGTACTTAAAACCAGCAGGGGATAGGTAACTGCACCAAGAATCTTCCTTCGTTGTGAGATCCTGGATTTATAATACCTGGCTAGTTCTCCCAACAACTCTTCCAGCCGCCCCGTTTCCTCTCCGATACGGATACTAAAATATTCATACCGGCTGAACTTATGCTGAGATTCGAGCGTCTGTGAGAGTCACTGTCCTCTGATCACACTTTACTGGATAACAGAAAAAAATACTTTATCTTTATCTGAACGACAGTAACCCGAAGTAAGTACCAATGCGGTTCTGATATCTTTTGACAATGATCATTTTGAATTGATATTCTATGGTTTTCAAGTGATGAACGAAAAATATAATTTCTTAAATATTAATTTGCCTTCAACTCTTTTTTTCGACTTTTACACGAAAATAAAAATGGGCAATCGCAGAACTATACGTGCTTACCCACAATGGTGGGAATGAGTCGAAAGGTGACTCCTTTTTTTATAAAAGAAAAGTAATCTGTTATAAATTTGGTCTTAGCGAGACGCTAAGACCAGTTAGAGTATTTTAGGTTACCTGAATCCGCTTAGTATTTTTATATTTAATAACTAATACTGTTAGGAATATCACCCCCAAGATTAGAAAAATTAAAGGCAGTATAAAAAAAACAGAAAAAGGAAAAACAAAAGCTTTTATATTGACCAACTTAGACTCTTTCCCCAAACTTTTAACATCCACAGCATCTCCAACTTTCATATTAAAGGTAACATCTGGATCTAGAACTTTCATTTTATCATCAAATTTATTATTATTAATATTGAAAGTATAACTGATGATTCTTGGGTGTTCGTCATTTACTGTAAACATCCTATCAACTTGAATTTCAGTGATTTTACCAGCAACTAATTTACCTTCTTTATCAATCTTATCTAAATCATATTTTTGATAATATTCTGTATTAATAGATGAAATAATAATTAGTCCCGGAATCAAAATCAGAATTGGAAGAAGTGTAAATGCCAGCCCTAATTTTGCCATTGTAGGATTTGATTTATATATAGGCGCCAAATTTCCTAAAAAGTTGTTCTTTTGTTCTATAGTCATAATGAAGAAAAATTAAAAAACACGAAAATACAATACACTAACCTGATAAATTAAGATAAGGTAGAAGACAAACTTATAAAAAAAAAAATCAAACAACTTAAAAAAAGAAGGCCTAAGTACTTTATCAAATGCTAATAGCCTTACTTGATCTTTCTTCATTAATGGTCTTAATAAAACCCATACCAGTGGAATAAAACTGAACAAAAATGCTGAGAGAAAGTGTTTTGGTAATAGCAATTCCGTTGTGTAAGAATTAATAAAGTAGCAAGCAGTTATGCAAAATAACATTAACCCGATTACCAAAAATGCTCTACTTGTTGATATCAGTTTGTTAACAAATAGAAACAAACTGATATCGGTCATAAACAACAACAATAAATAAATAACCTTATTCATATCAGGCCTTAATAGGCAACAGTTAAACCATATCTAGCACCAAACCCCCAGCCCAAACCAGCAAAACCTTTGATCGTTGTAACTCCGTTACCGCTATCATAATATACTCCACCACCAGCTGATACTTCAGCAGACATGTAAGAATTACCCTTTTGAAAGGATACTGTTACACCAAATATTTTGATTCCGCCAGTATACTCGTATGAAGCGACTGAAGCCCCTGCTTTTACACCTGCCATTACTCCATACTTACTTCCTTCTCCGGTCAAAATCCCAAAAGTTTCTTCGGCTTCGGCAGATAACACCTTTCCTGATAGCTCACTGATTGAGCCAAATTTTTCATCCCCTTGCTTCGCAGATATACTAGCCTGCAGAACGGAACCTTTAGCTTCTGCATGCAAAGCTAAATTATGTTTGCCAGAACCCGTGTAATTAGTTGCGGTCAAATGCCCCACTGACCAATTTGCTTTCAGATCCCAGTTCTCATCTTGATAATTATAACCAGAATTCATTAGATACGCAAAGGCGGTATTTCTTTGATATGAATCATTCCCATATGTTCCCATTTTAAAAAAACTTTTATAAAACCCTACTGGAGAAGCATTTACATTAACCTCTCCTAGATCTAATCCTGTTCGAGTCCATCCTCCATCTTTCATATTTGTATATGTTGCGTCGCCAACTTTATATACATCTCCTATTTTCGCTTTTTTGGGACATTTTGTACATCCACCATCTGGATCTACAGTCATGACAGGATTATTCCCCATTGCTAGATATGGTGACCAATGTTCACGGTAAGGATCCGTCGACATCCATCTCGCAATTTGGGAATCATACATCCTAAAATCAAAATTATTCCACCCAGTTTCCTTGTCTACCTCTGCAAACTTTCCTTGATAACCATATCGGTATGTATTATTAGCTAAAGTTAAAGCGGAACCAAATGGATAATAATCCGAATAATAAACGACATCAGCTTGCCCGCTGCTTATCTTATTCCCATTTACAATTGCTCGAACATTGCCAAGATTATCTGTTAATTCGTATTGATAATTATTATCTGCCATATTAAAAGTTCCAATTCTACCAGCTGCATAAATTGGCATTTCTTTAGGCAATACGCCTGTTCCATTATTATCATATACAGCTAAAACATTACCCAAAGCATCATAGACATAATAAGTCTCAATATTTTGTAAGTGATCAATTTTTTTCACTCTTTTTCCTTGTTCATCGTAAAGATAACTTACCCGTAATTGAGTTCTATTAGCATCACTATAGATCGCTTCTACCTTCCCCCCAACATTATACAGTAAATAGTAATTTTGGCCATTAGCTCTATGCTGAGAAATCATCTGTCCCAAATCATCATAAACATAACTAGCATAGTTATCTACACTTTGAAGCTTGTTGTTGTTTGCATAGTGATAGTCTAAGTTAAGTTGGCCACCAGCAGCATCAGTTCTTGTTAAATGCTTAATATTGCCATTTGCATCATACGTTATACCATGCTCCCTATTGATATTGACTTCCTCACTGAACGACCTATTTGTGAAATCTGGTTTACCAAACTTATTGCTATTAAATTGATTACGATCATCATAATTATAAGTAAACATTTTTGGACTATTGATAACTGCTCCGTATGTGTTAACTATGGCACTTGGTTTGGTTGTTTTCCATGATTGGGCTGTAATATTTCCATTATACCAAGTTTTCCCAAGATTAGGATTGATACTATTTATTCCCGTACCATCACGTTGATAGTCATCATTAAAATATTCGAGAGTCATGGCGAATACATCTGGAGCAAAACTGTTTTGGGTTCCATCTCTACCCGGATCAATGGCTCCATCTGGATGATTAATTGACTTTAACATTCCCTGTGCAGTGTAAGTGTAGTCTATCCCCTGTAAATTATCGGCAAGTTCCATCCTCTTTAGCGGCCCATGGATATAGTAATAATACTGAGCTTGCTGTATTTTGTTCACGCCATCACGACTGGTATATAGCGCACTCAATCTTGAATCCGCATCATAGACACAATGGTGTACAAACCTCTCAGACTGACTCCCCCTTTGATAATCAACCGCCTCTACATTACCAGACCCTGAATAGGAATAATCAATCGTCTTTACACCAATTCCTTTTACATCCTTCACAAGCCATTTTACCCTCCCTTTTTCGTCATAATTGTACCAGGTTTTTGAATTATTATTTTCAGACCAACTAATTCTTGATCGAAGAAAAAATTCATCTTGAATATAATTTACCAAACCATGATTCTGATTAGGGAAATCATAATGTATAAATACTTGGTTTTGCCTAGCGCCACCTACTAATCCACCGTCTAAGGCTGTGCTTTCCAATAGTTGTTTATTATTTTTAGCAGCTAAAAATGAGACACCTCCTGGAAGATACTCACCAGATTCGAAGATTCTTGCGAATGTATCATAATTAGTATATGAAAATTTTCCAACTTTACGTTGCTCTGTATTCTGACTAAAACGAATTCTTCCATCCTCTCTGTGAATAAACTCAGTTTTCCCCGCATCTACTGTTGTTTTAGAAATCAAATTGCCTTTAATATCATACTCATTTGTTTCCGCAAAGGGCACATTAACCCAAGCAGGATAGGCATCCAAACCATTGGCTAACAATAGCTTTACACCTTCTGGCGCAATATTTCCGATAGCTTGCCCTACCTGATTGTAAAACACAAAGCTTATATCAGAAACCTTATTGGTGTAAGAAATATTAACATCGCCTTCTAAAGCCCTCACCTTATAATAACCCTTTTGTAATAAACCCACAGATATTTGACTTTCCGTTTTCATATCATAAAGCTCATAGTTACCGGTGATGGCAACATTACTGGCCTGAAAGAGCTGGAAATAATGGATACTGCTTAATTCACTCTCTGCGATTTTAGCACGGCAATCACTACAACCATCAGAATGCGACACAGTAAAAGGGTTGGAAGATTTAATGACATATTGTACACTATTTAATGACAATTGGCTATAAACAAAATCGTTTCCAATCCCATCATAAACTAATGAACCATTGCGGTACACTTTTACGTTATATTTTGACCCAATGCCAAAAGTACTGGGTCCGCCACCATAACCACCTGCATTTGGATCACTCCCCCCCATAATCAAACCTGCAGTAGTTACCGAGAAATTATACTCGCTGACAACGGCATTTATTTTTGTCGAATTGTTAATGCTGAGTATCCCATTATCATCGGCCCTTGCAGACATCAATACTTTCCCGGACAGATCTGAGAGTCGAACACCAATATTCCCATTCTCATCGACCGCAAAACTCTGGGTAGATTTAGACTTCAGTGAATTTCCGTCACCAATTACTTCCTCAGCAAAGTATTTTGCCCTAATCGCTGAATAGACATCAAGTTCGTTTAATACTGGAAAGCTACCTCCCCATGTTTCGTGACCTTTTCCCATCCGAAGTTCGTCTCCAATGGACGCATCATTCTTTATGGAGTTTGTTCCATCGTTGTAATAGGCCGTTCGTGAATAAGGATACGACGTTGCCGGAACATAGGCTTCAAAGGAATTATTATTACTATAGTACCAGCCTAAAGAGCCGATAGCACTTTGACCTAAGGGATCGGGTGAATTTGCTTTAATTCCGTCAAAATTTGTATAGCTATATTTACCTCCGGCAGGGTTGGTCACAAAATCAGGTTTATAGCTAAACCCTGAATTATTGATTGGTGCCGCTAAAGTAGAAATTACCGGCTTTCCATGAATATCATAAAGGGACTGACTAGCTAATACATGACCCGTGCTTATGCTTTTAACCTGGCTTTGGAGCGGAACTCCCCTATCATCAAAAAAACTCTTATTTTCTCCAATAATATTTCCGTTTTCATCGTAGCTTTTAGTCGAAGTCCAATTCATATCCAGGTTTAATGCCGGGTTATTGGGAGCAGGGACAACAATAGGCGTATTTCCTATAAATACCCTAACTGTAGAACCTTGTTTAAAATGAACACCATCCGTTAGTACAACAGCGGTTGAACTTGAAATTTTAACATTTTGCCCGGGTTCAATAATATAAGAAGTTGCCGGACTTACAGGCAGCACCAGCGTTGATGGTTGATGAATATCCTGAGCCACTACGTTGCCCTGGTTTGCAAATGCACTAACAGCAAGGAGCACTAATAAAAATCTTTTCATATAGATCTAATTAACAATGGTATATCCGTTTCCAGGCAATAATAAAACTGATCGGTTAGTACAACTGGAATCATCGCCAGGTGGGACCATTTCTACGCGTTGCACAGAAGCTGACTTCACGGTAGACTTTTGCGATGTTGCTACGTTATCAATAGCTATATTTCCACATTGATAGGTAATATAATTGCATAGGAGAAACTCACTTACTCCAGCGCTGGCATTACTGGAATAATTATATTCCCGATGCTGGGAACCTGTACCACTTGAAATATCTTCATTTAACTGATAATTAACGGTAAGTGTGGTGCCCGTACTTGCTGGAATTGTACAAGCGGCATTGGCGAAAAAACGTACTGTAAACGCTCCTTCAGCATAAGAAGAGTAGTAGGTATAATTTGGTTCTAAGCGCGCATAAAGAGTGGGCAGGCAGTTATTAACCAGATTACCTTTAATCCATTTAATTTGATTATAAGTCTGGCTGGTAGGATTACTGTCTTTTTGTTCTATTTCCTCATAACCGGTATAAGTTCCATTCAGTTGCTCGCATCTTGTATTACCGGTATTGAGCCAGGATGCACGGGTCATTTTACCAAAGTTATAGGCGTACTCTTTTATCAATGGAGTATTTGGTTTCCCGAGTACTTCTTTATAAGTTTTAGCTAATTTTCCTGCGTTATCATATTCGAATTTTAAGAATAAGTTATTATTGTCTAATATGTGGCTTAGCTCACCAAATTGATTGTAAACATAAGCAGTAGTTACTGCATCAACAGGGTGAAATCTAAAATCATCAACATAAACGTTAGAGGTGCCAAGATTTTTAACGCCAACATTGAGTGTTCCATTATTCACTGCGCTAGCCGGAATGGTCATTTCTAAAAGATACCATCCGGCAGCCTGTTTTTGAAATGTTGGATTATTATATGTTTCAGTACCATTATCAACCTGATAAAATAACCGTGCGCCAGAAATATCTCCTGCCTCGGGCTTTACCCAGGCAGAAACGGAATAACTTCTTCTGTTCGGATCAAGTTCAGCCGATGAGACAGCGTAAGTAAATCCTTTTCCGCTGCCCGGAAGAGAAAGGCTTTGTATTCCTGTGTGTGCAGTGGTAGATACGACTGTACCATTACCTGTTTTTACATTTCCTCCAAAAACCGTCTCCCCGTTTTTAATAAATCCATCCTCAGCCCCCGAATAAGCGATTTCTGCATATCTTGCCATACCGCCACTTAAAATAACCTTTGAGCTGTTATGCCCCATTTTAGTAGCAGCATATTTTTTATTTATGTCGGTAGCTTCTAATGCATGAGAATAAACATCATAAAGCTTAATTTCCGAGGTCTGTTTCCAGCTAGGATTATTAGCGCCACCGGCAAAATAATCCTGAAAGGACCCTATTGCGGTAATATTATTCGTTGAGCTTCCTTCTGGAATCCAGCTGTAATTTGCCTTTTTCCTCCATATATCGGCCTGGCCTATAGTCGTATTGTCACCAAATGGGTCGATTACCGGAACATCGATGCCCCATGTCTGTACTGTTCCAGATAAGAGCCCTACAGGCTGGTTATTAAAATCTACCTTATAAATTTTATTTACCGCTTGCTGTGTAAGCATGTTTTTTCTTTTACCATTTGCTGCTTCATTAACCCTCAAACCCATCTCCGGGTATATCCGATAAGCCGGAACAGTTTCATTTACAAACCGATTACCATAGCCATCAGTCGTTAACACTTTAGACACCAAACCATTATAAAAATCATAGGATAGATTTTCCTGTTGTACCTTTGTTCCATTTTTGTAGTCAATCTGTGTAGTTCCAGTCTGGATAGCAGGATAAAAATCACGACCTGACATTATGGTTTTATACATCGCAGTGCCATTTTCCATAATGGTCCTCGCATCACCGTAACGCTCTTGTATCACTCCTTGATAATTATAACCCGCTAGCAAATTATCATAGCTGGACACCTGTTGGTCGAAAGACTTATTCGATATTGGATCATGTAAATAGTGATTGATCACCTCGGTAAGCTTATTTCCGTGGTCATCATAAGTAACCATCCTCTTTAAATTGCCAATTCTGCTCGTATAGTCCTTTATAGACATATTAATTAAACGGGTATTTGAACTTTCGGCATAATTATATTCCTTTTTGCCAATCATTCCAGAGGTAAATACTTCATATTGATACATTGTTTTACCATCCTCAGTTGCTACAGTCCCATCTGGCGCAATATCTTCATCCTGGACATCGACATACTCGTACATGACCCCTGGAGATGGCAATTCGCGAGAAATACTTAAAAGATAATTCATATCCTTATACAGTTCTCTCCTGTAGTTCCGGATGTAGGTTTCTAATGTGTTCCCATTGGAATAACCAACGTATCCGGTTACATTTGTTGGAGTTATGGCCTGTACTACTTCATCAATATCGAAAATCGTTGGCTCGTAAGCCGTCGTTCCAGACGATATATTATTTGATCCCGTTACCGATGGGAAATTGTAGCCATATTTAGTTTTTCTCGTATATCCATCAAGACCATTTATAGAAATATCTCTCACCCTGATTCCCCCTCCATAAAAACGATCTATATTTCTAGTGGTCAGATTTCCAGTTGCAATATAAGTCTGCAGGTAACCTCCTAGTGAGGTGATTGCATTTTTCAATTCATCTGCCACTTTTATTGTAACCTGGTTACCGATAATCGATTGAACAATCGGAGCGGGATAATTTGCCGTATTGATTACTTCGTGGTCATATTCAATTCCCCCAAAAGGTGGAACCTTGATTTTTGTCTTCATTAAAAGGAAATTCGCTTTTTTCTCGACACTGAGAATCTCGTTCAGATCTGTGTCGTTATTGAGGAGCGTAAAACGGAACAGGTTCGGGGAACCAGCGTTTTCAAAATTCCTGATGACGTAAGATTTATTCCTGTTCAACACGACGTTGCTGTATTCATCACCATCGTATCTGATAGCTATATCTGCACCAAGGGCTGTTTTGATTTTCCTCAGGCACCAGGCATCAGTCGACTTATTAGATACCGCTGTTGTTGTCCTGTTAAGGTTCTCATTACCTATATTACCAGTATAATCAGATTTGAACATACCCCATATGTCGACTGCATCTTTATTGTAGGGAGGGTTTTTTGTTTTCACCGCATTAACAAAAGTTGATGTATTTGCCGGTGGTGAAGAATTGATATACTGTACCCTCAGGACATTGCCGCTTTTGTTGAGCACTACACAAAAGTATGTTTGGCTTCCCATCGGGAACTTGAGAATATCTCCACTCTCAAAGGTATTTGCCTGGTTTACCAATATCTGTCTCTGGCTTCCCGAATCATTAAGCTGGACAAAATCATGATTTTCAGCTATTGTAGGATCTAAATCATATTCAAATTCGGTTGGCGGAGCTATTTTCGAATCATTTTTTCCAAGATTTTCTACTGAAAGCAATGTAAGTTTTCCTATTTTTTTCTGTGACATGTTATTGTTCGCCCAGTTAAAAAAATAACTATTGTATGTTCCATCACATAACGAATTGTCATAATTAAATTTTATCGATCGGATTGATGCGGCCTTAACTTCATTGTATTTCCGATTTATATCTTCGTCATCAATTACATTGTTATAATTCGCAAGTATTGAATAAAAATCTGCTGTTGAACGTTTCGGTTCTCTGACTATCCATTGGGTAATAACATGGTCAGCATTAGGATTACCACCACTAGGAGGAGTAGTAGTCAATCTCTTGTAATCCTCAATTTTCATCAGATAGATTTTATCGAGTTTCATTGGAGATACGGTGTAATCATTAGCAACAGGACTACCTCCATAATCCTTGATGCTTTTCCCATCCGCTCTTTCGCTCTTCTGAAAAATAGCAATATGTGATCGTGTTCTAATCGTATTTAAATAATATACCTCTTTTTGACCACTGGAACGACTTTGAAATGCGCCATCGATATCCCTATGAAATCCTTCAGAAGGATTTCTCCAGCTGTAACAGTTAGACCATTGTCCATAAGAAAAATACACAAAATATCCCCAATTATCCCTAGCTGGCATATTTTCTTCACTTCTGTCAACAAAGTCCGGACCAGTAATAGCGGTTAATAGCCAGGCTGTAGCATAAGGCATGCGTCGATTAATTTTATTGTATTTCAATCCCCCACTTCGATTTAAATTTTCTGTATATACTTCTTCATCTTCAGAATAAACAGGACGAGAGTAGTGATATTTGACTCCACTGGCATTGGTAATCATAAAACCAGCAATTTGTTTATCATTTGACCAAGGTCCTGATTCATATCTTGTTCCAACAAAGCCCTTTGATTTTGCATAACCAGAATTGCACTGTTCAAACGTAAAATACTGAACATCTTTAGAGCCTGCTAATTTATTCTCAGTTTGATCATATCCAAAAGTACCATCATTGTTTCCATATGAGGGGTTATCGAAATTTAACGCATCCATGCCTGAATTACTATGCCCCTGACGATAACTATTTGAAAAATCATTAATAAACCTAAAGGAATAGGAATTCGCGTTTTCCTTATTAGAAGGAAGTATCCTGGCATAAACATTATTGCTATTATCCGAATTGTTTATCACGTTTTGTTTATATAATCTAGCCTGATAAGCATAAGGCCTGATATTACCGCTTATCCCTTGCCCACTAACGCTATAATTGTCAAAGTCAGGATAAGTTCCGCCTATTAATCTGTCCGGATCAGGGCTATCTACAATATTAGCGCGATTGGGATTGAGTAAACGGTAAGTATCATACGCGTTATTATTTAGATCTGCAGGCGAAAGAGGAGCATACAGTGAACCATTTGTTAGCACACTTGCTTTTTCGTCAGACCAATATCGCGTGTATCTAGAACTTATCCCTACACTTACGATAGGCAAAGGAATTGTAAAGGACCATCCGGAAGATTCTGTTTGTATCTTTCCTGCATTTGCATTATTCACAGAGGCTTGTATACCGCCAACGGATAACGCACCAGCGCCCCCACTGGAGCTAATTGACGCGCCTAAAAGTGATGCACTATAATTACTGCCATTCGAATAACTTACGCCCGCGCTTGCACCTGCATTTAAAGATTCAAAATTTGTATTTACACCAATACCCACTCCAAGCTTAAGCCCCTCTTCGCCAGCTTTTCCCCCAGAAAGCCCTACATTCAAACCCGCATAGGTTTCTCCATATGGAGAAACTCCGACAGAAACGCCGATACTAAACGGAGATTTCCCAACTGCAATACCAACCCCCATAGAAGTCCCAACCCCAAAACCTTTATAGGTGTCCTGTGAAAACTCTAAGCCAAAATTTACTGAAGCCGGCCCCAAACCGATCCCTACATCAACGCCAACTGTTTTAGTGGAACCTCCGCTCCAGTAAGACCTGACCGACTGGTTCGCGCCGCTAAAATCGTCAGGGTATCCATTGACACTCCTGTTTATAGCCCCGGGATTTAAGGTCCATCCAAGGCCTACCCAAGAAGCTTCTTCATTTGGCTGAATCCCTGCATGATAAGAAAGTGAAAGCGGATACCCTCCTTCTGGGCCTGGAACTTCCATCAAGGGCATATTATAAGTAAAATCCCCTGTTAACGGATTAACCATATCGGTAGTATCGATAGGTTCGAAGCTAGTTGCTTCTGGCGAAGTTGGCCCTGCAGTTAAGGCAAAAGATATAGTTGGCATAAAAATCTGCGTTAAAATAATCAGCAGCGTTAATACAGCGAGTGGTTTTTTCAAGCGTTTTATCATGGTTGTTAAAGTTGTAAAAGATGTTGCAATTTTTGTATTTGGTCTCTGTTAAATAGAAACGACAGGTTTCCGGTCCCCAGACCGAACTCACTAATGTAAATTTTAAAGGTTTCTGCTTTTTCAAACTCGCTTTCTTGAAAGATTACAAGCAGCTCATTAGCTTTGGATAACCCGTAAGTTTGTTGAAATAGACAATTTAAAGGTTCTAGCGTTTTACCATTGCCAAGTTTCACTTTCACAAAATCAGTCATCCTAAAAGCCAAAACCTGAACCATCTCACTATATTCACTTGATTTCAATTGTCTTAAAATTTCCTTATTGTCCTTTGATAAACTGATCAGAAAATAATACTTAGTTTTAAGAGCAGATTTAGTTTTTTGATCAACAGCCAATTTCAGCAGATCATTGTTATAGGCCTGTGTCTGCCAAGGCAGAAAAGTGACTTTACAGTCCACTTCGTTACTTTGGCTAAATTTTACTAAGCCATTTTTTTTATCATTTATATATGAAAGAATTTCAGGTTTAGTTTTTAAGGTTCTGTTGCACCCACAGAAAATGAGCATACATAAACCGAATAACAGCAGCCTACTATATTTAGCAATTAAACCTTTATCTTGCTGCAACATAGTCCTTATTTAATCCTTCTATCACATCTTTCGTAATATCCAAGCCTTCACGGGCATACGCTATAGTACCCGATTGATTCGCAATAAGTATCAATTTATATTTGTGACTTTTTCCATACTTAACGAGATAGGTATTAACTTGGGCTACTACTGCCTGGCTAAGTTTGCTATCTTCATGCTGCGCATTTTGCCTAATGGCATTTTGATAATCTGATAACTGCTTTTGTTTAGATCCGAGCAGCTGTTTAGAGAGCTCTTGTTCTTTAACAGGCATAGTTGCCAGATCTTTTTCGTATTTTTTTATCGCATCTTGGATTTCTGTAGTCAGTGAGTCAATGTTGAGCTGCCATGTTTTTGTTTTTTTAGAAAAAGCTGTTTTCGCCTCTTCTGCACCCTTAAACTCTGAAAGGATTTTACTGGAGTCGACGTATGCAATTTCATCCTTTTTAAAAAAAAGCACATAGCCGCATAACACAAGTACCGAAACAAGAACCACTAGATTAAATACTTGCTGAAAGGATTTGGACCAATTAGGGAATTTTGACATTTTTAAATTATTTTATCTTTTATTGCAATGGTGCAGTTTTCAAGCATTAAGAAATATTTCTTAGCCAGGTAAAAATAATTTCTTATTCGAATCTCAAGTAAATCATTTGACGAACGATGTTTTCTTTAACATGAACGTGTGTTTTGAAGTGACGAAATTTCTTGGGACAGATAAGAATTCCGTTATTTTACAAAATGCCGCAATTCAAAAGCCGTCCCTTCCCACATCAAGACTTGTGGTAAATCATTTAGAATAATCAGACCGCTAAAAAGTATTGCTCATCTGGAACATCGGCAGATACATGGCAATGAGGATAACCCCTACGGCCAATCCAAGGAAAATAATAATCAAAGGTTCCAGTAATCCACTAATGGCATTTGTCTTATATTCCACCTCTTCGGTATACTGTTGAGAAAGCTGCTCAAAGAAATATTCCAGGCGGTTTACCTCTTCTGCAATCCGGATCATCTGAATAAATTTGGCTGGATAAAATGTATGTTTACCAAGCGCTTCAGAAAGACTGCTCCCTACCAAAATCTCCTTTTCAGCCGTCATGAGCGACTGCTCTATGGGATAAAAGGCAATCATCTGGCGTACCATCTCCAGTGCCTGCAAAAGCGGTGTAGAAGTTCCGGTAAGTAAGCGCATGGTATTGGCAAAACGGGCCAGATATATCTTCGCTGCAATATCCCCCACAATCGGGATTTTTAATAAGGCAAGCGTACTGAATTTTCTGAACCATAACTTTTTCCGGTTGAAAAAGTAAAAACAGAGCAACCCTGCTAAAATAATCACTAACAGAAAAATATACTCATCAAACCATTGAGAAAAACGAAGTATAAGTGCAGTAATATAAGGCAACTTGCCCCCGAAACGTTTAAATACATCGGCAAACATTGGAACCACAAATTTGATCATAAAGAATATGGCCGCAAATGAAGTACTTAAAACCAGCAGGGGATAGGTAATTGCACCGATAATCTTCCTGCGTTGGGAGATCCTGGATTTATAATACTTGGCCAGTTCTCCCAACACCTCCCCCAGCCGACCCGTTTCCTCTCCGATACGGATACTAAAATATTCATACCGGCTGAACTTATGCTGAGATTCGAGTGTCTGCGAGAGTGACTGCCCTTTGATTACACTTTGCTGGATAGCAGAAAAAAGCACTTTATCTTTATCAGCACGATATGAGCTCGAAGTAAGTTCCAATGCAGTCCTGATATCGATGCCCGAGCGTATCAAAGTTCCAAGTTCATTGTAAAAACTTTCTTTTTTCTTATCAGGAAGCTGCCCGTCACCAAAGGAAATATCCTTGTTCATAAAATCAAAGGGATTACTGCCTTTGATTTTTTTAACCGTTTTCTTTTTAGTCTGATAAGCAGAAATGTTTATCGAAGCCATTTTATCTAAATAAATCGTAAGCACTGTATTTTTTATGGAACCCAAGTGGCACGCTCACTGTGCTGTCCAGTTGAATAACGAAACGTATTTCGTCCAAGGTATCTGCTTGTACTGCCTCCCGGCCCTCAAAAAAAGACACAAAATGTGACGGTGCTACCTTAAAAGTATCAACATGCAACATGTTGATTTCGCGCGTAATACATCCATCCGTGAATTTGTAATCTATTTTGGAACTGTCTGATACGATCTCAATGCCCTCTTCTCCATGAAGAACATATTTTCCGTTTAAAAAATCCTTTTCCAGCACATGCCTCAGGGACAGCACCACATCAGCTGATTCACTTCGACGGCCAAAAGTTTTATAGTAATTTCCAATCAATCCATACGCAGTATAAGATATCGTAATCGAGATGGCAGAGAGCAACAAGGCCAATGTTACCTCCATAAGCGTGTAGGCATTAACTTTAAAACCCCTCATTGTCTTCTATCGGGTAAAAGCAACGTATATTGCCCAGTAATTTTCCACGCTGTCTGGCTTTAATTTCCAAAATCGCTATCCCTGAAACAGCTGAACTTTTGCTGGTGAATTCATAATCTACACTGTCAATCATCACATGATCACGCTCAAATCTTTTGTTTTGTACGACCTCATTTTTCAACAGTTCCATTTGATTCATTGCCTGTATTTTTTGATAGGAAACCCCACCGCGGAGCACATTGGAAAAAAGCCCCATCGCAATAGAAAAAACCACCATGATGATCACCATCGCGATTAACACTTCGATCAGTGTTGATCCCGCTAATTTCTTTCCTTTCAATTTTCCCATCTGAGTATTTTTCTGTTGCCCAAAACCCCGGTAAATATGGCTGAGGTGAGGTAAACACGGTTTCTTGCCTTTCTATTTAAGGTCACATCTACCAGAAAATTTTCATACAGTGTTGTTGGCGTCTGCATGATAAAACGGTTGCAGGAAACCTTTCCTTCTACCTTTATTCTTTTTTCGAGTTTGATCAATCCTGTCGCATAGATCTCGCCCTTGACTACTGTTTTTTCACCTAAACCAACCAAGGTCTGTAGTGCCGATCTTTTGGGTTCATAGCTGAGTATGATGCCTTCAAAAACAACGTTAGTACCCAAAGTAATCTTCGCCTGATCAACCGTTTTCTCCTTGCTGATCAGGGCCAGTACTGATGGGTAACTGAGCATTACATCATTCCCTACTATGATCGAATCACGCGCAAAAAGCTGACAGTTTCCTTTAAAACCATCGGCAATGACAATGCTTTTTGCATAGATTACGGTGTTATCGAGTTTTGCACCGGCAGAAATCCGTACCGTAGTGTCCGAATAGAGCATGATCTGACCAGATAGGTTATTGCTTATCTTTGTCAAACGCGACACATCGAATTCTTTTGCCGCAGCGAAAAAAGAAACATGCTCATCGCCTGCTGTTAATGCCGAAAGTGCTGACGGATCAAAATCCAGTTTCTCCTCTATTTCAGTGATCCATTTCTTTTCCAGACCTCCGAGCGTTCTTTTGCTATCCTGTATCTTTCCATAAACCAGTTGATCGCCAGAGTATGGCCTGCTTTCCACGTAAGATTTTCTCATACCTGCTTTGGGCACCTCCACATCACCCGTAATCCGCGTATCGCCACTAACCGACAAAGGCCGGTCTTCATCACTCAGGTATACCGCTAAAGCATCATTGGTGGTTTCGAGCCCTGTCAAAAAACCGCGCTTTAGCGTATCACTCAGCACGAAACTTTTTACTGTAACAAGCGTGAAGATCCCCCATTTTTTTTTTGCGATGAGCACACTGTCTGTTTGATCACCGAAAAGATCCAGGCCTTCTACACTATCGCTTGCATTTTCATTTTCGGCAAGTACATAGGCAATGCCCGAGTCCATATTCCTGCTTAGCCTCGCCATCCGCATTTCTTTCAGGTAGCTTCCACGATAATGTGCGGCCAACATGATTAATGAGGCACAGATCATCGCAATGATGAAAGCAACTACAATGGAGAAATATAAAGCGCCGGCTTTTAGCATCATTTTTTATTGATCTGTTCCTTTAATGCTTTAATTTCTTTCTGCTGGCTGATCATGTAGAGCGTGAGTTCTTCTATCTTTTCAAGCAGTTTTTTATTCATTTTCCCTAGTTCAACGCCATTCTCTTCGGCTTCTTTTGTTGATGGAAGGCCAGGCAGGTGTTTATTAACCGAGATGTATCTTTCTAGTTCATCCGGAGTGAGTGGACGGTAATCTGTAGCAAAAACATAATCAGGCCAACCCGTTGTTTCTACCTTTACCTCCCTAGCTTTAATCTTTCCATTTACCGAAAGTTTTTCGGTCGGATTGGTTATGCCTATGCCTACATTTCCATCAGACAGAACTGTAAGTCTTGCATCTGCCAATGTTACGCTTCCCGGGCTATCCGTATTTTCCATCGCAATATGGAACTTTCCACGTGCCGACCCTGAAACGCTTTCGTAAATAATGGCACCTTTTTGGTACTGTACCGTTTGGGTATAATCACCAAACCTGATCATCCCATAATTACCTGCAAAGTGAAAATTTGAGCGTAAAGAGATCAGTGGCGTAGTTGTGGTATTTTCTGATGTAAAAATGTCAAGATTTCCTATAGGGTTGAGGGTACCAATACCTACATTTCCAATTTCAGGAAAAGTATTCTGGGCCATACAGATAGCGCTTAGACAAAGAATGCAAGCAGAAAGAAATAATTGCAATTTCATATTTATAAATTTTACTTGTTTAATTTTTTCTCGATATCATCCATTCTCTTGAGCATGCCTTCAATAGCTTTATCCTTCCCGATCAGGTGCAGCGTAAGTTCTTCGATCTTTTGAAGCAAAAGTTTGTTCATTTCTCCTAGTTCGATTCCGTTTTGTTTAACTTCTTGTGCAGTGGGTATCCCCGGAAGGTGTTTATTTGCTTTGATATACCGGTCTAAATCTGCCAGAGAGGAAATCTTATAATCTTTTTGAAAAACATAATCAGGCCAGCCTGTTGCCTCCACTTTAATTTCTTTTGCCCTGATATTGCCATTTACGGCCAAACGCTCTGCACCGAAAGCTTCTGTACCGATACCCACTTTACCATCTGCGGCCACAACCATGTGAATGTAATATTTACCATCTTGCCAGTTATGAGATCCCACAACAAAACGATCATCACCGTTACTATAATTATCACCAATATTTACCCTTAGATCGCTAATGTCCACACCTCTGTTAAATCGGTAAATAGACAGCTCATCTCCATTAGAACTTGCTCCATTGAAATATGCCCTGTTTCCAGCTCCAACAACCGCTGTCCCTTCGGCACCAATAGATAAATCACCATTGATGGTCTGACTTTGCGCCTTCACCACAATTACAGCGATCATTAAAGCGAGGGTTAAATAGATTTTTTTCATAAAAATAATTTAGCTAATTGTTACCTTTTTTTAAGTTGATCGAGTTGTTTTTGCTGTGCTATACTTTCTTTTTTAAGCTCAATAACATAAAGTGTTAACTCTTCTATTTTTTTGAGTAACAGTTTGTTCATCTCTCCGAGCGCTACTCCATTTGTCTGTGCTTCTTTTGCAGATGGTATTTCGGGCAGATGTTTATTGGCTTTGATGTAACTTTCCAATCCTTCCAACGTTCCAGCATTGTAACCTTCTTCAAAAACATAATCGGGCCAGTTGGTGGCTTCCACTTTGATTTCGCGGGCCCGGATGTTGCCGTTCACTGAAAGTTTCTCATTAGGTGTAGCCGTACCGATACCTACATTTCCATTCCAGGCCAATCTCATTTTTTCTGTTTGACCAGAATAAAAAGATAAAGCAGTTTTATTGCTGTGCAAATCCTCTGCTACACTCGCAATACCTGCCCATTTATCTTCTCCTAAGTATCCTGAATAAAACTTTATCCCGTTAATATCGCCAGGACTGAAAGCATTGGCCCGTAAACTTAATGGCCAACCACTACCCGAGGTTTGTACTTCAAGCTTCGAAGTCGGAGTAAGGGTGCCCAAACCTAAGTTCCCTCCCGATAACACCATAAAAGTTTGGCCCATATCTCCCCACAATTGTTCTCCGGTAGCCGGATTTCGCTCCCACCACGTTCTGGTATTTACCTGTGGTTGTAAAAAAGAAACATCAACTGCAATGCCATCGTGTAATGATGCAGTAAGCCAATTATCTCCATTACTGTTGCGTAAAAGCCATATTTTGTGCATCATATTGTTCCCGGTTGCACCATTTGATGAGGATATCTCCAGCGCATCTCCTTTAGTTGTTCCCAACTGGGCATAGGTATTTATAGATGCCAATAAGATTAAAAAAAAGCCCAAATATATTTTTTTCATTATTTCTGATTTTGTTTCTCTAATAATTCTATTATTTTTGAAGGTGTTCAAGTGTTAGCACAAAACTCTTTTGATTTTCTATGAACTGAGTATTTTCGTTCTAACGCTGTGATACCTTTATCCTTTTCGATCAGGTGCAATGTGAATCGACATAGGCCGGCTCTCCTAATCCCGTCAAAACATTAGCGTCTTGAGCGAAAGCGGCAAATACGGTAGAAATGGCAAAAAGGATAAGCGTATTTTTTTCCTTATTTTTTATTTAAGACCCTTTTAAGTTTTTCTAATTCCATTTGTTGTTTACCCTGGTTACGTTCATAGTCTGCTATACGTTTATTCTGCTCAATCAGGTAAAGTGTAAGTTCTTCCACCTTTTGTAATAATTTGGTCTGCATTTCGCTTACTCCTACTCCATTTGCCTGCATGGTTTCCGCATTCGGAATTTCCGGTAGGTGTTTGTTGGTTTTTACAAATTTCTCCAATTCAGTCAGGCCGGTAAGTTTGTAGCCGGGTTCAAAAACAAAATCTGCCCCAGTAGTATTTACCACAATTTCGTTTGCACGGGCTTTACCGTTTACATCAAGCATGTATGCCAGATTAGCCTGACTCGTTTTTCCAATTAAGACATTCCCATTCCCCATGACATAGAATTTATTCTCAACTGCAAAATCTAATTGTCCTGCTACGTTTCTGCCTCCGGTAATAAATAAGCCATAATTTGTACCGGTCAAATTACCATATCCGAAATACATTTTATGCCCACCGGTCGCGGTATTACCCAAATTAACCAACCAGCTTTGCGTTGGAGCTCCTTCTACTTGAAGCGGAGAGCTTGGATTAACAACTCCAATACCCAAATTACCAGAAGTTACACGCAACCCTCCGCCCTTAATATCAACATAACTATTTTGGTACTGACTCCCTGGTTCCAATATTATCCCCGTATCCCAGCTAAGTTTTAACTGTTGATATGCCGGAGCTGCCCATGAGCCGGGCGTCCGGTAAATACCGTAATTTAAAGGCCCACCACTAAACCAGGTTAACCCGCTCGGGTTATCAGAATCGTTCACTTCATTAAAACTAATTTTGGCTGCTGGATTTGTAGTACCAATGCCGACGTTACCCGTGGCAGGAAAAACATTATTATTCTGTGCGGAAACTGCGCCATGACATATACAGAATAGTGAAAGTGCAAGTAGTTTCTTCATTTTTTATTTATTTGCGATTTTCTTCATGTTTGCCAGTTCTCTTATCACGCTATCAATCTGCCCCTGTTGCCTTTTGTTCATTTCCTTTTCTATTGAAAGCTGTTTGTCCTTTTTTATCAGATGCAAGGTGAGTTCCTCAATCTTTTTTTGTTGCATTTTTACCATTTCGCCCAGTTCCAAGCCGTTGGCTTCAATATCTTTTGCTGTAGGCATATCAGGTAAGTGTTTATTGGCTTTGATATAACTTTCCAACCCTTCCAATGTTCCAACATCATAACCTTCCTCAAAAACATAATCTGGCCAGTTGGCAGTTTCTACTTTGATTTCATGTGCCCTGATTTTTCCGTTAACGGAAAGTTTTTCGCGGGGCGTGGTAGTGCCTATACCAACATCGCCTTTTCCAGAAATTGTTAATTCTTCTGAATAAAAACTAGAGAAACCTGATGGTATAAGTTGAACATAATCCAGGTAAACATCTGTTATTCCTGGTTGGAAATTCATTCCCCTCATTTCCAAGTTGGTGATTCCGTGTGGAATGGTTACAGGAATGGTAATCAGCTGCCACTCATTATTGGTTTTAAACATATTCGGCGCAATCCATAAACCACCGTGCATTACCAAACCATACTGACTAACGATATCGAGTAAAAAAAGACCAGAAGAAGCGCTATTGGATGCTACTTTTATTCTTGCCTGCAATAGATAATTACCAGCAGAAACAGTGATATAAGGCCCTGCCCAAATAGTACCGCCATCTGCTGTAGCCGGCCTGAACATACATGTACCCCCATTGGCTTTAGTATCATTAACCATCACGGTTCCTTGAATAACGTTCAAACCATTGCTTTCATCCTGAAAAATGGTTGATATCGAGCCCTGTGAAAAACAGTTACTAAAAATCGCCACAAGGATTAAGCTTATAAATAATTGTTTCATATTGTATTTATTTTTTATTCTTACTTTCCAAAGCATCCATTCTTTTAAGAAGTAGATCGATCTGTTTATCTTTCTCGATTAAATGCAAGGTGAGCTCCTCTATTTTTTTTTGCTGCATTTTCACCATTTCGCCCAGTTCCAGGCCGCTGGCCTCAATCTCTTGCGCAGTAGGCATATCAGGTAAGTGTTTATTGGCTTTGATATAACTTTCCAACCCTTTCAACGTTTCAAGATTATAACCTTCTTCAAAAACATAATCAGGCCAGAATGCGGATTCTACCTTAATTTCGCGTGCCCTGATTTTTCCTTCTACACTAAACTTCTCGCTTAGACTTGCTGTTCCAATCCCAACATTTCCATTGGTACCTGAAATAACCAGCGAATTATTGGTCACAAGAGTGCCATCACCATTATAAACCTGGATATGAAGATTTTGATCGCCACCACCATTATTGATCTGAAAGGCCTTTCCTGCCGGATCGAAAATTTCCCCAGTTGCCGATTCCCGATTAAACGCCAATGTGCCGAAATAGGGATTTGAACCAGGATGAATGCTTATTCCCGTACCATTACCAGATCTTAAGGTTAATGTAGATCCCGGTGTTGTAGTTCCAATGCCTACATTTCCACGAAAAAAACTTGATCCCCCCACCGCGGCGGCAAGTGATATGTTGGGATCTTCACTACTCCAAACTGAAAAACGAAAATCATTGCCAAGGCTAGCTATGCGGGAAGCACTGCTATTGGACCACCACATCATACTACTATTATGCCTAACCCCACCTGCAGCATCACTACCGATTACAACGTCCGCACCATAAGGATTCGCTGGATCGATAACATTGTTACCAGTAGTTACAACCTGAGTTTGAGCCAAGGCTATACCGCTACAGAGTAAACAGATGGAAAATAATTTGAATTTCATTGTTACAGTTTTTAATATTGAATCATCCCTGAAGGTTTTTATTCTACAAGTGATTGGTTTTAGCTTATCAGGTTAATTGTTTCGAATCAAAGCCTAACGTTTCTTGTGTTTTACTTTGAGTTTGCGATTATCAAGTTCCAATGCGCTTAGCTTTTTATCCAGACTGATCAAATGCAAGGTGAGCTCCTCTATCTTTTTCTGCTGCATTTTCACCATTTCGCCCAGTTCCAGGCCGCTGGCCTCAATCTCTTTCGCAGTAGGCATATCAGGTAAGTGTTTATTGGCTTTGATATAACTTTCCAACCCTTTCAACGTTCCAACTTTATAACCTTCTTCAAAAACATAATCGGGCCAGTAGGCAGTTTCTACTTTGATTTCATGTGCTCTAATATTGCCATTGACTGAAAGTTTTTCTTTAGGGAGATCAGTACCTATACCTACATTACCATTAATTACATTAAGGTTACCGACGTAGGTATGAGCATTGTCTCTTATCTTATCATAGACGGTTACTATGCCACCATTGTCATTTAAATTGTCATCACTAACAGAGCCGAGTTCTAACGAACCTGCTAAAAAATTGCTTACTTTAAAAATACCCAAATCAGCACCTACTGTAGCCTTAACCCATATCTGGCTTTCTCCTCCAAGATTTAACAATGCAAACTGTGGTTGCAACCATACACTATAACCCATACTATGGTGTTCCTGAATAGAAAAATTCTGTGAATTGATAAACTGAAACTTACCGGAAACCAACGAAGGCGTATGTGCAGTAGTATGTTTGTAGGTATACTCAAACTCACTGTGCAAGCCACCGACCTTAGCCACCAGATACCATTTCCCGTCGGCAGGTAGGCTGAACTGCTGCGCAGATAAGCTCATTATAGCACTAAAAAGAGTAATAATTAAAATGTACAAGTGTTTCATTTGATTTTTTCCTTAAGTTCCGATATTTCCTTTTTCTGTATGACTAACATTTCTGCTTGTTCGTTCATTTTACGCTCGTGTTCGATGAGGTGCAACGTGAGTTCTTCTATTTTTTTGAGCAAAAGCTTGTTCATCACTCCCAGTTCTATTCCATTCGTTTCAACTTCTTTGGCAGAAGGCATTTCAGGCAGGTGTTTATTTGTTTTAATGTAGCTTTCCAATCCTTTTAACGTACCGATATCATAGCCATCCTCAAAAACATAATCAGGCCAGTTCTGTGCTTCTACCTTAATCTCTATTGCCCGGATGTTGCCGTTTACAGATAACTTTTCACGGGGCGTAAGGGTACCCATCCCAATGTTGCCGATACCATCAATTACAATATCATCGCCATAGAACCATTGCATACCACTTCCATACTTATTGAACATTCTACGGGTCCCCAAGATCATTTTTCCTGTGGCATTGCTATTATTGCCATTACCAGCTACAGTGATAATCCTTCCCTGCCCCCAAGGATTACTTCCATCTGTATTACCTGGAATCACAAACTCAATCTGTGCCCCTTTATCCTCAAACCTTCCCCCGGTATTTGCCCGGATAAGCAGGTTCCCTGCAAAATCACTTTCATTTCCTTGGCTGAGTACATTGCCATCGCCAGTTGTAGTCAGATGATTTAATACTACTTTCCCCTCACTTTCCGTGACAATCTTCAGCCAGGGTTGGCTGGGATTGTTATTGGTTTTTCTAAAATAGAGGTGCTGATCGTAGAAGCCCCCTGCAAACTGCATCGCATAGTTATTTCCCGGATTACTATGGCGGACATCGAGCAAATGCCACCAACCATTGGCACCAGCAGGGTAATTAACAGGACTAACAGTTTCAAAAAAGCCTGATACTGCTCCTGCATCCCCCTGAAGACCGGCATTATCCCTGGTTTGGGCCTGAACTATAGTCGTTAGCAGAAAAATATAAAATAATAGGAGTACAAATAATTTGATGGTATTTTTCATTATTTCAATTTCTTTAAAATGTTTTGAAGGATTTTATCTTGCTGAACCAGCTTTGCCTCGAGCTTCGTTACTTGTTCGCCTTGAGCGCTAAGCTGTTTGTCTTTCTCGATCAGATGTAGGGTTAGCTCCTCTACTTTTTGCAAAAGTTTAATATTAAGCTCCCCTAAGTTTACGCCATTTGCTATCATTTCCTTAGCCGTTGGGATTTCGGGCAAATGTTTATTGGTTTTTACAAATTTTTCCAGTTCGGTTAAACCAGAAAGCTTATAGGTGGGTTCAAATACAAAATCCGCACCTGCAGTTGTAGAAACCTTAATCTCCCGGGCGCCAATGTTTCCAGCTACGGTAAGTTTATCTTGTGGGTTGGCAGCGCCTATTCCAACGTTACCAGTCCCCATCAGGGTCAGAACAGTTTTAGGACCGTTTTTATATGCTCCTAGCATGATATATGGACCCGCGGGGTCGCTTACATAATTGAGGTGAAATTCGTCATCTGATCCATTAACGCTTTCAGAATATGCACCTTTAAATAAAATGGTACCGATATCACCACTCAAACTTGGTGCAAGTCTAAGTACTGACCTGCGGCCTTCGATCTGCTGTACCGTTCCACCGAACCAAGAAGTTGGATTCAATGTTCCGATACCAACATTTCCTGAAGTTGGAAAAGTATTTTGGGCAAACAGCATTTTGCCAACAAATAAAAAGAGGATAATAAAGATGTTTTTTAATTTCATAACTTATTTTACTTTGGATTTGTTAAAAACTTAGAACCTCGTCCCAAACTAAATAAAAGAACTAACCCTGCCGTAGTTTTTTGACAAACGATCAAAATGAAGTGACAAACGTGGGTTTCAAAGTGATAATGTAAAAACCGATTTTACCAATTGATTATACTATCGGAGTTCTGCATAAAAATGATGGCAATTCAGCACCGGACTGGAAACAGATGACAGATCATTTTTCGCTATTGAATTGGGCATTGAAGATTTAATACGAAAACAGATTGCAGATTTTATTTGATTTTGCTTTGGAAAATTCCAAGTTCTTTCTTAATCCAATAATGTAACGCCTGAGTTCTTTACATCTTCGGATCCCCAACACTACGTGGGCATGCCCTTCAGATACCATTCCGTCCGAACCATCACCCGTACCCCGGTGCAGGCCAGGGTACAGCACTACATCGTACGCACTGTTATACCGTTCAATCGCGCCAAGCAATTGGAGCAGCACTTCCGAGGCAAACATCCCAAAAGCAGGAAAGCTGCCCTATGTCATGATACTATTGCCCAGGAACAAACAAAGTATAATAACCATAAATGCTAAGTCATACCTTATTTTTGATTTCTGTCTTTGGCTTTTTTGGAAAAAAATGCCCTAACCCAGCGAGCGATTTTTCCCGGCTTATCGGCCACAATCTTTCCATGCCTGTATCTGACTACCTGCACCGCATCTGTTCCGGAATATTTTTTCAGATTCCCGTTCAATAAGCCATTTACATATCTTCCCTCTTCAGACAGTGCTCCGGCTTTATCATATTTTTGAAACGGGCCGTTAAGCGTTCCTTTACGGTAACGCAAGCTGCTGATCAGTATACCATTTTCCTGCCAGGCCCTCCACAAACCAATTTTTAATCCGCTATCAAATTCCCCCAGTTCTTTGAGATTTTTGCTAGTGTAATGATCAGTGTAAGTACCATGTAGCAGTTTCCCGGCAAAACCTCCCTGGGTTATATTAATCTGGTTGCCACTGTACCAACTATATTTTTTGTCTGCATCAAAACCGGACATCGATCTCTCCGAAATCAGTACATGGAAAGAAACTTTGTGGTCTGGAAAATTAATGGTATGGCTATATTCGCCTAGATTATAATATTGATGCTGTGCAGAACAAAGATTGTTATTAAGCAAAAACAGAATGGCAATAACGGATAAAAATTTCATATTACTTAATGGATAAATACCTGATTGTGTGCTGATATTCGATTTTAACCGAATCTCCTGTACGTTTAATGAATCTGACCCCATTTGCAGTGCCCCCTTCTTCAAGCATGGTTTCATTTCCATTGACACTGATAATAGCCACGTTTTTTTTTGTTTTTGGATTAAAAGCCAGCCCCTTGTAACTTACTGCAGACCAGTTCACCTGAGGTTTAGCTAATGGCTGTATTATAGGTGATATTACCGGGTTGCCCGTCACTGGCACTTTTGGTTCGTTCTCAGGGGTAAAAACACCAGAAAACGGATCATCATAGTCCAGATCAATAGCTACTGGATCATGCTGATGGTCGATCATATTGAAATAAACTGCATTGATACGGTGATTTACAGGTAAAACCTGATCTTCGTCTTCCGTTCCCATAAAGATTCTGTAAAATATAATTCCCCATACAGCCACAGCACAACACACCAACAGATATGTCAATTTCTTGTTCTTCATCACGCTCTACCGCAAAGTAAAAGAATAGTAAGCGCTATATCCGCCAAAATTACCAGCCTTATCAATCGCCCTTACCCGCCAGACCAGTGATTCACCGCTCTCCCCCGCATTAAAGCTGAGCTCTGTGCCGGTGAGAAGCTGTGGATAAGCCGTATTATAAACCGTTAACGAATCACTTTTATAAACATAGATCTGGTAACGTTCCGCATCTGCCGGCCCATTCCAAATCAGTTTGACCGGACTGGAAACAACCTGCTTATTGACAGGAGCACTCAGCGTTACTTTTTCCGGGCCTGTAGTATCGTAAATAAAATTCCTGACCGAACTCCATTTTGAGTTCTGGGTTGCGTTTTCAGCCCTGATGCGGTATTGGAATGTACCCTCAGTCACCAGTGACTGAAGAAAACTAAGGTTGTCTGTTGTTACATTCAGCAAAAGTTTGGTCTCGTCCAAGAAATTATTTTTGTCCACCTGAAGCCGGTATTGTGTTGCACCAAAAAGTTTAAGCCATTCATACTGCACTTCGGGATGGTTAGAATATAATCCATTAGTTGGTTTGCTGACCTGCAAAATCTGGTCAGTAAGACTTGACGGATATATGGTAAATGTTCTGGTAACAAAGGCACTTACACTACTGCCGTTCTCGGCCCTTACCCGCCATTCGTATTTACCCGGATCAAGGGTATACACAAATTTGTTACCGGTGATTAATGTATCAAGTACCAATTTTGATATGCTGTCAAACTTTGGGGTTACTACCTCCAAACGATAGAAAATAGCATCAGGCATGCCCTCCCACCAAAAAGTCTGTTGATAGCTGCTGGTTTCCAGCCCTTGCGAAGGCGCAAGGAGATCCAATTTACGGTCGGCAAGTGACGGTTCTATAAATTCACTGCAACCATATAATAACAGCACTAACAACCCAAAAAATAATTTTATACACTTCATCACAGGTTCGAACTTATAAGAAAATGTTGGAGATAAGCTGAAGCCCCTCTATGGACTCTTCAACCCATAATGCAAGGTAAAACACCACCGACCCCAATAAAGAATAGGTAGGCAGCTGCGGCATCTGTTTCTGCTTTCTGATCATTTTCTGATTCTTTTTGTCGAAAAATGCTTTGCGGTACGTATTTCCGATCAATAGCTTATGGCTTTCAGAATGATTGAGTATGACCATGTTACCCTCAATCGAGGTAATCTTGGTATCGTTGATAATAAAAGATTTATGGATTCTGCTGAAACTGGAACCGGAAAGACTGTCTTCCATTTCCTTCATCGAATTATGACATGCAAAACGCTTGTCATTTTCCATATGTAATACAACATAGTTCTGCAGCGCCTGTATATAGATCAATTGGTCACACCTGATCAACACTTCCTTGAAACCCTTCGAATCAGTCTTGATATAAAAAGAATCAAGCACATGCTGTTTTTTTGGAGCATGGATAGAATAGGCCAGCTGCGTAAGGTGATCAAATTTATTTATACTCTTTACAAACCGATTAAAGGAGACTGGGGTGATCAGGTAATCAAAAGCAAGATGCTCAAATGCTTCGAACGCCTGAAGCGTATCGCCAGAGACCAGAATGACCGAAGAAAACTGCTTTGCCCTATCCATCAATCTCCCAGCCGCTGCAATCATCGAAGCATCGATAAATATGATATCCGGGCTGATCGGATAGGTAAAATCAAAGTTCTCCGGTATTTGCAGGGAATACCCCTTAAGCTCAGTCAGGGGATGACTACTAATATGGTTACAAAGCGACTCAACAGTAGCCAGTTCACCTATTATGTAACAGTTAATCATAATGGATTTAATTGAAAAAAAGATATTAGACGACTAAAAAGAAAAAAGGGAAATATCTCTTTTCAAATATTCAAAAAGACATTGGCGGCGATTGCTTGTTTTTAACATGAGAGCGTAAATAAGTAGTTATAAAGTGTTTGGTTTATCACCTATCTGTAGGCAGAACAAAGATTAAAAATTCTAAAACCATATTTTTGATTTTTATACGAACCTCCCTAATTTTTATGCGAATGGCCAAACACTCCAAATTATCATAGATCCGAATCGCTATCTTTGGCTGGATATAATTCCTGTGTTTTTAACCCTCCCCCTAATAACCACTATTTTGATATTTGAAAGTCTTTTCCTGTATAATAATTGATGATGACCCCCAAGCAGTAGAACTTCTTGCGGAATGTATCCAATTATCCCCTCATTTAACCTTGATCAAGTCTTATACCGATCCAATTATTGCTCAGCGTGAGATTGCACAGTTTGGGAAACCCATCGATATCCTTTTCACAGATGTAGAAATGCCAGGCCTCTCAGGCCTTGAACTTGCAGAAACAATCAATCAGAAAGTAAATTGCCTCGTTCTGGTCAGCAGCCATCTTCAATATGCACTGGAAGGTTACAATGTGAATGCCCAACAGTTCCTAAGTAAACCTTTTGACTACAAAAAATTCGAAAAAATCATGGGGAACCTGATGAAAAGACTCAAGGTCCAGGATGATTTTATCATGATCAGATTAGGCGGAAAGAACAACGCGCTGAAGCTTTATCTCAAAGAAATCATTGCCATAGAGAGTGCTTCCAATTACCTCAAGGTCCACACCCTGGAAAAAACATATATTCCATATGGAACTTTGAATGCGATGGAAGAGGAGCTAAAATCCTTTGCAGATTTCAGGCGCATAAGCAGATCCTTTATTATCAACACCCGATTTATCAAGAACATCAACCGTTATAAAATCCTTATGGAAAAAGACCTACATGCCACGGTCGGTAACTCCTATCAAAAAGGATTTGATGTATATTTCGACGAACTAACGAAAAAGAAAAAAAATAACCGCTGAAAGAAATCTCATTTTAACCCATAATAATTATTTTTGGGTTAGGCGCTAATTGTTTATCTTCTCCGCAAGTTTGTCAATCTGTTGCTGTAAAGATCGGTTTACTTTTTTCTGTTCCATCAATTGGCTATCTTTTTCTATTAAATATAAAGTCAGTTCCTCCACTTTCTTTAGTAGCTTAATATTCAAATCACCAAGGTTAAGCCCTTCTTTTTCCATCTGTACAGCAGACGGGATTTCTGGCAGGTGGTGGTTTTTGGCAATATAATCTTTAATTTCTGCTAAGGTAATCAACTTATAATCGTCATTGAACACATAATCCGGACCAGGTACTTGTAAATCTACCTTCACTTCCTGTGTATGGATTAAGCCCTTGACAGTTAATTTAGCATCTGGCAGACTTGTGCCAATACCAACATTACCACTAGTTACCGCGAATATAGCCCCTTTGGTGGAATTGAATCCATGAGTTAAAGTTAAAACATTTACATCTGTTGAACCTGCCTCCGCATTTATGGTCGGACTTGCAACAAAATTTGGCATATTCATTCCTTGTCCAAATATATATATTGCCCCAGGCACGGTCGCTGAACTAACATGAATATCAAGATAAGAGTTTGCAAGGCCGTCACTACTGATTCTTACCTGGTCCACGCATCCATTATTATAGCTAGAATAGCGTGTTTGCTGTATCGAACCGCTAACTCCCCATCCTCCAATACTATATTGAAATTCTACATCAGTAACCCTATTATCATAACTTCCCGCTATTTGTATAGTTCCCCCCTGCAGGCCACCAAACGTGGTTATCCTGTACCAACCTATGCCTGTTGGTGTAAAGTTTACTGATACATCAGCAAATCTATTATAAGTTTTTGTTTTGAAATTAGCTGCATAAGAATAGCAGCTTAGTAATGTAACTACAAGTGTAAACAGTGTTTTTTTCATAATGGAAATTATATATAAGGTAAAACTCAGTTATTTCGAAATAAAAACTAACCGAACGTAATCGGCATACTTACATGTTCGTGACCTGCCCGGCAGAAATCGAACCGACCTGCAGTACCACCTCCAATAAACGGCATAAAAAACATTGAAAGGCCTGGACTAACCCCGACCCCAATCAGCATGGAAAGTAAACGTTTTCTAGCATCTTTATCCCGATAACTGATTTACCTTTTATACATAGGTACAAACCGAGTTTTTTTTTATGAAATCTTTTTGACGAACAGTACTTTTTTTAACATGAGCGCGCGTTTTAGAGTGACGAAATTTTGCAGAGAATCGTTTTGAACTGAAATTACAGCATAAAATTCACAGGAAAAAGCATATTAAGAATCTATGAGCACCAATTATTCCAAACTACGCGCTCGTTTTGACTTTGCAAAAGACACATTGGATATTGGCAATCCAATTTCTTGGAAGCGTGCGCATTTCCTAAAGCCTTTTTTCAAAAGGGTTTTCGTGGTTTATGAAGATCGGCTGAAAGAATTTTACTCCAAACTGTACACTAGACTTTTTGCCACCTTGTCTTGAAGGCATCGTATAGCAAAACAAAAATGTTTTCACACCATATCAACGATAATCCGTGCATTGCATACCTAAATTCTCAATGAATGCTCTTTCTAAAGAACTGTTTTAAACAATAGTTCGGCATAGGGCTGATTTAAACTAAAAGCATCTGCACTATTGCGTGGTTATGGCAAGAAAGTTTTTTTGCACCCTATAGTAGATTGCCATGCCCCCCACAAAAAAAGCCGAGCATTTCCGCTCGACTTTGTAAAATATATAACAGTATGTAAATTGATTGTCTTAAAAGATGAGTGTAGCTCATTAAAATTATCTAACCGCCTTTCCTCGCATGTAATCTGGTTGTTTGTAATAAGGTGTAATACTAGTTACCTCATTATAGTAATAATTAATATAGAACCCATTTAAATCAAAATATTCTTTTATATCCTTTCCTCACACGCACCACACATGATGAAAAATGTTAATAAGCTTACCAGTTGGCAATCAAAATCTTGTATATCATTGGAGCCAAAGTTCAACAGTAGTTTATTTGAGCTTCAAACTGATTTACTGTATAAGACTCTCGCTTAGCCCTGACTACTTCATTTCAGCACCATACTCTTCCGCATTAAAGTTTTTTGGCCAAATTGTACGATTATCAAATGTTGCTTTTTCAAATATTGCTTTTTCAATCCCAATACAATTTAGATTTGCACCACGAAGGTTTGCATTCTTAAAATTTGCACCTTCAATGTCTGAGCCTTCAAGATTTGTGTTGAGAAGATTCGCGTTTTCAAATAACGTTGAAATAACTGAGCATTTGACAAAATTCGTGTTTGATAAGTCTACCTCTCTTAAATCCGCAACAATTAGATTCGTAGATTCAAAAGTACATCCTCTCATCTTTGCTTTAAATAAAAAAGCACCTCGAAGATTACAATTTTTAAAAACTGTATCTGACAAATCAAAATTTTCTAGTTGAGCACGGTGTAAGTTCAAGTTTTCAAGTAAAACGCCTTTTAAACTACTATAGGGTACTTCAATGTGCTGATCTGTTTCACAAAATATTTTCATCTCTATAATTTAATGCCTATCCCAATCCCCTGGGCTGACTTTTGTTTGTTGAATCGGAACAACTCTAGATGCTTGACTTGGTGATATTGCTCCAGGGACTATCGCTCGTTCTACTCCAAACAGCCTGCCTGCAACATATCTGTGATTTCCTTCTACTATTACTCCACTGGCTACTTTAATAGCAGGAGAGATTGAACCAGCCTCTAACATTTTGACATATCTTTGAACTATTGGTAATGAAACTTCACCTTGTAGTGTTTTCATCGTTGAACCTTGCAAAGCCTTAACAATACTGGCTTCTGTAACTTGTATTCCTCTCTTGGCAGCCCATCCACTTGATGATGGCATTCCAGGCATACCTGATCTGGAAGAAACCATGACTGTTACCACATAATTTAAATAGGCAAGCAACACTTCTCCTTTTGTTTTCGGTAAATTTTTAAAATCTCCTGAATCCCCTCTTGTACCGAATTTAGCCGAAGCCCCCACACCTTGCCAATATCCAGAAGCAGACGAATCCCACCAGCTCTTCCCATACCCTTTTCCCTGAATTGCTGCTGTACCCTTTTCTCTCGCTATGGTAGCATTTACAATAGCTAGTTCTTTTTTAAATCTTGCCTCACGTTCGGCTGGAGTTTCAGGTCTTACCGTACTCCATCCAAATGTTAAAGACATTGCATCAAGCGTCTGTTGATGTCTTCCATTCCTATCGGCTGCACGTTGCGCCGTATTTGCATCTGACATGGCTTGCCACATGCGTTCATCGTTATAATGGATGCGTATCCGAAGGTACGAATCGCCAGACCGAACTACTCTATACCATTCCCCACCACGATATTTATCATCTTCAGGATCCATCCCTGTTGGATCGGTAAAGGTCAAAGGGTTATTAAACACGTAATTATAGGGCGATAAATCATAAAACTTCTCTGCCATGGGATCTGTCGCACTCCAGCGCCCAATAGTCGGATCATAAAACCTGTGGGTAATCCTGTAACTATAGCAGTGCTACCCGCTGGCAGAGTTAAAAAAGGACAAGAAGATGGTAGATCATAATCATCATAATAGTTTACGCCATACACTTCGCTTCCATTACCCACTGGAAAAGCGGCATTGGTATAACCATAAGCACCATTTAAGTTCTTGGTTTCCCAATTGATAGTGCTATTGTTAAGCTGTGTTTGCAATTCATTTGCGGAAGCATTGCTTATATATTTCCCACTTAGCACAATGCGCCCATTTACATCATATTTTGTATAATTCCATTCATGACCGTTACGCTGCATCGAGTCTTGTGAAAGCACTGGTTGATCTAAAATATTATAAACAGTATGGATCCATCCGGTACCAGGGATTTTCTTTGCAACTTGTCTATTCCTTTCATCATACTTATATGCATATACGTACCGATTAAAAGTGGTATCACCAACTGCAATCTGGCTAGCCGAAAAACCTGGTGCAAGTACATAAAGCAACTTATCTGGGTCAACACTATCATATACATAGTAAGTAGTAGCTGCATCGGTTTCAGTAAAATATTGTCGTTGGACTAACATTCTTCCCATTCCATCGGTAAAACTCTCATTAGTACCTGCTTTTCCAGCAGTCCAGTTACTCTCCTCGAAAAAGAATATGAGCCACTGATCTAAAATAGCTGTGGCTAGTAAATCATCAGCTAAAGTAAATATATGGCCTAATGTGAAATTATCATCAATTGTTTCTCCATGAAAGACAGGTGCGAAACTGATGTGGTTATTAATATTAAAAGCTTTTAACGCATCGGTTAAATAATAATATTGCTGGCTCCCAAAACAATATTAGATCCTTACTCGTAGATTCAAATTTCAAAATGGACCTTCGCTACGGTAAGTTATTAACGTGTAATCCCTGTTCTATCCATTTCAGGTTTCGCTAATTTAAACCTGCGTTTTCGAACGCATTTAGAAGGCATAACTATGCAAAATTTTGAGAATGGCACAAATGGTGTCGAAGAAACGGTTGTAGCTAACAATTTAGTTCCCAAATTAGGTCAACCTGTAGGTAATCTTTCAGTTCCATATGACGAAAGGGAAGATTATAGATGCCTTGATGCAACTGGTAGGGATAGGTTTAATATTCTTTCACAGTTTTACTCAGATGACGATTGTTTTCATGCCCTTGGTAAGATCACAAGTTACGGAATAAACACTTTTAATTCTGTCAAGAGCAAAATAAGCTTTATTGCAAGTAATGGTCATGATAATGAATATTACTCATCTATAATTAACTTCGTTCAAATCGATACGCTCTACAAAACGGCGTCGATAAACCGCTTTATTGGAGACCTCCGTAAATCTTTAAACTTTCCACCCTATCTAACTAACATCGATAAAAGTTGTGCTAGGGATTTTCTTATGTTATTTATGGCAGAAGTAACATTATCTGATTGGGATGATGTAAAGACAAAAAAACCATTCCCAATTGGCTATACACCAACTTTTTATTTAAACTGTCAAAGATAATATTAAAGCTAGTTCAACCTTACAGATATTATGGATAGTTTAAAATACGATGAGATGTTAACTTTGCTAGCTAATACAAATCGGAATGTAATGGAGATTCATAGGGTTTTGTTTAACAATAGGGCCACTTCTTCAATAAACGGAAACATAACAGCAATCGAAAGCAAGAAAGCTGAGATTATTCTATCTTCCGCTAGACGTACTAAGCATAAGTAGTTATTCGGATCAACTTTAACAAAAAAAAGCACCTGACAGCTAATCAGGTGCTTTTTTAATGCATTAACTTACGGACTTTTCACGGACTTTTCTGTATATTTATATCATTATGCTAGAAAACAAAACCCCTTTAAACGACAAAAAGGCCACCTTACAGGTAGCCTTTAATGTGGTGGAGAATATCGGATTCGAACCGATCACCTCTTCACTGCCAGCGAAGCGCTCTAGCCAAATGAGCTAATCCCCCAATTTTAAATATTCAATAACCAAAAATTAAATAATCATTCGGTAATTGAAACAAGCTTCCTGCCTGAGCAGCAAAAATAGCAAATACTTTCTCGAATGCAAATCATAATTCATTTTTTTAGTAATCTTTAGGTTTAAAAGCCAACATGGCCATTAAACAGATTACAGCAAAAACCGATTGCATAGGATAATTGATGAACAGAAAAAGTACAAATGTGGCAATAAGTAACAGCACAAAAAACATAATCGCCTTAAAAACAGTATCCATATAACACATGGCTATAATAGCCAAAAGATAAAAAGGAATAATAACGGCAGCTATAAACATCACCGAAAATAAATTCCTAATATTAACCGAACATTAATTATCCTTTAGGTTTAATTCCTTAAAGTTTTGAATTAAATATATTCGTTAACCTCTTTTTTGTTTAATAATTCCTGATAGGCATCTACAAACTGTGCAACGTTATAACCATCCATCAAGGCATGGTTTACATGTATAGAAACCGACATTATTTTTCTTCCGTTTTCATCCCTAACCTTACCAAAGGATATTTTAGGACAGCTATCCTGATAAGCAAAATTGCGGGCATGCGATAAGGAAGTAAAATTTAACCAGGGCAAAGCCGAATAGTGAATTACATTTTCGCCTGATGAGGAAGGGATTAAACCTGTGCCGGTCTGTACCTTTTCGATCTCTTTGTTGGCTGCTGTTCTAAAATCTTCAAAATCCTTGTAGAAATCCATGTAGCCAAATCCAAATGTACCATTTGGTCTGTTGATGGTAGCCGCGGCATTTACACTATTGTATTTCCAAACTTCGCCATCAATAATGCGGTAACAAAAAGGTTCTATCCGATTTGCAGCAACCAGCGATTTGTGCAGATAAAGCAGAAAAAAAGAAACGTTATTTTCTTTTGCTTCTTCGTAGGTAGCAGTACAGTCTACCTCTACGGTTACGCCAAAGAAAGGTTCATCAAAGGCGCTAAAAAATTTAAAATGATCTTTTCTGATCCAGGTGTTTATATCTATTTTTTCTTTCATTCAATTAATTTTGGTAAAATCTCAGATAGGCTTTCCATCTGATAAAAATTTTCATGTTCAATGGTGTGATCGATATGCTCATGCACCCATGTGGTATGGAATGGGATGTGAACTGCATGTCCGCCAATATTTAGCACCGGTAAAACATCCGATTTTAAGGAGTTGCCCAGCATTAAAAATGCTTCAGGTTTACAATCCAGGTGTTTGATCAGTTTTTGATAATCTTTTTCCTGTTTATCGCTCATGATTTCGATATGGTGAAAATAGTGATCAAGTCCTGATTTGGTGAGCTTACGCTGTTGATCGAGCAGGTCGCCTTTCGTGGCAACCACTAATCTGTATTTTCCGTGCAGGGCTTTAAGTACATCTTCTACCCCATCAAGCAGTTCGACTGGTTTATTGAGCATTTCCTGTCCAAGTGCTATCGCTTTACTAATCACTATAGGATCTATTTTTCCATCAGTTATCCTCAAAACTGTTTCGATCATGCTCAAAACAAAACCCTTGATCCCGTAGCCGTAAAGTGGTAAATTGGCAATCTCCGTTTTGTAAAGTTCGGTAAGGACGCTATGATGGGGCATAAAATCTTCTAAAAGACCTGCAAACTGTTCTTCCGTTTCGCGGAAATAAGGTTCGTTTACCCAAAGGGTATCATCAGCATCAAAAGCAATTACTGTAATTTGATTTTTCATTGTTATGCTTACTTTTAATGCGACAAAAGTAACGCAACTAAGACTGCTAAAAAAGGACATTTGTCTTGACTGAAAAATATGCTACGAACCAATCTTACTTTCTTATCCTTTATCGAACGTTTTTGTACCGAAAGTGAAGAGAGAACCATTACACTTAAAAACTTTAAAGCGGGTTATAGATTTATTGAACAGGGAGAAAAAATAAACAACATTTACATCATTAAGGATGGGATTAGCAAATGTTTTATTTCTGAGGAAAACGGCAAGGATTTTATTATCGAATTTTTAGGTAAGGGCGAGGTGGTTGGCGAATTAGAAGCTTTAAAAAAGATGGATTGTTTGTGTAACGTAGCAGCAATAAGTGATGTTACAGCCTACGTTATCCCTAATCACCTATTCCTTTCCCTGATTAATAAAAGTAGCGAATTTACTACAATCTTACTCCAGGAATTGTCTACCAGAATTATACAAACCAGTACACGGGCATCCTTCCAACAGCTATATACCTTAGAATATGCACTTTTAAAATTGCTTAAACTACAGGCGGATGAGCATATCTCCATCTCTAAAGAAGACATGGCTGCCTACCTGGGCATCTCCGTAAGAAGCTTTAACAGAAGCTTAAAGCAGGTGATAGATAAAGGTGGTTTTGATACGCCCGAATTTAAAAACATCCTACAGCTAAGCAACATGAAAAAGCTGCTCGAAAGATTAAAATAATCAACGTATTTATGGTATAATTATTGCTCAGAAGATAATTTTAAAACTAGCTGTAACGTTTCGGTAATCCGACCCGTTTATATAGTAAAAAATTAAGCGCTGTTTTTGCGCATATGACGACACACAAATAACCATATATACAAATGAAAAACTGCAACTACCAATTCACCTTAAGATTTCCAAGTTAATCGATATTGAGGAGTGGTATCTATTTAGAATGGATCGCTCTGCAATGTAATGATATCCTTAATTATCATTTAATAAAGCCTATGGCAATTGCCCATTCGCGATAATTGATTTCAGCTAATCTTAACAAAACATGAGTGCTTATATAAACATTTACACCAATTCATTAACAGACGATCTTATCCCAACAATTTTAAAACGTTTAAATGAACATGAAAATGTTCTGGATATTAACTCCTCTTTTTCATTTAGAAACCCGAATGGAAACTTGCCAATCGTTTTTAAATGGGACAAACCCAGTTTGGAAATATTTAACGAAAATAACCTAAAACTAAATTTTAGCGTATCCCTTAAATCATTCGACCTTAAGGAGTACAAGAAAAAGCTTTTTAAAGACAAAATCATCAAACAGAGTTTTGTACAAAAGATACTGGGGTTATTTAAAAAGAAAAAAAGAAAGGCTGCAAAACCTGTAAAACTGAGCGCAGAGGTTGAAGCTCAGCTTCAAAATTATAATAAAGTATTTTCTTTAAAATATCATTCGGGCGATGTTTTCGAAAATCACTTTGCAACCTTAATCGGTGCAATTATTACCGAGCTAACTAATGGCGTTTGTCATTTTACCCAAGAAAACATCTGGTATGATGCTAAAAACGTATTAAGAGAATCGTTGGTTAACTTATACACACTTGAAGAACTGCCAAACCACATCAACAAGAATGCAGTAGCAGTTGCGAGCTAAAAACCAATTAAGCCAATATCAATACCTGTTAAGCAATTAGGATTGTTGATATTGGCTTTTTTTATGGTGATTATTCTTAATGGCCTTAGTTCAATTTCTGAATCAATATTCTTCCCTAAAGGAGATAAGCCCTTATCCTTAAAGCTACAGGATAAGTGACGATATCTACATCACTCCCTTTTTTTAATCTCCATATTAGATTTCTTCTCCACTCCCGTTAAACCATGAAACATTTAAGCGTAAAACTTGTTAGTGTAAACTAATAAGAAGAAAATATGTCTGATATTTTAACTATAAATGGAAGTGCCAGGTTAAACGGAAATACACAACAGTTTATAAACAAACTCACCCAGGAATGGATTTACAACACCTTTTATTATGACAGCTAATTATTTGGCGATGGATTTTAAGGGTCATGTTTATTTCAATTCGGACCTAACAATTACCAATGAAGAACTTGCCGAAATCAGGAAATCTTTTTTTAGTTTTATATCAGTTTAGGTACCTTTTATTTAACACTTATCATAATTTATATATCCCAAAATTCTATTTAAAGCAAAAGCATGAATGTAGAAGAAGTTTTTAAGAACAACGAAAAATGGATTGCCGAGAAACTGACCATTAATCCTGATTATTTTACTGAATTATCTAAAGGTCAGAGCCCTGAGTTTTTGTACATCGGCTGTTCAGATAGTCGGGTTACAGCAGAAGATTTAATGGGTATACAACCAGGCCAGGCTTTTGTACACCGAAATGTAGCCAACCTGGTAAACAACGTAGATTTAAACGTGATGACGGTTTTAAATTACGCGGTACGCCATTTAAAAGTTAACCATATTGTGGTTTGCGGCCATTACAATTGTGGAGGCGTTAAAGCAGCCATGCAGCCTGCAGATTTAGGCATATTAAACCCTTGGTTAAGAAATATCCGTGATGTATATCGCATCCATAAAGACGAACTGAATGCCATTGAAGACGAAAGTCTTCGTTATAACAGATTGGTAGAACTCAACGTTCAGGAGCAATGCGTTAACCTGTTAAAAACCGCAGCAGTACAGGAGGCCATTGCCGAACGGGGATTAACCGTTCACGGTTGGGTATTTGATATCCACACTGGTCGTTTAATTGACCTGAAGATCGATTTCGAAAAGATTCTGAAAGATATTAAGGAGATTTATAACCTCTATTAGTCCATAGTCATAAGTCCGAAGTCTTAAGTCCTAACGACATAAAAATCCCCGCAAGTTTAAAACTTACGGGGTTTTATTATCTTCGGATTACTACGCTGAACTTCTGACTCAAGACTGAGGACTTCCGACTCAAGACTGACTAACGTCCCATCCAACCGCCATCAACGGTTAAAATTGTTCCGTGAACATAATCGCTGGCAGATGAGGCCAGGAATAATGTTGGTCCTTTAAAATCTTCTGGTGTTCCCCATCTTCCGGCAGGAATACGCGATAAGATAGAAGTGCTTCTATCCTGATCTTCGCGTAAAGCAGAAGTATTATCTGTTGCAATATAACCGGGTGCAATTGCATTTACATTTACGCCTTTTGATGCCCATTCGTTTGCAAAAGCTTTGGTTAAAGATGCGATTGCACCTTTACTTGCTGCATAACCGGGAACAGTAATTCCACCCTGGAACGACAGTAAGGATGCCGTGAAAATTACTTTTCCGCTTCCTCTTGCAATCATTTCCCTTCCGATTTCGCGGGTTAAAATAAATGGTGCAGTTTGGTTTACCGCAATTACTTCATCCCAATACTCATCCGAATGCTCAGCAATTGGCTGACGTAAAATCGTTCCGGCATTATTGACCAAAATATCGATAACCGGATGATTGGCCTTTACCTGAGCGGCGAAAGCCAGTGTATTTTCGCGTTTACCAAAATCGCACTGGTAAGCATAAAACTTTCTACCCAGTGCTAAAACTTCTTTTTCTATAGCGCTACCTTCTAATTCAAGACTGGCAGAAACACCGATAATATCGGCACCTGCTTCGGCCAAAGCTAAAGCCATTGCTTTTCCTATTCCTCTTTTACAACCGGTAACTAATGCAGTTTTACCTGCTAAATTAAATATGTTAGACATGTTCTTTATTCTATGATGCATTTAAAAAGCTCTCTCTCCCGAAAGTTCGGGACTGTGCTCCAGTCGAGATGGTGAGTGTAAATTTATTTCAGTTCGGTGATGGCACAGTGATCCATATCGCCATAATCTAAATTTTCGCCGGCCATACCCCAAATAAAGGTATAGTTGCTTGTGCCTGCGCCTGAGTGGATTGACCAATTTGGCGAAATAACCGCCTGATCACTTTGCATCCAGATGTGGCGGGTTTCTTGTGGCTGGCCCATAAAATGGCAAACACTCTGTCCTTTCGGAACTTCGAAATAGAAATAAGCTTCCATCCTCCTATCATGTGTATGTGCAGGCATGGTATTCCAAACACTGCCCGACTTTAACTCGGTCATACCCATTTGCAATTGGCAGGTTGGCAAAACACTGTTCACTAACAATTTATTTATTATCCTATGGTTTGCAGTTTCAGGCGTGCCCAATTCTACAATCTCTGCTTCCGCTTTGCTTACTTTTTTGTTAGGATAAGTGTGGTGTGCAGGGGCAGAATTAATGTATAACTTAGCCGCCTCACCTGGTATGGCAGATTCAAAAAACACTTCTTTTGTACCCTTACCAATGTACAAAGCCTCTTTATAATCCAGTTCGTATTTTTCGCCGTCAGCGGTAACGATTGCTTTTCCACCTACATTGATAATACCCAGTTCCCTACGCTCTAAAAAGTAGGTCGCTTTTAAATCATCAGGATTTGGAAGTGCTATTTTCTGATCAACAGGCATTGCACCACCAACAATATATCTGTCAAAATGAGATAAAGTTAGGTTTACCTGGTTGGCCTCAAATACGTTTTCGATCAAGAAATTATCCCGCAAAGCTGCGGTATCCATTTGTTTAACTTCTTTAGGGCTTTGCGCGTAACGGCTTTCGAATTTGTTCATTGGTTAAAAATTGAGTTTTGCGATGGGACCTGAACCGATATCAGATCCTATCCGCAAATATATTTATACGATACTTATTATTTGTATTAATACTCAACTTTATAATCCTTTTTTATCGTTTCTCCACTCCAGGCTTTTAAACTGGTCCAGGGTGCGGGTGCATCTGTCCAAAATTTATTATCGGCAGGTAAACCCAAGGTTAAAAAGCCTAAGGTGGCCATGTATAAACTTCCGGTAGAAGTATAGGTATCAGCCACTTCTGGTTGATGACCGTTAAAACCAAGCACCAACCATCCGTTAGCATCAAAATTTTGCTTTCCATCGTATAATTTATGCATTACAGCGGTTAAGCCGCCACGAACTTGTGATGGTTTTACATATTCGGGCAGTTTTTCCATTAAGGCCGTTTGGGCCAATGCCTGAAAGGCAGCTGTACGATAAGTGATCGAGCGGCCATAGGCTGGATAAGTACCTTCTGGTGAGATAATCCTTTCCAAATATTCAGAATAACGCACCATTCTTTTCAAGGCTATATCATAATCGGCTTGAGATGCCCTTTTTTTATCCACCAATACCTTTAAAAGATCAACCAGCATGGGGTGAATCACGTAAGAGTTATAATAATCCATGCTAAATTTTTCGCCGTCACTGTACCAGCTATCACCAACGTACCATTCTTTCATTTTATTGATCGAAAACTGAACGCGGGCAGGATCATACTGCTCGCCGATGCTCAATAGAAAACCTTCGGTTAAGCCCGAAAACAAAAGCCAGTTATTATAAGCACCGCTGCGGGTACGTAGCGATTTAAACTCTTCTATAAATCTTTTTTTGGTCAGCTCATCAAGTGGTTCCCAAAGTGCCTTTGGTGCGCGCAAGAAAGCGTGTGCAACATAAGCCGCATCAACAATGGGCTGACTTTCTGAGCGATAACTGATATAATCAGGACTCTCGGGATTTACCGAATTGGCCAAAGCTTTCAAAAGTTCGGTACGCATGGTTTTTCTAAGTTTACCTTCTGCTGTGTCATCATCAGGCAAAGCCAGCCATGGTGCAACTCCTGCAATGGTACGTCCCAGTGCCTCAAGATATGTCACTTTAGCCGCATTTAAGCCATAGCCCGGGGCTTTTTCTAATGGCATATTCTTTTTTAAAGTTTCATTAGCCAGGTTATGGATTACCGGGTAAGCGATGCGGTTTAAGGTTTTAACCCAAAAAGCACGGTCTTCAGCACCTGTTGTAGGTTTCTTTTGTGCATTTGCCAACTGAGAAAAAATCAGCAGGGCAGAAAAAATCAGTTTGTATTTCATTATAATTGTTTTAATCAATTTTGTAAATAGCTTAAATTCCATTGATATACAATGAAGTGACGATGACAAGCTGAGGGGGAGTCGTCATTGCGAGAAGGCTTTTTCAGCCGACGAAGCAATCTTACAACGATCGCTATTAGCGTGCGCTTTAAGATTGCTTCGTGCCTCGCAATGACGACTCTTTTTTATTGAAATCCTCTCATTTATCAATCTTTACAAATACCATTTTTTATATCTCGCCAAAGCCTCTAAGTAGTAGTAATCGGCATAAACCAAAGGCACATCTATTTCGCTGTTTAATGGATAAGCTCCGGTGCTGTGCATTAACAAAAAGCCTCCGTTTTCACCTAATTTAGCATGATAAGCACTGCTCGAAAGCGAATAGATCATGGTTTCGGCCGCAGATTTAAATTCAGTTTTCTCGCTTCCTGACGTGTACTGACCAAGCTCTAACAATGCCGAAGCCATAAGCGCACCTGCAGAAGCATCGCGTTTGGCAAAAGGAATACCCTGCGCATCGAAATCCCAGAAGGGTATTTTATCGGCAGGTAAATTGGGATGATTTAATATAAAGTGTGCAATACCTTTTGCCTGTTTTAAATAGATAGGATTTTTGGTAAAACGGTACATCATAGTATAGCCATACAAAGCCCAGCCCTGCCCACGCGACCATGCAGAACAGTTTGCGGCACCCTGCCATGTGGCTTTCCTGATTACTGCTCCGGTTTCCGGATTATAATCAACTACGTGAAAAGAACTGAAATCGGGACGGAAATGGTTTTTTAAAGCCGTGTTGGCGTGGATAACCGATATTTCTTTATACTTTTTATCGCCACCATTATCGCTTACCCAGTTCATCATTTCCAGGTTCATCATATTATCAATAATTACCGGACACTCCCACAGTTTGCTTTTATTCCATGATTGGATCGATTTTACCACCGGGCGGTACCGCGTTGCCAAAGATTCTGCAGAACGCTGAATCACAGCCTTGTATTCTGGTTTACCCGTTAAACGGTAAGCATTACCAAAGCTACAGAACATCATAAAACCCAAATCGTGGTTTCCCGTATAGGTCTGGTTTGGTTCTATTACTTTTAAGGCTTTCTCAGCCTCTTGTTTAATATCTGCATTTTTGGTCTGTTCGTATATATACCACAAACTGCCAGAATAAAAGCCACTGCACCACCATTTAATATCGTAATTTACGGGTTTTCCATTTTCGAAAGTCTGAGGCGTTTTCCCTTCAGGAATATTTTTACCCAGCACTTTATATTGGTCAGCTGCGAATTTAAACTCATCGTTAATTAACTGGGCCATCGGCTTTTTCTCGGTCTGGGCAAATGAAACTGAACTGCCAAGCATCAGCAATGCGACAGCGAAATTGATTTTTTTCATAATTTAATAGTCTGTGTATTATTCTTTAATTTTAAAATTCGCCGTTGCACCCGCAAAGGCACCGGTTGGCAAATTACAATCTATACTTTTTGATTTCGATAATCCTGGCAGCTTTAGCAACACCTTGATGCTTGCATTTTCCTGTGCGGGATCTGCGATATATAGCATAGGGTTTTTACCGTTTAAATCTTTAATGTAAACCGTACACGGCTGATCTACCTGAAGCGAAAGGCCATTGGCAGCCAGTGTTCCCGCTTTATAAAAAACGGCCTGCAACATGTCCAGTCCGGTATGTTTTACAGCCTGCAGTTCGTCAGTGTTTTTCAATATCCGGATCATCGATCGGTTATATTTTTTTAAAGCTGCAGCATCAACCCCTGGCACAACTAGGTATTGATAGCTGGCATTCTGAGGATTTTTCCCATGATTTAACCAGATTTTAAATACGTTATGTTTCAGTTCGTTCTTGCTTTGAAAATGATTGATGCGGTACCAGTTTCCGGTTTGTGCTTTGCTGCTGATTTCTAAATTCCCACCTTGGGGAAAAATATACCCAATGCTATCATGAATTGTCCAAATCTCACCTTTACCATTGGCCTGTGCCCCATTTGAAGAAGCCACATCGCCCCTTAACCAGGCCTGATTAATTGTTGTGGTAATATTTTCTTTTGTACTACTCTTAATTCCAGCACCCAGGCACACCACTTCCCGATCAAAAAAGAACCATGCTTTTTTTGCCTGAACGCTGTCGTAATTTAAATCATAACATGAAACGCCATAAATGCCATCGCTAACTCCTCCAACAAATTTGGTTGTACCCGGAATTCCCCATTCCTTTAATACTGTTGCCCCATTATCATCAGGATAATCTCTGCTGGTGGTTCCCGGGATTTTATCCCACTCCCAAACGGGCATCAGGTTGGCATATTCCGATCCACTGCGCTGGATATTGGTCGCCCCATCGGGGAGAAATTTCCCCAATATGTTTTCGTTGTTGCCGCGTTCTGTCCGTAAAGTTCGGGTTGAAGCCATTTGTATGCTGAAAGTATACGCCTTACGAAGATGCAGCGTGTAACCACTTTTCCAATATTGGCTATGTGACGCTGTTATCCCATAATCAACAGGTTTTTTCCTTGCTGTTCTTAATGCTGATGCATCCCAATAGGCGGCATTTTCGGGATCAAACAGTTTAATCTTTCCTACCATTCCGCCCATCCCGCTACTTAAAGAATCTTTACGGCTAATTCCTCGTCCACGTACATTAAAATCGTAAAACGATCCTCTTACCGTCCTCAGAAATGTGTTTTTAAGGTAATTGACTAAAATGGTCAACTGAGCTTTTGGCAAGGCATATTCCGTTTCTCTTAAATAGAATGCTGCATTAACCGAATTACCGGCAAACACCCGCCCATAACTGGCAATCGCCTGTTGTTTTCCATGCTGGTAATAACTACCATCCACCTGAATGCCTTCTTTTCCATCTGCAATAGCAATAGGTTCGAATAAATATTTAGCGGCAGAATCTAAAGTTGCCTTGTTTTGTGTTAAACAGGCACGGTACAGATAGTGCAAAGCCTCATCAGAGGTATTGGCACCATCGCCGGTTTTTAACTTTCTGATCATTCTATTGATCAATGCCTTTTCCAACTCCACAGGAAGTTGCGTTTTCGCATTCCGCATCAAAATCAACGTTTGGCCAATGGCCTGGGGATAAAAAATATCATTATACCACCAGTTTTTGTTCTTCGGATTTTTATCCAGCCAATGCTGCAAAGATTTAACAATCGCGCCATATAACTCAACATTTTGATACAGCTTATTTGATGGACGGATATAAGCACTTGCCATATCTTTTATCCTGTTTAGCGGATCGTATTGTGCATCTGCATAGTTAATATCGGTCCAGCTTCCATCTGACTTAAGTGCAGGTAAGTTTTTAGTTATCCTTTTTGTTAACACACCATCATTTATCCCTACTTGCAAATCCTGATTGATGCGCTCCATAATAATGGCATAGGTTTTTTGTTGTGCCCTTGCAAAAAGGCAGCTTAAACAAACAAAAACTACTGATAACCATATTTTCGATCCGCTACTTTTCATGCTAGCCTTCATTTTTTACTTTTTAAAGGAGATTTATAAATCCTAACATAATCAACCTCATATTTCAATGGTAAAATCTCTTCCTTTAAAGGCCCGCCCAAAGTTCCCTGCCTGCCAAGTGCCAGGTTAAGCAGCAGATAAAATTCTTTCCTAAAAGGATTACTCACTGCGTTGTCTGCTTTCTTAATATCAAATACCATATATTTTAAATCATCATAATAGAACTCAATTTTATCCTGATCCCAGTTAATGGCATATACATGGAAGTCTTGCCAAGGCTTGCCAACCACTGGTTTTTCACCCTGGTATTTATAATTATTGGTAGAATCTGTATAATGTACCGTTCCGTAAACCTGTGTAGAATCTTTGCCCACAAATTCCAGAATATCAATTTCGCCGCAATTGGGCCATTTTACCGGCCCACGGTTGGTACCCAGCATCCAAATTGCCGGCCACGCACCAACACCCTTACATACTTTCGCCCTGACCTCTATCCGGCCGTATTTAAAATGCTGCTTCCCTAAGGTTATTACACTAGCCGAGGTAAAATGTGCACCTTCAAATTCTTCCTTTTTTGCTTCTATCACCAGGTTTCCATTTTCTACCCTGGCATTTTCCAATCTGTTCTTCGTATAAAACTGTGGTTCTTCATTCCGTACAAACCCTTGTTCGTAATTCCATTTTTTAGTATCAGGCAAACCTGTATAATCAAATTCATCACTCCAGATCAATTTTCGTTTTATGCCATCGCTTTGCGCAAAACAGTTAAGGGCAACCATACAAAACAGCGAGATTAATAGTTGTTTATTCATAAAAAGATATAATGTAAACACGACCTGCGTTAAAATGAGTTAGGCAGCTGTGTTTGTTGTTAAAGGATAACCTTAATATTAAATTCCTTTGTAGTCGCTTTACGCTCGTTGGGGTTAACATTATAAGCCACAAAAGTTGCCCTGTATTTACCCACGGCAACATATTTATAAGCATATGATGTGGTGGCAGATGCTGTAATATTTTTTACTGTAGCCGTTGCAATATCAGGCGATACCCGCCCAACATACAGAGCCTTACTCACTATCCAACTGGTATTTGTTGGAAGCGTTGCCGCACCACCAACAATGGTAAGTGCAGTGGTAGTGGCTACCCATCGCGCACTTGCCGGTGTCCAAACGTTACCATAACGTGTCCAGTAAGCATTATCATTTGCTAATGAACCCAAATTATAGCTGTAATCGCCCAATACATTGTTTACAGTATAGTTGGTAATGGTCCAGGTGCGTTGCGTTGAGCCTGTTACGCCCGAATATTTAAAAGCAATAAAAAGCGAATCGTTTACACCATTTACCAGATCAGCCAAATCAACATTACCTGTATTTACTGCGGTAGCGCTGGTAGCCAGAGGTGTCCGGGCAGTAATGTTTGTCCAGGCTGCATTTACAACCGTTGCCGAATCTCTGGAAGGCAGCTTATTGGTAGCCAAAACCTGTAAAGTATTGGTTTGTGTGCCAAACTGGGCAGTGCTTGTAAAAGATAATGTAGGTATGCCCTGTGCCATTGCCCTATCGCGATATTCGTATTTATTGCCTGTAGTACCGCCCCAAAAAACAATGTTATCGGCGTAACCATCGAGCGCAAACTTACAGGTATCGCCCAGTTTAAAAACCAGGGTATCGCCAATTGTAGCACGCGCATTGATCAGATTAATGCCTGCAGTTGGGGCATCAGTTGTGAGGTCTTTCTTGCATGCTGTAAAAAACAAAACTACAAGCGCACCTATATTGAATAGATATTTCATCTTCTTTTCCATTTTGAGGTTAATTAATATCCTGGATTTTGAGTTAAAGCCTTGTTTAAGTTTAACTCGTAAGTTGGTTTTGGAAGCAATACATGTCTTTGGGTAATTCCGGTAATTCCGCTATAACCAACGGCGTTTCCAGTTGTTGCCGAAACTCCGTTAGCTACTGCATAGTTGGCAAAGGTTTGCATATCACCCACAAAGTTACCCCAACGGATAAGATCGGCTTTACGGTAAGCTTCGAAGCACAATTCGCGCATGCGCTCATCCCTGATAGCGAGTTGAAAATCAGCTTTGTTTAGCCCTGGTGTTAACAGGTATTCACTTCCACTGGTAATGCTTGCGGTTGCGGTTGCGGTTACACCACTGGTTGGCGCAGCAATGCTTACCGTTGGTGCAGTAGTAAAATAGGGCCCTGCAGCTGTTAGGTTTCCTCTGCTGGTTAACTTAATCCCGGTTACTGCGCCACTGGTAGATACCACAGCAACAGCCGTTGCACCCGAGCCACCACCACCGCTAATGGTTACCGCCGGTGGGTTAGCAGCACTATAACCCGAACCTCCGTTAACCACTGTAATATTTTTCACAATATTGCCGTACATCGTTCCGTAAGCTCTTTTTCTTACCTGGTTAATGGCATCGTAGGCCGCTGCCGTTGGACCATTAAGCTGATTTTCGGCTTCTGCTTTCATCAATAACACATCCGAATAACGGATTACAGGCCAGTTGATGTTATAAGTACCCAAATTCCTCGAGGCTTCCGGGCAATATTCACGGCGGAATTTCCCACACATCATTTGCCATGGATTTGGCTTTTCTGTTTTACTCCTTATGCCACTGGTTGTATTTACCGTCCAGATAAAATCAGCACAATTCCAATCTCTTCTGGTATCTAACGATGCTTTGTTTACCAACGTGCTTGTGGGCTCCACTTCATAACTATCAAATAACTTTTTAGTGGTTTGTACCCAGCCAACTGCAGAATAAGAGGCAGGGTCGAAAGAACCATTCACAGTAAGGATAGCCGATTGGATACCCACAAAGTTTCCGATATCGTTACCGGTTTTATTGGTTACGCCAGCGGCTGCACCTGCCGATCCCCATTCTAAAATATCTTCCTTTACATCATACTTATCCTGACATAAATTGATAAAAACCTGCTTATAATCCGGATTTAAGCCATGTAAGCCAGAATTGATTACTTTATCAGCATACGCAACTGCATCGGCATATTTAGTGGCATCATTGGTTGGATAACCTGCCCAATACAGGTAAACACGCGCCAACATGGCTTGTACAGCCGTTATGGTTACCTGATCGTTATAACCAAGGCTTGTGGCTGTTCTACCTTGCAATAAAGTTTCAGCTTCTTTTAAATCGGCCACAATCTGCGCATAAACCGCTCCCTGAGGTGATGCCGGAATATTGGTTTCGGCAATACCAGGACTATGCAGAATAATCGGCACCGCACCAAAATTAGTGGTGAGGATAAAATAATTGTAAGCCCTTAAAAACAAGGCCTGGCCTTTAATATAACCACGTTGTTTTTCATCCATTGTTGGTTTATTAATGTTATCAATCAGCACATTGGCATTATTAATACCCAAATACGGCCAGCGCCAAACATCGGCCACATAAGCATGCCCGGCATCATAAGAATAATAAAGACCACGTGCCTCGCCGTTTACAGGTCTGTTTGGCAACATTTCGTCTGTTGCGCTCACAAAATTAAAGTTCAATACCTGTCCGTACATCCGCTCGTACATCATATTGCTGTATATGCCGTTAAGCGCTACCTGCAATTGATCTGCCGTTTGGTAATAATTAGATGGGCTATAGAAATCTGTTGGCTCAGTATCTAAGAATTTTTTGCATGATGATGATAATCCCATCACAAATAAAAAAGCCAGAATATATTTATTTTTCATTGTCTTATCTTTTAATGGTGATTAAAATGTTGCGTTTAAACCAAAGGTTACCGTGAAAGATTGCGGGTAGGTTCCGTAATCAAACCCGGGGGTAAGATTGCTTGGCCTTGATGAAGCTTCAGGATCCAGTCCCGAATAACCGGTAAGGGTTAACAGGTTTTGAGCCGACGCATTTAAGCGCAGTTTCGACATGCCGATGCTTTTAAGAATTTTACCAGAGAAATTATAACCCAGCTGAACGGTTTTCAAACGCAGGTATGATCCATCTTCTACCACTCTGGAAGAATAATTTGCTGCTGCCATTCCGCCCGCCCTAAACAGATCATTGTTCTGGTTGGTTGGTGTCCAGCGGTTTTGGAACGAAGCATACTGGTTAAGGTTCGGGTTGGTTACGATACCCCCTTCAAAAACATAACGGTTGGCATTGATGATATTATTACCGTACGACCATTGTAAGAAAACCCCTAAATCCCAGTTTTTGTAACTAAAGTTATTGCTAAAACCGCCCGTGTGAATAGGCAACCCCCTGCCGATGATGGTATAATCGTTATTGTTTACCACCAAATCGCCATTTAAATCTTTGTATTTAATATCACCCGGCTGTATAGATGTTCTGGTAGAACCGTTGGTGGTTACATTTGGCTTAAGCAAAAATGAACCATTTGGCATTTTATCAAAATCACTGTATTGGTAAACACCATCGAAAATCAATCCGTACATTTCACCGACCGAACGGCCTTTAACAGATATGTATGGCGATAAACTGGTGTATGTGGTATTAAAAAAAGTTCCGGAACCGGCAAGTAAAGAGTTTTGTCCTTCAGTTAATTCCAGAATTTTATTCTTATTAAAGCTGATGTTGAAATTACTTGTCCAACGGAAATTTTTAGTCTGGATATTGGTGCTGTTCAAGGTAATCTCTAAACCGCGGTTTTCTAAACTTCCTATATTTTTAAAGCCTGTTCCGCTTTGTACGCCACTTGCATAGGGCAATTGGGCATTCAGCAATAAATCGTTGGTCACCCTTTTATACACATCGGCAGTTAACCCAAGGCGGTTTTTAAAAAAGCTCAAGTCCAAACCGATATTGGTTTGGGTATTCGTTTCCCACTGCAGATCATAATTGCCTGATGCGGTGATTACCGAGCCAATGGCTACGGGTTTACCATTAAATGAATACCAGTATTGTGTATTGCCTAAGTTTAGTTGTGGCAGGTAAGCAAAATCGCCAACACGGTTGTTTCCCGATTCGCCATAACCGATACGCAGTTTACCATCAGATAACCAGGTGGCACCCTTTAAGAAAGATTCCTGACTAAAGCGCCATCCGGCCGATGCCGAAGGAAAATAACCCCAACGCTTGCCCGGAGCAAATTTCGACGACCCATCTGCCCTGAAACTGGCCGTTAATAAATATTTGCCTTTAAAATCATAGTTTAACCTACCCAGGAAAGATTGTAGTGTCCAAACCGAGCTTCTTGAGTTTACAACCGTATTGGCTGCCGGCACCAAATCTAATGCATCAATACCTAAACTTTCATTGGTAATTTGCGAGGCATAAATCGAGCGGTAAGAACTTTTGCTCCGCTGTGCAGAATAACCCGCCAAAACAGTTAAGTTATGGTCTTTATTGAAAGTGTTTTTATAAGTTAGGGTATTATCATTTAACCAGTTAAAAGCCGGACTGGTGGCATAAGTTCCGTTCGGACCTGATGAGTTCCATTTACTGCCCGATTGTGTTAGGGAGTTATTAAAAATATTAGTTTCCGTATTGGCTTTGGTAATCCCTGCAGCCACCCTTAATCTTAGTTTTGGTGTAAAAGCATATTCAGCATAACCATTGGCCACCATGGTAGTGGCTTTATACATGGTTTTCTGGTTTTCTAAACTGATTAACGGGTTTACACGATAATCCTGGTTATTGGCCAGCTCATTTGTAGGGTCGTAAAACGAATCAAGCAGGTCGGTATTCTGGTCTCTGCCAGAAATTGCCGCAGCAGGACGATAGCCCCAAACAGAATACAACAGTACCGAAGAGGCATAAAAATTGGTGGCAGAAATTGGTGTCCCGAAAGTTTCACTATAGGCATAATTTACGTTTACACCTGCTTTTAATTTATCGGTAACGGTTTGGTCGAGTACAAAACGCCCCTGGTAACGCTTAAAACCACTGTATTTCACAATTCCTTTCTGGTTATTGTAGTTACCGGAAATAGAGTAGGTTGTTTTATCGTTTCCGCCCCTTAAGGCAATATCATGGTTTTGGTTCTGCCCGTTCTGAAAAATATAATCCTGCATATCCAGGCTCGATACATTCTGGTAATCATTTACGGTAACGCCATTCTTTAAATACACAGAATCAGCAAAAACAGGATTCAGTTCTTTTACATATTTCACAAACTCAAAGGCATTCATCACCGGAATTTTTTCTGGCGATTTTTGCGTACCGTAATAAGCATTATAACTAAGTTGTGGTTTGCCCGCCTTGCCCCTTTTGGTGGTAATGAGCACTACCCCGTTAGATCCACGCGCACCATAAATGGCAGTTGCCGAAGCATCTTTTAATACATCTATGCTTTCAATATCAGATGGGTTGATGGAGTTTGCATTGGCATCTTCAGAAGGGAAGCCATCGATAACGTACAATGGCGAGTTGTCTTGTGAGATGGATCCAGCCCCGCGGATCACAATGTTTGCTGTTGCACCTGGCTGGCCATCACTGGTTGAGACCTGTACCCCTGCCACACGGCCGGCCAGCGCCTGATCGAATGATTTGACAGGAGCCTGTTCCAGATCTTTCATATTCACCGAACCTACAGCACCCGTAAGGTCGGCCCTTTTGGTAGTGCCATAGCCCACAACCACCACATCGCTCAAACCCGTAATAGAAGATTTTAACACCACGTTAACCGTGCTACGCGTACCTACAGTTACGGTTTGCGAAGCATAACCCACATAGTTAAACACCAGTTGATCTGTTGCCAACGCCTGAATTTTAAACCGGCCATCAGCATCTGTTTGTGTAGTGGTTTTACTCCCCTTTACGCTAACCGATACGCCGGGCACTGTTTCTTTACTTTCATCCGTAACTACACCAATAATGGTTTTACTTTGGGCAAAAACAATAACATTGCTAAGTAGTAAGAAAGTGAGTAATAATAAAAGCTTAGGGAAAAGATATGCATGCAATGGCATGCCTGTTCTCCCCGGAATGTAGAGTTTACTCATAATTGTTGGTTAAATTGGTTATTAGGTCTGTTTGTTAGGTTTAGCTTTAAAAAGCATTCCCCGCAGAACAAACTTATAGCATAGCCCATTTCGAAGGGGTATAATTTTCTAAACATTTAGGGGTAATATTCTAAATATTTGGCAAAAATGCTTTTAAACCATAATTTAGATTGCCAATAACAACTATAACCAATTATCTCATGCCTAAAGCTTTCCTGAAATTTTTGTGCTGTGCAGCCCTGTTTTTAGGATTTGTAACATCGGGAAAATGTCAACAACCAATTCTGTTCGACCACCTTGGTATAGAGAAGGGCTTATCACAAACTTCGGTACTGGCCATCTGCCAGGATAAAAAAGGATTTATGTGGTTCGGTACCCGAAATGGCCTAAACCGTTACGATGGGTATAATATTAAAGTGTACCAGTTTTCAGCAGCCGACTCCCTTTCCATATCGCATAATTATGTCGTAAGTCTTTTATCAGATTCGCATCAAAATTTATGGGTAGGTACCGATGCAGGTTTAAATAAGTATAATGAAAAAACGGATAATTTTGAGCGCATTACCGCCAGTCCCAAAGGCATCAGCAACAATATGGTTAACTGCATTACCGAAGATAAAAATGGAAATGTATGGCTTGGTACACTTAACGGATTAAACTTAATTGTAAACGGGAACCTTAAAAAGATTAAGGTTTTTTTTAAGGATAAAATATACCATAACATCAGAACCGTAAAGCAGGATCATGAAGGAAATATCTGGGTTGGAACATCCAGTGGCTTATTAAAAATGACTGTCAAAAATGGCGCTTACGAAACGGTTGTTTTTAAAAATGAGGGTAGAGCAGGCGATATCAGTGAAAATTATATCACCGGTATAATTGAAGATAGCCAGCACAAACTATGGCTCAGCACGCAGGATAATGGTTTAAACCTGTATAACCCTTCCACCAATACCTTTAAAAATTTTAAACATTCAGATAGTCAACAGCATTCGCTTGTAAACAATACCATCCGCACCATGGTTTTAGACGATGCAGGCAAATTGTGGATAGGTACATTGGATGGGATTAGCGTAATGGACACTCAAAATTTCAACTGCACTAACTTACAGTACGATCCCGACAACAAAAAAAGCTTGTCGCAGAATTCGGTACATCGGTTGTATAAAGATCAGAACGGCTCTATCTGGGTGGGCACTTATTTTGGCGGCGTTAACATCAACTATCCGTATACCACAGCATTTAACATTTACAGCACAAATAAAAATACCTCAAGCATTAACAATAATGTGGTAAGTGCCTTTGCAGAAGATGAACATAAAAATCTCTGGATCGGAACCGAAGGCGGCGGATTAAATTATTTCAACAGGCTAACAAAAACATTCACCGCTTTTAAAAATGATGGCCGCAGCAATTCGATTAAATCCAACCTCATCAAAAAAATAATACTCGATAAAACAGGTAGACTCTGGATAGGTACGCACTCCGGCGGACTTAATCTTTACGACAGCAAGAACCATACTTTTAAGCGTTTCGACTTTAGTGCGAAACAGGAAGATGTACCCGATGAAATTACTGCAGTGGCCGAAGATAAAAATGCACACCTATATGTAGCCACTCAGCGTAACGGCGTCAAAATTTCCAATCCTGAAAAAACCAGATTTTACAACTTTCAGCTACCTTCAGTTTTTTCGAATTTACCGATCGTTAAAGCTTTAACGGTAACCGATCGCGTTTACTTCGGCACCACAAGCGGATTTAGCATTTACAACATTGATAAAAAAGAGTTTTACACCTTATGCGATGTAAAAACCAAAAAACCTTTAGATTATTATGTAAACGGCATTGCAGAAACAAAAAATAAAGAGATTTATATCTGCACCAACAACAGAGGATTAGTGCAGTACGATCAAAAAAAGAACAAAGTAATTTACTACACGGTAAAAAATGGTTTACCGAACGATAATGTGCTGGGCCTTTTAGAAGATGACAATGGAAATCTATGGATAAGTACTGCCAACGGCTTATGCATGTTTAACAGAGCGCACAAAACCTTTAAAAACTATACCGTTGCCGATGGCTTGCCGGGAAACGAATTTAATACCAATGCCTTTTTTAAAAGCAGCAATGGCGAAATGTTTTTTGGTGGTTATAACGGCTTTATCAGCTTTTTCCCTAACCGCATACAAACCAATAATAAGGCTGCAGTCATGGTAATAACCGGTTTAAAAGTTGATAACAAATCAGTAAAAATTAATGCTGATGACGGCCTGCTGGATCAAAATATCGGCTTAAAGGATAAGCTCGTTTTTTCTAACCATCAAAATACATTTAGTTTAAGTTTTGCCTTACTGAACTTTATTAAACCTGAAAAAAACCGCTATTCCTATAAATTAGACGGTTTCGAGAAAAACTGGAACGATGTAGATGTTCCAACAGCTGCTTATACCAATCTTCCTCCGGGCGATTACACTTTTATGGTTAGAGGGGTTAATAATGATGGCATTCCGAGTGCAAATATCCGTAAAATTGATATTACTGTAAATCCGCCATTTTATAGAACCTGGTGGGCCTACCTGTTTTACTTTTGCGCTTTTGCAGCCATTTCCATTGTATTTATCCGCTATTTATTAATAAAAGCTGTACTAAAAAAAGAAAAAGAGATTAACGAGCATAAGCTCGAGTTCTTTACCAATATTTCTCACGAAATACGTACACCATTAACCCTCATTCTGGGCCCCTTAGATAAATTGATTGAAAACGCCAAGGACGACCCTGCCCTTAACCGGGATCTGCAACCTATAAAAAATAATGCCGATCGTTTAATGAACCTGGTTACCGAACTGCTCGACTTTAGAAAGGCAGAAAGCGGAAAAATGGCATTACATGTAAGTCCTGGCGATGTGGTAAAATTCTGCAGGGAAATATTTCTTGCTTTTCAGAACATGGCCATTTCTAAAAACATCGATTATCAGTTTGAAACCGCACAGGCAGAAATTGAGCTTTATTTTGATAAAGTTCAAATGGAAAAAGTACTGTTCAACCTGCTTTCTAATGCCTTTAAATTTACACCTGTAAACGGAAAAATTAGCCTGAAAATAGAAACAGAAAAACAATTGGTTAACATAAAGATCTGTGATAACGGCAAGGGCATCCCTTTAGAGAATCAGGCCAGTTTATTCACTAATTTCTATCAGGCCAATGCCAATACAACCATTGGTACAGGTTTGGGCTTATCGTTCTCTAAAAGCATTGTAGAACTGCATCATGGCCAGATCAGTTTCGAAAGCACACCTAAAAACGACAATGCTTTTGGCAATACGGCTTTCACCGTAAGTTTAAAAACAGGGATAGCACATTTTAATCCATCCGATTTTATCCCTGATTATGTTTATTACGACGACGCTTTAAATTATAACCTTAGTACAACGCAGGTAACCGAAGCGTTTAAGGGAGAGGAGCTAATGCCGGATGGGCTAGAGAAAAAGAGAAAAAATAGCATTTTACTCGTAGAAGATAATGAAGATGTAAGAACCTTTATAAAACAGGCTTTAAACCCTTCATACCAGATTTATGAACGCGAAAATGGAGCTACCGGGTTAGATTGTGCTTTAGAGCTGATTCCTGATTTAATTATCAGTGACGTAATGATGCCTGTAATGGATGGCCTGGAGTTATGCCGAAAACTTAAAACCGATGAACGAACCAGCCATATCCCTGTCGTTTTATTAACGGCAAGATCGGCTTACGTGCACCAGGTAAATGGTTTCGAAAACGGTGCCGATGCCTACATCATGAAGCCATTTAACCTAAAAATATTGGAGCTGAACATTCAGAACCTGTTAAATGCCAGGGAAACCATTAAACAAAAGTTTGCACAGGTAATTGTACTCGAGCCTAAAAACATGGTAATTAACACTACCGAGCAAAACTTCTTGAATAAAATTATCCAGATTATCGAAGACCGGATTGCCGATCCCGATTTTGATGTACCTAGCCTATCTTCAGAAATTGGCATGAGCCAACCTGTACTCTACAAAAAAATAAGGGCACTGACCGACCTTTCGGTGAACGATTTTATTAAATCGTTGCGGATAAAAAGAGCAGCCCAATTACTCAAGCAAGGTTCAGGTAATATTGCCGAAATTGCTTATTCAGTTGGTTTTAATGATCGGAAATATTTTAGTTCAGAGTTTAAAAAACATTTCGGCAAAACCCCAAGTGAGTTCATCAGTAATGATTAACCTGTAAACGCTTTGCAAAACATTAAAAAACGTTATTATATTGATTCATCAGAAATTAATCTCTATCAATGACAGACTCCAATAGAGTAGTCGTCTTTCCCGTGCAGGCCTATCATGTGGACAAATCTTTTTTGAGAATAGTTTAGGCATTTTGCTAACCAACTTTAATAAAGCACGGATTTTAACCAAGGACGCCGTCAACCCCAAGAGCCAGGGAAATCAAAAAACAGTTGCAGCTCAGGTAAATTGGTACTAACAAACCTGAAACGCAGTGGTTTTGTGTTCAAAAGATGATTTAATTTGAAAAAATTATTGAACACAAACCCCGAAGGGCTCAATCAGACCAAAGAAAACACAAACAAAACTGATTAAACGAAGTGCCACTGTTTTTTGATGCGCAAGGGATGGTGCAAAAGGCTCATTGCTGGATTGACGAAGCGCTTTGGGTAATTGGCGCTCCAAAATGCACCAGCATTCTTGAGCACAAATAAGAATAACATGATCTGCGAAAAACTACCATGCCCCCACGGCATAGAGCGGCAAAAAATATTATAATTAATTGTGTCCACACGATAGGCGCAGGCGGGAACCACGAAGCTAATCTTAAAGCGCTTGCATTACGATTCCCAATGACGAACCGCCAAAACCTGTCATCCAACTCCTTTGTTTTTGGCTAAAAAATGATCTCTACAATTGATAGGCTCCAATAAAAAGTATCGTCATCTCAACCGAAGTACCGCAGAGTGTTCCAAAGGAACTCCTTCGGAGGAAAGCGCTTTGAACTACAGATGGCTGGTTATGGAGAGACCGGCTTCGGGTTTAAAAACATTTCGGTAACCTGCTGGTCGAAATGATTATTCATCACATCCTGATAAACCTGTTCTGCAAAATGGTACAATAAACCTATTTTTTCAAACAAGCATATCACATCCGGCTTACTGATCGTATAATCGTTTTCATAGCGAACGGCCAGGTAGGCCTCATCTAGCAAATGCAACAGGCAAAGTTCTTCTTCATTATCATTAAACAGCTCAGAAAGCTGTTTTACATAAGGCTTAATATACAATTGATGGGCATTGATCCGGTGCGTTTTTTTATCCTTTCCCATTACCAAAATTTCAATGGCCCGGTACATTAAATCGAAAACCTGGTGCAGCATAAAAGTACAATGCTCTAAATTCCGCTGTTTAAAATAGAACTTTGCGCCCGATAAAAATTTTTTGGCCTTAGTAGTTTCACGTCGATACGTGCTGCTAATCCGATCTGCAACGAACTCAGGTGCCCCGCATGCAAGAAAACTTCCAGATTTACTAAATAAGCAATTTTGAGCTGCCGTGGCATAGTAAAAAAACAAACTGCCGGCTAGCAAGGCCCGCTCAACTTCGTGCACATGGAAAACCCGATAACTGAATTCCGTTTGCCCATTAAATACGATATTTAATACCGGCGTTAATTCGTTTAAAATACGCACATGTTTAAACGAAACCATAATCAGCATTTCTTGCACCGCTTTACCGGCAAAAAAATTATTATGGAGATAAATATATTGAATGGGTACCGCAGCTGTAATGCGCTTCAATAAGCGTATTACGGTTTCTTCTTTTATAGCCCTATGGCTAAGGTTTAAGCATTTATTCCGCATAATGCCGCCTTTCATCTTTCATATCATCACTTAATGAAGGATTACCGATCATCAGAAAGAAGGCTTCCATAATCATCAGCATGGCTTCGTACTGCTCAAATAAAAATTCTTTATCCATCAGTTTAATGCTGCTCCCAGTACTAAATGCGGCATACAGCCACTCCAAAAGGCCCAGGCGCAACTGTTTAATTTTTTCAGGAATGAAAAAAGACGTTACAAAGCGATAAGGATTTTCTATGTGTTCGGGCACCAGCGTATTTACTTCACAAAGGCCTTTGTTATACACATCATTTGTAATAAAGCGATCTGTTGTAATTAAGCCTTCAGGCAAGGCTTCCTGATAAATCAGTTTTTTGGTTGCAATTAAATAACCGGCATTAAGCAATTTCGTAAACTGGTTATAAAGGAAAAAATAATCGGCAACATCACTTAAACGGTGCGTTTCTGATAAGGCGATTTTATACCAATTTTTCAGGTATGTTTTATGCCCTGCAAGGTTATCCAAACTAAAGAAAAATTCAATTGCCTTAAATGGATCATCAAATAATTCCTGATCGAAAGCCAGAGGCGATGTGCTTTCAAACATGGCCATATGGTAATAGCGATCGATGCTTTTAAAACTATTTTTAGTGATGAGCCTTTCGTGGATGAGCCAACAGGCCTCCAGCATTTTCATGGTATTCTCGTAAAACGCAGCAACATACTGATCCCAATCCAGATCGAGTTTATTTTCCAATCCGGCCAGTAACCATTCCCTGTAAACTATCTTATAGCTATCCGATTCAAAGAAGATAAAAATATCTAAAAAAGTAAATTTCGGATTTTTCATTTCGCCTTTGCTCAACAACCTCGGACAATAATCAAGCACAACCGATTCGCGTTCCAGATTACATTCATCAAGCTCAATCGCTTTTACAAAGGCCGTATCAGCTTCGATCCGGTTAAAAATTAAATCTGAATAATCGAACAGCGGCACCAGCTTTTCATAAAAACCCAACAATTCTGCCGGGTGCTTTTGCGGCGAATAATCGAATTCGTTTTGAGGTGGGTTTAACCAGTTTTTTAAAAAATTTAAATGATGACCTACACCATCTGATAAAAAAAAGCTTTCAATTGCATCAATAAATGCCATAGTTTCTTTTTTAAAATTTGCGTTCCCTTCCATAGCGTATAGTTTTAAATGATTATATTAGCTAACGAATTTAGCAAAATGAAATAAGTTAAACTATAAATAATACATAAAACTTACCAACATATTTACGCTATGAATGAAAACCAACGCTTAAGAAACCTAATGGATTTGTTGAAATTTAAGACCCAAAAAGATTTTGCTATGGCGTTGAATATCCAACAAGGCTCTCTTTCGGATATTTTAAGAGAAAGGATCAAAGTATCAAATGCGATTAAAGATAAACTCGAACTTAAATTCGACGTAAATTTAACATGGCTTGAAAACGGAACGGGCGAACCCTTTTTTAAAAAGAAGCCAGGCGTTAACGAAAGCAAAGAGGGCGTTCCCTATTTCGATATGAGCCTATCGGATGCTAAAGATCTCCTGGTAGAAGAACAACGGGCAGAATACCTGGTAAATTACCTCCCTTTTAACGATTGTACGGCCTATTTACCCGTTTATGGCGATAGCATGTACCCCAAATATGCCGCAGGCGAAATTATTGCCATAAAAGAAATTACCAATTACGAAGTTCTACAGTGGGGCGAAGCTTATGTGGTGATGACGGATGAAGATAGTAACAGTTTACGTACCATAAAACTAATTTTTCAGCACGCCGATAATACCAAACTAATCCTCCGTTCTTCAAACCCAAATTTTAAAGGCGATACCGTAATCCGCAAGAAAAACATCCAGGCACTTTATATTATCAAAGGAAAAATTACAAGAAATATTATTTAGCTGAACAGTTTTCAGTTCGCAGTTGGCGGTTAACAGTTTATAGCTAACTGAAAATTGCAAATTGCCAACTGAATCTGCGTCATCATCTTTAATCAGCGGGAGTTAAAAAACGGGAGCCCGCAGATCAGCAGATTTTCGCAGATTTTAAAAAAGCTATATTGGAGTTTGTGTTAAAAAGTACCACTTTGAAGGTTAATTTATTGCGATGAACCGTCATTGCGAGAAGGCTTTTTCAGCCGACGAAGCAATCTTTCTAGCAAGGATCACTAATATGAAAGATTGCTTCGTCGTTCCTCCTCGCAATGACGACTCATGACGACCGCATGATCAAAATCATCACCCACACGCATAAAACTATCATCCGCACGCCTAAAACTCCAAACTAAAAAAGCGGGCCGATCGATGATCAGCCCGCTTTGCTTATATATTTCCAACCGTTTAGTAACCCGGATTCTGGTACATTTTAACCGGATCTAGTTTCACCTCATCAAAAGGAATAGGATAATACCTGTCTTTTAAGGTTACGTTAGCCAGCTTAGCAATCCCATACGATGACTGTGGTTTAGCCTTTAAATAAGTAACTAACTCCGCAGCAGTAAAATTCCTGATTAAATCGAACCATCTTTGGTGTTCGAAAGCAAACTCTACCCTACGCTCATGTAAAATGGCAAGCTTTAAAGTCGGAAATTTAGCCGCATAATTGGCGTCCGTTTTAGCTACAGCGTATAATGGCATTCCAGCCCTTGCCCTAACCATATCTAAATATTGAATAGCCACCGCATCGTTGCCCTGCAGCATATTTACTTCTGCAAGCATTAATATTACATCAGCGTAACGCATCAAAATCCAGTCATTGCCTCCATAACCCGCATTGGTTGCCAATTGGCTCGCATCGCGGAATTTAGTGATAAACCAGTCTTTTACAATCGGATCATTGGCAAATTTAACGGAGAAATCTTTTCTTAAATCGCTTGTTTCGTATTCATTAATCAGATCAAGTTTTACATTGCCGCCAATACCGGTAGAAGGTTTAAGCGAGTTGATGGTTTCGCCTTTGGCCTGGTTGTTTGCCGCAATGCTCGAACTAAAACTAATATCGCCCTGCTTATTTGAAATCTGGAAGATCAGTTCTTTACAGGTTGCTTTTTTCGCCACGTCAAAAACATCTGTATATGGAATCTCTGAAAGATTTCCGAAAGTTTTCATGTTGTAAGCTGCCAATAGGTAAGTATTGGCATTAGTTAGGTTTTCGGCTTTATTTGCCGGTAACGTTGCTGCCATAGTTAAGTAAACCTTGCCCAAATAAGCATTAATTGCAGCTTTCGAAGTTCTACCGATGTTTGCTCCTGTTTGGAAATTCGGCAATGTGCTGTTAAGGGCATCTTTTAAATCGGTTACAATCTGGTTGTATACATCCGCTTCCGGCACACGAAAAGTGTTCTCTTTTACTTCATCGGCTGTGCTAAGCTGTTTGGTTACTACTGGTACCGGTCCCCATTTTCTCACCAGTTCGAAATACATAATCGCTCTGATAAACTTGGCTTCTGCCTTATAATTTTCTTTGGTGGCCGCATTAGCAAAAGATACTTTATCAATGTTTGTCAGCACAACATTGGTTCTGCCAATGGCCTCATAAAGTGCCAGCCAATGGCTCCTTAAATAAGAATTGCTTGGCAGGAGCGAAAAATCATTGAACTGGAAAGGCTCGCCGGCATTACTCTGGTTATCATTCCTACCCGCATCGTCCGAGCGCTCATCGGTAAACAGACCGCTGTTCTCGCCCAGGGTATTGCTGCTTCTAAGCGATTGATAAACACCATTAACAGCCAGCAATACATCATTTTCTGTTTTAAAATAGTTTTCTACAGCAATGGCATTGGGATTACTTTGATTTAGAAAATCTTTTTTACAGGCACCCAAACTTAAAATTGAACTTAGGGCCAATACTTTATAAATATGTTTTTTCATTTCTTTAGTTCTAAAAAGTCAATTTGATACCAAGGTTATAGGTTCTTGCCAATGGATAGTTTCCATAATCTACACCAGGAGCAAGATTATTGCCCGCACTATAATCTACCTCAGGGTTATAACCTTTATAATCGGTAATGGTAAAAGCATTATCTACACTGGCGTAAACACGGATATTGCTCACCTTAAGCGTATTGGCCAGTTGTTTTGGAAAACTGTAACCTAAAGTAATATTGGTACACCTGAAGTAAGATCCATCCTGAATATAGAAAGACGATAAACGGGTGCTGTTACTTTGCGTGCCCGCACGCGATGCGCGGTAATTTAAACCACTGCCTGGATTGGCCTCATTTCTGTAACGATCGGCAACATCAACATACTGGTTTCCAGAACCTTCAAAGTTATACAGGTAATAATCCTGTCCATCCAAAACCTGGTTTCCGTACGATCCATTAAATGATGCCCTTAAATCGAACGTTTTGTAAGAAGTGTTTAAGGCGAAACCATAGGTGAATTTTGCATATGGTGTGCCAATTACGGTTTTATCTGCATCGTTTACAATACCGTTACCATCGGTATCCTGAAAATATAAATCGCCGATTTTTGCCGGGTTGGTAGAAGCAGCTGATGGCGCTACCTTGCCTAAATTATCGGCCGTAATTCTACCCAAAACCTTAAATCCATAAAACATACCAATTGGCTGCCCCTCTTGTGTAACATGTGTAATGTACGAACGCTCTGCACCGGCAGTAAATATTGTACTGTTACCACCCAGGTCTAAAACCTTGTTCCGGTTTGCTGCGATGTTTCCGCTTAAACCCAAAGTAAAGTCTTCATTTTGGATAATTTTGCCATCAATCTGCAGATCGAAACCCTTATTACGCACCTTACTATCGGTAAGATTGGTTAAAATTGTTGAACTGCTGGCAATTGCCGAAAGCGGTTTGTTAAACAATAAGTTGAAAGAGTAACTTAAATAATAATTCGCCATGATCGATACACGGTTTTTGAACAGACTGATATCGGTACCAAAGTTGAACTGAGAAGTAGATTCCCATCCTAATCTTCCATCCTGAATACTGCTTGGCCAAATGGCGGTAGAAATCGCACTTCCGAAAACTGCGCCACCTGGTGCGTTTAACTCTTGCTGTGTACGGTAATCCGGGATATTGTTGTTTCCGCTCAAACCCCAGCTGGCCCTTAGTTTAACCCTCGATTGTTCGCCCAAAAAGTTATTGTAAAAACTTTCGTCAGATAAATTCCAGCCTGCAGCTATTGAAGGGAAGATACCATACTTGTTTAACGGACCAAACCTCGAAGAACCATCGCGACGGAAGGAACCGGTTAAAAAGTATTTGCCCGCATAATTATAACTAAAACGGCCAAAGTAAGAAAGTAAAGTAGTAACTGTTTTACCTGTTCTGTTACGGTCTAGTGTAAAAAAACCGGCATCAGCTCCTTTATCTGTAATTTCACCAATGTAATCATTTTGAAATCCGCTTGCCGCTACCCTGATCTGATCGCTTGATGTTTTCTGTGCAGAATAACCGCCTAAAACATCTAAACTATGTTTGCCAAAGGTTTTATTGTAGTTTAATGTAAACTCTGCCAGCTGATCTACCTGGCTCAGGGTTTGTGCTATGGCATTTGCAGCCCTGATCGATTCGGGAGAGTAAGGTGGGGTATTGCCACTACTTAAGCTCGTAGGCAAATAATAATCGTATTTCTCGTTGTAGGTTTGTGTTCCTAAGTTAGCCTTAAAATTAAGCCCCTCTAAAATTTTGTAAGTAGCATTGGCATTATAACTACTTCTATTGCTCTTTCTGGTAATCTTTAACTGCTCAACCGTAGCCAAAGGATTTTCGGGGTTCTGGATACCGTATTGAGAAGACAGTGCACCCATTCCAAATTGGATAGGGTTCCCGTTTACATCTCTTGCTGGCAGATAAGGTAGATAAATCAGAGCCGACATCATCGGACTCAAGTTATACCGGCCCTCCTGTACCTCTCTGTTATCGTTTTTTGTGTAAGCAATGTTTGCGCCTACACGTAACCGCTCGCTCACCTTGCCATCAATATTCCCCCTAAAGTTGGTTACTTTTTGGTTGGTGTTGGTTACAATACCATCGTTGTTCTGGTAACCACCGCTTAAAAAGTATTTTACATCTTTGGTACCGCCAGAAAATGAAAGATTATGGCGTTGAAAAGCTGCATTGCGATAGAGTTCATCCTGCCAATCAGTATTATAAGCTGCAGGGATAGCCTGTTGTGTGCTGAAATTATAGAGATCGGCCGGAATACTTACACTACTGCCATTACCCACGTTGGCGATACGGGTAGTATTGTTATCACCGAACATGGCATCGTTCCAGGTTTTCCCTGAGTTTACCCATAAATCTTTATAGGCATTGTTACGTCCGTCGATTAAAAGCTGTATAAACTGGTTGGCATCCAATAATTTTACTTTTTTAGCCAACTGAGAAATGCCGCCCTGAACATCATATTCAAACTTTCCTTTTCCATCGGTACCTCTTTTGGTGGTAATCAACACAACCCCACCCGATGCCCTTGAGCCATAAATGGCGGCAGAAGCCGCATCTTTTAAAATGTCGATGGTTTCGATATCCTCCGGATTGATGGATACGTTGTTTCCTGCCGGATAACCATCAATTACATATAAGGGATCTGAACTGGCGTTAATGGACCCGATGCCCCTCACCCTGATTTTGGTGCCCGAATATGGCGCACCACTGGTTTGCGATACCTGCACACCGGCAACCTTACCAACCAATGCGTGGCCAACAGTAGGAGAAGTTAAATTCATTTCGCTGGCTTTAACACTGCTGATGGCACCAGTTACATCCGATTTTCTGATTTTCTGGTAACCAATAGCCACAACCTCATTTAGGGTATTGCTGCTTTCTTTTAAAGTAACATTAATATTCTGGCGGCCACTAACCGTAACTTCTTGATTATCATAACCGATATAAGAAAATACTAAAATTGCACCTTCTTCTACATTAATTGAATATTTACCATTGGAATCGGTAACAGTTGTTTTTTTTGTTTTCTTTTCGAAAACACTTACTCCTGGTAAGGGTTGGTTATTTTGATCGGTAACTGTTCCGCTTACCGTGGCAAATGCGCTATAATTAAAGCCCGAAGCAGTTACTTCATGATTAATCGCTGTTGCACTGGAATTACAGATGGCCAGTAAGCCTAACGGCAAAAGCAATTTCCGGCAAGCACTTTTTATACTTGCGGTTAAAAAAAATGATGTCATCTTTTTGTTCTTAGTAATGGTTTTGAAATATAATTGGGATTTGTTTTTTTAGTAGAAGTGTAGATTTCACATTTACATAGGCTTATCCTTTAAGGTTAACAAGTAATTTTTGAGCGTTCTACAGCGGCAAAAGTAACGGTGTACTTTTAACACGATGTATCTATTATGTTAACTCTATACACCAATTAGAACTGGCACTTTAAATTAATATTAAGCAACATTAGATATATAATAAATCGTTTTAATAACCATCAAAGCATAACATCTTGTTAATGTTTCTTTAATGGCCAATCTTTAAATTTGCTTCCAAAACTTTGATGAAATCCCTTTATACCTTCTTTGTGTTCTGCCTTTTTTGGCAGGGCTTATCTGCACAAGATTTAACAAGCCAGTCTTATCAGTTAATTAAGACCAGGAACGAAGTACAATACAAAAATTATTACCTGCTTACACTTTTTGAGCAATTGCCCGAACTGCGCAAAATGCTGAGTACAGATACGGCATTCAGCAACATCTATAAATCAAAAACCACACAGGTAAATGAAGCCGTTAAAACCCGTAAAACAGATATTAGCTGTTACGCAAAAGCTTTAAAATTCAACAATGAGGAAATAGCCAGTATTGGAAACCGTTTAGCATTGCTTTATGCAGAAAATAATCCATTGGGAAATTTGGTAAAAAATCATCTTATCCCATCAGGTTGTTATGCCATGTTTGCCAAAGAACAACGCAAAACCCTTTTAGTAAAAGCATGGGAACAAGATGCCAGTGCCATAAATTATGCAATTGGTGTATACGTAGAAGGAAACAAGCCCAACTACCCCAAAATAGATTCGATCAGTTTTAACTTAAAGGATAAAACGTTTGCAGAACTTACCTCGGCAAGTGCCTTATTAGCCTTGCAGGGCAATAATAAGCTCTTTTTCGAACCTGCTATGTTATTTGCCCTGGAGGCTTTAGAACTTAACGAACGCAATGAGGCCGCCGATTACGAGCCGATGGCCAAGGGCGTAAACCTTGCCGCGATTAACCAGATCAAAAAAACAGATTGGAAAAAATATCCTTACAGCGTAATCCTGGTTCCAGGTGCTGGCCCCGAGGAAAAAGAAGTAGCCCTAAGTGCGGGCGGAATGATCCGTTGCAGGTTAGCGGCTTTGCAATATCAGAAGGGCATGGCACCATTTATCGTGGTTTCTGGTGGACGTGTACACCCCTACAAAACCAAATTCAGCGAAGCCTACGAAATGAAGAAGTTTTTAATGGAAACCCTTCAGATACCCGAAAGTGCCATTATCATGGAGCCGCATGCCCGCCATACCACCACCAACCTGCGTAACTGCGCAAGGCTGATGTTTAGGTACGGAATGCCCGCAGATAAACCAGGATTAGCCTGTACCGTAAAATCGCAGAGCTATAATATCACCAATCTGCTCCCTGAGCGTTGCAAAAAAGAACTCGGCTATTATCCTTATAAAAACGGAAAACGTTTAAGTGATACCGAATCAGAATTTTACTTAAATACAGCTTCTTTACAGATTGATTTCGATGAACCTTTAGATCCTTAGTTGATGAAAACATTAAACCCAATTTTAGTACTGATCGTGATGTTTTTTGTGGCCAGATACAATAAAACCGATGGAGAGATTACAAAAACAACCACAATTGATTCATTGGGTGCCTGTCAGGGTATTTCTTACCAAAACGGAAGGTATTTCCTTTACGGCGATAGAGAAGTGGGCATCATGCGCGAATATCAGCTCCAGAAAGACTCATTGATTTATCAGCATAAGGAATACAAGTTTACCGTTAAAGGGGAAAATATCATTAAACACCCTACAGGCATTGCTTACCACAAAGGCTTACCAACTTTTGTGGGTAATTCGGTAAAGCAAAATGCAGAAGGCACCATTTGGAAAGCGGTAATTAACTGCATCAACTGGGAAGGTTTTTTAAAAACCAGAAAATTAGATGGAAACCTGATTAAAAGCATTGAAGATGATGCCTGTATCCAGGGTACACGGCCTGAGTATGTAAATTACAAAGGCCAATGGTTCGTTGCAACGGCCGATTATGGCAATAAAGCCAATGAAGTACGTTTATACAATCCCGAAGCCTTAGCGAAAGCCGATAAAACAAGTGAAAAGGGAATTCTCTTTAAAAAATTTGCCTGCTCACCATGGGTACAAAATCTACACTGGATTGCAGATAAAGGTATTTTAGTTTTAATCCAGAACCAGATTGAAGGACGTAAATGGAGACTGACCTTTCTTGATCTGGAAAAATCGCTCGCTAACGGTCAGGAAGCTGTCATCAAAGTAATAGACACCGATAAACCGGATGAACTGGAAGGTTTTACCTTTACAGGTCAGGCCGATAAAGGGATTGCCGTAAGTTCTTCGCGCAAAAACAATGTAAATTTTATGGATTTTAGCTGGAGCAAGCAATAGTTCTCCATAAGATATTCATTAATCGCGTCGTCATTCCCAACTTGATTGGGAATCTTAATGCATTAGGCTTCAAGATTAGCTCCGCTGAGCACTGCGTGGTTCCCGCCTGCGCGAGAATGACGATTTCTCACCGACCGAAATTGTATATTCAGAATTAGGAAATGGAGGGCTTGTGGTTCTTGGCCGCTGGTAGCCCCGCTTTTCATTACAAGTCCGTGCTCGTTCCTCGCTACGTGCTTTCCATTACAATCGGGTTTATAAACAAAGGTTGGTGCTCCTGCAAACCCACAAATGAAAAGCTGCAGTACCTCATTAGCCCCGGTTGAAGCGTTACCCTGCAGCGACGAGGTACGAGGAAGCGAAGCGTAAAAGCGGAAGACGGGAAGAAATTAAGTGTATTGCAGAAGCCTTGCGCTCCAAAGCATAAGCTTGCAGCCGCCCCAATTTGTCAGTCTGAACGAATGAAGTAGAATGATCCTTCGACTACGCTCAGGATGACAAAAGCGGCTTATCCTATCGGTTGGTGTCTCACCGACCGAAATTGTACATTCAAAATTAGGAAAGGAATGACCTGTGGTTCTTGGCGGTGCCCCGTCCCGCCATTCGCTGTAGCTCCGATAGAAGGATCGGAGGCTGCCGCTGCTGTCGGGTTTATAAACAAAGGTTGGTGCCCCTGCAACCTCACAAATGAAAAACTGTTGTATCTCATTAGCCCCGGTTGAAGCGTTACCCTGCAGCGACGAGGTACGAGGAAGCGAAGCGTATAAGCGTAAAACGGGAAGAAATTTAGTGTCTTACAGAAGCCTTGCGCTCCAAAACATAAGCTTGCAGCCGCCCCAATTTGTCAGTCTGAACGAATGAAGTAGAATGATCCTTCGACTACGCTCAGGATGACAAAAGCGGCTTATCCTATCATTTGTCATCTCACCAACTAAACCATACAACTACCCTTCTTTACTTTCCCTTTACACATCTTCGTTGTATCTTTATTAATCAAAAAAAGGAAGATATATGAATACTGAAAAAGCCATTCTTGCAGGCGGCTGCTTTTGGGGAGTAGAAGAACTGCTCCGTCATTACCCGGGTGTTACCTCTACCGTGGTAGGTTATACCGGTGGTGATGTTCCAAATGCCACCTACCGGAACCATGGCACACATGCCGAAGCCATTGAAGTTACCTTTGATCCAGCTGTTTTAACCTACCGTAAATTATTGGAATATTTCTTTCAGATCCACGATCCAAGCACGCGCAACAGACAGGGCAATGATGTGGGCACCTCGTACCGCTCAGCTATTTTCTATAATAGTGAAGCACAGAAAAACACTGCAAATGCATTAATTACCGAGTTAGATGCGTCTGGCAAATGGCCCGGCAAAATTGTAACCGAGGTAGTACCGGAAACAGATTTCTGGAATGCTGAAGAAGAACACCAGGATTATTTACAGAAAAACCCTTACGGTTATACCTGCCATTTCGAAAGGCCAGACTGGAAATTATAGATAAGATCGTCATTTCGACTAATCCCCGTGGTCTGTGTCCCCACAGACCACCTAGGTCCATAGAAAAGATTTATCCATTTCGTTGCACTTCAGGAAATGACGATATAGATCCATTTCCATTGTGGAGAAATCCTTGATGTAACGTATAAAAACAAAATGGTCTGTGAGGACACAGACCATGGAAACAAATTATATAAAAGGCAATTTTCTTAATCGAAAATTGCCTTTTTGTTTAAAACAAAATCATAACAGATCACTAATCATCATCATCTTTCTTCTTCTTCTCCAAAATCACAAAAGCACTCCGTTTTGGTGCTGGCATTACTGATTGTTCCCCTTTAACCGATTTCCACACCACCTCATTCAGATCTAAATCTGGTGCCGAATCTTCTTTGGCGAAATTGAACAGTTCAGAACGCCTGCTGCTCTCATTCACCGCTACATTCCGTGTATCTAAATCAATAAGTGGCTGAATCACATTATAAGGTGTAAAATCAGGCGTAGCGGTAAAACATTCGTACAGCGGCATGGCAGCAGCATCATACTGGCTCATTGGGGGTAAACCTAAAATAAGCTCCATTGTCCTTAAAAATCCGGAAGTAGAATACATGGTATGAACAGGCGTATTCCTTTTTACGTATGGTCCAACCACATAAGCTGGCGAACGGTGTGCATCAACATGGTCGGGTCCGTTCTGCGCGTCGTCTTCCAATATAAAAACAACCGATTCTTTCCAGATCGAGCTATGTGATAAATGCTCCAAAATACGGCCTACGGCTAAATCGTTGTCGGCAACTGCGGCCTGTGGCGAGTATTTACCTTTCTTTTGCCCGCTGGTGTGGTCGTTAGATATTCTTAAAGTATTAAACTGTGGTACAACGCCTGCAACCAGTAACGAATCGAAATCATGCTGCCAGGCATCAACCCGAACCTGGTCTTTAATATCCATATCAAAACCCGGCGAAGCGGTGCACATATGGCCTTGCAGCGATTTAATATTCGCTTTGCCATAATCGCCAAACTCACCATAACTGCGGTAGCTTACCCCTGCCCTTTGACAGTAGTCCCAAATAAAACCACCTTTAGGGTAAGTAACTGGTCTGCCACCTTCGAAGGTGGTACTTCCGCCGCGTGCGCCATAACTTGTTGGCCATGTTTTCTCAACTACATCTGTGGCGTAAGCGGCCATGCTCCAGTTGTGTCCATCGGCACTTACCTCAGCGTCAACATAGAAATTATCAAGCAGTACATAGTTCTCGGCAAAAGCATGCTGGTTAGGTGTAATTTTTCTACCGAAAAGTGTTAAAGTAGAATCGCCATTTCCTTTTGGCATATCGCCAAGCACCTGATCGTAGGTTCTGTTTTCTTTAATAATATAAAATACATGTTTAATGGGCGATTTTTCACCCTGTTTACGTGGAATAGGATTTCCGGCTTCACCATCGGCAGTAATCGTCCGCTTATCGGTAAAGGGCGTATTGGCATATACCTGTTTGGTATAGGCTTTTAACTGCTCAGGTTTTGGTGCATCAATAAAAGATAAGGTTCCTTTAAATAAACCCGCTATATATTGCAACCGGCTATTGGCCGTACTGCCCATATGGTAACCACTATTGTCGACTTTAGAAATCGGTTGTGGCCCCTGAGGGTTGGCCATAGGTGTATTTCCTTTACCGTTTGTAACCAAAATTTTCGAGCCCAAAACCTTAACACTTGTTGGGTACCAGCCTACCGGAATAAAGCCCTGGCTTAAGCTTAGTCCGGGTTTGCTCACGTCAAAAACGGCCAAACAGTTGTTATCTGCATTGGCGATATACAAAGTTTTTTCGTTGGCACTCAAAGCCAAACCATTAGTGGTAGAACCTGTTAACTGTGTGGCATAAAGGGTAGTAGCAATGGTTTCGATTACCTTATTATTTAAAGTATTAATTACCGAAACGGTATTATCGTTCGCATTGGCTACGAATAAAATATTTCCTTTTTTATTAAGCAATAGTTCGTTTGGATGATCGCCAACAGGAATGCGCTGTGAGATACTTTCTGAAACTAAATCGATAACCGCAACAGATTTTCCACCCCAGAGTGAAACGTATAGCTTACTTTCATCTGCAGATAAAACACAACTGTAGGCAATTGCAGGTAGCTGTATTTTTTTCAGGATCTGCTTTTCAGCCGGGTTGATAATATATAAACTGCTGTCTTCTTTGGTTACGGTGTATAACTTACTGTTGTTTTTGTTAACCACAATCCCCGCCGGACTGATTTTTCCTTTTGGCCAAATGGGGCCTAATTTGATGGTATCGCTTTTGCCCAATTTATTGTTCTGAATATTAAAATCTAAAATCCAGTTGTCGTTACCGCCCGAGGCATACAGATGCTTTTCGTCTTTACTAAAAGCAATGCCGTACCAGGATTTACTGAGCACTTTTTCATCAATAATCTTTTCTGTTTTCGCATCAAGCAATTGCAGCGACTGGGTGCTTTGCCCGTTATTGGTAACGGCGAGGTATTTACCCGAAGCGCTCAACTGCATATTTAAAGGCAGATCGCCCAATTGCAGCGAATGTCCTGCCGGACTCAGTTTCCACCCATTCGGTAATAAAATCTGCCGGGTACTTTCGTTTTTGCCAGGCCATTGTGCAAATCCTTTTTGGATGAACAGGAAACCCAATAATATAAATAGGTATGATTTTTTCATTTTCTTAAATTGATTTAGCAACACCTTAGCGATGAAGATTGAAATTAACCAGCGCTCTGATGGTATAGCCATTTCCTGAGGCTACGGAACCGATTTCGCGGATGGCTTCTGATGGGATTACCTGACTACGGGTGGCGTAAAAAACAGGTCCGCCAGAAAGAGAGAACGAAAGTTTCGAATGGTTTGGTTCCAGATTGATTGAGGGCCCGATCATTACCTTTGCGCCACCTTCTGCTTCATCCTTTTCCCAAAAGCCTTCTAAATCTTGACCTAAGGCTTCAAATCCAAGATATAAAACGTTAGAAACACGATGCTGATACCCAAAACTGCTTATAAAATCGAGCTTATCCCTGGTTTTATCAAAAGCTTTTTCGAAACGAAGGTTACCCGCCATTCGCCAGTTTGTCTGATCGAACGAAGCGGTAATGCGGCTAATCGCCGAACCAATGCTCGACCAATCTCTGCTTAAACCTAAACCAGCACCTAACCTAAAACCAGCTATGCCTTTACCCCCCACTAAATCTCTAATTACTTCAGCCTGTTGCGCAGAGGTTACACCTCCCGCATTGGCAAAACCGATTGCTGCAGTGGCATACAAGGTAAACCTGCTACCTAAATATCCTTTAACACCGAACTGTTGCCCTAAGCCATCATAACCAAACTGTCCGTTGGTTTTTTCGCCATAACTTCCAGAGTAGTGGATATTCCAACGGGGATTTTCTGCGGTTAAGGTATTCAGCGAAAACAGAAAAGGTTGCGCGGCATCAGTCCCTGTTTTGATTTCAGGCGTGGTTTCGCCTATTTTCTGTGCGGCACAGTTTAAAACAGCACCAGCAAAAATGAGCATCAAAAATGTCTTTTTCATTGCGATGATCTATCAATTAAAATTTGGTTTCATTTAATAATGGCGATTGACTTGCATTTACCTGATAAGTCTGAATCTTATCATTTTCATCAACCTCTACAATCCGGTAGCCTTTATAGGCTGTGCCCCAGTTTCCACCGATATGTGCATCGAAAAAGTGCGGCAGTTTATCGGTATAAAACACGGCATCGAGACTATGGTCGTGGCCATGAAATACAGCCTTTACATTGGCATAACTGTGCAACAGTTTAATCGTATCCGGACATTCTATAAAAGGACTTTCGGGCACCCAGAAATGAGGGGGGATATGCAACACTACGAAAACAGTTTTCAGGTTTTTAAACTTATCGAGCTCCTGCTTTAAAAAATCGTTGTTAGGGCATAAATAAGCACCTTTGGTATCCGAAGTATTGGCCAAAACAAAACCTACTCCATTTTTTTCGAAAGAAAAGTTATCCTCATAACCAAAAACCGATTTCCAGATCTTTGCATCGGCATGATCGTGATTACCCGGAATGGCATAAAAAGGAACTTTAAGTTTATCGTAATATTCTTTTTTTACTTCTGACAATAGTTCTGGGCGATCGTGTACAAGATCTCCGTTAATGATCACAAAATTGAGTGGATTTTTATCATGCGATTCATTTAACCACTTTACAATATTCTCATGGTGCAGTTTGTACTCCGTTCCAGGCTGACCATAATGTCCATCGGATGCAATGGCGAAACGTAATTTAGGTGCTTTGCCCGGTCTGGCGGGAGCGTTATGTTCTTCAGCAAATGAAGAAAGAACCGGCGAAATACTGGCCACTACAGCAGCAGCCAAACTATTTTTCAGAAAAAATCGTCTGTTAGACATAAGGATAAGATATGTTTTGTATCAAAGCCCAATATTAGCTTGGTTAGGCTTCTTAAACATAAATTTAATGTTATGATTAGGTTAACCGAAGCGTATCTGTGTATCAATTTTATAACAGAAAGATTCAACGATTGCTATGTTAAGATCATTTAACTACAGTATCATGAGACTTCGACAAGCTCAGACTGATAGTTGAAAAAGGATTTATTTTTTGTAAAATACAAAAGCATATGTCATCCTGAGCCTGTCGAAGGACCTTTAATAGATCATTTAACAAGTTCCCATTCCTCGGTCTGTGTCCTCACAGAACGAAAAGCAAATAATTTCTTTATAATGAGTGCTTGATAAAAACCAACTTGAAGCTCTGTGACGACACAGACCTTGGAAAGAAAACGTGTTGTTAGATCTTCGACGAGCTCAGACTGACAACATTATCCAGAATAATAAACTAAGTACACATGTTCTGTGCTTTCTGTGTTTCCGTGGCAAAAAAACAAACTACCAATTCAGGAAACTTCAAAAAAACAAAAGATCTGTGGGAAACACAGACCGTGGATTAGAATATTTATTAAAAGATAACAATCGCCTGTTTTACCACCAGGTAAGCTGCCAATGCGAACAAAAATATCGCAATCGATTTATTAATAATTAAACTGCTCAGCGCAAACTTTTCCTGAATATAAGTTGCAAAATGTGCATATAGGTAAAGTGCGAGTGTAGAACCCACACCGGAGCCCAAACTAAAGATTACCAGTGAAAGATAATCGGTTTCGATCCACTGGTGCAAGATCACATAGTTACCAAAAAATAGCCAGAATGGAATCTGAACAGGGTTTAATACGCCTAAAATTAATCCATACAAAACACTTCCACTGCGCTTATCTTCTTTTTTGTTGCTGGTTTTAGGCACTTTTTTCCGATTTTTCCAGGTAATGGTCCCCATCACCAAAAACATCACGATCATAAAACAATCGACCAAAGTACTTAAGCGCACTTCGCTTACCGCTTCGTTCGGATTGATATCGCTCATGGCCCAGCGGGCAAAACGCATCATCCCAAAGGTAAAAAACACTTCTACACAAGAGAAGGAAAGAATAAAGTACCATACCTGCCGCATGCCCTTGTTAATAGCGAGCTGTGCAACGGTGAGATTAATGTTGCCAGGAGGAATATAGCCCATGGCATTGAGAATGATGCCGATGAAAAACGTTAGAAAAAGCATTGCCGAAATTATGGATTTAAATTTAAATGCGATGCTAAATATTTTCCTGTGTACGATTTTTCTACCTTAGCTAAATCTTCGGGTATACCTTCAAATACCACCTGACCACCGCCATCACCCCCTTCAGGGCCGATATCGATTACCCAATCGGCACATTTGATCATGTCCATATTATGTTCGATCACCAAAATTGTGTTCCCTTGTTCAATCAGGGTATTCAGCGCCTTTAGTAGTTTTTTAATATCATGGAAATGCAGACCGGTTGTCGGCTCATCAAAGATAAACAGCGTTTTATTGGCATTGTTACCTTTAATCAGAAATGAAGCGAGTTTGATACGTTGCGCCTCACCACCTGATAAGGTATTAGAAGACTGACCTAAATGTACGTAGCCAAGGCCTACATCAACCAATGGATTTAATTTATTGAGGATCTTTTGTTCATCCTTAAAAAATTCTACCGCCTCTTCTATAGTCATATCCAAAATTTCGGATACATTTTTCTCTTTATAGGTTACATCTAAAACCTGCTGTTTAAAACGTTTACCGTTACAGGCTTCGCAAGGCAGGTAAATATCGGCCATAAACTGCATTTCGATCTTCACCTCTCCCTCACCCTGGCAAACATCGCAGCGGCCACCTTCTACGTTGAAAGAGAAAGCAGCTGGTTTTAAACCCGCAGCCTTTGCCGATGCCAGTCCCGAAAACAGGGCACGGATATCATCCCATGCTTTTACATAAGTAACCGGATTAGAGCGGCTCGAACGGCCAATCGGGTTCTGATCGACCATTTCTACAGCGCTTACCAGATCGTAATTGCCAAAAATGCCATCATAAGCGCCTGTTTGCTCACCAGCGTAGTTTCCAATTGCCTTTTGCAGTGCAGGGTATAAGATTTTTTTAACCAAACTGGTTTTACCCGATCCGGAAACACCACTTACTGCAGTAAAAACGCCTAGCGGAAACTTCACATCAATATTCTGCAGATTGTTTTCCCTTGCGCCTTTAATCAGGATGTGATCTTTCCACTTACGGCGTTTATCCGGAATGGCAATTTTTTCTATTCCCGATAGGTAACGGCCTGTTAAGCTATTTTTATCTTTTAAAATCTCCTCGTAATTACCACTGAAAACCAAATTACCGCCATGGGTACCAGCCTCAGGGCCGATATCGATAATGTAATCGGCAGCACGCATCATTTCTTCTTCATGCTCTACCACCAAAACGGTATTGCCCACATTACGGAGCGAAATCAACACTTCAATCAGCTTATTGGTATCACGTGGGTGCAGACCGATGCTCGGTTCGTCCAAAACATAAATAGAACCCACCAAACTACTTCCCAATGAAGTGGCCAGGTTAATCCTTTGCGATTCTCCACCCGAAAGTGTATTCGATAAACGGTTTAGGGTAAGGTAGCCTAAACCTACATTGTTTAAATAAAGGAAACGGTTATCAATCTCTGCCAATAAACGTTTGGCAATTTTGGTATCGTTGGCATTTAACTTCAGCTCGTTAAAGAAAACCAGCGCTTTTGCCAATGGCATCAGCACCACATCGATGATCGATTTTTCAGCAATCTTTACATAAGATGCATCCTTACGCAAACGCGAGCCTTTGCAATCAGGACAAGTGGTTTTGCCCCGGTAACGGGATAACATTACGCGGTACTGGATTTTGTAGGTCTGCTCTTCCAGTTCTTTGAAAAAAGCATCCAGGCCAGCAAAATATTTATTTCCTGTCCAAAGCAAGCGTTGTTCCGTTTCTGTTAAGGCACTATAAGGCCGGTGAATCGGGAATTCGAATTTTGGTGCAGCTTTAATAAAATTCTGTAACCATACATTCATTTTCTCGCCACGCCAAGGGGCAATGGCGTTATCGTAAATACTTTTGCTCTTATCAGGAATAACCAGATCTTCATCAATGCCGATTACGTTTCCATAACCTTCGCAACGTTTACACGCACCATAAGGGTTATTGAAAGAGAAAAAGTTCGGCGTAGGTTCTTCAAATTTTATTCCATCCAGTTCAAACCGGTCGCTAAAATGTTTAGTTGTACCCTGGGCTTCCACATAACAATCGCCTTTACCTTCAAAAAAAGCAGTCTGTGCCGAATCAGCCAATCTGCTTAATGTTTCTTCTTCCTGGTTGGTTACAATACGGTCGATCAGGATCTGAACGGTTTTATCGTCTGTAAGTTCTGCATCTTTAAAATCAGCATCGTCTAAAACCGTTTCTATTTTTTCTATTTTATCGTTAATCAGAACACGTAAAAATCCTTTCTGTAATAAAATAGCCAGTTCTTCCTTAATCGTACGGTTATTGTGCGGGTACAAAGGACAAAAAATAGTAACCGTCGTATCCTCGGGCATGGCATTTACATAATCTACCACCGTACTTACCGAATCCTTTTTCACTTCTTTGCCCGAAACAGGTGAAATGGTTTTCCCGATACGCGAGAACAGCAGTTTCAGGTAGTCGTAAATTTCGGTCGAGGTACCAACGGTAGAACGTGGGTTGGAAGTAATAACCTTTTGCTCGATGGCAATTGCCGGAGCAATCCCTTTAATATAATCAACATCGGGTTTATTCATCCGGCCCATAAACTGGCGGGCATAAGAAGATAAACTTTCTACATATCGGCGTTGCCCCTCTGCATATAAAGTATCAAATGCAAGCGAAGATTTCCCCGAACCAGACATACCGGTTACCACCACAAGTTTGTTTTTTGGAATAGCAACATCGATGTTTTTAAGGTTGTGCACACGGGCACCTTTTATGATAATATTTTTATGCGGATCTTTTTCGGCCTCTTTTTTGCTCATGTATAGTAACGAATATAATGTATAACCCCAGAATGTTGTTAGGGTTTTAAGAACATACAAAAATAGGGTACTGAGACGGTTAATTTATTTTTTAACATTTTATTTTTTGTTTTTTGATAAAAAAATAACTTTCTTTGAATATTAACAACCTCAAAACCAAACTAACACATTCAAAAAACATAGGAGAGCAGCTATAGAAATTAAACATCTACAAATTAATTTTTAGCAAATAGTACGGGATTTAGTGTAGGTAAACCTATGAATTTACAATCATATAATGATCAGGACCTGGTAAAGGTATATATTGCCGGGAACGAGAATGGATTGCAGGAACTTTTAAGAAGACATAAAAGTAAAATTTATACCTCTATCTACTTATTGGTGAAAGACCAGTATCTGGCGGAGGATATTTTTCAGGATGCTTTTATAAAAGTAATTAACACCCTGCGATCGGGAAGATATAACGAAGAAGGCAAGTTTTTGCCTTGGGTAATGCGTATTGCCCATAACTTGGTTATCGATTATTTCAGAAAAGAAAAGAGAACACCAATCATCACCAGTGCTGATGGAATGGATGTATTCAATATGCTACACTTTTATGACGAAAGTGCAGAAGATAAAATGCTTCGCGACCAGACCCATAAAGATTTGAAAGCAATGATCCATTTATTGCCTGATGAGCAGAAAGAAGTACTCCTCATGCGCCATTACGCTGATTTAAGTTTTAAAGAGATCGCAGATTTAACCGATGTAAGCATCAATACAGCGCTAGGCCGTATGCGTTATGCATTGAGTAATTTGCGTAAAATGCTTAAAACAAAGGAGATGACCTACAAAGGGTAGTAAAAATGTTACATAAATTTTTTTAGGGGTTGAAATAAAGCATCTGAACTATCGTTAAGTTTATAAAACTTATCACATTTTTTGCTTATGACAAAAACCTCTACATCAAAAACAAATGTAAATTTACCTACACCCAACATGTTTCAGCCTAGAACTGATATTGAATCTGACGCAGAAATCGACTTATTTTATGATCAAATAAAAGGTAAGTTAGATAGACTGGCTAAAAATCCTCAAGATGAAACCATCAACAAGATTTTAGCTTACAGCAGCGCAAAGTAGAAAATCTTTACATGAGCCAAAAAGCTTGTTCCACAGGGTGGGGCAAGCTTTTTTTATTTATGAGTTCAATGGTTCATTTGCCATTCGTTCATTGGTAACTGCAAACCGGCTAGATCTATCCCCTCCTATCCGTAGTGTTGAGCGCAGCGTCACTACGGACTATCAGATCATGTTGAGTTTCCAGATTCAACTTTTAGTTATGAACCAGAAATGAGTCAAAGATTCTTTTCCATAACTCAATCC
>NZ_JBWKXA010000009.1:0-17825 GCF_059422505.1 Pedobacter sp. GW821-FHT01D05 | reverse complement strand
GTTATGAACCAGAAATGAGTCAAAGATTCTTTTCCATAACTCAATCCGTAGAGACCCTTCGGAACTCTACGGACAGCCCTGGGGTGCTTTATTATCTTATAACCACCTTTGCACGTCATTACCCTCCTATCCGTAGTGTTAAGCGCAGCGTCACTACGGACTATCATATCATGTTGAGTTTCCAGATTCAACTTTTAGTTATGAACCAGAAATGAGTCAAAGATTCTTTTCCATAACTCAATCCGTAGAGACCCTTCGGAACTCTACGGACAGCCCTGGGGTGCTTTATTATCTTAATAACCACCTTTGCACGTCATTACCCTCCTATCCGTAGTGTTAAGCGCAGCGTCACTACGGACTATCATATCATGTTGAGTTTCCAGATTCAACTTTTAGTTATGAACCAGAAATGAGTCAAAGACTCTTTTCCATAACTCAATCCGTAGAGACCCTTCGGAACTCTACGGACAGCTCTGGTAAATTCAGGGTGACGACCGCCTTACAGAAAACTTGATTAAAACTTCACCCCTCCTATCCCCTCCTATCCGTAGTGTTAAGCGCAGCCTCACTACGGACTATCAGATCATGTTGAGTTTCCAGATTTAACTTTTAGTTATGAACCAGAAATGAGTCAAAGACTCTTTTCCATAACTCAATCCGTAGAGACCCTTCGGAACTCTACGGACAGCTCTGGGAATTAGCATCACCTACCTGACCATGAACTATTGACTATCTGACCATCAACAATAAAACAATTTAACAATAAATCATCCATTCCCCATCTTACAACTTCTCACTGCCCTCCCCTCCATAAATGGCCTAATTTTTACAATCCCCTAAAACAAAAAGCCTTACCTTTGCATAGTGTAAATTTAACACTAAGTACGCTATGAACAAGAACTTGCTCCCACTCACTTTAGGCGGTTTAGGCATCGGCATAACAGAATTTGTTATGATGGGCCTGCTACCCGATATCTCAAAAGATTTAGCAGTAACCATTCCACAGGCAGGGCATCTAATTTCGGCATACGCTTTAGGTGTAGTTATCGGCGCACCCTTATTGATCATGATCGCCGGTAAATATCCACCGAAAATGATTTTGATTGCCTTGATGATCATGTTCACGGTATTTAATGCTTTCTCTGCATTCGCCCCTACTTTTGATACCCTGTTTATTGCCCGATTGCTTTCGGGTTTACCACATGGCGCATTTTTCGGTGTAGGATCGGTAGTGGCCAGCAGAATAGCCGAAAAGGGAAAAGCTGCTCAGGCTGTATCGCTTATGTTTATGGGCTTAACCATCGCCAATATTGTTGGGGTACCATTGGGCACCTTTATCGGTCACAATTTCTCCTGGCGGATATCTTTTGCCGTTGTCGTAATTGTTGGCCTTATTACTTTGCTAAGTTTAAAGTTATGGCTACCAGCACTGGAAGCCACCAAAAACCGCGACTTAAAAGCCGAACTAAGTTTCTTCAAAAAAAGAGAAGCCTGGATCATTATTTTTATGATCTCGATCGGAACGGGTGGCTTATTTACCTGGTACAGTTATATCGCCCCTTTAATGACAGATGTTGCAGGCTTTTCGCCAAATGCAGTAACCTACATATTAATGTTAGCGGGTATAGGCATGTTATGCGGTAATTATATCGGTGGTATACTGGCCGATAAATTTTCACCGGCAAAAGCATCGGCAGCTTTGTTACTAACTATGGTGATTACCCTAACCATTGTTCATTTCGTATCTGCAAGTCAGCCCTTAGCTTTAATTATGACTTTTGTTACCGGCGCTGTATCTTTTGCGTTAGCTGCTCCAATACAAATGTTAATGATCCAGAGTGCTAAGGGCTCCGAAATGCTGGCCGCATCTGCAAGTCAGGCGAGTTTTAACATTGGTAACGCTTTAGGCGCATTCTTCGGCGGGCTTCCACTGGTTTATGGCTTCGATTATACTTCGCCGGCTTATGTTGGTGCGGCTATGGCTTTGGTTGGTGCTTTCTTTGCATTTTGGCTGATCAAAAGTAACCAGGGGCTAACCGAACAGGTTAAAGTACCTGCTGCTTCTTTTCATTAAAAATATTCGTCATTGCGAACGAAGCGGTGTTGTGTGATGGGGGTGAAGCAATTTATAATATTGCAATTTTTTTGGAAAACATAGGTTAGTGCAAGAAAAAATTGTCAGTCCTGCTGTCCGCTAAAGCCTTGCAGAAAAAGCTCGGGCTATCGCTCCCATCAGGTTTAAAATGAAAGGTCATGCCGTTAATTAAAAACCCAGTGTGCCATTTTTGAATGAGTGAATGAGAAAATCTAAATCATTCGCTCATTCGAAACTCAATCATTCAATAATCACTTCACTCTGTCTCTCAAACGCCCAAAGGTAGCACCCACCGAAAAGCCACAAAAGCTATTTGCGCTATTGAGATTTGCACTCATTCCAAGGGTTAACGCTGCAGCCCTCCCAACCAAAAAACTGGTCCTTACTTCTATCGGAATGCCAATAGTTCGGGTGGTAACAATTTCATAAACATCATGATCAAACAGGCAAAACATAGACTTACAAGTATTGTACAAAAATGCACCTCTTGATATCTGCTCCGTAAATGCCAGCCCTGCACCAAGCTTGATGTTGATATAGCGTTCGAAACTATAACTTTTGCCTACAGTAATCCCAACATCAGAAATACTGGGATTAGGCCTATCTCCAAAAAGCTCGAATTCCGAAATACCCGATGATTTAAAAGCAATATAATTGGTTTTACGCTGCAAATAAAGATGAAGCTCACCGTAACCACCATCTTCAGTTCCTTTACCTCCGCTCAAACCTACACCATAGTAAAATTTATGATTTTGGTGTAAGGTATCCTGTTGTGCTGATGCATCTATAAACAGTAACAAACAAAAGCATATCAATAAATATTTCATCATGTTTAATTTAAATGAGCATGAGGACTATGCAGCAGCTCCCATTCTTTTAAGCAGCTTTAAATGAGATTTTATCCCGCCCAAATAACTGGTACAATTGGGTGTTATCCCATTCTCATTTAACATTTCGTATAATATTTTACTGATCTGCGGATAATACACATGATGGTAGTGCGGGAATAGATGATGGGCAATATGATTATTAAAACCACCCAAAATAAAATTTGCCGTTTTACTAAAAGGATGCATATCGTTCGAACTTTTTACCTGGTTCATCAGCCAGGAAGCATTGATATAACCCTGCGCATCTGCTTTCGGATATTGTGTTTCCTCTACATGGTGGGTCATAAAAAATGTAAACAGTAAAAACAACGATTGGCTTAAATGCATCATCAAAAAGCCAAATACTACCACGTACCACTGCTGGCCGGAAAAAAATATGGGTAGCACCAGCAACAGACCAATATAGATTGATTTTTGAAGTAAAAAAGACAGGTAATATTTAAAGTCTTTTTTAATAACGAAGCCATCATTGCCAAAAAGAATCACAAAATCTTTAATAAAAATCCAGAACAGCGAATAGGTAGTATAAGCCAATGGTGCATACAGGTGTTGGTAAGCATGAAACCAATACTGTTTACTATCGGGTACTACGCGGATCAGCTTCGATATTTTAAGATCTGAATCATAATCCTCTACATTTGGCGCATAATGATGCGAATTAACATGCCTCAGTTTCCAGGCTTCGGCATGCGCACCTACCAGTGTATAAATAGCCACAAAACAGAAATGGTTAAGCCGCTTGCTTTTAAAAATGGTATTGTGCGAAAAATCGTGCGAAAAGTTAAAGGCAAAGAGCAACGAGATAAAACCATAGCCCATAAAACAGCCTATAAAACTAACCGGATCAACAATATGGTACAAAGCTAAATAGGCCAAAAGGGTGAGTAGGAAATACACAAGGAATTTAAGTGCTATTATCCTCATAAAAGCAAATTTATCGATTACCAACTCCTGCGCTACACGCTTGTATATCGCTTTTAGCAACTGACTATCAGCCGCTACATGAATATGTTTATCCTTCATATCGCATCGGGATTAAGTGTTCACTTCTGCCCATCATTTTCAAAAACCTAAAATGTGAGGCCAGAGATTTGCCGTACGACATTTCCATATAAGTAAGCTTGTGCTTTTTAGCCAGCGCTTTAAAAATTGGAATAATATCAAGGTAATGCACATGGCAAACGTTTGGAAGCAGGTGGTGTACCGCATGAGCATTAAAACCACCAAGTGTCCAGTTTAGAAATTTACTTTCTGCATGATAATCGATTGAGGTGAGCAACTGCAGTTTCGGCCAGCTCATGTTCAACTGATTATTTTTATCGGGCACAGGGTGAGCTACAAAATCTGATAAGTGTGCAACGCCTAACACTGATACAAACAGCAGAGAAATAATAAAATGGTTCAGCAGGAAAGCCATCAAAACTACTGTCCAACTGAAAGGCAATAGATAAATAGGCAAAACGATCATATAACCTATATACGAGAGCTTATATATGACCAGCTTTACCGCTTCAACACGGGGAATCTCCACTTTAATAGTACGGCTCGATAAATTGAACAACATCAAGGTTTCCCTGAAAAAGAACCAGTTGATAGAGTAAAAAAGGTATAGAAACGGCGCATAAATAAACTGGTACCGGTGATACCCTTTTAAAGGCTGAGATTCGGTCATCCTGAACAGGGGATTGTTCAGCACATCAATATCACTTCCCTCTATATTGGTATATAAATGGTGCGATTCGTTGTGGTTCTTGCCCCATACATAAGCATTATTGCCCTGCAAGTTAAAACTTAACGAAAACAATAACTGGTTCCAGAACTTACTTTTAACCGCTACACCATGGGCGGCATCATGCGAAACATTAAAAGCGGTTAACAAAACCGACAGTCCCATCAGCAGGTAAAAAACATAGAATGTCCACACCGCATGGCTGGTAATCATCAAGACGTAAAACAGGATATCCAATCCGAAATACAGGAAAATCTTGAAAAACATTTTTGCATTGCCGGTTTTCCTCAATCCGGTTTGAATAAAATATTGTTCTATCTGCTCGTTTAATTCTTTGTAGAATTCGGAGCCTTCATCTTTTATAAATCTTAATTTGTTCATCATAGTGCGTTTTAATTCCTAATCAAATCTAAAACATCGAACAAACTGCAATTAACCTTAAAGATTATAAACGAATAGATAATTATTTTTAAAAGAAAATAAAAACCACCTGCCTCTGATTATAAATTATATTGCCTAATTTAATCTGAAGTAATAATCCAATTGATTATTAAAAAACCTTATATTCCCTTAAAAAATTAATCTTTATGAATAATCAACAGGCATTATTTTTCCAGGCCATCAGATCAGCCCTGCCCGAATACCAGAACTTGGCGCTGAGTGTAGCCGAAGAGTTAGGAATAAGCACGAATGAGGCCTATAAGAAAATCAGGGGCGACAGCAACCTTACTTTTCAGCAAATCATCAAGCTTTCTGATTGTTTTGATGTCCCGTTTCTGTACAGCCCAAAACAATCGTTATCGGTTACTTTTAGTTATTTAAGTGTAAATGAAGATTTAGATATGATCGGCTATCTCCGAAATTTATTGGACAATATAAAAGCCATCAAAAACAGCAATAAGAAACACATCACCATTACGACCGACGATATTCCTTTATTTCATTTTTTCAAGTATCCTGAACTCACCAGCTTTAAACTGTTCTTTTGGGCAAATAGCGCGAATAACCTCAAAACGCCGTTTAGCTCTTCCTTCCTATCCGATGAAATTATTAAAATTTCACAGGAGCTGCATGCCACTTATCTGGAAATACCAAGCACCGAAATATGGTCTAAGGATACTGTAACAGGCACACTCGAACAGATCAGGTATGCATTCGAAGCCGGGCACCTTTCCGATACCGGGCTGGCCGTGAAAATTGTAGAGCAGGTACGGTATTGCCTTACCGATATGAATATGTACGCCATTAGCAGCAAAAAAACCATCGACCCTAACCATACCTTTAACTGGTACAATTGCGATGTATTGGGAAGCATCGCTTATCTGGTCGATTTTAAAGACCGCATGGCCTGTTACAACAGGTTTAATACCTTTAATTATTTAAGAACCGAAGACCAGGCCTACTGCAAACAAACCAAACAATGGATGCAGGGCCTGATTATGAAATCGGTTTCTTTTAGCGGTCAGGGCGAAAAACACCGCAATAAATATCTGTATAATGCCTTTGCCGAATGCGACAAGTTGTTGAGGGAGATTACTAATGGTTAGATCAATAATTAAGTGTTAAACCAGCGCCGAACCCCATATCGCTATCATAGTGGGCAGAAATACCCATGTATTTAGTGGTAATAAACTTAAGTCCGCCCATAAATTCTTTATCGCTGTTTACCATAAAGCTTGCCCTTAATCGCTTAGAAACCGGTATATCTTCCCGCATCAACTGCAAACGAACATTACCATCGTGGTAAACTTCTGCCTGCGCTATTACCAACATAGGCAAGGTGTAGGCAAGCCCTACACTAAACATACTTCTTTTATCCTTTGTGCTTTTCTGGCCAAAAATATTGGTTTCGCGTTCGCCAGCTTCCATTTTCCGGTAGCGCCAATCGAACCCCACAAAAGGCATTAGCCACTGCATCTGGTCTATATACCGGCCAATATGGGTTTCGGTTTCAAAGCCATGCATTTTATTGTAACCTAAGCGCCATTCGGCGCCAATGCTCCAGCGCGTATTTGCCAACATGGCCATACCGTCGTTTCCGTTGCTGGCAAAATCGTTTTCGGCCATAAAATGAAACATCCTGTCATCGGCAAAAAGTTTTCGCTGTGCCAATTTAGGGTTTGGGATTTCGGGGTTTAACGGTGAGTTTTCATAGCTAAAAATTTTACCCATCCCGCTCATCATGTGGTATAAAATATGGCAGTGAAAAAACCAATCGCCACTTTCTGAAGCACTAAACTCAATGGTATCGCGCTCCATGGGCATGATATCGAGTACATTTTTTAAAGGTGCATAATCGCCCTGACCATTAATTACCCTAAAATCGTGCCCATGCAGGTGCATAGGGTGCCGCATCATACTATTGTTATATAAAATGATCCGCAGGTTTTCGCCCTTTTTGATGAGGATTTTATCCTCTTCAGAGATGGTTTTATTATCTAAAGTCCAAACATAACGGTTCATATTGCCCGTTAACTGAAACTCCATTTCACGGGTTGGGGCTTTAGGCAAAACCGTTTTTTCCGGCGAGCGCAGCATATCGTAGTTTAATGTTGTAATGGGGCCTTTTACACCATTGTTGCTACCCATATCGTGGCCCTGATGTGCATCCGAAGCAACCGTATCTGTCCCGGCATCATCCAGTTCAGCATACATTACGGTATTCATATCCATCACCTGGTTCTGCATTTTCATGCCTTCCATCTGCACCAGGTTGCCGTTCATATCCATCATTTCGTTCATCATTTTCATGCCTTCGAAATATTTCAGTTTGGGTAGTTTTTGAGCCGGCACTTTTTCTCCATTGCCAAGCCATAGGGAAGCAGATTGGGTACGGTCTTCGGGTGTTACCAAAAACTGGTAACTTTTATTTTCGGGGATGGTTACCATTACATCATAGGTTTCGGAAACGGCAATAATCAACCGGTCTACCTCTACCGGCGTTACATCGTTACCATCATTGGCCACTACCGTTATTTTACCACCTGCGTAAGTGAGCCAAAAATAAGTAGATGCCCCGCCGTTAGCAATGCGCAATCTTACCTTATCGCCTGCTTTGAGCTTGTTTGGTACCTGGTACTGATTTTTTCCATTTACTAAAAATGCTTCGTAGTACACATCACTCACATCCATGGCGGTCATCCGTTTCAGTTCGTTGGTGAGTTTGGTTTTAAAGTGCCCGCCTTTTATGGCTTCAGCATAACTCTGCGTGGTACCTTTTTTTATCGCGAACCAGTCATTGGCATTGTGTAATCGCCTGTCAACTTCGTGGGGCATCATATTTGTCCACTCACTTAAAACAACAGGTACTGTAGGTATAGCGGGCTCTTTTCTTTTGTTTAAGATCATTGCGCCGTACATTCCAATCTGCTCCTGCAGGCCCGAATGGCTATGGTACCAATGGGTACCGTTCTGTATAATAGGAAAACGGTAAACATGGGTTTTATTGGGTTCAATAGGCATTTGGGTTAAATAAGGAACCCCATCATATTGATTAGGGAGAAACAGCCCGTGCCAATGCAAGGAGGTTGACTCTTTTAGCCTGTTGTGCACATGTATTTCTGCTGTATCGCCCTCGGTAAAGGTTAGCGTTGGCATGGGTATTTGCCCATTCACCGCAATGGCTCTTTTAGGCTTCCCCCCAAAAGTTACGGTTGTATCGGCAACATATAAATCATAGCGCACAACCCTTGGCGAGCTGTTGCTACCTAAAGTTTCTGCATCACTTGCTTTCTGGGGCGCTTTTTTGGGGTCAGCTGCTTTTACCTCGTTGTGCTGATGTTGGCCAAAAGCAAAACTACTAAGCAAAATACTAAGGCAACAAACTAAAATAAACTTCATTTTGTAGCGTGTTTTTTTATTTAAGTACTTCGGCAACCTTACCACAAGTTAACATTTTATTACCGTAATATGGATTTTTTATCGCCTCGCCTTCACTTAACCAATAGCTTTTCTTCATCGGACAATAAACATAATAAACAGGCTTATCGTTAAGTTTTACTGCTTTTACCAAGGCATAAAAATCGGTTGATAAAGAAGTAAAATGATCTCTTTGATGTTCGATATCTTTACTCTCGGCAATGTGCTCGGCATCAAATAATATTTTATCGCGCAATACTTTCGAAGCGTTCGTTTTTTCGTTGGCTTTTATCGCATTAATTAATGCAGTAGCCTTGGTTCCAGTCACGCCTGCATTGCTGCTAATTAAGGCATCTTTAACTTCGTAATAAGCCTGTAAAGGGTTAACCGCTGCTGCTTTTTCCTGTGCTGATACACTGCCGGCTACTATGAGCACAAGGACATTGATTGTCCAGAATTTAAATAATCTTTTCATTTTGTGTTTAAATTAAATGTTAGCGAATTTTTTCCCTGAAACCAGTTAGCAAGCAGCTTTTTTAATTTGCTTTGCAACCAGAACAGGGTTTTATTATATACAAAGCTAGCGGTATGGCTTTTCCGGATGTTATACTTTTACCAAAAATGTTTATATAATTATTGCTCTACAGTTGGGTCACGGGTTTGGCGTTAAGCGGTTGGCGTGGATTGAGTAATTCAAACAATTAACCTCTATAAGTAAAGGTCCTTCGACTAAGCTATCATTGACAGTCCCAATAGAAAGATCGTCATTGCGAGGAGGAACGACGAAGCAATCTTTCATATTAGTGATCCTTGCTAGAAAGATTGCTTCGTCGGCTGAAAAAGCCTTCTCGCAATGACGATAATCTGAGGAGATTTATTTTCTTTAAATCCCCCTATCATTTATATTGTATATTGATTTTTATACAATAATTAACCCTCAGGATGGCAAACCACAGTTTTACCGCATGCCTCTTCCACCCCTCATCTTGCATACCCCACCCTCATCTTCCATTTAACATATTACATTTTCCATCTTTAACTTATATTTGCACATGCTTAAAAAAGAACGCTACAAACTTTTTGTAGAACATTTTTCGGCCAAGCAGCCTGATGCAGAAACCGAGTTACATTATCACAATCCCTACCAGCTTTTAGTAGCCGTAATCCTATCTGCACAGTGCACCGATAAAAGGGTAAACATGGTAACCCCTGCACTTTTTCAACGGTTCCCTAATGCTAAAGCGCTGGCCGAAGCTACGCCCGATATTGTTTTCGACTATATCAGAAGCATCAGCTACCCCAACAATAAGGCAAAACACCTGGTGGGTATGGCCAATATCCTGCTTAACGAATTTAACGATGTAGTGCCTTCGGGGATTGACGACTTACAGAAAATGCCAGGTGTTGGCCGCAAAACCGCCAATGTAATTGCCTCGGTAATTTACAATGCACCGGCAATGGCGGTTGATACCCATGTTTTCCGTGTGGCCAACCGTTTGGGTTTAACCAATGGCAAAACCCCCTTGACGGTTGAAAAAGATTTAGTTAAAAACCTTCCCGAACACGATATCCACATTGCACACCACTGGCTTATTTTGCACGGGCGTTACGTTTGTGTGGCCCGAAGCCCCAAATGCGATGTTTGTGAAATTACCTACATGTGCAGGTACTTCGAACGCTTGACCGCACAAAACGAAAGGGATAAATTAAAAGCTTAAAAAATTATTTTCATTTTACTATTGACATTAGCTAAAAAACATTTACCTTAGCTAAATATATTAGTATTATAAATATCAACATTTAAGTATATTAGCCGATAAACGATTATATTTACGCAATCAATGAAAAAAGAAATGAGCACTGCAAATCCAGATAAATTAAAAGCCCTACAACTTACTTTAGATAAGCTAGAGAAATCTTACGGTAAAGGTACCATCATGAAACTCGGCGATTCTGCCATTGAGCCGATAGATTTTATTTCTACAGGTTCAATCAGTTTAGATATTGCTTTAGGTATTGGCGGTATTCCAAAAGGCCGTGTAATTGAAATCTATGGTCCGGAATCTTCTGGTAAAACAACTTTAGCAACACATATTATTGCCGAAGCACAGAAAAAAGGCGGTATTGCTGCTTTTATCGATGCAGAGCATGCCTTTGATCAGTTTTATGCAAAGAAATTAGGTGTAGATACCGATAACCTTTTAATCTCTCAACCCGATAATGGCGAGCAGGCATTAGAAATTGCCGATAACTTAATCCGCTCGGGTGCTATTGATGTAATTGTAATTGACTCTGTTGCGGCTTTGGTTCCTAAAAGTGAAATTGAAGGCGAAATGGGCGACAGTAAAATGGGTTTACATGCCCGTTTAATGAGTCAGGCATTACGTAAATTAACAGGAACAATTTCGAAAACCGGATGTTGCTGTATTTTCATTAACCAGTTACGTGATAAAATTGGTGTGATGTTCGGTAATCCCGAAACCACAACCGGAGGTAATGCATTGAAATTTTATGCATCGGTACGTTTAGATATCCGTCGTATTTCGCAGATCAAAGATTCTGACGAAGTTTCCGGTAATCGTGTTAAAGTAAAAATTGTTAAAAATAAAGTGGCCCCGCCTTTCCGTATTGCAGAATTTGATGTGATGTTTGGTGAAGGTATTTCTAAAAACGGTGAGATTATCGACTTAGGTGTTGATTTTGGCATCATCAAGAAAGCAGGATCATGGTTCTCTTACGGAGATACCAAATTAGGACAAGGTAGAGATGCCGTAAAACAATTGTTAAGCGACAACCCTGAACTGGCAGAAGAATTAGAAATTAAGATCAAAGCCGAAGTAACCGGCGATAAATTGGCTGAGAAATAAGCCCGTCTTAATTCAATAACATTAAAACGCCCTGCTAAATTAAATTTTAGCAGGGCGTTTTGCTTTATATGTTATCATATTTTATAGCGCAGACCTCTATTGAAAGACACGGTTATTAGTTCTGACTAAAAATGGCACTAAAATCTTTGGTTACATATACAATTACCAAAAGCGCCGCAATAACCAAAGCACCTAAAATAATCACGCCCCAGCTTCCTTTTAGTTTGTTTTTGTCATTTCTGATCAACCAATATAAAATACCGATTAGCGGTATCGCGCAAACAATCCAAAATATTAACGATGCTCCAGTCATATATATAAATTCAATTTAAACAATTCTCGTTGCCAGTTTTCAATTGGCGGTTTACAGTTTTTTGCCACGGAAGCACAGAAACACGGAGGTACATTGCATTAACCACTGTAGTAAGATTGCTTCGTTCCTCGCAATGACGAACGAGGGAATTAATCAGTTTTCAGTTGCCAGTTTTCAGTTGCCAGTTTACTGCTAACAGTTAACTACTCCAGTCAATTAACCATAAACTATTGACCAATGAACCAATGACCAATGAACCAATGACCAATGAACCAATAACCAATAACCAATGACCAATGAACCAAAACCAAAACTAAAACTCCATCCTCGCCATTGGCGAAACATCCTGCCCCACAAAATCCTTTTTCAGGTATTTCTGGTAACCTGCAATGGCAATCATACCCGCATTATCGGTACAGTATTGAAAAGCGGGGATATAAACCTTCCAGCCCAGTTCGTCGGCAGTTTGCTGTAATCCATTTCTTAAGCCAGAGTTTGCCGAAACGCCTCCTGCAATAGCAATTTCATTAATTCCGTATTGTTTTGCCGCTTTCTTCAATTTATTCAGTAAAATCTGCACAATGCTATGTTGAACCGATGCACAAATATCATCTAAATTTTCGGCAATAAAATTAGGGTTTTCTTTTTCCTGCTTCCTGATAAAATACAGGATAGAAGTTTTAAAACCGCTAAAGCTAAAATTCAGATCGGCAATTTGCGGTTCGGCAAATTTAAAGGCCAAAGGATTTCCATGTTGTGCATGTTTATCGATCAACGGCCCTCCCGGATAAGGTAAAGCCAGTAACTTAGCGGTTTTATCAAAAGCTTCACCAGCTGCATCATCTAATGTTTCGCCAATTATTTCCATGTCAAAATAATCTTTTACCAGCACAATCTGCGTGTGCCCACCCGAAACCGTTAAACAGATAAATGGAAAACCTGGCTTAGGATCATCAATAAAGTGCGCTAAAATGTGCGCATGCATATGATTGACAGAAATTAAAGGTATATTTAAAGCTAATGCGAAAGATTTTGCAAAAGAAACACCAACCAGCAACGATCCTAAAAGACCGGGGCCACGTGTAAAAGCGACCGCATTAATGTCCTGTTTTGTAACTTTAGCATTAATCAAAGCTTGTTGTACGGCAGGCACAATATTTTGTTGATGTACCCTTGAAGCTAATTCAGGTATAACACCACCATAATTTTGATGAATTGTTTGGTTTGCAATAACATTGGCAGTAATTTTGCCGTTGTTACAAATAGCAACGGATGTATCATCGCAAGAAGACTCGATAGCAAGTATAACAGACAAATTATTAATATTTAAGCTGCAAAATTATTAAAAAACTATTTAAAATACTCCTTTGGGTAATCGCATCAATAATCTTGCTGCTTGCGCTTCTTATTTTTTCGCTACAATTTAAGCCTGTTCAAACTTATTTTGCGCAGAAGGCTGCCGCATATTTATCTAAAGAGCTTAAAACCACCGTATCAATCAAGAGTCTCTACATCAAACCATTTAAATCTATTGTACTCGAAGATTTATTGGTTTTAGATTTACAAAAAGACACTTTACTAAGCACACCGCAATTTATGGTGGATATTAATCAACTATCCATTGATAAAAAGATCATCGATATTAATACCGTTCAAATTAACAACGGGCAGTTTTTCCTAAAGGATTTCAAAGATAAGTCTTCTAATCTCGATTTCATTATAAACTACTTCGATTCTGGTAAACCTACTGTAAAGAAAAAGAAAAGCAAACCATACGATATTAATATTGGCCGCATTATCCTAAATAAATTTGCTTTCAGGTATATCAACTACAGGGCAAAAGATACTGTTCAGGGTAAAAGTGTAAACTTCGAAAACGTAAGTGTTAAAGAGTTGAGCGGAATTTTTGAAGGGCTCGATACCAAAAACCATTTGATTAAAACCAATATTAAAAACCTCACTTTTAAAGAGCGTAGTGGGTTTTACCTTAAAAACCTAACGGCTGAAACAACCATTGATAGTAATGCCATCGAGCTGAAAAACCTATTGCTCGAAACCAATCAGAGCCGTTTAACCGATTACTACCAGATGCGGTTTAAAAGTTATAAAGACTTTAACCATTATATAGATAATGTGCGGATGAAGGCTATTTTTAAAGATAGCCACATCAGCTCAAGAGACGTTGCTTTTTTTGCGCCAGAAATGAACACCATGAAACTTGATCTGGATGTTGATGGCCAGATTACTGGTTTAGTGAACAACCTTAAAGCCAAAAAACTATCGTTAAAAACCGGAAGGGCCACACATATTAAAGGCGATTTTATTTTAAAGGGTCTGCCAAAATGGAAAGAGACCTTTATGGACCTTAACATTGAAATGGCGGGCACAAATAAAACCGATCTGGATGAGGTGCTGGCTGGCATTACCAACAGCAAAAAGAAAATTGTTCCGGTAATTGTAAACAAATTCGGCAACATTAACTTTAACGGAAGTTTTACCGGTTTCCAGAACGACTTTATTGCTTACGGCGAATTTAAAACCAAACTTGGCCGTATTGTTTCGGATGTGAACATGAAAATCGATAAAAACGATGTTCCGTCTTATACCGGGAACGTAAAAACCTACGATTTTAACCTGGGCAACCTGATTGACGAAAAAAGCCTTGGCCGTATCAGCTCCTCGCTGTATGTTAAGGGCCGTGGTACCGAGCTTAAAGATTTAACCGAGAAGATAAATGGTGATGTAGACTATATCGACTTTAACAATTACCGTTACCATAATGTGAAGATTGATGGAACCTTTAACAAAAAGTATTTCGATGGCAAACTGAGCATTAACGACCGTAACGTTAAACTGGTTTTTGATGGCGGGGTAAACCTGAACCCTAAACTACCTGTATTTAACTTTAATGCCACTATTTCTAAAGCCAGATTGAAGGCTTTAAAGCTGCTGAAAGATTCGTTGCAGGTTGACGCTAAATTTACGACCAATTTCTCGGGCACCAACCTGAACAATATCTCGGGTAAATTATTAATTGAAGAAATCAGGCTGCAAAATCCGAAAGGTGTCTATAGCGTAGATTCGGTACAGTTAATGGCCGCAGGAACGGGCGCCAGCCGCGTACTCGATATCCGGTCGGACATTTTAGATGCCAGCATTAAAGGTGAGTACGATTTAAATTCAATTGTTTCTTATTACAAGGCCATCGCCAAAACGTATATCCCTTCGTTAAAGGCCGATATTATCAAATACAAAAACCAGATTTTTCAGTTCAACCTAAAGGTTAAAAAGTTCGAACCGCTGGCGCAGATATTTGCACCGGGTTTAGAATTAGAAGAAGGTGCTACGGTAACCGGCGATTTCGATTCGCGCAACAATACCGCAACGCTGAACGGTTTTGTTAAGAAACTAAAGTACAATGGTATAGTGGTAAACAACATTATCCTCGATGAAAATACAACCACACAACAGCTTCAACTGATTGTAACTTCCGACCGGGTGCAGATTAACGACAGTTTGTTTATTAAAGATGTAAACATTTCCAACATCCTGCGGAACGACAGTTTGGCTTTCAACGTAAAAATGTCGAATGCCGAAGAGGACAATCAGCTCGATTTAAACGGCCTGGTAGAGTTTACCAAAAACCAGGATACTACAGCAAGGCTAAGCGTATTGCCCTCTATATTAAAAATCAACAACGAGGAGTGGCGCATCCAGGAGAAGGTACGCATCGTGCTCAACAATGGTAAAACCGAGATCAGTAATTTCGATTTAACGAATGGAAAGCAGCAGGTTATTATTGACGGATTAATTTCGGAAGACCCTAAAGATTTAATCAGTGTTGGTTTTAAAGATTTCAACCTAAAAACCCTCAACCCTTTTACCAAAGGCTTTGGTGTTAAACTGGGCGGAAACCTGAACGGCACAACCGATCTGTACGGCATATTAAAAGCACCGAGGGTAACCGACGATTTAAAGATCGATTCGTTAAACTTTAACGATATCTATATCGGCACTTTAACCGATACCTCATCTTACAGCAACGAAAGCAAAAAGATCAACGTATTTACCCGTATCATGGCCGACGATTCGGAGACTTTTAAGCTGACCGGAAATCTCGATCTAAAAGAAAAAGAAATCGACCTTGCTGTAAAAATGGATGAAAGCAAACTTACTATTCTTGAGCCTTTCGTTAAACAACTGGTATCGAATTTAAAAGGGAACATCTCTGCCGACTTAACGGTAAAGGGAAAATTCGAAAAGCCAGAAATTAACGGAACAGTAGCGCTAGATAAAGGCCAGCTCATGGTGAACTACCTTAAAACCACTTATGTAATTACCGATGATGTGGAAATAAATAACAGCGTAATTCAACTCGGCGATTTTGAGCTTAAGGACCTGGAAGGCCATGAGGCTACTGCACGCGGCACTGTCGATTTAAACGACATTAACTACCCTACATTGAAAGTAACGGTAAATGCAAACAGTTTAATGGCCTTAAACACTACCGCGAAAGACAATTCGGTATACTACGGCCGTGCTTATGGCACAGGTGTATTTACGTTTACCGGGCCTACCAATAAAATGAAGATCGATATCAAGGCGAAAACGGAGAAAGGAACTGTGTTTAACCTGCCTTTAAACAGTTCGGAAACCATATCGGATAAAGATTTCATCAATTTTGTAAGCCGCGATTCGACTGTGCTGGTTAAGAAAAAGACCAACTTTGATGGCCTGACCCTAACCTTTAAATTAACCATCGACCCGAATACCACAGCGAATATATTTACTACCCTGGGAAATTTAAGTGGCAAGGGTAATGCAGAGCTGAACCTGAACATCAACAGTTTCGGCGATTTCGAAATGTCTGGCGATTATATCATCGAGACCGGAAGTTTCGATTTTACGGCCCAGGAGGTCATCAACAAAAAATTCGAAATCAGGCAAGGTGGAACCATCCGCTGGACGGGTAACCCTACGGCTGCACAGATTAACTTAAAGGCAGTATATGCTTTGAGGGCGAGTTTGAACGACCTTTACAAAGCAGCCAACCGCGATGCCAGTAGTAATGCCAACCAAAGGGTAAATACCGAGGTTGAGATGGGCTTAACAGGTTTACTCTTAAAACCAGATATCAAACTTGATATCAATTTCCCTGCGCAGCCTTCTATCAAAGAAGAACTGCAAACCTATTTCAGCGATCAGAACAACCTGAACCTGCAGGCTTTCAGTTTAATTATCAGAAGAAGTTTTGCCCCTGGAAACGGAGGAGAATCGATCGGGAACCAGCTCAGTTCTACCGCAGCCAGTACAGCTACCGAGTTGGTATTCAACCAGTTTAACAATGTACTTTCTTCATTAAACTTAAACTTTGTCGATCTGAACGTACGTTCCTTGAGTGAGGCCAATGCATCGTTCAAATTCTTTAGCGATCGTTTAATTATCAACGCAGGTATTGTAGACCGGAACAGTGTGAACGATTTTACGGTTATCGATTTCTCTAAAGACAACGTAGGCAGAGAGGTTGAGGCCCTTTTCTTAATTAAAAAAGATGGAAGCTTAACCATTAAGGCCGCAAATAAACCACCTACGCAACAAAGTATATTCCTAAACAGCGGGATTAGCTCAACGGCAAACGTGACTTCTTTTGGTTTGGTGTATACCCAACAGTTTGATACGTTTAAAGAGTTTATCCAGAAAATTTCTGGTGCTTACCGTCGAAATTTAAAGCGGAAACAAAGCCAGGCGCCTGTTAAAACAAATAAATCGATCAATAAAGAAGCGATTATCAATCAGAGTAAAGGGAACCAACGGAGGTAGAGGGGTTCATTGGTCAATAGTTCATTGGTCATTGGTTCAAGCGAGGGTGTCATTCTTCCTCGTACGTCATCCGATAGCAATAGGATGTGAGGAGGAACGACGGCCTGCCCGGCAATGCCATTAAGTTAAGCATAGGTGTTGTCAGACTGGCTATCAATGAAAGATTCTAAAAATCGGCGTCATCTCCTTTGGTTTATCCAACTGATTTTCTTCTTCCAAATAGTATTACAAGAAGAAAGCTTGGTAAGCGTTT
>NZ_JBWKXA010000008.1:0-230646 GCF_059422505.1 Pedobacter sp. GW821-FHT01D05 | reverse complement strand
CACGTGGGAGAGTAGGTCGGTGCCAGATCTTAAAAGAAACCCTTTAACAGCAATGTTGAAGGGTTTTCTTGGTTTATAGCCTTTTGTAAACCTCCTACTCTCAATTACCATTAAGCAGTTGAGAAAAGCCAGGCTATAGCTTCGCCCTGGTTTTCTTAATGGCCTTAATTCCTTAATGGTTAAAAACTGTAACGGGGCTTATTACTACCGTTAAGGAGTTAAGAAAAGTTAAGGGCCTGTTTACGCAGATCTCCGCTGAGTTTTACACTACTGGCCCAGGTTCAATAGCCCTGATGGCAGCGGAAATCGTTTTGGGCATAGGTAGCTTGTTTATCATAAGGGGTTTCCCAAAAGGATTGCAGCGTACAGCAGGACGGAACGCGACCTACATTTTACTGCTATTGCGCTCCAAAAACCGATTATTCTACTCTTGTTAAAAAATGTAAAATCTTTCAGCCTCCAGGTAATAAAACCGTATTATTGTAGTATTACGTACATATTATGATGATGAATGTGAACCTGAAGAAATTAACTTTTCTTGCTTTTATTTTGTGTATAAATTTTGGCGCTTTTGCACAGAGCAAGAATGTACAACTGCCTGCAAATTGGTTTAATCTCGATTTATTGGAGAATGGATATTTTGGTATCAGTACGGAGAAAGCTTATCGTGAACTTTTAAAAGATAAAAAACCTAAGCAAAATGTCATTGTGGCGGTAATTGATGGTGGAGTAGATACCAATCACCCAGATTTGCAGCATGTTTTATGGACGAATAAAAGAGAAATCCCAGGAAATGGAATAGACGATGATGGTAACGGTTATATTGACGATATCCATGGCTGGAATTTCATTGGTTCAAAAAAAGGTAATTTAGAATTTGATAATTTGGAATTGGTACGTTTATTAAGGATTTATACGCCTAAATATCAATCAACAACAAATTTAACACCTTTAGATAGTACTCAGAAGGAAGAATTTAAACTCTATAAGAAGATGGTGGGTGATTTTGGTAAGAAATACGAAGATGCCAGCAATACTTTTTCTGTTCTGATTGCCATTAACAAAGTTTTAGATTCTGTAGCCAAGATCAATAAAAAAGAGCTCCCGACGATGATAGATGTAGATCAGTACAAAGCCGATGATGAAACTGAAGAGCAGGTAAAAACAATCATCAGAAAAGGGGCTAAGGAGGATGGTAGTTTCGAGAAATTTTATAAAAACATAAAAGAGGGGTACAAGCAATACGATGCGATGCTGAAGTACAACTTAAACCCTAAATATGATATGCGTGCAGAACTGGTTGGCGATGATTATAGCAATCCTTATCAGAAAGATTATGGGAACAATGATGTAAAAGGCCCTGATGCTTTTCATGGTACACACGTATCGGGGATTATTGGTGCTGATCGTACAAATTCTGTAGGTATTTTGGGCGTAGCGAATAATGTGAGTATTATGGCCATTAGGGTGGTACCTACCGGGGATGAGCGTGATAAAGATGTTGCCAATGGTATCAGATACGCGGTTGATAATGGTGCTAAAGTAATTAATATGAGTTTTGGTAAAAGCTACAAGTGGGATAAAAAAGCAGTAGACTCGGCAGTAAAATATGCAGCACTTAAAGGTGTATTATTGGTGCATGCAGCCGGAAACGATAACCAGAATAATGATGTTGAAGAGAATTTTCCTAATAAGTTTTTCGACAGTAAAGAGGCTGAAACTTATAAAGAAGCCAATAAAAAACCTAGCAAGCCTGATTTTACCCCACCAAAGCCAATGACACAGAACAACGGAATGGGCATGAGGCCAGCTTATGACCGATCTGCATTAATAAAACCTGTACCCATCGACTCAGCAAAGTTTAACCTTCCCCATGCCAATAATTGGATCGAAGTAGGGGCAAGTGCTTATAAAGATGATGATAACCTGAAGGCTGATTTCTCTAATTATGGCAAATATAATGTAGATGTTTTTGCTCCGGGATTTTTAATCAGATCAACTGTTCCTGATAATAAATATGAAGAGGCTGATGGAACGAGTATGGCCTCCCCTGTTGTGGCTGGCTTAGCGGCCTTAATTTTAAGCTATTACCCAGACTTAAAACCAGCACAGGTAAGGGAGATTATCATGAAATCTGTTTCGAAAGTAACACACAAGGTGAAATATAAAAATGAAAAGGGGGAGAATGTTAGAACGCCTTTTAGCGAAATATGTGTTAGCGGAGGTATTGTTAATGCCTATAATGCACTTAAATTGGCCGAAACGTATAAATAGTTTTAAGTTTACAATTGGCAGTTATCAGTTTGAAGAAATAGTACTGATAAATTCCTGAAAGGTGCCAAAGGGATAATTTTTAGCCTTCATCCACGAAATAAGATTTTCTGTGCGTTCTGCCATTTTTGTGCCCGTGTTTTTTCTTACATAAGCTGGGAAACCAAAGCGGTCAAAATCTTCTAAATCGGTAAATTCCCAGGGGTGGAAATAGATATTCAGGTATTTATCTTTTTTGTATGTCCAGCTTGCTAATGTTTTGTAAATGCCTAAAGGCAGATTATGGAAAGACAGCCAAAATAACGGGAACCTAATTAATGGGCTTACGGAAGCTGGAATCTGTAGGACATTATTTTTGATGAAGTGTGTTCTGGATACATTAAAATTGTTGTATCGCCCTGGTAAATAGGTTGGATTAATGGAAGTATTATAAGTATATCCGGCTTTTTCAATTTCCTTTTCGTCAACAGGCATCATTCTGGCCATGCGGTAACCTGTAATTTCTTTGCCAGAGAGTTCTTCTAATTTTAGTTTCGATTGGAGAAGATGCTCTGGTTTAAAATCAGAATGATAGTAACCATGTGAGGCGAGTTCGTGCCCCGTTTCGGTAATCCTTTTAATCAGATCCGGAATATTTTCGGCAAAAGTAACCGTACAAAAAAAGGTAGCCTTCACTTCATATTTATCCAAAATATCTAAAATGGTAATGGTGCCAGCCCTCGAAATGGCAATCTGATCTTCGAATGAAATATTTTTTCCATATTCAAAAGGCATATCAAACTCTTCGATATCAAAACTTAACAGTACCATTTTATTTTTGGGGGATATTGGTTGAACGGATAATATAATTAGGGCGGTTTTTAGACTGCATAAACATTTTGCCTACATAAATACCTATAATGCCCAAGATAATGAGCTGTAACCCTCCAAAAAAGACAATAGTCATAATAACCGAAGCCCAACCAGAAACCTCTACATGATTTACAAATGCATAAATAATATAGGGTATGTACAATACAGAGGCAAAAGAAAGGATGAAACCCAGGTATACCGCAGAATATAAGGGTTTTATACTGAAAGAGGTAACGCCATGTAAGGCCAGCCTTAACATCTTTTTAAAGGTATACTTGCTATTCCCCGAAAAACGGGCTGCCGGGTTGTAACGAATGGCGAATTGCTTAAAACCAAGCCATTTGACCAGACCACGTAGAAAGGGCTCGTTTTCATGGAAATTCCTAAAAACGCTAACCACCTTTTGATCAAGTAGGCGGAAATCGGCTGCGCCCGGTTCGAGATCAATATCTGATAACCAGTTTAAGGTTTTATAGAATAGGTTTGATGAACTTCTTTTTCCTTTTGATAAATTTTTATCTTCTTCCCTGATGGTATACACCACCTCAAAACCTTCCTCCCATTTCTGCAGCATTTCCGGAATCAGTTCAGGAGGATGTTGCATGTCGCAATCCATCGAAATTACACAATCGCCAAAAGCATGGTCCATGCCTGCTTTAACCGCCAGTTGATGGCCAAAGTTTTTAGAAAACTCGAGGAAAAATATATTACCTGCTGTTGAGGCATAATCTTTTATTTTTTCGAGGGTATGATCGGCACTTCCATCATCCACCAGGATAATTTCATAACCGTAATTGATGGTCGAAAAAACTTTTTTAATACTTTCGGCTATTACAAAAATATTATCGGCTTCATTGTAAGCAGGGATTACTATAGAAACTAGTTTATTCATTTATCGGCAATCAGATAAGACTCAAAATCTTCTTTCATCATTTGATAAATTATGGTTAGCCAAATGATAACGCAAGGTAGGGCTTTAAGCGAATATAGACGAATAAATTCTTTAAACGACCTTGGGAAAATATCGGTTGGTGACAGGCTGGTTAATATAAATGCAAAAATAAATAAGGCTATTATCCATCCTTTTTTAGGGTTTTGTTGCACCGTAAACCAAATGGCAACACCTGCAAAAGCGATAATATAGGTTGGCGATTCAGAACCGCTGCTAAATATAACCGTAAAAATAAGTGTCGATGCCAATAACATTAACCTAAAGCCGAGGTGTTTATATTGCTTAATCCGTAAATAAGGCAAACCAAATAGTACAAGACCAACCAATAAAAATGGAGCATTGGGAATATTTATGTTACCTGTTGCCCGCCGTACAATACCCATCAAAGAAATATCCTGGAAGGAAGTTAATGATGCATTTAAATCATTTTTATGGGCAAGGGAATGGTACCAGTCGGTATATGATTGAATTACAAATGCCGGAGATGAAATAACCATAGGTAAAGCGAACAGTACCGCAAATGCAATAAAACAGCTTATGATAAATTTTAACTTGTTCTTACTAAAAAAGAAAAATGCCAGTCCAACAATTCCATATAGTTTAACCAAAGTACCAAAGGCGATAAAAAAAGCAGATTGTATTTCTTTCTTTTTAATAAGATAAGAAAAACTGAGTAAAATAATCCCTGTTAGGGCAATATTGAACTGAAAACTAAAGAGTGCAGTTAAGGCTTCGTGTGCACAGATCCAGGCAATAATAGTCCTTTTGTTTAACGATATAGGGAGACTGTAAATTCCCCAGAGCAGTATCGATACATTGGCTATATTCCAAAGGATACAACCTAAACCATCAGGTAATAGTGCAAATGGCGCAATAAAAACCGAAAACACAGGGCCATAGTGGTTACTATCTCGGTATTCGGAATAGTTATTGTACAAATTTTGAAGATCAATTGTATGCCAATATACATATTTGAAAATCAGATAATTATTGTAAGAATGATGGTGGTACTGTTTATAACCTGCTACAATAGCCAATAGCATATAAATGGCAATTACGCATTCCTTTTTTAATAGAAATGAGAACAGCTTGTTAAGATTAGCGTTTTTTGAGTTATTCATTATGATTTAGTGCCGCAATATAACCATTTTAACATTTTGCATAATCATCTATTCTTTTAATGATTCCCGTTACGGAAAATGCGAAAGTGCGTGAATCATCTTTCAAAAAAATGTAAAACGCTGGTTGGGTTAAAATCTTTCTCCTGTTTTTAAATCAGCCAGATTAAAGTTTTTGAAAGTGCCGATTCCGGCAAACATGATTTTAAAGCCCATCAGTTTTCCAATAGCCACTTTGTATTGAGTTTTAAAAATTTCTTTGTTATTGATAATCAGCGCCACATGTTGATTCCTGATCCGTAATTTTACCTTGCCACCTCCAGTAAGATCATAGCCGAGCTGTCTTAAATCATCTTTTTCTCCTTTTCTGGCCATTTCCGAAAACTTATATGAGCTCCAGGCAGTACATTCGGGCTTCATTATACTAAGGCTATGATTGCCTCTATCGCCAAAAACCGCAATATCAACTTGCGAGCAGCGTACTCCAGCTCTTTCAGCTGAAGTGATAATGTCTGCACCAAATTCGAAGTCATCGGCACTGATATGCGATGGTCTGACATTACTAAATGATACAAAAAAGGTTTTGTTAGTATCAACACCTGCAGTCGATAATTCTTTTGCTGTTACGTGATAATCACTTTCATCAACAATTCTCTTTAAAATTGGATATACCCTTGTTGTATCGTACAGCATCGTTGCAATAACATCCCATCCTTTACTTTGAAGATATACATAAGCCGTATCTATCGGCGTATTTTTGTGGAATAGAACAGGGAAGTATCTTCCAGGTGTTTCATAATAATGGTTAACAGCTGCATTTGTAGTTGCTGATCGTTTGGTTTTACCATCTCCAAAGTCGATGAAAAAAGTCGATGAATCATCAGGAATACTTCCTTTATAAGCCAATTTAAAGATTGCAGAATGCGGGCTTTTGCCTTCAGGATTTAAACAGGTTAATTTAACATTGTTTACCTCATCTTTATTATAAATGAAATAATAAATCCCAATAATAGCCATTACAACTACCGCTAATGCTAAATAGATATAACTCTTTTTCTTATTACTAATTTCCTTTGATTTTGAATCTACCTTATCGGGTACGGCAATTAAATCTACTTTTTCTGTAACAGGATTCAAAAGTTCGAACTCATACCAGTCTCTGAAACCGATAAACTGGGCAAGTGCATCTCTTGTTGCTTTTTGTGGGTAATAACGGGTAGGTTTTTTAAGTTTTCCGAAAATCCGTTTAAGCGTATTTTCACTTAAATGAACCTTGGTTTTTCGATGTAGTAAACCACTAAGTTTGATGTAATCGCTATTCTTCCATTCCAAAATGCTTTTTTCGCCAACTGCCTGTGCTACCTTTTTGCAGCAGATATCAAGCTGTTTAAAAAAAACAGAATTTTCAGCTTGTACAGACTCATCATTCATTTGGTTTAAGTGGCTGTTTTGTAGTTAGTTGCATTGTAAATAATATTGATAAATCTTTGTACAGATGCTTAACGATTTGGGATGTGAATCATTGTATAAATTTATTGGAGCAAAATGATTGTAAAAATCACAAGCTGCAAAACAAACTATTTTTTATAAAACTAACCAAATTTAATGAAAAAAAAATTACTCCTATTTGTGCTCTTTTTCTGCGCTTGCCATGCATTAAAAGCACAAACTAAATTGGTTACCGGAAAGGTAATTGATGCTGCTACCAAAGAAAGTCTTATAGGCGTTACAATTAGTATTCCCGGAGCAAAAACAGGTACCACAACTGACGCTAACGGACTGTTTAGCTTAAATGTTCCTAACGGTACCAATAAACTGTTGGTTACCTATGTCGGGTATCAGGAACAAACCATTTCAATAACAGGTACTAGTATTATCATCAGCTTAGTGGCCGACACGAAGAACTTAAATGATGTTGTAGTAGTTGGCTATGGTACACAGAAGAAAAAAGATTTAACGGGGGCAATAGCAACTGTTAGTGGACAAGACATTACAAACCGCCAAACCTTGCAAGTATCAGAAGCTTTGCAGGGCGCAGTTCCTGGTGTAAGTGTTACACGTAGCAGTTCGGCACCAGGGGCTGGCGCTACGGTACAAATTAGAGGTGTAACTACACTTAACACCAACGGCCCCTTAGTTGTTGTTGATGGAATACCAGTGAACAGCATGGATTTGGTTAACCCAAATGATATTGAATCGTTGAGTGTATTAAAAGATGCAGCTTCAGCCGCAATATACGGCTCCAGGGGTGCTGCCGGTGTAATTTTAATCACGACCAAGCGTGGTGCCACGGGTGCTTCGAGTATAGATTACAATTTCGAGTACGCCTTGCAAAAGCCAACAGCCCTGCCTGTATATGTAAATTCGCCAAAATACATGCGCTACTTTAATGAACAAGCTGTTAATGATGGTGCCGCAACAGGTCCGTATGCACAGGATGCGATTGACAATTTCGAAAAAAACAGATCAGCCACTCCAGATAAATTTCCTTTTGCTGATACCGATTGGCAGCACCTAATCATGACAAATAAATATGCTCCAAGAAAGCAACATGATTTGGTGTTTACCTCTGGGACTGAAAAGTTAAAAACAAAAGTTTCGCTGGGTTATCAGGATGTAGGGGCATTTTACGATAATTATAATTACGAACGTTATCAATTTAGGGTAAACAACGATATTAAAATCAGTAATAAATTTAGTGCAACTGCAGATTTGGCCTTTCGGCGTTTAAATAACCTATCTCCTGTTACTAATCCTTTTAGTGGCCAAACACCTATTTACGAAGCACGGGTGATGCCTCCAGTATATGCAGCTTACTATACAAACGGCGCTTATGCCCTTGCAAAAGATGGAAGAAACCCGTTAGCACAACTAAATGAAGGAGGCATAACTACCTCAAAATCTAACCAGCTTCAAGCTAGATTAGCGTTAAACTTTAAACCGATTGATAATTTAACATTGACTGCGGTTGTTGCGCCAACTTTCGACTTTAATAAGAGTAAGGCATTTTCAAAGAAAATCGCCTTTACCAATCCCGATGGTAGCCCGAGTGCGGCAAGCAACACTTCGCTTACCACATTAGACGAGGATAGGGATGAAATTTACCAAATTACCGGGCAACTTTTGGCTAATTACACCAAAACTTTCAATAACAAACATAATTTTAGCGCTCTGGCAGGTTACGAAAGCATTTATTCTAATGCTGAATCACTTAGCGCAAGCAGAGATGGCTTCCCTTTGTTAGATTTTCCTTATTTAACAGTCGGCTCAACTGCATTACGTGATAATGCTGGTGGTGCAACCGAGGAAAGTTTACACTCTGTATTTGGCCGTGTGGGTTATGATTTTATGGGTAAGTATCTTTTTCAGGCAAATTTAAGGTTAGATCAATCTTCAAGGTTTGCACCAGGTTTTAGAAGTGCAACCTATCCTTCGTTCTCAGCAGGCTGGGTGCTTTCAGAAGAAAAATTTATAAAAGAGGCAAAATGGATTAATTTCTTAAAATTGAGAGCATCCTATGGGGAGGTTGGAAACCAACGGATCAGTAATGGTCCTGGAGGGGCGCAAGTTTATTATCCTTACCAGGCCAATATTGATCTCAGAAATGTTTTATTCTATCAAAATGGTGTACTCGTTCCTTTAAGTTCTGGAAGCCAGACTGCCTATGCGGTGAATGATATCCGATGGGAAACCACACGCTCTACAGACGTGGGATTGGATGTCACGTTTTTAAACAATAGATTAAACCTTACTGCTGACTATTTCAAAAAAAGCACCAAGGATATTTTGTTGTTGCTTGATATTCCATTAAATATGGGCTACGATAAACCACAACAAAATGCGGGTATACTTGATGTAAGTGGTTGGGAGCTTGGCCTAAACTGGAAAGATAAAATTAACGATTTTACTTATAGTGCTAGTTTTAATATTTCTGATGCTAAAAGTAAAATAAAAAACATGAGTGGTACACGCCAAGAAAGTGGTAGTACTCTAGTTAATAAGGAGGGGAGCCAGTTTAACGAATGGTATGGTTATGTGAGTACAGGTATTTATCAAACGGCCCCAGCAGCAGGTACAGCAAAAACCAGCGCTGCAGTAACTGCTGGCGATATTGGTTATAAAGATATAGATGGCAATGGAATAATTAATGCTGACGATAGGGTGTTATTGGGCGGATCATTGCCCCGTTACCAATACGGTGGTAATATAAATTTAGGTTACAAAGTCTTTGATTTTGGTATTACCTTTCAAGGAGTAGGCAAAAAACTAAGCCGATTGAACAATGATATTGTGCGGCCTTTCCAGGAACAGTTTGGTAATTTCCCAACTTATTTAGAAGGCAATTTTTGGAGCAAAAGCAATACGACTGAGCAAAACCTGGCGGCAACTTTGCCCAGGTTAACCAATACGAATGCCACTAATAACTACGCTTCATCAGATTTTTGGTTGTTTGATGGTTCTTATTTCAGGTTAAAAAATGTTACGCTTGGTTATACTTTTGATCAATATAATGTTTTTCAAAAACTGGGGCTTAAATCTGTACGCCTATATATTTCTGCTAACGATTTCTTAACTGGTAGTAAATATCCTAAATATGCCGATCCTGAATCTGGCAATGCAAACTATCCTATCGTTACTACATTTCTAAGTGGTATAAGTGTTAAATTTTAATCTATACAAAATGAATAAGACCATCATATATACATTTTTGGCGATAGGCTTTGTTACCGCATCGTCATGCAAAAAACTTGATTTATCAGATCCATCCAGTCCTGCTACGGGCAGCTTTTATACTAACCAAAATGAACTGGAATTGGCGGTAAATGATTTATATCGGGTAGATTTTTGGACCTCAGCTAAGACTGCAACTGGTACATGGGAAGAATTTTTCTCTGATAATTGTTTTTATAGGGGTGGGTCAGGTGGTAATCCTGTTATAGCAGGTAGCCTGGCCTCTGATAATGCCAATGTACAAACCTACTATTTAAACTGTTATAAGGCCATTGCAAGGGTAAATACCTTCTTAGAAAATAAAGATCGGGCAGCAGCTAGTACACCTGCGGCTATTATCACCAGGTTAGAAGCAGAAATGCGATTAATCAGGGCATACCAATATACCAAATTAATAACTCATTTTGGTGATGTGCCTTTAAATACCAAAACGCTAACCATAGAAGAGGCAAAAAATATAAATAAAACCAGTAAAACTGATATTTATACTTTTTTAAAAGGAGAATATGAGTTTGCTATACAAAATTTGGCTCAAACTTATGGCACGGCTGTAAAAAGACTAACTAAAGGTGCAGCATTGGCCTTAGAAGCACGTACTGCTCTATATATGGGCGATTGGGAAACTGCCAGAACAGCATCGTTAGCGGTTATGAATTTAACAGGAGCTGGAGCGTATACATTGAACGCTTCCTATGATAACCTTTTCCAATTAGCTGGCGAGCAAAGTGCAGAAATTATATTCAGCATACCTAGAGACCAAACACAACAGGTATTTAGTGTACCAGATGACATCTTAACACGTAATGCTGGTGGTTTTGGTGCTACCTTGCCAACCCGAGAATTGGTAGATGCGTTCGAGTGTACAGATGGAAAACCAATTGATGAATCTTCTTTGTACAATCCATTAGATCCTTTCACCAACCGCGATCCACGGTTAATCGCTACCATAGTACCATTTTATAATAATACTCCTTCAACAGTGGTGCCGCGTACTAGTTACTGGTTAGGCTATAATTATAATCCACACCCCGATTCTGCACAGGTATGGAGCAATAAGTTAGGCCGAAAAGTAGCCAACAACGATACGCGTGCTGTCGCACCTTTTGCAAGTTTTACCGGTTTTGTATTTAAAAAAGGTGTATCTCAGAGTTGGTCTGATACACATAAGGAAGATAATGATGCCATCATTATCCGCTTTGCAGAAATACTACTTACTTATGCGGAGGCAAAAATTGAATTGGGGCAGGCTGATGCAACGGTACTAGATGCCATCAATAAAGTTAGGGCCAGGGCATATGGTGTACCTGTTACTCAAACGGCCTCTTATCCAACAATTACTACTTTAGATTTAACCCAACTAAAAAATGTGGTGAGAAGAGAGCGTAGGGTTGAGTTTGCTTTTGAAGGCCTGCGTTACATGGATTTGATTAGATGGAAATTGGCAGAAAAAGCACTCACACGTCCTGTTATTGGCTTACCAGATCCATTAAACCAAAATAGAGCGAAATGGCCTTTCCCAGGCGTTACACCATTAGATGACGATGGTATTGCCGATTATAGCGGTTTTGGCGCAGATGTTAAAGTTTTATTTCAGCGCAACTTTGATAAATCGAAACAATACTTATGGCCATTACCAGCTGTTGAGGTGAGGGCAAATCCTAAATTAACACAAAACCCGAATTACTAATAGATCACAGCCGGAAGTAAACCCTTTCGGCTGCTTTAACCATGCACATGAAAAAAAACCTGATATTAAAATGTAGCACTTTAATAAGCGCTGCCATCCTCATGGTCCATTTGGCCCATGCACAAAAACCCTTACAGGTGAGCGGGATTTACCCGCATTTAGCAACATTTAACGAGAGCTGGGACAAGCAAGACTGGCTTAAAAAGGGAGCAATTAAAAGTTATGGCGATGGTGGTGAAAATGGTATTGGTGCCATTACACCTTGGGCCGGTAAACTCTGGATGGTAACTTATTCACCACACATGCCCAAAGGAAGTTCTGATAAATTATATAGCATTGATAAGAACCTTAATGTTACTGTTCACCCCGAAAGTATTGGCGGTACGCCAGCAAACAGGATGATCCACAAAGAATCAAATCAACTAATTACCAGTAACTATTTTATTGATGATAAAGGTAAAGTAAGGGTTATTCCATTTTCGGTGATGCCTGGTAGAATGACAGCAACTACACGCCACCTTACCGATCCTGTTAATATGGTTTATTTTTATGATATGGAGGGAATGTTATACGAAACCAACGTACATAGCCTGGCCGTAAAGAAATTGTTTAACAAACCTGTACCTGGTTGGCATGGTAAAGGTGCATATACCGCCCAAGGCCAACTTGTTGTGGCCAATAATGGAGAAGAAGCTGTTTTTAAGCTCACAAAAGATATGCTCGAAGCAGGCGATTTACCCAAAAACGATGAAGAAAAAGGTGTTTTGGCGAGTTGGGACGGCAAAACCTGGAAAATTATCGAGCGCAGACAGTTTACGGATGTTACAGGTCCGGGCGGTATTTATGGCTCGCCAACAGATAAAAGCCCTTTGTGGAGCATTGGCTGGGATAAACGCTCTGTCATGCTGAAATTATTAGATGGAGGGCAATGGTATACCTATCGTTTGCCTAAAGCTGCCCATACATACGATCATAGAGGGGGGTGGTATACTGAATGGCCGCGCATTCGCGAAGTTGGCAATGGCAAAATGCTGATGGATATGCATGGCATGATGTACGATTTCCCTAAGACATTTTCACGTGCAAACAGTAGTGGTATTGAAGCTGTAAACAGTCATTTGCGCTATATTCCCGATTTTTGTAGCTGGAATAATCAGATTGTAATTGCTACAGACGAAACTACAGTACTAGAAAATCCTATGGCTGGCAGGGCTCAGTCCAATCTGTGGTTCGGGCAATGGAGCGATCTGAAAAACTGGGGCGGTGCAACAGGGTGGGGTGGCCCCTGGGATAATGACAATGTGCAGGCAAATATACCTTCCGATGCGTTTTTGATCAGTGGTTTTAACAAGAAGGTATTGCACCTTTCTCAAAAATCAAATCAAGCCGTTAGTTTTACGATCCAGATTGATAAAACAGGCAATAACAAATGGGAAGATTATAAAATCGTAGCTCTTGCAGCCAATGCCTACCAGTATTTTATCTTTCCTGCCGATTTTAAAGCAACCTGGGTTCGGTTTAAAACAAACAAAAATTGCAATGCATCAGCATTCTTTCATTTTACAGGGGAGATGCATAAAATTCAAGACCCAATATTTAACACTTTGGTTGATATAAATGAAAAGACTGAAGTTAATGAGAGCCTGATCCGGCCTTCGGGGCACAACAAAAATCTGCAGGTACTCAAAATCTCAAAAGAGAAAAATCAATACACCGAGGTGGATGAAAAGTTGAATTTTTTAAGCAATACTGCCGATAGTACCCAGCAAATGAAAAGACTATTGGCGCTGAAGAAAACATACAGCGTTGATGATGCATCAATTATTATCAAAGATAAAACAGGTACTTTCCGTTTGCCAAAAGGATCTGCAGATTATGAACAGTTTTTATATCGTGATAAGAGAGAAGTAGAATCAGAACGTTTTATGCTGAACATTCAGGGGACTTTTTACGAAGTTGGCCGCGAATCGGGTTTCAATGCTATTCGGCCAATTACCACCCACAATAAAAAGATTGTCGATTTTTGTACCTGGAGAGGTTTATTGGTGTTAAGCGGTACTAAAACGGCAGCCAAACCTGATGAACATTATTTCGGAAACGTAACCAATGGATTGTGGTACGGCGGTATAGACGACCTGTGGAAAATGGGTAAAGCTGTTGGCAAGGGGGGCGTATGGAAAAATACCCGGGTTAAAGCAAACGATCCTTCATTACCTTATTTAATGACCGGCTATGATCAGAAAAAAGTAAGTATTACCGCGGATAAAGATGTGGATATCAAACTAGAAGTAAATTTCGACCTAACAGGTTTCTATCCGTACAAAACATTTTCAATCAAAGCTGGGCAAACCATTAATTATGAATTTCCAAATGGCTTTAGCGCACACTGGATAAGGGCAATTGCAAATAAAGACTGCCAATCGACAGTAACGTTTACTTATTTCTAATAAAAATCTAGATAGTAGTAAAAAACGACTGTATTTTATTGTGCTGGTTATTAGTTTTTTATATGGGCATATTTTTGGGTAGGGTACTGGATGGACTAAAATTATGAACTATGATGGATAGCCGTTATAATTGTACACCAATTGGATATTAGGAATATCTATTGAGCATCTTTTATTGATGATAGTGCAAATCAGTATAAGGGCGTTCCTGCTCTTGTACTTGATTTTAATTTATGAATATTTTCGATATTGCTAAGTTATTTCTTTCATTTAATTCTAACTTAATTTTCAATTAATACACTTAGACTTACTTTTGAATGATAAATATTTGGCTAGTATTTATAAGGTTTAGTTGATTAATAGAAGGGCCCGATCATTATTATGAGCTTTGTTTTTTGGAGGATTCTCATCCAAACTAAACTGCGGGGTTTAATGTATTACACTTCTATTGATACTGGAATGCCTCGATTTTCGGTTCTATGCAGTTCTTTGCTTCTTACCCTGCTTAAGGTTTCCAATCTCATTCCTAAATAGCTTGCCAGATAGCGGAGCGGTATTTTGTTTAAGTCTATTTTTCCGCTTTCAGCAAGCTTTTGGTACCGACGCAACGCATTAGGTATTCTGGCCAGGATAGATCTTTCGGATGCAGCATAGTAATGTACTGCTAACAGTTTTCGCCCGATAATATTGGCTTCTTCGAAATGAGCGTAGGCATAATCGATTAACGTATAAGGAATGCGGATCAATTCGCAATCTTCTAAAGCCTGTAAATATTCTACAGAGTGGTTAGCTTGTAAATCAGGGTGACGAATGGCGCCTACAATATTATTCCCAAAACAAAACCAGGTGGTAATATCTTTGGCGCGGTCTTTTATAAAACCACGAACAATGCCACTTTTTACAAAGTAAAGTGCTGCATTACTGTCGACAGGGGAAACAATGTGTTTATTCTTTCTGACTATGACCAATGAGCAATGTTTTTCATACTGTGCAATAAGGCTACTGGAAAGTTTATGGTATTGTTCCATATACTGGAGAAGTGGCTGCACAAAAGAACTGTTGTTAGAATTGGGCATAATGTTATAAATTTTAGGTTCAAAAAGAGATCTTTTTTGATAAATAATCATCTTGCTATATATAATATACAAAAATAATTTTAAAACGTGCATTTAAATAAGTAATAATAGGCGAAGGTTGGTGGCCATTAGCCCATGCGCCATTAGTTCGATTCTAAATTCTACCAGGTCACCTGTATCAATATTTTCGTTAAGATTTGCTAAACAAAATGCAATTTCCTGTTCATTTTCGTCTTGTATAAACCCAAAGCCAACCGATTTATCGATGTGTATTATCCTGCCCTTTCTCATTATATGTCTGTTTGGTTCACTAACATACGTGTAATGTGCAAATAAGGTTTTTCGGCCTGTTGATACTCAGAATTATTAAATGGAGCAATAGTTTACCATAATGAAATTAACCCTTCCATTTTAGTAATGTGCTTTCAAAATATGCTAGCCGAAGAAAAAAAATAAAGGCCATTATCATTGTTTAAACTGCTATTTGTTTATTAATACTGGTTTGGGCATTCCCTTTGTGATTGGCCTGGCATGAAATTTAAATCATAATGGATAACCACATCATTTTTGTCCGCATTGCTGATCAAGGCGATGCACATTACGCACAAGAAATTATACAGGAAACAGAACAATCAGCTATCGCAAGAGGTTCGGGTATTGCAAAAAGAACCTTAGCCTCGGTAATTGAGAAAATGGCTGCTGGCAAGGCAGTTATTGCTTTAACTAATACTGGCGAGTGGGTAGGTTTTTCTTACCTCGAAACCTGGGAAAATGAACGTTTCGTTTCCAACTCAGGACTTATTGTTGCACCCAAATTCAGGAATTCTGGAGTAGCCAGATCCATCAAAAACAGAATCTTCAAGATGTCGAGAAGATTGTATCCCAATTCGAAAATTTTTAGCATTACCTCTGGCCCGGCAATTATGCGGATGAATGCCAAACTTGGTTTTCTGCCAGTCAGTTTTGCCGAGATCACCCACGATGAGCATTTCTGGGAAGGCTGCAAAAGCTGTGTGAACTACGATATTTTAACACGCAAGAAAAAATGCAATTGCCTCTGTACCGCTATGCTTTTCGATCCGGAATACTTTGCTGATGCACAGCCCGTGGTTTATCAGCAAGCTGAGCTCTACCAGGAAGTTATTTATTCTTAAAATACCTAATCACATTACCATGAACACGATCAGTAAAATAAAACTTACCGAAGGTCCTGACCTTAACCACCTCTACCAGGAATCACTCGAACTCCTTTCCTCCTTAATCGCTATTCCTTCTATCAGTGGCGATGAGATGCTAACTGCCGATCAGATCGAATCTTTCTTAAACCTGCAAGGCATAAACACTTTTAGGAAATACAATAATATCTGGTGTTACAATAAACACCTGGATACTTCAAAGCCAACCATCCTGTTAAACTCTCATCACGATACGGTTAAACCTAATGATCAATATAGCAGAGATCCTTTTAGTCCGATTATAGAGGATGAAAAAATATACGGACTGGGTAGTAATGATGCGGGTGGTTCGCTGGTGGCTTTAACCGCTACTTTCTTGTATTTCTATGATCGAAAAGATCTTCCCTTTAACCTCTGTCTTGCGGCAACTGCAGAAGAAGAAACCTCGGGAGACTTGGGCATCCGCAGCATATTACCTGAAATTAGAGGAATCTCTTTTGCCATTGTAGGCGAACCCACGGGTATGCATATGGCCATTGCCGAAAAAGGTTCGATGGTAATAGACTGCGTTTCGAAAGGCCGCTCAGGCCATGCGGCTAGAGAGGAAGGCGATAATGCCATTTACCATGCCCTTAAAGATATCGACTGGTTCAAAAATTATCTGTTTCCTATTATGGACGATCAACCACAGCCTGTTAAAATGACGGTTACAGAGATCAGGGCAGGTATTCAACACAACATTGTTCCGGCTGAGTGCAGTTTTACGGTAGATATCCGTTTCGACCATAATTATACCGAAAGAGAAATCGTGAATACCATTGTCAATCATACCTCATGTCATTTTACTTTGCGGCCAAATGTATTAAAGCCATCTTTTATCGATATGCTTCATCCTGTTGTAATAAGCGGACTTTCGCTTGGCAGGAAAACTTACCTTTCGCCAACAAGCTCCGATCAAGGCTGGTTAGATATGCCTTCAGTAAAAATGGGGCCAGGTAATTCTGCACGCTCTCATACTGCCGATGAGTTTATTGGCATTGAGGAAATTGAAGAAGGGATTGATATTTACATCAGTTTACTTGAAACTTTGGAGCTCTCCTAGTCTTAGCTTCTCACTAAGATTTGGTTTTTGCCACGGAGACCCGGAGAACACGGAATTATATTGTGAGGTTTTAGCGAGATGCTCTTTCCTAGTCTTAGCGTCTCGCTAAGACTATAGTTTTTGCCACGAAGACCCGGAGAACATGGAATTTAATTCTGAGGTCTTAGCGAGACGCTAAGACCAGAGATTGGAGGGATTTAGTTTTTGCTCTTTCCTAGTCTTAGCGTCTCGCTAAGACTATAGTTTTTGCCACGGAGACCCGGAGAACACGGAATTAAATTGTGGGGGTCTTAGTGAGGGCTAAGATCAGAGCTTAGTTCAGGATGACAACAATATCATCGTCTTCCCAAATGAAAAAAACCTTTCCAAAATGGAAGGGTTTTTTTATGTCTAATTTAAATTTAAAAATTCTTTTTATTTATAACTAATTGTAAATCATTTGTTTGTGGTTTGTTTTTCTTTTGTGGTATAAGAGTTGGCTAATGGCATGTAAAATCAATATATCATGACAATACTAATTTTTTTAATCCTCATCCTGCTCTGCTGGGCTACTTACAAATCAATCGACTGGTTCGAAAAAATCTAACATTATGATCGCATTATTCATTATCGCCATCGCCGTATTTATCTATATGATCTACGTGCTGATCAAACCCGAAAAATTTTAATCCTTTCTCCTCTACGGAGGATAATTAACAAATCAAAAAATGAACACTGAATTAACAGGCATTATCGCCACCTTCCTGCTCACCCTGGTCATCGCAATACCACTGGGTAAATACCTGGCAAAGGTTTTTGCAGGAGAAAAAGTCTGGACAGATTTTTTAAAGCCATTGGAAACTGGTATTTACAAGCTTTCCGGAATCAACATTAAAGAACAGATGAACTGGAAACAGCAGTTAAAAGCACTGCTTACCATTAATATACTGTGGTTGTTTTACGGTTTTTTTGTACTCATCTTCCAGGATAAACTCCCATTCAACCCGGATGGCAACCCTGCGATGACGCCAGATCTGGCCTTCAACACCATTATCAGCTTTGTTGCCAACTGTAACCTGCAGCATTATTCGGGCGAAAGTGGCGTAAGTTACCTCACTCAGCAATACGTACTGATGTTTCTTCAGTTTGTAAGCGCTGCAACAGGTATAGCGGCTGCGGTGGTCCTTTTCAAAGCTTTTAGAGATAAAACAACAACAGAACTTGGCAACTTTTGGGAATTCTTTGTTAAATCAATTACCCGTTTATTATTGCCATTATCTTTTGTGATGGCAATAATCTTAACTTTTAACGGTACCCCGGCGAGCTATGAGGGTAAAGATCAGTTTATCTCGCTGCAAGGCGATACTGTACATGTTTCAAGAGGGCCAGCGGCTCAATTGATTGCCATTAAACACTTAGGTACTAACGGTGGCGGTTATTTCGGAGCCAATTCGGCACATCCATTTGAAAACCCAAGCTACTTTACCAATATGGTTGAGCTGGTTGCGCAGGTAATTATTCCTATTGCAATGGTAATTGCATTTGGTTATTTTATCCGCAGGAAAAAACTAGCTTGGACCATTTTTGGGGTTATGACCATTGGTTTGTTCATGTTGCTTTTACCTATGCTTAGCTCAGAGCTGGGCGGTAATCCGGCACTGGCCAAAATGGGTATCTCGCAAACAACAGGCGCAATGGAAGGAAAAGAGGTCCGCTTCGGTCCGGCTGCCTCTGCTTACTGGGCAACTGTGACGACAATTATTTCTACCGGCTCGGTAAACAGCATGCATGATAGTACCATGCCAATGTCAGGCACATGGCAATTACTTGGAATGATGATCAACTCATTCTACGGAGGCTGCGGCGTAGGTTTATTAAATTACTTCATATACCTGATTGTTGCTGTATTTATTTCAGGCTTGATGGTGGGCAGAACGCCGGAGTTTCTTGGGCATAAAGTAGAAGCCAGAGAGATTAAGATTGCGGCTATTATCACTTTGTTAAGTCCGTTTTTGATCCTTTCGGGAACTGCGATCGCCAGTTATATCTTTACTAGCCATGGTGATGCAGCTTGGGCAGTGCAACCTAAAAACTGGCTCAATAACCCTGGTTTCCATGGATTCTCTGAGATGCTTTATGAAATGACTTCATCTAACGCCAACAACGGCTCTGGGTTTGAAGGATTGGGAGATAACAATATTTTCTGGAACTTATCTACCGGTATTGTGATTTTCCTAGGCCGTTTTTTACCGATTATCGGGCCTGTTGCCATCGCTGGATTACTAGGCGCTAAAAAATTCATTCCTGAATCGGCTGGTACGCTTAAAACAGATACCAAAACCTTTGCCCTGATGACTTTTGCGGTTATTATAGTGTTAAATGCACTTTCTTATTTCCCTGCCTTGGCTTTAGGACCGTTGGCGGAATATTTTACCATGCTTAAATAAATGAGAGTTGTCACTTTGAGCCTTCAGATAAAAAATCGGGACAAATAGTCGAAATGCATTCATCAAAGGTCCTTCGACAAGCTCAGGATGACAATCAATAAATAAATTAAAAGAAAATGAAACCCAATAATAAATTGTTCGAACCTGCCTTGGTGCAGACCGCGCTAAAACAATCTTTCATCAAGCTTGACCCAAGGGTAATGGTCCGTAATCCCGTTATGTTTACCGTCGAAATCGGAACACTGGTAATGGCGTATGTTACCGTATACTCTTTTAGCCACAGTGGGCAAGGATCGCCATTATACAATTTCTTCATCTTTTTAGTGCTTTTGCTTACCGTGTTGTTTGCAAACTTCGCCGAGGCTATTGCGGAGGCAAGAGGAAAAGCTCAGGCCGACAGTCTTCGTAAAACAAGGGAAGAAACACCTGCAAAAGTACTTTTGGCTAACGGAACCATCGAAATCCGTTCATCCAACCAGTTAAAAAAAGGCGATGTATTTATTTGCGAAACAGGCGATACCATTCCAACTGATGGAGAAATTATTGAAGGTATTGCCACCATTGATGAATCGGCCATTACCGGCGAGTCTGCTCCTGTAATACGCGAATCCGGAGGTGATAAATCTTCAGTAACAGGCGGTACAAAAGTTTTATCTGATGAGATTAAAGTTCAGGTGAGCACAGCTCCCGGAGAAAGCTTTTTAGATAAGATGATTGCTTTGGTTGAAGGTGCATCGCGCCAGAAAACACCAAACGAAATTGCTTTAACCATTTTATTGGCCAGTTTTACCCTGGTGTTTATCATTGTATGTGTAACGCTTAAACCTTTTGCCGATTATGCCAATACACCGATTACCATTGCCGCGCTGATCTCGCTGTTTGTATGTCTGATCCCAACCACCATTGGCGGACTTTTATCTGCAATTGGTATCGCCGGAATGGACAGGGCGCTAAGAGCCAATGTAATTACCAAATCGGGTAAAGCGGTAGAAACTGCGGGTGATATTGATGTATTGCTTTTAGATAAAACCGGAACCATCACCATTGGTAACCGTAAAGCGACCAATTTTTATCCAACTGCAGGTGTAAACATCAAAGCTTTTACCGATGCCTGTGTGCTAAGTTCTTTGGCCGATGAAACCCCAGAGGGGAAATCAATCATCGAACTGGCTGCAGAGCAGGGTATTAAATCTGTCGGCACACCCGAGGGATCTACGTTTATCAAATTTACTGCAGAAACCCGTTCAAGTGGATTAGACACCCTTGATGGAAGAAGAATTAGAAAAGGCGCTTTCGATTCGATCAGGAATATTGTCGAAAAAGCAGGAAATATTTTTCCTTCCGATATCGAAAATCATGTGAAAGCCATTGCGACCAATGGAGGAACGCCGCTAGTCGTATCTGAAAATGAAAAAGCGCTTGGCGTAATCGAACTACAGGATATTATTAAACCTGGTATCAGCGAACGTTTCGAACGTTTAAGGAAAATGGGTGTGAAAACTGTGATGGTTACTGGTGATAATCCATTGACTGCTAGATATATTGCTGAGAAAGCTGGTGTTGACGATTTTATTGCTGAAGCCAAACCCGAGGATAAAATGAACTACATCAAAGACGAACAGACCCTAGGTAAACTGGTAGCCATGATGGGGGACGGGACTAATGATGCACCTGCCTTGGCACAGGCCGATGTTGGTGTAGCCATGAATAGTGGAACGCAGGCTGCAAAAGAGGCAGGTAATATGGTCGATTTGGATAACGACCCTACTAAACTCATCGAGATCGTAGAAATCGGTAAACAACTGCTTATTACGCGCGGTACACTGACTACTTTTTCCATTGCGAATGATGTGGCCAAGTATTTCGCCATTGTTCCGGCATTGTTTATTGCTTCCATTCCTGCCTTGCAAAGCCTGAACATTATGGGCCTGCACTCACCAGAATCAGCCATCATGTCGGCAGTAATTTTTAACGCCATCATTATCCCGATCCTGATCCCGTTAGCATTAAAAGGTGTGGCTTACAAACCTATCGGCGCAACTGCTTTATTACGCAGAAACCTGTTTATATATGGCATTGGTGGGGTAGTAGCCCCATTTATTGGGATTAAAATAATCGATTTATTGGTCGGCTTATTTGTATAAGAGAGTTCGTCATTCCCGCGCAGGCGGGAATCGTAATGCAAGAGCTTTAAGATTCCCAATCGAGTTGGGAATGACGAATCGAACAAAAGAAATAAAAATAAAAATAAAATGAAAAAGTACATTATTCAATCCATCCGCTTAACCCTAGTCCTATTGGTACTGTTATGCGTAGTATATCCAATCACTGTGGCCTTTATAGGCAAAATGTCTAACGGAAAAGGTGGAGGAGAAAAAATTACCAAAAATGGTAAAACAGTAGGTTATGCGCTATTAGGCCAATCTTTTACCAAACCAGAATATTTCTGGGGAAGACCATCGGCAGTTGCTTACAATGCAGCGGGTTCTGCAGGTTCTAACAAAGGCCCGTCTAACCCCGACTATTTAAAAGAGGTACAGTCGCGTATCGATACTTTGTTGAAATACAATCCAGGTATCAAAAAATCAGATATTCCAGCCGATATGGTTACTGCATCAGGAAGCGGGCTTGATCCAAATATTTCTGAGCAAGGTGCTGCCATTCAGATCCAGAGGGTGGCAAAAGCCAGAAATATAGATGAGAAAAAAGTAAAAAAACTTGTTGCGATGAATACCCTTAAGCCATTCATGGGTGTTTTTGGTCCTTCATCGGTAAATGTGTTGAAACTAAACCTTGCCCTTGATGAACTTTAATTGAAGCTTTCCTCCCAAAGTCGTCATTGCGAAACCAATTTTTCATTGGTTGAAGCAATCTATATTGAAAGCTTATGATAGCAAAAGAGATTGCTTCGTCATTCTTCCTCGCAATGACGAAAACGAGGGAGCTTTAACAAAAACAATATCCCAAAACAATAATAATAGCGATGCATTTGGCCCAAAACATAAAAAAAGGGCCTCATGCTTTACCCAATAAAAACAATCAGATAAAAATAAATAGAATACAGATGAAAAAATTATTATTACTTGCCGCTACACTTACCACTACATTTTTCGCGAAAGCACAGGATGAACCAAAAATTAAAGTAACAGGTTATCTTGAGGCTTATTATGGATACGATTTCAACAAACCGGCCGACCATAACCGCCCAGGGTTTATTTATTCACATAACCGTGCAAACGAAGTTAACCTGAACCTTGGATTTATTAAAGCTGCGTATGACAGTGGAAATATCCGCGCAAACTTAGCGGTAATGGCTGGAACTTATGCCAATGCCAATCTTGCTGCCGAACCTGGGGTATTAAAAAATATCTTCGAGGCCAATGCAGGCGTAAAATTATCGAAATCAGAGAACCTTTGGATTGACGCCGGAATCTTTTCTTCGCATATTGGTTTTGAAGGTGCGGTTTCGAAAGACTGTTGGGTACTCACCAGGAATATTTCTTCAGAGAATACCCCTTATTACGAGTCGGGTGCGAAAGTTACTTATGGTACTAAGGATGGCAAATTTACAGCAACAGCACTTTACCTTAACGGATGGCAGCGCATTAGCCGCCAAAACGGGAATGATAAACCTGCCGGTGGACTGCAACTCACCTGGAAACCGACTGATAAAATCACGGTAAACTACAGCAATTATCTTGGAACAGAAGGTGCTGATTCGGTTAGGGTAAATAGATTTTACCACAACGTTTATGGTATCTTTCAACTTACCGATAAATTTGGCGTAACCCTTGGATTCGACTATGGAACCCAGCAGAAACAAAAAGGAAGTGATGATAAAAACGAGGTGATCTCACCCGTAGCAATACTACAATATAAATTTGCACCAAAATGGGCAGTTGCCGGAAGATTCGAATACTATGAAGATAAAAACGGAATTTTTATTGCAACCGGAACGCCAGAAGGTTTTAAAACCAAGGGTTATTCGCTAAATCTTGATTATTCGCCCATAGCAAATGCAGTAATCAGATTGGAAGGAAAAGCCTACGATAGTAAAGATAAAATATTTGCAAGAGAAGGCGCCGCGGTAAATGCGAACGCAGCCCTTACAGCGAGTATAGCGGTTTCGTTTTAGGAAGATTCAGGTCGTCATTCCCAACTTGATTGGGAATCTTAATGCTAATGTATGGTGTGTTAGATTAGCTTCGCTGAGCACTTGGTGGTTCCCGCCTGTGCGGGAATGACGATTACGCTTTAGTTTTGTCATCCTGAGCCTGTCGAAGTACTAACCGAAATGTATGGTAAAGCGTTTCGACAGGCTCAACATGACAGATTAATGATTTTTAATATTAAAAACAATGCATCCTTACATAGAAATATTGTTCAGTCTGTTTTTAGCATTCTTTGGAATGTTAATGATGAGAAAATTAAGCTCATTAAAAAGGAAAAAAACATCTGCCATCAAAAAAAGTTATGCTACGGAAAAATACTTTAAACTGCTTTCCAGAAAGATTTCGCTTAAATTTACGATGGTATTATTTACCCTTGTTATGATTGTTGCCATCACCATATTGATAGAAAAAGGAATAATGACTGTTACCTGGTAAAACATCATGGAAGAAGAACAAAAAGAAGAGTCGGTCAGGCATTTTTTGGATCTGGTTAAAAAATCCAGGCGCGGAAAGCTCAAGATCTATATCGGCATGAGTGCCGGTGTGGGCAAAAGTTACCGGATGCTCCAGGAATCTCATGCGCTGCTGCGGAATGGAGTAGACATTTGTATCGGCTATATTGAAACCCATAAAAGGGCAGAAACAGAAGCCCTTGTTGCAGGCCTTCCAATTATTCCACGAAGGAAAATTTTTTATCGGGGTAAGGAAATCGAAGAGATGGATTTGAAAGGGATTATGAACCGCCATCCTGAGATTGTTATTGTTGATGAACTTGCCCATACCAATGCCGAGGGCAGCAAAAATACCAAACGCTGGCAAGATGTTTTCGACCTGCTCGAAGCAGGGATCAGCGTGATCTCGGCCGTAAATATTCAGCACCTGGAAAGCATCAATGAAGAAATTGAGCAGATTACAGGTATTGCTGTTACCGAACGTATCCCGGATAAGATATTGGAGATAGCCGATGAAATCGTGAACATCGACCTTACCGCTGACGAATTGGTTACCCGCCTTAAAGAAGGCAAAATTTACGATCAATCGAAAATCGAAAGGGCACTTGGCAATTTTTTTCAGTCCGATAAAATTCTTCAGCTGCGCGAACTGGCCTTAAAAGAGGTGGTGCACCAGGTAGAACGGAAAATTCAGACCGAAATCCCAAAATCAATCAAACTTCGGCCCGAACGTTTTTTAGCCTGTATTTCTTCTAATGCCGAGACTGCAGGGGTAGTGATCAGGAAAACAGCAAGATTGGCTTCTTATTACCGATCGCCATGGATTGTGTTGTATGTGCAGAGTGATAGTGAAAGCATGGAGCGTATTAAACTAGACAAACAACGCCATTTGATTAATCATTTTAAACTGGCTACCGAGCTTGGGGCCGAGGTGATCAAAGTAAAGAGTAATGCGATTACCAGAACCATCATCGATATTGCCAATGAGAAAGAAGTTACCACCATTTGCATCGGGAAACCCCATCTTAATATTTTTCAGGTCATTCTGCGTACGGCGGTTTTTAATGGTTTATTGAAAAACCTGGCAATGAAAGACATCGATCTGGTAATTCTCTCTTAAATAACAATGGCTGTCTACATCATTCTCAAATAATCAAAACCATATCCTTTTAAATTGGGTTGAAATAATAGAACCTACTGAAAGCGATATGGAAAAAAACGATACTAAAACACATTTGATTAACGAGATCACCACTACAGGATTACAAACTGCAGCTAAGAAATTGGGCGCTTCGGCAAGTAAGGCACAGATTAGAAAAGGTGTTTCTAAAAACATCAGTTTAATTGATAAATTATTGCGCATTGTGCTGGTTAAAAGTAAAGATTCATCGAAAAGGGTACAAAGCGATATAGAATTTGTTGGCCTGGGGGTTATTGCAGCACATACCTTTTACCGCGGCTTTAAAAAGAAAAAACGATTGTTGATTTTTGAAGGCATTTTTCTCACCGCTGCTCTTGGAGGCGTATTATTGGCCACCCAACTTAAAGCATTAAAACGGCAAATTGCATGATATTTTGGAGTTGCAGAAAGTCGTCATCTCGATCCTAGAGCTATTGGATTAAAAGTAATGAAATGGGAGATCTCAGTAGATTTAGCTTCGCTAAGCACTAACTGGTTTCTAGACTGCGTTACAAGCCGATCGAAATGACGATTTCTTCATTGTGGCTTACACCAATACCGAACCACCATCTACCACAATTACTTGCCCTGTGCCGTATTGTTGTTTCATGGTGTATAAAAATGCCTGCGCAATATCTTCGGCTTCTCCAACGCGCTTTACAGGTAAACGTTCACCTACACCAGCATAGAGGTTATTTCTATCCTCATTGCTCATGCTATTCCACAAATTGGTTTTAACCACACCCGGCGATACCGAATTTATACGTACTGGGGCTAGTTCTACAGCCATTGCACGGGTAAAGCCTTCCATGGCGCCACAAATACTGGCCGCTACGCCCCAGCCGGTACTTGGTCTTGGGCTGGCAATACCTCCTGTTAAATTAATAGAACCGCCTGCCTTAATTTTCTTTGCTGCATATTTAACTGCAGCAAAAGCACCCCAATACCTTAATGTAAAAAACTGACGGGCATCATCGAGGTCAGTTTCATTAATCGTGTTCAATACCAGATTTTCGCCTGCGGTATATACCAGGTGATCGAAAGGTTCGACTGAATTAAAAAACTGTTTGATGTTTTCTTCTTTACTCAGATCTACAGCAAAGCCTTTGCAGGTTTCGGGTAAGGATTTTAACGCCTCATTAATCCTGTTTTCATTACCGGAAACAATTATCACTTTTGCACCATCGTGCGCTGCGGCCTGTGCGGTTGCAAAACCTAAGCCTGAGCTTCCACCTAGTATGATCACTGTTTTTCCTTTCAGTGTAAATTCATTTGCTTTTATTTTCATGATGTTGTAAATTGAAGTGCAAATTTTGAGATATCAACGACCAATTCACTTACCAATTGGTAAAAACGGTCTGAGCTTGTATTTTTGTTCAACTCAATTCTGTACCATATATAAATCCCAATGCCGAACAAACTTATCAGCTACCTGAAACTTTACCATCAAATTTCGGCAGCAGAAGAACAGTATATCTTGGAAGCCTTTAATCCCAAAATGTTTAAAGAAGGAGAAGCGCTCTCACAGCCAGGCAGTATTAGTAAAGAACTTTTTTTTATTGTCGATGGCGTACTCCGGATCGTTATCCGAAATGAAAAGGGGAATGAAGTGACCCATTACTTTTTAAAAGAAAATCAATTTTGTACGATATTGAATAGTTTCCAGAAGCAGATACCAGCAGAAGAGTGTATACAAGCTGCCTGCAATTGTGAGGTTTTAGGTATTAACAGAACAACACTTTTGAAACTTTACGAACAGGTACCATATCTTAAAACACTTATTGATCAGATTACACAACAAGCTTTAATAGACAAGATCAATATCCGAAATGCCTATTTGGGGCAGGATTCTGCCAATAGATATAGGTTGTTTGTTGCCCGTCAGGCCGACATTGCCCTACGCGTATCATTAACGGATGTAGCTTCTTATTTGGGCATCACACCACAATCTTTATCCAGGATCAGAAGGCAGATCAATAGTTAGTTATTATCTTCACTTAAACGTTAATCAACTCACAGATCAGGGATACGTTTACGGATAAGAAAATATGTTTATGGGAAGTTGATAAGGGAGGCTATTTTGGCATATCTTGTTTTAAACTGTCCCTGTTCAAAGCAATACCCGAGTCTTGTAGTCTTGCCATTCATTTTAGCATATTACTATGACACTTTTTACCCAAAAAATTGTTCAGTTTGTATAACCCTAGGGCAATAATTATTTATGATAAACATTATTTAAAAAGAAAAAATGGATTTACAGTTAAAGCATAAAACGGCTTTTATAAGCGGCTCTACCGCTGGGATCGGATTCGCAATTGCCGAAAGTTTGTTAAAAGAAGGTGTAAAAGTAATTATCAATGGCCGGTCGCAAAGCAGTGTAGATGAAGCAGTAAAATCGTTGCAAGGTATTGCCGGGAACGAATTTATTTCAGGAATAGCTGCTGATTTTTCGAAAGCCGATGAGGTAAATAACCTGATCGATAAACTTCCAGAGATAGATATACTGATCAATAATGCAGGCATTTTTGAACCTAAAGCTTTTGAAAAGATCAGTGATGAAGATTGGTTTAGGTTTTTCGAAGTTAACGTAATGAGCGGAATCAGATTATCGCGGCAGCTATTCCCTAAAATGTTAAAGAAAAATTGGGGCAGGATTATTTTTATCTCCAGCGAATCGGCAGTGTTTATCCCCGATGAAATGATCCACTATGGCATGACTAAAACTGCACAGCTGGCGGTTAGCCGTGGTTTAGCAGAATTAACCCAAGGTACCGGGGTAACTGTCAATTCAATTTTGCCCGGCCCTACCAAATCAAAAGGGGTAGGTGTTTTTATCGAAGATTTAGCCAAAAATGGAAACATCACTATTGCTGAGGTAGAAGCCGATTTCTTTAAGAACATGCGGCCCACTTCCTTACTGCAACGTTTTCTTGATGTGAGTGAAATTGCAAACGCAGTTACTTTTTATGTAAGTCCGTTAGCCTCCGGAACCAATGGAGCTGCCATTAGGGTAGAAGGCGGTTTAGTGAGATCGATATTGTAGTATATTATAGCTGATCTGGGCGTTTATAAACATGCTAGTGAACTTTTAATTTATCATTTTTAGCTGCTAAAAAAAAACTTTCAATAATATTGGCGTGCAAAGAAATATTTTTTTGCTGCACATAGGGGTAAGTGTCGTGTTTGTTGTCTCATTTTAAAATTAGACAGAAATGGACACAACTTCAACAAAAATTAAAAACAGCTTTGCAACAAGCATTAACTTCAAAAAAGCATTTGGTGTTAAAGCATTGGGTTTAGCAATATTATTGATCATTGGCTTAAATGGTTTTGCACAAGAAAGCAAAAAAGACAAAGTAAATATTGGCTTTGTATACCCGGTAAGCACAAACGGAACGCATGCAGCGTTAGATACAAATGTATTTTCTTTAAACGCTTTGGTTGGCGTTTCGGCAGCAGAAAAGGGAATCTCATTCGCAGGCCTTTCCAATATCGTGCATAAAAATACAAGCGGTACACAGTTCGCAGGTTTTTCTAACCACATTGGTGGCAAAGCAAGTGGAGCACAGTTTGCAGGTTTTATCAATACTTATGGGGGAGGGAATGGGGCCGCTATTGCCGGTTTCGCCAATATCTCAAAAGAAAATAGCGGTGCTCAGGTAGCTGGTTTTATAAACTGGACTTCGAAAAATGTTTCTGCCGTGCAGGTTGCAGGTTTTATGAATAAAGCAGGCAATGTAAAAGGATCGCAAATTGCAGGTTTTATCAATGTGGCAAAGAAAGTTAAAGGCGTTCAGTTTGCTGGTTTTATTAACGTGGCCGATAGCAGTGATTATCCAATCGGGATTATCAATATTGTTAAAAACGGCGAAAAAAGCATTGCTTTAACTACCAACCAGAATTTAACGACCATGGCCACATTCAGATCGGGCGGAAAAGTATTATACGGTATTATCGGCGCTGGTTATAACTTTAAAAATAAAGATGAAGTTTATGCTTTCGAAGCTGGTTTAGGTGCTCACTTTTTTCAATCAGAACACTTTAGGTTAAATGCAGAGCTTACCGGGAGTTCATTGCAAAACTTTAAACGGGGCAATTATTTCAAATCTACCTTTCAGTTACTGCCATCGCTTAGGATAGGCCAAAATTTAGAACTTTTTGCAGGCCCATCGTTCAATTTTGTATCAACCAATACCGAAGAGGGAAAAACCCTACAGAAACACTATGTAAAAAGCTGGGATAGGAAAGATAATACCTTACATGCCCTATTTTTAGGCTATACAGGTGGTTTGGCCATTAGTTTTTAAGATAAATGATTGAATGAGTGAGTTTTGAATGATTGAATTTGTGCACCAGCTAACATTCGGTCATTCTATCATTCCATCCTTCAGTCATTCCCTTATTCAAAATTCGATAATTAATAAACATATATATTTGACTACAATTAAACCAGTGGAATTAACAGCAGCAGCTTCCGAAATTATTGATCAATACCATGATGATGCCGCCTTTGAATATTTGTTCAAAACGCATTACAACGCGCTGCACGCTTATGCTCAGGTGATTTTAAAGGATGAAGATGTTGCTGAAGAAATTGTACAGGGAATGTTCTTAAAGTTTTGGGAAAAAAGAGAAAGCCTTAAAATACAATCTATAAAAGCATACCTCTACAAATGTGTTTACAACGATAGTTTAAACTATATTAAACAGGAAAAAACCAAAAGCAAATACCAGGAATTTACGGTACACACCATGAATACAGAACATGAAGCTGCCACTGCAAAAGTAGAGTTTACAGAACTACAGCAGCATTTAAGAGATGCCCTGAACCATTTACCAGCGCAGTGCCGCACCATTTTCCAAATGAGCAGGTTCGAAGAATTGAAATACCGCGAAATTGCCGATCATTTAGGTCTATCAATCAAAACGGTAGAAAACCAGATGGGGAAGGCTTTAAGGATTTTAAGACTAAAACTGGCTGATTTCCTGGTGTTTATTTTACTCGGATTATGGTATTACAACGATTTTTTTAATTAGAAGAAAGCGCATGACTGATGAATTATTGATAAAGGTTCTTCTAAAAGAAAGTTCTATAGAAGAAAATGAAAAGGTAGAAAAGTGGCTAGACGCTGCTGAAGCCAATAAAAAGCATTTTACGCAGTTAGAAACCATCTGGCAGGTAAGCAACACCCTAAAAAATGAAAATAAAAGGAATGAAGAGCAGGCATGGGCAAGTTTTAAGGCGAGAAGAGCAGATTTAAAACCACATGGCAGCAACATTAAGCGGTTAAATGTGGCTAAAGTTTGGCTAAGGATAGCTGCGGTATTGTTTATTGCCGTTGGCGGATGGATGGCATATAGTTTATACGGCCCCGGAAAATATACCGAACTCACCGCTACTTACCAGGTGCGTACCGAAACCTTGCCTGATGGATCGGCGCTGACCTTAAACAAGAATACCAAAATAAGCTATGCCGCTAACTTTAAAAACAACCGAAAACTGAAATTGGAACAAGGTGACGTGTTTTTTGATGTAGCCAAAGATAAAACACATCCTTTTGTAATCGATATCGAACAGATAAGTGTAGAAGTAGTGGGTACCTCCTTCAATATTAAGCATATAAAAAAGGATACTGAAATTAACGTAGAAACCGGAATTGTGAAGGTTCGCATGGCCAATGATGAAATTAAGCTTTATAAGGGCGAAAAAGTCCACATCGACGGCAGTACCCGTAAACTGGTAAAAGAACAAAGCACCGATCAGCTTTATAACTATTATCGTAGCAATCTGTTTCAGGCGAATAATATTCCTTTATCCAAACTGGTGATTACTTTGAATGAGGCTTATGGAAGCAACATCACTTTGGATGAAAAGATTAAAGGTTTAACCATCAATACCACTTTAAAAATGGGGTCGATAAACCAGAACCTTGAAATTATCTGCCAAACCTTAAATTTACAGTTATCCCGTAACGGCAATACCATTTTGTTGTCTGCTAAAAAATAATGAAGACCAGACTAATTATTTTATTACTCTTTATTTCGGGCTATTGTACTGCACAGGTTACCACAGTCGATTATAGAAGGAATTTATCCAAAGGAGTAAGCTTAAATGTTAAGCAGGAAAAGGTTGGCAATGTTTTGCAGATGATCAGCAAAGCTGGTGGATTCTATTTTTCTTATAATGGTGTGCTGTTCAGGCAGGATAGCCTGGTGAGCCTGAATGTGAAAAATGTTCCGCTGCGCGAGGTTTTAGATCAGCTATTTGATGGTAAGGTAGATTATAAAGAAAATGCCGAATACATTATTCTTCGCTATGCCGTAAATCATTTAACAATAGAAGCAGAGCACATTGCCAATGGCGACAATGAATATGCGATAAGCGGTTACGTGGTTGATACCAGAACAGGCAATAAAGTTAAACAGGCCAGTGTTTACGAAAAAAAACTGCTTCAGGCTGCGCTTACGGATAACAATGGTTATTTTACATTGCGTTTTAGAGGCGAGCACAGTGCCGTAATTTTAACAGCAAGTAAAGAAACCTATCGCGATACAGCCCTGGTTTTTCTGGCTGATATCAATATAAAGCCTGAGAAATATGAAGATCCGGATAAAGAGAAAGGCGCATTTTTCACCAACACTTTTGGAGGGCGCGGAATATGGCGTTTTTTGCTCTCCTCAAAGCAACGCATCCAAAATCTGAATATTCCTGATTTTTTGGCGCAGACACCTTTTCAGGCATCGTTTACCCCTGGCTTAAGTTCGCATGGCAGTATGAGTTCTAGTGTAGTAAACAAGGCATCTTTAAATATACTTGGTGGTTATACTGCCGGAACAAATGGCTTTGAAATAGCGGGTGCGTTTAATTTAACCAAAGGCGATATTAAAAAGATTCAGGTAGCAGGTTTGTTCAATGTAGTGGGCGGATCAGTAAAAGGCACCCAATTTTCGGGCGCCTACAACGATGTAAATATGAATGTAGATGGTTTGCAGGTGGCCGGTTTATTAAATAGGGTAGAAAGTAAGGTTAGAGGAGTACAATTGGCCGGGGTGGGCAATTTTGCGGGCAAAGATGTTAAAGGAGCGCAGGTAGCCGGACTGATTAATGTGAGCAAAAATACCACAGGGGTTCAGCTGGCAGGTGTATTGAATAAAACCTCAGGCTGTTTAAAAGGTATGCAGCTTGCCGGATTGGTAAACCATGCTAAAAACATGGATGGTTTTCAACTGGGCGTGGTAAATCTGGCCGATTCATCATCGGGTATCAGTATCGGGTTGATCAACCTATCCAATAATGGCTACCGTAAGATAACAGTATATAACAACGAGGTAATTAATACCAATATCGCTTTTAAGACCGGAAATGCCAAATTATACACCTTATTAATTGCGGGTAAAAATTTTTCAGATACTGCCCGGGCATTTACTTTTGGATTAGGCCTTGGTCATGATTTTATTTTAAACAAACGTTTTGCTATCGCTGCCGAAGGAACCATCCAATCCATATATCTCGGTAATGTTGAAGAAGCAAACAACCTCTACAGGCTACAGGCATACCTGCAGTTTAACGCTTTATCGAGGCTTGCTATTTTTGCCGGACCTGCCTATTCGTATTACGTGAAGGGAGAAGCCATTTCTGGCGAAAATTATAAAAAGGAATTGGCACCTGGCTGGAGTAATCATTTTAAAAACGGTGCAGAAGGTTGGCTAGGCTGGAACTTTGGCCTTACCGTTTCGTTGTAAGCGCAGTGTTTAATGGCTTCGCTGTTTGAATTGCGGGGCATTTTCAGTAATATTGATTAAGTTCATTTTGCTTATGCCTTTGAAAATTTATCGTATTTATTTGTTGGTGGGTGTTTTCCTGCTGATCTGTTTTGCCGCTAGGGCTCAAAAACAAGATAGTACGCCACTTGGTGCATTAACAGATAGCACCAAAAAAGGCTTCGTAGCCAAAATGCAGGAATTTGGCCGTAGGTCTGCTATAAAGAGCAAAGGCGAATTTGAAGCCGATAAAGCTATACTGGCGCAGACCAAAATCTTCGATGAAATCAGAATGGTGATGCAAAAAGCAAAAATGTATCTGAAAACAAGTGTGGATACTGTAGGAACAAAAGCCGAATTGGATCAGATAAAGCAAGATTTTATGCTTGCCAAAGATGGTGTTTTTACCAATAAAGGAACCGCTCAAACTTTTAGAAACCTTACCGCTACATCAAAGATCATAAATGAACTGCTTAATAAAGCCAAAGTAAGGAAAACAGGCCTTGATTTGCGGCAACAGGAGCTCAATAATTTTCGCTATCGTTTAGATTCTCTTTCGAGTATGCCTGCACTGTTTAAGTTTCCATCAGATTCTTTAGAATTGATGGGCTACCTAAAAAAAATTGCGGTTGTTGCCTACGAAATAGCACCTATTGATACTGCTCTTAAACGGGCCAGTGGAAATATCCAAACACTTCTCAATCACATCAATTTAGAAGTGTCAAGCCTTCAGATAGGTCTTGATGAAATTGAGGTTTATCAACGTAAAATGGCTTATAATGCTTTTGCACGTGATTTCGGCAATATTTGGGAGCCGGCAGGTTTTTATAGGCCATTTGGCGAAATTTTAAACTTCTCTAAAATAAAAGGCCTGCTTACGCTTGGTTTTTATTCGGAAAACAATTCGGGCAAACTGTTCATATTGTTTGTGTTAATGGTCATTTCGTATATATACCTTCGCTCGCTAAAGCGGATATACACTTCAAGGGAACTTTTAAAAGCGGATTTTGAGGGTCAGCTTGTATTACGTTACCCGCTGGCATCAGCAATATTATTAGTGCTCAGCCTCTTTCAGTTTATCTTTTTATCACCTCCATTTATTCTCAATGTGGTGCTGTGGCTAATCTCGTGTGTTTGTCTCACCATCATTTTTAAAGGATATATTTCAAAATATTGGCTTCGCGTATGGGGCATTATGGTGTTGTTTTTTATTTTGGCTGCTGCTGATAATTTGATTTTGCAAGCTTCCAGAACAGAACGTTGGTTTATATTAATTGCAGCAGTTATAGGTGTAATATCAGGCCTTGTTATCCTGACACAGAAAAAACAGCAGGAGCTCAGGGAGAAATGGATTATGTACGCTATAGGTTTTATGGTTCTGCTCGAGTTATTTGCTGTTTTTGCCAATATATTTGGCCGTTATAATCTTGCAAAAACACTTTTTATTGGCGGCTACCTTAATGTGGTTGTAGCTATTCTTTTTTTATGGGTAGTCAGGTTTATAAATGAAGGTTTGTTATTGGCATTTGATGTATATACTGTTCAGGATAAGAAACTTTTCTATCTCAATTTTGAGCGTGTAGGAAAAAAAGCGCCACTGCTACTTTATGTATTGCTGGTATTTGGCTGGTTAATTTTAATGGGCCGTAACTTTCCTGCTTTCGAATACCTTGCAAAACCCCTTGGTAATTTCTTTAGTCAGGATAGAACGATTGGTAATTATACCTTTAGTATTAATGGTTTAGTGCTGTTTGTGGCCATTATGGCTATTTCGGTACTGGTATCTAAAATTGTTTCATTCTTCGCGTCTGATGAGCATTTGGCAGTTGATAAAGATAAACATCAAAAACGGGGACTTGGCAGCTGGATTTTATTGGTCAGGATTTTTATCCTGGGCATTGGCTTGTTTTTAGCGATTGCAGCTGCGGGCATTCCAATGGATAGAATTACTATCGTACTTGGAGCACTTGGTGTGGGTATTGGTTTCGGTTTGCAAACATTGGTGAATAACCTGGTAAGCGGGCTGATTATTGCTTTTGAAAAGCCGGTAAATGTTGGCGATATCGTTGATGTTGATGGCCAGGGAGGCACGATGAAATCGATCGGTTTTAGAAGTAGTGTGATTTCTACCTGGGATGGTGCCGATGTGGTAATGCCCAATGGAGATCTTTTAAATTCGCACCTGGTTAATTGGTCGCTGGCCGGTAACCGTAAAAGAGTGGCCATAGTGCTCGGCATTGCCTACGATGCCGATTTAGAGAAATGCAGAAGGGTAATCGGCGAGGTTTTAGACGCAGAACAACGGATAAATAAAAACCCGGGACCATTGGTCCAGTACGAGCAGTTTGGCGCAAGTACCATCGATTTAAAGATTTTTTTCTGGGCGAAACACATTCGCGAGGCCCATGCGATTAGAAGCGATCTGATTGTAGCCATTTCGGAAGCATTTAAAGCCAATAATATTTCCATTCCTTTTCCACGTCAGGATGTACACCTGTATTATCCAGATAAAGAAGGAGAGCTGCCTCAAGCTGAATGAAAATTGTTTTAATTAAGGTAATGGTTTCTTTAAATCTGATTTAAAATTTTAAAAATAAATATTAATGGCGCAACAATTAGAAGTTTGGCAAAGAGGGCCACTGCCTGAAATTATTCCGATGTTACAGCCGGTAGCACATGCCTTATTACAAGCAAGAGAAGAGATTAATGAGTATATGGTCGAATTCCCAATCGAACTGCTTTGGCAACGCCCCGCCGGAATGGCATCTACAGGTTTTCATCTTCAGCATTTAAGTGGAGTGCTTGATCGGGTATTTACTTATGCCAGGGCAGAAGGTCTTTCTGAATTTCAGTTTGCCCAGTTGGCTGAAGAGGGTAAAGATTCGGCAGCGGGATATACCGTGGCAGACCTTGTTAACCGTTTCAACAAACAGGTAGATTTTGCATTAGCGCAGATCAAAAGTACAGATGCAAGCACATTGCCCGATTATAGAGGCGTAGGTCGCGCCGGACTCCCTTCAACTGTTATCGGCTTGTTGTTCCATGCGGCAGAGCATACCATGCGCCATGTAGGGCAATTGATGGTTACCGTAGCCGTAGTGAAGAATTCTAAAGAAGTTTAAAATCGCCACTGCCATAGGGTTGTCACTCTACCTGCTAAATTTGCTGCATAGTTTAAATAATTGATGTACAATCTGTTCAGGAAAATTATTTTATGGATTGCGAAATAGCGGAAAACAAAATAAAGGATATAGAAACTTTTCGTCCAGGCAGCATTGAAGAATGGCGGAACTGGCTGATGGAGCATCACGATTCTAAATCGTCGGTTTGGCTTGTTTATAGCAAGAAGGGATCAGGTTTGCCCAGCATTACCTGGAGCGAAGCTGTAGATGAGGCCCTTTGTTTCGGTTGGATAGACAGTTTAAAAAAGTCGATAGATAGCGACACGTTTATGCAGTTTTTCTGTAAACGGAAAGCCAATAGCGTTTGGTCGAAAATCAATAAAGAAAAAGTAAAGCGCCTGCTGGCACAAAAACTTATCGCAAAAGCAGGTTTGGATACCATTAAAAAAGCCAAACAAAATGGGTCATGGACAGCGTTAGATGCGGTAGAAACACTTAAAATACCTAAAGATTTAGCTTTAGAATTTAAAAACAGCAAAGACGCAAAGATTTTTTTTCTTGGCCTAAGTAAATCTGCTAAGAAAGCCATTCTACAATGGATCGTAATGGCAAAAAAAGCAGAAACCCGGCAAAACAGAATTCTTGAACTTGTAAAATCCTCATCAGAAAACGTATTGCCAAAGCAATTTCTTCGCTAATGGGCAAACAAGCTAAATTAGGAGTTTAATTAAATACCTGCATTTTTAAAAATGGATATTACCAAAAGATTTGACCGGATACTACAGATATTTTTTCTATTGCAATCTAAATCTGTAGTCACTACAGATGAATTACAAAAGCGGTTCGAAATCAGTTTAAGAACAATTTACAGGGATTTAAAAGCCCTGGAGATTGCCGGTATTCCGATTGTAAATGAATTAGGATCTGGCTATTCGATTATGGAAGGGTTTAGGCTGCAGCCGTCGAGGTTTAGTCAAGAAGAGATTCTCAGTTTAATGGTTGCCGAAAAAGTGATGCAGAAACACGAAACCCAATTTGTTAAAAAACATTTTGAGGCAGCACTTATCAAAATAAAAAGCTCTTTTCAGGTGAATCAAAAAAGAGATTTCCTGCATTTAGAAGATACCATACATCTTAAAAACGACTTAAAATCTAAGGATTATCTGCCCAACATTATCGATGTTTTACTCAACAGTACCTTAAGGAAAAAGATAACCCATATCGATTACCTCAAAAGTGGTGATATTCATACGGTTGGCAGATCTGTTGAACCAATCGGTGTATTCTACGAACACAGTCTTTGGTATCTTTTAGCCTATTGCCATTTAAGAAAAGATTACCGCAATTTTAGATTAGACAGGATTAAAAAAGTTTTAATGCTCGAAGAAAGCTTCACCATTGCACACCCTCCAATTAACGAATTCAGGGATAAAAGTCTATCTGAAAATAGGATGAAAGTCGAAATTAGGGTAGACCGGAAGTATGCCCATTTTCTATATTGGGAACGACAGATTTTCGGATTTACAGGCGAAGAAATTTCGGATGATTTTGTGGTCATGTATTTCGACTGTTCTCTTTCTGAAGTTTCTTTTGTGCGCTGGTTTGTTAAATTTGTTGATGTGGCGGAAATTATAGAACCAGCCCATTTGAATAATGAACTGGTTGAGATAATGGAATCTGGTTTGAAGAGATTAAAAAACAAAGCGGCCATATCATAAATATAGAATTGTCATTCTAAAGGATAATTTATTTTATAAAAATTAATATAAATGACAGGAAATGTTAATGGAGATAAATTGTCTCAAAATATCGTCATTGCGAGAAGGCTTTTTCAGCCGACGAAGCAATCTTTCTAGCAAGGATGGCTAGCACGAAAGATTGCTTCGTCGTTCCTTCTCGCAATGACGACCACTCTACTGGACGCTGTCAATGGTAGCCTGTCGAAGGACTTATTTAAATACCTCGTAAGGTGTTTCGACAGGCTCAACATGACAGCATCTGAGGAGAAATAGCCTTTATGATACAGTCTCTTGCCTTTTTTAATAACGGTCCCAGAAAAATGGAGGCTCAATACCTAAGGCCCTTAAATACACAAAGCCCTGTCCACGGTGGTGTATTTCGTTATCAATGAAATACAAGAGGTGACTAATGATCGAAAACTCGTACTGCCCGAATAATTTAATGGTTTCGTGAAGCTGATCTTCAGCGATCTGGTTAAAGTATTCCACAATTTTTGGGGTATCCTCATCCCATTTTGTTAGTAGCTCTTCCTTGGTATTCAGTGGAAGATCATGACTAAAAGGTGCTGTTTCTCTGGTAACCATTTCTTTTAAACCAGGAACATTAATCGATAACAACTCTTTAATTAATGAAGAGAAAGGCCTCATTCCGCCGATAGAAAATTCGAACAAATCTTTTTCAGGGAATTTTTCAATGGTTTTTCTGGTTAGTTTTCTGTGGCCTAACCAATGCTGAAGTAATTCGCTTTTAGTAATCATAGTTGCTGACATTTTGTTATATTAATTGAATAGAACAAAACTAAGACTGGCCTATGACAGCTGTTTGTCAGTCGAAAAACAGCATGTTATTTTTTTATTAAAATTTCTGTTTATTTTTTAGAATCTGATAAGCAGGACTAACCTTTAAAAGTCATAAAATTTGCAGTTTTTAAAGAGACCACAAGTTCATTTACTTGTCTTGTAATACGGTAGCAGATAAATCTTGTGTTTGGTTGATGTGTTCACGGTACATATTGCCCCAGTCAGACATCGCATCCAGCATTGGTTTCATGGTACGGCCCAAATCGGTAAGGCGGTATTCTACCCTTGGTGGTACTTCCGGAAAAACAACCCGGGTAATAATCTGATCTTTCTCCAGCTCTCTTAATTGCGCCACCAACATCCGTTCTGATATGCCAATAATGTCTTTTTTAAGCTCGCCATAGCGCATGGTACCATAAGAAAGGCGACACAATATAGCGGGTTTCCACCTTCCGCCGATTACCGCCAGCGATGAGGACATGCCACAGCTGTCGATCATCATTTTTTCGTTCAAAGCATTGGTTGATGTTTCTTTTCTCATTTCTTACTTTTTTGTTAGTACCTAACAATTTGTTGCTTACCTGCAAATGTAAAGTATCTCTTTTACTTTAGCATAAAATTTAAAAAATACAGATGAAAAAATTAACAGATAAAATTGCGTTGGTAACCGGAGGAAGCCGGGGCATAGGTGCAGCGATTGTAAAAAGATTAGCTGCCGAAGGTGCAAAAGTGGTATTTACATATGCAAATTCACCAGAAAAAGCTTCGGCCGTAGTGACTGAGGTTGAAGCTGCCGGTGGGCTTGCCGTGGCATTAAAAGCAAGCAGTACAATACCAGCTGAAGTAACTGGCGCAGTGGCTAAAACAATTGCCGATTTTGGCCACATAGATATCCTGATCAATAATGCCGGTATTTATATTGGCAAAGCCTTTGAAGAACATACTCTTGAAGATTATAATGAAATTATGGCCGTTAATGTGCAAGCAGTTTTTGTGGCGGCTTTGGCTGCGGTAAAAGGCATGCCCGAAGGTGGTCGGATCATTACCATCGGCAGCAACATGGGCGATAATGCTGTTGGTCCTGAAACCACTCTGTATACCATGAGCAAATCGGCACTTCAGGGTTTTACACGCGGTTTGGCACGCGATCTTGGTGCCCGAAAAATTACGGTAAACCTGATTCAGCCTGGACCAATCAATACCGATATGAATCCCGCAGATGCACCATTGGCTGATTTCTTGAGAACCCGCATGGCTTTGCCAGATTATGGTACGGTAGAAGATATTGCATCATTTGTAAGCTTTATTGCAAGCGAAGAAGCCCGGTACATCACTGGCTCGTTTTTAACAATCGACGGTGGGTTGAACGCTTAAAGTGATCGCCAATAAAGCCAGGTTTGGTCGGGAGGGCAATTCCCGATCAAAATATTGTAAAAAATGGATGAGGCTAAATCATCTTGCTATTAACCGCACGCGAAAGTGCTTCAACCATATTACTCACGTCCAATCGTTCAAAAATCCGTCGCCTATAATACTTTACGGTATCAGGAGCAACAAATATTTTTTCAGCAATTTGGTTAATGGTTAAACCTTGAGCGTGCAATTGTAATATTTCGATTTCCCTCTTGCTGAGTTTTGGTTTCTCTGATTTCTGCCAGATTTTATTTTCGATATTTAACGCCCACAGATCATCGGTACCTTGTTTGTAAATACAGATATTACCCGCCTGCTGATGCTGTGAAATGGAGACAATACACATCGCTTTCCACATCTTACCTTCGCCAGTTAAAAACAAGGGGGTAAGTTTATGGTTAATCAACGTGGGTTTACCTTCCCGATTAATCAGATGAAAATCGTAAGTAATGCTATAGTGTTTTTTTTCTTCGTCAGGTAGTTTTTCAAAAAAATCGAATCCCGCCTCGTTAATCAGACTCAATAATGCAAGATCCTTTTCAGGAACATTTTTAAAATAAAATTCATAGCCTAAATCCAAAACTTCGCTAGGCGAATAACCACATAAAAATAAAGGATTTTCTGAAACATACTCAAACGCCATTTTTTCGTAATCGATCACATACACACTTTCATAGGTTAAGCGTGCAAAAGCTTTTATAGCTTCCATGTAATCTTGCTGCTGAAGATCTGCTGCTGATATTTTTTCAACTTTATTTTTAGTCAGCAGGGAGGAGGTAATGGTGTCTTTCATTTAGGGGATGGCTTAATAGCAAATTTACACTAAAGTGTAGCCTTTGAAAATATTTTTGTATCCACCTTTAAAGAAAAGATTTTGAATGATGAAAAAATGGTCTGAATTAAGCCTGGCAGAATTAAACAAAACCAGGTCGAAGTTAAAGGGTGCCTTAATTGGATTTATCATATTTGGAGTGCTTATTTCCTTAGCCTTGTTTTTTCTTAAGGCGAAATTGGTGTTATTTATCCCAGTAATGGTGTTGCCCATTACCTGGTTGCCGATCTACAGCTCTTTAAAATCGGTAAATGACGAGATCAGATTACGTAATGCACCAAATGTTAATCAATAAGTTGTATGCATCCTGATCTAATAAGTTGCAGAAACTGCAGTCATGTTGTAAATGATAACTTTTGCAGCCATTGCGGTCAGCCGGTACATGTTAAAAGGGTAGATGCGCACTACATCTTACATGAAATACAACATATTCTACATTTCGAAAAAGGAATATTGTTTACCGTAAAAGAACTGCTCATCAGGCCCGGCCAAAATATCAGAACATTCATTAGCGAGAACCGGAGTAGATTGGTAAAACCAGTTATATTTATCATCGTTAGCTCGTTAATCTATACAGTAATTAGTCATTTCTTCCATATTGAAGAAGGTTATGTTGAATTTAAGGAAGTAAAAAAAACAAGCATTGGTTTAATTTTCGATTGGGTACAGGGGCATTATGGTTATGCCAATATTTTAATGGGTGTTTGCATTTCCTTGTGGTTAAAGCTGTTTTTTAAAAAATACAGCTACAACTTCTTCGAAATATTGATTCTACTGTGCTTTGTTATGGGGATTGGCATGTTAATCATTTCTGCTTTTGCAATTGCCGAAGGACTTAGTAAAATCAGTTTCATGAAAGTTTCGGGCGTTATAGTGGCAGTTTATAGCACATGGGCTATAGCTCAGTTTTTTAACGGGAAAAAAGTGGCGAGCTACTTAAAAGCAATTATTGCTTATAGCTTAGGGATGTTAACATTTGGCTTTGTGTTGGTATTTTTGGGCATTTCAATCGATTTATTGATGAAACATTAAACGTTCCTTTGTATTATGCAGGCATTACCCGTAATGTGGTTGTAACCGATGAAACAGGAAAGAAAACGAACCATGTGGTAGATGCGGCGAATAAAATTCAACTTAAAATCAAGATCAAGGCAGAAGGATATACCTGGCTTAAGATGGAGTAGGATTGTTGAAATATTGTCAAACAAAAATAAGGCTGTACCATAAATATAATTGTCATACTGGGCCCTGTCGAAGGACTTGCGTAAATGTTTTACAAGGCGTTTCGCTTCCAAAGTGAAAAATGATCTCTGCGTAACCATCAGGTACAACTTCAAAGCTTGATAGTTCTGCTCCAGATACCCTTCTGTTGTACCAAAAGCACTTTATCGTATCCTGCAGCTCTTCTGGAGGTTCGAATTCTTGATGATGCATTTTTAATGGCAACATATTCGAGGGTATAGCATGCAAGTATAGTGCTTATTACACTTATTTTCAATTGGCTAAAACTTCGTAAGGATTTTCGCTTTATGATTTCTTGAAAGGATGGCTAATGATTATATTCGCCTATCAGAAAAAAATCTGACGCTTCTCATGGATGAATTTGAAAAAAAGGGCAGGAACGATATTCTTCGCTCATTGGCAAGTATGCTTTTGTTCAGCATATATGTATTGGTAACTTATCACGTGGCCTTGGGGCACATAGATAAGTCTAAACTTGTAGTACAAATTATTAGGTTAATGCTAACAGTACTGATGCTCTACCTGGTTTTTAAAGGCTATAGTTGGGCTCGAAATCTTTTTACTGTACTTACTGCTTTAAGTATGTTGATCCTGATACCAGCGATATTTAGTGATAATGCAATTGAGCGCAAGATTCCCCTGTTTACCGGTTTGATTATCTATTCTTTAGCTTTATACAGGGTGAATTTTTTAGCAAGTGCAAAAGCTTATTTTGAATATACTAAGGAAAATCGATGAGGATTTGGACAATAGTTTTTCTTGCCATCTGTGTCATGGTCACCATTGCAGTAGAAATCTATATCAAACGTAACAAATGATATTTTTAATCTAATACTTCGAAAATCACTTTGAAGTTTGTTCCTTCTCCCAGTATTGAATTCACCTGAACCTTTAAGTTAAGGTAGTTCGCTATGCTTTTTACAATGGCAAGTCCTAAGCCATAGCCCGCATTTTCGGCATGACCTGTTTTTTTAAAACGATCAAATACATGTGGTATATCTTCTGCTTTAATGCCTTGGCCACTATCGCTAACCTGAATGGAATAATAACCTTTTTCAAGGTGATCAGAAATCTGTATGCGCCCATTTTCTTTGTTAAACTTAATGGCATTGTTAATTAAGTTATAAAAGAGCTGAAACAAAAGATCATGATTGATATGGCGTAAACGCTTATTATGGCTAAGCATGATACCGATCTGAATGTTTTTTTCTTCGAGCCTATGGCCTATTTCTTCCACTATTTCATTAAAGAGTGTTTGCGGTTCTATCTCATCCTGTTTGGAGAATTGCTCATTTTCTATTCTCGAAATGAGTAGGAGCGAACGCGATATTTTCTTTAACCGCTCCAGTGTTTTCATCATATCCACAATGTGTTCCTGTACCGCTTCGGATGCCGATTCTTCAGTAAGCAGGTTTTCCATCTTGTTTTGTAATATACTAATGGGCGTCATAAACTCATGCGAAGCATTGGCCGTAAATTCCCGCTCCTTTTCAAAAGCTTCGTTAATCTGGTCCATTAAAGAAATGAGCGAATGATCGAGGTATTTAAAGTCTTGAGTACTGGTGTTAATATGGCCGTGTTTCTTTTTAAAGGGAAACCTACTGTTGGTCAGCCTTAATTTGATAATCTGACCAAGTGGTTTAATTAACTGCCGGGTAAAAATCAAGTCTATAATAATACTTAGGGCAATAAGAATGATGAGCACGTATAAAGCAAAGCGTTGGAGCGCATCATTATAAAGGTTAATGCTGGCAGTGGTTTTACCGATTTCTAAGAGGTAGTTTTTTTGGTTTTTTTGAAAGGTAAAACTCAGTACCCGATAGGCGATGGTATCTTGTTCTACAATACGCTTGGTATCGCGTATGGTATCTAATTTCAGTGTTTGTGCTACGGTTTCGAGTGCAATGTATTCATCTTTCAGCATGGTATAGCTACCATAACTGTTATCTCCTTCGAAGTAATAATCTATTCCCTTTTTGTTGATGTTTTGGAGTACTTTTTTCTGCTGGTTTCTAAGCGAAAAGTTGGTGTAGTTAGAAGCAACCTGCCCGATCAGAAAAGGGAGCAATAAAATAAACAGACCTACAATGGCGAGTTTAGATCCGGTAATAAATAAAGTAAGTTTAGTAGATAGTTTCAAATTACTTCTTAATTCTATAACCAACGCCTCTAACGGTTTCCAGCCATTCGGTAGGGGCGTAAACATTTAATTTCTTCCTGATATTTTTAATGTGTGCATCAATGTAGTTCGAGTCGTAATCATCATCAACAAAGTTGCCCCAAATATGTTCGCTCAATTGCATCCGGGTAAGCACCCTGTTTTTATGCAGTAGAAGGTAGCTTAAAAGATCAAATTCTTTGCGCGAAAGTTCAATCTGCTCCTCCTCAAAAAATACGAAGCGTTTTTGCAGATCGATGTTAAAGTTTCCGAGCGGAATTAACGCTTCGTCAACTTTAAATTTTCGCCTGGCAATGGCCTGCATCCGCGACTGGAGTTCGGGTAAAAAAAAAGGCTTCGCTAAATAATCGTCTGCACCCATATCTAAACCCGCTACGCGGTCTTCTAATTTTCCTCTGGCCGTAAGAATAATATAGGCTGCATCCGGATTGCTTTTTTTCGCCTTGCTGAGCAGTTCAAAACCGTCGCCATCTGGCAAACCTAAATCAATCAGCACATAATCATATTGATTTAACTCTAGCTTATTAGAACCCTGTTTAAAACTATGGGCCAGATCGCACAAGAAGAAAGCCTTTTTAAGAAACTTTTCCATTTCAAAGGCAAGCGTTTTTTCATCTTCTATGATCAATACCTTCATACGGATTAAAATTGATAGTAAACTGCTAAACCAAAGAAAGACTGCTGGTGTTTTACATTTTCTTCTTTTCTGTTTCCAAGTATGGAGAATTGATAACTGGCTTCGGCAAGGAAATTTCCATTACTCCAGTTTAAAGGTAACTTAAAATTGTAAGACAATAGTTTAAACTGATTAACCGTATTTTCAACTACCTCGGTGGTACTCCCGTTAACGATTCCGGGAGCGGTATCACTTTTTCCTTTGCCGTTCCCATTCGAGTTCTGCCTTTTGTTTTTTTCGATGATATAGGTTTCGTAAAAGTGGGTGGTACCTGCTGTAATCTCTACGGCTGGCGTAATTGAAATAAGATTCTTTTCGTTGAACACTGTTCCCAGTTCGATCTCTTTTGAATTGCTAAAACTGATAAATCCATCGGTTTGCTTTCCGAAGGCCAAATCGAGACTAAGATCGGTTTTAAACCAGGGCCATTGGTAGGCGGCCGATGCATTGATGTTATTGTTGTTGGATGCCTGGAGCAAAGGAGAATTAGCCGGAAAAAAAGAATGGGTATAGGCAAGTCCAGCGGTAAATTTTTCATTAAAATCATAATCGTAACCTACGCCCAAATCTGTTTCCGAAATGGTTGATCCATAGTTTAAGAGTTTATAACCACCGCCCGAAAAATATAAACCGCTTGGAAACCGTAAGGTAGCATTAAAGAGTACATACGGGTATTTTTCAGGAGTAACCTGTCCGTAATAGTTAATGTTACTATTGTACATGGCCGCAAGTGTAAGCGTAGCTTTTGTAGAATCCTGCTGTGCCTTTACATTCGATATGACCAAAAATGAGAAGAAAATTAAGAGACGGATGCGCATAGATTTATCCTTTAAGGCCTTTTAATCTTAGGTTTAATAATCTTGATGGGTTTTACCTTTACATTAGGCTTTACGGCCATGGGTTTTACCTGTCTTTTGGCTTTTGGTACTTCTTTGATCTGTAGTGGCTCTGGTTTTTGATTTTCAGGCTGTTTGTCTTTTTTTTCTTTATCCTGTTTTTTAATCACTTGTTCTTTCTGTGGGTTTGAAACAGCTAAAGTGGTAGAATCTTGTTGCACGGCAAAAACACCCGATAAGGGGGCAAAAGCCAGGCAAAAAATAACGGCGAATCGGATCATTTTATAAATATAAAAAAAGTTTACCCCCTAAGAGGTAAACCCTACCTAAAAACCACCATACATGGTGCGCTCACATTTCAAAAGTAGACTGGCAACATGAAATTAAGATGAAAAAAATAAATTTTAAATTTCATGTTGCTTTCATCTTCGGCCATCAACTTTGAAGCGTAAAACTTTAAATAAAATCTACAGTTATGAAAACAAATTTTGTAAATACCATTTTAGCTGTCTTCGCCGTAATCGGGATGATTGCCTTTTATGGATGTAAAAAAAATGAATCAAGCCAGGGAACAACTAAAGTTCAGATTAAAATGACCGATGCCCCGGGCAACTTCGATAAGATTAATTTAAGTGTAAAAGAGATTGTACTGGTATCGGGCGATAAACCTTATGTATTTGCAGCAAGTACCGGTATATTCGATATTCTTGATTTTAGGATCGGCACCAGTAATCCTGATATTTTGGTTGCTTCGGGCGAAATGCCATCAGGAGAAATTACCGAAATCAGACTGGTACTTAACGAAACCGGAAATACAATCGTAGTAAATGGTGTTCAGCAGGAACTTAAAACGCCGAGCGCGCAAACATCTGGCTGGAAGGTGAAATTAACCGCTAATCCAGAATTGGTTGAAGGCGCTGCTTATACATTACTGTTAGACTTTGATGCGGCGAAATCTATCGTAAGCACCGGAAACGGAAAATATTTATTAAAACCAGTGGTACGCGGAATTGCAGCAGCAACTACCGGATTAATTTCGGGAACTGTTTTGCCTTTAGCAAGCTATCCTGAAGTATTGGTTATTGCTGGTACAGATACTGTAGGTACCGTGGCCGACCCTTTAACCGGTAAATTTACTGTAGGTGGCTTATCTTCAGGTACCTACTCGGTTAAATTTGCACCGGTTGTTGGTTATAGAGATAGTACCATTACTGCTGTTAAAGTGGCTTTAGGGCAAAACACATTGTTGGGCACGGTTACTTTAAGACAGTAAAACCCCATTATTCATATTTAAATTTAAAACGATGAAAAAGCTATTCTTGCTGTTGTTACTTGTAGTAAGCAGCAGCCTTACTTTTAAAGCTCAGGCCCAGGTAAGTGTAAATATAAACATAGGTGCACAGCCTGCATGGGGTCCAACTGGCTACGATTATGTAGATTATTACTACCTGCCCGATATTGAGAGCTATTATTATGTGCCTAAAAAACAGTTTATTTATATGGGTGCAGGAGGCTGGGTTTTTACCACATCCCTTCCACCGAGATATAGGGGCTATGATTTATATAATGGCTACAAGGTTGTAATTAACTCGCCTCAACCTTACCGTTATTTCGAAACCCACAAAGTAAAATATGCCAAATTTAAAGGCAACCATGGCCAAGCGGCGATCGGAAAAAGCAAAGGCCAGAAATATTCATCGGCTAAGGGTAATGCCAAAGTTTATAAAGGCAATAAAGGAAAACCCTCACCGCATTTTAATAAAGGAAACGGAAATGGCAAAGGCCATGGAAACGGTAAGGGAAAACATTAGTTGTTTGTGTAATAAAGAAAGAAACCCTCCAAATTTGGAGGGTTTTCTTTTTTAATTTCTTTTTTGTTGCCCCGGAGCAAAAGGTCTGGCAGATTTTGAACCTGTTCCTTTTTTGGCTTGCCCTGGAGGAACTTTTCCGCTATTACCAGCAGTTCTGGTACTATAACAAGCACTGGTAAGCAGCATTACCGATAACGCTACAATAAGATATATCTGTTTCATAATCATGACTAAGCGATAACTGTGCCAATTGCTGACCGTTCTTCAATGAAAAGAGATCTCCTGGCCACTGTCCTTCATTTCAATCCTCTTTCTTTTAAAAGGTTTTCTAATTCTTTGTTATCATATTTCGAATTATTTGCCAATTTATAGATGAAAAATAAAGGGATGAGCGTCAAAAAACCCAAACTGTTTTTCAACACGCTGAAAAATACAACACCGATCAGAAATCCAATTAATATTGCATTGGTTATGGCTGCCGATTTCCTTTTTTTTGCTTCTTGCAGCAACTCCTCATCTGTTAATTCCGTTAATTCTTTTGGTGTCATTTTGCCTGGTTTTTGAACGTAATCACTCGTAGCTAATGCTCAAATATACACGATAGCTGCAACTACTAAAAGCGGTAGATCAGGTTCAATAAAAAAAGCTCATCGAAAAATGAGTCTAATCAAAAGGTTATTTAACTAAATCCTTCGACAAGCTATATTGACAGATTCCAAAAGAAAGGTCGTCATTCCTGCGCAGGCAGGAATCTTAAAGCTTATTGCATTACGATTATTCATAAGTTTTCCTTTTTTCAGAGGCATTAATGAGCACTCCGTGGTTCCCAATCAAGTTGGGAATGACGATTCCTCACAGCCTATCGCCGCAATATAAATACGCTGTCATCTATATTTATACAATAAAATATCCTCAGGATGACAATACACCATTAGCTGGGGCATTTGCAATTTTCTAAGCATATTGGCATTAACCCTCATATCTACAATGTCGCAATTCGCCACCGAAGTTGTCGTTTTTACGTCGCGTTAAAATCTCAGATGAACCTCATATTTGTATCGTTAATATCGTTCAAACTAAATTTAAATAGCGTTATGAAAAATCTAATCCAAACAGGTAATATGCTTAAATCAGTACTGTTCCTCGCCATTATCATGTTTGTAGCACCTCAATTAAAAGGGCAACAACTTAAACCTGCCGAGAGTGGTTATGCACCAGTTAGCGGCCTTAAAGTTTATTACGAAGTATACGGTGAGGGTAAACCACTGGTGTTACTGCATGGTGCTTTTATGACCATCGAAACAAACTGGGGTGAATTAATACCTGAACTGTCGAAAACCAGAAAAGTAATTGCCATCGAGTTGCAAGGACATGGGCACACACCTTTTTCAGACCGGAAATTAGACCAGGCTGTGCTGGCCGATGATGTGGAAGGTGTAATGAAACATTTAAAAGTAGACAGTGCCGATGTTGTAGGGTACAGTATGGGTGGCTCTATAGCTTATAAGTTGACCATACAAAATCCTAAACGCGTAAAAAAATTAGTAATCATTTCTTCAACTTATAAAAGTACTGGCTGGAGACCTGAAATAGCAGGTGCATTTAAAAATATGAAACCTGAAATGTTTGCAAATACCCCGATGAAAACGGCATATGATGCCGTAGCGCCCGACAAAACAAAATGGACAAAATTCATAGAACAGATGATTGTTTTTGCCGGAACAACATTCGATATGGGCGACGCCAATATTGCGAAAATTACTTCACCCGTATTAATCATCGCAGGAGATAATGATGGCCTGGATAAAGTAGAGTTGAGTAAAACCTACCAATTACTGGGCGGCGACAAATTTGCCGATATGGGGGCGATGCCAAAATCGCATTTGGCCATTGTTCCTGGTCAGGGGCATGTGAGCTTAATGATGCAGACGAAAACAATATCGGCTTACCTAAATGATTTTTTAAAGTAATATAAGCCAAAAGAAGAGCCTGTGTCACAAGTTGTGATTCCATTCGAATTTGTCAGGTTGAGATTATCGAAACGCCTTAAAAGTATTTAAACATGGTCTTAGCGAGATGCTAAGACCAATAGCGGTTGAAACGCTTTATATAGCATTTAAACAGGGACTTCGATAGGTCATCAATGACAGACTTTAATAGAGTGGTCGTCTTTCCCGCGCAGGCTTATCGTGTGGACACATTTTTGATTTATGGGTTTTTAGGCGTTATGCTGACCTGCTTTAATCATACATAGGTTTTACCGAAGAACGCCCGTCAATCCCAAGGGCCGGAGAAAGCAAAAAAACAGTCGCAGTAAAGAACAAATAGCATTGCCAAACCTAAAACGCAGTGGTTTTGTGTTCATAAACGCTAATTTAAAGTTTTAAAGAAGTATTGAACACAAAACGAAGTGCCGCTGTTTTTTTGATATGTGTAGGACTGTGTGAAAGGCCATTGTTGGATTGACAGAGCGCTTTGGGTACTTTGGCGCTCCAAAGTACCATGCCACCGCGGCATAGAGCGGGAAACGTCAATATTTGTGTCTAGAGTTAATAATAGCAGGAAAGATGCTGAAATAAATTCAGCAGGACGACCGCCTTAATGAATGTGTACTAAAAAACAAATTTAGAATTAACAAAAGATGTGTCCACACGATAGGCGCAGGCTGTAACCACGCAGTGCTCAGCGAAGCTAATCTTAAAGCGCTTGCATTACGATTCCCAATCGAGTTGGGAATGACGAACCGCCAAATCCTATCATCCAACTCCTTTGTTTTTGGCTAAATACTAACCTCTATCAATGACGATTCTTCGCAGCCTATCACTTCAAAAACAATGCTGTCATCCATCCATATTGATTTTTATACAAAATTAACCCACAGAATGATGATTCTATATTGATGATACAGCTTCTTTTAAACCTAATCTAATCTTAGGCAAACTTTTGTCATAACCATTTGCGCACTGGTTCATCGTACCATTTTAAGGTTACATATGCTAAAACCACACTGCCGATTAAAATGAGCAAAGCATAAGGCCATGCCTGCACAATGGTTGTGCCTTTATGGTTGCTGATCCAGGCCACGTAAAAATAAACCAGTGGATAATGTACCAAGTAAAGTGGATAGGATATATCGCCTAAAAATTTGCAGATCCTGTGCTCCCTTTGTGTGTGCAGCATCCCACTGGCGCCAATGTATACGATAAGTGGGAACAAGATTATAATGCAGACTGATTCATAAATACCGTTCATCCAAAGATGCGCTGCACCGCCAATGCGTGGCATATAAAGTACCAGCGCCACTAAAAGGCTGCACCATAAAAAGGCATTTTTAATTTGGGTGGGCTTGGCGACACGCGAAAGTAATAAACCCGCAAAGAAAGGGTATAGGGTACGGGTAAAGCCAATACGTACCTGTTCTACATTCAGTGTCCAGCCGCCGCTAACGTCGCCGTTTGTAATGGCCAGATGTGCCAGTGCGATAGCCGCAATAATTACTAAGATACTTAATGCCGTTTTGGAAAACTTTCTGATCCATACTGCATATAAAATATTTGCAATGTATTCAAAAAATAATGACCAGCCCACACTATTCATGGGGTGCATCTCTTGCCAGCCGCGAATATCAAGCGATAGTGGTATAGGTAGGATGGTGTAGCCAATAAGGAGTACCAACAGCATTTTCCAGAGCGGAATAGTATGAATGAGCGGCCATATGGTAGAATCTGTAAAATAGAATCCGATAGCGCCCAGGGTCATCCCCAAAATCACCATGGGTTGTAAACGTATAATACGGCGTTTGAAAAAACTGCCCACACTCATTTTATTCCATCGGTCGTCGTAAGCGTAGCCCATTACAAAACCCGATAATAAAAAGAAAAAATCTACAGCCAGATAACCATGGTTAACCAGAATATCGAGGTGCCCGGTTCCTAAGGGCTCAGTTAAGTGAAAGGTGACAACAATTATGGCGGCCACACCGCGAAGGCCGTCTAATATAGGGTAATGTGGCTTAGTGGCCAGCTCATTTAGATTAGTACTCATTTAAGGGCTTGTAAAAATTGCAAGCCATAAAAATAACCAACATTCTTTATCCCATAACTTTGCATCTACAATGATACGTAATGAATTAAGCTAAGAAAAGTCAAATGTATTGCCTGATAAACCACGTGCGATACCCTTTTAACGCTATTGGGAAAGCATGCGCTAGATGTGAGGTAAAAAGGTGAAGTATACTACCAACTTCATTATCGCTTATATCAATTTTAGTTAGGCCGAAAGAATATTTGAAGGACTTTGGCATTATCAAAGATCCCAGGTTATTGTTGGGATGATTCTGAGAAACGCTGGTTTTAGAATATATCTCTTCAAATTTGTTTATTAAGTGCTTCAAGGCTAATGGCTACACTAGCATTGAAGATTCCATTTGGATTAGTGCCATAGGTAAAGCTGAAATGCCCCTCATAAGCATGGTTTAGTCTCTCCTGAATATTGAGTATACCAGTTTTGGTACTATTTGCTACAGCAGAAGGGTTGACCTTATTGCTGGATTGAATATGTAAGAAACCTTCACCAGTAAATATAGCTATCACGGCTTCTTGATCGGGATCGCTAAGCTGACCATGCTTAAATATATTTTCGGTAAGCGTTAAGATCACTAAAGGGATCATGAGATATTGCCGAGCCTCCTCTTCAACATAGACCTGCAAAAATTGTGTTCTCACTTTTCGCAATTGGTTCAATCTAATCAACTTATTCACCTGGCTTACCTCTTGGGCAACCGTAATGAGTCCTTCGCTATGTGAGGTCTCGACAGCATAGCGCATGATCTCAGATAGCATGATCACAGCCTCTTTGGCCAGTTTTGGATCTGGATCGATATTATGATAAACGCAGTTTAATGAGTTGAATAAAAAATGCGGATTCACCTGTGCCCTTAAGAAATCATTTTGAGCCTTGGACAGTGCCAGTTGCGTCTTTTCTTCTGCAATCATATCCTCTAAACGCATTTTTTCCAGGGCAGTGGTCTTATTCTTTTCCCGATGATAATTGTACAGAAAAAAGTAAGCTGTAGAAAAACCGGTAAAATAAATGCATCTGTAGAGCTCCTTTAAAATATATCCCTTATTGAAGATGATCTTATCAACATGGCTAATGGAACCGATCGACAGCAATAACTGATCTACCCAAAAGTTTACCATAACATAACCCGCTATTGCTGCACAGAACATTATCGGTACACTCAAGAACACTTTCCCCTTTTGTCTCAAGGCCCAAGGAAGCAAAAGAATAGAAAGAAGATAAAAGTAGCTAATAATGACAACGTAATGGGCAATATAAGTTAAGGGATTACCGAATACCCCAAAGACGATGCCTACAACTATACTCTCATAAGCAATGAAAATAGACCATATGAGTACATGTAGCCAACTTTCCTTTATCCCTACTTTCATACCAAATATGCTTTATAGATAGAAAAACAAACCTTATATATAACAATTTTCGATCATACAAACGCATGAGCTAAGTTTCAATCAAAAAGATGAAACAAAAACAAATTAAACTGGCCAAGCGTACAATTTTTATTTTTAAGGCAAATGGATCATTTGCAAGTGGCATCAATACCGAGCCCACCACCAATGGCGATCCAACTACCAACACGATCTCCATTACTCTAACCGGAATCATCCATTAATTCAAGTTCAGGATTGCCCCTTTCGCTTGGTTTTTAACAAGAGCTTGGATACAAATTCATGAAAATCCTTTTTAAAGTAATCGCCTACGGTGATCTTTTTTCCGTTGTCCATACTGATCATGTTCCCCTCTATGGTGTTAATATGGTCAGTATTGATAATAAAGCTTCTCTGAAATTGCAGAAATCCTTTTTGCGCCGCCAGTCGGCCCGCTATTTCAGTAAGAGACATGTAGGTGAGTACGCTCCGCTCTTTCATATGGATGAGGATATAGTTGAGCTTGCTTTCTACGGCAATGATATCCAAATACCGGATCTTCACGATTTTGAGGTTATCCTCCTTACTTTTTACAAAGAAAAAATCCTCTGGAATGTTGCTTACAAGGCCATTGGGCCTAATGCCATCGGCTTCTGGAAACAGCTCGTGGATGACTTCCATGAAACGGGCCAACGAAAATGGCTTTAAGAGATACTCATCTGCCTTGACCTCAAAAGCATCGTAGCCGTATTTGGTGTGGGCTGTGGTAAATACCAGCTTAGAGGTCATCTTTCTTACCAGCTTGGCCAGTTCAATCCCAGATATTTCCGGCATGTCTACGTCCAATAAGATGAGGTCTAGTGGATCACCCTTGCGGATATTAATGAGCGCCTCAACAGGGTTGGTATACCAGCCCACTAGATTTAAATTTGGAATCTTTTCTATATAGACCTTGAGCCCCTCGAGCGCATGAGGTTCGTCGTCGATAATAACACAATTAAACATTCATCAAGAGCAGATAGATTTTCTCACCATAATTACTTATGTAAAATAGGCTTTCTAATTGTAAAATCGACATTTTTAATGAAAAAAAGTTTAGTAAGGCTGCATTTATTGGAAATGGTACATTTTTTTGCCTCTGGTCTTGATAGGCTCGCATCATATCCCAGCATTCGATAGATGATCCCAAATTACCTATTTCAAAATGCTGCCATAGCGTCTACACATCCGATTGATTTATAAAAAGCAACGGGTTATATATAGAAAATCATCCTTTTGGTATAAATCTTTTTTAAAAAACATCTAAAAGAGAGAACTATGGACAAATCTTTTATTAACCACAAAACAAAAAACAAAATGAAAAGAAAAGTTTTATTATTCGCAATGGGTTTAATGTTCGCCCAAGGAGCATTAATGCTAACTGCAAAAGAGGCTAATGCTACTCAGGCTGCAACAGATGGTAACTGCTTTTACGAAGAGACTACAGTTTGCGGAATGAATGGCCAGAACTTCCCAGACAAAGTATTTGTTTCAGGAAGTGCAGAAGTAGAAGTACAGCCGTAATAGCATATGAGGCATGCCCACAACGTGCCTTACAAACGGTCTCAGTATCCGGAGCAAATCACTGCTCCGGATATTATTTACATTGAAAACAAGGAATATAGCATATTATAACCAATACCCCTTACCATTACCTTGGTGTTATTGATAACCAAAATGTAATCATAATGCTGATCCAATACCAAACACCAGTTGATCTTTACCCACTTGCCCCTCTATATGTTATGCAACCCACTAAGGTGCCTCATTTTTATCCTGTCAATAGCAAGCTTGAACGCTTCTGCTCAAGACACTCAATATACTCTCAAAGGCATAGTAAAGGACTTGACAACAGCGGAGAACATTACTTCGGCAACAGTAAGGTTAAGGCCGTTAAGAACCTTAGATTCTATTTCCCTTACAACCACAAAAGATGGAGTATTCCAATTTCAAAATATTAGACCAGGCAGTTATAGCCTAATTATAAGTAAGGTGGGTTTTGAGGAAAATCTCGTGCCAATAACCATTAGTGCTAATACCTCCTTAGAAATTAAGCTAAAAAAGAAAACAATCCTCTTAGATGAGGTTAATATAGTAAGTACTTCTCCCTTGGTCAAAAGGGAGATCGATAAAATCGTTTATCAGGTTGATGCAGATCCGGAGCGTAAGTTCCTTTCTACTTTTGATATGTTTAGGAAAGTACCTTTTATCAGTATGGGTGGCCCAGCAGGAATAACCTTAAAGGGGGAGAGTGATTTTAGGATACTCATCAACGGCAAGCCATCTACACTGTTCTCCAAAAATATCGCAGATGTGCTAAAAGGTATACCGGCGAGCGATATTGTTAGCATAGAGGTAATGACTGTTCCATCATCTAAATATGATGCAGAAGGAGTAGGGGGCATTATCAATATTATTATGGTTAAAAAGCAAGTGGATCAATACAATGTGAGACTTGGCATGAGATATAGTGCCCCAGGCGGACCTAGCGGAAATACCTCTATCTCATTTAAAAAAAACAAGTTTACCGTCAATTTATCGGCCAATATCAGCGACCAAAAAAGGCCAAATACCAGCTCAAGCCTGCTGCGGTATGCCGATAATACAGCTGCCCCCATCTTAAGCGAATCTGGCGAGAATACCAGTAAGAGCAGTTTTCAATCTGGTGTACTTTCCTCTAGCTATGAGATTGATAGTCTGCACCTCTTAACATTAACCCTTGGTTTAAACCATTTTAACGCCACTAGTACTGCTGATCGCTTAACCAAGTCCAATATCAATCAGTTACAGAGCAGTTACCGCCTGGGTTATACCAATCAAAGTATTACCAATGGAGTAGATGCAGCGCTCAATTACGAACTCAAGTTTAGAAAACATAAAAATCGCCTACTCACATTTTCCTATAATTTTGCCAGGAGCGCAGATTTCTTAGATGGTGAATCGCAGCTCTTACCTATCATCAATGTAGCTGGGTATAATTTTAACCAGTACAACGGATCTGGAAGAAATGAGCATATTGCACAGGTCGATTTTACTTCCGTAGAGAAAAAGGTAAAGCTTGAGGCAGGCCTTAAATCAATATTCAGAGAGAATTTTAGTGATTTCTATTCTAACAGACAATCCAGTTTGAACTATACTAAGCTCTCTAATGATTTTAGCTACCAGCAGAACGTATATAGCTATTATAATACAGCAGCGTTTAAGACCAATAAAATAGATTACAAATTAGGGTTTAGGATTGAACTGACCACTTTGGAGAGCAGCGGTATTTCAGATAATGAGATTGATCGAACCTACACGAACTTTATTCCCTTTGTTGCGCTGCAGCATAAACTCACCAAGTTTAGCTCACTTACCTTAAATTACACCAACAGGATCTATAGGCCAAATATCTGGCATTTGAACCCTTTTAGAAATACGATCAGTGTTAATAGCGTCAGCTATGGTAATCCAGATCTGGAACCGTCGATCAGTAATATTCTGGAGCTCAATTTTAATTATGCGGGCAAGCTCTCTTTAGATTTGGGCTTAAATTATGCCATAGCGAGAAATAAGGTAGAAATTATTAACTACTTTGATCAGACCCTTAATATCTACAATGAGACCTTCGGAAATGGTGGGAAAAGTGATAAGATAGGATTTGATGCCAATTTAAGCTTTACTATCGCTAAAAACATATCGGTAAATACCAATCTATCGCTATACTACCTAGCTTTGAGCGCACAATTAATAGATGGTTATTATAAAACGGATAGAATGAACTTTAATACTTTCCTTTCTGTATCCAAACGGTTTAGCAGCAATTATCGTGTAAGCCTTACTGGCTCTTACAATAATGGGATATTATTGTTGCAGGGCAGTACGCCAAGCCTCTACAATTATTCAGCAAGTATAAGCAAGGATTTGCTAAAGAATAGGATGAACATTTCCTTTTCTGCAGCCAATATCTTTCATAAATATAGGTATCTAATTACCGAGGCGAGCACGTATAACTCTTTTCAGATCAGGGAAAATCAGAGCTACCTGAGGAAATTCGATGTGGGATTGAGTTACCGTTTTGGCAAGGCGCAAATACAGGTTAAACGAAATACGAGGAATATCAAAGTAGAGGATCAAAACAATTAGAATGACTATGCAAAGCAAAAAATCATTACTCTCATCATTCCTTATCTTCGCAGCAGGAGTGGTTATATTCTTTATCGTCCGTAAGGGGATCGACCATTTTACTAGTAAGGAGGACGATTTCGAAAGCCAGGCAACGGAGACCTTGGTATTTAACAAGGATATAGGCGAGCTTCGCCTCATCTCAGATACCACGGTTAGCTTAAGCGAATACCTTAAGGGAAAAACGCCCATGAACAGAATGCTGATCTTACTGGATGGAGGATGCTCCATGTGCGCTGCAAACTTGAAAGAGGCTAAACTGCTTATCGAAAAGCACCATATCGATCAGGAACGGCTACTGTTTATTGGGTATGGTGCAGGCCTGCCGCAGTTAAAATTTGTAACAAACAGTATTTACGGACCTGACTGCACAATGTTTATGGATCCCCAGTACCATTTTGGAAATGCCAATAAGATTGATCCTAATGGCAATTTTAAGGCAATGATCGTTAATAAGGAATGGAAGATCCTCGCAAAGGGCGACCTGTTGAACCATAAGGAAAACCTTGAAAAATTAATCCCATACTTAAGCAAATGAAAAAAATCTATATTATCCTCTCCTTAAGCCTAACCATTTTATCGTGCCGTGAGCCAAAATTTTTGGAAAATGCCACTTACATAAGTGATGACGATTTTCAGCAAATCCAGGCTGTCGCAAAACCGGTCAGCTTAAAAGGCTTCAACGCTAAGATCAAACACCTTTCGCTTTCAGATGAGGATGAGCTTATACTTATTGATAGCCTTAAACAGGTAGATCTATTTAGCAATAATTTTGAAATGCAGGATCAGATCAAGCTTGTAGACGATGTGATCGCTCCTCAGGATATTATTTCAACCCAAAAATCGTTCTACCTCTACGATTTTAGCCTGAACAAACTTTTTCAGTTTGGGCAAAAAGAGAAAGAACCTTATGCGCTTTCGAACACGATTATTATGGAAGAAGAATTACGCGGGCTGACAAGTATCTCCAAAGTTTCTGATTCGCTGGTCGTGGCAACATCGATCAATAATATCAAGGGCAAATTGTTGATGATCAAGATCGATTCGACCCCTAGAGTGTTGAAATATTTTGGTTCAGTTGATAAAGAAGATGCCGAGAGCAACTATATTACCGGGATGAAATATAGGTCTACATGTACCTATGATCGATATACTGATCGGATATTTGTAGCGTCCTATTTTACGGATGTAATGGAGGGCTATGATAGGCAAGGGAAAATGTTATTTCGGACTCATGGAATTGGGGGGTTCGAACCCGAATATGAGGTTAAAAGAATGGGCAGTAGCCAGATCCTCGTCAATACCAAGAAGACCCGACGTGCCTTTTTATCGCTCACTACAGACGAGAAATATGTTTACGCTTTATATGATGGCAAACCTATGAAAGATTTAAGGAAATCGTTTAGCAGAACAATCTATATCTTCGATAAAAAAGGGAAACCACTCAAAAAGATTCAACTTAATGTTAAGGCATATGGAATAAAAGCAGATCCGCATAGAAAGAAGCTATATATCTACGCCATTTCGAATAGTAGCGCACCCTTATTAAGCATCGATACTGCCATTTTATAAAATACCAGAATAGCGATCAGAACGTTTAAATTAGATAGGTAGATAGCGCATGATTGTAAATTTAATTCCACAAGGTATTAATTTCCATCAGCAAAGACCATCAATGAATAAATAGACAGATCATTTTCTAACCATCAAAACAGAACAGGAATTAAAATAAAAACGGGCTTTATGAATTAAAAACATTAATCATTACATTTGCCCTTGGTGAAAAACTTTGTATTCCTTTTTTCCATTTATCTGATCCTTCTGGGCCTAATGCCCTGCCAGGATAAGGAAGATATGGTTTCCAAGTCTCACACGGAAAGTACTGTGCATAGCGATGATGCAAAAGCTGAGCATATGCATGGAGAATCCTGTCCGCCATTCTGCAGCTGTGCCTGCTGCTCGGTGGGTCAACACTTTCCAACCGAAAAGTTAACAGATCTGATTGTTCCGGTATTCCGGAAACCATACCCGGTTTTCCAGTGCTCTGCATTGAAAAAACAACCGCTTGATATTTGGCAACCGCCTAAACTCGTTTAATCAATTTTTTATCTCATGGAGCTCTCCATGAAAAGCATGCTTTTTTACAAGCACAATTTTGCACCGTGAGGTGCAATAATATCTGCTATTTATTGATTTTTGATTTAAACGACAATGCTGAACAGAATAATACAATTCTCCATCAGGCAGAAACTGCTGGTGGGAATTATGATACTGGCGCTGATTGCCTGGGGCATATACTCCATTAGGCAGCTGCCCATAGATGCCCTTCCCGATATTACCAATAATCAGGTCCAGATTATTACCTCCTCGCCAAGTAACGGCGCGGAAGATATTGAGCGCTTTGTAACCTACCCGGTAGAACAAACTATGGCCACTATTCCCGGGATTGAAGAAATCCGTTCCTTTAGCAGGTTCGGCCTTTCAGTTGTGACAGTGGTATTTAAGGAAAATGTAGAGATTTACTGGGCCCGCCAACAGGTGAGCGAAAGGCTTGCCGAGGTAGAAAGAGCCATTCCGAAAGGGATCGGCACACCCGAGGTTGCACCGTTAACAACCGGACTGGGAGAGATTTACCAGTATGTAATCCATCCCAAAAAAGGATATGAAAAAAAGTATGATGCCACCGAGCTCCGCACCATTCAAGACTGGATTGTTCGCCGTCAGCTCCTGGGCGTAGAGGGCATAGCAGATGTGAGCAGCTTTGGGGGATACCTCAAACAGTATGAGATTGCCCTCAATCCTGATAAGCTCAGAAGCATGGATATCTCCATCAGCGACATTTTTAAGGCACTTGAAAAAAACAACCAGAACACTGGCGGATCTTATATCGATAAGAAGCCCAATGCCTATTTTATCAGGAGCGAAGGACTTATCAATAGTATCGAGGACATTGAGAACATCGTAGTACGGACCAATGAGAACAGCATTCCCGTGCTGATCCGAAATGTAGCAGAAGTGCGGATCGGTGCGGCCACCAGGTATGGTGCCATGACCAGAAACGATCAGGGCGAGGTAGTGGGGGCAGTAGTAATGATGCTAAAGGGTGCCAATTCTTCAAAGGTTATTGCAAACGTAAAAACCCGGATGGATCTGATTGCAAAGAATCTTCCAGAGGGCGTGGTGATCGAACCATTCCTCGATCGCACAAAACTGGTAGACAGTGCCATTGGTACGGTGGCTAAAAACCTGGCAGAAGGTGCATTGATTGTGATCTTTGTACTGGTACTGCTTTTGGGGAATTTCCGTGCCGGACTGATTGTGGCCTCGGTTATTCCGCTTGCCATGCTTTTTGCCATATGCCTGATGAACCTTTTTGGCGTCAGCGGAAACCTGATGAGCCTTGGCGCTATAGACTTTGGGCTAATTGTAGACGGAGCGGTAATTATAGTAGAGGCATCTCTCCACCATCTGGGTATCCGAAAAAACAAAAACAGGTTAAGCCAGCAAGAGATGGACACAGAGATTTTTGAATCTGCTTCCAAGATCCGTAACAGTGCTGCTTTTGGCGAAATCATTATCCTCATCGTTTACCTACCTATTCTGGCACTGGTTGGTATAGAAGGCAAGATGTTTAGGCCAATGGCCCAAACGGTGGCATTTGCTATCCTTGGTGCTTTTATCTTGTCGTTAACTTATGTGCCGATGATGAGTGCGCTGTTTCTAAACAAAACCATCAGCACCAAAAGAAATATCTCAGACCGGATTATGTCTTTTTTTCAAAAGGTGTACACCCCAATGCTCAATTTTGCACTTCGGGCAAGGGTGGCCGTTGTGGGCATTGCCGTAGGGTTATTTGCCATTTGCCTTATTATTTTCAATTACCTGGGCGCCGAATTTATTCCTACGCTAGAGGAGGGCGACTTTGCCGTAGAAACCCGGGTACTTACCGGAAGCAGCCTTTCTCAGACCATTGAGGCCGCTACACGTGCTGCAAAAGTATTAAAGGCAAACTTTCCTGAAGTAAAAGAGGTAATCGGAAAGATTGGCTCCAGCGAGATTCCAACCGACCCCATGCCGGTTGAAGCCTGTGATCTGATTATTATCTTAAAGGATAAGGGCGACTGGACCAATGCTTCGACGAGAGACGAGCTTGCAGGCAAAATGCAGGCCAAGCTCGAACAGTATATTCCAGGGGTTACTTTCGGATTTCAGCAGCCCATCCAGATGCGCTTTAATGAACTCATGACCGGCGCAAGGCAAGATGTGGTCATCAAGATCTATGGAGAGGATTTTTCGAAGCTAAGTGCCTATGCAGCTAAAATTGGAGCGATAGCCAGAAAAATAGATGGTGCCGAGGATGTGTATGTGGAACAGGCCTCGGGACTTCCACAGGTCATCATCAAATTTCATAGAGAAAAGATTGCGCAGTTCGGACTGAACATCGAGGATGTGAATACGGCTATCCGCTCGGGCTTTGCTGGTGAAGTGGCTGGTCTTGTATTCGAGGGCGAAAAACGATTTGATATGGTTGTCCGCCTGGAAAAAGAAAACAGGCAATCGCTGGAGGATGTGAAGAACCTCTTTGTAACCGCATCCAATGGAAACCAGATCCCGCTGGAACAGTTGGCTGATATCCAGTATAGGGAAGGACCAAACCAGATCCAGCGTGATGATGCAAAGCGACGGATTACCGTTGGCTTTAATGTGAGGGGAAGAGATGTGGAAAGTATTGTAAAGGAAATTCAGCAGAAGATTGATACCGAGGTTAAGTTTTTACCAGGATATTATCCAACCTTTGGCGGCACTTTTGAGAACCTGCAGGCAGCCACCAAAAGATTGGGTATTGCCGTACCATTGGCACTACTGCTTATTTTACTACTGCTTTACCTTACTTTTTCATCGATTAAACATGCGCTTTTAATTTTTACCGCAATTCCCTTGTCGGCCATTGGCGGTGTGTTCGCCCTATGGGCACGGGGCATGCCCTTTAGTATCTCCGCAGGCATCGGTTTTATTGCGCTTTTTGGCGTGGCGGTACTGAATGGTATCGTACTGATCAGTGAATTTAACAGGTTAAAAAAAGAAGGAATGAACGATATTCTCGAAATTATCAGAACAGGAACTTCGGTTAGGCTTCGCCCGGTGATTATGACGGCCCTTGTAGCCTCTTTGGGCTTTCTTCCAATGGCTATCTCGGGTGGCAGCGGTGCTGAAGTGCAGCGTCCATTGGCAACGGTTGTTATTGGTGGACTGATCTCTGCAACACTGTTGACCCTTTTGGTACTTCCGGTGCTTTATATCTGGGTAGAAAAAATAGGACGCAAAAAAGTAAGAATTGCTCCCGTAGCAGGTATAATCATTATGTTTATTGCCTTGTTTGGATTGCAGCCCGCTAAGGCACAAACTGCGTTAACCCTTGAACAGGCGGTATCTTCGGCACTGGAAAACAACAGGGCGATTAGCGGAGCTAACCTTGGTGTAGGGCTGCAGCAGGCGCTCAGGAAAAGCGCTTTCGAAATGCCCAAAACCGAAGTGTCTTTGCTTTATGGACAGTATAACAGTCTCGTTAAAAACGACAACAACTTTACCGTTTCGCAAAGCATTCCCTTCCCAACACTTTTTGCTGCAAATGCGGCATTAGGAGATGAACGTATCAAAGCTGGCCAGCTTCAGGTGGCTTCAAGTAAAAACGAACTCATTTTTCAGGTGAAGACGGTTTATACCAATCTTCAGTACCTCTATTCGAAGGAAAAACTGCTGCTCGAGCAAGACAGCATCTACAAGGGATTTGTAAAATCGGCTTCGCTGAAGTACAAAACAGGGGAGGGAAACCTGCTCGAAAAAGTAGCCGCTGAGACGCAGCTTAAGGAGGTACAGAACCTGCTCGATCAAGACCGGTCTGATATCGAAATTTATAAAACGCAGCTTGCTACGCTTCTTGGCAAGGGCGGGCTGCCCCTAATTGCCGACAAGTTTTTAAGGGAAACACCCGAGATTTCGATCGGAGATACGGCGCTTCTAGACGAAAATCCAGCCATTGCCTATTTCAGGCAACAGATTGTTATTGCCGAAAAGCAGCGCAAAGTAGAATTGGCCAAAGTACTTCCCGATTTTACGCTAGGCTATTTTAACCAGTCGCTAACCGGTTTTCAAAACGTTAATGGCAATGATGTTTTCTTTGGCCGCGACAAACGTTTTCAGGGCTTTCAGGTGGGGCTTTCCGTTCCACTATTTTACCGGGCCTATTCGGCGAAGGCAAAGGCTGCATCCATTAACAAGGATATTGCTTCGAACGACCTGGAACTCCAGCAGCGAAAACTAACAGGCCAGTACCAGCAGGCCCTGGGCGAATACCTGAAAAACAGGAAACGTTACGACTATTTTATTACTTCGGCCCTGGCCAATGCAGCACTGATATTGAAAAACAGCCGTATTGCCTATCAGAACGGCGAAATAGGCTATTCGGAATACCTGTTGAACCTTAAACAGGCGAATGGTATTTACGAAGGGCGGCTGATGGCCCTGCTCCAGTTAAGCCAGAGCATCAATCAGATAGAATTTTTAACCGGTAACAACAAATCATTTTAAGTACAAATCTCATGAGATCCATATATAAATATTTTATCCTGTTATCCTTTCCATTTTATCTGGCTGGCTGTAGCAGTCCCAACTCGGAGAAGGCGCCCGAAAAAGAGCCCGTTCACGAAGAGCGCGATATCGTAACCCTTACCCCAGAGCAGCACAAGCTATCAGAAATTACGTTGGGAGCCATTGAGCTAAAGGAATTAAGCGGAACAACGAAAGTAAACGGCATGCTCGACCTTCCCCCGCAAAGCCTGGTATCTATTTCCACACCGCTGGAAGGGATTGTAAAAAGTACCGATATGTTGCAGGGAAAACGGGTAGCCAAAGGGGCGCTTGTAGCCGTAATGCAGAATCCTGAATTTATCCAGATGCAACAAGATTATCTGGACTATAAAAGCCAGCTGCAATTTTTAAAGCAGGAGTTAGACCGCCAGGAGGAATTGGCAAAGGAAAACGTAAATTCCAAAAAAGCATTGCAGAAAGCAAGGAGCGAATACCAGAGTGTGAGTGCAAGATTGCTGGGGCAGCGTTCAAAACTTTCCATTATGAACATCAGTTTTTCAGCACTGGAAAAAGGACAGATCCAGAAAACCTTCAACCTCTATACACCAATGGCGGGTTATGTTACGCAGGTTAATACCAATATAGGTGCCTTTGCCAGCACCACCGATGTACTGTTCAAAATTGCCGATACCGAGCACCTGCATGCAGAGCTTACGGTATTTGAAAAAGATGTACCCAAGCTTAAGCTGGGGCAGAAAGTCCGCTTTGTACTGGCTAACGAGGAAAAGGAACGCATGGCTACGGTTTATCTCATTGGCCGGGAAATTAGCAAAGAGCGTACCGTGCAAATTCACTGCCACCTGGATAAGGAGGATACACAATTGCTTCCGGGTATGTACCTTAAGGCTTATGTAGAAAGCGGAATGAACAAGGTTGAAGCACTACCTGATGCGGCAATTGTTGAATTTGAAGGCAAAAAGTTCGTGTTTATAGATCAGCCTGCTGATAAGGGCAGTAACACTTATCGGTACAGGATGATGGAAGTAAAAACAGGAGTTGCCGAAAATGGTTACACCCAGGTTTCTTTCGCCGGGCAGATCAGTGATGTGAAGGTGGTAACAAAAGGCGCCTACGATCTGTTGAGCAAGGTTAAGAATGCCGAAGAAGAAGGTGAGGAGCATTAAGTGTTAAGCTTTATAGCTGGTGGAAATTGATGCCATGGATAACAGTTTATTTTTAAAAGATCCGTTTACACGTTTGGTACCCGCTAGTTCTATTTGCAATTGATGATAAATTCATGATTGATATGTGGTCTTCTCTTTAGGCCGCATATCAATTTATACCGCCGTATGGAAAGGATCTGCGCACTTTCCGTGGAAACAACACAATATGTCTTAAATCAATACGGTATTATCGCATTAACCATACAACAGTGATATGCGAATATCAGACCGCTTTCCCGTTCTGTTTTGATCAGAAAAATCGTAACTTGCAGTAGACCAAATATACTAGCATGCAGTTGTTATTGCCCTACGCTGACCCAACGAAATATCTACAGGAACTGACCACGAAGTACGGTTTTTCCTCAAGAGATACCTGGTCGTCCAAGAGCATTATGCTTCCAGAGCATATGGGGACTGGATTTGTTCAGGTTTTTATCAAAAACGACATCCATTTTTTTCGCGGCATCTGGGATTTTAATGAACCTACACAATTTTATTCTCCCGACCCGGTCGGACAGCGCGGGTTGATCGATTTTCGGATCAGCAATGAAGACCAGCTCTTACATTCCGCTGCGTTGGAAGGCGCTAAGAAATTTGGCTGGGAAATTACCCGTGTTGATGGAATACGGTTTTTTATTCCGGAGGCATACTTTACAGGAGGTATAACGGAGTTAAGCAGACGGTTTCTAAGCTGTGCACATCATCCTCAAGTTAAACAGCTCATCAAGCAACTCTTTAAAATTTCCGCCCGTGACTTTTCCAATACCATGCTTCTGGACGCCAAGTTGACGGAATTTATATATTACCTGATCCGCCATTTAAGTCAGAAGGAAATAGAACCTACTGATAGCGATGGCCTTACCCAAAGACGTCTGGACAGTATAAGGGAAGCACATACCCGGATCATGTCTAACATGGACACAGAAATAAGCGTTTTGCAGCTGAGCCGTTGGGTTGGACTGAATGAGTGTGATCTTAAAAGGGATTTTAAAAAAGTATACGGACTCCCGATCCGTCAATATATTATTCAACAAAAAATCCAGATGGCAAACCTATTGGTTGCCGAAAACCATGTTGATCTTGCCGAAGCTGCAAGGAGTTTGGGCTATACCAATATCAGGTATTTCGAAATGCTTTTTAAGCGTTATTACGGTAAAATATAGAAATTCCCGTTTCGACTGAATTAATTCCCGTTTCGATTTTTATAATGCATGCATAATAATTAGTTTCATATCAGCAAGCAAAACTTGCCGCTAACCAACTATTTTTATGCTGAATTTATCTGTGCTTTTGGAGGATAGTGCCTCAAGATTCGGAACCCGTCTGGCCTTCAGTTCCGGCAGCACTGATTTTACTTTTCACCAGGTAAATGTTATGGCCAACCAGCTAGCCAACGCACTTAAAAAATTAGGCATCCGTGAAGGTGAAAAGGTGGCCATGACTTGCCCAAACTGCATCTGGTTTCCCGTTATTTATTATGCAGTGCTAAAAACAGGTGCTGTAATGGTTCCATTGAATATCCTCCTTAAGTCTGATGAAATAAAATACCACCTTCAAGACTCCCAGGCAGCGTTTTATTTTTGTTTTGAAGGAACTCCAGAAATGCCAGTTGGAAAATTAGGCTGGAATGCTTTCGATGAGGTACCTGGCTGCAGGGATTTTGTTTTGATCGGTGCTGACAAGCCTGTCGGGGAAAGAAGTTATACGTTAGCTGAACTGATGGCCGGAGAAGATGAAGCCTTTGATAGCTGCGTTACTGATGCAGAAGATACGGCTGTGATTATTTATACATCAGGAACTACAGGAAGGCCAAAAGGCGCAGAACTTACCCATATCAATCTTTATTGCAATGCCGTTCTCTCGGCTGAATTGTTTTCCCTTTCCCAAACAGACGTCCAATTGATTGTTCTTCCGTTATTCCATGTATTCGGTATGACGGTGTTGATGAATGCGGGCCTTTACAGGGCAGCTCATGGTATCCTTTTGCCTCGGTTTGATGCGAAAGATGTTATCGAAAATATCAATAAACATCAGGTAAGCATCTTTGCAGGCGTGCCCACAATGTACTGGGTAATGGCCAGCTATATCCATCCCGAAATCACTGACCAGCAGGTGGGGAATGCTTTGCGGATCTGCATTTCTGGCGGAGCTTCTCTGCCACTGGCTGTACTTGAGGGTTTTGAGCAAAGGTTCAGTGTTCAGGTGCAGGAAGGATATGGGATGAGCGAAGGCTCCCCGGTAGTCACCTTCAACGATCCAAAGATCGGGCGCAAACCCGGATCTATCGGAACCCCGGTTTGGGGTGTCTGCGTAAAAATAATCGATCAGGAAGGTCAAGAGGTTGCAAACGGTGAAAAAGGAGAGCTGATCTACAAAGGGCATAATGTGATGAAAGGCTATTTCCGCAGGCCGGATGAAACCCGGGAAGTACTGCGCAACGGCTGGCTGCACTCTGGTGATATTGCCATAAAAGATGGCGATGGCTTCTATTTCATTGTTGACAGACTAAAAGATATGATCATCAGAGGTGGTATGAATATTTATCCAAGAGAAGTAGAAGAGGTGATGATGAAGCATCCGGCAGTATCGCTTGCCGCTGTTGTGGGCGTACCGGATGATAAACTTGGTGAAGAAGTAAAAGCATTTATTGTATTAAAAGAAAACCAGCAGGTTGCTGAAAGAGAGATTATCGACTGGTGCAGGGCGATGCTGGCCTCTTATAAGTGTCCCCGCTATGTGGAATTTAGAGCGGTATTGCCTTTAACTGCTACCGGAAAACTGCTTAAAAAAGAACTGAAAAATAATTTATAATGATGAAAAAGACCATTCTGATAAAAGTGCTTATTTTCTTTCTGCTGGGATCAATGGATGCCATGGCACAGCGAGATACCGTAAAGCTCAAAGATGTAAAATATGGAAGTTTTGAACGTAACCTCATGGATGTTTACCTTCCACCGGGCCGGGCACCCAAAACACCTTTTGTGATCCTGATCCATGGCGGTGCATGGGTGCAGGCCGGCAAGGAATATGTCAGGGATTTTCAGCAGTACCTGCTTAGCCAAGGTATTGCTTCAGTTAATATTAACCATAGGTATGCCAATGATTCTACTGTTCATTATAAACAGATAATGGAGGATGTAGACAGCGCGGTAAAGTATTGTGCAGACCATGCCGGTCAATGGAATACCCGTGCGGATGGTTTTAGTATTGCAGGTTTTAGCTCGGGGGCACATCTGGCACTTTTGTATGGGTATACCACACAAAGAAAAATAAATGCCATAGTAGATTTCAGTGGCCCCAATAACTTTACTGATACCGCTACACTGAATTATTGTGTAAAGGCAGGACTGATAGGATTGGTAGAAAAAATTACTGGCGACCGCTTTACGGGTGTTAGCCATGTGCCAGCAAGTTTTTCATTGGCAAGTCCTTATACCCATGTTAAAAACATCCCTACTTTCATTGCGCATGGAACCATCGATCCGGTTGTAAAAGTTATCCAGTCGCAGCAGCTGGCCCAAAAACTTCAGCGTATGCATGTTCCTGTGAAATTTATTGAAGTGCAAGGCCTGGCACATGATCTGGATAAAAAACCGCAGGAAAAGCTAAAATTATACCAGGCTGCTGCTGCATGGCTCAAAAAATACGGACAAAAAAGATAAAATATGAACAGATTAAGCACATTGTCCCTGGTCATGCTAATGGCATGTACAGCCGTTTTCGCACAGCAGACAAAAAAACAGAAAAACACAGTGAGGCCCCTTACTGCAGCAGAGGTGAGTACCCGCTTATCGCCGGAAATCAAATTACTCGCCTTCGGGCCTGTTTCAAAACTTGATAGTACCTTTATTGCCAATGCAAGAAAAGCGGATAAGGCACGTCCAACGCCTAAGCTTAAAAACGCAGATAGTGTAGAAATTTCCGACCTGAATATACCAGGGCTGGAAAAAGGCGATCCGCTGGTGCCCATACGGGTTTACCGGCCAAAGTACGCCAACGGGAATGTTCCATTACTGGTTTGGTTTCATGGCGGTGGTTTTATAGCGGGAAATCTTACCAGTGATCACCAAGCCTGCGCTACGATGAGTATCCGCTCCCAGGTAGTGGTCATATCGGTCGATTACAGGCTTGCCCCCGAACATGTATTTCCGGCCGGGGTGAACGATGGTTATTCAACCCTGCTCTGGGGTATTTCCAATGCAAAAACTTATGGGATAGATACCGCTAAAGTTGGTGTGGGCGGCGGAAGTGCCGGAGCAGCAATTGCAGGAAGCATCGTACTTAAGGCCAGGGCAGAAAAAGGCCCGAAAATAAAAGCCCAACTGCTGGTTTTTCCTCCTGCAGATATGGATACAACCCATGTGTCGGTAGTGGAGTTATGGAATATTCCCGGTGTTAAGGGAGCCGACATGCCCCGCTACCTAAAATATTATCTTGGCGAAAAACAGTATAAAAATGTTCCTGAACATGCACTGCCCGGGCTGACCCAAAATTTAAAGGGCCTGCCGCCAACCTATATTTTAACCTGTGGCGTCGATCCTTTGAGGGATGGTGCACTTTTATATGCGCAAAGACTTATTGATGCGGGAATATTTACAGAGCTGCACAATTACGCCGGATACCCTCATGGCTTTGTTCCTGAACGGGCAAATACAGAACTCTACTACATGGCAAAAAAACTACTGAACCAATAATATAAACTATCGGTTATGAAAAGAAAATTACACAACAATCTAAACTACGGTAAGCTTTTTATGCTTTTGGCCATGTTGCTGTTTGCTGGTATATGCAACGCTCAAATCAACACTTTTTCAGGTAAAGTTACCGACGAGCAGGGAAATGCTATTCCCGGTGCAAGTATTAAACTGAAAATAACCGGACGAAGCACGACTACCGACCAGAACGGTGAATTTGTTTTTGCCAATATCAGTGCCCCAAAGGAAACTGCAACCGTTTCTTTTTTGGGTTTTGTAACCCGGGAAATAGCTTTGTTAGCCAACGCTAAAGCGGTGATCAGGATGACAACAGCGGTGAATACCATGGATGAAGTGGTGGTTACCGGAATGTTCGATAAGCGAAAACGTATTGATGCTTCCGTAGCCATTACCACCTTAAACAGTGCACAGATTGAACGTACTGTACCGGCAAGTGCTGCCGACCTTTTAAAAAATGCACCAGGCGTATTTGTAAATTCATCAAATGGTGAGATCAGGAACAGTGTTGCCTCACGCGGCATCACCGCAGGTTCGCAAGACGGTAGTTTTGGGTATGAATATGTTTCGATGCAGGAAGATGGAATCCCGGTAACCAATATTACCTATTTCAGTTATGGACCCGATTTTTTCCTCAGGCCAGATGCAACCCTGGCCCGTTTAGAAGCTGTACGGGGCGGAACGGCCTCAGTTACGGCGGCCAATGCGCCAGGCGGGATCTTTAATTATGTTTCTAAAACCGGAGGTAATACCTTTGAGGGCGAATTCAGAACCAAATATGGCTTTCAGGGAAGTGATGGCGGTAATCCGCTCGCACGCATTGATCTGGATCTGGGCGGTCCGATCAAAGATAACTGGTTTTACAATATCGGTGGTTTTTACCGCTATGATCAAACTGGCCGCTACCCGGGCTATCCCATTAATAAGGGTGGACAGATCAAGGCAAACCTTTTAAAGAAATATAAAACCGGTTCCCTAAAAATAATCGGTAAATACCTTCATGATAAAAACGGATATGCCCAGTTACTGCCTACCAACAGTTTCTCAGACCCAAAACCAAGTGAAGGATTCGATATATTTTCAACGATCCTGATGCCTAAATTTGATTTTACCTCCCCACGGTATATCGGAGGGGGCGATATCTCTTTAAATCCGGCTAATGTGGTAGAAAGCAAATATAAATCGATAGGAGCCTTGTGGGAACAGCAGTTGGGCAAAGGCTGGTCGCTCAGCAATGCTTTCCGCTACTCCCGGAATGATATCAATTACAATACCACAAACGGCTCAATTATGAGTGGTACCGATTTTAGCAGTTATTTTCTGCTTTCAGGGATGACCGGACTTGGATTTGGGAACTATTCGTTCAAGGATGCCAAAACCGGAACTGAACTAATGAGCATCAATGCAGCACCCGGACCGGGCGGTTTGCCGGCTTACACGATCGTTAAGGATGTATTGCCAGGACAGGGCGTAAGCCCGCATTCCCTTTATTTTTCTGTATTGGGCAGTTATGAGAATCAGGTGAATGAGGTTATCAACCAGTTTGCCGTTAATAAAAAGCTTAAAAATATGAGCTTTAACGCAGGGATGTACTATGGAAGATCGAAAGCCCACCGCTTCTCCGGAATTAATGGAGTTGCTTTGGGTACCATCGAAAACCGGCCAAAACTCGTAAATCTTACCTTTACGGGCAGCACCCTGGGTGGCACTACCGGGGTTCATCAGGTAACTAATGCTGAAGGAATTGCACAGGCTAACGGCGACACAGGCGGCTTTCTTGATTTTAACGTAACGCAGGCACAATACGCCTTTTTCTTCAGCCAAACCTGGAGCCTGACCGATAAACTGACCTTTGATTGGGGAGGAAGGTACGAAACAGCCAAAGTAGAGGCGCATAACCAGCGTACTTACTTTAAAACCGGTTTGCAGGGCGGAACCGATAATGATCCGAAAACCTTCTTCAATAACAATACGCTCGATCGTATCAGCTCGGTAGAATTTGAAAAAAGATTAAATACTTTCTCTTTTTCAGGTGCACTCAATTATAAGTTCGATGACAATACAGCAGTATACACCCGTTACTCAAGAGGTAAAAAATCACCGGATATGGATGTATATTTTGCGGCCAACAGGCCCGAAACAGTGGCTTTGTTAAATCCTGAAGTACGTACCACCGAACAGGTAGAACTTGGCCTGAAAGCCCGGAGGAAAGACCTCGATTTATTTATTACGCCTTTTTACAGCATGTTGAGCGGAGTGCCAAACGGTTCGATTTTTACCAACGCAGATGCAACACTTTATACCACGCCCTCCCTGTATAGCAAGTACCGCACGTTTGGGGTAGAGATAGAAGGCGATTATAACCTGACCAAAACCTTAAGCCTGAGGGCTGTTGCAACCTTTCAGCGTTCCAAAATTGTGGAGGCAGAATATTGGGTAGCCAATGGCCCTGGAATAGCAGACGACACCAAAATATCTTATTCAGGTAACGAAACAGATAACAATGCTAGGATCATATCACGCATTACATCCACTTATCACAATGATAAACTCTATCTTTTTCTCACCTGGTCTTATCTTGGCAAAAGACAGGCCAACGCCCCTAACGTGTTTTACCTGCCTTCCTTCTCCAATTTTGATATCGGCGCAGGGTACAACCTCACACGTAAAATAACTTTAAGCGCAAACATCAATAACCTGTTCAATAATTATCAGGTAATGAGCTGGGCCCGGCCCGGAAACCTGTTAACACAGTTAAGTGGGGCAGGAAGCTTTAATAAGGCACAGTTTGATGCTGTGGTGGCCAATAATACACCTTATTTTACCATTTCCAACCCACCAAGGGCTTATTACTTAACGGCTTCGTACAAGTTTTAATTAGTTAGCTATATTTGATATTAACAATATCGGTCTTATGAAACGTATACTCCTGTTCCTCTCCATTACCACCATGTGTTTGTCGCTGCACGCACAGCAGGCGGTCCATTCCGGTGCCTTTCATCCTGAGCGTTTAGCCCGGATAGACCGTGTGGTTCAAAGTTACATCGATAGCAACTGGATTGTGGGGGCAGTATGCCTGGTAATGAAGGATGGGAAGCCAGCCTATTTTAAAGCATTTGGTATGGACGATAAAGAAAAAGGCAGGCCGATGCATAAAGATGCTATATTTCGTATTGCATCCCAAACCAAAGCCATAACCAGTACAGCGGTGATGATGTTGTGGGAGGAGGGAAAGTTCCTGCTTGATGATCCGGTCTCTAAATATATTCCCTCATTTGCCAGGCCCAAAGTGCTCGATAAGTTTAACGAAAAGGACAGCAGTTATACCACCCTGCCTGCTAAACGCGAAATTACCATCAGGGATCTGCTTACGCACACTTCCGGATTAGGTTATGCACAGATCGGTTCGGCCAAAATGCAGGCCATTTATGCCAAAGCTGGCATACAGGCCGGATTTTCGGACCATCAGCAGCTTTTGGCTGATGCTGTGAATAAACTGGGTACTTTGCCGCTGGAATATAACCCTGGCGAACGTTTTAACTATAGTTTAAGTATTGATGTTCTGGGAAGGCTGGTGGAGGTCGCTTCCGGCATGTCCTTAGACAGGTTCTTTGCCGAAAGAATATTTGCACCCCTGGGGATGAACGATACCTATTTTCATCTGCCTGAAACCAAAAGGAGTAGATTGGTAACTGCATATACCGAAGATGCGAAGACCCGTAAGCCCGTTAAATGGGTTGATGGTACATTTCCGGGTAGTTCGATAAATTATCCGGTAAATAACAATGGTTATTTCGCAGGTGGGGCCGGTTTGGTATCTACCATAACTGATTACGCTGCTTTCCTGCAACTGTTTATCAATAAAGGGAATTATCAAGGTAAGCAACTGCTGGCAAGGCATACTGTTGATCTGATGACCAGGAACCAGATCGGGGATATCTCACTGGGTGATGATAAGTTCGGAATTGGTTTTCAGCTTACAACGGCTAAGGGAAGTGGCAAATTAGGCTTATCTGAAGGAAGCATTTCCTGGGGAGGTTTTTTCGCAACCTCGTATTGGGCCGATCCAAAAGAAAAACTTTCAGGCCTTTTATTCCTCCAGCAGTGGCCCTTTAAACATAGTGAACTCAGCGACAAATATAAAGTGCTGGTTTATCAGGCACTAAATTAATAATCTGCCAGAGGAAACCGTTTGTCGATGCTGCGATAAGCGCGATTAAACCTATTATTAATGGTCTGAAGTGCAGCTTTGTTGGTCAACAAGGTAATAAATTTTTTCAACTGTGGTGCTTTCGCTATGCCTGTCTGGTCTGCACCGTTCTGCATATTTGATCTCCCTAAAGATCCATATCCTTCTTGCAATTTTGGAAGATGCAACAGGCCAGATCCTCTTTTATTTTATGAATCAGATCTGTTCAAAGGTTACTAAACAACTAATTTCGTATTAATAGGTAACCAACCTCAGGAAGCATGTATGAACGTTTAAAAAATCTCTTGTCGCCGCTTTTTATCTTTTGCCTTGTGCTCTTGATCCTCAACGACTTCCTGCTGAAAGCTACTTTTCATAATGCGCTTACCGGTAAACTTTCCGATTTCTGTGGACTATTTATTTTTCCGATTTTTTGGTCGGCCGTCTTCCCTAAATTTAAATCGTGGGTCTTTATTATCAGTGGCATATTGTTCGTTTTCTGGAAAAGTGAATATGCTTCCGGACTGATTGAATTAATGAATACCATCTTTCCCATCGAGCGGACGGTTGATCCTACCGATTTGTTTGCCTTACCTGTGCTGTTTTGGGGCTGGTTGCATCTCAAAGGTAGAACGCAGCTCGTGATAAATAATTCGATATTGGCTCGCCTGGGCACTGCGTTTATTGCACTTGTTGCCATTTTCTCTTTCTGCGCCACCAGTATGCAGAAGTATATCCAGTCTTTTGATCATCCTCAATATGTGCTTTTGCGGTCTGCTGTAACACCAGATGTTAAGCTTTATGATGAATTTGAATTTTACAGGAAGGATTCGTTGCTCGTTGTCAAGGTTAACCATCAGTATATCAGCAAGCCTGTTATAGATGATGATTACAATAAGAACCGTTCGCTCGCAGATCTTGACGGGAACACCTTAGCAAGAATAGGAGATAGCACAAGCCTGATGCCTCCGGGAGAAATTACTGCTTTGGCCGTTGAGACCCCACAGGGCCAAGATTCTTTAAGGTTTAAGGGCGGAAGGCTGGATGGCAGATTCACCAGGACAAAAAACGGCAAGTTGATTATTGAAGGCTTCTACAAAATGGGTATTGAAGACTCTATTTGGACCATTAAGGATAGTATAAGTAATACGGTAATTAAACAAACCATTGTAAAGGGAGAACGAACCCGGGTTGAGCAATTACGCGATGGTAAGTTGGTTTCCTCGACCAGTATCAACACCCGGGCAGACAGCATTAGGAATACCTACATCAAGATTGGAATGCTGGCACTGTGCATGGTTGGCATTATCTTCGTGTTACGCAGAAACTATCGCAAGACCTTTCCTCACCAGCTTGCGCTCAAATTGCATTGGAAATGGCTATTATGCCTGGTCTCGCCAATTTTTGTATGGCTATCATACCTTGGTGTGACCATATTACTCATGGATTATAGCCCGGATATCTTTGACACCCTGGCAGCAATTGTTTTCATTTTTATGGCAACTTGCCCGCTCATGCTTGTTGCCGTTTTTGGGGTCAAGTTGAGAAAGGAAGTCGACATTGTGTTGTACTGCTTGTTGCTAGGGCTTGCATGCAGCATCTGGACAATATCTGGTATCCTTATTGAACTTACTAATTAGCATATCGTGAAAACTAAATGTAACTGACAGGTGTTAGGTATCATGAAGTAAATCAGTTAATTAAGCGGTAAAAATGGGTAATTGCATATATTGCTTAAATTTTTGCTGTATAGGTACCTAGCCACAGGATAAATATGAATACCAGAAGAGATTTTCTACAAAAAATGGGTGCATCAGCATTGATGCTGCAATTGGGATCGATATCGGCATTTGCCAACGCTTTTGACCAGATCGAACAGCCTTACCAGGGTAGGGTACTCCGGGTAGCCATCATGGGTTTAGGTGGATACGGCTCCCGTGTAGCAGAAGCGATGAAGGCCTGTACCAAGGCGAAGCTGGTAGGTGTAATTAGTGGTACACCTTCAAAAATTAAAGAATGGCAAACGAAGTACAACATCCCGGAAAAGAATTGTTATAACTACGACAACTTCGATCAGGTAAAAAATAATCCGGATATAGATGCGATTTATGTGATTACGCCAAATGCACTGCACCATAGTCAGGTTATCCGGGTAGCAAAAGCAGGGAAACATGCCATATGCGAGAAACCGATGGCATTGAATGCCAAAGAGGGACAAGAAATGCTTGATGCTTGTAAAAAAGCAAATGTGAAGTTATTGGTTGGCTACAGGCTGCATTTTGAACCCCGCACACTCGAGGTAATCCGAATGAGAAATGCGGGCGAATTCGGCAAAATCAGGTTTTTCCAGGGACAATGTGGTTTTAAAGCAGGCGATCCCGCACAATGGCGATTAAACAAAGCGCTCGCAGGCGGGGGATCTATGATGGATATTGGAATCTATGCAATTAACGGAGCCAGGTATATGATAGGCGAAGAACCGATCTGGGTAACTGCTCAGGAAACCAAGACCGACCCTGTAAAGTTTAAAGAAGGTGTAGATGAAACCATACAATTTCAATTGGGTTTCCCGAGTGGTGCCGTAGCCTCCTGCTTGTCTAGTTATAACATCAATCACCTGGATAGATTTTTTATGAGCGGCGACAAAGGATTTGCAGAAATGCAACCTTCTACGGGTTATGGTCCAATTAAGGGTAGAACACATCAGGGTGAACTCACGCAGCCCATAACTACGCATCAAACTGTACAGATGGATGAAATGGCAACTATTATTTTTGAAGATAATAAGCCGGTAGTGCCTGTAAACGGTGAAGAAGGTTTGAAAGATCTTAAAATTATTGATGCCATCTACCAGGCCGTAAAAACAGGAAAACAGGTCAAACTAACTGCTTAGAAATGGGCTAAAGCAGATTTATGGTGTAATAGGTGCCTTTTGCCCTGCAAGGTCCCGGCGAAATAGCTTCAAGGCCTTTTTTAGTGCCATCATGCATTAGTCTTCAAGTAAAAAGAAAACTTTTAAAAAAGAGAGGCTGTTTGAAGATCAGGTGGTTATAAACTTCAGGCAAATAATTGTTAGCATTCATAAATAATGAACAGGTATTCTGGTTATTAGCAATTAACTTTGCAAGCATACCCATATCTGTCCAAACATGAAGTGGATTACAAGAGAAAGACCGAAAATTGACCGTATTGCCTGCCCATGGCTGATCAGAAGGTTTATAGACCCTGAAGCAGAGATTATCTATGTGCCGTTTGAAAAAGTAATCATTACCGCAAGTGAGCTTGGAGCTATTCCTTTTGACCTGCCAGGTGTAGAATACAGCCACTATGATGACCAATGTACCTTTGATTATTTTTTGAAAAAGCATGGGTTAAAAGATGTAGCCCTCGACCGTATGGCCGCAATTATTCGTGGAGCAGATACCGACAGGCTTGATTTTGCGCCGCAGGCGGCTGGTCTTTCTGCTATTTTTCTCGGTCTTTCCCGTAACATCACCGATGATCAGGAGCTGCTCGAACTTGGGATAAAGGTATACGATGGCCTTTACACCTGGGCAAAACACCTGCATGATCAAAAGCATACCCAATCGCCGGTAGAGCATCTTTTGCTTGATGTATACAACCGTTACCTGAAATCCAGTTCCAAAAAAGCACCCGAATGGACCAGAGCACTCAAAGAGATGATCCAGGACCAGATGGATACCAATATGAGCATGAGCCTGCAGCAGGCATCAGATGAATTGGAAATCAATCCGGCCTATCTATCCAGGGAATTTTCCCGGTATTTTGACAACCTTTCTTTTGGCGACTACATCCGTAAAATGCGCATCGAAAAAGCAGTTGTCTTAATGCAGACGCCTTCTTATACCCTTACCGAAATTGCCTACCTGACCGGATTTTCCGATCAGAGCCATTTTAACCGGATTTTCAAGAAGCAGACCGGGGAAAATCCATCCGCGTTCCGAAAAAACCTGCTTAAAGGTAAAAAGGATACAAAATAGTCAAATCCGTACAATTTTTGGGGTTTCTCGTTGTCTAATATTGTACTGTCAAGTACATACAGAGCCATGGAAGATCATAATATATCCCGCAGACGGCTGATTCAGGGTGGAGCATTGCTGGGAACAGCGATGGTCTCACTAATTGAAAAGCGAGCGCTATTCCCTTGCCCGTAAATACAGGGCTATCTTACAATTTTAATCATGATTATGAAATGCCTGTACAGGGAATGGTGCGCTATGCCCTGTACAGCTGGGCGAAATAGGTACAATCAGAAAAACATACATGGAAAAGCACCCCATAATAAAGGAAAGACCAGCTTACAGTCTGGCAGAGATTACAAAATATTTTCTCAAACTCGGCACCTGGGGATTTGGGGGACCGGTGGCATTGGTTGGTTATATGCAAAGGGATTTGGTAGAGGAAAAAAAATGGCTGAGTGAAGAAGAGTATAAAGAGGGGCTTGCGCTTGCCCAACTGGCCCCTGGGCCTTTGGCGGCACAACTGGGTATCTACATTGGCTTTGTGCATTATGGATTGTTAGGTGCTACCCTTACCGGGCTGGCCTTTGTACTCCCTTCTTTTATTATGGTGGTGTTATTGGGTATGGCTTACCAGTTATACGGAGGCTTAACCTGGATGCAGGCCGTTTTTTACGGGGTTGGTGCTGCGGTAATCGGTATTATAGCCATGAGCGCCTATAAACTGACCATAAAATCCATTAGCAAGTTTGAGCTTACGGCCATGAAATCCAAGTGGCTGTTATGGCTTTTTTATGTCATTGGGATCATAATTACGGTAATTACCGAAAGGGAAGAGGTATTGCTTTTTCTCGGTTGTGGCATACTGTATATGCTGATCAAAGCCCCGCCGCAATGGATCAAAAAACCGACAACGCTCCCTGTCGGCATTCTGATCAGTACAGGCTTCTGGAACTATGACAGCAAAACACTGCAGGAAATAGGTTGGTTTTTTGCCAAAGCGGGTGCTTTTGTTTTCGGCAGCGGACTCGCTATTGTGCCTTTCCTGCATGGCGGAGTGGTTAAGGAATTCGGTTGGCTAACCGAACACCAGTTTGTGGATTCAGTGGCGGTGGCCATGATTACCCCCGGACCGGTAGTTATTACAGTCGGCTTTATCGGCTACCTGGTAGCAGGTTTTCCAGGCGCATGCGTGGCTGCCCTTGCAACTTTTCTTCCCTGTTATATTTTTACGGTCGCCCTTGCCCCATCGTTTAAGAAGATTGCCAGGAATACCAGCATCAAAGCATTTGTTGATGGGATTACCGCAGCAGTTATAGGTGCGCTCGTGGGATCGGTGATTGTAATCGGATTACGTTCTATAAAAGATATCCCAACAGCGTTTATTGCAATAGCAGCAGTACTCGCCCTTATTTACATCAAAAAACTTCAGGAACCCTACATTATTGGCGCTGCTGCAATTATCGGTTTACTCATCAAATTTATATAAATCATTTAAAATGTTAACAAGAAACCCCGTTTCAATTATAAGAACCCTTATACTAACGATTTGCTTCATGGCAGCAGGAATATTTTCCGTAGGTGCCCAGCAGAGCCCGTCTTACCCAAAAGTAACAGGCTATTTTGCGATACTAAATCCTATAGGTAGTTGGAACAAAAACGGTTTTGCCGATAATTTCTCAAGTGTATATACCCTAGGTTTTCCTTTCGGGATCAACATCCTGAAAAATGACCGTTTTGGGGTCAGCTTTGAGCTGGTACCTTCAATCAGGACGGAGCATGGCATTTCGAAGGTAAATGCTGTTCTTTTTCATCCTGGTGCTATGTTCCGTTTCAAACATGGCTTCACTTTTATCGGCAGGGCGGCATTTGAAACCAGTGGCAGGTTTGGTTTTACACCTGTTTTAAATCAGGTACTTTTGAAAGGCAAAAGTGTCAGTTTCTATGCAGCAGTCCCAATTCCGGTGAGGTTTGGAAACGCTCAGCCAGCTTCTATTGGAGCGGGGATCCAGGTTGGAGTGGGCTTTTAATCTATTAGGCTTTTATTGATCAACCTAAACACCTTGAAACATCTGTTAGTAAAAGTATAAAGATTTCAGGTGATTTTTGAACCTAAACTGGTCGGTATTTGAGTTAGGCCATACAAATTTCGTGTCAAAAAAAGGAAACACATACCACCTTTCATGCTGAATACAGAGGAGAATCCTTAGCCGATGAAATGCCAAATCCCAAACTATTATATTTAAAAATGATTCATAAAAACAGGTAGAAGACAGCTTTTTTTCATCCGCTAGCCATCTACCTTTATGCTTTTTAGTTGTAGTTTAAAACTTACAGTTGTGAACCGAGGGTTCCCGGGGTCTATTTTTTAGAATTATAGCCTTTTCTACCACTGCATAGAAAGTGGTTTGCATACATTTTCTGCTTTTAAGTGCTCAATTCGGCATTATTTATCCGGTGTTTGAGTATGGTGTATTTCTTTGATAACGATTACTGATCGCATTCGCATTGTTTAATTATCGATTGAAATGTATTAACTTTGCGAGAGACATCCAATAACTTTAAATATGAGGGTATTAATTGCTGAAGACGATGAGTTAATGCTCAGAACAGTCGAATTCCGTTTAAAAAAAGACGGCCATGAGGTAATCCTGGCGCGTGACGGGCGAGATGCGTTGCGGAAAATAGATGAATACCAACCTGACCTGATTATTTCCGATGTGATGATGCCTTACCTTTCGGGCCTGGAAATCGTGGCTGCGGTAAAAGAAAAAAGCCAAACACCTATCATCATCCTTTCTGGAATGGGACAGGAGGATATCGTACTTGAAGCTTTTCGTTTAGGTGCGGACGATTACTTAACGAAGCCCTTTAGCCCTAACGAACTTTCTGTGCGAATAAAGCGGTTTGCAGTAGTTAATCAGAGATGATTTTTTTTGAAGTACTGCTGTCGTTTTTCTTCGCGCTGGCGATCTGCCTGATCACATTTCTTTCTTTTTATTTATTTGTCAGGAAAATCTGGAGAAGGGAATATGTTAAGTGGGACAGGATGATAGATCTGTTACTTCGTAAAGCTATATTTTTTCATGAGGAGAAGGCCGGGCAACTGGCTTTAATTCCTGTAACTTCACGGTTAAAAGCCAACTTAAAGAACAAGAGATTCTGTAAGCAATTTGTAAAAAAAATTATTGCAGCAAAACGTAATATGTCTGGCCGGTATGGTGAAAACCTGCGTCATTTATACATTCAGCTTGGCTTAGACAAAAAGGCACTCCGGTTACTGGAAAGCCGAAAATGGCATGTGCGGGCTTATGCCATTCAACAGATAGGAACAATGGGCCTTAAAGAGCATCTTACCAGGATATACCGTTATACCAATAATAAAAATGACCTGGTTCGGATTGAGGCACAGATTGCCGTACTGAATCTTTTTGGGTTCGAAGGGCTTCGTTTTCTTGATATCATCTCCTACCAGATCACAGAGTGGCAGCAGATCAGGCTTTTAAAAGAATTGTCTGCAGTGCCACTGGCCGAGTTAACGGGGATTGACAAATGGCTAAACTCCGACAACCCGAGTGTTGTTATTTTTGCCCTTAAATTGGTCCGGAATTATCATCGGTATGAGCTTTATGAGCACATTGTAAGTTGCCTCGATCATGGTGATGCCAGTGTGCGGAAACAGGCGATCTCAACATTAACCGAAATATATACAGAAAGTACATCAGAAGAGCTCCTGAGCAGGTTCGAGGCAGAAACTTACAAAAATCAGATCGCTATCATGAATGCGATTGCAGTGATTGGGGATGTACAAAATGTTTCAACGCTGCTGGGTTACCTGGAAGCTGAGCAGCACGAGATGAAATTTGCGGTTGCACGTGCGCTTGTTAACGGCAATGCTAATGGCCTGGAGTGTCTGCTTAACGATCCCAGATCGAAAACCTATCCCTTAAACGACATGATTCCTCAACTAAAAAGCGAGATTAAATGGTGAGCTGGCAATCGTTTTTAATAGATTTTTTTACTTATGGGTTATTAACCTATTCGTTGGTACTTCTGTCCTGCTACATATTTATTGCGGCATTTTCGATCGGAGAGATCCGTAACTACCTGCGTAAAAATAGTTTTACAGATTATGGTGTACTGGCAGGTTCCAGGCAGGCGCCAAGTATCAGTATATTAGCACCAGCGTATAATGAGGGGGCTAACATTATCGAGAATGTGCGGTCTTTATTGTCTATTAATTATACCAACCTGGAAGTAATTATTATTAACGATGGAAGTAAAGATGATTCGTTATCAAAGCTGATTGAAGTTTATGATCTTTATAAGGCCGACTTTTTTGTTAACGGCCAGATTGAAACTAAGGAAGTAAGAGGCGTTTACAGAAGCAGAAAAGTAGTTTACAGAAAGTTAATCGTTGTTGATAAGCAGAATGGCGGGAAGGCAGATGCCTTAAATGTTGGTATAAATGTTTCAAGCAATGATTATATTGTTTGCATCGATGTTGATTGTATTTTAGAGCAGGACGCTATTCTGAAACTGGCCAAGCCATTTTTGGAAAACACGAAAAAGCGGGTGATTGCTACTGGGGGAGTGATTCGTATTGCCAATAGCTGCATTGTGGAAAACGGGCGTTTGCTCAAAGTTAAGCTTCCCAGCCAGTTCCTGCCACGTGTTCAAACGCTGGAGTATATTCGGGCCTTTTTGCTGGGTCGGATGGCCTGGAGCCGCTTAAATGGCTTGCTGCTCATATCTGGTGCTTTCGGCGCATTCGATAAAGAGATCGTAGTCAAGTGCGGGGGATATAATCACAAAACAGTAGGTGAGGATATGGAGTTGGTTGTAAGAATGAGACGATACATGGAAGAAAAGGGGATTGCGCACAAAGTGAGCTTTATCCCTGATCCGCTTTGCTGGACAGAGGCACCATCGACCTTTAAAATACTGGGGCGACAGCGAAATCGCTGGACCCGGGGCACAATTGAGACCCTGCAGATGCATAAAGTCATGTTCTTTAATCCCAAATTCGGGCTTTTAGGTATGATTAGCTATCCATATTGGTTTTTCTTTGAATTTTTAGCCCCTCTTGTAGAATTTTTAGGATTTATTGCCTTTATTGTTTTTGCCAGCTTGGGATTGATCCAGTGGTCTTTCTTTCTGGGCTTATTGCTTTTTATATTCAGCTTCGGATTTTTATACTCAGTTTTTGCAATATTGACGGAGGTGCTCACTTATAACCAATACAAAACGAACAGAAATCTTCTGCTTTTAATTCTTACTGCATTTCTGGAGCCATTAATCTTCCATCCGTTTGTGGTATGGTCGGCTATCAAAGGCAATATCGATCTGTTGAGGAAAAAGAATTCATGGGGAGAAATGACCAGGAAGGGATTTACAAAAGAAAAAGTTTAATAATGATCAGCCGTTTTAAATCAGCAAGCATAGTTTTTCTGCAAATCGCCCTTGTTTGGCTTATTGCTTTAATTGTAATCAGAGTTGTAGAAGTTGTGGTTAATGGATTAATTCATCAATTCCCGGCTAAGCTATTTAGTTTTATGCTGTGGTCATGGCTGGCAGATCTGAGCTTTTGGCTAAAATGGCTGATTTTTGAATTTATTCTATTTGTTCCGCTGTTTTTTGTACATCCTAAACTGGCTAAAGTTAGTTTTAAAGTATTTGTTGCCATTACCATCTTCATTCAGCTGGTGCTCTGCCAGTATTTCGCTACCGCCCTGGTGCCTTTGGGAGCAGATTTTTATGGTTACTCTTTTGCGGATATCAAGCAAACTGTTGGCGCATCCGGTACCGTAAGCATACCTTTAATTTTAAGTTTTTTATTCGTAATTGCACTCCTGGTCGTTACACTTAAGCGATTGCCAAACCGTATCAAGGTTCCGTTATGGCTGGCCTGGTCTTTACCTATACTGTCTGTTTTTTATCTAATGACCAGTGGCGAAGCGCATCTTTTCAAAAAAAACTTTGAAAATCTTTTTGTCAATAACCTCGCGCTGAATAAGGCCGATTACTTTTTTAGCAGCTCTTATACTCACTTTTATCCCGGGGATGAGGATGTGGATATTTATGCTGATGCCTACATTGGAGATTATGGCGACGGTAGTATTGCGCCCCCAACTTTCAGCTACCTGGGTGGCTCGGAATACCCATTTTATAGGAAAGCGAACGATCGTGATGTTCTGACACCATTTTTCAATAAAGCCAACGGTAAACCAAACCTTGTGATCATCATCGTTGAAGGCTTGGGCCGGGCGTTTACTAATGAAGGTGCCTATCTGGGAAATTTCACTCCTTTTATCGATTCATTAGCTAATAAAGGCCTTTACTGGAAAAACTTTTTAAGTGCTGGTGGTCGTACGTTTGCAGTACTCCCGTCTTTAATGGGATCTTTGCCTTTCGGTAAAAACGGTTTTCTTGAGCAGGGGCAGCAAATGCCAGATCATCTTTCTTTATTCAGTTTGTTGAAATTTAATGGCTATAAAACATCATTCTATTATGGAGGAGACGCAAGCTTCGATAATATGAGCCTATTTCTTCAAAAGAACAGTGTCGATGAAATCAAAGACCTTAAGTCCTTTTCGGCAGGTTACCCTAAGCTGCCGGAAGAAAATGGATTTTCATGGGGATATGGAGATCAGGAACTATATCGGTATTATCTGGCAAGCAGGCCTTCAAAAGCCACCAAACCTGCAGAGCTGAACGTAATTTTAACGGTCACCACGCACAATCCTTTCCTGATTAATGAACAGGAAAAATACAATTCCAGGTTTGAACAGCGGATGACGGACCTGGGATTCGACGAAGCTAAGAAAGATAATTATCGCAATTACAAAAATCAGTATGGCACTATTTTATATGCAGACGATGCTTTGAGGAGCTTTTTTAACAATTATAAGAAAAGAGAAGACTACGCCAACACCATTTTTTTAATTACCGGCGATCACCGGATGCCTGAAATTCCGATGAGTAATAAGATAGACCGCTATCATGTACCTTTAATTATTTATTCGCCGCTGTTAAAGCGTAGTGCGCAATTCGCATCCATATCTACACATTTTGATGTAACGCCTAGTTTGCTCGCCTATCTTCAGTCGGGCTATGGTATAGATTTACCCGGCGCTGTAAGCTGGCTCGGATCGGGACTTGACACGGCCCGCTCATTCAGAAATGTGCACAGTTACCCGCTGATACAGACCAAAACCGAGATGGTCGATTTTATCCAGGGCTCCTATCACCTCAACGGCACATCGCTTTATCAAATAGGCGATAATATGCAAGAGGAGTTAGTAAAAGATGAGGTGAGTTACGAACGCATAAAAAATGCCTTCGAAAGTTTTAAACGGAAAAATGCAGGTTTGGGTTCAAAGGCCAGGGTGCTGCCGCCATCGGTAATTTTAAAATATCGGCCAGCGAAGAAATAGCTATTTTTTATTGTACTCGCGTTCCTGATCAAGGATGGTGGTCATCATCGGGCGATAGAAATTCCAAAAGAAGCTCGATCGTTCCATCGGGTTACTGGTATCGTAGAATAACCATTTGAATGCACCAATCCCTTTGAAATAAGAGGAAGACAGGCTTACCGGGTTGTCGCAGAAATCTCCGGAGAAGTAATAGAAGCGATAATCGGTTTCTTTGTGCATCAACACGGCAGGGAAAACAGCACTTAGCCCATTTGCCTTCAAAAGCGCCTGCCCCTTTTGGTTAACATCCATCCGAAAGCTGGCAACCTGTGTATTAATCGCCCTGTTCGGCTGAATAACGTCAAACCAGAATGCATATTTAATCTCTTCAGGCAAACCCAGTACTTTTTGTCCGTATTCGCCACTGATAATATGGGGCATCGGGTTTTTTAAGTCGCGGCCATCCTCCAGGATGATAACCCTGTCCTGATCGCTAACCAAAGCAATGCCCGACTTTTTAAACGGCCAGTTGTTGTTATTTGCCCGTTTATAATTATTAATGAGCCATCGCGGCAGTTCCTTATTTCTTGTCGTATCAAGGCTTTCAAAAAAGCGGCCTGTCCAGCCGGTCCAGTGCATCGCGAACATATCCTCAAACTGCTTTCTGGTTTCTCGGCTTGTAGGGCTTCCTATGCTATTAAATTCTGTGATAATGAGCTTCTTTTTCTGCTTCATCTGCTTTAATAACTCAATATCCTGGCTACTCATCCCACCATAAACCATTCCGGAGCGTTCGTTGTTATTCTTTTGGGTATACCATTCGTTTCGATAAATGCCGTAGGTATCAGTAAAATAAACCAGGTTAATATCATCACTTAATTGCTGTAGCTGATCATTGTTAAACCGCTCCAATCCCTTCAGGCGAAATTTTTCTCCCTCCAAAGGGAAAAAACCAAAATAATCGTGGTCAATTTTATAAAACTTACTTGCTGTTTTTGTTAGTTTCTCATGATTTAATATCCATAAGAAGGAGATGTGTTCCTGGCCTGCGGGTGTAAGAACTGTTTTATCGATTATGGCAGCAACCATTTTGGTTTTTGGGCTTAAATACCAGCAGAGCCACATCGTTAATGGAATGCCGGCAGCAGCAGCCAATACAATCCATAGTTTTTTTACCTTCCTTTTCATTAGAAACGTCTGATGTAGCCAATCCCAAGATCAAGTTGATTGCCTTTGGTGTCGGGCCTGTATTCCTGGTTCTCTAACCCGAGGTTAACGATGAGGATATTAAGCGATTTAAACGCTTTCCGGTAACCGAGCGTGATGTTATTTGATCGCAGCTTGTAAGCCGTGTTTCCAATTAAAACATTATTCTGGGGATCATCTGGCGATAAACCAGTGCCCAGGCGAAGGCTAAAATAATCATCGGCACCACCAAAATAGTACCGGGTGGTTAAGGCGAAAGATTGAGAAACCTGATCGTTGGAAGGGGTTAAAAAAGTCCGTAAATTAAACCAAAAGCTTTTGTAGTATTTCCCTACTGATGCGGTATAGCTCCAGGTTGATTCGCCAAAGGTTAAATAGCGAAATCCAGCTTCTGCTTCGAAACTTGCCGGTAGGTTTGCATACAATGAAAAGCCTGCACGGTAGTGAGGGAATACGCCTACGTCGTTAGAGTACCCGCCACTGATATAGGCCTGGAAGGTGTTTGATATACGCGGATATGCGTCTACCTCGAACTGAAGGCCGTTGCGGTTAAAACGGTTCGCATAGTTTACCCTTCCGGTAACCGAGCCCAATTTGGTTTGCCTGCTATAGTCTATACTCACAATGTGCCATGGATCATCGAATTGTTTATCGAAGTATACAAAGTCGTAATTGAGTCCTATCTTGTTTTTGGAAGAATTTTCCCTTACTCTTGCGGCAAGTGTGCGTGCTTCGGTGAGGTTGGGCGATCGTTTTAGCACCCCTTCAATAACTGCGTTTGCTTCGGTCCATTTTTTTAAGCTGTTGAGTATTTTAGCTTTCAACAGCAGGAGATCATCGTCTGTAGGATGGAAAGTAAGGCCTTTATTTACCTCAAGCAGGGCCTTTTCATTATTGTCTTCCCAAAATTCGAGGGTAGAATTAGCCAGATGTGCATCTTTGTTATCCGGCTGTTTCGCTAAAACCAAGGCGAAAGCTTGCCTGGCACTATCAGGTTGCTTGCTCCAGGTATAAACCCTGCCTAAAAAGATCCTGATATCTGCATAGTCCGGACTTTTAGCCAAAGCCTTTTTACTGAGTGCAATGGCCTTAGGATAGTCTTTTGAATCGAAAGCTGCAGTTCTTGCCTGGGTAAACAGCTCGTCTGCACTGCCTTCCTGCGCTTGCGAGAATTTGGAGAATACCAGGGCTGATAATAGCAATAAATAAAATTTGGGCTTCATGATAGCAAAAACTAGATTTTTATCAGACAGAAAATTACGAATGGCGTTGAGGAAGTTCAATGCGGAAGACTGTTCCCTGTCCTATTTCAGAGGTAATGAACATTTCACCATTTAGTTTATCGATGAGGTGTTTTACCAGCGATAAGCCAAATCCGTAACCTGTTTCACCTCCGGTGCCTTGTTTTGTGCCAATACCTCCTGTTAAGATTTGTTCAATTTCGTCTTCCGTGATTCCGACGCCGTTGTCGGCAACCACGATCCGTAAAATATTTGCTCCCGGTTTCACCACTACATCAAGGTCTACGTTTATCGTACCCCCGCTCGGGGTAAATTTTACCGCATTGGAAATCAGGTTCCCATTAATCTGCAGCAGCTTGTTTTTCGAAAAAACAATATTTTTTTTGTCTGGGTTAATATTGATATTCAGATTGATCTTTTTACAGGTTGCCTGCGGTTCGTAAAGCTCCTGAAGCTTGGCGCGGAAACTGCTGAGGTCAAATTCATTAACACCTGGACCTTTCACTTCATCATTACCAGAAAGTATTTCGTCGGCAAGATCTAAAAGTGATTTACTTCCGCTATGAATGAGTTTGATAAACTCAATTACCTGATCCAAATTGGCGCTTTTCCCTTGCTCAGTAATAATTTCTGACAGACCTATTATCCCTGCAATTGGTCCGCGAATATCATGAGCAACTTTTTTGGTCGATTCCTTAACATCTTTTAAATTGTTATGCAGCAACTCCATGGTCTGATAGGTTTTTATCCTGTTCATGATCTCTGCAGCAATGATCTTCAATAGCTCGATTTTCTCCGGGCCTAATGTTTTCAATCCGGTATCCAGCACACAAAGGGCACCGATGTTTAATCCGTCGTTATCCTTTAATGGTACGCCAAAATAATAACGAAGGGACAGCGGAGCACCGACATAGAAATTTTTGTTAAAGCGGTCATCTGCCGAAAGATCCACTACCTCGAACTGATCGTTTTGTGTAATCGTGTATTGGCACACAGACTCTTCCCGGGTCATCTGCTGTAAATCAAGGCCATGTCTGCCTACCGTCCACTGGGTATAGGCGTCGATGAGGTTAACCAATGAGATTTCTGTACCGGCTACTTTCGCGGCCAGATGGGTAAGGTCTTTAAAACTTTCAGACAGGCTTCCATAATCAATATCGAGATCGGATAACCTTAAAAGCCTTTCAGCTTCGTTATATGGTACAGGATAATTTATTTCAGACATGGGCTTATGTTGCTAATGTGGAATAATCATTTGCTTATCTAGGGCTACTATTGTCCTATCAAAAACATGCCGAAGATAAGGTTTTGACGGCAAAAATTCAGGAACACAACCTATATGTTTCTTAATTATTCTGGTTAGCAGCAATGGCAGAATATTGAACAGGGATATTTTATGGGGCCTGAGGGCTATGCTTCTGAAAATAAATCTCCTTTCAACTATCACTGTCGCTGCGGGCCGCAGTTCGAAGACACCAAATGATTCTTTGCAACTGAATAAGCGATCTTGACACGCTGTCTGCTGAAAAACCTTCGAAATGACGCTTATTTAGCCACGCTAAACAGGCCGTTTTTAACGCCACAAACTCAGTTGAAAATGGCACAACTGAATAATTTGAGTTGATCGGCTCACTAATTAAGGATACCCTGGCCATACATGACTAATTTGCTAGAGCTGAGCCGTACAGACAAAATATTTGAGCCGTAGAAGAAAGCATTGGGTATTTGGAATGTTGATCTTTGTTTCATGAACAACATCACAAAAATTCAGTTGGGTCAGAATGGCCCATTCGTATCTAAACTTGGTTTGGGTTGTATGCGTATGTCTTCTGTATGGGGTGGTGCTACACCCAGCGAAACAGAAAGTATTGCTACCATTCAGGAAGCATTAGATAATGGCATTAATTTTTTAAATACTGGCGACTTTTACGGTGCCGGTCATAACGAAATGTTAATTGGCAAAGCGATTAAAGGCCGGCGCGACGATGCTTTTATCAGCGTAAAATTCGGCGCCATCTTTCATAACGGCCAGTGGCTGGGATTAGACCTGCGCCCCATGGCGATCAAAAATTTTATCAATTATTCGCTAACGCGTTTGGGGATCGAAACGATAGACCTCTACCAGCCTTGCCGGATGGACGGCAGCGTGCCGGTAGCAGACATTATCGGAACGGTTGCCGACCTGATTAAAGAAGGTAAAGTACGTCACATTGGCGTGTCTGAAATTACGGCTGAGCAGCTTCGTCAGGCAAATGAAACTTACGCCATAAGTGCGCTGGAAATCGGCTATTCGCTGGCCGACCGTCAGATCGAAAACGAACTGCTGCCTGCAGCAAAAGAATTGGGCATTGCCGTAGTGGCTTTTGCCAATACAGCTGAAGGTTTATTAACCGGCGACATGAAAGCGCCACTTGCAGAAAATGATTACCATAACCATTTCTCCCGTTTTCAGGGCGAAAACCTGGTTCATAACCTCGAAAAAGTAGAAGTATTGAAACAATTGGCCTACAACAAAGGCTGTACACCTACACAGCTTGCTATTGCCTGGGTAAAGGAACAGGGCGATCATATCATGCCCTTAGTAAGCATGAGCCGCAGATCGCGCCTGCCCGAAAATATTAAAGCGCTCGATATTGTATTTACACCGCAAGAAATGAATACTTTAAATACTACTTTTGCAGTAGGTGCCATACGTGGCGGTACTTATTTACAGCGTTAAATGACCAATCCAAAAGAAATCCTCCCAGGCCTGATCTTTTATTCTTACCTCTCTGTCCAGCGGAAAGAGAAAGTGTGTTTCTGGAACCACCATACCCTGGTACTGCAGGTGTCGGGGCAGTTCACCTTAGAAACCGCCGGGCAAAGTATTTCGATGAGCGGAGGAGAACTGCTGTTGATTGGCAAAAACCAGCTGGGTACGCTCACCAAAACGCCACTGCCGGGAGGAAACTATGAAACCATCGTCATATCCTTGCAGGAAGACCTTTTGCGCAAAATCGTATTGGAAGAAAAGTTAACAGCAGACCATAAATACATTGGCCCGCCAAATATCCTGATTCCATCAAACGAATTCCTGGAAGGATATTTCCAGTCTATTGTTCCCTATGCCCGAAGCTCTGGTGCCACCATGACCAATGAAATGGGCATTTTGAAAGTGAAAGAAGGCATTAAACTACTGTTACTTGCCTTACCGGCACTGCGGAACTTTTTATTCGACTTTTCAGAACCCCATAAAATAGACCTGGAAAAGTTTATGCTGAGCAACTTTCATTTTAATGTGCCTATCGAAAAATTCGCGCAGCTTACTGGTCGCAGCCTGGCCGGTTTTAAACGCGATTTTATGAAAACATTCGGTGCGCCACCCCGCCATTGGCTGCAGGATAAACGGCTAAGGGAAGCCAAACACCTCATCGAAAGCAAACACCAGAAACCTTCTGCCATTTATCTCGAGCTTGGTTTTGAAAGCCTGTCGCACTTCTCACATGCTTTTAAAAAGAAGTTTGGTGTGGCACCTACTGCGGTAAATGCGTAGGGTGTGGGTTTAAAGAACATACAATATTTCACATCTTGACCTAAATGCCTGACCAAACCTCGTGCAGGGTAAAATACTGACAGATGTGATCTTAAGCATTTTATGTACCCTTTAAAATCAGTTGTAAATAGAACTCCTTTTCTACTAGTCCAAATCTGCACAACACCTGATAAGGAGATCTACAGCATTTTCTGAACTTAAGACCGCTTCCGCAGAAGCAGCTTGCTGTCCTTTCAGGCTGAGGATACCTGAGCAGGTGGTACAGCACCCTGGCAATCCGGTGGTGGTCATTGCAACCAAACAGATCATAGAAATATTCTAGTATTCCCATCGTCCCATGCGAGCGCTCATTTAGATAGTAGCCATGGGTTTCCCTGAATTTCTGGTTAAAAAAATAGGGAATAAGCTGTTTTCTGATAAACCACGACAGGTCGATTCCATCTTTACAGAGTAGACTTTCCTCGGGCGGTGAAATGATGCAGCAATGACCATCCTGGAAAACATGCCAGTCAATGTTTATCGGCAGACGCCCCCCGGTCTCATAGACATAGGGAAATGCATACGGATAATGGTCGCTTTCCACAATCCTGATCCCGTAGGTATCCAGCAGATCTCCTTCATGCGAATATAGTTGCAGCGAGCCTTCAATGGATACCTGGCCAGTTTCATCTTCAAGATATTGCAATCCTGGGAAATGAGCATGAATAGCCATTGCATGGGTATTGAAGATACTATTCATCCTACATTCCCCATGGTGATGAGCTAGCCGCCCCAAGCCCTATACCAAATGAAGAAAGATTCGATGATTGCACTTTGTCCTCACCTTCAGGAAATCGGTTGCCTAGGTGTTTACGCCATAACCTGCTTGCTTTTAATTCATTTTCTTCTCGCAGGGCAACCTCAGCATCTTTGAGGAAGGATTCAAGTGCGCTCATAAAATTCTCCTGTCTGGCGCTGTCGTAATTTTCAAAAAGGTCATCGTTCGGGCTGGCTGGAACAATGCAACTGAAATTACTTTCCAGTGCTTTTTTGATTTCCTTCAGGATATCCCGCAGGCTGATATCTTCCCGCTTGTTCAATACAATATGTGCTTTGGCATTCGAGGCAAGGATGGTCATCGCAAGTCCGCTGGGCATCTTATTTCGTTTATAGTCACACCAAGTTTTCAAATCCCTCACAATATTGATCAATAAGCCATTACTGTCTTTTTTGTCATTGAACCATTTGATCATTGCCTTTGGGTCGCTATCTTCCCAACCAGTATTCTTCACGGCCAGACGGTATTCTTGCCCGTCTATTTTGTAATATACCGGATAATCCAGCTCGTAATCATTGGCAAATGTCTTTCTAATGCATTTTTTCCGGTGTTCCGGTTCCGTTGAAGTATAGCCATATACCGCATCCCATACCCATCCTTGCAGTGTTGTTGCTGCGACATCCGGCGAGCGGAAAAAATATACGCCATCATCCACATCACAAACATCGTCTTTGGTTCTGATTACCGTGCCCATTTTATAGGAACCCTGGGTGAAAAATTTGGGTACATAAGTGGGGTGATTGTCCTTGAAGTATTTCCGGATACGCTCCCGAAGCGCTTTCTTCGATGTTTTCATTCTGGTCTTTTTACCAGTGTTGAGGGAAATTTCCTGTTGGAAACCCTCGAACAATTTTTGACAGTCTGCCATTATTCTTGATTTAAAAGGTTAACAATTCTATGTGCATGCTTTTTGGCGAGTTCTCCGCCGATTGCTTCCAGCCGCTCAATATCCTTTGCCTTGGATGCATTCAGGTCGACAATGTCATCTCCAAAATCATATTGGATGCGCTCATACGTAAAGGTTTTTCCGGTTCTTAAAAACATCCTGTTGATGAACATTACGTATTGTTCGGTGATCTGGGCTTGGCTGTCAAGGATAAGGTCAAGCAATCGCGGCTTGGGCAAAAACCAGTACCAGAAATTCTTTGGAAGCCAGTGCTTTTTGATGACTTGTTTTCCACGTCCAGTCCCCAGTGAAACAATTTCGATATCAGCAGGATCAATCATCAATTTCTCGGTAGCCTCCAGTAAGCCTACCAGCGCCGGGTTGTTCGCAAAAATTCCCCCGTCAATCATATTAATGTTCGAACCACTACCCAGCTTATTTTCATAGGAGAAGGAGTGGGGTGGGAAATAAACAGGAGCAGAAGCGCTCGATAAGGCTACCTCATGTGCCGGAAGCTTATAATCTCGGGTGTAATCTTTATGGTGACGGGTTTTGAGAATATTGATTTCACCGGTATTTCCATTGAATGAAGGGATGCAAACACTAGTCTTCAAGTCATTGAGTAAAGGAGCAGATCCACCGTTTGCATCGCTAAAAACCTGCTCCAAAAGTTTCCTCAGCTGCTTGTTACTATATATGGGGGAAACCAGGGCCTTTGCCTGGCGGGAAAAAAAATACCACCGCGGGAAAATTACGGCTGCGTTTTCCTTATAAAATTGCGTTAACCGGGAAGCAGGAATGCCTAGTGCAATGCCTATAGCGAGTATAGCACCGGTCGAGGTTCCGCAGATTAAATCAAAATATTCATATATTTTCTTTCCCGGTACCTCTTGGGCCAGCAAATCCTCGACCTCTGCTAATACCTTAGCGGGAATCAGACCTCGAATGCCACCCCCATCGATACATAATATCCTAAACCTCTTTCGCCTTTCCATCGATTAGTCCTCCTTTAAAAGCATTAAGATAATTATCAGGAAAAAAAGAAAGAGCCCATTTCTTACCTGTGCGCTCGTGGGTGAGCCGGACTGTACCTCGTTGGCATAATGCTCGCAGTTGTAGCCCAAAAGGTCATATGGCCTCCCTCTCAGCGCCAAAGCACGCTCGATGGCAAGTTTTCGTTGTGCAGCTGTCCCGATAAACTTTGTAATCCTTTCAATACGCTTCACGGTGCGGAAAAAAGTATTGGCTTCCACGACGCGTACCCCAAAAAACTTGTGGTTTTCAGCAATCAGCTCAATACCCCTGTCATCGCTTCCTAAGTAGATCGCATGGTGCATAGATAGTCCGGTCTGGAAAAGGGGTTCGACGATTCCATCGCCGGGCTCCAGGTTATACAATTTTTGATATTTCATTATTATATATTTAAAGGGTCTCCCCAGATTGCCACCCAATGTTGCCAGGCCGTTCCGACAAATCTTTCCAGTTTAATACCCAAAGCAGCAGTTGTCTGCTGAATATCAGTCCTAGCTTGGGTGGCGGTGTTGGAGGGATGATAAAGTGTTGTGTTTGGCAGGTTGATTACCGAGCCATCATGGGTAATGGTTTTGGTATAACCCAGTTTTGCCATTTCTTTTTTAAGTTCCACATGCTTTGCAGGAACATCATAAGTAATTAAAATTGCCATTTAAATAGTGTTTAAAGGTGTTGTTAAAATAGTTTTTTGTTTTATCTTTGTTTCATCAATAAAACATTAATTGGTTTTGTTTCATCAAAGATACAGTTTGAAATACTGTTTCACAAGTGAAACATAGTTTTATTTTTAACAAATTTTCCACATGCAATCAACACTGAATACCGAGCTATTGGCTGGTATGATTAAAAGTAAGCGAGGGAATAAGGGGCTTAGAACGATTTCCGATGAGATCGGCAACGTCAGCGCCCCAACCTTATCGAGAATAGAGCAGGGAAAAGTGCCTGACGTAGAAACCTTTATCAAGCTTTGTAACTGGCTTGAGGTACCTACAGATACTTTCATTTCCCAGGACCAGCCGACAAGCCTAATTTCCAATAAGGAAAAAGCGGTTGCTCATCTTCGCGCGGACCGCGAACTTGAACCTGAAACACTCAACATGCTCATCAAAATGATCGACATGGCCTACTCAACCAAATAAACTGACGTGGCGGCAAAGGATATTTTACAAAGGGGCTTTAAGTCGAAGGCGGAGAAACTCTCCATCGGATATCGCGAACAGCTGGGACTGAGAGCTTACGCACCTATGTGCGCTTTTAAGCTGGCCGCTTCGATGGACATCAGCATTTATCCGGCCACAGATTTTTTAAACGATGCTAAAGAAATACAAAGCCTAAGTGCTACCGGTGCTGGGGGTAGCGGATGGAGTGCACTAACAATGAGAACCGCCGCAGGAAATACTATCATTATCCACAACCCTTTCCATTCCTCTCCACGCCAGCAAAGTGATATCATGCATGAACTGGCTCACATCATCTGTGGACACGCTTTTCAGGAAAATGAATATGACTTTGCCATCCCCATGGGCATGCGCAGTTTTAACGAACTTCACGAAGAAGAGGCCAAATGCCTTGGCTCCGCCCTTCAAATCTCCAGGCCGGGTTTACTTTGGGGGTTGAAGAAAAGCATGAACCACCAACAGATGGGCGCCTACTTTAATGCCAGTACAGAAATGGTGGCCTACCGCATGCAGATCACCGGTGCTGCCCGGCAACATGCATACAAGCCCCGTGCATATGGTTGACGGCGCAGGAATCACTACCTTACCAAGATTTTAGTTTTTATTGCCAAATTGCCCCATCTAGCCCTAGTAGCGTCTCGCTAAGACCAAAACCAAACTAATTATAGGTAGATCTAAACAAAAAAGCCCATCTTTCGATGAGCTTTTAGTCCTTAGGGAGGTACTGAATGTCGAGCTTTTTCTCAGCAACCTTTATTTTTACTAAAGTCGCGTTTAAAAAGTACCTTATTATTTTGCTCAATATAGTCGCCCGATACAATCAAATAGGGATGATTGGGCGAATAGCCAGCGCTGCGGCTTTTTACCATTATTTTGTCGTTAACTTTCAGGCCATTTAACTGCTGAAATTCCTTAAGCGTGAATTGCATCATGTATTCTTCGCCATCAATCCTAACGATAAGCCATTTTGGTCCTGATTTCGCGTTTGCGCGCTGAAAAGTAACCGAGGTGACCACGGCTTCCATATTGCTGAAATCCTTTATGTACTTCCTTATCTTATCATGACTGGCATGCACTTTTTTACCTTCGGGGGAAAGCTCCCATTTTTTGTACCTGATCCCGTCAGGAGAGGCTTCCCATTTTTTCTTGTCCTCCACCATGCGGGCTTTCCGCTCAGCGATAGATAGGGGTTTTGGGGATGGCTTAATTTCACGATTGGCAAATACTAATCCGCTCACCACAACCAGTGGTAAGATCAGCACATAGATGGTTTTTTTCATATGTTTCATATCCTTTCAAATTGATTAAGCGAATCTAGTTTGATATTTTTCGGATGGGGTGATTTGGATTGTAAATAAAAATGTAAATTTTGTAAATAAATCGTAAATCGTATTTAACGGACGATTGTAGCCCCTACTCATAGTCTTTAGTTAAGCACTGCGGTAGTCAGTCTGAGCATGGTCGAAGACTTCTTGAGATTGATGAAACGCAAATTTATGCCCTTCGACTACGCTACCATCGACATTATTTTGTAATTACTTACTGATAAGATATTTGCGACACTATACATTTCCACCCAGCTAGGCCACAGTACAGTATCCCCGTTCCGCTTAAATCCGGCCTAACAAATTTTTCGGATTCTGCTGGCCCAGCCACCCTACTGACCTCTAAAGAAAAATTTTCAGCCGGCATTTTTTGTTTCTTTTTGATGCCAAAAAGAAAGAGCCTTTCGGCGGCGGCGAGCCGAGGCAAGAATAAGCCGCTGGGCAAAAAAAGGATATGCGTCATTCATATTATTTATACAATAAATTATCCCTCAGGGTGACATCTTTTTGCGATTTATCCCTTAACTTAACGACATTGATTCCCTCGCTGGCTGCATGTTTGCGATAGCAGAAAAAATTGAGGTTAGTTAAAAATCCCTATACAAAAGGCCCATCTTTCGATGAGCTTTTAATCTTAGCATCAATCCACGCTTGCTGTTACGGGTTCATTATTGCCATTTACTGCGTGCGTTTCTTTTCCTCCTCACTGGCCGAGGTTCTTTTTCTGGCCGCGGTTGGATTACCGCCCAACCGGTACGAGAAGCTTAAAGTAGCACTGCGTGTATCATTTTTTTCATAAAAACCATTATGTTGATTTTCGTAATCAACATCAATACGGTAGGCATTTCCATAAAACATATCGTTTACAGCCAACCTTAAAGTGCCTTTGCCCTTAAACAAACTCTTGCTCACACCAGCGCTCACATCATAAAGCTTTGCTAGTTTATAAATGCCCTGTATGGTAGGAGAAGAATACCATGCGCTGATTTCCGCTTTCAATCCCTGTGTTTTGTTCAATGTAAAAGCATGGTTCGTGCTTAGGTAAATACCCCAAACATGATAATCATAACGGGCCTGTAAATATCCCGACTTTTCCTGGCGGTAGGAGCCCTGTGCATAATTATTAATTTCCCACCAGGAAGCCGGCTTAATGGGGAAGGATGCCGAGAAACCCATTTCCTGACTTAAATCGAGGTTTCTTTGGGTATCATAAAAGAGTTTTGAGCTGTTATCCTGTACCGAGATATTACTAAAATAATCAACCACCCGCCGTAGGTAAAATGAAATGTTATACTGCTGTTTATAGGTATAGCCCAGTTCGCCATTGTAAATAAAAGCAGGTTGCAGTGCAGGGTTTCCTTCCAGGTAAGTGTAAGGACTGGTATAAGATTTAAAAGGGTTTAACCTCCAGTATTCAGGTCTGTTGATCCTTGAATTATAAACAAGGTTTATTTCGTTGTCTTTATTCATTTTATAGGCTACAAAAAGCGTTGGGAAAAGCTTAAAATAGTGGTTCTGGTTATTGGTGTTTAATACCAGCGATTTTCCGTTTGTCCGGGTATATTCACCCCGTAAACCGCCCTCAAAGCTCCATTGGCCAGCATCTCCGCTAATACTGGCATAAATAGCCGATATGTTTTCTGCATATTCAAAGCGGTCGCTGCGGTTAGGTACCAATTCAGGACCAGTGGCCGGATTATTATAAAAATCAAAACTGTTGCGTGTGCGGATACTGCTATATTTTACACCCGATTCAAACGTCCATTTCTTCCAGAACTTATCGGTATAATCCAGCTTTCCCGAATAGATATCGATATTCTGGTCAGACGGGGTAAAGATGTGGTAATTGTCGGGAAGCAGATTCCCATTACCCAATGTGCCATAAGTATCTACCTGTTGGCTGTTTTTGTTCTGGTAAGGCACATAATCTAAATCCACATTAATATTCCGCCCGTTGGTATCTAATTTGATCTTGTAGTTGAGATTGAAACTATATTGATAGGCTTTTCCGTTAGAAACATTTTGGGTATGAAGAATAGAATCTGGTAGTGCCGAGTGGTTGTTAACAATAGTCGTTAATGTACTATTTGGCCTGCTGTTCGCACCATTGTAGCCATTTACCAAAATACCGATTACCTGTTTGTCGGTCAGGTTGTAATCTGCGCCGATTTTATAACTATTGGCCTTTCCCGAACGTATTCCCGATTTATCATTCCGCCAATCCGAATAGTTTCCCGGGGAATCGAAAATGATGTACTCGCTTTCTGTATGGTCCTTTTTACGCCTGCTGTAGCCATAACTGCCATATACATTCAATTTGTCTTTCCGATAATTGAACACCATACTGGGGTTATAGCTGCTATAGGTTGATTGGGTATAACCGCCGGAAAGCACCAGGTTAAAGCCGTCGCCTTTTGGTTTTTTAGAAATAATATTGATTACTGCACCGCCCTGGGCATCATACCTCGCCGTTGGATTGGCAATAATTTCTATTTTGGCAATATTGTCCGAAGGAAGGCTCCGGAGATATGCGGCCAGATCTTCTCCCGATAACCTGATGGGCTTATCATCCATGTAAATCACCACACCTTTATTGTTCGCCGTTACGCCGCCGTCAAAACGGGTCTGTACGCCCGGTGCTTTGCCCAATGCATCCCAAACCGTTGCACCACTTGCTACGATGCTATTTTCGACATTGAATATCACCCTGTCGATTTTTCTCACGATAAGTGGTTTTGAAGCAGATACTGTAACCTGCTCCAGGGTTTTATCCTCACTGATCATCACGATCACAACCGAATCCATCGGAAGATTCAATGTTTGAACCGTATTTTTATATCCAACAGCATTAGCCTTTAAAATGTAACTGCCTTTAAAAGGCTGCGGGAAACTGAACAACCCGTTTTTTGAAGTCTGGATGGATAGGGTCGAGTCTCCACGCCGCAAGCCAATGGTTGCCCCATCAATTGGTTCACCGGTTTTGTCGGTTACCAAACCTTTACGTAATTGCGCTAAAGTGACCAAAGGGAAGCAGAAAATAAGGAGTAGGGTTAACTTTTTCATGTTTCAAAACTAAATGCTTTACATGTTAAACAAAGTTAATCTCGGTTAAATATGGTTAAATCTTCGGCCCAGACTTCTATAGATAAAATGAATTGTTCAATTTAGGGGAATGAAATGGCTTCGCTCCAGATATGTTCTTCCGCTGGCGGTTATTACACTGATCATTAGCCTGTGCCTGCAATGTGCATGGATACGGCAGTTGTATCTGGCGCAAAAGAAATCGGTTACTACAGTACTCGAATCTATTGTTAGCGATGCTTCGAGTCAGATAAGCTATCAGAGCATCGTGAAGGGGCATGAAAAAAGCACCCGTTTTCAGCAGTTTTTCCTCTCACCAGAATGGCTGGTGCTCAGGCATGCTTTTGATGATTTAAAAGTGGATAACCTGCGCAGCCGGTTCCATTATGGCATTACCAATGATAGTTCGGTGGTAGAAATGAAAATGTCGTTCCCGAACAATCCCAAAAAGCAAACCGATCATAAATCAACTTCCGTTATCGATGGCAAATCGCAACGGGAAGTTTCGCTGGAAGATCAGCGCGACCTGAAGGTGATGGATAGTTTAGTGAACCATCGGCTCAATGGCCTGGGTGTAGCTATCGATAGGCACTATGTCCTTTACGACTATTCCAGTGGGAAGTTGGTGAAAGGGAAAGCAGTTGCTAAAGAGGCATCCGCTTTCGCCAGTGGGAAATATACTTATAACCTTAAGTTTCAGAATCAGTATCAGCTGGTAGTGCCCAGTATTACCTGGCTGATCATTTATCAGATGAGGTATTACCTCATTTCGTCGTTCCTGATGCTGGCGCTTACAGCAGCCGCGTTCTACCTGCTCATCAGGCTGATGAAAAATCAACAGCTTTATGCCCAGGCGAGAATGAGCTTTACCAGTAACATGACGCATGAGCTCCAAACGCCAATCTCGACGATTGCTGTGGCCCTTGAATCGATCAGTAAATATCATTTGATTGATGAGCCCGAAAAGTTGCAGAATTACATCAATATAAGCCGTCATGAATTGCAGCGGTTACAAGCGATGATAGAAAAGGTGCTTAAACAGGAACAAATGGACCTTGGGAAAACAAAATTGCAATTTACCCTCTTCGAAATTCAATCCGTACTTAAACAGGTGATTTTTACGATGGATATTCAGGTACGCGAGAAGAATTCGCAGCTTATACTTGTGCCTTCTGATGAGCCTTATTTTATTAAAGGTGATGCGATGCATCTTGCTAACGTATGTTATAACCTGATTGATAATGCATTGAAATATTCGCCGGCCCAATCCAAAATTGAGGTCTCCTGCAGCATTGCCGATGGTGAGTTAACCATCAGCTTTAAGGATGATGGTCCGGGGATTAAAGAAATTTATCAGCAACAGGTTTTTGAGCGCTTTTTCAGGATTTTTAGCCAGGATAATATCCATAATGTGAAAGGATCCGGCCTGGGGCTTCATTATGTAAAACAGGTGGTAGAACTCCATGGCGGGCGTGTTGCGCTGCAGAGCAAAATAGGGAAAGGAAGTAATTTTATGATCATTTTGCCCTTATATGAAGAAAATTAAGGTTTTATATGCAGAAGATGAGCCTTTTTTGGCGCGCATTGTGCTCGATGGCTTAACCAGCAGTGGTTATGAGGTAAAGCTGGCTTTAGATGGAGCGCTTGCCTGGGCGCAATTTGTAGCAGAAAAGCCTGATATCTGTGTACTCGACATCATGATGCCCCAAAAGGATGGTTATACCTTGGCGGCCGAAATCAGAAAATCTGATCCCAATATTCCGATCATCTTTTTGAGTGCAAAAGCCCTTACCGAAGATGTGGTGATGGGATTTAAAAGCGGTGGAAACGACTATCTTAAAAAACCTTTTAGTATTGATGAACTGCTGGTGCGGATGGAATCACTTTTAAAGCGGTTTGGCCCTGCGAACAACGGGGAAAACGATACCGATAGAAAATACTGGTTTAGAAACTGTGAACTCGATCCTGTTGCCCAAAAACTAAAAACTTCTGTAGGTGAATATTCACTTTCTTATAAAGAAGCGATCCTGCTAGAATTATTACTGAAAAACCGAAATAACATTTTGGAACGTGAGGATGCGCTGATCAAAATATGGGGAGAAGACAGTTTTTATAATGGTCGCAGTATGGATGTTTTTATGGCACATCTGCGAAAGCTCTTAAAAAGCGAACCTGAAATACAGATCATCAGTTTGCGTGGAGTAGGATATAAACTCATTTGTTGATGATGTGTTATGATTGAAATTATAGCATGGCCCTGGTTTAGTTGCATGATTAAAATTGCATTAAAATTTATGATTGGCGGCTCAGGTAAATTATAATACAATTAAGACCTGATCGGACGTAAAAATGAAAAGGGCCCTCCCCAATGTCATCAAGTTAAAAGATAAATCTCAAAAAGATGTCACCCTGAGCGTAGTCGAAGGGCATTTATTTGCGATTTATCATCTCAAGAAGTCTTCGACTACGCTCTCCACAGGAGTCCTTCGGACAGACTGACAACCGCTGTAATTAACTTAATGATATTGGTTCCTCGCGGCCTGATTGGATATATTTTGGTCAATCTTTAAGATGCCTTGAATACTGGATGGCAAATAGTTGAGGCTACAGTTTGGAACGGAATCAGGAGAACTTTAGTCGAAAAGCCATTTTTAGAAATTATATTATTGATTTATAGGATGTTGATGTGGTTGAAAAGTGATGACTATCAGTTTTCAATCTGGTGCGCCTCATAAAATTTGGCGCAGAACAGGGTAGGTTTGAGCAACAGTTTAATCCAATAACCCTGCTATGAAAACATTTAACATATTCCAGAAAAAAATCAGACCTATCATCTTATTGTTTATGCTCTCACCGCTGGTAACAGTGGCGCAAACAACATATCAGCTTTCGCAAACAGCCGGCAATTCAGTTAAGGTATCGGGCACATCCAATGTCCACGATTGGTCGATGACATCCAAACAGTTCGAAAGCACAGGTACATTTAATTTCAACGCCCGTGGTGAAATGACAGATGTAACAGCCCTAAAATTTACCCTGGCGGCAAAGAGCCTCAAAAGCGGTAAATCTGCTATGGATGGCCGAACCTATAAAACACTTAACGCAACTGAGTTTCCTAAGATAAGCTATCAGCTCACTTTTGCAACAGTTACCATGGTACAGGCAAAAAGGTATTCGATTCAGACCACCGGAATCCTCACCATTGCCGGGAAAACACAAAGCCTTTCAATGAAGGTAATGGCTTTGGTAAATGCAGATGGTTCCATCAGTTGCCATGGCAGCGAAAAATTAATGCTCACCGACTATGGTATAGAACCACCAAGTTTTATGCTTGGCGCAATGAAAGTGGGTAATAACTTGGTTGTCCAGTTCCAGTTCGACTATGTTAAGGCATCAGTAGCAAAATAACAGTTCATCACTAAGATAAAATCATGAAAAATAAATTTACATTACTTTCTACCCTAGCGGTAGCCATTATAAGTTCGTATAGTTTTGGCGTCCAGGCGCAGGTTTCCAATCTTAGGCCTTATGATAAATCCGGTATTAATGTTTTTGAAGCACCCAAAGATAGCAATGCCGTGTTTGATAAAATAAAAGTCCGTTTTGGTGCGGGATTTACCCAGTCTTTTCAAGGGCTGAAACATGAAAACACATCGGGCGGGCTATATAAAATAACCCCGGGTTTTAATACTGCCAATGCCAATCTGTTCATGGATGTACAGCTTTCAGATGGGATCAGGCTGAACCTCACGAGCTATCTTTCTTCCCGCCACCACAACGAAACCTGGGTAAAGGGTGGATATATCCAGTTTGATAAGCTGCCGTTTAGGGGCAAACTGTGGGAAGATATTATGGCGGTAACAACCATCAAAATCGGACACATGGAAATCAACTATGGCGATCAGCATTTCCGCAGGTCGGATGGCGGGCAAACGATTTATAACCCGTTTATCGAAAATTACATCATGGATGGCTTTACAACCGAAATCGGCGGCGAAGTTTTAGTGAGAAAAAATGCACTGTTTGGTTTAATCGGTGTTTCCAATGGGATGATCAAAGGTAATATCGATAGCCTGATCGCGACTCCCCAGGATGCAAATGTGCACAAATCACCAGCCGTTTATATAAAAGGCGGCTTTGATAAACAATTGAACAGCGATTTGAGGGTGCGTTTAGCAGCTTCTTTTTATAGCAATAACAGTTCTGGTGGACAGACCTTATATGGCGGCGACCGTACCGGCTCGAACTATTTTATGGTGCTGGAAAAAGTCGGCGCAGTAAATACGACCAATGCTTTCTCCGGACGGTTTAATCCTGGTTTTACCAAAAAAGTTAATGCCCTTCAACTAAACGCATTTATAAAATTTCAGGGGCTAGAACTGTTTGCGACTTATGAAAACGCAAAGGGAAGATCAAAAACAGAGACAAGCAGCCGCGGAGCTGAGCAAATGGCAATAGATGGCGTTTACAGGTTCGGCAAGACAGAAAATTTCTTTATCGGTGCAAAATACAATGTGGTTACCGCCGCAATGCCTAATGTGGCAGCTGCCGGAACAACACCTGCAATAACTTATAATAATGATGTAAAAATAGACCGCATTGCTATTGCTGCAGGATGGTTTATGACCAGAAACATATTGTTAAAAGGTGAGTATGTGAGCCAGAAATATAAAGATTTCCCGACTGCGGATTTCCGGAGCGGGGGAAAATTCAAAGGTTATGTTATCCAGGCTGTTGTAGGATTTTAACCAATAGACTATTTGGCTGGAGCGGTTTTGTTCCAGCCTTTAAAAATTATGATGAAGCCACTGTTAATCTTCCTTTTTTTGCTGTTGGCCGGCTTGAGGCCTACAGGGAAAACCAAAAGTACCTCAAAATGGGTAGTGAGTGAAAACAGTATGCTCACTGTTAATGGATCTACCAATATAAACCGCTTTTCCTGTGTAATCCTGCGGTATCCCAAAACCGATACCGTTCTGGTTTCGAAGGATAAAACAGACCATATTGCGCTTTCAGGAATCTTAAATCTGGAGGTGAAAAATTTTGATTGTAACAGTGCGATGATGACTAAACAGCTACTAAATACCCTGCAGGAGAACAGGTTTCCGGTGCTAAGGATCAAATTCCTGTCCTTAAAAGAAATCCCTTCCGAAAGTCAGAATAGTTTTGTTAAGGGTGATGTGGAGATCACGCTATCAGGGGTATTAAAAAGATTCGAAATCTGTTATCAGATAAATGTTAAACGAGGTTCTATCGAACTGATAGGGCAACAAGCCATTAATTTTTCTGATTTTCATCTGATTCCTCCACAAAAAATAGGCAGGATCATCCGGGCTAAAGATCAACTGGTTGTGGCTTTCTTTTTAAAAATGGAACGGGCAGGGTAATTCAGTTTGCTTAAATCCTACTATCGTATTGTGGTTCTAATTAACTGTTTTTATTAACAAAAATTAACATAATCTTCGGTTAAACTTCAGAATGTCTTCAGATTTCGCCCATAGTTTTGTTACAAAGGATTCTGGTCCTAACGCAGATGCTCTATTGGAGTAGAAGATTTATAAGGATTAGGAAAGCTAAGAACTTTTTATAGATAGAATTTTACAAATATTTTTCTGCCGTTGCTCGTCGTTACCTAACGGTTATCTGTCGAGACATTGGTTAAGTATTTTAACGTATTGCTCATATTCACTATAAAAAGACCATGGATAGCAAAAAGAAATTGGAAGCTTTGGGATTACTGCTACTCCCTTTGCACTGATTAACTGCCTTAAGCATGGAATACCTTTATCTAAAAACATAAGGTTATTGGATAAACCAGCTTTCCGCTCATTAGACCTTTGCGCTACCCAGCTAACAGGTACAACTTTAAAAATTTATTCTTTTTATGAAATTACTTTTTGTTGCCCTTTTTGGGCTGTTCGCCGTTCCAACATTGTGGATGGGGAATTTTTCAGAAGCGCAGAAACAGGCTAAAGCTATGCATAAACAGATCCTGATCAATTTTTCTGGCTCTGATTGGTGCGGTCCATGTATCCGCCTACGTAAAGAGATTTTAGAATCTGAAAGTTTTGAACAATATGCCTCTACCAATCTTTTATTGGTCAGGGCGGATTTTCCAAGGCAGAAGAAAAATCAGCTTTCAAAAGAACAGATCAAGCTCAACGAATCATTAGCAGAAGTATATAACAAGGATGGCAAGTTTCCATACACGGTTCTGGTAGATGAAGATGGAAAAGTACTCAAAAGCTGGGACGGATTTCCTAACGAGAGTGCACAGGCTTTCGTTTCCGAAATCGATAAACTTAAAAAATAACTTCAGGATGGCTAAACCAGTTTCTGTAAACCGGATACTCAAGCTCATGGGAAACCGCTTTGAGTTTACTGTCATCGCTGAAAACGGGCAGGCAGGTAATGAGGCGATAGATGCTGCAATAGCAGAGGTGAGGCGAATAGAACATCTGCTAACCACTTTCAGCGATCTTAGTCAGACCAGTCTGATCAATGAAAACGCAGGGTTAAAGCCTGTAAGTGTAGATGACGAGGTTATCGGGCTTATTGAACGGTCGATCAGGATATCAGAAATTACCGATGGTGCTTTTGATATTACCTATGGATCGATAGATAAGCGGCTTTGGAATTTTGATCAAAACATGACCAGCTTGCCTGATGAAGCAACCGCGTTGGCATCTGTTGGGCTCATCGATTACAGAAATGTGATCCTGAATAAGGAAAAATCGACAGTGTTTCTGAAAAATAAGGGTATGCGTATCGGTTTCGGCGGAATTGGCAAAGGCTATGCAGCCGATAAAGCTAAACTCATCCTACAGCAAATGGGGATAAGCAGTGGAATTGTAAATGCTGCAGGCGATCTGGTTACCTGGGGTACACAGCTTAGTGGCCACTCGTGGACAGTAGGTATCGCCGATCCGGACCAGACCGATAGGCCATTTTCTTCGCTTAAGATTAGCAACATGGCGATTGCCACTTCTGGCAGTTATGAAAAATATGTTACTATAGGTGGAAAGCGCTACTCGCATACGATCGACCCCAAGACTGGGCTCCCGGTAAGCGGTGTGAAAAGCGTGAGTATTATCTGTCCCAGTGCCGAACTGGCAGATGCCCTGGCCACGCCAGTTGTGGTAATGGGCGTAAAAGTAGGGCTCGAACTAATCAACCAGATTAAACATGTGGCCTGTATTGTAATTGATGATCATGATCGGATATATACCTCAAACAATATTAATGTGATATAAATATGAAAAGTTCCAGAACATTTTTCCTTTCAATGGTTACCGCAGTTTCGCTGGGCAGCCTGCTTAGTGCCTGTAGCAGCGTAAAGCCTTATCAAAAAAGTAAACTTAATGATGCAGATATGATTCTTTCGGCCCGCAAAGCCCAAAAATTTGAACAAAGTTTTCAGCTTTACCGCGAGGGTGCCTCGGGTGCCAACGGAGGCAAAAGCGGTGGTGGCTGTGGCTGTAATTAACATGGCGATTAGAAAATGAGAAAAATATATCTTCATGTGCTTTTCATGTACTTCGGTATCTTGAGCACCTATGCACAAACCAGGCCCGAGCCTGCAAAAGCAGATAGCAGTAAATATCAGTCACGGAAGTTAAAAGTTGATGAGATCAACCTGGTTTCGGCCTATTACCACCAGAATGGTAATAATTCTGCTGTTACAGGTGGTATCGGAACTGAGAAACTGAGCGATTTTGCCAACACCATAGATCTTCAAATGTCCAAGTTTAATAAAAGAGGTAAAAAAAATACCTTTCTTTTCGAACTCGGTGTAGATCATTATACTTCGGCTTCTTCTGATAAGATCGATCCTAGTACCATTTCTTCAGCTTCTTCGGCCGATACCCGTATTTATCCCTCACTCAACTGGACCCACTCTAATGAAGAAACCGGGAATTCATTCGGTTTTACAGGGTCTTATTCAACAGAGTTCGATTACCAATCGATGGGTGCAGCTTTTAATTTAACCCGTTTATCAAAAGACAAAAACACGCAGTTTGACTTTAAACTTCAGGCCTTTCTAGATCAATGGACGGTAATCTTACCGATAGAACTGCGAACGGCAAATACCGGAAGAGGCGGTGAGCAATATGATACTGCGCCGAGGAATTCCTTCAGTGCATCCTTTTCCCTCTCGCAGGTCATCAACCAAAAATTTCAGGCTTCGCTGATTTTAGAGCCATCTTATCAAAAAGGATTGCTGGCTACCAAGTATCAACGGGACTATTTTACAGATGGTTCGATGCGTGCTGAAACCCTGCCAGATAAGCGTTATAAGTTACCTATAGGTTTGCGGATGAACTACTTTTTGGATGATCGTTTTGTGATCCGCACTTTTTACCGCTATTATATGGATAACTGGGGCATAAGGGCACACACAGCAGAGCTTGAAATTCCTGTTAAGATCAATTCGTTCTTTTCTATAAGCCCATTTTATCGTTATAATAACCAGGTGGGAACCAAATACTTTGCACCTTATGGCCAGCATTCGCCATCGGATCAGTACTTTACCAGTGATTATGACCTATCCACGTTGACCAGTGATTTTTATGGTGCAGGTATTAGGTTTGCTCCACCTAAAGGCGTTTTCGGTTGGCAGAGATTGAATATGCTTGAATTGAGATATGGTCACTATTCCCGGTCAACAAGCCTGGTTTCCAATATCGTATCGTTAAATCTAAAGTTTAAGTAAGCCCGGTTTATCTAAACTGCCCTTTTTCCAACAGTGAAATCGTGCTGAGCTGAATCTTGTTTAACCTTTCCTGGAGTTCGAGGGCTTTGTTCTTTTCATTGAGCAAAGCCTTCAAACGGTCTACTTCTGCCGTAAGTCTTTGTTTCTCCTGTAACTCCATCTTCGAGAAAACCTTTCCACTTTCGTAATAGCTGAAAAAATTATAGTTCAGGATTTCACTCAAGCGGACCAAAGTAAGAATATCGATAGTTGCGGTATTCAGTATCTCCTGCGTTTTTGTTTTGCTGATCTCAAGGGCGGCGGCAATGTCTGAAACAGAGATATCTTTCTGCTTCATTTCCTTCCAGATCATTAAGCCTATATGGACACTCATTTTGTATAATGGATAATTTTGAAACATTAAAATTACGTAAAGCATCATGATTTAATCTTTTTTTGTGGTAATGATAATTAGTCTAAATATCCCTTCCTTATGGTTAGTAGAAAGGTTTGCCTTTGCTCGTACACTGGATGAGGATCATTATAATAATTGATGCTGCTCATATTTTTAACATAGGGTTTTTACAAACTTTATGCTTAATTAAACAGCGCACATTATGAAAAAGATCCTGGTACCCGTTGATTTCTCTGCTACTGCAGAGAACGCAGCCGATTATGCAACTGATCTGGCCCATGGTATTGGTGCCAGGGTAGAACTGTTAAATGTTTTTCAGGTTCCTGAGTTTTCTCCTGCTGCCGCATCTCTGGTATGGCCGCTTGAAGAATATAAGCTGATAGAAGATGATGCTAAAAAGGCCTTGGGCAAACTGGTCGAGAAGGTTGAAGAAAAGTATAAAAAAGCGCATCATGAGCTTGGTTTTAAAGCAGAAGTATTTGGGAGATCTGTTCGTGGCCAGGTTGAACAAGAGATTAGCAAGTATTTTACCGAGAGTAAAATGAATCTCGTTGTGGCCGGATTAAACCGCGCAGATAAGTTAACCAAAACGCTTATGGGCAGTGTTGCCAGAAAAATTATCGAGCAGGAAATACCTGTTTTGCTTATACCTGCGGGATATAGGTTTAAGAAACCTAAAAAGATCGCTTTTGCCACAGATTTTAGCCATAGTGATATCCCCGTTTTATGTACACTTGCCGAATTTGCAAAACCTTTTAATGCCGATATACTCATTACACATACCGGTAATTCAAAATCAGAACCAGAAGGTTATAAGCATGCAACCGAAGATTTTTTAAACCGGGTTGCCGATCGGGTTAACTATAGAAATATCTACCATAGGCATATAAACAGTGAGCGGATTAAGGACGGTTTAGACTGGATCGTAGAAAACGGACAGATCGATATCCTGACCATGGTGCACCGAAAACATAGTTTTTTTCATCAGTTGCTTAAAGGTAGCTATACCCTGAGCATGTCAGATCATATTCAGATCCCGCTTTTGGTTTTACCGCCGTCACATAACATTCCGATGTAATGGATTGATAATGAATAAATTCTATTCTTAAATCTATCATAAACAAAAAACGATGTACCCAAAAACAATGAAAGCTGCAGTTATCCATGAATATGGAGGACCACTGGCCATAGAAGAACTTCCGGTTAGACCGCTCAATCAATACGAGATTTTGGTTAAGGTAATTTCATGCGGTGTTTGCCACACCGATCTGCATGCCTGTAATGGCGACTGGCCGGTAAAATCAAAAATGCCATTGGTGCCAGGCCACGAAGCCATTGGGTTGGTAGCGGCAATGGGGCACGATGTTAAAAGTGTTAAAGAAGGAGATGTAGTTGGCGTACCATGGTTATACAGTGCCTGTGGCTGTTGCGAATTCTGCTTAACAGGTTGGGAAACGTTATGCTATGAGCAGCAGAATGGAGGCTATAGTGTAAACGGAGGTTTTGCAGAGTATGTAATTGCCGATTCGAGATATGTTGCCCATTTCCCTTCTCATGTAAATTTTGCAGAAATGGCACCCATTATCTGTGCCGGGGTTACTGTATACAAAGGTTTAAAAGAAACCGAGGTTAAAGCAGGTGAGTGGGTAGCCATATCAGGTATTGGCGGGCTCGGCCATCTTGGGGTTCAGTATGCAAAGGCCATGGGTTTTCAGGTTGCCGCGATTGATATTTCAAACGATAAATTGGAAATGGCCAGGAAACTCGGTGCCGACATTGTTGTTAATGCGCTGGAACAGGATCCGGGTGAATTTCTTAAAAAACAAACCGGTGGCATGCATGGTGTACTGGTTACGGCAGTAACACCTATTGCTTTTAGTCAGGGGCTTTCGGCATTGCGCAGAAAAGGTACTTTATCACTAAATGGATTACCTCCGGGCAGTTTTGACCTTCCCATATTCGATACCGTGTTGAACAGAATAACCATCAGGGGCTCTATTGTCGGCACCAGAAAAGATATGCAGGAAGCGATCGAATTTGCGGTAGATGGAAAGGTAAGGGCGCAGGTTAAATCAGCTAAACTGGAAGACATTAACGAAGTATTCGGACAGATGAAAAAAGGTGAGATTGAGGGGCGGATTGTTTTGGATATTTCTGGTGATTAGGTGTTTATCAATCAATATTAACGAATAAGAAGATGTTAGGAATATTAAAAGAAGAGGACATAGAAAAGCTCCTTAAGGAACAATATATTGGCCGTTTGGCCTGCCATGCCCATGGGATAAGTTACATTGTGCCCATTAATTATGTGTATAGCAGCGGCATGGTTTACGCCCATTCTGCTCCAGGGCAAAAAATCAGGATGATGAAAAGCAACCCCAATGTCTGCTTTCAGACTGATCAGATCCGCGATACTTATAATTGGAAAAGTGTGGTGTGCTGGGGCAAGTTTGAAGAAATTACGGATGCTGCAGAAAAACAAAGAGCCCTTCAGGGGATCATCCATCGGATGATGCCTTTAACCAATACTCCTTCGGAGCAACCATCGCATGGAACTGGCAAGAAAGATCCTTATGATGAAGATATTATCGTGTTCAAAATTATCTTTCATCTTAAAACAGGTAGGTTCGAGATAAACGATAGCGTTGAATGAGCGGTTTTAGTAAAATAAGTATATCCCAAACTTTCCAAAAAGGCATATTATAAAAACGTTAAAAGTGACCCTACTCACTTTTCGTTTTGACAGGCATCATCCCCAGATCAGTTCTACTACAGTAGTTTTGCTGTCGAAACCATTGAGGGTGTATCATAAAGGCGATTTCGCCTCAGATGCTGTCATGTTGAGCCTGTCGAAACACCTTAGAGGGTATTTAAGCAGGTCATTCGACAGGCTCAGGATGACAAATCTATCTTTATGATGCAACCTCAGATTACATAACGAAACACCATGCCACATTCATTCCATATCCCCGTATTGGGCCTCGGTTATTCTATCGATACGCCATTAAAAGTTGCCAGATACGGTATTTCATCAGTGCTGTCTATTGTTGATGATGAACTGATCGAGCGCATGCGTGCTTATCATTCAAAAAATCGGTCGGTTCATTTCGAAGCCATTCCAAAAGGAGCAGCTGATAGCCGGAGTAAACGCATCACTGCCTACCTCAATTTTTTGCTGGAAACGATAACCGACGATTTTAAAGCCCTAAAAAAGCAGGATTTTAGTGCCGGAAATGATATATGCCGTTATTTCGAACTACTGCCTGATACGTCTAAATTAAAACATGGTTACCAACTGATGCTGGACTATCCCGAAGGTGAAACCAGGCAGACCTTCCAATCGCTTTTAAAAAATGCAATGCGGATGGGGGCTATTGATGTGAATATTATGGCCAAGGTAGATAAAATGAATTATGTAGATGACCAATACACAGGCGATCTCAATACCGATGCCTTAAGTGCATTACGTGGTTTTGCCGAAAGTAAACTGAATGCCTCAGTTGTGCTGTCTGCTGGTATGAACCCGAAATTATACAGCTATATGGAAAACTTTGATGACTTTTTCCCAGATGAAAACGAGAATCTGAAAAAGAAAATCATTTTAAAAGTAAGCGATTTCAGGTCGGCCCTGATCCAGGCTAAATTTTTGGCAAAAAAGGGTTTGTGGGTTTCAGAATTCAGGGTAGAGTCGGGCTTAAACTGTGGTGGCCATGCATTTGCAACAGAAGGTTATTTACTGGGGCCAATTTTGGAAGAATTTAAGCTCAAAAAAAACGATATGCTTGCTGAGCTTTTTAAAATGTACCAATCTGCTTTGGCACTAAGAGGCATACAAATAGAAAACCCACCCAAACAGCGGGTAAGTGTTCAGGGTGGAATTGGCACCGCTGCAGAACACGATTTCCTCCTTCAACATTACAATCTCGATGCCACGGGTTGGGGAAGCCCATTCCTATTGGTACCCGAAGTAACTAATGTAGATGCCGAAACACTGGCACAATTGGCCAGCTCAACAGAAAGCGATTTTTACCTGAGCGGAGCCTCTCCACTGGGTATCCGGTTCAATAATTTTAAAAACAGTACGATAGAACTTCAGCGTACCGAGCGGATTGAAAAGGGCAGGCCCGGAAGCCCATGCACCAAGAAATACCTTTGCAACAATACCGAATTTACCGAGCAGGCCATCTGTACGGCATCCCGCGAATACCAGCACTTAAAAATCAAAAGCCTTAAAACTGCTGGCCTACCGGCAGATGAATACCAAAAACAGTTTAATCTGGTTACTGAAAAAGTTTGCCTTTGTGAAGGCTTATGTGCCGCTACCTATTTGAAATATGACATGGCTAAACCCAAAGAAAGTACCGCAGTAGCCATTTGCCCGGGGCCAAACCTGGCTTATTTTTCTGATGTATATTCATTCGATGAAATGGTTGGCCATATTTACGGAAAAATTAACCTGCTGGCACAAATAGAAAGGCCACATATTTTTATCAAAGAACTTAACCTCTATATCGATTATCTTCAGGATGATATTAAACAGCAGCTTCAACATTTTAGCGATAAAAAAAGGAAGCAGTTAAACGCATTCAAATTCCAGCTGGCCGAAGGGATTAATTATTATAAAAAGCTTTTTGCCGACGTTGCAGACCAGGCATCTGGAGAATTAAAAGGATTATATGAACAGCTGGCGAAGTCGAAAGACAAACTGGACGGATTGATTGTTGAATAAGCAGAAAAAGATCGGGAATAACTTTTCTATATTTACAAGGATATACTGATGTATTACATGGATAGATCGAAATTTTTAGATGCCATTATTGAAAATGCCATTGATGGGATTATTACCATTGATGATAAGGGGATTATAGAACATTTAAATCCGGCTGCACTTGAGCTTTTTGGTTATGGCAGAGCAGAACTGGTTGGAAAAAACGTATCGGTTTTAATGCCAGAGCCCGATCATTCACAGCATGATGGCTACTTATCCAGATACGAACATACCGGACAGAAACACATTATAGGTATTGGCAGGGAGGTTTCAGGAAAGCGTAAAGACGGCTCGGTTTTTCCTTTCAGGCTGGGGGTAAGCGAAATAAAATTTAGCGACCGTAAAATTTATACCGGTTTTATCCACGATCTGAGTAAAGAAAAGGCCAATGAGGAGCAGATCAGAAGTTACACCGAAAAACTAGAGGTCAAGATCAAAGAACGTACACACGATCTGGTAAAGCTGGTATCCGAGCTCGAAATGGCCAAAGAAAATATGCAGGCGCTTTTTCAGAAAGAGAAAGAACTCAATCAGCTCAAAACAAGGTTTGTTTCTATGGCCTCGCATGAGTTTAGAACACCGCTCAGTTCGATACAATTATCGGCTTCTTTAATCGATAAATATACCTCCAGACATGATGTGGCCAGTGTAGAAAAACATACGCTGAAAATCAAAAACTCGATCAACAATCTCACTACGATCCTGAACGATTTCCTCTCATTGGAAAAACTTGAAGCGGGAAAAGTGGAAGCATCGGCACAATCTTTCAACATCATCAGTTTTGCTGAAGAAATAGCTGAAGAAATGCAGATGATGACCAAAGAGAACCAGCACATCATTTACGAACACACAGGTACAACCGCCGAAGTTTACCTCGATCCGAACCTGTTGAAAAACTGTGTCATTAATCTGATTTCCAATTCGATAAAATACTCTGGCGCAGATACTTTGATCCAGTTCAATTCTATTTTAAAAGATGATGAACTCATTTTGGAGGTGAAAGATAATGGAATCGGCATTCCAAAAGTAGATCAGCAAAATCTGTTCGAACCATTTTTCAGGGCACACAATACGGGCGACATCCCCGGCACAGGTTTAGGCCTGAACATTGTGAAAAGATACGTAGGTTTGATGAACGGAGCGGTAAGCTGCCAGAGCGAACAAAACTCAGGTACTATTTTTACACTCACCTTTGCGCTAGGTAAATAATTTACAATTAAACACCCAATCTCCATGAACAAGAAAGTTTTGATTATTGAAGATAATGACGACATAAGGGAAAGTACAGCTGAGGTACTGGATCTGGCCGGTTATGAAACTTTTACCGCGAAACATGGTAAGTTAGGTGTAGAAATGGCTTTAAATCATTTGCCTGATGTGATCCTCTGTGATATCATGATGCCAGAACTTGATGGTTATGGTGTACTATACCTACTGAACAAAAACCAGAAAACGGCCAATATTCCTTTTATTTTCATTACGGCAAAAACCGAGCGGGCAGACATGCGAAAAGGCATGGAGATGGGCGCAGATGATTACCTCACCAAACCGTTTGATGATATAGAACTTTTTAAGGCTATAGAAAGCCGGTTTAAAAAGAAACAACAATCAGCTGGCTTTAATTCAAGTGCAGGCAACAATGAAACGGTAATGGATGAGCTTCGTAAAAAGGGCAAATTAAGGCCAATTGCCAACAAGCAAATTATTTATGTGGAAGGGGATGAACCTAGCCATTTGTATTATTTGGTTAAAGGGCAGGTAAAAACATATAAACGTTTTAAGGATGGCAGGGAACTTTCTTCCAATCTGTATCATGACGGCGATTTTTTTGGGTACGAAAGCCTGTGCAACGGCGAAGTGTATGCCGATAATGCTGCAACCTTAACCGAATCAGACATTATACAGATCCCCAAAGCCGATTTTATGGAGTACCTGCTCAACCATCAGGCCGTATCCAAAACATTTATCACTTTGCTATCAGGAAATGTACGCGATAAAGGAAAGCAGATGCTTCAACTCGCCTATTCTTCAGTAAGAAAGCGTGTGGCAGAAGCATTGCTACAGGTTGCAAGGAAATTTGGTGATGGTACTTCCGACAGCTGTACCATCCGGATTTCGCGCGATGACCTTGCTGCATTGGTAGGTACGGCCAGCGAAACCGTAAGCCGAATGCTTGCTGATTTTAAAGATGAAAAACTGATCGATAAAACAGGCAATGCCATAAATATCCGCTCAATCGAAAAACTCAGAAACATTAAACAGTAACGCAATTATTGGTTCACTTGACCATTGTGTGGCCGGGCTTGAAGGAGTCGCAGCAAGCTATTTCGATCAGCAATGTGCTTAATCGATTTCGCACTGCCCACTTCAAATTAATCCTATCCCGGGTAATACTTTACATTTCCCGGGATAGGGTTGTTTTTATGGTAAAGTGGTTAAATTAACACTTGGCGCTATGCCAGTAGCGCTTCTGTTCAAAGCTGTTCCGTAAGCTGTATAAGAGGCAAAAAAACCTCCATTTTTCAGATAAAAGCTATTACCCGTAACGCCGCCCTGGTAATCCATACGTTGCTCAGCTGATGCAGTAGCATCGTAACTAAAACTGGCATTGGTAACCTCTGTCCAATTGCCACTACTGGTTTTATACCATTGATTACCGTAGTTACAACTTCTTTGCAGGTAGCCCTGGTCTGGGTTAAAGTTCTCGATAAACGAATACATTCCTGTTAAATATGCCGTTGTATTTGGACGTTTCCATTGTGCTATGATCTTCCAGGTACCGTTTTCGGGTGCATAAAACCAGGCCGTATAATCCGATCCGCCCGCACCATCGGGTTTGCCCCGCAATAAGAATTTATAGGTAGTACCTGCTACCCAGTTAAATAAGAGATAAGATTGTCCGCCGGTGCCTTCGCCACCAAACCCATTAGAGGTTATATCAGTTCCCTTCCTTACCAACGTAGTGCTGCCGGTTGATGGATCCCATACCGAAAATAATACTCTTCTTTCTGTAGCTGAGTTAACCTGCATGCCAAAGTAACCCCCGCTAAAACCATCGGCCATGAAATAAGAACCAATTTTGTCTTGTCCGCTGGGCACATTCAGCTCACTGTAAAACCATTCTGTGCCCGATGGTACGGTGTAATTTAAATGGCACGATGGGCCTCTTCTCGACCAATAATAATCAGCTACGGTATTGGCATATTGCACATTGGAAGCCACAGCAGGCCCGCTAATCACCAGGTCGGAAATGTCGCCATAGTAACTACCTGTTTTACTCACTCCCTGTATATCTACCCGTACATAGCCAGCAGCTGTAATATTTACGGTACCAATGGTAGTTGTGGTGGCAGTGGTACCGGTAATGGTTTTATTAAATACAGTGCCGTTAATAGTTACCTTGATGTTACTGCTTCCTGAAGGTACGGTGCCTTTTACCGCTACCGTTAAACTTCCGGTAAGTCCTAAACGGAACCATACACTGGTAATCGTGCTGGCTGATGTCCAATTATGTAAACCAGTATCATTAATTAAGCCACCTGTGCCAGCGGTATAGGCATTGCCACCTAAACCGACGTTTAGGGACGAACCGCCCAAACTTTCGGTAACTGCAATGGCGTTTTTAATTTTTGATGTCTCTGTTTCCGCGAGGGTTTCTGTTTTTTTACACGAATACAGGCTAAGCAATAATAGCAGGCCTGTGGCAAGTGAACTTGTTTTTTTCATTTTGGTTAGTATATGGTTGTTTATAATTAAGTTGCACACATTTTACCAATCTGTAATGCAGATAGTTTTTTGCTTAACCCAGCCCCATTTTCAACTGTCGGTTTTATAATTGTCACACTCGGCCGCTAATCCAACCCAAACACATTAGTGCAATAAAAAACAAGGAATATTTTGCACTAACCAGAATTGAAGTTAACGACTAACAATTGATAAAAATTAAGATTCTCAGCGCAAACGTTTGCTCAATTCAGCTATATTTTGCAACGGAAAAAGACATCATTTTATAGGTAATACAGCTTTTGTGAATTTTGTAGTTGTATGTAGTCTTAATATGGGTTAAACAAATCATTTTTGTTAAATGCTGTTCTAAACGATTTGATTATTAGTGTTTTATAGCATTGCTTTTGAGCTTTTTTTGAATAAACACAAACGTTTGTGTGAAGAAATGTAATTAATTTATTGATTATTGGTCCACTGGTAATTAGCCAATGGCTCATCGTCTAATTCTTCATTGGGTGACTGGAAGTGGGCGCCAGCCTGTGGCGATTATCGGTAAAGCAATCGAATTAGGTTTTTTATTTGTTCGTTGTTTAAATCGCTTAATTGCCGCTAAACGCTAAATTAAGAAATGTAACTAAAATCATTTTTTTCTCTAAGCATCCTCACCTGTTGCGGCTTACTTCCGCTATAGTTTTGTACCTATAAACTCTGTATATGAAAGCTATAGCTTACAACATCAAACCCGATGAAAAGGAATGGTTGGTACTGGCCAATTATAAAAAACACGACATTACCATAATTGCCAACAGTTTAACTATTGATACGCTTTCATTTGCAACCGGAAAGGAAGCCCTGTTGGTTTTTAACAACGATGAACTGAGCGGGGCGATGATTCTGGGGCTAAAAGCCCTGGGCATAAAATATATTGCAACCTCATCTTCCGAAACAGATCACCTCGACTTAAAAGCTGCGGGTTCTGCCGGGATCAAAGTGGCAAACGTTCCTTTGGCATCTGGTGATGCCGACGCTAAACAACGGATGGGGCAGGTGATCAAAAACCTCGATCAATGGGCTGCGGGTAAATGCGTAGGTAATGCGTGCTGCTGTCAAAACGAATGTTCTACCCTAAAAGCGCTCAAATAATGGAAATTGCTGCACTACTTAAAAAATACAATGTTGCCACACCAAGGTACACCAGTTACCCAACTGTTCCTTACTGGGATATTGAAAATTTCACTGCAAATGGTTGGTTAGCCAATGTAGCCAACACCTATGAAAGCCATAAAGATGAAGGGATCAGTCTATACATCCACCTTCCATTTTGCGAGAGCCTGTGCACCTATTGCGGTTGTAATACCCGGATAACAAAAAACCATAGTGTAGAGGTACCGTATATAAATGCTGTACTGGCAGAATGGAAAATGTATGTAGAAGTTTTGAGGGAGAAACCTAAACTAAAGGAACTGCACCTGGGTGGCGGAACCCCTACTTTTTTTAGTGCAGAAAACCTCGAAATCCTCATCAATGGCATTATGGAGCATGCAATCTTGGCGCCAGGTGCAGAACTTTCTTTTGAGGCACACCCTGCCAATACGACTAATACGCATTTAACAGTACTCTACAAGCTTGGGTTTAGGAGGTTAAGTTTAGGGATACAGGACTTTGATCCAAAAGTTCAGTTCCTGATCAACCGTTTTCAAACGCCCAAGCAGGTAGCTGAGGTTACGGCAGAAGCGAAGAAAATCGGTTATACCTCTGTTAATTTTGATCTGATCTATGGCCTTCCTGGGCAAACTGTTAATGGATTAACAGACACCATAAAACAGGTGATTGATATGCGGCCAGACCGGATTGCCTTTTACAGTTATGCGCATGTGCCATGGTTAAAGCCCGGTCAGAGACATTACGCGGAAGAAGATGTTCCTATTGGGGATGAAAAGTTTGCCTTATACCAACTTGGCAGGCAGTTACTGGATGAAGCTGGTTATAAAGACGTTGGTATGGATCATTTCGCACTAAAAACCGATTCATTGTTCCAGGCGATGGCCGATCTGAAACTCCATCGCAATTTTATGGGCTATACCAACCAGCATACCCGTTTACTTATCGGATTGGGCGTGTCTTCCATCAGCGATAGCTGGACAGCCTTTGCACAGAACCCCAAAACGGTAGAAAGCTACTTCAATAAAATATCGCAAGCAACATTGCCTGTAGAAAAAGGGCATTTCCTTACCGGTGAAGATCTTGAGGTAAGAAAACATATCCTTAACATGATGTGCAGGGAAAATACGAGCTATAAAGAAGGTATTCCCGAGCCAGTGTATGGCAGGCTCTTGCCTTTGTTACGCGATAAGCTGGTATGGGTAACCGAAAAGGAAATTAGGATTACCACCAAAGGGCGATCTTTTTTGCGCAACGTGTGCATGGCCTTTGATGAGAAACTGTGGCTTAAACAGCCAAAAACCCAATTGTTCAGCTCATCAATTTAAGTACAGTCTAAAATGGAAGATCAAAATAAAACTGCAACACGTGCCCTTTGCTATCATTGCGGCGAAGATCTGCCCAAGGTGAAATATCAGGCAGAAGATAAAGATTTTTGTTGCGCTGGCTGCATGGCCGTTTTTAAGATCCTTTCAGAAAACAATCTTTGTAATTATTATGTGTACAATCGTACACCAGGCCAGCAGTTTAAAAATGAAAGCCATTTAGAATATCTGGATGAGCCAAAAATTATCGACCAGCTGCTCGATTACAAACATGAAAGTTCGAGCATCATTACATTTTACATTCCGGCCATTCACTGCAGTTCATGCATCTGGTTGTTGGAACACCTCTATAAAATCAATCCAGCCATATTCGATTCACGTATCGATTTCATTAAAAAACAGGCAACCATAAGTTTCAACCATGAGGAAATCTCGTTAAGACAACTGGTAGAAGCTTTAAACCAGATCGGTTATGGCCCCTCGATCAATCTGCAGGATGTGGTAAAAGCGCACAGCAGCTCGGTAGACAAGGCTTTAGTGCTAAAAATTGCTGTCGCTGGCTTTTTAATGGGCAATGTTATGCTTTTTAGTTTCCCGGAATATTTTGGCCTTTCAGGTTTCGAGAAACAATTTCAATCACTTTTTGGATGGCTAAACCTTACTTTTTCCATTCCTGCCGCTTTTTATTGTGGACGTGATTATTTTACCTCCGCAATTACCAGTATCAGGCATAAACATATTAATCTGGATACCCCTTTAGCATTGATTATTGCCGTCCTGTTTCTGCGGACAGCTTTCGAAATCATTTTTAGCGCTGGACCAGGTTTTGCCGATACCCTAACAGGTTTGGTATTTTTACTTTTGATGGGCAAATGGCTCAAGCAGCGTACTTACCATCATATTTCTTTCGACCGCGATTACCGTTCATATTTTCCGATAGCCGTAACCACCTTGCAAAACGGTAAAGAAAAGCCAGTATCTATAAACGAAATCAAAATCGGCGACCGGCTGTGGATCAGGAGCGGAGAATTGGTTCCTGCAGATGCGATTCTAATGAAAGGTGAGGCCTGGATGGACATGAGTTTTGTTACGGGTGAGTCGGCACCGGTACATAAAGTTCTGGGCGAAATTATTTATGCGGGTGGCAGGCAGACCGCCGAAGCGATAGAACTGGAAGTGATCAAACCTGTTTCACAGAGTTATTTAACCGGACTGTGGAACCGAGAACATTATAAAAATGAACGCAAAAAGCAGAATTTTAATGATACCGTAGCCAAATATTTTAGTCTGGGCGTTTTCCTGATCGCATTTTCGGCCACAGCATATTGGTTGTTCCAAAACAACAGCCATAAGGCCTGGTCTGCATTTACAGCAGTGATTATTGTAGCCTGTCCGTGCGTACTGGCTTTGAGCACGCCATTTACCTTATCCGCAATTTTATCGGTTTTTGATAAGAAAGGTTTTTATGTGAAAAATACAGATGCCGTTGAGGAACTTGCCAAATGCGATACGATGATTTTTGATAAAACAGGCACGCTGACCAGTAATGAAAATGCAGCGATCATCTTTAGCGGAATTATAACCGATGAAGAAAAGATTATTGTTGCCTCATTGTTGCGGAATTCTATACATCCCTTGAGCAGGCATATCATTAAGGCCTTAAATGTCGACCGGTTTTACTCACTCAGCGATTATAAAGAGGTGATTGGAAAAGGTTTAACGGCCAGAATTAACGGCCAAAGTATTTATGCGGGGCATCTGTCAATGCTGCCGATCCAAGTAGCATCTGCCGCTGAGAGCGGGGTGCATATTGTGATCGATCATGTATATAAAGGATGTTTTGATATCAGGCAACAATGGCGGCCAGGGCTGGAACAAATGATTCTAAAACTTTCTCGATTCGATTTGCAGGTTTTATCCGGCGATACCGATAAAGACCGCTGGATGCTGGATACCATTTTCACGAAAAATACAACCATCAGGTTCCGCCAGAGCCCGCACCAAAAACTGAATGCTGTTCTACAGCTTCAACAGCAAGGGAATAAAGTAATGATGTTGGGCGATGGGTTAAATGATGCCGGCGCCCTGAAACAGAGCAACTTTGGGGTTGCAATAACCGATAATATTAACAGTTTCAGCCCCGGTTGCGATGCCATTCTCAAAGGCAGCGCCTTAAATTTTCTGCCAGATTTTATCCGGTTAAGTAAAGACGGGCTGAAGATTATTAAAACAAGCTTCGCAATAGCCATCGCATATAATTGTATTGGTATTTACTTTGCTGTGCAGGGCACACTTTATCCTTTGGTAGCCGCAGTACTGATGCCGATTAGCACAGTTACCATTATCTCCTTTACCACTTTGGCAACCAGGTGGTTTGCCCGTAAAAATAAACTGATATGAACATCCTTTACTTTTTGGTTGGCTGCAGTGTTTTAATGGCACTCATTTTTTTGGCTGCGTTTTTCTGGGCCTATAAAACCGGTCAGAACGATGATGTACATACCCCAGGTATCCGCATGCTCTTCGATGATGAGGTTATTGTTGAAAAAAGTGAAGAAGATCACTTTTCTAGCTAAGCATCATCATCCTTTGTCTATCCACCGGAGAATACCTTTGGTGTACAAAACATACAAAAATTCAGCTTCTATTATGCAGTTAGAAAAATTTACTTACGATAACAAGATTGTTCGGAACTTTGGTATTGCCACCCTGGTTTGGGGAATTATAGGCATGACGGTTGGCTTGCTCGCAGCAATGCAATTATTCAAACCTGCAATGAACATGGACAGTCAGTATACCACATTTGGGCGGATCAGGCCGCTGCACACCAATGCCGTAATTTTCGCCTTTGTGGGCAATGCCATTTTTATGGGGGTTTATTATTCGCTCCAGCGTTTGTTAAAAGCACGGATGTTTAGCGATGTGCTGAGCAAAATCCACTTCTGGGGCTGGCAATTGATCATTTTGTCGGCAGTAATCACCCTGCCGCTTGGCTTTACCACTTCGCACGAATATGCCGAACTCGAATGGCCGATTGATATTGCCATCACCATCATATGGGTGGTTTTTGGTGTTAACATGTTCGGTACCATTTTCAAAAGGAGAGAACGTCATTTATATGTGGCCATCTGGTTTTACATTGCCACATTTGTTACCATAGCGGTATTGCACATTGTAAACTCTTTTGAGCTGCCTATTTCTTTCATGAAAAGTTATTATGTGTATGCCGGCGTGCAGGATGCATTGGTACAATGGTGGTATGGGCATAATGCAGTAGCATTTTTTCTAACCACACCTTACCTGGGCATGATGTATTACTTTTTGCCAAAGATGGCCGGTAGACCGGTTTACTCTTATAAACTAAGTATCCTGCATTTTTGGTCGCTTATTTTTATTTACATCTGGGCGGGCCCTCACCATTTGTTATATACTTCATTGCCCGGTTGGGCACAATCATTAGGCGTTGCCTTTTCCATTATGCTGATTGCACCAAGCTGGGGCGGTATGATTAACGGTCTGTTAACCTTGCGCGGTGCCTGGGATAAGGTAAGAGAAGATGTAACCCTTAAATTTATGGTGGTTGCCCTTACCGCTTATGGTATGGCCACCTTCGAAGGTCCGTTATTATCTTTAAAACAGATTAACGGTGTAGCCCACTTTACCGATTGGATTGTTGCCCACGTTCACGTTGGTGCTTTAGGGTGGAACGGCTTTTTAACTTTCGGTGTACTGTACTGGTTAATTCCACGTATTTACAAAACAGAACTATATTCTAAAAAGCTTGCAGGTTTCCATTTCTGGATAGGTACTTTGGGTATCCTTTTTTATGCCGTGCCGATGTATTGGGCAGGTTTTACACAAGGGCTGATGTGGAAAGAATTTACGCCCGAAGGGTTATTAAAGTACCCGAATTTCTTAGCCACTACACTACAGATTATCCCGATGCATGTTTTGCGTTCAATTGGTGGTGCACTGTATTTAGCAGGGGTAATTGTAATGACTTATAACCTGGCCAAAACCATGTTAGGGGCTAAATTGCTTGCCAATGAACCGGCAGAAGCCATGCCATTAAGCAAAGTTATCATCGAAACCTCTTCAGCAGATAAAGCCTGGCACAGGGTTCTGGAACGTAAGCCAATGAAATTTATGGTGTTATCACTCATCATTATCTTAATTGGGGGCATGGTAGAAATGATGCCAACATTTACAATTCAATCTAACGTGCCGACCATAGCCAGCGTAAAACCTTATTCAGCGCTCGAACTTCAGGGGAGAGATCTGTACATCAGAGAAGGCTGTGTAAACTGCCATTCGCAAACGGTGCGGCCTTTCCGTTCAGAAACCGAACGTTATGGAGAATACAGCAAGGCCGGAGAATTTGTATATGATCACCCGTTTTTATGGGGGAGTAAACGAACAGGACCTGATCTTCATCGCATAGGCGGGAAATATTCTGATGCCTGGCATTACAATCACCTGGTCGATCCAACTTCAATGTCGCCAGGAAGTATTATGCCGCCATACCCATGGCTGATTGAGCAGAAACTGGACATTACAACCACAGCCAGCAAGATCAGGGCCATGCAAACATTGGGCGTTCCTTATCCCGATGGTTATGATAAACGAGCTAACGATGATTTAAAAGTTCAGGCCGAAAAAATTACACTCGACCTAAAACAGAATAATATTAAGGTTAAAAGCGACAGGGAAATAGTAGCCATTATTGCTTACCTGCAACGTTTGGGTACCGATATCAAAGCCAATAAAGAAACCATTCCTTCAAATCAATAAAATATGTTCAACCAGATCAAAGATTTAGCCGGTGGCGAAATATACCTCATCACCTCTCTGCTCATGTTCATGGTGTTTTTTGTAATCGTGGGTATTTACCTGTTCAAACTAAATAAAAAACATATCGAAGTCATGAGCCAGCTTCCCATTCAAGACAATCAATCTATTGCATATGAAGAAGATTAAACTATTGTTCTTATTCCTGTTCACCTCAATTACAGCCTTTGCTGCAAACGAGAAAGCCGCAGAAACCGTAACACCTGCTCAGGCAGGCTTGGGGTTAAACCAATCGGAAATACTGATTATCATCCTCTTGGTTTTTGCAGTTGTGCTTCTTGTTGTTTCAGTAACCTTGTTAAATGCATTCAAGGTAATGTATCAGGAACAGTTAAATCCTACACCATACACCAAACCTGTAAAGGAGCCGGTTTTGGATTACGATACCTGGTTAAAGCAACAGCCTGTTAAACCTTCAATCTGGACAAAACTTTTAAGTTTAAGGCCAATCGAAGAAGAAAAGGATCTGGTCATCGATCATGCTTACGATGGTATAAAAGAATTGAACAACCCTGTTCCGGCTTGGTTTAACTTCCTTTTTTACGGTACAATGATTTTTGCTGCGGCATATCTTTTTTATTACCACATTGGTGGTTATGGAGACCTGCAGGATAAAGAATACGAAAATGAAATGGCCAAAGCGAAGATAGAAAAAGCAGCCTACCTCGAAAAATCGGCCAATACCATTGATGAGAATTCGGTTAAGTTTGATAATACACCAACCGTGCTGGAAGAAGGAAGAACTGTTTTTACCACAAACTGTGTGGTATGCCATGGCGATAAAGGCCAGGGCATCATCGGGCCAAATTTAACCGACGAGTATTGGATACATGGTGGAGGCATAAACAATGTTTTCAAAACCATTAAATATGGGGTGCCCGAGAAAGGAATGATCAGTTGGGAGAAAAACCTGAACCCAAAACAGATTAGTGCTGTTGCTAATTTTATTCTGTCGTTAAAAGGGACAAATCCTGCAGGAGCAAAAGCACCACAGGGTGAGAAATACGAAGCGAAAGATTTAAAAGACAATGAGATGAAGGCAGCAACAGACAGTGTAAATCAGGCCAATGTTACCAAAAAATAAAAAAGAAAATAAAGGCGGGGGCAGAAATTTTATCTATCCTAAACAGCCATCAGGCAGGTTGTATACCTACCGGAAATGGGTAAGTTATGTGCTGCTTTTATTTTTGTTTGCCTGTCCATTTGTAAAGCTTAACGGTGAGCAACTGGTACTGCTCAACTTTATAGAAAGAAAATTTGTATTCTTTGGATTGATTTTTACCCCACAGGATTTTTACCTGTTTGCCCTTGCGATGCTCATTTTTATTATGTTCATCGTATGCTTTACAGTAGTGTTGGGCAGGCTATGGTGCGGATGGGCTTGCCCACAGACAATTTTTATGGAAATGGTTTTCCGTAGGATCGAATACTGGATCGAAGGAGATGCCAGTAAACAGCGGAAATTAGACCAGGCTGATTGGAATGCAGCTAAAATATTTAAAAAAGGCAGTAAACATTTCATCTTTCTGGTGATTTCTTTTGCCATTGCGAATACTTTTTTGGCATACATGATCAGCTCGGATGTACTCCTTAAAATTATAACGGAGCCCGTATCAGGCCATATTTCTGGCTTTGTATCCATCTGGCTATTTACATTTATATTCTATGGGGTATTTACCTATGTACGCGAAGTGGTGTGTACGGTAATCTGTCCGTACGGTAGGTTACAGGGCGTTTTGTTAGATAATCAAAGTCTGGTAGTAGCCTATGATTTCACCAGGGGCGAACCACGTGGGCATCTTCAGAAAAATGCCGATGAATTAACAGCCGGCGACTGTATCGATTGTGGGCTTTGCGTGCAGGTTTGCCCCACGGGTATCGATATTCGCGAAGGTACACAGCTCGAATGTGTAAACTGTACGGCCTGTATCGATTCTTGCAACGAGGTAATGCTTAAAATAAACAGGCCCAAAAATCTGATTGGTTTTTTTAACCAGGATTTTATTAAGGAACGTAAGCCCTATAAAATTGGTTTAAAATCTTACGGTTATGCTGCGGTACTGTTTGTGGTAATGATGGTTTTTTCTTCACTGATCTATAAAAGAGAAGATATCCAGACCACGGTATTAAGAGCAAGTGGTACTTTATACCAAAGCAGGGGGGCAGATAAAACGAGCAATCTTTATAATGCAGAGCTGATCAACAAAACCAATAAAGCAGTAAAATTCAGATTTAGGTCGCAAAATGATGGTGATGAAATTGATTTTATCCAAAAAACTGATGTTTTGCCAAAAGAAGGTTCAGTACACCTTACTTTCTTTCTGATCAGGAAAAATAATGCCATTAAAAAATATAAAACCGAAGCTGTTTTCGAAATTATTGCCAATGGTGAAGTTTTAAGCACAGCAACTACAAGTTTTTTCGCACAACCGGAAGGAATTGAATGATTGAGTTAGAGAATGAGAGAAGGATTGAATGATTGAATTTTGAATGATTGAATCTGGAGTTATGTTGCCATTCAAAACTCACTCATCCAAGATTAAAAAATAAGAGATTATGAACTGGGGAACAAAAATAGTGTTGGGAATGATTGCATTCATGATGTTTATTGTGGGGATGGTAGTTTATATGTTCCATGTACACGGACGGGATGCGTTGATCGAAGAAAATTATTACGAAAAGGGCATCAATTATAATGCAGAATACAATGCCAAAGTGAACGTTATAGACGATAATGCAAGCCCTAAAATTACCATTACAAAAACTCAGATTATTATTGAAATTAAAGATCGTGCTAGCTATAATCTCATTTTAATGCGGCCTGGCAATAGTGATGATGATATTAAACTAAAAGGAAATACTTCTGGAACAGCCAATCTCATTCTGGTTGATAAAACTAAAATGCCCAAGGGAAGGTGGTTTTTAAACCTCCAATGGCACTCCTCAGGAAAAGATTATCTGTTTAAAAATAACATCACCCTATGATGGATTTTTTGCCACTGGCATTTTTGATGGGGCTTTTCGGAAGCCTTCATTGCGCCGTAATGTGCGGGCCGATCATGCTGGGTATGCCATTCAGAAAGCAGGATTTCTTTCAAAGTGGGTTACAGCTTTTGTTGTACCAATTTGGCAGAATTGCCGTGTACACTGTATTAGGATTGTTGGTGGGTGCTTTAGGAAGTAGTATCCGCATTTTTAGCGATCAGAAAATGTTGAGTATCCTAATCGGTTCTATACTGATTTTATTTACAGCGCTACAGTTTAATGCGGCTTATAGAAATAGGTTTTCTAAGTTCCAGTCATGGGTACTCCAGCCGCTAAGCAGATTAATGGGAAAGGTATTCAATTTGCCGTTGTGGGGATTGTTTGCCGGAATGCTTAATGGCATCATCCCCTGTGGAATGGTTTATCTGGCACTCGCAACTGCCTTAAATACTGGTAGTATTAAATCTGGCGGTACTTTTATGCTTCTTTTTGGATTGGGTACCACGCCACTGATGCTCATGATTTCGTTAGGGGGGATCTTCCTGAAAAAATACATCCGTTTCAACACCAATAAGCTTATTCCATGGTTTATGTTTTTTATGGGGGCCTTACTTATCTTGAGGTCGGCAGATCTGGGTATTCCCTTTATATCACCAAGAAATACGGGTGCCTACGGTCATGTTATAGATTGCCGGTAAAAAATGCGCCAATTTAATGTGTTTTCTATTCAGATGAAGATTTAATGTTTTAGATAAGAAAATTGTTGCATGCTGTGAATGTAGTACTACAATATTCATAGAGCAATTACAGTGGCCATGAAAGGAAAGCCAGCGAATACCATCTCCAATATTTTGAACCGGATTACCAATGAATTGAACGAATAAGCAAAGCCCCCTAATCTTACTATAGCCATTTTTGTAAAACAATTACATACTCAACAAAAAAGACTATGGGACTATCAGGTTTAGGAATTTTTCATACCATCATTGGTATCGTGGCCATTGTAGCAGCAATCATTTCATTTGTACGCTTTGGCAAAATTGATTTAACTCAGCTTAGTGGCAAAATATACTTTTATACCACTGCTGTTACGGCTTTAACTGCATTGGGAATCTCCAAACATGGAGGCTTTAATGCCGGGCATATTTTTTCGGTATTCATTTTTATTTTAGTGGTGGTGGCTTTTTGGCTTTCGGTAAAGCGCAGTGTCAATAATAAGGCCCGCTACATAGAGAATTTTTTGCTCTCTTTCAGCTTCTTTCTGTCGCTCATTCCTACTGTGAACGAAACCTTTACCCGGGTTCCGCTGGGGCATCCACTGGCCAAAAATCCTACCGATCCTATCATTGCCCAAACATTACTGGTGCTCTTAATCGCATTTATTGCCGGTGCCATCTACCAATACATTAAACAGCGCAATGCGCTTAAAATACGGTAAAACAAAGCTTGTGATTTTCGGATAAAGGATATGCTACACCGGATAAGCTAATGCAAGGGGGCAGAAAAGCCAAACCATGCATTAGTTTTTCTATTTTTATAGCTGAAGGTTTTTAAAATATGATCATTGACCATAAAAAATACGATTTGTTTGGTAAATCCATTATCCAAAACATCAGGATAAAGGCACCTTTTACCTTCGATTTTCCCATTACCGATAATGCCTGCTTTTTGTACATGTTACAGGGCGAAATGCAATATCACCGCGATGAAGACCGGGTAAATATACCGCATAAACATGCCTTGTTTTTAAATTGTATACAGGCAAGCAAAACCATCAGTAACTTAAATGAAGGGGGGATTAACGAAATTATGGTCGTTAATTTTCATCCCGATATTTTAAAGCGGATCTACGATCGGGAGGTGCCGGTCATCCTTCAGGCACCCGACCGGATGGTTTCGAACAAAAGTGTCGAAATTTTAAGCAATAATTTTTTAATTGAAAAATATATTGAAGGCCTGCTGTTTTATTTTCAGCATCCGGCACTGGTTAACGAAGATATACTGGTTTTAAAGTTAAAAGAAATTATCCTGCTGCTGGCCCAAACCGCTAATGCCCGGGCCATACAAACCATATTTGCACAGCTTTTTTCGCCTGCTACCTATACGTTTAAGCAAATTATTGAGGCCAACCTGTTTGAACAACTCGGTATCGAAGCCCTGGCACAACTTAATAATTTGAGTTTATCATCTTTTAAACGCGAATTTGCCAGGCACTACAACGATACGCCAGCCAATTATATCAAAACCAAAAGGCTCGAAAAAGCGGCCGAACTGCTGTTAATTTCAAACGAAAGGATTAAAGACATTGCTTTTAAATGTGGCTATAACGATTTGGCCAATTTTACCAAAAGCTTTCGCGATAAATATCAGTGTACACCCAGCGATTTTCGGCAGCGTTAGTTGGGCTTGGTATTTGGTGCTACTGGGATGCCAAGGTTTTTCTTGAAAAGCACACAAAAGGCCTCATCTGCTTGCCCATATCGTTTTTCATAACCTGTCAGGCCATCAATGTAATAGTTTAATTCCTTGTTCGATAAAGTAGTTGTTCTGGAAAGATCTTTTATTGTCCAGGGAAAGTTGCTATGGTTCGGATTCGGAGTGTGTAAAAATAAGGCATCGTGATAGCTGTCAAAATCAATCAACGTTGCCCATATTTGATAATCAGTTTGCAAAGACTTTGCTTTTTCTGCGAGTAGATCAAAATGTCTAAATAGTTTGTCGAGATGAGGTTTGCGTTTTTTAAAACTATTATTGCCATAACCACGCCAATCAAAATGTGTATGCCATAAATCAAACCAGGCATGTTCAGGGTCGTCGAAGTTCAATGCAGACCAGTTGCTGTTTTTTACCCTAAGGTTTTTATAATAACGTCTAAGTCCCCTATGTTTTTTTAGTCTGCTCATATTGCTGTGTTTCAGCTTTATTTGTCGAATAGTTTTTCCAGTCCATACACATCGTTTTTTGTCAATAAGTCAAGTATTTCATTTTGCATATTAATGATATCTGTCTTAGCATTGTTTTCTTCAATGAAATGGTCAAGTGTTATAAAACTGTTTTTCAATGTTTCTATTAAATGGTTATCACTAAATTTGGTGTTCAATAGTTTATGCTTAGCTTCTTGGAAAATTACCCGCCCTTCTTTTAAGGTCATATGATTTGGCCCACTGTCTTCATTTTCTTCAAAGTCATCAACGCCATCGTCTTCCCAAAAACAGATCCCACAAATATCAAATGAATTTCTTTCGCCTAGTGTTAAGTAACCACAAACAGGGCAGGAGTTTTTTAAAATGTCTGCACTATTCACATCCATTCTCTGCTTACCAATTTTCAGTGGGAAGTTCTTTTGAAAAAAGTCTCTCTGTTCTTTAAAATTGTCGGTATAATTTTCCTGTTCTTTCATTTGTGGGGTGTCTTTTAAGCTGATTGTTAATGTTTTTTGGTTTGGCGATGGAGGATTTACGGCAGTAATAATTTTTTTAAAAAAGAGATTCAGTAGTTCTCCATTCTCCATTCACGGTCAATATTATCTAAGTCTACGTCAGGATAACTAATTTCATCTTTACTTACATCTCTTTTAAGAGGATCAAGTATCTGCCAAAGCGTTTCATCAATTTCGGAAAGATTACTCTTTACTATTTCTTTCAGTTGTGCTTGTAGATAAAAGCTATAATGAAGTCCAACTGAAAACCCTTCCAACATACCCCCATTTGGATAAGTCAGATTATAAACTTCTTGCCTAAAACTGAGAAGGTCACTGTAGAGCCAGTCTATATCAAAAGGCTTGTTTTTTATATATTCAGTCAGGTCGGGATACAAATCGCGTATTTTTAAAAGTACTTTATCTGATAATTCTTTATTTACTTCCTTTTCTCTATCGCGAAGGAACTCGCCACGTAACACATATTCAAGATTGGTCAACCCGTTTAATCGCAGTGCTCTGTTCCACTTTTCTTTTTTGCCAGTAAAGGCATACTTTATTTGAACAAGTGGATTTACATATTTTTTTGTTAGCCCGAAAGCTTCTAATAACAGTTCGATTTGCATAAGTCTGGTCTTCGCAGGCTTGGAGTTGTTTCTCTCCGGCGAAGACCACAAATGGTTGTAATCCAGAATTTTGTGTAATAAATCTTTTGCTGTCATATTTTATAGTGCACTTTTGTTTTAAAAAGACTTGCTGTTAAGTTGTTCCAATAACAATACTTTTTTATTCCAAAAAGAATTTCCATCGAGTTCTTTTAAGTTTCCTTTTGTAAAAAAAGGAAATATATCCCTTGCAATTCCCTTGGATAAATTATATGCCCAATATATAATATCTCTGCTGTGCATTGAAAGTACACGTTGCTCTTTATTCAGAACAAGAAATCTATGACCAAGATATGGGAAAAGAAGTGGTACATTTTGTTCAATAATAACTTCCTTTGTTACTGTATTAGCTTCCAAAACCCAATTAATGTTTGACCTGATTTCTTCCATATCATCAGGGTACGAATAAAAAATTGGGCCAAACTCAATTTCACCTTTTCCTCCATTATTGTCCAATCCAGGTTTATCAAGTCCATTCATTGTTTTATAATAGCTTTTCAACGATTCAGGAAATTGTATGCCTAATTGCTTCTGAAAGTCAATTAATTGCTCGTCGGTTAGCCCCTTTTTCCACTTACTGTTTTGTTGGATCTGAAATCCATAAGAAACCTCCAAATCGATTTGTTCCCAGTACTGCTCACTTTTTTGTTTAATGAGTTCAAAACTTGTTAAAGAATTATTTAACTTTTTATATTCAGAGGTGGTCATGATGATGGTATTTTAAAGGTTCCTGAACTAATTATAGATAAAGTCCTCATACTCGTGGTATGATGGGATACCGCCATCACCAATCATATAATTTACCTTTGCCATTGGTGTTCAAAGTCATTTTGATTTATTGCGAATTCTTCAAAATCTACAAGGTCGAGGGCTTGGTCTGTAAGAAAACCAAACTCGTCTTCACTCATTTGTTCGCTGTATTTTAATCTTTTACCGTTTTCATAAACCTCAATCTGCCGAAGTACCTCACCGTCTTGATTAGTTTCAAAATAATAGTCGCAAGCTCCCCACAATTCAGAATTCTCAATCCGATTTTCTTCAAAATGTCTTTTGTAGTATTGTATCGTCATAGGTTTGCCGTTAATTCCAAAATATATAAAATTACAATGCACAGGAAATTTTATCTGCTTAAGGAACAAGCATTTTAAGTATTCCTTACTCGCTATTAAATGTTTAAGACATTTAAATCAGACAGATGGAGATTGAGCATGATTGTTAATTAAGTCGTGACAAGATATTAATTTTCGTCGGAAATCATATCGAAGCAGCATACTTAGAAATGAAACTTTAAGGCGTATCTTTGTGGATGAGATAATAGGGAGGATAACTTCAGTGGCTTAGGCTACCAAGGACAGTGGAGAAGAGCCACTTTCTCTGAAATATACAAAATATTGCCAGATCACTCGATACTGCTGGCCGAAAGTAGCTTAAGATTAGAATGGATTCATAATTAGGTAAAAGGATAAGGTGGTAAAGGATTGCCCATAAAACAATTTTAATATTTTATAAATATTGATCCCCACATTTGGTTGTGGCCTCATGGCTAATTATAGATAACCCGAGCATCTCCGGCCAATTTTCTGTCTGGTAAGAAAGTTCTCGTCCAGTTTACCCGTTGCTAAAAAATCAATCGATATTTGCATTCCTCAGGCGCAGGGAATTGAGGATAACGGAAACGGAACTTAAACTCATTGCAAGGGCTGCGATCATTGGTGAGAGCAGGATCCCGAAAAAAGGATAGAGCAGGCCCGCAGCAACCGGGATACCCACAATGTTGTATCCAAGTGCAAAAAAGAGATTGCCCTTGATGTTTGCCATTACTTTGTGGCTCAATAACCTTGCTTTTGCGATCCCGTTCAAATCTCCTTTTACAAGGGTGATCCCTGCGCTTTGTATGGCTACATCGGTTCCTGTTCCCATGGCTATGCCGATATCAGCCTGGGAAAGTGCGGGGGCGTCGTTAATGCCATCTCCCGCCATCGCCACTTTCTTGCCTTCAGCCTGGAGTCTTTTTATTTCCTTTAATTTATCTTCAGGAAGCATCTGGGCTTTATAGCCATCTAATTTCAGCGTTTTGCTAACTGCTTTAGCTGTGTCGTCATTATCGCCGGTAAACATCATAACCTTTATACCTTCATCCTGGAGTTTTTGAATTGCAGATGCACTCGAAGGCTTAATCTGATCAGAAATCACAACATATCCGACAGCTTTTTCTCCTACAGACAGATATGAGACCGTTTTGCCGTCTTTTTGAGCGGCCTTAACCTGCTCTTTTAATTCAGGGTCTATTACCGCTTTAACCTGCTCCATTAATTTCTGGTTACCTAAAGCCAGTATTTCCGATCCCAAATTGCCTGTTACGCCCATTCCCGTGATTGCCTCAAAGCTTGTTAGGGGCTTAACCTCTATTTTGTTTTCTTCGCCATAGCGTAAAGTTGCCTGTGCCAGCGGATGTTCACTGCTACTGTTCAAAGCCACAATTTTTTCAAGAATATCCGTTTGGGTAAAGCTTGAATTTACGCTAACCACTTTTTCAACCGAAGGTTTACCTTCTGTTACCGTTCCGGTCTTGTCGATGACAACTACATCAATAGCATTCATTTTCTCCAGCGATTCCGCATTCTTTATCAGGATACCAGAATGTGCACCCTTGCCCACCCCCACCATTACAGACATCGGTGTTGCAAGCCCCAGGGCGCATGGGCATGCAATAATCAATACCGCTATCGCATTTACAAAGGCATAAACATAAGCCGGGTCGGGACCGTACAATGCCCATAATAAAAATGTTATAATGGATATGAGTACCACAACGGGCACGAAATACCCGGAGATCTTATCGGCCATCTTTTGGATGGGCGCTTTGGATCGGCTGGCAGAATTTACCATTTCGATGATCTGGGATAAGAGGGTCTCCGAGCCTACCTTTTCAGCTACCATTACAAAAGTCTTATTTCCGTTGATTGTTCCCGAAGTTACCTTTTCGCCTGTTTTTTTCTCCACAGGAACCGGTTCTCCTGAAATCATCGATTCATCAATTACCGCTTCTCCAATCTCAATGCTGCCGTCTACCGGAATGCTTTCTCCGGGCTTTACCCTTAGAAAATCTCCTTTCTGGATGTCTTCAATGGGTACCGACACTTCCTTATCCCCAACCACTTTAGTAGCGATGTTTGGGGCTAGTTTCAATAGCTCCTTGATGGCACTATTGGTTTTTCCATGCGCCCTGGCCTCTAAAAGTTGTCCGAGCAGTACCAATGTCAGGATAACCGTTGCCGCTTCAAAATAAACAAAGACCGTTCCGTGGTGCGTTTTAAACTGGGCAGGAAAAATATCGGGGAAAATCAGTGCAACCAGGCTGAAAAGCCAGGCTACTCCCGCACCTATTCCTATAAGGGTGAACATATTCAGTTTCCAGGTTATCACCGATATCCAGGCGCGCTGGAAGAACATCCAGGTAGCATAGAAAACTACAGGAATGGATAATCCAAACTGAATCCAGTTCCAGTATTTAAGTTCCAGCAAATCAAACAGCGGGTTATTGGGAATCATTTCCGTCATTGCGATGACAAAAATGGGTATAGTAAAGGCTGCTGCAATCTTAAACTTTCCGAGCAGCGAATCATAAGTTTTATCTTCTTCTTCCAGAACTGCTCCGGTAGGAACCAGATCCATCCCGCAGATTGGGCATGCTCCCGGCTCATTCCTGATAACTTCGGGATGCATCGGACAGGTAAACTGTGACGGCCGGTTCTTTTCAGGCTGTTTCACCAGGTCCATTCCGCATACAGGGCAATGTCCCACTCTTGGATAAGTTTTTTCGCCCTCGCAATGCATCGGACAATAGAATACTTCTCCTCCTTGGTTTATATCGTTTTTTTTAACTGGCGAATGATGTTGGTGCTCCGATTCATAATGAACACTATTTATTTGCCCGGGTGCTTTTAAAACCTCTTTTTCATAAGATCCCATCTCAATACCGTAATTTCCCGCCGCAGATAGTGTCTTTTGCAATTTCTCGGTTGGTACATGTTTTTCCATGCTAATAATGGCTTCAGCAGGCTCCAGAGATACCTTTGCAGAAATGCCATCAATCGAGTTTAGTGCATTTTCAACTTTTGCCCTGCAGCCCTGACAGCTCATTCCGCTTATTTTATAGCGATGTTCCATGTTTTCGATTTTTTAGGATTTAAAATTAATACCGGAGGATAGCACATGTTATTCAATTTTATTCAAGTCAACAGTCCGTCCCCGCCGGATTTTTAGTCCTGCAAAGCCGGATATATTTACGTTCAGCCGGTACTGAGCAATGTAGGTTAGTGGGAACCTACATTTAAAAGCGCTCAAGGTTAATTTTTATATAACAAATCTATATAAAGACCTGCAATTAGCTTTATACAATTTTCCTTATGTTTTATATAATTATGCATAGATCAAGAGGAGAAAACTGGATATGAGATTCTTTTCTACACCAGTTTTTTAACAGATCAATGTAGGTATTAATTCTTTAGGAATTATCGTTTCCACTTCCCGGATGAGCAAGCGGGCAAGGTTATATAAACGATTAAGAGATTTAGTGAATTTGTCAGGCTTTAATATGTCGTAACTTTTACAAGCATTGTGAGGCAGCTGTAAATTTTGAAAGGTTTTAGCGAATAAAGCCAAAGGGCAATATAGTAGTAAGAAGAAGCATTAAAATAACTGCTAATTGTGGAATTACTTGGCAATGATAGATCATAATGTATGGTTAAAACGGGCATTTCGTTTCAGTAATGCCCATTTAAAAACTGCCTTCACTTCAAGGCCTCATCAACTAACTTCTTCAACTCAACATAGTATTGGTGTCTTCCTTTATTGTTAAGGTAAAAGGCCATTAAAAAGCCAGCCGTTTTCTTTTGGTTATCAATCCAGGGATAACTGCCAAATAAGCCAGGACTGGTAACAGCGTTACCGGGCTTATTGTTTATACTATTTTCCATCACCCATTCGCCGTAGCCATAGCCAAAATTTCCTGCTTCGGTGGGTGCGTATACTTTGTTAACTTCACCAGTTACACGATTAATTTGCATTTGGTTCACACTATTCTCTGATAGAATTCTCTTGCCATTAAAAATGCCTTTATTTACAATCATAGTAAGAAAATTCATGTAATCGTTTGGTGTACTGCTCGCCCCACCTGCAGGCAATGCAACTTTACCTTTCCCGAAATCAGTATTTTTCATATCCAAAGGTTTGGCAATTCTTTCGGCAAATAAGGTTTCGAAGCTCTTGCCACTGATTTTTTCAATTACTGCTCCGGCGATTTGTAATCCGGTATTGCTGTATCTAAAAACCTTTCCTGGTTCGCCCTCCATAGGCAAAGCAGCAATCATTTGGATGGCCTCATCCATGCTATTGGTTTGTCGCATTTCGCTTAAACTCTCTTTTAAATCAGGAGATTTTATGGCAGTCATGTGCGATAAACATTCGCTAATGGTGATACTCCCTTTGCCCGATTTCGACAAAACCGGAAGATATTTGCCAACCGTATCGCTAAGTTTCAGCTTACCCTCATCAACAAAGGTCATTACCAAGGCAGCGCTCAGCCATTTACTGCAACTGGCAATCTGCTGCCGGGTTGTAGCGGTGTAATCGCTGAAATCGGCAGTTTTGCCTTGTCTCCTGGCTAAGATTTTACCCACCATTTTCTGTTTTGCAGAAAGTTCGCTCACGCCTTTGCTATATAAAATTTTCCCGTCTTTATAGAGTACGAGGTAAACTCTGCCGCCCATTACATCGGCGTGTTCCTGTAGCCAGGTATCGATTTTAGAGAAGTTCTGTGCGTTTAAATTTCCGCAACAAAATAAAATCAAGATACTAAAAATCAACTTTTTCATATTTTTAATTACAATTTCCAATTCTGGGGTTAACTGTACTGCCGCACTGAAATTCATATCGGCTTTGTGCATATTTAGGCACCGGATTATCACTTACTTCTAACGGTGGCAAAGTTTCATTTTTATACCCAGGCATGGTTATTTGTGCTGTTGAACCGTTTCCTAAAGCCACATTTTTTGCGGCCTGATTGCCATTAAAACTATAATCCATCATGGCATCGAGCAGGCGGTAAATGGCATAATAATCATAGGCATCGAATGCTGTTCTTGTATTTGGCATGGTGTGTTCCGTGTGGTAAGTGTAACCTGCAATTGTGGCTGCTTTCATGTAGATGAAATCTTTTTCTGCCGCGGCAATGCTAATGTTTTTAAAGATATCTATAGCTAAACGGTGGTCGTTAACAATGTCTTCATCATAAACCTGAGCAATCATTTTTGTATTGGCAGGAAAATTCTGAAGTTGTGCATTGGTAATCTGATAGCTATACCAAGGTGCCATGGTGAAAAGGAAACGGGCATTTTGTCCCCATCCATAATCGGTGAACGCTTTATAAGCAAGGGCAATTGAAGCACCTCCACCAAAAGAATGCCCCATAAAGCCAACGCGGGTCTTGTCGATAAGATTCGGATAGTCTGTTGCTGCCTTTAAAAAGCCTGTCCAGAGTGTGTTATATCTATCATCTATACTAACTCCGGTTGTTGGATAGGGCACAAAAACCACTACAAAACCTTTTTTTGCAATGAACTCGAAAAGGCCCTTTGCATAGTTTTTATCTTCCCCGCCATAAGGATGTGAATAGAAAATAGTTCCTTTGGGTGAGCTAATCCCGGCAGTATAGAAAATAGTTACATTGGTTCCGGAATAGGTTGGGTTTGCAAAATTGATCTCTGCAACCTTGTAACTGCCATCAGCTCCATATCCAGATGCAGGTCGAGAAATTGGCCCATCTAAATCATCATCTATAGGTTCTGTTGATGGCGAATCGCCTCCTTTAGTGCAAGCTGATAAAATCAATAGTAAAAAGCAAAGTCTGAATAAATTTTTCATCTGTATAAATTTGTTTTCAATTGTGATGAAGCTATCAGATTTTTTCATACCACTGTGTGGTTTGAAAAATCATGATGGTTTCATATTACATTTTATCTTTTAGTGTGCTTTTTAACGCCTCTTGAAACTTTTCGTATTGCTGATATTGGCTGGCTGTAAATACCTTTTTCAGCTCCTCATCCTTCGCCTTCTGTAAAGACATGGCTTGTTTAAAGCGTGTTATTTTACTATCGGTGCTTTTTATAACCGGCTCGAACTTTTTAGCATAGTTTAAGTTTATGACTTCAATTTTACTTTGCTGTTGGGCATTTAGGTTGAACTTACTCTTCATCATTTCCGTTTGAAATTTAGCCCGCTCTTCGGGTGTTTTATTCTTTAAATCATTTGCTTTGTTTTGAGCAAACGCCGAGCTTAAACCGGAAACTGATAAGGCCAATAAAGCAACAAATATATTTGTGATTTTAGGGGTTTTCATGATTTGATTTCTATTGATTTAAAAATATGAAAATTGCTTAAGATTAGTGATGAACAACAACTACCCTTCTTCTCAAAGTAGGGTTTGCCACTACAATTGGTGCGGCTTTTACTACGACAACCCTTGCAACAGGCCTAACATTCACCGGGCGGGTATGTACAATGATTCTTTTAGCAGGTGTTCTTACAACTATTCTGCTTTGGGCATTTGCGGGCAGTGCAGCCCAGAACGCGATACTGATAATTAAAATGAACTTTTTCATCATGTGTTTTTTATTAAATAGACGGATTAATTTAATGCATGTTTCTGCTTTTCGGTTGAAACAGAAAGATTCGGGGTTGAATTGTTATTGCCTTGGGTTGAACTTTTTGGCTTAAACCAGTTGATAAAACCTTGGGCCACCAGGCGGAAGGGATTATAACTTAAAAAACCGGTAGTTAGGCCATACCGTACTTTTTCTGTTTCCGGTTGATAAGTGCCAAATAGCTTATCCCAGATGATTAAGACACCGCCAAAGTTTTTATCGATGTAAATCGGGTTGCTTCCATGGTGAACCCGGTGCGATGACGGTGTATCCATTACATGCTCAACCAGGCCTAATTTTCCAACTGCTTCAGTGTGTAGAAAAAATTGGTAAGTAAGGTTAAGCGCATAAGAAATCACAATAAAATCGGTAGGCAAACCAAATAATGCAGCCGGGATAAAAAACAAGGGACTAACAATTGCCGAAAACCAGTTGAGGCGGTAGGCTGCCGTTAAGTTCATGTGCATGGCCGAATGGTGGACCAAATGAAATGCCCAAAGCGGTTTCCAGATGTGTGAAAAGCGATGAAACCAATAATAGATAAAATCTGCAGCGATAAATGTTAAACCGAAAACCCAGGCATTATGCGGCAATTTAATGGGTGTCAGATTTGCAAAGAAACCCAGAATGGTTAACTGATAACCTGCAAATATGAATTTTGAAAACTGAAAACCTGCAAAAATAGCGAGGTTGGAAAAAGTTTCCTTAACATCATAAGTGCCTTTTTCTTTCTTCCAGCTCCAGATGATTTCGGCAAGAATTAACACAAAAAGGAATAACAGGATGTAAATGCGATATGGACCGATGTGATTTTTCATTTTTATCTAACTAAATGCTGCCTTGTTAAGACAGGATAAAGGTGAATAAAAATGAATTTGGATGCGGCCTAAAAACAGGTGAAGCTGAAAAACAAAGGGGTGAAACGATTTAAGTGTTCATCCATTTTTTAAACTCAGGCACACGGGCTTTGCTGATCAGGATTTGCATTTCTGCTATTGGTTTTACTTTAACCAACAATCTTCCATTGAAATAAAATTCAACTTCGGTTATAGCCTGGCGGTTGATCAGAAACTGGCGGTTTGCCCGGAAAAAAGTATCCGGCTCAAGCTGTTGTTCCAGCTGTTCCATGGTAAAGTCCATCACAAACTGCCTGTCGTCGTTTGTTCTGGCGTAAACGATTTCATTAGCCGTATAAAACCACGAAATTTTAGCCGTTTCTACAGGTATCAGTTTATCACGGTAATGAATAAGGAAAGACTTTTTGTGAGATTTTGAAAGGTTGCCAATTTGTGCAGCTAAATCTGCAAATACAGGCAAAACATATGGTGTAGCACTGCCCATCCATCTTTTGTATTTGTTAACAGCATTGGCAATTTCTTCCTCGTCAAAAGGTTTTAGGATGTAATCGATACCATTGTTTCTGAAAGCCGTGATGGCGTAATCGTTATATGCGGTTACAAAAATAACAGGTTTATCGATGGCGATTCGTTTGAAAATATCAAAAGACAATCCATCGGCGAGCCTGATATCCATAAAAATTAAATCGTACATGTTTTCGTTGCCGGCAAACCAGGTGATTGCTTCTTCAACTGTACTTAATGCCGAAACTATATCAATATCGTACGCTATTTCTCCCAATAAGTGAATGAGGTTCCTTGAAGTGACAGCCTCATCTTCTACAACAACAGTACGGATGGTTTTCATGCTTTTAAAGGGATTTTTACCAGAAATCCGTTTTGGCTTTTGCTTATTTCGATTTCTTGTTTTACCATAATTTTAAAACGTTCGTTCAGGTTTGCAAGTCCCATTCCGTTGCTGCTTTCGGGTGTTGGAATTTCGTTGAGGTTATTGCTTAGAACCAGCAGGTCATCATCCATATACAACTTTACATTTAAGGGCTTTGTTAGGGTTGCTGCGTTGTGTTTCACCGCATTTTCTAATAAAGGCTGTAAAGTCAAATGGGGTAATTTATAATTCAGCACTTCGGCGGGAATATTAATTTCCATTTTAAAGGCATTTTCCAAACGCATGGTAATGAGCCGGGCGAATGCCTTGAGCATCGTTAATTCATCACTAAGTGTTACCAGATTATTTTTGGAACGATTTAAAGCGTAGCGAAAAACGGTAGATAAATCGCGGACATATTTTTGTGCCAAGGCAGGGTTTTCCCTTATTACACCTGAGAGGCTACTTAAAGAATTGAATAAAAAATGTGGGTTCATCTGTTCTTTCAAAAGCTCCAGTTCTGTTTGCATGTAGGCCATTTTGAGCTGCTCGTTTTCTACTTCTTTATTTTTAGAGGAACGGACAAGCAGGACAATTTTAATCAGAATGCCAGTTAAGATACTACTCAAGAATAATCGCACGAAGTTGCCTGCCAGGTAAACCTTCGGCAATTGTGGCGTAAAAAATAATTTGTTTTGAAGCACACCTCCTACAAAGACAGCAAAAAAGAATATTAATGCATTTGAAATGATATACAGACTAATTTTATTTTTTTCACGATAAATACTAAGCTTTGAAGATGGATTCAGGTTTAATTGAAATATTAGCCCACAGAAGAGCAGATTGAATAAAAACTGATACAGCAGTTCCAAAGGATTAAAATGCCAGTATTGCGCCAAAATTCCTTTTTCGCGTAAAGCCAGCAACTTAGGTGTATTTACCAATAAGGCGATTAACAGCGAACTATACCAGGAAATTCGTCGCTCATTTTTATCCATCGTTTAAACTTATGAAAAAAAAACAGGAAACAGTTTTCAATCATGGTGAAGCTGACAGATTTGGCTGTCAGTTGAATAAAATATGCTTTGTCCTTATTTTTCTACGCCTGGTGGAACGGGTCTGATACGGGTTTTGCTGTACCGCTTCAGCGTTCTTCAATCTCTTCAAATAATTTGTCCATTAAAGAATATCATTTATGTAAAAACGATGAAACGGCGTCAGGGGATACCCAGTTAATTTATTTTCCAATATTTTTGCCGGGTAATAGTCTCTAAATTAAGCGCCAATCGGTATATTTGAATGTTGTCTATCAATTTTGTGACTGAAAGAATAATTCAGTTGAGCGGAATGCCGCAAGTAATTGATGACTTTAACTAAACCTAACAAACCTGTTGCTTCTGTGAAAACTCTCTTTGTGGGGCATTTAATAAATTAATCTTTAAATGGATTTTCTTGACGATGAAAAAGAATTATTAACTGCCTTGAAAGGCGGTGATGTAGCTGCTTTTGAAGTCCTTTATAGACATTACAGCAAATTGATATTCAGGAAATTAGTTAAGATGATAAAACATATTCCGTTGGCTGAAGAGTTGACGCAGGATGTCTTTGTTAAGATTTGGGATAAGAGATTGGTTATTGATATTGATAAACCATTTAATTACTACATTTTTACTATTGCCAACCATACAGTTAGTGATTTTTATCGCAAAGCTGCCAGAGATCAACGTCTTCAGGATGAAATCCTATCGGCTAGTGCTCAGCTATACAACCCGACTGAGGAACTATTATTTTATAAGGAAAGTGAAATTTTACTGAACAGGGCGATTGAGGATTTACCTCCGCAACAAAAACTGGTTTTTAAACTCTGCAAGATCGAAGGGAAATCATATGAAGAAGTGGCAGATCAGCTAAATATATCTACCTCAACAGTAAGTAATCATATTGTAAAAGCTACAAAGACAATAAAGAAAGCTTTTTTTGGGTCAATAAATGGCTTTTTGGCGCTGGCGATTTGTCTTTTTTTAGATAAATGATAAAAAAAATAAGTTTTTTTTAAAATGGAGTAGAGGAAGTCTGTTTTGTAAACGTATTATCTATGTAAAGCGATAATATTGGAACATAAAAATCAAAATATACATAGTAGCTACTCAAAATTTTTGGATAATCGTTTGCCTGCGAAAGAAATCTCTGAACTTTTGCAGAAAATGGATCATATCTCTGACGGTGAACTTGAGCAGATGGTGGCTGAATTCATGGATGAACGGGAATCTCATCCTGTCCCGGGTGAAGAAGAAAGCCTGGATAGGATTTTGCGCTCCATACGTAACCGTCGTTTATCTGAGCCCTCAAATCATAAGATTTCATTCAAAATATACCGTAGATGGATTGCAGCTGCAGTCGTTTTATTGGTGCCGGCCCTGGTCTTTTTCGTGTTTTCACAAAGAGCTAAGAATGCCGGACCCATCGAAATCGCCGCAGGGTCAGTTGATATTGCGCCGGGGAGGGACAGGGCTACGCTAAAACTTGCCAACGGAACCGAGGTTTATCTGGATACCCTTCATGCCGGTCAGGACAAAATCAAACAGTATGGCGCTAGTATTTCAAAACAGGGAAATGGAGAATTGGTTTATATGAAACTGGGTGACACCGAAACGGATGTAGTCGGATACAATACCATTAGCACGCCCAGAGGTGGTAGATATAAAGTGTTGCTCCCCGACAGTACCCAGGTCTGGCTCAATGCATCTTCGTCGATTACTTACCCAACATCTTTTGCCCATGCAGGTGCCAGGTTGATCAAATTAGAGGGTGAAGCTTATTTCGCAGTTAAGAAGGTGTCGGACGGAAAAGGTAAGTCACAGCCATTTATAGTTAGCACCGACAGGCAAAAAGTTACGGTACTGGGTACACATTTCAATGTAAATGCTTATGCCGATGAGTCAAGCGTCAGGACTACACTGCTCGAAGGTAGGGTACAGGTAAACAGTGATGCCATTCTCCGTCCAGGACAACAGGCGATAAGCTTTAATAAGACCCTTGAGGTTAGGGATGTTGATACTACTGCTTTTGTGGATTGGAAAAATAATGAGTTTAACCTTAAAACCAGTGATTTCAGGACTACCATGAGGAAAATTGCAAGATGGTACGATGTAGAAATTATATATGATCAATCTGCACCCAGCACAGTAAAGCTAGGCGGATGGATCTCAAGAGATAAAAACATATCGTCAGTTTTGAAATTAATTCAAAAAACTGGCGGTGTTCACTTTAAGCTTGAAGGAAGGAGGGTAACCGTAACAAAATAAAAACCATTAAAATTGAGCTTAAAATTAAAACCAGAGGTGCTGGAACACCCCTGGCGTAGAATGATTTTAAGCTTTCAGAACTATTGAGAATCTTCAACTTAAACCAAACAAATGTACAAAATTTTTACTACCAATATGGGTGGCCTTTCGGGGCATGTCCAACAAATTCGCCGTATTATGCGTTTAGTTACCATCTTTATATTTGGCATCATGATGCAGGTAACCGCTTCTACATCTGCTCAGAAAATCACATTGATTCAGCGGAATGCAGATTTAGAATCTGTATTTAAATCAATCAGGGCGCAAAGCGGATATGATTTCGTATTTGATATGCGAATGATGGAAAAAGCTAAACCAGTTACTGTTAAACTTCAGGGGGTAAGTGTAGCAGAGGCCTTGAAAGCCTGTTTTGCTAATCAAAATTTAACATACGCTATAGAAGATAAAACCGTAATCGTACAGGAACGTAATTTGATTAATCAGATTTCGGACTATTTTCAGGATACCGAAGTGGTTGGGACGGTTTTAGATGAGGAGGGTAAATCTCTGCCTGGGGTAATAATAAAATTGAAAGGAACCAATCGTACGATTATTGCAGGGAACAACGGCCGTTTTTTCATTTCTTCAAAGGATGAAAATCCCATCCTGATATTTAGCTATGTAGGTTATAAAACTAAGGAATTGCCAGCTCAGGCTAAAATGGAAGTGAGAATGGAGCTTGATCCGGCCAAACTTGATGAAGTGATGATCATTGGCTATGGTACAACAACCAAAAGACTAAGCACAGGATCTCAAGTAGGCATTAGTGCGGCAGATATTGAAAGACAACCGGTAACCAATGCACTACAGACTTTGCAGGGCAGACTGGCCGGAGTAACCATCACACAAACCAACGGACTACCTGGTGCCGCTATCAACGTTCAGATAAGAGGAGTTAATTCTGTTGGAAAAGTAAACCGCCCTTTTTATGTAATTGACGGAGTACCGTTCCTTTCCGAGCCTATCAGCGCTGCGGCTACAGGTACAGCAGCCCTGTCTGCAGAGGGCAATACCAGCCCGATGAATATCATCAACCCTTCTGATATTGAAAGCATAGAAGTGCTAAAAGATGCTGATGCTACGGCAATTTACGGCTCACGGGGCGCAAATGGAGTAATCCTCATCACCACTAAAAAGGGGAGGGCTGGAAAAACCCAGTTTTCTGTAAACGCTAATACCGGTATGTCTAAAGTAGCAAACTATGTGGAGTTGTTAAGTACAACCGAATATATGGCATTAAGAAGAAAGGCGTTTGCTAACAACCCCGCGGCTGTTCCAGGCGCTTTTGATGCCGACTTAACATGGGATCCTAATCTCGATCAGAATTTCCCCAAAATTTTACTTGGAAACACGGCCCGCACCCATGATATTACTTCCAGTATTTCGGGTGGTGATGTACGTACTAATTTCTATTTGAGCGGAACATTCCACAAAGAAACCAATATTTATCCTGGAGAGCAATCGTATCAAAGAGGAGGTGCACATTTGAATTTTAATCACTCCTCTGTAGATCAGCGCTTTGCTTTGTCGGTTTCATCGATGTACTCAGCCGATAAGAATGATATTGCGATCACAGAGATTGGCAACTACGCTTACAACCTGCCGCCAAACTTTCCTTTGTACAATCCAGATGGCTCATTATATTGGGCATCTGGTTTTAACAACCCATTAGGCTTTCTTTTGCAAAGTAATGATGCCAGGGGTAGTAACTTTTTAACTAACCTTAACCTGAAGTATACGGTATTAAAAGGATTGGATGTGAAGGCATCTTTGGGTTACAGTAAAACAGATATGAGGACCACGGCTGTTCGTCCGTTAAGTTCACTAAACAATTTGGGCGCTAATCCGCCAACAACAGGCTCTGTAATAGAATCATATGTTTATACGAACAATTATATCTTTGAGCCGCAGGTAACTTATAAAACGGCGCTTTGGAAAGGCAACCTGGAAGCCCTGGCTGGCGGATCATGGCAGTTTAAACAGTCGAAACAACCCTATAGTGTTAACGCCAGGGATTTTCCGTCTGATGAATTTTTATCTAACATCGGATCGGCAGCAACAAGAACAATTACGAGTGGCTCAAGCGACTTTAAATACGCTTCGGTATTCGGTCGTGTGAATTATAACATTCAGAATAAATATATCGCTAATATATCATTTAGACGTGATGGCTCTTCTAGATTTGGACCTGACAATCGTTTTGGGAACTTTGGCTCTGTTGGCAGTGCATGGATTTTTTCTGAAGAGCGTTTCCTGAAAAATAAGCTGAGCTGGTTCAGTTTCGGTAAATTAAGAGGTAGTTATGGTATTGTTGGTAACGATGAGATAGGCAACTACCAATATTATGATAGCTACTCCTCTTCCCCTTATGTATACAACGGCTATGTTGGCCTTCAACCTTCCAGGATTGCAAACAATGAATTTAGGTGGGAAGAAACTAAGAAACTGGAAGTTGCGTTAGAATTAGGCTTTCTAGATGATAGATTATCCCTAACGGCAGCAACTTATAGAAATCGTACCGGAAACCAATTATTGGATTTTCCGATAAGTCCTCAAACTGGTTTTCCCAGCTATCAGGCCAATCTTCCTGCCAATGTTCAAAATAGTGGTTTAGAGTTTTCTTTGAGCAGTACAAACATCAGGAAGAAAGATTTTAAATGGACTTCTACCTTCAATATCTCCAAAAACAGGAATAAGCTTTTATCATATCCTGACATAGATAAAACCAGTTATTTTACCAGATATGTTGTAGGAAGACCTTTAGCCTCGTTTTATACATTAAAATATACGGGAATAAATCCAACAACTGGATTGCCAGATTTTGCAGATTTGAATGGGAACGGTGTAGTGAATACGGGCTTTTTAGATACGGGTCGTGGAGATCAATACTATGTAGGTACAAGTTATCCTGATTATTTCGGTGGCTTAACAAATTCACTTACTTACAAAGGCATTAATCTTGATTTTACTTTTCAGTTTGTGAAGCAAAAAAGTAAAAATATGTTTGCAGCTACTTTTTATCCTCCTGGTTTTCCTTATAATGCATCGGCTTCGGTGATGCGGGATTATATCGCACTAGGATCTCAGGATAAATTGGTCACCCAGGATGCCAGAAGCACTCAGGGATCTGCTGCCTACTCAGCCTTTTTAAATTATTCTGCTTCTGATGCCAACATAGTGGATGCATCCTTCATCAAGCTGAAAAACGTTAGCCTCTCTTATTCCCTACCGGTCAGTTTGCTTTCAAAAATCAAGGCGCAAAGCATAAGATTTTACGTTCAGGGACAGAATTTATTTACGATCACCAATTACGATGGTTATGATCCTGAGTCGCAAGGCGCAGCAACTCCACCACTTCGAACCATTACTGCAGGTTTACAATGTACATTTTAAATATAAAGAGAATGAAAGCTAGCATATATACCAAATATATTATTGGCCTAGTAGCCATATTCCTTATGGGATGCGAGAAAATGATTGAAATTAAACCCCCGTTGAACGAAACTCCATCGGCGGCAATATTTACCCAAGACAGAACAGCGCTATCCGCACTATCAGGGATGTATGGGCAACTCGCACAGATCACCTTTCAAACCACTGGTTTACCCATTAATACTTCGCTAATGGCAGATGACCTTAGGTATCTGGCATCTGTTGTAAATTTACAAGAGTTCAATGCAAATACTTATGTTGCATTAACAGCATCTACCGAACCCTTTACCGGTTTTTATCAGGTTATTTACCGTGCCAACGCAATTATTGAAGGCTTAACAAAGTATTCTGGTACTTCAGTGGCGGTAAGCAAACAAATGCTGGCAGAAGCGAAGTTAATGCGTGCCTATTGCTATTTTATTATGGCCAACTTTTATGGAGCTGTGCCATTGGTACTGCAAACAGATGTAAATACTACTGCTTACCAATCCCGCGAAACGGTTGCCAATATCTACAGGCAAATTATTACAGATCTTAATGAAGCAAAGGCTGATCTTCTTGCAGACTATTCATTTACCAAGGGAGATAGAATTGGGGTAAACAAGTTTACAGCAGCAGCATTATTGGCCAGGGTTTACCTTTATACGGAGAACTATCCACTGGCGGAAAGCAATGCTACAGAAGTTATTCAAGCTGCCAATTTATATAGTATGGTACCCACCGCTACCATGGGAACAGCGCTATTTGTGAAAAATAGTACAGAAAGCATTTGGCAGCTTCCTCAACCATTACAGGCAACAAACCAGTATACAACCGAAACGGCCTCTTTTCTTCCAAGTTCCAATACGCTGACAGCATTAAATTTTCAGTTACGCCCTACTTTTCTTGATATTTTCACAGGAACAGCAGATAGACGCCGTAGTTTGTGGATGAGGGATCTGACCATTGGAGGAAGCGTTTACGTCGTTCCAGCCAAATTCAAGTACCGCACCCAGGCAGAAGCTGTGGCTGCCAATGTTACCGAATCTCAAATCATTTTACGTTTGGCCGAACAGTATTTAATCCGTGCCGAAGCAAGGGTTAAAATTAATTCCAATATAAACGGTGCCCTTAGTGATCTGAACGTAACCAGGCAAAGAGCGGGTTTAGGAGCACTAACAGCTACTGATCCAACCATTTTATTGCAGGAAATTGCTTTGGAATACAGAAAAGAATTTTTCTGCGAACAGGCATTTCGCTGGTTTAACCTTAAAAGAACGGGTCAGGCAGATGCCGTGTTAAGTGCATTAAAGCCGTCTTGGAAGCCAGAAGCTAAATTTTATCCCATTGCACAATCTATCCTTAATACTAACCCAAACTTGTTACAATAGTCTGGAAATAAAATAATATGAATACTAAATTTTTTAAAAACACGCCCAGGCTATCGAGTTTGGGAGTAATAACGTTTTGCCTTATTTTGTGCATTAGCTCTTGCGTATTGGTCAGGAAAAAGCCAAGTAAATCTAAAATTCAAACAGCTAGCAGCACAGCTGCGCCAAAACCTAAGGCCGATAGCGTTAAAAATGCATTGAAGCCCTACAGGGATATCATTACCAGTAAAGCCGTTTCACAAAAAGGCTTAATGACGGTACATAAAATTGCCGAAAAGTACTTTTTTGAAATTCCTAAGAAGCTTCTAAAAAAAGATATTCTTGTGGTAACCCGGTTAAGTGGTTCTACACCAGGAGCTGGTAATTTTGGAGGAGAGGAAATTAGCAGGAGAATGATTTATTGGGAACAAGGGCCAGACAACAGGCTTTTCATGAGGGTTGCAGCGCAAGTGAGCGTAGCGGACTCTGCAGATATGATTTCAAAAGCAGTAAGCAATTCAAATATCAATCCCATTCTGGCCTCCTTTCCAATTAAGGCATTGGGCAAGGATTCTGCATCAATTGTAATTGAAGTAACCGATTTATTATTAAGCGAGAACCCGCTGGTAACTTTTAATCCTGATAGTAAGAAAAATTACGGGATGGGTGCGCCAGCAGCAGATCGCTCTTATGTGAAGAGCGTGAAATCTTTTCCAATTAATACAGAAATTAGAACCATTAGAACTTATAATTCTACCGGAGTTAACTTACCTGCAGCCATTATTGCCGGAGCGATTACCTTGGAAATCAATGCTTCATTTTTATTGTTGCCCGAAACGCCAATGGCTAAACGTTATGCTGACCCGAGAGTAGGGTATTTCGTGAATAGCTACAAAAAATTTACTGACGATCAACAGTCGGTTAAAGATGAGGTATTTGTGAACCGTTGGCGATTGGAAGTTAAAGAAGAAGATCTGGCTAAATACAAAAGCGGCGAGTTGGTAGAGCCTAAAAAACAGATTATTTACTACATAGATCCGGCTACGCCTAAAAAATGGAGACCTTATCTGATTGCGGGTATCAACGATTGGCAGAAGGCATTTGAGCAGGCAGGTTTTAAAAACGCGATCATCGGTAAGGAGTGGCCAGAAAGCGATACTACCATGAGCCTGGAAGACGCCCGGTATTCTGTGGTAAGGTATTTTGCTTCGTCAAACGCTAATGCGTACGGACCAAACGTATCTGATCCAAGAAGTGGCGAAATATTAGAGAGCCACATTGGATGGTACCACAACGTAATGACATTGGTGCACGACTGGTACATGATCCAGTGTGCTGCGGTAGATCCCCGTGCCAGGAAAAATAAATTCGATGATGAATTGATGGGCCAGCTCATCCGTTTTGTTTCCTCTCATGAGGTAGGGCATACGCTTGGCTTGAGACACAACATGGGGGCCAGTAGCTCAGTACCTGTAGAAAAGCTTAGAGATAAGGCCTGGGTAGAAGCCAATGGACACACCCCATCAATCATGGATTATGCCCGTTTCAATTATGTCGCACAGCCCGAAGATGGGGTTTCTGAAAAAGGTCTTTTTCCACGCATTAACGACTACGATAAGTGGGCAGTAGAATGGGGTTATAAGGCGTTCCCGGCAACAGGAGCAGCAAAGGACGAGCAGAAGATACTTAATGTTATTACCAGAGATCGTTTGGCGAAGAATAAGAGGTTGTGGTTTTCTGGCGAAGGAAGGGATTATGATCCAAGATCTCAGTCAGAAGATTTGGGCGATGATCCTATTAAAGCCAGTTTATATGGTATAAAAAACCTGAAACGCATTGTTCCAAATTTAGATGCCTGGACCCGTGAAGAAGGCGAAGATTACACTCAGCTTACAACGATGTACAAAGCAACTGTTGCACAGTTAGGCCGCTACGCAAACCATGTGTTAAAAAACCTCGGGGGCGTGATGGTAACTGAAAAGTTATCAGATCAACCTGGTGCAATTTATCAACCGGTTAGTCTTGCTAAGCAAAAAGAGTCTATAAAGTTTTTTAACGAACAGATTTTTAAGACGCCAACCTGGTTGTTAGATAAAAATATCCTTAACAAGATTGAACCAGGATATAGCGGTAACAGCGTTCAACGCCTCCAGCAGGAAATTGTAGCGACGGTTACCTCGCAATCCAGATTATACCGGATGATGATCAATCAGAGAGATTATGGTAAGGGTGCTTATTCACCGTCCGAATGGTTGACGGATTTGAAAAAAGGCATTTTTACTGAACTATACACAGGTGCTCCAACTGATGAGTATAGAAGGGCATTGCAAAAAATGTATGTAGGCAGTATTATCACGATGTACAATAAACGTTTCGCACTTCAAGGCTCAATCGATAATATTTTAGCAGCTGTTACCCCAACTGATGTACTACTTTATTCAAACGTGAAGGCATTGGCATTTGCGCACTTAAGAGAATTGAGAAAAGATATTGGCAGCGGCATTCCTAAAGCTAAAGATAAGGATACCAGGATACATTTAGAGTACCTGAAGCAGATGTTGGATAAAATCATCAACGAATCTCCAATTCCAGGCTTAAATTATTAGTTCGCTTTTTAAATAGGTAGTTATAATGTGGAACGCAGATGGTGGATGCCTCTGCGTTTTCATTTACTTAATCAAAAATGTATGAAAACAACATTAAAGTCACTCATCATAATCGCAATTTTTCTTTTCTCTAACCCAGAGCTACTTTTGGCAACGAAAATGCCGGCAGATACCGCTTTACTGATACTGAAAAATGTAAACGTGCTCGATATCAATAAAGGTCGATATAGGAAAGGAAGGAATGTTGCAATTTCCCAGGGCAAAATCTTGAGTATAGATTATGGCCGGAAGAACTGGAAAAATGCGAAGGTGGTGGATCTCTCCGGAAAATATCTTATTCCGGGATTGATAGACGGCCACGTTCACGTCACTGCGCAAACTAAAAACAACATAGAAAATACCTACAGTCATTTAAATTACTACCTGCAACATGGGGTAACCTCGGTGAGAGATGCCTCAGGCGATGGTGCATCACTGCTCGAAGCACAGCGTGCGATTAACAGCGGTAAGCGTCAGGGAGCCAGCGTGTATTTTGCAGTGGTGATGGCCGGTGATTGGTTCTACAACAGGGGGATTAATCTCCATAAAGAACCCTATGAGCCATGGCGACAGTTGGTTACCGAAAAGACCAATTTGGATAGCGCCATGAAAGAGGCAAAGGCTTGTGGGGCAACAGGCGTTAAATTATATCATTCATTTGATAAAGTGCTGTTGCCAAAAGTTGTTGCTGCCGCAAAACAACACGGGCTTAAAACCTGGGGGCACGTAATGATGTACCCGGCAAATCCAATGGATGTGGCTTCTTCCCGGATGGAAGTGCTTTCGCACGTATTTATGTTAGAAAACCTGCTTACAGACACACTCTTTTTCAAAAGAAAAACGCCACTTAGTTACAAAGATAGTGTGATCAATACTTTAGATATAAAGCCATTTTCAGATATTATGAAGGCCAATAATAGCATACTCGATGCTACACTTTGCGTTTCTGAGGAGCGCGATCCCTGGATTTTCACATTGTTGAAAAAGATCTATAAAGAAGGTGTGGCCATAAATGCTGGAACCGACCAGATTGTGGACTTAAAAAGTGCTCATCCCAGATTGCTGGATGAGTTAAATTACTTTGTAGATAAGTGCGGTTTTAGCACCATAGATGCATTGAGGTCCGCAACTGTTGTTTCTGCCAGGGTAATTGGCCAGGAAAAAAACATCGGAACAATTGAAAACGGTAAGATGGCGGATCTACTGGTGCTGAACGGCGATCCTTTAAATGATATTAAGGAGCTAAGGGCTATCCATATGGTCATCAAATCAGGAAAGATAGTCGATATAAAGTAGCAGTAGCAAACTGTTTAAGAGCATACATAAATCCATTATAAAATTGATATGAAAAATATTACGCTAAAAGCAACCAGAATAATACCTGGTCTAATTATCTGTTGCAGTATTCTTGTTTTTGCACTCACGACTACTGCTTTCAGAACCGGGGGCTACGTGATCGAGGGAGAAATGATAGCGCCCAATGGCACCAAAGTTTCGTTGAGTTACGAATATTCGGGAAAAAGATTTGCAGATTCGGCACTGGTTAAAGACAACAGGATATTACTTAAAGGTAGCCTGCCCGAAGCTTTGCAATGTACATTAAGTAACTCCATTAATCAGCAGTTGAAGATTGTTCTATTGGACAATGAGACTATAAATCTACGTGGTAACGTTGCCAAATTTTACTATTCGGAAGTCTCCGGCGCAAAGGAAGATGTGCTTTTCAATACGTTTAATAAGAAAAAACTAGCAATAACCGGTGAATACCGAGACCAGTTGAAGGCAACTTCAACAGATTTTTATGATAAAAACAGCCGTGTCTATCTAGATTTTCACCGTAAGATTGATAGCCTGACTTTATCGTTCGTCAAAGAATATCCTAATGCTGCTGCTGCCAGCCTGGCGATTATCAGTAGCCACATGAACAGTACCGATGCCTTAAGGGCGGAAGCTTGTTATGCACATTTGTCCGAACGTGCAAAACGGAGCTATTATGCGAAACGTATCAAAGCTTTTATCGATGCGTCTAAAGGCATTGCCGTTGGTAAACAGGCACCTGATTTTGTATTGAGAGACATCAACGGTAAAAAATTTGACCTTAAAGATTACAGGGGAAAATATCTGTTTATAGATTTTTGGGCAAGCTGGTGTAAGCCATGTCGTGAGGAGCATCCTTTGCTCAAACAGTTAAATACGGTATATCAGGACAAGAATATTGTTTTCGTAAGCATCTCCATGGACACTAATGAAAAGAATTGGCGTCAGGCAGTAGCTGATGATGGTTTAAGTTGGGTGCAACTCAATGATCCGCTTGCATTGAAGGGACCTTTGGCCGAAGCCTATTCGGTAATGGCATTACCTTCTAATCTTATTTTGGATCCTAAAGGAAAAATCTTAGCAACTAAGCTCAGAGGGCAGCCCTTGAGTGATTTCATGCGAAATCTATTTAAGACGAACAATTAGTGGGTGATAAGCTTGCAAAGTCGGAGCGCCTGTCTTTTGCAAGCTTTATCTTCAGGAAATGCAAATGCGTCCTAAAATATAATTTTTTCATTATTTGTAATCCTAGCTCTCCTCCATTTTCCATTGGTACCCTCTCGAGCGCCATGCGAACTGGTTTAGCTATACTGAATAATCCTGAGGGAAACTGGTCTATTCCTGTATTCAAAATACTTAGACTAATCTGTTGAGCTTCGTAGCCAGCATCCAAAAAAATATCGAATAAATACTGAAATCTGGGAGTCAATGGATTTAGCCTTGACTCCCTTAATTTAGGATAGCTGGCAATCTTTCTAGCAAGGTAATTAACGACCTGCCCGCCATTCCAATAATTTGATGCGTTATTAGCAGTTTAGTTGAGGTTAATTTTCATTTCTATTTAGATGATAAAAGGCTAATTGCGGAGGCATTAACCGGTTTATACATGTTTACGTCTTTTCTGGCTGCAAAATTTGATCGATTTTGTAGAAATTCCATTGAAAATAGATAAAATAGCTATTTTTTTTAAGTAGATTGATTATAAACAGATGCTTATTGTTATAAAGGCTGGGTAATTGTGTTTTTCGTGCCTTTTTATATGTCAAAATCCTTATTCTTGCTTAAATTTCGCGTACGATTGTTTTTGTAGAGGTTTAATCAATAAATTACTGTTGCTAATCTAATTTTGATTCAATGTCACCAAAGCCCCTTCCAGATGAGGAAAAAATACTAAGTAGAATTTCTGCAGGGGATCAGAGTGCTTTTAAATTAGTATATGATCATTATCAGCAAATGGTATTTTCCAGGGCGTTATATTTATTGAAATCTGAAAGTCATGCAGAAGAGGTTCTCCAGGATGTAATGCTTAAACTATGGCTAAGCGCTTCAAATCTCAAGGAAAATAGCAACCTGGCTGCATTTTTAACTACCCTCACACGTAACCGAAGCTTTCAGTTACTGAGAAGGAAGGTTTTGGAGTCAAAAGCAGAAGTAGAGATGGGGAAACAATGGAAAGAATACCACAATGAAACAGAAGAGAACATCTTGTTATCCGATGTGAGGAAAAAACTTCATGATGGCGTAAACTCACTTCCCCCTCAACAGAAACTGGTTTATGAACTTTGCCGAAATCAGGGTTACAAGTATGAGCAGGCTGCAGATATTATGAATTTAAGCGTCGAAACGGTTAAAGCTTATATGAAACTCGCGCTCCGTTTCCTTCGTGCCTATCTGAAAAATAATACCGATGCGGTAATTATTGCCATTATTTTCAAATTGTTGTAATTTATTTTTATTTCTATACCCCCATAATCTGTTCTCGCGGATTGATATAAAAAAGGGGTGACAATTTCTCTCTGTAATTATGGATTTCCAAGACAAACACATCATTACTTTATATCAAAAATTTTGCAATCAAACAGCATCAATGGAAGAGCTGGCTGAATTCAGCGAATTTTTAAAACATGATGCTGCCGAAAAACGATTGTTCGATCTTTTAGAAATGGATTATGAGTTAAGTGATATCCATCTTCGTGAAATCGACGACCTTCGGGCAACGCAGATTTACCGGGAAATCATATCAAAGCGGCAACCTTTGAGAAAGGTTTTTTCCCTTACCTCAAGAATCGCTATTGCCGCTTCATTGGTGATTATTGCGGTTTCATCTCTACTATATTATCATTTTGTTGATTCTCAAAAGCAACAGCTTACTTATATTTCACCCGCTACGGATATTCCTCCCGGAAGAGTAGCTGCAACGCTCACACTTGCAGACGGAAGTACGATTAAACTCGGTGCTGCGTCTGCCGGCGTGATAGCCAGGGAACCCGGACTTCTAATCTCAAGGAACAGTAAAGGCGAGGTTGTTTATGAGATCCTTGATAAGGAAAGTGATCATTTAGCCGGGAATAATACCCTGGCGACAAACAAAGGGGAAACCTATCGGTTAAAACTTCCCGATGGCTCGTTAGTGTGGCTGAACGCCGCCTCATCACTTACCTACAATACAGCCTTTAACGCCAATAAACAAAGAATGGTTAAACTGGAGGGGGAAGCGTATTTCGAGGTTGCCAAGGATGATGAGAAGCCTTTCATTGTAAAGTCGCAACATCAGGAAGTGAGGGTGCTGGGTACCCATTTTAATGTTAAAGCCTATCCCGACGATCGCCTCGAGACCACCACGCTTGCCGAGGGAAGCGTAAAAGTTTCGTATCAGGCGGCGGCCTGGAATAAGGATACCCAAATCCGCTACAGCGACGAAATCAAGCTAAGTCCTGGACAGCAGTCTATATTAAAAAATGACCAGATTATGGTTTCAAATGTTAATCTTGAAAACGCTTTAGCCTGGAAAGACGGGAATTTCATATTTAACGGGGTCGGTATCAAGGATATTATGCAGGATATTGCCCGGTGGTATGCCATTGAGATAATTTATGAAGGAGAAGTGCCGGTAGGGAAATTCTCCGGCAACGTTTCAAGATCGAAAAATGTAAGCCAGATTTTAATGGCTTTAGAATCAACCAGATTAGTTCACTTTAGAATTGAAGGGAGGAAAGTATTCGTAACTAAATAACTATAAAAAAGCCAGATTCCGCTAAAGGAACCTGGCAAAGTTTGACGATAGTCAGCAGAAAATAATCAACTAAACCAACAGTTTACCTTCGCCGTGGAAAGTAGAGGTAAAACTGAAAAACAAACTTTAAACTAAATGTATATAAAATATACCAAACAAACAGGTATACCGTCTGTCGTATACACTAAAATTTTGCTTATTATGCGAATAACCATCGTGATTTTAATAGCAACATTGATGCAGGTCTCCGCTTCGGGATTTGCTCAGAAGATATCATTGTCTGAAAAAAATGCATCAATCTTTCAAGTATTTGCCAAGATAAAGCAACAGAGCGGTTACGACTTTGTTGCAGATGATAATCTTTTAAAATCACTTAAACCCATCAACATCAATGTTAAAAAAACCGAACTGACTGATGTTTTGGATCTTTTGTTCAAGGACGAATTGCTTGAATATACGGTTCAGAATAAAATTGTTGTGGTATCCAGAAAAACACCGTCTTTGCTTGATAGAGTTACCTCATTTTTCAAGGATGTTGATTTGAAAGGCCTCATCTTAAATGAAAAAGGAGAGCCTATGCCAGGTGCAAGTATTCTTGTTCAACAGACCAAAAGACTCTACCTCTCTGATGAATCCGGTTCCTTCAACATACGTGGCCTCAAGGGTAAGGAAACGCTGATTTTTAGCTTTATAGGCTATCAGTCAGATACCATACCATTAAGGAACAGAACCAGCCTGGTGGTAACTTTAAAACCAGTTTCTGCTGATCTTTCGGAAGTGAAAATTGTAAGCACAGGTTATCAAAATCTGAACAGGGATCGTGCTACTGGTTCATTCGGGATTGTTACTGCAAAAGATATTGCTCAATACCCTACCATAAGTTTGCTTGAGCGGCTACAGGGCCTGGTTCCAGGCGTAGACATATCCACCAAGACCGAGGCCGGTAAAAGCCGTAATGGTACGATTAATATCCGGGGTATTTCTACCATTATCAGTGATTATGGCCAGGTGAGCACCGAACCGCTTTTGGTTATTGATGGTTTCCCGTCTCAGGTTTCTATAGCAGGTGGCGCTCTGGATTTGATGAATCCTAATGATATTCAGCAAATTACATTTTTGAAAGATGCGGCGGCTTCTGCGATCTGGGGGATAAAGGCTGCAAATGGGGTAATTGTAGTTACCACAAAAAAGGGGAAACCAAATACTGCACCTTCAATAAATTTCTCGACCACCTTTAGTACAAGTGCTAAACCTAAACTCAATTATGGCTCGACCATGTCAGTCGCGGATTATATCGATCTGGAAAAGGACATGATCGATATGAATCTGATCAGTGACCCCTTTCCGATACAATCAGGGACATTTCCGGGAAACAATAGTCAGGCTCAGGCGATCATTTTTCGTCAGAAACGAGGAGAGATAACAGAAAGTCAGATGAATATGGAGTTGGCTAATTTAGCTAATATCGATAATCAAGATCAAATTTCCAGATACCTCTTACAGCGGCCCCAAACGCAACAGTACAACTTATCACTCACAGGCGGAGGGGTAAACAGTTCCTATTATATGTCGGGTTACTATTATAACGAAGATAGGCTCTATAAAAGCAACAAAAATAAAGGGTACGCATTTAATATGGGCTCAGTCTCATCATTATTCAAAGGCATTTTAACCATAAATGCTAACCTAAGCTACAATAATACCTCGGATGTTTTAAATGCTGCAGCAGTTCGTGCCATGAGCCAAACCTCCCTGGGGATGCGCCCTTATGATGCATTGGTTAATGCTGATGGCAGTACGAAATATTACGATGTGTTCAGTACCCCATTGGTAGCCAGAAACTTCGAAAGTAAAGGATACCTTCCTTTCCGATATTCTGCCATTGATGAACTCAACTACAATAATACCGTTAACAATACGAACAATATTGCGCTGAACCTTGATGTTACCGGCAAGATCACGCCCTGGTTAAGTGTTTCTTTATCAGGAAATCTTGGTCGTTATTTTAATGAAAGAGAAAACTATCAGGAACCGGAAAGTTACGAAAGTCGCATAATGATCAATAGGGCTACCAGCGTAAACGCAGCTGGGGCACTTGTTTACGGTATTCCTAATGGAGGTCGCCTGAGCCTGGCCAACGCCCTGGGTAGAAGTTATAACCTCCGTGGTCAGTTAAGTATCAACAAATCTTGGAGCGATAAACATGAACTTAATGTGCTGATGGGCAATGAAATTAGAGAAAATTTCAGTAAATCGAGTAATGAACTTCGCTATGGCTATGATAAGTCTATTAATGCTTTCAGATCAGTTAACCCCAGCGTAAGCTATCTGGATATCTATGGTCAGCGTCCTAGTATCGGAGCAACATCTTCACCTGTAGTCGAATCAACCACCAGAGGACTATCTTACTACGCAAGTGGTTCATACACCTTTAACAGTAAGTACACCGTTTCCGGAAGTGCAAGGTTTGATGATCTGAATCTCTTAGGTGTCGAACGCAGAAAACGTGCAATCCCGCTTTGGTCTGCTGGTTTGAGCTGGAATATGAAAAAGGAAATGATTTTGAAGGACTTGAACTGGCTTACCAACCTTTCAACCCGCTTTACCTATGGCTTTACCGGAAATGCGCCTCAGGGTTATGCCCCGGTAACTGTTATTTCTCTCCTCGGAACCGATTTTGAATCATCTTTACCCTACGCTGTAATTGACAGACCTGCAAGAGAAAACCTGGCTTGGGAAAAAACGCGCATGATTAATTACGGTCTCCAGGTTGGTCTCTTCAACGGCCGTGTTTCGGCGACGGTAGATTATTACCTGAAAAAAACAACAGATATTTTTTTCCAATTGCCGATTAATGGTACATATGGTTTCACCCAAACTATTTTTAATGCAGCGAAGTTAGATGGAAAGGGTGTTGATTTGGGACTGAGCTTCATTCCAGTGCAATCAAAAAATGTGAGTTGGAACAATACCATTAATATTTCTTACAATACCAATAAGGTACATGATGAGCGCTTTAACCTGCCTATAGGCGATTTGGGAAGAAATCAAATTTATGATGGCTATCCTCAGGATTATTTATTCTCCTATAAATTTGCAGGTTTGGATAATACCGGACAGACGCTGATTGAGGATCCTAAGGTTCCAGGAAGAATACTAAGAGTTGATGAGTTTCAGTACTTCGATATTATGGAATATTCTGGCCGGACAGCTTCGCCTTATTATGGTGCTTATAGCAGTAATATTTCCTATAAACAATTCAGCCTTGGTTTTCAATTCCAGTACGCCTTTGGCGGAGTTTTCAGAAAACCTTCGGTAACTGAAAATTCAGTATATGTTAGCCGTGCAGGTGATTTAGGGATGCGGTGGCGCAAACCTGGAGACGAATTGTTTACAAACGTTCCAACCATCAACACTGATTTTAACCAGGGATACTATTATGGTACCAGCATCACCCGGTATTCAGAGTCTGATTACCTGATCAGAAGCCGTAGTAATATCAAACTTCAACAGATTAGCCTAAGCTATGCACTACCACAAAAACTGTTAAAACCCATCGGGGTAAAGATGTTGACAGTCTCGGCTGTATGCCGTAACCTCGGACTGATCTGGACTGCAAATAAAGAAAAAATTGATCCTGATTATGTCTATAACACAGGAAATACCTTTCAGCTTGCACCTGTTAGAAGTTATTCGTTTCAACTTAATTTAAGCTTATAATGTATAAAACAGCATCAATATATACCTTTAAAATAGTAATGGTTACTGTTTTAACTTTTACACTCTTTTCCTGCCGCAAATACGTAGAAAATGTGCCTGTACAGGGACAGCGGGTATTGGTTTACACCCAGGATTACCGTCTATTGCTCAATAACAGAAACAACCAGGAAGTTGGGGCAGGAAATACGGCCATTTTAAGCTGTGATGATGTCGAACTTTCCGATCCGGAAGTGCAGACCTCACTAGCGAACAACACAACCAATTCAGCTATTTACGGATGGAAAAATCCTTTCTATTTCGGTGAAACCGATGATTTTGACTGGAATTTTATGTACAACGCAATATACGTTTACAATACCGTGGTAAAAGGTGTTTTAGAAAGCAAGGGCGGTAGCCCGGACCAGCGAAATGCGCTGTATGCCGAGGCGTTAATCAACAGGGCGTTTACGTTTTTTACTTTAACGAATTTGTATGGTAAACAATATGATCCGGCAACAGCTGCTACAGATCCAGCTATACCCTTACTGTTGTCACCAGAACTGTTTGTGAAACTTAATAGGGCATCGGTGAGGGAGGTCTACGATCAAATCGTCAAAGATCTTAAAGAAGCCTTACCGCTTATTCCGGTAGTTCAGGCCAGTACTGTTCAACCTAACCGGGCCGCTGCTTATGCATTGTTGGCGAAAGCCTACCTGAATATGCGCGATTTTGAGGCCGCCAAAACTGCTGCGGAACAATCACTTTCATTGAACAGCTCGCTTTATGACTATAATACGTTTTTGACAACCAATATTCTTCCTACGCAATATACAGATAAGCAGGTTTTACTCCGGAAAGTTCCCAGAAGTAGTTTTTATCCACTACAGTTAAGCCCATCCTTATTGAATCTGCTCGATAAAAAAGACCTGCGTTATGAACTTTTCACCAGACCAGGTTCAAACTTTTACCCTGCTTTTCAGGGAACGGGCTTTTGGTCGAGGGATAATTATAACGATAGATCTCCGGTAGGTTTGACTGTTAATGAAACGTGGCTTATACGGGCAGAATGCTTAGCCCGTACAGGGAAGCGCGATGAGGCACTTACAATGGTAAACGATTTGCGAAAAATGAGATTCCGCCCGGCAGATTATCAAGCTGTAACGGCAACTTCAGATCAGGAAGCCTTGCAAAGGGTTGTGGAAGAGCGCAGGCGAGAATTTTTCGGAACGGGACTGCGCTGGTTCGATCAAAAGCGGCTGAATAAAGATGCGGCATTTGCGAAGTCTGTTACCCGCATGATCGGCAATGTGACCTACATACTTGAACCTAACAGCAATGCTTATGTTTTCCAGTTCGCTGAAAAACTTGTTGCTCAAAATCCAGAACTGGTTCAAAACCCCAAATAAACTCTAATATCCCACTATTGGTAAGGCTAATCTATTATTAATAGTGGGATTGGTACGCCTAAAAATTTATAAAATATGGAAAAAAGTATAGTAAAGATTGAAAACCTATCTCATCGCTATAGTAACACCTGGGCCATACGCGACATTAATATAGAAATCAATGATTTTGGTATCGTTGGGTTATTAGGATCGAATGGTGCCGGTAAATCAACTACAATGAACATTCTTTGTGGGTCAATCAATCAAACAGAAGGCAATGTATTTATCAACGGTATAAATTTCAGGGAAGATCCCAAACGGGCGAAAATGGAAATCGGGTTCCTTCCCCAAAATCCTCCGTTATACCTTGACCTAACGGTTGATGAATACCTTCACTATTGCGCAGCACTGCGCAATATGTATGGCCAGCCTGGCAAAGATGCGGTTGCAGAGGCGAAGGAGCGCTGCGGCATCAGCCATTTCGGCGGCCGATTGCTCAAAAATCTTTCAGGTGGATACAGACAGCGCGTGGGAATTGCCCAGGCAATTGTACATAAGCCTAATGTACTGGTTTTGGATGAGCCCACCAATGGTTTGGATCCCAATCAGATTATTGAGGTTCGATCGCTTATCAAGGACATTGCTAAAGATAGGGTAGTCATATTTTCATCACACATTCTGTCAGAAGTACAGCTGCTCTGTAAGGATATCAAAATGATCGAAAACGGAAAGATAGTGTTTTCAGATACAATGGATGCGTTCAACAACTATGTGGAACCGCACAGCATGCTGGTCTCTTTTCAAAACATGCCTCTGGTAGCTGAGCTCGAAGCGATTCCCGGGATACTTAAGGTCGACATTCTTAATGGAAAATTAGTCCGCCTGTTTTTCAGTGGCGACGCGGAGATTACAGAGACCATTATTTCCGAAAGTGTTCAGAATGGTTGGCGCCTGCAGGAAATCTCTCTTGAAAAAAACTCGGTAGAAGAAATATTCAAACAACTTTCACAACATTAATTTCACATCATTTTCTTAATGAAAACAATCCTTCAAATTGCAAAAACAGAACTTAAAATGCTGTTTTATTCTCCTATTGCATGGTTTCTTATTATCGTTTTCATGGTTCAATGTGGCCTGGGCTACATGGCTACGCTGAAATCTATCGCCCAGATGCAGGCAGATGGATATAAAATTCCTTTTAGTGTAGTTGGACAGGCCGTATTTGGCTCCAATGGGCTATTTGCCTCGGTAATGAGGAATCTTTACTTATATCTTCCACTTTTAACAATGGGATTAATCAGTAAAGAAATGAGCAGTGGTACCATCAAATTATTGTATTCCTCACCTATCCGTATACGAGACATTGTATTGGGTAAATTCAGCGCCATGGTAATCATGAGCGTGCTCATGCTTGGGGTAGTAACCATATTTCTATCCATCAGCTATTTCACAGCAGATTCGCCAGATATCGGAATGTTGTTGAGCGCTTTACTAGGCCTGTTTTTACTGCTTTGTGCGTATTCTGCTATAGGTCTATTTATGTCCTCCCTAACAACATATCAAATTGTAGCTGCCGTTAGTACCTTTGTCATTTTCGGTATTCTGTACAACATTGCCGACTTGTGGAAGGGCATACCGTTTATAAGGGATATTACCTTCTTTCTCTCGGTATCCGGAAGAACAGACTGGATGCTGGTAGGCTTAATTACCAGTAACGGCATTATTTATTTTCTTGCCATTGTATTCCTTTTTCTCACCATTACTATTTATAAGCTAAAATTTAGCATGCAAACGGTCTCGCCTATGGTAAAAGCAGGACATTATATTTCAATCATTGCAATAACACTTCTTATTGGTTACATCAGTTCCATTCCACAACTGATTATTTATGCGGATGTAACGGAAAATAAATCTAATACACTAAAGCCAGATACGCAGAAAATAATTAAAGAACTTGGTGATGAACCGCTGGAAATAACAGGATACACGAACCTGCTGGGCGGTTACATGGAAGATGGAAATCCAGAATCTTATCAAAAAAACATCAACGCATGGGCACCTTATGTGCGCTTTAAACATAATATTAAATTAAAAAGTGTGATGTATTACGATACCCTGGCACAAGGCGGGGATATCATGAAAGGGAACAAAGGAAAAACCCTTGCTCAGGTAGTGGAGAAGATCGCCCAGACAAGAGAAATGAATATAAATCAGTTTTTAACACCTGAGCAGATTCGAAAAGAAGTCGATCTTTCCAAAGAGCCCAATTTTTATATCATGCAACTCAAGTATAAAGGGAGAAAGACCTTCCTCCGGGTATATCCTGATAATGAGCACTGGCCATCGGAAACGGAAATATCAGCAGCACTTAAAAGACTCCTTAGCGCAAAAATGCCTAAAATACTTTTTGCTACCGGAGAGTTAGAAAGAAATATCAATAAAATAGGCGACCGTGAATACCAGGCATTAACAAACCTAAAGGTTTTCAGGCAGTCTTTGCTTAATCAGGGCTTCGATGTCGACACCATCTCCCTTGCCACCACGCCGGTGCCCAAGGATATATCAGTGTTGGTTATGGCAGATCCCAAAGTTGGCCTGAGTGCTGCCGCAACTAAAAATTTGCAGGCGTATATTAATGGCGGTGGTAATTTGCTCGTTACCGGAGAGCCCAATAAACAGGATGTTTTAAATCCAATAATCAAACAGTTTGGTATTCAGTTGATGGATGGAGCCATCGTTCAGCAAAGCAAGCAATTGGAGCCGGATTTGGCTACCCCAAACTTAACCGGCGCGGCAACGAAGCTCTTCATGCCCCTGGAGCAGGCGCACAAGGATAGCATAGTGGTTTCGATGCCATTGGCTACAGCCCTGTCTATCGAAAACACGAAATGGTACAAAACCCAGCCTTTGTTGGTAACAAACCAGAAAAGCAGCTGGCTTAAAAGAGAAAGGTTTCTGACTGACTCAGCCACCGTGCAATTTGAGCCACAGAAAGGTGATTTGCAAAAAGCTTTCCCATTGGCAGTCAGTTTAACCCGAAAAATTGCTCAAAAAGAGCAGCGAATCATTGTTATCGGTGATGCAGACCTGATGTCAAATAAGGAATTGAACAGGTTCAATCTCCGTACAGCAAATTTTGTTTTCAATATCGGTGTGTTTAGCTGGCTGAGCTATGGCGAATTCCCTATCAGTAGCTTCAGACCGGCACCAAAAGACACGGTATTACTGGTAGATAAAGATCAGATCCACCTGCTTAAATTGATTTTCGTATGGATTATCCCTGGTTTGCTACTTGCATGCGGAAGTATCATACTGATCAGACGAAAAAGAAAATAAGATATTTAATATGCCTTTAATTACAGATCAACAGACGATTAACGACCTCAACCTGTTTGGAAGACAGGGGAGTAATTCAATTTACGAAATTTTTAATAGTACCCGGACACATGGCGGATCAATTATTCTGGAAGAGATGTTCCTTAATCCGATCGGTGATTTTGATAAAATAAATCAGCGTAGCCAGATCATCCAGTATTTCGCTGGTCGTGCTGAAAAGTTCCCAATATCTACTGAACTGCTCAGTGCGATAGAATCATATATCAATAATACAGATTCGAGGAGTAAGTTATCGGAATACGATCAGTCGGTAACAAAGCGGCTGGGTAATTTCGTAGCACCCGATGCACAGACAACGACTATCTATAGGGGTATCTCAGCTATCCTGCTGTTTGTTCGGGAATTTAAGCTGTTTGTGGATGCTCTTGATCTGGCAACCGATCATCCGTACGGTTCAGAAAAAAATAATATTCAGCGAATTTTATCATCTGAAGAATTTGCTGATCTGCCTTTCAAAGTTGAGGGTTACAAGCCTACAGGCCAGGAGTTCATATCATATGATGAATTATTTAGGTTTGTTAACAGGGATGCCATATTAACACTATTACAATGCCTGTACAGACTTGATGTTTATTATTCAATTGCTAAAGTGGCAAAGGAAAGGAAATTTGTTTTCCCAACGGCTTTACCAGGGGGCAATTCCTTTATAAGAATTGACGATGTTTATCATCCTCAGCTTCAGCGTGCAGTTCCGAATTCCATAGTAATGAGCGATGAACAGAATGTCGTTTTTCTCACTGGTGCTAACATGGCAGGAAAATCAACTTTCATGAAATCTTTGAGCATCGCGATATTTTTGGCCCATATGGGATTTCCGGTGCCGGCAGCAAAAATGGAATTCACCGTTCTGGATGGAATATATACCACCATTAACCTGCCAGACAACCTGGGGATGGGTGCGAGCCATTTTTATGTAGAGGTGCTCCGTGCAAAAAAGATTGCATCCGAACTGAAACTGGGAAAAAAACTTTTTGTGCTTTTTGATGAAATGTTTAGAGGAACAAATGTGAAAGATGCCTGTGAAGCCACTATAGCCTTTACTGCCGCTTTTGCCCGTAAACAGGGGAGCCTGTTTGTGATCTCTACACACATTATTGAAGCCGGAGAAGTGTTAAAGGAACAAAGCGAAAAGATAAAGTTTGTATTTCTGCCAACAACAATGGAAGGAACCAATCCGATATATACTTATACCCTGCAATCCGGTTTAACTGCAGACAGGCATGGTATGATTATTATCAATAATGAAGGCATCCTGGATATCTTAAATGCCGGACTGGCCAAATCAAATGCTAAAGACATATGAGTTTAATCGTTGACAAACAAACGCAGGATGATCTAAACCTGCTCGGTAAATATACACCTGGATCTATTTTCAGCCTGTTCAATAAAACCAAAACCGATGGGGGGGAACAGCTCTTGCAGACGATGTTCCTAAACCCATTGACAAGTGCTGCAGCTATCAACGCACGGCGGGATATTTTCCATTATTTCCAGGAGAAAGATTTTACGTTTCAGCTTGAAAGGGCAGACTTCCAATCAACTGAAAACTATCTGGCAATCGAAAGTCCAAAAATGTTCATTGTTGCCGTATTTAACTCCTTTCTTAAAAAAGGCCAGTCGGTATTGATCCGCGATGAACGTTATGATCAACTCGTAGCTGGGTTGAACGCAACAATCAAAGTGCTGAAATACGCCCAGGCGCTTTCGGTTCTTCTAAATGATAATTCGAATACCCCATTTGACCAGGATAAAGAGCGGCTCAAAGAAATATTAGATGACCCTCTTTTGAGAAAATTAATTGCTCAACATACCAATGAGCAATTCGCACCGTATCAGCTTGCGGTTTATGATCACCTCCTCAAGCAGACATTGAAAGGTTCCCTCAATAAGCTTTTGAAGATCATGTATTCAATCGATGTTTACGCCAATGTAGGTAAGCTCGGAAAGATGATGGGCTACTGTTACGCAGAGGCCATGGAGAAAGAGGAAAATGTATTAAACATTACCGGGCTGAGACATCCGGCCTTACGCAATGGTGTAAGTAACGACTTAAGGTTCGACCATGATGCAAATTTACTCTTTCTCACCGGTGCAAACATGGCGGGTAAATCAACCTTAATGAAATCTCTTGGTATAGCAATCTACCTGGCGCATATGGGGTTTCCAATTGCTGCCAATCAGGTGATCTTTTCGGTACGCGATGGATTATATACCTCAATAAATGTTTCCGACAATCTTCAAACTGGCTACAGCCATTTCTATGCCGAGGTTTTGCGGGTGAAAAGTGCTGCTGAGCAAGTGGCAAGTGGAAAATGTTTCGTAGTCCTTTTTGATGAACTGTTTAAAGGTACAAATGTTAAAGATGCTTATGATGCAACGCTGGCTGTTACCGAAGCTTTCGCGAAATATAAAGCGTCTGCTTTTATCGTTTCTACACACATTATCGAAGTTGGGGAAGCCTTAAAAGGAAATTTATCAGTGCAATTTGCTTATATGCCGACGGTTATGAACGGAAATAAGCCCACCTATCCTTACAAATTAACTCCGGGGATCACCAGCGACAGACAGGGTATGATCATCATTGAAAATGAGGGTATCCTGGAACTGCTAAAGAATTAACATATGAATAAAAAGAACAAAAGTCTCATCCTGCTGAAGTTACAAACCCTATGTGTGATCGCGTTACTTTGCGGTACATGCGCAGCGCAGAAAATGATGAGCCGAACCGGGGCAGACAGGTTTGCAACGCAACAGTGGAACACAGAAAAGCAAAAATTAATGCCCGCTGCCCGGAAGGTGTGGAGTGAGGGCGTAATAAAGTTTCAACAATACCAGATGGCCATTGCCTATAAGGTTTTTGGAACAAAACCAGTTGGCGGGAGAAGTTTATATATCTCGCTGCATGGTGGTGGTAACGCTCCGGTGGCAGTAAATGATCAGCAATGGGAGAATCAACGTACACTGTACAATATCAAAGAAGGATTGGTTATTGTGCCCAGGGCACCAACGAACACCTGGAACCTCTGGCATGAAGATCATATCGATAATTTCATCGATTCGCTAATCCGCTACAGTGTGATAATGGAAGATGTAAATCCCGATAAAGTTTATATTCTTGGTTATTCAGCGGGAGGGGATGGGGTATTTCAATTGGCTCCCCGTATGGCCGATCGTTTTGCCGCCGCATCGATGATGGCCGGCCATCCCGGCGATGCTGATATGCGTAACCTGCGTAACCTGCCGTTTTCAATATTCATTGGCGGTTTAGATTCCGCATATAACAGAAACAAGCTCGCTATCAAATACAACAAGAAGCTCGATAGTTTGCACAACCTGGATGCTAAAGGCTATGACCACGAATTTCACCTGTATCCTGATAAGCCCCATTGGCTTGATCATCAAGATACCATCGCCATCTCCTGGATGGCAGATTATAAGAGAAATACTTTTCCGGATAAGGTTGTTTGGGTACAGGATAACCGGTTGCAGCACCGGTTCTATTGGCTATCGGCCCCTCTTGTATCCTCAAAAGTTGGCGATGTAGCCGAAGTTGGCCGTAAAGGCAACCAGATTACCATATTACATAATACCTTTAAAGTGCTTGAAATTAACCTGAATGATGATCTTGTAAACCTTGATCAGCCAGTCACCGTTATTGCTAACGGCAAAGTTCTTTTTCACAAAAAAGTAAACCGCAGCTTTAAAGCGATTGAAAGTTCGGTAACGGAATATCAGGACCCCCGATTCATATTCACGGCAAAGCTCATACTCAGCAATAATAAGGTAAGTGAAGTTTACCCCTTAAAATCTAAATAGCATAAAAGATGACTAATTTAAAATGGAGCGCGACCTTACTCTTCGCGCTTATTTTTTCAAATGTATCGGGCCAGCAGAATCTTAAAAGTAAAAGGATTGAAAATCTTATTTCCAATGGTGTCAGCACAGCAATGCCCTTTAGTGTGTATATTATCGCATGGGACACTGTGAAAAATAATAGGCCCGATGGAATATATGAAACAGATGGTTTTAGTGGTGTTATTGTTTCCGCACAGGGGCATATCCTAACCGCTGCACATGCAATTAAAGCTAATCAGGTTTACCAGGTTACATTTGTTGACGGTAGAAAATACACAGCGCTCCCCTTAGGCCGTATAGGAATTGATGAAAAAAATGCAGTGTACGATATGGCCATGATCAAAATAACCAAAGAAGAGAAATTTGATTATGCACAAATGGCCGCTGGCAGCGAAATGGTTTTAAATCAGCCAGTCATCAGCATTTCCTATCCCGCATCATTCCTCAAGTCAACACCTAATGTGCGTTATGGTAGAATATCTAATACAGATACAGGGAATGGTTTTATTCAGTCGTCAGCAAAAATGGAGCCTGGTGATTCCGGTGGTCCATTGTTTGATCTCAAAGGCAGGCTCATTGGTATACACAGTCGCATAAAGGAGGATGAATCGCAAAATTTTGATATTCCTGTGGATTCTTTTTTGAAATACTGGGGCCCTCTTAATAAACCTATAGATTATCAGAAAGTGCCTTGGCCAGATTCTTTGCCGGAGACAGTCAACCCATCACTCATGCCGCCGTTTCCTTCGATAGACTCACTAATCGGAATTACTTCAAAACAGGGAAAAAGCGTGGCAGTGGTTATGAGTAATGATGGTGATCAAATAAAAAAAATATTGGGTACTTGGGTCCGTGTCAAAAATGAAACTTATCTCATCAGTAAAAGTTCAATGGTTGCGGCCAATCCCCGGATTTTAGTGGAGGGGAAAATTTTTGAATCCACTGTCATCAACAGGGATCGAAGAAACGATTTGATATTGCTGAAGCCAAGCCTGAAAATCAGTTACGGAATACAGTTAGGTGCTAAACCGCCCAAACGCTTTGGAGGAGAAGACCACCCCGGTAAAATGCTAATATCTGTGCTTCCAGCCCAATTGAAAAAGATAGGCGTTTTTAGTGGATTGCCATTAGCGGTTCCTTTGAGCAACAGTATCGGATATCTGGATGTCGGTGCTAAATATCAGGACGGAAAAATTTTAATTACTGAAATACCGCAAAATAAAGCCATAACCACAAAATTAAAACAGGATGATCATATCTCAGCGGTCAATGGAAAACCAATTGTCAAACCTGAGGATTTCATCAATGCCTTTACCTCATATTACGCAGGTGATGTCGTTAAACTTGACATCATCCGGCATGGCCTGCCCTTAACCGTCGAAACTTGTTTAGAAGGTCAGCCCATACTGAACCACGCATCTTATGCGTATGCGGGGGGAAGAAGCGAGCGCTCTGATGGATTTGATCATGTCCTGATCAGCGATGCGGCAATAGAAAGTGCTGAATGTGGAAGTCCGGTATTTGACCGCTCCGGTAGGTTTTGCGGGATCAATATTGCCAGGCACAGCAGAACATCCGCTTTGATTATGCCGGTGGAAAGCATTCGTGGATTTATACTTCAATCGCTTCAAAAGAATTTATAAGATTGTCGTTTAAATATTATTAATAGGTTTTTAATTTCCTTTTAGTAGATGATCTTGTAAATGCGGTGTGCGTAAGCGTGTTTTAGATGGTTGTTTATATGTGACTATATCTGAAATAATACAATGATTTTGTTGTGGTGCATGCCGGAGCCTTATTCCAGTAATTTTCTGTAAAAAGGAAGAAGCTGCTCGGCAAGGATCAAATGGTCTTCTGTGCTGGGATGGCCTGTGCATCCATGCGGGTCCATTGCTGGGAAGAAAAAAGTTTTAACTCCTGGGCCTGATGGGTACAGGGAATCAACTCTCTTTTTTATGGTATTGAGACAGTTTTCAAGTATATCACGGGATTTTCCTTTCACCATTGGGCTACTTAATAAAGCGATCTGTGCTTTTGGATATTTTGATTTTACAAGTTTAATGAAGTTTACATATTGGTCTAGGAATATTTTTTCATCAAACGGCTTTCTTGCGTTTTTTCCATCGCCATTACTAAGGTCGTTGGTGCCTAGTGCAATACTGACGATTTTAGGGCTATACTTTTTGAAGTCCCATTTTTGTTGCGTATCTGTTTTAAAATCTATCTGCTCATAAACCTGTGGCATAGAAGGGCCTTCCATATTCCAGGTCCTGTAAATTCCGATACCACTTACACTGCTCATGATATAGTTGGCTCCCAGTTTTCGAGATACCCTTGGTCCATAGGCCAGATAGGCATTGTGCTGATCATGGTATTCGCCGGTTCCACAGGCAAAATCTGTGGTGTCTGATGCAGCTCCACAGGTAATGCTATTGCCAATAAACTCGATTAAGGGGGCTTTGTGGACTTTTATGGCTTTGATATGGTTTGCTGCAATCTTTGAGATCTGAATTGCCCCTGTGTGTGCTTCAGTCGCCTTATAGATCCATATGGTATGTTCGCCACGGCCTTTTACGCTTAAAATTATGGGGCTAGTGGTATTCCCTTCAATACGGATGCGTTTCTGGTACACGCCGTCTATTTCATATTGGATATAATTATGTCCTTGGTTTTGATTTAACTGGGCATATATAGCGCAACTGTCACCAGTAAACTTAAAACCAAAGTGCACTGCTGAGCTGATCATTTCCAATTTATTCTGATCATTGAGCAAGTACCTGCCGTAAGGTTTTAGTTTTTTGGCATAAAGCGTATCCGTATAATTTTTGACCATATTGGCCTGGCTTGCCTGGAATAGACAGATTAATGCCGTAAATAAATAGAAGATCTTGAGTCTCATTGTTGGATTTATATTTTGGGTACCACAATAATATAGAAACAAAAAATCTTAATGGCTAAAGGACAGAAAACTATCATCAAATGTTTGGAAAGTATAATTAACAAGACCAAAACCGAAGGGACTATTCTGCTTAATTGTTTTCTTTTTTGCAAAGGATTGCTTTTAGCTGTTTTTAAAAGGTATTTTACTTGATTTACACATAACTGGCTGCATTCATTATGTATAGTCAAGAAGACTTTTATGTCGGTATAAGCAAAATAGTATCAATAATTAATTAATTTGGGAGAAAAAAGTATAGGCTTACTGTAATCGTATAATCGGTTAAATTAGTTGATAATGATTATTTTAAGCTTTTATTTATTTATATTATAGTGTTTTTTAGATTATTATAAGTTAAAATAATACTATAAAAGCGATTAACATTGCTGTTAAATTTGAGTTAACAAATAATAACTAAATATAAACATTATGAGTACAACTTTACGAATAGTAATTCTGTTTGTGATGTGTATGGGCTTTCTAACCAGGGTCTCTGCGCAAAATGCCTCCAGGGTAATCACAGGAACAGTTTATGATGAAAAAGGTACAACCTTACCTGGAGTAGGTGTTATGGTAAAAGGAACCGCTGTAGCAACCAGTACCAATATTGATGGAAAGTATACAATTACGGTACCTGCCAGTGGAACAGTTTTAGTGTATAGCTTTATCGGTTCAACAAGTCAAGAAATCGTAATCGGCACCAAAAAACAGATCGATGTTAACTTAAAATCAGCATCAACAGCCTTGTCGGATGTTGTGGTAATAGGTTACGGTACACAGAAACGTCAGGATGTTAATGGTTCGGTGTCTTCAGTTCTGGCTAAGGATATTGCAAATATTCCCCAGCCAAGTTTAGATCAGCTGATTCAGGGTAAAGCTGCAGGTGTTACCATTACGCAAAATTCTGGTGGCCCTGGTAGCGCAACTTCTGTGCGTATCCGTGGTATTACTTCATTTGGGGGCAGTGAGCCTTTATATGTTATCGATGGTGTACCTATCCTGGGAGATGCAACCAATAAAAGCGGAAACGGAAGGTCTCCCCAATTGACCCGGACCGGCGGTGGTCAGGAAGAAACAGGCGTGAGCCCACTTTCAAGGATCAATCCCAACGATATAGAATCAATCGATATATTAAAAGATGCTTCTGCAACGGCTATTTACGGTAGCCGTGGTGCTAATGGGGTAGTTATTGTAACTACTAAACGTGGAAAAAATGGTAGTGCTAAGATCAGTTATGATGGTTATTATGGTTTTCAGGAGCAGGGTAAGTTTTTGGATATGATGGATCTAAAGCAATTCGCGAATCTTCAAAATGCATTGGCCGATAAGTTTGGTTTGCAGAGAAGGATAGAGTTTGCAGATCCAAGTATTTTGGGTCCTGGTACAGACTGGCAGGATGCCATTTTTCAGACAGCGCCTCAACAGAATCATCAATTATCATTCTCGGGAGGAAAAGACGGTGTCGATTATTACGTATCTGGAGGCTACCTTAAGCAGGAAGGAACCATTATTGGAAGTGATTTCAAACGTTACTCGTTCCGTACCAATGTGAACGGACAGGTAAAAGACTGGCTAAAAATCGGTAGTACAATCGGCGCGGCACGTACCAACCAGAATATTGGCCTGGGCAGTAATACAGGTATTGTTTATAATGCACTTTCCAGTGCACCGGATAATCCGATCTATAATGCGGATGGATCTTTTGCAGGGCCCACGCTTGATGCAGGAGGACTAGCGCAAGGTACAGTTAATCCGGTTGCACAGGCTTTAAGCCTCACAAACACTTTGTTGAGCAATAACATTAACGGAAGTGCTTATGCTGATTTAAAGATTTTTAAAGACCTGAGCCTACGTTCGGAACTGAATGGGGATTTTAACTGGTCGGAAGCCCAAACTTTTAAGCCAACTTATCAATGGGGGGCATTTTCAAATCAGACGGCACGGCTTGATCAATACAACTCCAATAGTACTTATTGGGGCTGGAAAGAGTATTTAAACTATGCACATACATTTGGTACCAAGCACAATTTAACCGCATTGGCCGGGTATGAGGTTTGGCAGGCCACCTGGGGCGGGGTTTCGAACAAAATAGAAAATTTTGCATCGGGAAATACCATTCAGACACTTGGTTTTGGTGATCAGACCACCGCTCTGATCGATCAGAATAAAGGCAGTCAGGTGATGGAATCTTTACTGGCAAGGGCAATCTATACCTATAATAACAGATACAGTATCACGGCAAGTATCCGCTCTGATAAATCTTCGAAATTTGCCGAAGGGCACAAAGTTGGTTATTTCCCGGCTGCGGCTATTTCCTGGAGATTATCGGAAGAATCGTTCATGGAAAGCACCAAATCTGTAGTCGATAACATCAAAATCAGGTTAAACTATGGTGAAACCGGAAACCAGAACATTCCCAACTATCTTTATGGTTCATCAATTAAGGCAGTTGCCACAGGTTTGGGCACTGGTTTTGTAACCAACAACGTAGCCAATTTAGATTTAACCTGGGAATCTGCCATTCAAAAAGGTGCTGGTGTTGATTTTAGTTTATTTAAAGGAAGAATTGATGCCAGTTTTGATTACTACATTAAAAACTCTAAAAACTTCCTTTTCCAAAAACCACTTCCGGCGTTCCTGCTCGGAGGACCAGCCGAATACTCTGATGTGGCTGCAATTAAATCGCCTTATTACAATGCTGGCCAGATAGAAAATAAAGGCTTCGAATTCAGTATCAATACAAAGAACATTGTAAATGACAATTTCAAATGGAATACAACTTTAATCTTTTCGAAATATAAAAACAATGTAGTATCCTTAAACGGTTCTCCGGCATTAATTGGTAGTATCAACAGCAGTTTTATCAGTTTGCCTGTAACCAAAACAACCGAAGGCGGGCCTGTAGGAGAGTTCTTCGGTTATAAAGTTAAAGGTGTGATTAAAAACACTGCCGACCTGCAGTATATTGCTTCCCATCCTCAGAACGTAACCGGGGGGACATCGCCGGCAGTGATTACAAACGATCCTTCAATTGCCAATTCGATTTACCTGGGTGATCTAATGTATGAGGATACCAACGGTGATGGTAAGGTGGATGCGAATGACCAGGTTGCGCTGGGTAACCCGAATCCGGATTTTACCTACAGTATTACCAATAACTTCACTTATAAAAACTTCGATCTGTCTATCTTTTTGAATGGATCCTATGGAGGTAAAATCCTTAATGCATTAAATTATCAGATCGCAGGACTTTCGGGGCTATATACCAATCAGCTGGCTACTTCCAGCAATTTCTGGAGTCCAGGCAATCCAAATTCTGATATCCCTGCACCAAAGGGCGGTATAGCCAACAACAACTTGGTGATGTCTGACCGCTTTTTGGAAAGTGCCTCCTTTTTAAGGGTTCAGAACATCAGGCTAGGTTATACTTTTCCTGAAAAATGGATTAAGCATGCAAAGCTAAGCCGTTTGAATGTTTTTGCCAGTGGTCAGAATCTATATGTATTTACCAAATATTCAGGTCTGGATCCCGAGATCGGTTCGTTGAACCAGAACCCGATTTATACCAATATAGACATGGGTAGATATCCGATTCCACGTACCATTACATTTGGATTAAACGCACAGTTTTAACATTTAAAGAGATCGATATGAAACGATATATAAAACAGATCATAGCAATGGCAACCCTAGTATCTTTATCTACAACAGGTTGTAAGAAAGAATTTTTTAACCGGCCACCTGAAGATCAATATACCGTTGGCGGATATTATACCACAGCGGCCCAGGTTCAGTCCAGTACAAACGCACTTTATGCCGCGCCATGGTTTGGCTGGAACACAAAAGTAAGCTGGGCAATAACCGAAATGGCAAGCGGTAACGGAAGAAGCGGTTCGGATGATGTGAAGGCTTTTGGAAACTTTTCAGTTTCAAACGGTAACTTTGAATTAAGTGCGGCCTGGAACTCATTGTTTACCGTCGTTGCACAGTCTAACGCCGTAATCTACAATCTTCCAACGGTGCCTGCCTCAGTTCCTGTTTCGGTTGTAAACAATGCGCTGGGCGAAGCACATGTATTAAGGGCACTGGCCTATTTTCATCTGGTTAGGATTTTTGGAAATGTTCCGATTATCGAAAATCCCCTTGATTTCGTAGGTAGTCCATCAACAATCCGTACAAATCCGGTAACTGATGTTTATAAGTTCATTATCAACGATCTGAAATTTGGTGAAGCGAACTGTACGCCCAATGTTGCGGGTAGCGGGCATGTTTCCAGTGGTTCGGCATCTGCATTGATGGCAAAAGTTTACCTGTATATGCAGGATTATGCAAATGCAAAGGCCCAGGCAGAAAAAGTGATCAACAGCCATGAGTTTGGTCTATTTGGCGTAGATGTTGCGGGCAGAACTTATGCTGATCTTTTCAAGATTGCCAACAACAATAATAAAGAATCTATCATCGCTTTACAGTGGCTGTCAAATGGTGGTTATGGTTTTGGAAATGGAATGCAGGCTTCGTTAGCCTATAGTTCTGCCATTACACAGACCGGCGATGGTTATGGTGTGCTGGCTCCAACTTTTGACCTGATTGATGCCTACTCTTCAAATGATCAGAGAAGAAAAGCAACCATTATGCTGCCTGGCGATTATTATCCCGAACTGAATCAGGCCGGTGGCGGTTATACCCTTCCCGCAAATGCAGGTTCTCAGGGTACACATGCACAGATCAAAAAATATGTAACCGGTTCGCCTGCAGATAATGGGGGTAAAAGTGCTTTCCAATCTACCGGTATGAATACTTATATGCTGCGTTTAGCAGATATGTACCTAATTGCTGCGGAAGCAATTTTGGGTGCATCTGTAGGAAGCAGTCCAACAGGTTTGCCCTTAACAGCCAGTACAAGTGATGTAACGGCTGTTAAATACCTCAATACCATCAGGCAACGAGCAGGTTTAGGCGTTGTATCATCATTTACCTTTCAGGATCTGCTAAAAGAGCGCAGGCTTGAATTTGCAATCGAAGGCGATTACTGGTTTGATTTATGCCGTATTGATGGCTTTAATGTAACCAGCCATCCTAAAGCAATTGCAATTATTAAAGCACAAGATAGGGGCGATTCAAGCAATGACACACCTCCTGTTAGATATGGAAACGGATATTTTACACCTGTCGACGCAAATTTCCTGTTGCCTTACCCGGCTACGGAGGTTGCCAACGATCCGGCTTTAGCCCTTCCGCCTGTACCTTACACTTTTAAATAAAATATGGTTTTGGGGTATCACATTTAAAAAGAAAAGAAATGAAAATATTAATGAATAAAAAAAGCATAATCCCGTTTCTGTTATCTGTATTGGTAGCTTTGGGGATCGCATCTTGTAAGAAAGATGATGCAGAAGGCGGAAAGGGTGCGCCAACCATTACTAGGGTACGTACCATCAGTAAATCTTACATCGATAGTAAATTAACAACAACCATCACCACTTACGATGCGAATGGAAAAGCGACATCAGTTACCTTTCCGAATACTACGCCTCAAGTTGTTGCAATGGATTCGACAACAACCGATGGGAATCTGCAGAATATGTACGCCATTATCGGTACGAATTTAGCAAGTGTTACCACGGTTTCGTTTAATGGGCTGTCTGTATATTTTAATAAAGCCTTGGGCTCAGATAGTACAATTTTGGTGGGTATTCCAAAAAACACCCCTGCTGGGCCAACCCAAAGTAATACTTTGTCAGTTACAACCCTTTACGGAAAGGTGGATTATAAATTTTCGATATTACTTCCTCCACCAACGGTTACAGAAGCTTCTAACTATAATTTTTCTGCTAACGCTGAAATTACTTTAACCGGTATCGGGCTTGCCAGTGTTACCGATATTCAACTGGGCACCTCCACTGCTAAAGCAACAATTTTAACTAAAAACGATACCGAATTAACGCTTAAAATGCCAAGCTCTACGCTCACTTCTACAACCTTACTGCTAACTTATCCAGGAGGACAGGTTGCGCCAAAGCAGGTTTATGTTAATCTCGATCTGGCCTATAAGTTCTTTACAGAAGATTATGGTACAAATTGGAGTGGCAATTTTTGGGGAAGTGGTGAAGTATCTTCAGCAGCGGCAAAATCAGGTGTAAAATCACTGAAGCTTAATTATGCAAAAGGTAACTGGAGTGCTAATGGTGTGGCCAACTGGAATGTGGGGTTGCCTAGTACCGGGGGCTATAACTACTTATCTTTCTACATCAAGGGCGGTTCTCAGGATTATACTTTATATATCACTGGTGATAAACGTGCCGGAGGTTATGGAAACGGAGACCAGTCTGCTCCAATAACGGTTAAAGCAAATGTTTGGAACTACTATAAGATTTCACTCTCTACATTAGGGCTTTGGGCTACAGGATCGCCTTCAAATGTTTTGGGTTTCTGGATTAAGGGACCCGATGCGCAGGATGAAAGCTTCTATATAGACGATTGGATTCTTGTAAAATAAAACTAAAATAACTTTAACCCGGCCCGTCATAGAACAGGAGTGATGTGCCGGGTTTTTTATGCCCTGAAATAAAAAAAAATATGGATTTTTTTCAAAAAAGAATGTTTAGGATTATTTTGTTATTTACGCTGATACTTTCCTTTTCAGCTTCAAATGCTCAGAAACCAGCCTTTGTTAAATCGCTTGGCCACCAGTTTGTAATTAATGGAGCTCCTTACTATTATGTGGGGGCAAACTACTGGTACGGCGGGTTGCTTGCTTTACAAAGAGACCCTGTTAGGGGAAAACAGAGATTGGTCAAAGAACTTGATTTTTTGAAATCGCAGGGCATAAATAACCTCCGTGTTCTGGTTGGCTCAGAGGGTGAAGGGAAAATTAATGGGGTTGATCGTGTTAAACCCGCATTGCAGGCCCAGCATTTGGTTTTTAATGCTGAACTTTTAAAAGGATTGGATTTTTTATTGGTAGAAATGGCAAAACGCAAGATGCATGCTGTTTTGTTTTTAAGCAATAACTGGGAGTGGAGCGGCGGTTTTCTCCAATACCTGAACTGGAACGGCCAGATTGATAATGAAACACTAAAACGAAAGTTGAATTGGGATGAGCAACGTGATTATACGAGTAAGTTTTATAGTTGCGAAGCCTGTAAAAGCGATTATCAAAAGCAGTTAAAATTTATACTCGGGCACAAAAATACTTACTCAGGTAAAAAATATGTTAATGAGCCTGCTATTATGGCCTGGGAGCTTGCAAATGAGCCACGGCCAATGCGGACTGATGCTGTTGATAATTATAAAAAATTGATTTCTACCACTGCCAATTTTATTAAATCAATTGATAAGAACCATCTTGTTACTATAGGCACCGGAGGTTTTATGGGGACTGATGAGAATTGGGATTTGTTTAAGGAGATTCATGCAGATAAAAACATTGATTATTTAACTATCCACATCTGGCCAAAAAACTGGGGCTGGTTTAAAGATGCGCCCACGGCTGAAAACCTACCTTTGGTTATTGAAAAAACAGCTGCTTACATTAATAGGCATGAAAGCATTGCCCGGCAATTAAATAAACCGCTTGTAATTGAGGAGTTTGGCCTGCCAAGGGATGGGCATGCTTTTGATCCATCATCAACAACCAAATTACGGGATGAATATTTCGGAAATATTTTCGCATTGTGGGCAGATAGCCGGAAGAATAAAGGTGCAATTGCGGGCTGTAATTTTTGGGCATTTGGAGGAACATCAAGACCTATACCAGGACAGTTGTTCTGGAAAGACGGCGATGAATTCTCTGGCGATCCCCCGCAGGAAGAGCAAGGGTTAAATGCTGTTTTCGATTCGGATAAATCTACCTGGAAAACTATACAAACCCATTTAAAAAAGTAATCCAGCCCCTATAAACCAACTATTCATGAACCTAAAAAATATATGCTTCGGAGTTGCAATGGCTGCTATTGCATTCTTTTCCTGTAAAAAGAATGGAGAAGAGGCCGTTGAAAACCCAACTATACTCCCTGTTTTGCCAGTTACCACTGTAACGGATTTACCAGCGGTTAAAACCTGGTTGGTAGATAAAAATGCAACAGACGAAACCGCTTCCCTTTTCTATAACCTGAAACAGATTGCAAAAAACAATGTTCTTTTTGGTCATCAGGACGATACGAAAAGAGGGGTAACAGGTGCGGCATCGCAATGGGCTAACGAACAGCAGTTTTCGGGGATTTCTTCCACGCAAAGTGATGTTAAAACGGTTACAGGTGTTTATCCTGCAGTTTATGGTCACGATTTTATCCATATGACAAATTTTGCAGCGGGTGCCTGGTTCGATTACGAAAAATCGATCGCCCGCACCCTCACCATCGAGGCTTATAACCGTGGAGGAATAAATACCTATTGCTGGCATTATGCAAACCCGGTTTCAAAGGGCGGGTTTTATTGGTCAGATTCTCCGGTTACGGCAGTTAACCAGGTTTTGCCCGGCGGATCGGCAAACGAAACTTTTAAGGCTTCGTTAAAAATTGTAGCAGATTACGCTAAAACCCTTATTGGTGCAGATGGGAAACTGATTCCTGTTATTTTTCGCCCTTTTCATGAAATGGATGGCAGCTGGTTCTGGTGGGGAAGTGGACATTGCTCAGCCGCAGAATATATTGCCATGTATCAGTACACGGTTAAATACCTTCGGGACGATTTGGGCGTAAGGAATTTTCTTTATGCATGGTCTCCAGACCGGAATTTTAATTCCCAAACCCAGTATCTAACTTATTATCCTGGAGATGAATACGTAGATTTGGTGGGTACCGATAATTATGAAGATATGAAAGCAGGTGTTTCGCCAGATATTGCAGCGTCAAAATTTAAAATCGTTTCCGATTACGCTAAGGCACATAATAAATTAGCAGCGCTGACAGAAACTGGTCTGCAAAACTTAACCAAAACAGATTGGTTTACGCAGCAACTGCTAAAATCCCTGAAAAATCAGCACCTGGAATTTGCTTATGTACTGCTTTGGGCAAATACCAAAGATGCTTATTGGACACCCTATGCCGGGCATCCTGCGGCAAGTGATTTTATGGCTTTTAAGAATGATGGTTTTGCGCTTTTTGCCGATAAAATGCCTTCAGTGTACCGTATTAAATAGATTCCTTATGAAAAAAGTTGTGTTACTTTCAGTATTTGTCTTTTTCGCTATCACCTCCTTTGCCCAAAATGTAAACTGGGTGGAGCGCAACGGCGCATTAAAAGTTGTTGATGGGAAAATTTTAAACAGTAAAAATATCCAGCCGCAACTTCGTGGCATAAGTTTATCATGGAGCATTTGGGAAGGAAAAAAATATTATAACCAGGATGTTGTAAACTGGCTTCAGTCTGATTTTAATATTAGCTTATTGCGCGTTTCAATGGCGGTACAGCCAGATGGAGGTTATCTGCAGAATCCGGTAGAGCAGGAAGAACTGGTAACCAGAACAATCGATGCTGCAGTTAAGAAAAATCTGTATGTGCTGATTGATTGGCACGATCACCATGCAAACGAACATCTGGATCAGTCAAAAATGTTTTTTGCAAAAATGGCTAAAAGATATGCTGGCAAACCCAATATCATTTATGAGATATTTAATGAGCCAGAAAAAATTACATGGCCGGCTGTTAAAGATTATGCGGTACAGGTGATTGCCGAAATCAGAAAATACGATACCGAAAACATAATTGTTGTAGGTAGTCCGCATTGGGATCAGGACATTGATGTAGCGGCCAAAGATCCAATTAAAGGATTCAGCAACATTGCTTATTCATTTCATTTTTACGCTTCAGAACCAAGCCATCAAGAAATTTTAATGAAGCGGGCCGACGAGGCTATTTCTTCAGGTCTGCCAGTTTTTGTAACAGAGTGGGGCGTTGGAGAGGCCAATGGCGACGGTAAGTTTGATGTTGAAAAAACGGATAAATGGTTTTCCTGGATGGAGAAAAATAAATTGAGCTGGGCAAACTGGAATATTACCGATAAAAAAGAAACCACTGCACTGCTGGTACCTGGAGCATCTCCGAAAGGGAAATGGAAGCCAGAAATGCTCACACCGGCAGGAAAATATATTAAGAAGCAACTCAGAAAACTGAATAAATAATCAGGCTGCCCGATTTAAATAAATACCCTTGTTCCTGAAAAATTCTCTCTAAATTCTTTAGGTGTGCAGTGTTTCTTTTTCTTGAATAGCCGGTTAAAGTTTGAAATGTTGTTAAACCCGCAATTGTAAGAAATCTCTGCTACTGAATGTGTCGTTTCGATAAGCATGCGGGTAGCATGACCCAGACGAATTTCATTCAGGCTATCAATAAAGGTATTTCCCGTCCGTTTTTTAATAAACCGGCTGAAAGAAATCTCTGCCATGCTAACCAGTTTGGCTAAATCTTTCAGGGTAATGGGCTTATCAAAATTGGCATTCATAAATTCGAAAGCCTTATCAATCCTTCTACTGTTGTAATTTAATACCTGGTCGTTGTTAAAAGTAGCATCTGATAGCACCCGCATACTTTTCGAGGTAGATAAATCATGAAGGATACTCATCAGTTCAAGAACAGAATCAAAACCCTGCAGCTGGTTTATATCCAAAATACGTTTGTAAACCTTTTCAATGGTTTCACGGGGGAACAGAATACCCCTAACCGAGCGTTCGAACATTTTACGGATAAAACTTAGCTGGTTCCTGCGCAGCATTTTGTCATCAAAAAGGTCTTTGTGCCACTGGATTGTGACTTCGGTAATTTCTTCGCTTTTGCAATTGTGGGTAGTCCAAACATGGGAAAGATTAGGGCCAACAAGTACCAGTTCCATATCTGTAATTTCTTCAATATTATCGCCAACAATCCGTTTAGCACCCGGTGCATTCAAAATTAAATTAAGTTCAAATTCTTCATGGAAATGGAGCGGGAAATCAAAATCCTGTTTTACCCTGGAAAATATAGTGAAACAATCGTTCTGGGTAAGGGGGGTAATTTCTTTAATGATGTTATTCATAACTTTTAGTTCTGAAAAAAATATTTTTAAGATAAAAGAACATTGATGCAATGTAATAAAAAAATATTTGTTTGTTTATATTTTGAGCCGTAATTGGAGGTGAAATAAGACGTATTATATATTGATTGGTTAAAATAGTATTATTGTTTATGTTAATTACATCGGTATTTTAGATAATTATTATGAGCGCCAAAATACTAGCCAAAATAGATTCGAATGATTAAAAAAATAGTCCCGTTGTTCTTGTTTTTTTGTATGCTTTTCGTTGCTGTTTTCGGGCAGTTAATAGATAGAAAAGCTACGCCCGAAACTAAAAACCTATATAAGAATTTAATCAGGCTTTCTGGCAAAAAAGTATTGTTTGGTCACCAGGATGATATGGCCTATGGTGTTGGTTGGAAATATCAGGAAGGCAGAAGCGATATCAAGGATCTAACTGGAGAATATCCAGCTGTTTTTGGCTGGGATGTCTCGGGACTGGAGACGGGTAAAACGCAGAATATTGATGGTGTTCCCTTTGAAAAAATGCGGGGGTACATCAAAAAAGCCTATGACATGGGTGCAATAAATACCCTGAGCTGGCATATGGATAATCCCTTTAACGGAAAAACCTCGTGGGATACCGTTTCAGTAGCCGTTAGATCGATTCTTCCAAAAGGGGCAAAGCATATGCTTTATAAAAGCTGGTTAGACAGGTTTTCTGTATTTGTAAACTCATTGAAAGGAACTGACGGAAAATTGATTCCTATTTTATTCAGGCCATTCCATGAAAATGGTGGCGGCTGGTTCTGGTGGGGTAAAAAATCCTGCAGCCCTCAGGAATATGAGGCGTTGTGGCAGTTTACTGTTCAGTATTTAAGGGATAAAAAGCATCTGCACAATCTGATTTATGTGTTTAATCCATGTGATTTTAAAACCGAAGAACAGTATCTGGAGCGCTATCCGGGCAATAATTTTATTGATGTACTCAGTTTTGATTACTATCAGTATGGTGGGATAGAAAAAGGTGTGTTATTTAAGCAAGATGTTTCCACCTGCCTGGCCATCCAGAACAAGATTGCCAAAAAGACTAGAAAATTAAGTGCGCTTGCTGAAACAGGCTTTGTGGAAATTCCTGATGCTGCTTGGTGGACAGGTGTTTTTTCTAAGGCAATTGAGGATAATAAACCATCTTATGTGCTATTCTGGCGAAATGCAGGCTGTCGCGAAAAAGAAAAAGACAACCATTATTATGCGCCTTATCCCGGTCAGGTTTCCGCACCAGATTTCCTGGGGTTTTTAAAGGGTAATAATATTCTTCTTCAAAAGGGGCTAAGAAGATATTCAATCTATAAATAGCGTGGGAAGGAAATCATTTCATTAATATTATAACACAAATAACCATATACAACAGTGCAATAACCAAATAAATGAAATTACAATTAATAGATGTCTTAATCATTATCCTCTACCTCGCCACAATGATTTTTATTGGCTTTTGGTACCGGAAAAAGGCAAAACAGAATAAAGAAAGTTATATGATGGGCGGTAAATCACTGCCTTGGTATAAACTCGGCTTGAGTGATGCATCAGATATGTTCGATATTAGTGGAACCATGTGGATGGTGGCATTATGTTTTGTTTATGGATTAAAAAGCATTTGGATTCCCTGGCTCTGGCCGGTATTCAATCAGGTTTTTATGATGATGTTCCTAAGTAAATGGTTGCGTAGAAGCAATGCAAATACGGGTGCAGAATGGCTGCAAACACGGTTTGGTTCAATAGGTAAAGGAGTAAAAAGTTCTCATATTGTTGTAATTGCATTTGCATTGATCAGCTGTTTTGGGTTTTTGGCCTATGGTTTTATCGGACTGGGCAAATTCATGGAAATTTTCATCCCATGGGATTATGTAAAAGGCTATGTACCCTTTGATATCCCCACCAGGTATGTCCCCCATTTCTATGGGATCGTATTTACACTTTTCGCTATGTTTTATTCCATTTTAGGAGGTATGCACAGTATCGTTCTGGGCGATATGATCAAATATGCTTTTATGACGGTTGGCTGTCTGGCAATTGCCGTTATCGCCATGAACCATCTCCACGGACAGACTTTAAATGTTCCCAAAGGCTGGGACGATCCTTTTTTTAGCTGGAAACTGGATCTGGACTGGAGTAAAATTGCCGCCGATGCCAATAAAAAAATTGCCGATGACGGTTTCAGTCTGTTCGGGATTTTCTTTGGAATGATGCTTTTGAAAGGTGTTTTTGCCTCTTTGGCGGGCCCGGCGCCAAACTACGACATGCAGAAGGTGCTCAGTACCAGAAGCCCCAAAGAGGCGAGTAAAATGACCGGCTTTGTAAGCATCATATTACTGCCCATCCGCTACTCCATGGTAATCGGTTTAACCGTGCTCGCACTTTTATATTACAACCAGATTTATTTAAAAGGGCCGGACGGGGTTACAGACTTTGAAAGGATTTTACCCGCAACAATCAACAATTTTTTACCGGTCGGGATTTTAGGTATTGTACTTACAGGATTGTTAGGCGCATTTATGGGTACTTTCAGCGGAACGCTTAATGCTGCCCAGGCTTATATCGTTAATGATATTTATTTAAAATACATCAATCCAAAAGCCAGTACAAAGAAGGTCATTAACATGAATTATATCGTTGGTATAATAGTGGTAACAATAGGGGTAGTTCTGGGTTTCTTCGCCAACAATGTAAACGATATCCTTCAATGGATCGTCGGTGGCCTGTACGGTGGTTATGTAGCTGCCAACTGCCTGAAATGGTATTGGTGGCGGTTTAATGCCAATGGGTTTTTCTGGGGAATGGCTGTTGGGATAGCGGCTGCCCTGGCAATGCCCTATGTTACCCACGGTTTACCACTTTACTGGTGGCCATTACTGTTTGTACTTTCTATGATCGGCTGTATCGTAGGTACTTACGCTGCTCCCCCAACAGATGAAACGGTCTTAAAATCATTCTACAAAACTGTAAGGCCATGGGGATTTTGGAAACCCGTTCATGAACTTGTTGTTGCTGAAGACCCAACTTTTCAGGGGAATAAAAGATTTAAACTCGATATGTTTAATGTAGTACTTGGGATAATTGCCCAGCTGTGTTTAACCATTCTGCCAATGTATTTTATATTGAGTATGCACACGCCGCTGTTTATCACCGTAGCTGTTTTAGCTGTAATCGTATTGATCCTGAAAAGAACCTGGTGGAATAAATTAGAAGATTAAAAAAAATAATAGCATATTTTTATGATAGATTTTGAGAAAAGAAAAAAGCAGTTAGAAGAAGAACACAAAAAAATAGTTGCGCTTAAAAATAAGAAGCTGGCTTTGGGGAATGGGATTTTCGATAGGTATGAAAACCCTATTTTAACTGCTGCACATGTACCATTAAATTGGAAATACGATTTTAATTCACAGAGCAATCCTTATTTATTGGAGCGGATCGGTATAAATGCAACTTTTAATGCTGGTGCGATTAAGTTTAACAACAAGTATATCTTAATTGTAAGGGTGGAGGGAGCCGACCGGAAATCGTTTTTTGCCGTGGCGGAAAGCGACAACGGAATAGATAATTTTAATTTCTGGGAGGAGCCTGTAACGCTTCCGGAAGGGGATAACCCTGATACCAATGTTTACGATATGCGCATTGTTGCGCATGAAGATGGTTGGATGTACGGTCTGTTCTGTACGGAAAGAAAAGATCCTAATGCGCCTGCGCACGACCAATCGATGGCGGTAGCACAATGTGGAATTGTTCGCACTAAAGATTTAAAGACCTGGGAGCGTTTGGCCGATCTGAAAACCCCCTCGCCACAACAGCGGAACGTAGTATTGCATCCAGAGTTTGTTGATGGACAATATGCTTTTTATACACGTCCGCAGGATGGCTTTATTGAAAGCGGGACCGGTGGCGGAATCGGGTTCGGATTAAGTGCTTCAATTGAAAATGCGGTTATTGAAAAGGAACTGATTGTCGACAATAAAAACTATCACACCGTTTACGAAGCTAAAAACGGAATGGGACCAGAGCCGATCAAAACAGAATATGGCTGGTTGTTTTTGGCCCATGGGGTGAGAAATACAGCCGCAGGTTTACGCTATGTGCTATACATGTTTATGACCGATCTAAAGGATCTGACCAAGGTGATCTATAAACCTGCAGGTTATTTTTTGGCTCCGGAAGGCGAAGAACGTATCGGGGATGTTTCTAACGTGGTTTTTAGCAACGGCTGGATTTTGGACGAGCAGGGAACGGTGTTTATCTATTATGCCTCATCAGATACAAGGATGCATGTTGCAACCAGTACACTTGATATATTGGTGGATTATGTGATGAACACACCAGCAGATGGATTGCGCTCAGCTGCCACGGTTGATCGGATTTTGGGCAATATTGAAAAAAATAAAGTGGGTTCTGTAATTTAGGCATAAATTGAGATCGGATTTAATAAAATATAAAGAAGAGTTAAGCCTGGAGCTGGAAAATATTCTGAGCTATTGGAAGAACTTTACTGTTGATGAAGTTAACGGAGGCTTTGTAGGTAAGATTGATAATAATAACAATATTGATTATTCTGCTCCAAAAGGAAGTGTTTTAAATGCAAGGATCCTATGGTCGTTTTCTGCTGCTTACAATCTAAATGCAGATCCTGGATATCTGGAAATGGCAGATAGGGCCTTTCAATATATAAATGACTATTTTATCGATAAAGAATTTGGGGGTGTTTATTGGCTGCTCGATGCTAAGGGTAGCCCTGTTGATACCAAAAAGCAGGTTTATGCTATAGCTTTTACCATTTATGCTTTTAGTGAGTATTTTAGTGCAAGCAAGAACCCCTTTGCAAAAGAAAAGGCTATCGAGCTATACAATGGCTTAATCAAACATAGTTATGATATTGAAAGAGGAGGGTATCTCGAGGCCTTCAACCGCGAATGGAATTCTTTAGATGATCTAAGGCTTAGTGAGAAGGACGCGAACGAAAAAAAGACGATGAATACGCATCTTCATGTTCTGGAGGCTTTTACAACGCTTTATCGGATCTGGCCGAATGAAAACTTAAGACGTAAAATTATTGAGCTTGTGCACTGCTTTACCACGCAGATAATCAATAAGGAAACGGGGAGCCTGATTTTGTTTTTTGATGAGAACTGGGAAGCCAAATCAGATATAGTTTCTTATGGACACGACATAGAAGCCGCCTGGTTACTGCTGGAAGCTGCAGAAGCTGTTCACGATGAGGCGCTGACGGGCATGGTAAAAACAGTTTCGGTGAAGATGGCCGAAGCTGCCAAGAATGGCCTTGACGCTGATGGAGGACTGTGGTATGAATATGATCCTTCCAGGAATCATCTTGTCAGGGAAAAGCATTGGTGGGTACAGGCAGAGGCTATGGTTGGGTTTTTTAATGCATGGCAGTTATCAACAGATGAAAGCTTTCTGGAGATCAGTCTGAAAAATTGGGAGTCCGTGAAACGTAAAATCATCAATTATCAAAAAGGAGAATGGTTTTGGGGTGTAAATGAACAGGATGAAGTTATGCAAGGTGAAGATAAGGTAGGTGTCTGGAAATGTCCTTATCATAATAGTAGGGCCTGTGTGGAGTTAATTAAAAGGATTGATTTATACCTCTAGCTGCAGGATTATCTTCGCGTAGCAGACAGACTCCGGATTAGTTATCATTCTGGTCGTAGCGTCTCGCTAAGGCCTAAACAAAATCAATTTATAACAAAAAAAACAATCTTTCTATGAGCTTTTAATCAGTAGGGTCAATGTGCGGAAGTTGGACCCTGCACGCGCATTGCGAGGCCATAGTAAATTTTGAAAAAGTGTTGAAGAATAAGATTGAAAGGCAGTATTACTAGCGGACGCTCATGTATTGGCATATCGGCAAACAGATTTTGAAGAAGAATAGCTGGACGCTGCAGTAAATGGAAAGGCAGATTTGGAGCAACCTTTACAGATGCTTTTATTAAGCAATGATTTTTATCGTCTCGATTTTACTTATACTTTGTTTTTTGCAGGTGTTCCACTTATAGTATCGTAAACTTGAAAACTGCAGATTCTGACTTGTTGCCCAACCTGTCTTTTGTTATGATTTTCCAGTAATAAAGAGTTCCAGAAGTTACAATCACAGGAAATGTTGTTCCTGTATAGTCTGCTTTGTACAATGGTGGGTTGCTTGTCGTTCCGAAATATACGTCGTAGCCGAAAATATCCCGGTCGGGATCATCACCTATCCATATAAGATTTGTTTTACCTGCTGAGGCGTAAAATTTAGCCTCCATTAATGGGAAAGTTAATTCTGCCGGATACGGGGCATAAGAAGAGGTAGCTTCTCCCGCATTATAGAATTTCCAAATATCACTTTCCAATGTAAGGTTATTTAAGCTCGATTTGGTTTGCACCGACCATGAATAGTGAGCATTTTTAGTCAATGCCATTTCAATTTCTGTTCCATTAGTGGTACCAGTTGTCAATTCAGAGGTGGTTAAGTTTTTGATCGTTACGATGTAACCTGCAGAAAATGCAGATTCATGCCACTTAAATTTAATTGTATTCCTGGTGCTACTAATAGATGTGCCCGTGATACAAACCTCATCTTTGGCAGGTGTAATTAATAGGGCTTTGGTAGTTTCCTTAGGTGCAGGTAACACCGGATCTGAAGGTGGTGCCGGCTCAACAGTCTTTTTAGTGCAACTAAATAGGCTACATACCAGAAGCATTAGTAAAATTGATCTTACGATACTCATTTTTTGAGGATTTTGGTTTGACTAACAAAATTATCGGCGGCAACTTTTAATATATACATACCAGAGGTAAATGATGAGAGATCCAGGGTGATTTCTACGCCATCAAGCATTTTCTTTTTGGTAAACACCAGCCGGCCACTTAAATCATATACATCAATATTTACCACTTTTTGATAATACTCTGGCCCCATGCCAACAGTTAAAATCTGATCAAATGGGTTTGGATAGGCGGTTATTCCTGATGCCAGCGATATATTTTTTTTGATGATGCCTTGACAGCTGAGATCTGAAGATATCGTTAGATTATTGTTTCCTGGTTGAAGAGCTAATGTAATCTGATTATTTTTTGTGGTATACTTTTCGCCATTTAAATCAATATGATAGGTAGTAGCACCACCTAAATTAAGGGTAATAGTTTTATCATTCACTATTGAAGAAAACAGAGCAAGGTCTTTAGGTTCGGTAATTACTACCTCAAAACACTGCTTGTAATCTGTATACTCCGCTACGGTAATACATACACTGTAGGTGCCAGCCTGGAGAGCGCCTACATTGAGGTTCGACCTGAAGTTATAGGTTTTGTTGTAGGCTGTACCGGTAATGATAGCACTATAGTTCATATCCGTTCCGGCACTGATCGAAATCTCTCCGTTATTAGATGATCTACAAGTCTCATTTGTTGCCTTAACCTTAAAAATAGTTGAAGGAAGCGTGTTTAATAATGTAAAAGTGAAGGGTTGAGAAATAAGTTGTTTATTGTTGTGCAGGATAGCAGCAGTGTATGAACCGCCTTCATCTACAACGATGGTACTTGAAGTAGCTCCAGGGACAATTGTCCCATTTATTCGCCATTCGTAGGTGAAACTCGTACCGGAATTTGCGCTTAGGCTTAATTTTGTGTTGAGATAGTATGGGGCGCCCTTGTCGGCCGAAATCACCGGTGCCTTTGCCAAGACAAATCCTGCCATGGTAGAAGTTCCATAAGGTGTATTCACAATTATATCTCCCGAGCGGACAAACTCTGACGAAGGTAGTTTGACCGAAATTGTATTATCGTCTAGCACAGTAAAAGGCGTTTTTAATGAAAACCATACCTCCGTTGCTTCGGTGAAGTATTTACCCTTTATGATAACTGTTTCTCCAAATTCAGCAACCATCGGGCTGAAAGAAGTAATTACTGGCGGAGGTGTATATTTAAACTGAAGATAGTCGTTGGTCCCCTCTGAAGTGGTTAAAGTAACAGGTCCACTTCCTCCTGCGCCAACTACGGCAGTGATGAGGGTAGGGGACTCGATTTTAAATGACGATGCAGGTACTCCTCCAAAACTTACACCAGTAACCGAACTAAAATTGAATCCATTTAAGCTTACTGTTTGACCTTCTGGTCCTGATGCCGGCGACAAAGAACTTAATACAGGTTTGATAATAGGCTTGCTAAAAAGTACTGCAGAAGATGAAAACTCCGAAAAGGTGATGATATCCGGTTTGCCATCCTCATCCAGATCGGCCGCCATACCCAGTATGGGGTTATGAGGCTGGGAGTATTTTACGGCTCCAGCAAAGGATATTGTTCCGGGCTGACTGATATTTTTTAATATAGACACAGCGCCGGTTGCGGTAAATAAATCGACTTTCCCATCTCCATCTAGATCAGAGAGATTAATCATTGGAATGATATAACCTTCATCTGCAAACTTCAGCGGTGCAGCAAAGCTGATTGTACTTATTGAGCTGGTATTTCTGAAAGCTAGAACACTGTTGGAAGCAACCAGCAGATCGGTTTTGCCATCATCATCAAGATCGCCAGCAACTACATCTACTGCCTCGTTTGTAACTGGAAATACAATTGCTGGATCGAAAGTAATCTGAGAGCCAACGCTGGTGTTCTTATGGATGACAAGTTGATTTGAATTACGGCTCGAATAGGCCAAATCAAGCTTTCCATCATTGTTGAAATCCTGTAATGTAATTTTGGTTACCCATCCCTGCCCTGGCAGGTCTATTCGTTCTCCGAATTTTAACGTTCCATCGGTGCTTTCGTTTCTGAAAATAGATACTTTTTTATCCGCGTAGTTTGCTATGGCAACATCTATTCTCCCATCACCGTCAAAATCGCCAATTTTTATGTCACTCAGTGTTTGAAATGAGCTTTCGCCCGCGACAAAATCGTATTCAATAAGGGAAATTTTACCTGGAATGGAAGCGTTTTTAAACACATGGAATCTATAGGGAGAGTAAGTAACCAGTTCTGGTTTTCCATCTCCATCCATATCGCTGACAATACTGGTTTCAGGTGTGTTGATCATAGGAATAACCAATGATTTCTCATAGGAAATGTCGCCATTCTTTTTAATTGCATGATATATGTGGAACGATTTATCATTCACATTGTTAAGGGCATAGATAATATCCAGTAATCCATCGCCATCCAAATCCCCTACGGTTCCTTTCTTATAGCCAGACTGTGGGCGAATGGCTGGGGCAAAAGATTTTTCCGTAAAACCAGTATAATCTCCCGGAAATGTGAGCATGAAAGAATTAATGCTTGACCCAAACAATCCATTGGTGAACACGGAAATAGGAGCATATGTTGCTTTGGAGGGAACGGTAACGGTGAGCGTTGTGGTGGTGGCTGCGGTTACTGTACCGTAAGCTAGGCCGAATAATACCTTATTTTCCGAAGGAGTTTCGCTAAAATTTTTTCCAGTTATGGTTATAGATGTTCCGGCATTGGCCCTTATTGGTGAAATGGAATTAATGATGGGCGGTAAGCCATACGAAAAACCAGGCAAGCTCGAAGACCCGAAGGGATTGCTAACAGTAATATTGCCGGTAGCACCATAGCCAAGGGTTGCCGTAATTTGTGTTGGAGAATCGATCACAAATTTTGCTGCCTGACTTCCCCCAAAACTAACCTCGGTAACACCATTGAAATTTGCCCCGCTAATGATGACGAGGTCACCTTTTTTAGCGTTTGAAGGAGAGAAGGATAATACAAAAGGGGTGTTGCTTACCTTGTTTTTGAGATAAGCAATTACGGCATTTTCTTCACTCTGGAAAATGATGTCGGGCTTTCCGTCCTGATTGATGTCGCCAGCTTCAATGGTTTTTACATTGCTGAGTGTGTTGAAGCTAACCTTTTGGGTTAGTTTTGGATTCCCGATTGAACTGATATTGGTTAATACTGCTACAGATTTGTTGATCTCACTGTTATAGAAAGCATCGGGCCGGCCATCACCATTCAAATCGTGAAAATGGAGATTTGTTGGACTTACTGCTACCTGATATTTTAAAGGGGCAGAAAAGAGGAACGAATTATTTCCAATGTTTGTATGGATGTTAAGCTCATTGAGGCTGCTACTGATGGTTACAATATCTATTTTATGATCTCCATCTACATCGAGAGCCGCAAATTCCGACGGCCTATCGCTTGGCACTTCCAAAGTTTTGGTAAACAGAATTTTGTCTAAAGTGCTGACGTTTTTATAGATTTCAAATTTATTTAATGAGGAAAAGGTAATTAGGTCAAGCTTGCCATCATTATCAAAATCGTTAATTTCCACAATCGGGCTGTAAATCTCACCGTAATTTGCAAAGCTGATATTGCCAGGGCTTGAAGTATTTTTCCTGATAATGCCACCAGTAATAAAATCTGGTTTTCCATCACCATCAAGGTCTTTGAAGCCGAAATAAGGTGTATTGCCCGTGGAAAGCACTGTTGGTGATGAAAAGGAAATCTTTCCTGGGGTTGAGGTATTCTGGTAAATAAATATGCCCTGTATTACAGTGGCATCCTTAACTGCAAGGTCAGGTTTGCCATCACCATCGATATCTGAAGCGTTGAAAACAAGCTCCGATGATTTGAAAAGCAAGCTAACCCGCTCATCGAATTTCGCCTCACCAGCTAAGCCCTTGTTTCGATAAACGGCTAATTCATTACGGTCAGTTAAGCCTTTGATTAAAACAATAATATCTAAAAAGCCATCACCATCGAAATCATGGAGTTTAAAATCGCTGGGCTTAGAGGAGATAGGTAGATCAATTTTTTCGGCAAAGGAATTGTCGGCTATGCTGTTTTCGCCAGTTAAGGATTGTATAAAGGGACTTTTGCTGTAGGCAGTAAGGGAATTTGTGGTTACAGAAAGAGGCTTAAAGGTGGAAACTTTTGGCACTTCTACTTCTATAGTTGTAGCGGTGCTGCTGAGTACTTTACCTTTAACGTCACCAAACATGACAATGTTCCCATTAATTAGATTGCTAAAGTTGCTGCCGGTAATGGTAATGCTACCTCCAATAGTGTTAAAACGCGGAGTGAAATCAGTAATTCTGGGCGGATTGTAAAAAGTAAAGCCTGGCATCGTATGTGATCCATTTTTAGTTGTCACTCTTACCGGTCCGCTTTCTGCTGCGCCTACAATAGCTGAAATGGAAGATGTGCTGTTTACGGTGAAGGATTTAACAGGGGTGTTGCCTATGCTAACAGCCGTAGTTCCCGAAAAACCAGATCCTTTAATAACAACAAGTTCACCATTTGTGCCGCTTGAGGGCGTAAATGATTCAATCGTGGGTAACATCAAAAAATCTGGCAACACCGAAGTTCCGCCTAAAGTAGAAACAGCCAGGTTTCCTGATTCACCATCAGCCACTACTGCATCGATTCTGGTAGAAGAGTGCACTACATAAGATAATGCAGGGGTTCCTCCAAAAGTTACCGAGGTGACATTTGTGAAATTGTTGCCTATAATTGTTACTGTTTGACCTTTAACAGCACTGCCAGGTGAGAAGGAAGCTATTGTTGGTGGGGGAAGGTAGTTAAAACCAGGTAGTGAAGAAAAGCCACTGGGGCCACTTACATACACCTCTCCTGATTTACCAGCACCTACTTTTGCTGTAATAGTAGTAGGCGAAATCACTGTAAATGAACTAGCATTTGTCCCCCCAAAGCTAACTTTAGTAGCACCGGTAAAATTTACTCCTGTTATCGTAACTGTAGCACCCACGCCAGCATCTTTAGGGGTAAAATCTTTTATTTGTACTCCTTGTGGAAGCACAATTTCCTTGGTTAAGGAAATAGTTTGCGAACCGCTTTTAGCTATCAGGGTAATTTTGTTCTTTAAGTTACTATTGTCTCTTTGAAAAGATGCATCGTATGTTTTGGCAATACTCACGTCGTTGAGTAGCCATTCAAAACTATAGTCGGACTTTGAATAATTCTGTAGTTTTACAGTATTTGTCGTTGGGAGTGTGCTTATATCGATGGTAAAAATTGGGTTAAGAATAGGAGTGCCGCCTCCATTTGTAGTAGATTCGATAAAACCATAGCCACCTCCAACCCAAAAGGTATTTGAATCCCAGAATTGGGCATCATAATGGGTATAACTTAGATAACTAAAACTGTTATCCCTGGGAAGAGGCTCCCAGTTTTTGCCACCGTTTGAAGTTTTGTAAACTGTATAATTTGCCCCTAGACCATATCCCAAATTATCGTCAAAAAATTTTAATCTTTCAAAGAGCTGGGGGGCATTTTCAGGATTGTTCTTTAAGCTCCAGGTAGCCCCGCCGTCAGCGCTATAGTAAATATAACCATATGAGTTCTGAAAGTTCAACCAGATTTTCGAGGAGGATAAGTGGCTTACACTTCGAATTATTGAGGATGAAAAACCTGTTGGAAGGTTGGTTTTTGCAAAGGAGACGCCATTGTTTGTTGATCGGATGATTTCCTCATGACCTATAACTGCAACAAAAGTACCAAATGATTCGATCTGTTTATACCCGGCATCTGTTGATCTATAGATTTCAGCCCAGGTCTGGCCTTTATTCGTTGTTTTAAGTACTCGATCTTCATCTGCAGCGTACCCGATGCTGCCGTTGTCGGGGAAAACCATATCGACAATGTGTGAAAATTTCGTATTGCTGCTTTGCTGATGGAAGACAAGTTTAAATGTTTCTCCACCGTCCGCTGAGGTAAGAATTGAAGGTACCAGCCCATAGTCCCCGTATACCATCAGATTGCTTTTATCGAATGCCTTAACTCCTGAAATTGCAAAACCAAAGGTCAGGTTTGTAGAAAAGCCATTGTAGTTAACATTGGATAGTGTAATTCTTTTCTTCTGAAATGAAAGTCCTCCATCGGTGGTATAGCCAATCCAATCTCTAAAAGCAATATAGCCTTCTGTTTTAGAATAGAAACAGATTTTGCGGACTTCATTGTCCTCATTATCATCTTTGTAAATCTGTTTAAGCTGGCTATGTGCTTGGTTGAATACAAAAGACAGGCAAATAAATACTAGGAGCGTTTTGATAAGAAATTTCACGGAGCATAATTTTTGCTAAAATAACATTTTTTCAGAATAGTTATGTTTAACGACAGATAATACCAACAGCCAACTATCCTTAGAATTCCACAGGAGTTCTAAGGATTAGTCAATAGAAAAAATCTCTAACTCGGTTTAGATCAGGCTGAGTTTACAAGCTCAACATTATTCATAATCTTTAGCGGCACTGGGCTTAACGCTATGGACGGACTGGGAAATCGGAATTTCCTGTAGAAGACTATGTCTATATTAAATTATGATGAAACAAGGAAGCGGTTGTTGCGAATTTAAGGCGGAATCTATATCTTCATCACCAGAAATAAAACGCTACAATTTATCATTACTTTAGAAATCAACGGTAAGGCCGCCGATAAAAAATCCTACCGGCACAAACGCTCCATTCGTTCACATGAAAACAAATCGCAATAACCGCTCGCAAAAGTCAAAATTGATCCCTTTTAAGTATATTTTATTGCTGCTGCTCTCCTTTTCAATAGGATCGGCCCAAGCTCAAAAGGAACTACTCGATACCCTTAAAATCACACCGGGAATAAAAATTATCGGAATGTATCCGAACAGCGATCAACAGAAAACCTACCGGCCATACAACTTTATCATCGAAGATCCCGCGAAGATTCAGGAATTCGTTAAGCATGTTAAATTAGGAGCGGAAACCCCTAATTCATTTGAGTTTAATGGATTTGGATTGCTTGTAATTAAAGATTTTATCAGGATAGGTAACTGGACGATCAACCCCAAATTAAAGAATGCCATGGTGCATGATGGCCACAGCTACGCCTTTGATTTTGAACAGATCAGCTCCTTAAATAAACAGTTTCCTTTCGATTATGAAGTGCAAAAAAAGACTTTTGGGAAAAAGGCAGAGTTTGAAACATTTTTAGCCAGGCAAAAAAATAATGCAAATTTCCTGTTTTACTACGCGCCTCAATTCCGCTACGAAGGAAGCTTCGAAATCACTTTAAAAAAAACCGAAAAACTTTCGAACCCGAAAGCGATCAACGAATTTCTCAAACCTTATATTGAAGCCCTGGTTAAACCAAACGACTACAGGCTAGCTTATATCCTCGATGACAAAAATATGCGGGAAACAGACCAGTACACCATGACCATAACCGGACCTAAAACATTATTTGAGCAGTTAAAAGTTGAAGGTTATCAAAAGGAGAACTGGAAACCCACGGAAGAACTAGGCACTTTCTATTACAAAAAATAGTGGTTTTCTTACAGCATGGGTATTTCGGCAAAAGTGTAAGCGCTGATCGTTTGATTAGCATTTCTATGTAGAGCCTTCGCGTATACCTACTGTCCGTGGAGTTAGGCGCCCCACTATCTGTAGCGTTCCGCTGGAGTTCTACGGATTAGCCAATAAAAAAGAGTCTCCGACTCGGCCTAGATAAAATGAAATAGCTTTAACAACAAAAGACCATCTTTCGGTGAGCTTTTGATCAGTAGAGTCAAGTTTCAATATGTCTAACTTTTACGAACATGGTGAGGCAGTGGTTAATTTTGAGAAAGTTGTAACAAATAAAGTAGAGGGCCGGTATTGGCAGAAGAAACATTATAAATCAAAAAATGAATGAACATATTCAAATTGTACTCGCGCAAAGAACATATAGTGATGCAGCTTCTTTTACCCATACGCAAGGGTGATAAGTATTTTAATAACATGAAATGCGAATAAATATAATAACCCGGCGGCATATCATCCACCGGGTCTGCACTATTTATTAGCGTAACGGACAGCTTTGGCCGCCATTGTTATTACTTTGGAAATTGCCGGAATTAGTTAAATCTACCTTAGATGCCTGTAAAAGAATATATTCAATTTCTTTAAGCAGCCCACTTATTGGTGTATCGCTGGTATTGGTTAAGGCAAGAGATCCGTTGGTGCTCACTGCGCCTATTGTTTGCTCCATTCCTTTTCCGGATCTCACCATTGGGCCATAAAGTGCATGGAGCTTCAGTGGGCCAAAGTCTGTATCGTATTTCACGTTAACAAGATTGGTCACCATAATCTGATGGTTAAATGCACCCTTCAGGATCTCCAGCATTTTTTGGATATCGTTATGGCCAAAGGTTAATTCCCTGAAAAACCCCAGGTAATTGCGCACGTGCGCTACGGTTGAGGCCCCCTCAAGGCCTGTTTTTGCGAGTCTTGCCAGCTCCCAGAAAGATAGCGCCTGTTCGTTTTCAAAGAATACCGGATGTGTGGTGATATTAAGGCCAAAATTGTCATCCAGATTTAATACGCCCCTGGTGCAGATGGGCGAAATCAGTTCCATTTTAACCTCTGACCATTCCGACCGCATCTTTCTGGATGCCACAATAGCCGCTGCGCAGATGGCGCCATGAACAGTGGTGTTTTCTTCCCTGGCCCGGTTTCTAAGGCGGTCGGTTGCCGCTGCCGAAAGCCGCAGCGATGATACTTTGGGACTAACCATCCTTTGACTTATTCCCAATTCATTTTTAGGTACAGTTTGGACTGGCTCGTCATCGGGCAAACCCAAAGTTTGATCGTTGGACAGTTGGTTTTCAAATTTCTCCAGTTCTGTTCCGTTTACTGCTTTCAGCAGATCCCTGATCAGATAACTTACTGAAGTGCCGTCGGCGAGCGTGTGGTTTGCAGCAATGATCAGCACGGTAGAATCCGGCTTTTGTACCAGCACCACCCTGATAAGCGGCCCTTCTGCGGTGTTAAATCTTTGCGCCAGCTCTTTTTCTACTTCCTGTTCCCAGCAGTAGTCAGCATCAACATGGATCACCCTAAATGGAATGGGCAGCTTGTCTGTGTGCTGTTTTACTGGTCTTGAAAATTCATCCATTACGATCCTGACCGAAAGGTTGGGATGTCTGCGCTGTACTGCGGAGATGGCGAGATTCCATTTCTCAACTGTTACTGTACCTGTTATTTCTGCGGCAAGCGCAAAGTCTTTGGAATCGATCTGGTCAAGTAGCCAGAACGTTTTTTCGAATGCACCCAGGGTGCGGTCTTGTCTTGTTTTCATTAGGTCACAAATTATGTTTAAACTGCAAATCGAAATCTGGTTAGAAGCGAGCTTCTGCTCATGTTCCTATTTGTCCCTGCAAAATTCGTTTTTCAGCTACCCCGCTGGAATGGATAAATGGAAGGATGTATTGTACATTTTCCCCTGAAGGAACGGTTGATGTGTCAAAACAAAGGTTATTTACAAATGCCTTAGGAATACACCCATTTGGCTAAAGCGCGAAAAAGACAGCAGAAAATGCAAGGTATCGGTGAATAGACGAATGCAGCAACTGGTAAAGGAAGGATGCCTCTGACCAGGTTCTGGATATGAAGAGAACCAGCCTGCCCGGTTTGTTTGATGACAATGCCTAACGAACTATCAGGAAAGGTTGCCCTGAAAACAGGCGGAACAAAGGGAACCGGAAAAGCTATTGCTGAGAGGTTACTGGCTGCCGGAGCTCAGGTCATCATTACGGCAAGGAACGAGCCTGTGATATATGATGAGAATCTTCATTTTATTCCGGCGGATCTGAGCAGGGCAGAAGGAACGGATAAGGTGGTGGCTGAAGTACGATCAAAATACGGCAAACTTGATATCCTGGTGAATAGCTTAGGAGGCAGTGAAACTCCCGCTGGTGGCTTTAGTGCCTTGACCGATGAACACTGGGAAGAGACTTTGCAGACCAACTTGCTTGCTCCGGTCAGCCTGGATAGGGGTTTTCTGCCGCAGATGATCCAACAGAAAACAGGTGTGATCGTTTACATCGCATCCATACAGGGAGGCTGCCTTTATATGACAGTATACTTCCTTATGCGGCGGCAAAGGCAGGGCTGATCAACTCCAGCAAGGGGCTTTCCAATGAGGTGGCTTCGAAAAGTGTCAGGGTGTTATAACGGTATCTCCGGGTTGGATCATGACTGATGGTACCAAGAGAATGATGGAGCGAATATCGCAAAGCGCAGCAATTTCAATTGAACAGGCTACCCAGGGCGTGATGGATGCTTTGGGCGGGATTCCGTATGGCAGACCCGCCGAGCCGGAAGAGGTAGTGGAGCTGGTTGGCTTCCTTGTTTCTCCAAGGGCGGGTTATCTAACGGGTACAGAATTCGTAATCGACGGCGGCACCATCCCTACAACCTAGTACACCATTCCTGTAACCAGTTCGTGATTACTTTATCCCCTGGATGATTTTATTCCTGTGCTGGAATCCCCATTTTTCCATCGCTGTCAATACATCATCAAGGGTTTGGCTATAAGGCGTAAGTTCATACTGGACAGTAACGGGTTTAGTGTTGCATACCTTTCGGCTTACCAATCCGTTCATTTCCATTTCCTGCAATTCCTTGGACAGGATGCGCGGGGATATGGCCGCTTCCCTGGATAACTCATTGAATCCTTTTTTGCCGCTCTGAAGCACTGAAATCAAGATTAATTTCCATTTTCCGCCCACTATGTCCAGCGTATCGCGTATTGCCATTTTGGCTTTTGCACAACTTTCGATCGTATGATTTGCCATATACTATTCTTTTTGTAAGTACTATCCTTTTTGTAACAGATAACAAATGTATAGTATTTGTTCGGAAATTTGTGACTTAATCAACAATTGATAGTCATGTCACAGAAAACAATCAAAGTTACGGGATGGATTTTGACGGCCATCTTAGGCCTGCTCCTCACGATGAGTGCCATAATGAAAATTACGCTGAATGAAACTGCCACGGCACAGGCCACTGCGTTCGGGGTCAATACTGCCACTTATCAGTTCATCGGTGTGATCGAAATCCTCTCGCTGCTGCTTTTCATCATTCCAAGAACAGGGGTGCTGGGAACAATGCTCTTAGTGGCTTATCTGGGTGGAGCCATTGTAACCCACCTGCAGCACCAGCAACCCATAGCAATGGCAGTTTCTGTCCAGATTTTGCTTTGGGTCACGGCTATCGTGCGTTTCCCTGAACTGGGACAGAGAATTTTTCCGGCAAAAAATATCGAACAACCATGAGAAACAGAAGCATATCAATAATCACTGAAAACCATTGGCACAATGGATTTTTGGGCAATGGGCATAAGGCGATGGCTGTCCTTGATGGTGTCAGCTACAAAGACAGCGATCCTTTTATCCTGTTTATGGATGACATATTGGACCTGCCCGGCGGAGCGCCAGTGGGGGGAGCACATCCCCACGCTGGATTTGAGACCCTGACTTTGGTGCTGGAAGGTAATGACAGGGAATGGAAAACGGGAAGTTTTGAGCTGATGACGGCGGGAAAGGGAATCATCCACACCGAGGAGATCACTTCAAAGCAAAAACTGCGTATCTTACAGGTGTGGCTGGTATTACCACCTGAACAGCGGTATGCCCAGCCTTTTTTGCAAAAAATATTACTCGAAGATGTGCCAACAATTAAGACCGGTGAATATGAAATCCGTGTTTACGGTGGCAGCAGCAACGGTTTGGTCTCTCCCTTGAAAACCCATACACCATTTATCCTGATTGAATCCAGGCTGAAAAAGCTTGCGTTGGTAAATCAGGAAATTCCATTGCAGTATCATGGCCTGGTCTATGTGCTTCAAGGCCGGCTAAAGGTGGGTGACAAAATTATCAGTTCCGGGCAAGCTGGATGGCTGGAAAGAACGAACGAAAAAGGCAGTGGCCGGCTTACCCTGGAGGCACCGGATGAGGATACGCATTTTGTGCTGTATGCTGGACAACCACATCATGTTCCGGTTGTCCAGCACGGACCTTTCGTAGCCGACTCGATGGAAGAAATCGCTCCGCTGTACCGGAAGTTTAAAGATGGCCAGTTTCCGCATTTGAACGACCTGTCAGATGAGCAGAAGATTACATATCATTCAGATGGGCGCATCGATTCAAAGGCTACCTGACAGGGATGGAATCAGCGACTGATTAGCTGCTGCCAGGAATAATCGATGCCGGTTAACCCCATGTCATAGCGATTTAAATCGCCATTGATTGATCATAGTCCGGATATCCCTTCAGTATGGCCCGCTTTAACCTTTGCTGATTTTCATCTCCCCAGTGTCCGATAGCAGCAAGTAAAGGTATCAGCGTCCAGCTGAAATCGGTAAGTGTATACTCAACTTTTGGAGGCATTACCGGGTAGATCGTCCTGGTCACCAGTTCATGTTCCTCCAGTTCTTTTAGCTGGATGTTGATGACACGGCGGCTTGCATCTGGTATTTTACGTTGCAGTTCGCTCGGACGCATGTAGACCAGCTAACAATCAATAGGGATAAATTATTCCCTATCTGAATCGTAGTTCCCTTATTGCAGGTTATGCAGGTACTATCGAAATTTGTACATCAATATGTTAATTTAAAAATAAATATTATGAACCTACCAAAATTAATATCAGACTTAGTGGAAGCACAGAACATCCACGACGGAGCAGCTTATGCTTCCCTTTTTTCAGACGATGCAGTAGTATTCGACGAAGGAAAGACACATAACGGAAAACAGGAAATCCAGAACTGGATAGAAAAGTCGAACCAGGAATATCAGAGCGTGCTAAAACCGATCAGTTATAATGATAGCGCAAATGGCTCGGTACTTGAAGCGGAGGTTTCGGGAACATTTCCCGGTAGCCCGGCAGTCCTGCGCTTTAATTTTACGTTTCAGAACGGGCTGGTCGGATCACTAAAAATCACCGGATAGCTGGTGTTAAAGCGCGTCCGCCTGAATACAATTGCCAATCACCTGACCATAGCAATGCAGCAATGGAAATTGTTCTTCTCCGGCAGCATTGCTATTTTTTTACCATAATCCAAATGTCAATCAAAACAAATACCTGCACCACAATACTGATACTGTTCAGCATACTTTTCATTTCTCCCCTGATCATCAAGGGGCAATCGACAAGCCTTGATCTAAGTGAGCATAAAACAGTTGTTCAAAAAAAGTACGGGCTTGATCCTTCTAAACCACTGACCGCAAGGATCGGGAATACACCGCCCGAAGTAATCCAGAAATTCCGGGATGCTGGGATGTCCCCGACACGCCACAGACTTAGCAAAGCCGACAGTGTTAAGGTCGTCAGGGCCTTTAAAATGCTTCCTCCGTTACATGCCCGTGTCCTGAAGGACCACCTGTTGGGCATCAGTTTTCTGGACAACATGCCCAATACAGCGCTGACTGCAACGATGAACCCGGAGAGCCCATTCCCGGTTTTTACCATCACTTTTAGGGCCGAGATTTTAAAACAGGATGTCTCCCAGTGGCTAACCTGGAAGGAAATGGGCTATTATGAAAAAGATAACCCAAATTTGCAGGTTTCCATCGATGCAGGCAGGCTTGACGCAATACTTTATGTACTCCTGCACGAGGCGACCCATGTTGTAGATGGCTCCCTTGACCTGCTGGGAATGAATAAAACCAGGGGGACTTTTGACAGGGAGGCAGACCTGAAAAAAAACTTTACACAAGGCATCTGGACCGACCGGACTGCGCTAAATGCAAACCTTGCTGACACCCTCACCTTGCGCAGCCGCTTTCGTGGCGGGGCCAGGCTATTGCCTATACATCTCGCAAGGGAGATCTATGAATCAGCTGCCAAAAAGCCTTTTGTCTCACTATACGCTACCTCCAGCTGGCACGAAGACCTGGCGGAATACCTCACCATCACCCATTTTACCAAAAAACTTAAACAGCCTTTCAGGATCACGATTAAGGATAGGGGCAAAGAGATCTTCAGCTACGAACCGATCAAATCTGCCGCTGTCAGCTGGCGGATTCCCCTTATGCAATATTTTTATGCAAAGGCTGAATAGTTTATGTTTTAACAACACCCATCATATGAATAAGCAAAAAATCCGCATAGGATTCATCGGGCTTAATCCCGACAGCCACTGGGCAGCAGCAGCCCATTTACCCGCATTAAGGTCATTGTCTGATGACTTCGAGATCATTGGAGTGGCCAACCGAAGTTACGAGAGCTCAAAAAAAACAGCACAGTCCTTAAATCTTCCCCTTGCCTTTAAGGATGCGCAATCACTGGTTAGCTCAAACGAGATTGACCTGGTTGTGGTAACCGTAAAAGTCCCCTATCACTTTGAACTGGTCAGCGCAGCACTGAATGCCGGCAAACATGTTTTTTGCGAGTGGCCTTTGGGAAACGGACTAGGGGAAGGCAGGAAACTGGCAGCGTTGGCCAGGCAGAAAGGCGTTATCGCTGCAATTGGAACACAGATGCGCTACGCGCCGGAGGTGGCCTACCTGAAGCAGCTTATAGCAGATGGCTATGTAGGTAAGGTATTATCCACTACGTTGATTGGCGCCGGTGGTAGCTGGGGAAATGAAACAGAAGCGGATCTTTATTACCTCCATGATCAGGCTAATGGTGCAACAATGCAAGCCATACCTTTAGCCCATACGCTGGTGGGCCTAACGGAGGTATTGGGTAACATTGAAGAGTTGTCGGCCCGGATGCTGACCCAGTTTGACCAGGTCAGGTTGACCGATACAGGAGCGTTAAAGCCTAAAAATACCCAGGATCAGATATTGATACATGGTACACTCAAAAGCGGTGCTGCCTTATCTGTGCATTATCGTGGTGGCATAACAAGGGGAACTAACTTACTATGGGAGATTAACGGTACAGACGGTGACTTGCAGGTAACCGGTGAAAATGGCCATGGCCAAATTGTTCAGCTGGCTATTAAAGGCGCGAGAGGAGAAGAAAAAAAATTGAAAACACTTACCCCGCCTGCCGGTGTCTACAGCGGATGGCCGTCTTTTTCAGGCGCCCGGAATGTTGGCCATCTGTATGCCTTGATCGCTGAAGATATCCGTACGGGTTCAAGAAAAGCGCCGGATTTCGAGGATGGTGTTGCGCTTCATGAATTGGTTGACCGTATCGAGAAATCGTCGCAAGAGAAAAAAGAAGCGTGGGTGAGGAGTGATAGTGATAAAAAAGTCGAACCTTAATTAATTGATAATCATATATATGAGCCAATGTTGCAGGTTGGGTTAACTCAAGCAGGATTGCCTTATTTTCAATGAATAACAGGTTTATGTCTGTTTTTTTCTTTTCATAAGAAAATTTCATAAAAAGAAAAAGCCTTGAATTTGAGCTCCTTTCAAAGAAAAGGTTCGATTTTCAAGGCTTTTTGCCGTTTTGGTAGAGTTAATCGGCGGAAAATCGACCCTGTATGAACATTGCGAAGCGATAGTAAATTTTGAAAAAGTGTTGAAGAATAAAATTGAGGGACAGTATAGGAAAAAGAAATTATTGTAAGTGTTTTTCACAATCGGGTTGGTGATAAGCTATGGGAGAAGTAGACAGTTCGTTCAAAATCATTTTTGGGATGCTTTCTGTTGTATTTAGTTATGAAATGTTATATTTGGAATGGATAGGGACGGCAAAGAAATTGATCCTGTGCTGGGTCGTTCTGCGGCCAATGATCGGCACATTCACCGGGCCTTATGGCCAGGGGAAATGTTCACTTTATAATGAGATAGAAATCTGGTTATATCTTGACTTAATATATTGAATTCGCTAGTCCCTATCCTTTTACTAATTTGAAAGATCCACTAAAGCAGATAACCCAGGAACAGCGGCAGGAAGTCGCCAGAAAGTTTCATGCCTGTGCTTCGCAACAGGAATTTTATCAGATCTTAGTCCATCTGGTGAGTTTGCTAGATATAAATGACCATGGTCGGAAACACTGCTGCCAGATTTTGAGTCAATTTGAAATTGGCAAAGTTAGCCCAGCATATCATGATTTTTCTATAAAAAAGCGTTCTGGCAGATACCGCCATATCAGTGCACCTTCTGACGAGCTTATGCTCATTCATCGGCTTATTAATTTTCTTCTTTCCTGTGTTTTTCACGGACATCAAAGTTCACACGGCTTTAAGAAAGGCTCATCTGTGGTGTCCAACGCTGTCGTACATGTTGGCAAGAAATATGTATTTAACATAGATTTGAAAGATTTTTTTCCTTCTATTGATAGGGAGATGGTTAAAGAAGCCCTAATGCGTCCTCCGTTTAACCTCTCTGGAGAGAGAGAAAGTATTGCAGAACATATCTCTGGACTTTGTACAATGAAAACGCCGTTGAGAAAAGGGATACGAAATTCAGCGCTTAAGTTGATACTACCTCAAGGAGCTCCAACCTCCCCTTTACTCTCCAATGTGGTTTGCCAAAATCTAGATAATTTACTCGAATCACTTGCTCAGGGAAACCAATTGGTTTACACGCGCTATGCTGATGATATCACATTTTCAGGTAGCAACAATGTTTTTGAAGAGGATTCTGCTTTCTTAATTGAACTTGTGAGAATTATTTCAGAACAGGGCTTTCGAATCAACGCATCTAAAACCCGGCTTTTAGGCAAAAGTGCCCGTCAAGAGGTTACCGGAATCGTCGTAAACGAAAAGACTAATGTTAAAAGGGAATATCTTAAGCCTTTGCGCATGTATATATACTATTGGGAAAAGTATGGTTACCAAGAAGCTGAGATAAAATTTTTCAAAGACTGTAGGTTGATTTCCGATAAGGAGATAAAATCGACATTACATTCAACGCTCGACGGCAGGCTGAATTATATGAAAATGGTTACAGGAGAAAATCATCCTACGTATCTTAAACTTTCCAAACGGTTTAAAAAACTAGCTAATAAGCGTTTTGCTGAAAAAAACCAGAAGTCATCGTCAACGCACAAGGGAGATTTTAGTGAACATCGACCAAAGGATTTAGCAAGATTTCTAAGGTTTTTTCAAGACAGCGATGCACTTAAATACCTTACTCATGATTTTGATATGGTTGATGCGGTGTTTGATTACGATAGGATAATGATGTATGCAGCCAAAGATTTTTACAGAGGCATTAAAGAAAATTACATCACCAAACAATTATACGCTAGAGTCAATCAATTCGCGTTCGAAGAAAAACCAAAATGGTGGAAATATGAAGACGGGAAACGTGTAGAAATTAATATTGGCTGGAGTTCAAAGCAAATAAAGGAATGGGTACTCATGAATCCTGGAACCCATCCTATCCGCTCAAAACAGATAAGGGATAATTTAATCCGGCCCTTTAAAGAAAGCATCCAATTTCGCCCCCCCGCTTTACGTAATCACATTGAAAGCACGGTACGGGAAAAATTTGGAGAGGATTATTATGAATTAAAGATTGATTATTCAAATTTGGAGGCCGCTGAATTCTATACAGATGTTGAACTGCTTCTAAGCGGTGTCAGGCATCTCTTAGATGGGATACTTGATCGAATTAAGACTTCAAAAACTATCCATATTGCTTTCAGTAAACAAGAAGTCAACGGCAATCTTATGAAGGTTCTGGAGATTACCCATGTCGGATCTATTTGTTATAAAAATGCGATTCCCAAGGAATTACTTAACGGTAATTTCTCAGATGCGCTAAAGCTTTTCCATGGACTTTGCAACTGGGCAGTTAGAGCTAGTTTTGCTGATGGAGATTTTGAAATTGATATGCTAAGCGACAAAGAAAACCTTTCCCAAAAAAGACCAGTCAACAAAGAGCTCATTTCGGGATTTACACATTTATTAAGATTCTACTGATGGTTTTCCTCATTGATGATAACAGGCGCGAGCAGCAGCGAGAGTATGGTTGCAACTATATTGCCCATGGTACATACAGTGGTGTTCTTACCGTTTGGAAAAGGCGCAGCGAAGGTGATGATTTTAGTATGCTAAAATCTGCCGCATGCATTTTGCTACATGATTCCTTTCCCGATTTCAATCCCGCGGGTGAAATTTTACAAGGCAGCACCAAAGTTGCCGAAAAGATCAAGGATGGTGCAAGAGCAGAGGAGAGACCTCTTGTATTGTTCAGTAATAGTTTCACCGGCTTTGAACAGGGAAAAATTAAACAAAAAGAAATTTCTGGCCTTAATAAAAGAATTTTCTATACAAACCTTGAAGATTTCATTTTACATTACAAAGCGACTGGCGAAATTGAGCTCAAAATCCTAGCCTATGGCAAAAACTTTAAACACCGCGAACTTGAAGATTTGCATGGGCAGATCGCTAACATTATTGCAGTTCAGGGAATAGAGGTCGCTCGAAAGGATGCGATAGATTTGGTCGAGAAGTTCTCGGCAATTTCAGAGTCCGGAGAAGAGCTTAAAAAACAATTTGCCAATCTCGACGGGCGTAGCTATATAAATTTACTTGACAAGATTATTAAATTTTATGTAAGATATGGGCGGAGCATTTATTCTTAACGACGATAATAGCCTTTTTAGCAAAAAAATCATAGATGAAATTGACGTAGCCTCCATCGAATATGTAGATCTTCGCTCAGATAAAGAAATCGATGATTATGTTGCAAGAATATTCTCACAGAATCAGATCAAAAAACTTGTAGTCCCCGTTTCTCTTGGAGAAGGTGGCAATAATGAGCTGGGATTAAGAATCGCTTTGCATATTCGTCTTAGCGAACGGATTGGAGATGATAATCTAATACCCATCATTCTAGTTTCTGACAGTTCACTCGAAACCCTGTTGATAAACCAAAATAATCGGTATGCGCTAATTGCTGCTACAGAGGGAAGCGTATTGGCTCCTCTAGATATTGCGGAGATTGAAGCTCACTTAAAATATACCTCAGCTATTTCCAAATCTGAATTTAAGACTAAAGTTCTAGACAACCTGATTATAAAAGGCCCCGAAACCATTGGACCTCATTCAATGGCTAATGAGTGGGGTGTTGTACAGCTCGATAAGATCGCCCACTTAAGTTCATTAACCGCTTCTACCCCTGCCTTACAGCGTAAACCTTCCTTGTATTTTAAATATCTTTTAAGTATTAATAGAACCCGAATAGCCGCTTCACCGGCGAGTGGTGGATTAACGACCCCTAACATAATACCTGCTACCGGGAAAAGAATACTTCATATTGATGACGAGGGTGATAAAGGCTGGGTTCAAGCCTTAACAAAGATTTTTAACGGTGCAACCTTTGTTCCCCTGACCGGTTATAATCTTTCCGAAGACGATTTTATGGCAAGTATTCGTGCTCAAATTGTTTTAGACTGGGATCTGATCTTACTGGATTTGCGTTTGCTACCTTGGAAAGAAGATATTGCAGGAACTGTTCATCCAATCGGCTATTATAGCGGAACTAAAATACTCAAAGAGATTAAAGCCATTAATGAGGGCGCTCAGGTAATGATTTTCACAGCATCCAACAAGGCCTGGAATATGCGAGACCTGATAGATCTTGGAGCTGACGGCTACTATATAAAAGAATCTCCTAAATACCTTATTCCAGATAATTTAAGTCTCCAAAACTATGAAAGCTTCAAAGGACAGGTTGTTAAATGTTTTGAAAAGAAATATCTAAGGGAATTCTTCACTTTAAAAGAACAAGCTATTGCCCAGACCGGTAATAGTGATGGGAGCTTTATGGCTTATTCTCAAAATTCGCTAGATGAGTTTTTTAAGCTCTTAAAGCTTGGCATGTGGGAGACAGCTTTTATCAGCTTATTTTTACCTATCGAACAGCATACTGATGCGTTGGTTACAGGCACGCATGGAGAAATTACTGACCTTAGTGGAGCCCTCATTAAGATGAAGGTTGGCATAAATTATAGAATGGTCCATGATGAAATCAACCGCAATTTTCAAATTCAGAACTCTACTAGTCAGGTCAGAGCACGGAGAGGGTTGGGTAAGATATCTTTCACAATGGCTTTCAAATTTTCAAAGGATAATATTTATCTGCTAAGAATTGGTCAACTAGTAGGAAAAAGAAATTCAATCTCTCATGGAAGCCCAACCACAATCACGTTACAGGATTTTGAAGACTTAATAGCGATCTTGAAATTATTCAGAACCCATAGTTAGCTTTTGTTATTTTCAAATGCCGGATTGTATGTTTCAACGAAAGTGGTTCCTCCCTAATTTTGGTGCTTTTTCATGATAGACTTAGTCTTGGTTCATCGGGTATTTAATGTGAAATCCAATCCAGTTGACCTCATTCTGCCAGATCTATAATCGCAAGATAATTAATGATTTAATTTAACTCCAGTTTAATTGATGGCGGTATGTGATCAACGGGTTGTGGTTTGTCCATAGATGCCAGTTTGATAAAATTAAAGAAATAAAAAAGTACAAAATAATATTGGAGATACCTTCAAGTTTAGAAGCACATTAAAAAAAAATATTAATATTATCCTAGCGAACATAGCCGTATTCCCAGGTCATGAAGCTGAGATGATTTCCAATCAATCATAAATTAATTCCAGAATATTAATTTGGGAAGAAATATTAACAATCAACCACAGAAGCAATGGATAATAACTCAAGCAGTTTTAAAAATATTTCTCTTTTAGAAGAAATCGAAACAGCAAATAGGCTCATCAGGCTGGGTTTTGGAGAGATCCAAAATATTGATTTTGTAAATAACTTTTATTTCCTTCCTTTCCAGTTACTTTCCCAAGGTTTTGAGCGCTTGATGAAGTCGTATATATGTTTAGGATACTACAATAAAAATGGAAAATATCCGGATTTTCAATATATCAAAGACCTAGGTCATGATTTAGAAGCTTTGCTTCGACGCATTTTGTTGGAATTTTTCAATGATCATCAGCGTTACTATTTGATTGAAGATAGACGCTTCCTTGAAAAAAATGAAGATTTAAAAGAACTGATATACATTTTGTCAGAGTTTGGGAAATTCGCGAGATACCATAACTTTGATGTCATTACAGGAAAAGTCAAACCAAGTGTAAACCCTAAAGAACTTTGGGAGCTTTTTGAGGGCAAGATTATTAACCAATTAGGAATTTCTAAATATGAGAATCGAGATCTTGAGGATGAAATATTCGGTGACATTGCCCGCGTTGTTGTCATCATCTTCGAAAAGTTCGTATCCGCGCTTGCTCGACAGTTTAATTTCGGGACGTTGGGGGATCATGCAAGGGGGTTTTCAGCCAATGTCTTTGATTTTGCTATGCTTTATCCAGATAAGGTCGGTACAACCGATTATAGAAAGGATACTACTAGGTTTAAACAACAGCCCAGGCGCGTACACAAGCGAACGTTAATGGATGCGCTGAATAGGCGATTCAATCCAAATATCAAATCAAAAAAAATTAGAAAAGGGGATTTTGAAAGACAATGGCCTTTTTATGCTGAAGAAGTCATTGTAGAAAAGAGGAGAAATTATTGGCTCATTGTCAGTATCAGTGGTTATGACTATGCGTTAAATGGAGCTGCGAAAGGGAAATTCAAATTAGACGATCCATTTGAGGCAGGAGAAGCAATAAGGGGAATAACGATCTCAGATTTTATCGATATTGGCTTCTCACTTTGACAACGCCAATATCTTCCCATCATGGCAATCAAGCCAAATCGCTGTCCATAGAATATGCGCCCAGATTACTGCCCAATATAATAAATACGGTTTTGTTCAAATTGAGAAGTTTGTTTGGCTTTATTTTGATTTCAATGTCTTGTCTTGGTTTGAGATGAGTAGCTATATCTAGGATTATCAATATATTTGTCTTCTAACGCGATCAAAAATAATGACCAAAGACCAATTACGAGAAGCATCCCAGCGTTTGATGTTTGCTGAAAATTTGAGTGATTCCAAAGATGTAATTGATATTTATATAAATCTATTATTTAAAATAATAAACGAACATACAGATCAGCCCGCAATCCAAGCTAGGAGAGAAGCTAAACTCGTGCTGCAAATGGTATTTACCAAGATGCTTAACCTGCGACAGCTTCTGGATGGGCTCAATTATGCAGGAGAGCATAACGGCCTCTGGAATTTTATTGATCCTACTATTGTTGCCTCTGCCGGACGCAGTGTTGTTGAGTTAACTGCAACATTTCATCTCATCTACTGCTCGGAATATAATGAAGCAGAGAAAGAAATGCTTTATGAAATGTGGGTTCTTGCAGGCTTAAAATACAGGCAAAGATTCGTCGGAGAGAATTCCTCAGAGGAAAATAAGCAGAAAGCGGCAATCGAAGCATCAGAAATTGCGGATATAACCGAACGAATCAAAACATGTGAACCGTATACCGTATTATCAGAGAAAGATAGGGAGTTAATTGATAAAACAATAGATGCAAAAGAATATCGGGTCAATCTCGATAATGGTAGAGCATCAAAAATGCATTGGCAACAGATGATCCAATTTATGGGCTTTAAAGCTCAGCTTACCGGATCGCTTTATACTTACTTTTCTTTATATGCCCATCCATCAAATGTAAGTGTTTTTCAATACCGTGATCTTTTTAGCAACAAGGGAAATGATCACGTCAGTATGGCTATCTTTAATACCAAAAATATTACAGCGATGCTTAGTAAGTTTATTTCAGATTACATAAGATTGTTTCCCGAAGTTCAGGCAGTCTTTGGTGATACGCCATTACTTCACCAAATCTTAATCAATTGGACCTTAAGATTGACAACAGATAACACCCAGCCTATTAATGAGGCAATGAATGCCTTGAATTAGCAATTAAGATGATGATTATTTTCAATAACATTCCTCAGTTCAACAAGGATAATGACGATGAGACCAAAAAAAGACTCCAAATTAGAAAGCCAAGTTTCCTTGTACTCACCCTTGGTTAATTATCCTCGCTCAATCGGTTGCGTCGGATAACTTTTGAATTCGTTTTCATGAAAAGTAACTTGTTCTGACCATGTTTTTATTAGTCAATATGAGCTTTAACTATATTTGCTATTCATCAATTTTTATATGAAGAAAATTAAATTAGCACTACTCAAATTTATTTCTGAAAAAGTAAACCGTAATATTACCCAGCTTGAGGCTCCAACCCAGGCAGCCATCATAGTGCCTGACCAACATGCATACCATTCACTAGCCCCAATAGGAGATGCGGATCCTGATGGAGCCTATGCAAGAGCACTTAGATGGGCACTTGAAAACAGGGGAGCAGAGGACATAAAAAATATTGCCATTACCGGCACCTATGGTTCTGGGAAAAGTACAGTATTGAAGACTTTCCAAAACCACAACAGCAATCCGGATTTATCTTTCCTGAATATTTCTCTGGCTACATTCAAAGAGGAGGCCGAAAAAGCAAAAGAAAACGGAGAGGTGATCAGCCACGCCGATATGCTACGTCTAATTGAGCTTAGCATCCTGCAGCAGATATTCTATAGAGAAGCAGATGAGACTATCCCGGACTCCAGGTTTAAAAAAATCAAAAGCTTTAACGATACCAATATTGCCTGGATAACTTCGGGGGTGTTCCTACTGATTCTAGCTACCATTCAGCTTTTCAAAAAAACTTTTCTAGAAGATATCATTGGCTATTCCTTTTACGAGCTTACCAATACCATTATTCTCATCGTTTCCCTGCTGATCGTGATCCCAGGATATTTTCTGCTCATCCGCAAATCCTTAAGGCTGATTAGTAGTCTCACGATCAGTAAGCTTAATTTCAATAACGCTGAGATTGAGATCAGTAAGAATATCAGTAAATCTGTTCTGAATGACAATTTAGATGAAATACTATATTTTTTCGAAGTCACAGATTATACAGTAGTGGTGATCGAGGACCTGGACAGGTTTGAGCAGACAGAGATTTTTACTAAACTTAGGGAGCTTAACCTGCTAATAAACAACTCCAAAAAAATAACCCGCGATATAGTCTTTGTTTATGCCGTCCGGGATAATATGTTTAAGGATAAGGATAGAACGAAGTTTTTTGATTTCATCATCCCAATTATTCCTGTAATCAATTCCTCTAATTCGAATGAAAAACTGATGGATATTGTCGTTAAAAATGAGTATTTGATCAGTGGTGATTTAGTTGAAGATGTTTCATTTTTTATTGATGATATGCGCCTGCTTTACAATATCACTAATGAATACCATGTATACCATAACCGTTTGGAGAGGCTAGACCCAGGGAAATTACTGGCAATGATTGTCTATAAGAACATTTACCCAAATGATTTTATTGCCTTGGGAATGAATCAAGGTGTGCTCCATGGGGCATTCGATGAAAAAAAGGCTTTCATCAAAAAAGCGCTCGAAACACTGGACCAGGAAATTGTAAAGCTTAATCAAAAAATAAGTTCAATAGAAAGTTTAGGAGTTCCGAACATCAAAGAGCTGAATATGCTATACGTGCTAAAGTATACAGAGCGGCTGAACAATTTCATTAGCTTTAATATTAACGGAAAGAATGATTCAGCCTCTAAAATGGCGGAAGAAAATCAGTTTAAAACGCTCATAGATGGCACAGCATCTTATACTTACTATTCTCATGATTATGGCAGTTATTACAGGATAAATAGTGTTGCAACGGTCAATGTCGAATTTGCTGAAATTGAACGCCTGGTAGATACTGTTTATAGCTATGAAGATCGTGTGGCATTGCTAGCCGAGCGAGGAAAACGCAAAATTAAAGAGCTAACGGATCAGGTTAAAACGTTGGAACAGCAGAAGATCGATGCTAGTCACGCTAAGCTCAAAGAGGTGATGGCATTGAGCGATCTGGAGCTTAAAATTGAAGATAAAAAACAATTACAGCTCGTTAGTATCTTAATGAGAAAGGGATATATAGCAGAGGATTATCAGGATTTTATATCGATTTTCTACGAGGGGACTATCACCAAGGCCGATAGAGAATTTTTGCTTAATGTCAAAGCGCAGTTGATATCTGAATTTGACTATGGTCTGGATAAAATCGATAAACTCATTACAAAGATTGATTTAGTTGAGTTTTCTGAGCCTGCTATCCTTAACTTTCAGCTTTTGGATTACCTGCTTGATGATTTTAATTACCAAGGGCAATATTCCAGAGTCTTGAAAATAATTGCGAATGAATCTCCATATGCTTTAACTTTCCTAAGCGAGTATCTTCAAAGATGTGCAAATGAGGCAGAACTTTTTAAACAGCTGGCCAAAGTATGGCCAAAAATGTGGCAGGTGATTAGCAAAAAAACACATGTAAAAATCGAAACAGCTGATTTATTGAAAAAAGTGATTGCATATTGCGATGTTGATGACATCAAGTCGCTTGCCCATAAATCAAAATTGTCAGCCGAAATTGCCCAAAGCGCAGATTTTTTACAAATGGATGTAGAAGAAGACAAACTCACTTCAATTATCGAAACGCTCAGCATCAAATTTAGCAGGCAAAATTTACATGACACTCCCCAGGCTTTAAGCAAATATGTATATGACCATTCGGCTTACCTGCTGAATGAGGAAATGACCAGAGAGATTATTGCAGCTTTTGGTCATTATGAAGAAAAGAAATTCAACGAGTCAAATTATACCGCCATTTTACAAAGCGGCTGTGAGAAGTTGATCGCCTACGTAGATTCCAATATGGAAAGTTACTTGGAGCAGCTTTATTTTAAGCTGGATGGAAATGATTTAGAAGAGCAGGAGGGACTTATAAAACTAATCAATCATGAGAATATAAACCAGGATAAGAAAGAAGAGATCATCCTGCATGTCAAAACTAAAATAAAGGACTTGGCTCAGATTCCAGATCTTGATATGATTGGATTTCTACTGGCTGAGCAAAAGGTCGATGCCAATTGGCCATCTTTGGTAGACTATTTTTTTAGAACTAAAAATATCCTAAACCAGGCACTCATCACCTTTATCAACCAGAACGCGGATGACCTTTCGAAAACCAAGATTGATACAAGCAACCCCATACCTGATGAAAAAATCATTCAAGCTTTTTGTTATGCACTTGTTCGAAGTAACAGCATAACAGATGCAAGTTATGATTTGATCATGAAATCAATACCTTACCACTATCGGGACGCAGATTTGCAAGGGTTAAATGTTGCCAAAGTAAAAACATTGATTTTAAAAAAGAAATTAAGGCTAACGGTTAAAAACTTTGACCAGCTGAGAGACGAGCTGTCAGGTTTGAAGTTCCCCTTGGTAGAAAAATGGAGTAAAGACTTTATGGACGAAATCGATACGTACAGCCTTGATGACCTTTTGGTTATAGGAGTTATAAGATCATCGATATTTACCCTAGAGGAAAAAAATGTAGTGTTAGATAAAGCAGCGGCACTACTGGTCAGTCCAAATGCGGAACTTTTAAAAACGTTAGGCCTACAGAAAATAGTTCAAGAGGAGCTTACCGTTGACAATACTGTGCTAAAGACCATATTCGAGACCAAAGTCCTTTCAGAGGATGATAGTATCAGGCTTTTAATAAAAGTAGTAAGTAACTTTTCTTACCAGGAGACGATGAGAATACTATCAATGATGCCAGAACCTTATCAGGGATTGGCCATCAGAGGCCAGACGATCGAATTGAAAACAGACCCCCTGTTCGTTCATCTGATCATGCAAATGCAAGATCTTGGTTACATTTTAGATTACAAACCAAAGAAAGACAAAATTCAGGTGTTTACCCTTCCTTTGGAATCATAGCAGCTAAAGTTTAAAAATGCTATTGCAAAGATGTTTAGTCGGTTGATAAAGAGAATCGGTTAGGGGCCATTTAAGCACAAGGTAGATACATATGCTCAAATAAACCGTAAAAAAAGCCGCGGTTGTTCATTATCCCAAATGCAAAGAAAAAACTGTCTTAGCAGTTAAGCCGCAAATGCGCCGAGAGCAAAAGAGGGATCAATATTTAAAGAGAGCCTTTTAGAAAGTTCATAACGACACGAATTGCATGGCTTCTCTTAGTCACACAACCTGAATCCAGACCTTTAGATAATAATACCAAACAAGAAATCAGAGCAGATCAAACCTTTAGTTTATTAAAGAGATATAGAAATGGCCGAAGAATCATTCATGCAACACTTAACAGGACTTTCAGCGCCAATGATTGATGATCCCTCACTTGTACAAAAACGTGGATTCAATCCGCAAAGGCCATTAGAACAAAGTGAAGAGTATGTAAGAGATAACCTATTGGCGCTTTCCCAGGTTGAGCTGCTAATAAAGCAATTAAAGCAAGCGGCTCGCTATATGTCGTCATATCGCTCAGTCCCGGCAATCAAGAAAAAAGAATTTACCCGCTATGATCATATTGTTTATCATTTAGAGGTACACTTGCTAAAAACGACAAGCGTATTAGATAGGTTATTGATATTGGTTAATTTAGTTTTGGGTCTTAATGCCGAGCAAAAGAAGTGTAAAGCAGCATATTTACTACATCCCAAAAATGGCAAAACAGAATACAAGAAAAAAATAGAAAGTTATCCTGGATTACGCCATGCCCTTTTAAAGTTAGAGGCCTATATAGAGCCTTACAGAGAGGATAGGAACATGATCGCCCACCATAAAAACATAGATTATAGTGAGCTTAGGGCAGTTGAAATGTATAGTGTATTACTTGGTTTAGATATAGGCGATGATACAGACTTTCTATCGAACTTCAAAGTGGTAGCTAAAGTAGAACTGACCGTGTTGTCGCTAACCTTAAAAAATTACTGGAAGTATTTAATAGTGAGTTAGAAGTCTTATTAAAGGAGGTATATGATATCTTGAAAGCTATATTTAATGAAAAATATCAAAAGATATTGAATATTGACAAGGATACATTAAAATCTGAGCAAACTAGCTCTTATACTGCAAATTCCAAAGTCTGAAGCTTAAAGATGTCTTAAGCAAATGGAAAATTTTAGGATTTAACAAGCGCTTTGATGGATAGTCTTCCTTCCCAAAAGGTTTCATTTTTCAAAATTTAATTATACATTAACACATAAAACATTAAAATGGTATCTAATATTAACCCGTCTCAATTTACATCATCTATTTCAAATAGCCGCACTTCGATGCCTGCCCGCGTTGCTATTCATTGTTCTCATTGCGTTATATTCGTTAGTTTAGAGATTAAATGGCAAAATGAAATAAATACCATTGGTAATTTTGGTATAGCAATTTGTCCGCATTGTGCTGGAAAAATGAAGTTTTTCTATGTAGTTGATGAAAATGCACCATCAGATACCGATAAAGGATCGCTATATGTACACCCAGCTACCCGGGCCCGTCAACCCTTGCCAGGTTTAGATGCAGCAAAGTCATTGACGCCACAGGTTAAAAAATCCTATCAGTCCACGCTAACATCTTTTAATACCAACCAGTGGATTGCCGCTGCGGTAATGAGTAGAAGATTACTAGAGGGGGTGATTCAAATGCTACAGACTGATAAGCAAAATGGTTCATTTAATTTGAGTAAAGCGCTCAGTAAATTAACTGATATTGTGGATCTTAATAAACCAATAGTTACTATCGCTGACGGGATACGTAAGATGGGAAATATCGGAGCACATTTTAGCGAAGAGATGGAACCGGATGCAGAAACATCGATCCTTTTGATGGACCTGTTAGATTACTTAATTGAATTTTTATTCATCCTACCGGATAGAATTGAGGTTCTGCATGAGAAGATTGAGGATCTTAGAAGCGGAAAAGCTTCAGCCGAAGAATAACCAAAGATTTTAATAGGCTCGCTAATAGATAATGCACAGAGCCAACAAGGATCTGTGCATTATTTATCCCAATCGTGCTTAAGGCATGCCTAATTGAGCTTTGAAAATAGCCGAGAGAACGGGTATGCTAATTTTAACAGCGGTATCAAACGCCCACTTTCCACTTTCTTTTAAATAGTGAATAACAGAGTTACCATCTTTCTGTTCAGCGGCAAGCTGAGCTTGAGTAATGTTGGTAACAGCAGCCAGCTGTTCTTCAGTTTTTGCCTCAGCAGTTAAAAAATCTGTTAATTTTTTTAACTCATTGGCAAGGACGGCGTAATCAGTGTTTGCTGGCAAAGAGTTGGTTTGCTGGTTAAAAGTTGCATTGTTCGCGCTGGCTTGATCGCCAACAGCGCCGATTTGTGAATGTTGAAAGTTGTAATTACCCATAAATATTTCTGTTTTATTAATAATGGCAGGCCTGAAATCAGAGACTAATATTTTTTGCCGCAATAATTCCAGTTCCCCTGGTTGAAAATTATCAAAAATCTTTGAAAACTCGTCAGATAATCCGGTAAGATCATTAGAGGGATGCAGTTTTTTTTCCTCTTTTAAAAAAGTAGAAATAGCAGTATTGAAATAACATTGTAGCTTTTCGGATTGAGTTGTACCGCGCAGGGTTGAAATTTTACCACTGTTCATGGATGCGAAAACATTTTTCAAGCAGCAATGCTCAGCAAAAATACGTTGTATGCTGATCCTAAGTTGACGGTGTACTTCAGGCTCCGTTGCATTTGAGCGCTCATGAAGCCATAATCTGATATTTTGCCCCTTATATTCGTTCCATGAGGTAAATAAGCGATAGTCTTTACTAGATCCCGAAATATTTTCCATGGACAGCACGTGCTCATCTACTTGTTCTCCTTCGTCTAATAGGAAATATAGTTGGGGTGTACACAATTTGATATCACTCAGGCCTTGCTGTATAGATTGCTTGGCTTTAAAAGTACTGCTCGCCCTATAAAACTTTTTTAAGTTGGTAGATATCGATAACAAAAATTGGAGAATGTGATCGTTTCCGATCCTTATCTTTACGGTAGAGTTTACTAAAATCTCAAAAATACGATTGATTTCATTATCGGAAATTGTTCCAGGGATCTTACTAGTGCGAAAAACAAATTCATAGCGGTTCAATACCTGTTCATCTCCCGAATAGAAATTCCGGTAAACATTTTTTAATTGAATCTGCGAACTAGGATAAATGGCAGGTGCCGAAATTCCCTTCTTAACATCACAGAGATAGCCTTCATGTACCCAGCTCCTTAATCCTTTTTTCCTTCGTGGCCTTATTTTACCAGTTCCCCTGACAAACTGCGTAGGGTCGGGCAATGGCCAGGCAGGTTTATCAAGCAGCTCATCCAGGTTATGATTGAGGCCCCTAATATCGGTGAGCGTAAATTGTAGAAAAATGAGCATATTAAATTTAAAAAATCCCAGAGTGGCGAACACAATGGGATTCGAACTAAAGACTTACTCTGTATTGATTAATAAGCACTCTTATATCAATAGGATCAAACACAAAATCAGAATGTAACCAATTACTTTGCTGTTTCGTGGGAAGTCATTTACAGGTTCTCCTAAAATCTTAAGGTCCTTTGCCTTAATGCACAAATATAATGAATTGCTAAATCATAAGGTGAGTTTGAATAGCTTATATTTGACTTTTATCTAAATAGATTAGCAAATGCTCTTTCAAGATCTCATACTCCAAACCGAATCAGAGCTCGAAGGGGCCTTCAATCGCCTATTTGAGTTAGCAAATAAAAATCAAATTCACCCCGGAGACCTACTCCTGGCTATGGAAGGGGCATTTTTATCAGAAGAGGAAGACTTCGAAAATCCTGGAGCCGAAGAACTTATGCAATACTATAATATAGGTGATGACATGGCAGGGCATTGTGAGACGACTAACTACAATTTTATTGCCCATTATGGAAATTCTGTAGATGTAGCGAGTTTTGAGGATTATAAGAAAGCAGTTGATTTGGGAATAGAGGCAGACACAGAGCTAAAGGATGTGATAGCGGCTGAAGAGCTTACCATTCAGATTGAAATGCTCATTTACATTAAAATTTGGGAAGGTGAAACTTTTTTGAAAAAGTTTTATCAGTTGGTAAGATTAGTAGAGGGAAAAGGTTATGATTGGCATTGCAGCATAAATGGATTTGGAAAGGCGAAGCCTGGAAGTTTTTCACGTCGCCAGCTCTTAGATCAGATTAAAACCGGGCTGAAGGAAAATCTGCCAGCGCTCAGTAAGGGGTTTGAAGAATGCCATTTTCCTCAAATCAGAAACGCCATATCACATTCTCAATATGCCATTCTAGGCAGATCTATCAGCTTTAATAATTTTGAGCCAGATAAAGATGGATCAAAACATGGAGTTTCCTTTGAAGAATGGACGTTGATATTTCACAAGACAATGGCTATATTTCATTTGTACACAAAATTGCTTAGAAGGATCAGGCAATACTGCTATGATTCTTCTGCTGAGTTCCGCTATAAAAAAGAAATTCAAATTGTGCGTCATTTTCCTAAGGCGAGAACATTTTATGTTGTGCTTTACACAAGGCCTCATTATATGGATTGGAGCCCTTATCAGGGCGGCTAATCAAACTAACAAAAAATAAAAGCTATTTTTCTATGAATTGGAAAGAGACTGTAAAAGAAATTCCCGAGGAAATGAAACCTGTATTCTTGAGCCAATCAGACCAGGCTGATGAGGTTGAATGCGATTTAGGCTGCTTGGTTCTGAATAAGAAAGGAGAGAAGTGTTGGCATGTAGGGAATGATAAGTTTATCAAATTAAATGCAAGAAAATTCTGGCAAAGCTTATCGCTACAAGACAATGTCATCCCCGCTGACACTAGAGATGATGAGCTGAAAGGATGGGTTGTTTTCTATTTGCAGCGCCTGGAAACTTTCGATAAAAGATTCCTGAGTCTGGGTAAAGAGGTGATGTATTCAGGGAATGGCCTTTACGATCTAGATTTTTATGTGGCAGGTGTCCTTAATCGCGCCATGTCGCTCAGTTTTGGCTTCATTACGCTTATGAGAAATTCAAATTACATTTCTGCGGCCCACTTGGTAAGACCCTTTTTGGATACATATCTGCGCCTTACAGCAAGCTGGTTAGTAAGTAATCCGCATGAATTTGCCAGAAAAGTCCTTTTAGGAGAACGGATTGATCTGATGAAGGATCGGGATAATAAGCCGATGACAGATCGTTATTTGGTTCAAAAAGAAACATCACGATATCCCTGGATGAAAAAAGTATATGAGGAAAGCTCAGGTTTTGTACATTTCAGTAGTAAGCATATCCATGGCGCAACGGCGTTTAGTAAAATGAAAGATGGGAAGGTGCGCACCTTTATTGGAAGAACGGATAGTGATGTTTCTGAGGAAAACAAGCTTGAGGCAGTTATCGGAATGATCGAAATAGCCAATTGCATAGTTGAACAGGTTTTTGGATGGGTATTGACTAAGCGATTAATGGGATAACTGCAGTCGTGCACGATATATCAATTAATGCACAGATCCTTTTGCATCATAATAAGCTAAAAGGGAAGCAAATAATTAAGTTAAATATAATTTATGGAACAATTATTTATTCAGGAATTTACGGAGAAAACTAAGCTAAATTACCTGTCGGTCGCAAAATATCTCGAACCAAAGGCTGATCATTTTCTTTCTCTTTCCTCAATTCGATTGGAAATTTTGAAATCCCTGATGCTAGAGCTATTTCAGGTGAGTATTTTTGCGACCAATCATTTTGCGGAAAGACTGATCAAATTGGCGCTAATTCAAAAGTATACACTTGGAGTAAACTACTCGGAGCCAGATTTATATAACAAGCTTACTGTTGAGGCTATAACGAAGTATGATGGTGTCGTTTTATCAACCTCCTTAAAACTTGCTTTAGAGGAGGGTTTATTAATCCAGAAGGAATTTGATGAGTTGGAGGCAGCTAGAAAGAACATTCGAAATCCCTATTCCCATGCGGAGACAAAAGAAATTATTAAAGAGGCACCGACAAAATTTACTGGTTTTATGTTCAGTTTTGAAGAGGTTAAAAATAACTTAAAAACAGGGCAACCGATCAAGCCTGGCGTGAAAACAGAGATCACGACGTTATCTTCAACATTTTCCCAGCTTTATCAACAGGAATTCTCACGTGATATTGCGCTTTCTTATTTCGATCTGGTTTTCAAGTGTATGCTTTCTATAAATCAAAAGCTCGATTTATTTTCTGCAGATAAGAAATAGGCGAAACTGGTAACTCCAATTGTTTTAGACGATTAATATTTGTAATGAGATTTAACTGTTTACCCTTAATCTTGGTTGCATAAACTAAAGTGTATTTACGCCGTTTTTGTCAATTTTACTTGCTGTGTAAATTTGCTGTAACCAGCAGATTATCGGTTTGTGTTCTTTTGGTGAGGTGGAGCCAATGTGCCCTTGCCTTTCTAGAATGGGGATTGTCCTGAACCCAGAGTACCGGTGATTCCAACTGGTCGTATATGATCGCATCATAGTACACCATGTCCTCGGAACTTGAAATGACGGGCAAGATAATAAAGCCGGATGTAATACCATACAGTTTTGCTAAGCCATTTTCTAGATTCAGCTTCTGTGACTAGGCCATGTCTAGTTTTTACCTGGCTGTTACTGCCTTGTTCTTTTGGTATATCGTAGGCTGCAAGCATTCTGGTCTTAGCCGTAAGGAACTGTTTCCAGCCTTGGTCAGGCGTTTGTATTTGAAGTGGTGAGGTTTGCTATTCATATGGTTAGCGTAATTTTATGTATTAACATACGGATTGATTTCTCCATTGTTGAAAATCTGCGGAATACATTCTGCTAACGGACAAGCTGAAGTTTATCATCAATTCGTTCTGCTGTAATCCACGGTGATTCTGAAAAGCTTTTTAATTCAGGAAATTCGTTAAACTCATCAGCGCTGATATATTCCTTTACAAGCAAATCAGAAACATATAGAGGGAAAGTAACACCCGTCCCGCAGGTAAATAGCGCCAATACTCCTTTTTCATAGATTGATGGACTATCCATGTCCTGACTATTATTATCATCCTGGGAATGAAGATAGAGACCAAGAAAGTTTCTTGCCTCAGTTTTATCATAGAGTATAAACTTACTATCATGTAACAGTGACATTATACAAAGTAAAATATCATGACTGCGGTTATTGACGGTCTGTATGTATTTTAAGTCTATTGAGAACGATTTTATAACCATAGTTAAACTCGCCTCTATTTCGTTGTTGAAGGTTTCTAAATCGAATACTGACGTATAGTATATTACACCTCGAATAACCTTTTGGATTTGGTCAATTTTACTTTCAATATTAGCTATTAATATTTCTGAACCTGATCTATGCTTTTCAAATGTTTTTCTTTCCTCGTCATTGATATTCTCCAGCTCACTAATTTTTTTATTAAGCAATCTAGTTTTCAAGGTGCTCAGGTAGTGAAATCCTTCTTTTTTATAATAATGACGATCAAAAAGTTCTTTCACCTCGGTCTTTGTGAAATTTGTATACTTTATTAAATGGGCTTCTGGGATATCTTCCAGTCCATCCGAGTATAGGATATGGAAAAGTTTCGACTCGATTTTATAAATCGAAATTCCACCCAAAAGAAAGTCACTCAGCTCGTCTTCAGTTTTAATTTTTTCCATCAACTCCTTTGCATCTGCACCCTTCATTTGAGAATCCATCAGCTTCTGTTTGGCATACCTATTATTAACCTTTTTATGAAACATACCTTGATTTCTGTCACTGTGGGCGACGAAATGTGCAAGTTCCTTTATAAGTCCATTAGATTTTATGTGCTCACGGGATATGATGAGAAGTGACCTCAGGGTCTCCTCATCGAAAGAGCCATCTGCAATTTTATTGAGGCACTTTGTAATTGCCTGTTTTGTTTTGACTGACATTTTATGGTTTTGAGGTTAGTTCCGCTTTTGATTCAGTGAACCATTAGTTTCAATCAAATTATGCAAGAATTTTTCAAAGTATTCGATATCCTCGCTAGTTCCCGATAGCACTTTCGTACCATATTTTACATCAAATTCCAGTTCCCTCAAATCGGATTTTCTTGCTTTATCTGTGAACAGTATATCTGAAGCTTGCAGGGCTGTGGATATTCGCAATAGGTCAATATGATCACTGTGCGTTTCAACTCTTTTCTTAATGCTCCAAAGGCCTTCAATATGAGCTCGAATATTTAAAATAGAGACAAAGTCTAGGCGCTCATTTTTTAGCTTTTTTAGCAGTTGAACACCCTCGCCCGAAAGCAATTTATTATTCTTCAGCATATATTCAATTATAAGGTCTATATAGTGTGGCACCTCTTGTTCCTTGAACTGGACTCCTCTGGTAACAATCCCCCCTTTTGAAACAAGCTCCTGCATCCTTGCGATGAATTCATTGGCATTTAAATCTACAATTGCAGAAATCATACTCATGGCCAAGATTCACAACAAAAAAAATGCGCATATGGATAGAAAGATCCTTAAGGAAAAGTCGAACAAGTCAAATATTCACTCAGCGTATGATAAATAGGCCTTTTTAGACTCAAAATTACTTTGGTGGAGGTTAACTGGTTGGAAAATGTCGAACCGGTAATGGGAGAGGTATATTTAATTGATATATAGTGATTTGTGTGTATAAAATAAGGAAACAACAAAGATATGCTGTTTCCTTATGGTAGCGGGGAGCAGGATCGAACTGCCGACCTCAGGGTTATGAATCCTGCGCTCTAACCATCTGAGCTACCCCGCCGGGCTTAATATTTACTACATAACGTAAATATCGATGTGGTTATTTTTAAGAGTTGCAAATATAGAATAAATATGCATTCTATTAAAAAGAAATTTGAAAAATACTTTAAAGGCCTATTGCTCAGTAAATTTGATTGTTTTTGGAGGGCGGTTGCAGCCATTTTAGGTCTTAATGGTAGCCTGTTTTTAGAAATTAACAACACAACAAAACGCAGCATTTCGGCAGATACCGCAGAATTAACCGCATTCCTGGTCTTAGCATATGATCAAGTTTATCGCTTACGGTAGGTGCGGGGGATATTTCAACTGGCCATTTGTGCTGATAAAATTGATGGTTTCAAAAAGATTGATTACCCCTTGGTGCTACCAAGTTATCCCTAAGGTAACCTTATCTATAGCTGATATTCGCCAATTCTTTACCTTTTAGGTAATAAATTAGGTAACGCCAGGGTAAAGAAAAGGTAACCGTGGGGTAAGCCTGGGGTTAACTTGGTGTACAGAAAGGGTAAATAAAAGGTAAACAAAGGGTAAAGAATAGGTAGAGAAAGGTAAACAACATTTTGCCTGTTCTATATTGAAATAATTTCAACAATTATCTGCCTTTCTTAACCATACAAGACAGATCAGGTTCATATCAGTTCAATCGAAAACTTAAATGGACTAAAATTCCTTATATGTTGAAAGACCTTCACGCCCGCTTTTTATAACAGGTTTAGTGGTATTCTTTACTCCCCCGCAAAGTGGGTCAGCTACTTGGCATCTTTTTCTTAATCATATCAGGTTTATATAAACATCAGATTTTTTATTGGTTAGTATTGCAGATGTTGAGCAGAAATTAGGAGCCGATTAATCAAATACCACCCTGCGTTCGTCATCAAAATAGCCTTCTGGTATGAACTAACGAGGGGAATGACTACTGACTCATGAACCAATGACCAATGAACTGATGCACCTGGAACCAATAAAAATTATATTGTTGCAGATATAGAATAAATTACCTTTCTTTAGAAAAATAATATTAAAAAATAGTCCGGAAATTATCCTGGTAGTGTACTAACATGGCAGAAAAGAAAAAATTTACACTAGAGTACGAAGTTAGATCGTCACCAAGAATATTGTATAGTTTTATAAGTGAACCAAACGGCTTATCGCAATGGTTTGCGGACGATGTGAATTTCCGCGATCAGGTATATACTTTTACCTGGGACGATGAGCAGCAAAAAGCAAAACTGGTTTCCATTAAAGAAAATAAACTCGTTAAATTTAAGTGGCTGGATGATGAACCTCAATGTTATTTTGAGATGGAAATTGTACAGGACGAACTAACCAATGATGTTGCCCTCTCGATTACTGATTTTACGACCGATGAGCTTCTTGCAGAGAAAAAATTAATCTGGGATAACCAGATCGATTATCTGATTAGCGTTTTGGGTGCGTAATATTATCTTCGTATTGTTTACCTTTGTAAGGTGAAAAAAATACATCTTCTATTAATAAAAGCATTTGTGAAGCCATTCATAGCAACATTTTTTGTTATGATGTTTATTCTATTGATGTTTTTTCTGTTTAAATGGATTGATGATTTAATTGGAAAAGGTTTCGAATGGTACACCATTCTGGAGCTGATGTATTATGCCTCGGCCGCCAACGTATCGATGGCACTGCCACTATCGGTACTGCTTTCTTCCATCATGACTTTTGGTACACTGGGCGAAAATTATGAGCTGGTGGCCATTAAATCGGCGGGGATTTCTTTACAGAAAGCCATGCGTCCGCTGTTTGTGGTGATTTTGATGCTCACCATAGCCTCCTTCTTTTTTGCCAACTACATGCTGCCTAAAGCCAACCTCAAATTTGGCTCGCTACTGTACGATATCAGGAACAAAAAACTTTCATTTTTAATCAAACCAGGGGTTTTTAATAATGCCATTCCGGGTTATGCCATCCGTGTCGATTCGAAAGAGGAAGATGGTACGCTGCACAATATCATGATTTACGATCACCGTGAAAATAACGGGATTCCAAAAGTAATTCTGGCCAGAGAGGGTAAAATGAATAAAACATCCGATGGTAAGTTTTTGGTACTTTACCTTAAAAATGGTGTGCAGTATGAAGAGCAATCTTCGAAAAATGGGATGTACAACCCAAGGCAGATTTTTACGCGGAACCGTTTTAAAGAAACCTCACCGCGTTTCGATATGTCGTCTTTTGATGGTAATACCACCGATCCGAATGCTTTCGGAAACAGTACGCCCATGTTAAACCTGAAAGGGATCGTGAAAAAGCGCGACTCGCTGACCAAACAATTGGATACGCTGCAAATGCGGACCATTGCCAACCTCACCAGCAACTTTAAGCAGTTTAATGTAACTAAGGGTTATACCAAAGTAAAAGCCGTGCCGAAAGCGATTGATGATGTAATACTGAAGAGTATCCCGAACGGATCGCGGAAACTGGCGCTCGATAATGCAAACAATACGGTGGCGAATATTATGCAGCACGTACCCAACTGGGCCCCGCGCCAAACCGATTTAACCGGAGAGATTATTTTTACCACAGTAGAATACCAGCGTAAATTTACCCTGGCCGCATCTTGCATCCTGTTGTTTTTTATAGGTGCACCATTGGGTGCCATTATCAGAAAAGGAGGCATGGGCTTACCTGTGGTGGTTGCCATTTGTTTCTTCCTGGTATACCACATTATTACCACAGTGGCCGAAAAATCGGCACGCGAAGGTAATTTAAACCCGATATTCGGGATGTGGATTGCCGTAATTGTTTTATCGCCGCTGGCCGCCTTTTTGACCTATAAAGCTACCGTAGACTCGGCCTTGTTTGATGTAAATTATTACAAACAGCTCTTCGTTCAGCTGTTTAAAAAGAAGAAAAAATAGGCGTCTTTTCCTTTACTTACAGATGATATTTTAATCCAAATATTGCTCAATAAGGTTGTACATTTGTACGGGTTATTGTTTGTGGTAAAAACTGATTTTAATACGCTTTACACACCATTTGCCCCATAATGTTTATAACATGCAAACAAAATTAAACACAATAGAAGAGGCCATCGCAGATATAAAAGCTGGTAAAGTGATTATTGTTGTAGATGACGAGAATAGAGAGAACGAAGGTGATTTTTTAACGGCAGCCGAAAATGCAACGCCCGAGATCATCAATTTTATGGCTACTTACGGCCGTGGTTTAATCTGTGCGCCCCTAACAGAAGAACGTTGTAAAGAGTTAAACCTCAACCTGATGGTGGGTAAAAATACAGCCGCTTACGAAACTAATTTTACGGTTTCCGTAGATCTGGTTGGACACGGTTGTACCACAGGGATCTCTGCAAGCGACCGCTCTAAAACCATGCTGGCCCTGGTTAATCCTAAAACCAACCCAGAAGAGCTGGGCAGACCAGGACATATTTTCCCTTTAATTGCCAAAGATGGTGGCGTAATCCGCCGTGCAGGTCATACAGAAGCTGCGGTAGATTTAGCGCGTTTAGCGGGCATGAAACCTGCAGGTTTATTGGTCGAGATTTTAAAAGAAGATGGCGAAATGGCCAGACTTTCTGATTTGTTTAAAATTGCCGAACAGCACCAGTTAAAAATTATATCAATCGAAGATTTAATCGCTTACCGTTTAACCATAGATAGTTTGATTAAACAAGAGGTGAGCATCGATTTACCTACCGCTTGGGGCGATTTTAAAATGACGGCTTATACCCAGTTAGATAACAATGCCACCCATTTAGCGATTTCTAAAGGCGAATGGAATGCCAACGAACCGATTTTAGCGCGTGTACACAGCTCTTGTGTAACGGGCGATATCTTTGGGTCTTGCCGTTGCGATTGCGGTCCGCAGTTGCACAAAGCATTGGAAATGATCGAAAAAGAAGGTAAAGGTATAGTGGTATACATGAACCAGGAGGGTAGAGGTATCGGGCTGATCAATAAATTACGTTCGTACAACTTACAGGATGCCGGTTTCGATACGGTAGAAGCGAACATTAAATTAGGCTTTAAAGGCGACGAACGCGACTATGGTGTAGGTGCACAGATCCTGCGATCGGAAGGAGTGACTAAAATGCGTTTAATGAGTAATAACCCAACCAAAAGAGCTGGTTTAATTGGTTATGGCTTAGAAGTGGTGGAAAACATCCCGATCGAAATTGCAAGTAACGTACATAACGAGCGTTATTTAACCACCAAAAGAGATAAAATGGGCCATTCGATTATGAAAGGATAATTCAGTTGGCAGTTAACAGTTGACAGTTTGGATTGTGCGAACTGAAAATTGTTAATTGAAAACGTATACAAGACCAACAGTTGAACAGGTGTTCGATTGTTGGTTTTTTTGTTTAGTTCAAAATCGGGCGTCATTCCATGGGCGTTCGTCCTCCTGAACTTGTTTTATTAGTTGTGTTTATTGTTCTTGATAGTCAAATAGCTACTTTGTGGTCAGGATCTATGTTGTGGGTGGTTCTAATAATTAATTAAAGACTAGCATGCAATACGCATTAAGATTCCCGCCTGCGCGGGAATGACGACCGCTATAATCTAGGTAAGGAGATAAACGGTCTTGAAGTATCGTCATCTCCTTTGGTTTATCCAACTGATTTTCTTCTTCCAAATAGTATTACAAGAAGAAAGCTTGGTAAGCGTT
>NZ_JBWKXA010000007.1:47229-273455 GCF_059422505.1 Pedobacter sp. GW821-FHT01D05 | reverse complement strand
TGAAAAAGCCTTCTCGCAATGACGATACTTTGAGGCGATTTATCTCCATTAATATTTCCTGTCATTTATATTAATTTATAAAATAAATTACTCTTCAGGATGACAATTACATTTATGATACAGCTTCATTACAACCTTTTATTTCCAATCAAACGGCAGATACCAATTGGCCGGATCCATTAATTTTTGCCTGGTAAGGCTTGCATTAGGGTTGCCTGCTTTTAACAGTTTTTGGTAAATCCGATCTGCTAAAAAGGCTGGGTTATTCTGTCTTCGGGCAATACGGACCAAATCAGGCCAGCGGTTACCTTCAAAAGCAAGTTCCAATGCGGCCTCATCAATTAATTTGCCTTCTAAGCCTATCATATCCGTCTGATAGCTTACATCGATCGCATTTACTACTGCCCTACCTCTAATGCCACAATTACGGTACCAGGTACCCGAAACATCGTTATTTTTTCTGGCATCGAAATAATAAGGTGAGGTTTGCGGATAAGGGGTAATCATCGTATTTAATTCAGCTACTGAAACAGGGGCCTGTGCTCCGGCAGTAATGGTACCTACATAATAGGTATTCCTGATCCCCGTGTTTAGCAATGCCCAGCCCAATTTGGTCTGTCCGTCTCTATTAGCAGCTTCCGAAAAACGCAGGTGCAATAAAGGCGCCCTGTAAATGCCCCACTTACCGCCATTATCGGTTAGTTTGGTAATTTCATCGCCCATGGCAGAAGCATTGAAGGATAATTTGCTCCTCGGATCGAAAGGAACGCCGCTAGTGGTGACCTGGCTATTCCACAAGTCTTTTATAGCCTGCGAAGGTTTTATCTGATAGCTTTTAAGTGGCGAACACAAATCAATCATTGGGTTTACAGGTTTAAAAGCGGTATTATAAGGCATGGCCCATAACCACTCAGTGCTCCATGGGTTCGATGTGGTTGGCAAGGCAAAAATAGCACGCCAACCTGCATCTAAACTATTTATCAAACTACTGGCATCTTGCCCACTTCTACTAAACAGAACGGCTAAATTGGCATAAGCTACATCACCAGAGTTATTGATTTTGTAAAAGTTAAACCTAAAGTTATCATTCGCATTGCCATTTTCGGCATTCATCAGCTTGGCATAATTTTCGGCTGCTTTAATATAATTGCCTTTCCACAGGTAAAGATCGCCCAACAGGAAAGCCTTTGATGCAAACAGTTTTTGGGTATAATTCCCATCAATGGTTACCAATAATGATGTGCCTGTTGGATAAGCATAAGCTTCTTTATAGGGCAGGCTCTCGTTAAAGGTGATTAATTTATCCAGGAGCTGATCGAATGGTGTTTTTGGGTAATTGGCCAGTTTTTTTAAATCATCTACCGTTTCTATCGCATCAGTGATATAAGGTACGCTGCCATATTGAATACCTAAATGCAGGTAAATCCAGCTCCTTAATGTGGCAATATCTGAATAGCGTTTGTTGTAATCATCAACACTCATCCGGCGATCATCGACCATCATTTTAAAGTTTTTGAGCACATCGTTACAATTCACAATCACCTGATAATATGGTCTTGGGTCTACATACTGATTGTTTTTTGTTTCGGTATGTGATGATAACTCCTGCAGATCGGCACTTGATCTGGAGGTCACATCCACTAGATCGCCACGCAGTTCGTTCTGCAGGACATACAGTTTTTCCAGGCCCAAAAATTGGCCGTAAATACCAACAACCGCCGCATCTGCATCAGATACTGTTTTAAAAGCATTTACACTATCCAATTTATCTTCGGTAGGTACATCAAGCATTTTTTTGCAAGACCACGAACCTGCCGATAAAATCCCCAACAGTAAAAGGGATGCAATTTTTTTATTTATGTTCATTTTCATGAGTATATCTTTCTTAATTATAATCCAACTCTAACACCTAGCTGAAACGATCTGAACTGCGGCTCAAGTGTAGTATCTATACCCTGGCTAAATAAGCTTCCTGAGTTACTAAATTCAGGATCATAACCTAAATAATTGGTTACTGTAAACAGGTTATTAGCCGTAGCGTAAATTTTTGCGTACTTAATGGCTTTCAGTTTTAAGGGTACATTATAAGTTACATTAACGGTTCGCAAACGTAAGTAAGAACCATCTTCAATCCAGCGGTCAGAAAAACGGGCGTTCCCTACCGGATCGCCATAAGTAGCTTTTGGTACCGATGTAACTTGTCCATCACCTCTCCACCTGTTGCCAATATTTGGCGTTTGGTTGTAATAAGTGCTTCCTGATTCTAATTGAGCCCTGGTATAATTGTAAATATCGTTACCACTAACAAAGGTGATTAAAGCATCTAAACTCCAGTTTTTGTAGGTGAAGGTGTTGTTAAAGCTTCCAAATAAATCCGGATTAGGATTACCAATAACGGTGCGGTCGGCATCATCAATGATCTTATCGCCATTGCTATCGGTAAACCTTACATCTCCCCCTGTAAATGGCACCAGTGCTCCTAAACTGTTGCGGCTAGATAAACCTGAGGCAGCGGCCTCTGCATTGGTTGCAAAAACACCATTGGTTTTATAACCGTAAAACTGATTGGCCGACTGACCAACCTGGCTGATATAAGCACCACCTGCATAACTGGTTATAACTGAATTTCCATCAGGTAAACTGGTAATTTTATTGGTTGATGTACCGATGGTTAAACCCGCATCCCATTTTAGTTTTTCATTTAAAATCCGGCCGTTTAAGGCTAAATCTAAACCATTTGTCTGCATGCCACCATTATTGTTGATAAAAGAAGCCGTACCGGTAACAACGCTCAGCAATTGATAGCTTAACATATTTTTGGTGCTGTTTCTCCAATAATCTAAACTGATGCTTAGACGTTCGCTAAAAAAGGAACCATCAATACCCGTATTAAACTTGCGAACGGTTTCCCATTGTAGATTCGGATTCGCAAAATTGCCGGTTACGATCCCCCTGATGCCCAATACATTTTGAGAGGTATAATATTTTCTGGCGGTATAATTCCCTACATCATCATTTCCAACCAAACCATAGCTCATTCTTAATTTCAAAAGGTCAACGCGGTGTAAATTGCGCATAAATTTCTCGGAAGAGATTACCCAGGCAGCACCAACAGCCGGTAAAACGGCATAACGGCTTCCATTAATCCTCAAACCATCATCGAAGTTTAAGAAACCCTGATCGGCCTTTGCACCAAAACGTGAAGAACCGTCTACAGCCATCGAAAAATTAACGAGGTATTTATCAGCGTAGCTATAATTGGCAGACAGGTAATTGTTTAGCGTACGCCATTTCCCAATATCACCACCAAATGTTCTAAAAGCTGCATTACTGTTCCCAATGCTGATCAATTCATCTGTTGCAGAGTTAAAACCCAACGCATAATCCTGTTCGCTTTCGCTCTGTGAATAGCGTGTACCAACAATTGCATGTAATTTACTATATGAACCGAAAGATTGATCGTAAGTTAAGCGCAGATCGTTAAACACATTAAAAAACCTTCCTACCTGTGTACCTAAACGACTATCGCCTACATAGTTGGAAAGTGTATCGTTGGTTACCCCTTTTCTTGGAATAAAAAGTGTTTCCTGTGTTTTATCGTAAGTTACACCACTTAGGTTAGATAGTTTAAAGTTTTTGTTGAAAGTAAAATCGAAATTGATGTTTCCATAAAACCGATAAGCCTTTTTTAAATTTTGTCCTTTCTCGATTAAAGCTCTTGGATTACTCACCTGTAAGGTATCATAATCCGCTAAATTCGGTGAAACTGCCCCAGTTGAATTTATTTCATTCCTGGCCATAAAAGGCGATTTAACCAAAGCTAAAAACAGCGGATTGGTTACAGGAGCAATTCCCTGATCTTTTAAACGCTGTTCGGTATAGGTAAACGATAAACTAGTGCTTCCCTGTAGTTTTTTAGTCAGGTTTAAATCGCTATTAAACCTTGTACTGTATTTTAAATTATCAGTACTATCAATTACCCCCCTATCTCTGGCATAAGCAGCAGACAATGCATACTTGGCAATATTATCACCACCGGTTACCTTTAAAAAATAGTTCTGATCGAAACTGCTTTTTAACACCTCCTTCTGCCAATTGGTTTCGTTATGGTATTTAAAATAATCGGGATTGGTTGGACTATCGTTCATATAAGGTTTTGCGGCAATGGCACTATTGCTTAACCCCTGACTTTTTAAAATATCGGAAAGATATAACCTATAATCAGAAGTCCCCATAACAGGTAAGTTTTTAGGTTTGAAATTAAAACCTGCGTAACCAGAAAAATCGATATTGGTAGCCAGATCGTGTGCACGGTTAGTGGTAATTAATACGACTCCATTTGCCGCTTTTACCCCATAAGTTGCTGCCGAAGCCGCATCTTTAATAATACTGATGTTTTCAATATCCCGAACATCGATAAATTGAAGCGGGTTGTTAACATGGCCTTTAATGAGCGATGTACCGTAATTATTGGCATCGAAAATCATCCCATCAACCACATATAAAGGCTGATTTGTAGCATACAAAGAATTAAACCCTCTGATGAGTACATCGGCGCCTACTCCGGGCGTTCCTGAGCGCCTGGTAACTTTAACCCCTGCGGCCCTGCCCTGAACGTAACTCATTACACTTTCAGAATTACTGGCCCAGTTACCCTGCAAACTCACATTACTGATGGCGGGTATTGCCCTTGCCTGAGAAATTGTGCCTGTTGGTGTAACTACCTCATTGTAAACAGAAGTAAATGATAACGGGTAAAGTTTAGTTCTGATCTCTTTATCTTTGTAAACCGGTAGTACCTTGGTTTGGAAACCATTACCAGAAATAATAATACTGGCCTTGTAATCAGGTACCACTACGGTAAATCTTCCTTTTTCGTCGGTAATGGCGGCGTTAAAACCAGTAACTGTAATATTAATACCCACTAAAGGCTTATTAGTATTTCCATCGAGCACAACACCCTTTATTCTTTCGCCCTTAACTGCGCGGGCCTTTACTTTTACGGTAGTGGTATCTGTTTCGGTTTTCATCGAATCTACTTCCTGTGCTTGTGCAGCTAAGCCAAACACCAGTAAGCAAAGCAATATGCCCCAAACTTTTTTTATCGTTGTAAAATTATACATAGTATTTTTTTTGAAAGCAAGATTCATAATTAAGGTAAAACTGGTTCGAAGCGGAGATAATCCAATATGAGCGTACTTACATTTACATTCGTACTGTTTGCAGCGGTTAACCTCACCTGAAAATTGCCAAACTGTGCTGGCGTATATTCTCCTAAGTAGGTTTCGTTATAGGTTAAGGGGTTTACCAGATGGGTATAAAACAAAGTATAACTTACTGTGGCAGGGTTAAAAAAGAAATAACGCTGCGTAAATGCTGCAACCTGTGGGTCGCCGGGCAAACCAGAAATGGCCCTTGCGTAAACTTTATATTTTACCACGGGTAAATTGGCTTTGGTATAAAACACACCAAATTCGGCATACTTATGGTCATAAACCTCGATATCGTTAAAGGTTTTCCCTAAATTATCGAGTTTTGTTCGGTATAAAAGCGTACGTGCAGCACTAATGGACTGTGGTTTTTCACCCTCTATTTTAAATTCGGGTATTTTATCCTTTAAACGGAAAGGCAGCGCATTTACAACATGCACCATCCCGTTACTGGCGCTGTAGGAACGGATAATATTAGCCTTATTGATCGGCACTTTTACGCCTTGTAAAGAAATCAGTGTATCTGGCAATTTTTCAATCGGGTAAACACCTTTAACGGTTAAATCTTTCACCAAAAAGTAGGAAGCATTCAAATTCGGATTTATACTTGGATAATAGGTTGAAAGTTTTGCCGATTCGGCTGTAAAAGCGGCATCCTGCAATATAAAATAAGTGTATTGCTGACTTTCGTCTCTCAGATCGGCTATATTTACCCAGTAAGTATTCCTGGATATCATTGGCGGATTGGGTGCAAAAATCGGATTACCCAATGTATTATAACCAATAACAGTAGCGTTTGCGGTATCGATAACGGTAATCGACAGGTTATTAATGTAGTTTTTTTGCAAAGCACCATCAGTACTGCTTAGCATATAATCCCAAATATTCTGTTTGGTTGGAACAGCCTGATCTATGGTATACAATACCCCATTTTTTACAAACTGGCCAGCAGCCGAAACAGTGCCTTCTTCAAATTTAGTGCTGGTAAAAACACCAAACTTATTATTAAGCAGTTTCAACCTTGTAGTATCGCCCCCTTTGTTTAATGGGAAAGTAGATAATGCAATATGGTTGGCAACAAAATCTTTTAATTTTGCCGGATCAGAAACAATTGCTGCATCTAAACTGGCTAAAGCCTGATTGGTTGGTGCCCAAACCGTATAATTTTGAGCACCCGCAAGCACCTTATCATAGCCCGTAGTTTTAACATAACCGTTAAAAATACTGAGGTTCGCCTGGGCATCTAGCTTTTGTGCAAGATCTAAACTGTTATCTACATTGGTAAGCTCGTTATGAAGTTCCAGGCTATCTTTACAGGAATATAAAACTGTACCGATACTGAGCAGGGCAACGTATATTATATATTTTCTAGTCATTACTTATATTTTTAGTTCTATGGCTCAATTAGTTATGGACGTTTATAAATCAGGCCCGACGGACTAAATCTTGGATAGTTCTGATCATCATCAATTGGAATAAAATGAATCATATCCATATTCATAATTCCACTTCCATTACCACGCAGCGTAGTAAACCTAACCCAGTGTTTATCAGTTGTTTTAATATCTACTACCCCAGCCAATTTCCCGACCATAACCGACCATAAATTATTCTGTGAGATAGGCTGTAAACCATTTACACCGTTACTTACATCTGCTGTGGTAGCCATATAGCGTTTAAAGCCGTTGGTTAACATTAACCCATCTGCAGAAGGCAAAGCAGCATTAGCAGTAGGTACACCAGAACTGCCTAATGTTTGCGCAAAATCGACCAAATTTGGTAATAACTGCTCTTGTGTTGTTCCTACATCTACTCCAACCTGTGTAAGCGGTCCGGAGCCATTGTAGGTGTAACAGATCCAAACTTTGTATTTACCTTTTACCAGCATAGGTGTTCTGATTTCCATCCAGATCGAACGTGCAGTATTACTGGTGGTCGGGTTAAATTGAATTACATCTCTGTTGGCATAACTCCTCCCATCAGATGCACCGATTGGCGTTGAGGAAACAGCATAAACAGGACCAATTGTATTTGACCGGTAAGCATCGAGCCTAATACCTGCTGTAATCAATTTTCCGTTTTGTAAAAGCTGAATGGTTTGTCCGGGCGCACGCCAGGCCGCTAATAATTTTAATTCCGGTTGATCGCCTATATCGAAGAAAACACCCGTAGGCACCCTCGGTTTAATTTTGTAAAAACCTTTCGATTCGTGTAAAACCCCATTGGATGTAGTAACATTACTGAAAGTTCTGTTTACTTCTACTCCGGGCTCAATCACACCATTAAACTCATCATCATTTAATAAGATTTTCGTTCCAACTAATTTTGTGGTTACAATTTCACTAGGCACCAAAGTAGATAACGAAGGTGAAGAAACAATATCAGGTGTATAACTTGCACCTGTAGAAATATGGTATGCCACATACATCCACAAACTATCGGTATGGCTTTTTGGATTACCCGTTTTAGACAGTTTGGCTTTTAAGGCCGCATAATTGCTAAAACCAGCAGCTTGTATTGCCGAATCGGATTCGAGAATTACCGTTTGAAAACGACGGGTAGTATCAGGAATAGCCGATTGCACATAATTCAACGAATCATAGAATCCGGTTTCTTTTAAGGCTTGCGTAAAAATACTATACCTGTTGTTCGTTTCTATACTTGCTGCCAATGTTTTGGTTGATGGTATTAAAACATGGTCGATAACGTGGATAATACCGTTACCTACCCTTACATTAGATTGGGTAATGAGTGCCTGTTTGTTGATGATAAAACTACTTACACCATCTTTAAAAGTAACACCAGTTTGCAGATACTGACCATAAAGGGTGATCTGGGTTAACTTACCGTCGGTAAATTTGCCTGTAGCAACAGTATCTGGCAAAACATGGAAACGAACAACGTCTTTCAGTTCTGCAGCTGATAATTGGTCTACCGCTGTTTTATTTAAACTTTTCAACCAATCGTTAACTGCATTATTATCAGGCGTAAACATGGTGTATTTACCATATGCGGCCAAATAACCTTTTGTACCCGATCTTTCTAAAATTTGGGTAAACAAAGAAAATTTTTCAGGATTTTTCTCCAAAAATCCGGTAATGTTTACATCATCAGTAGTACTTAATGTTAAACTTTCTCTTTTACAGGCATTAATCACGAAAATTATAAATGCGCTGAGTATAACCAAATAGGTAATGTTTCGGATGTCTAATTTCACTTTCATATCACTTATTCTATTTAGTGTAAAATGGATTTTGTACAAGATTAGGATCTGTAAATAACTCGCTCTGATAAATCGGCAGGTAATGGCTATTGGGATCTCTAAATTTGGTAATGGCCGATTGTTGAAGCGTAGGCGATACTGTTTTAGCTGCAAGATCTAACAGAATATCAATACGGCTATAGTTATTGCGCTTGGCATGGCGTAAAAGGTCGAACCATCTTTTGCCTTCAAAAGCAAATTCTCTGGCACGTTCGGCCAAAATATAATCGCACAAAGCTTCAGTTTCTGAAGGATCTACAGTAACTTTTGTAGCATTTACAGCATTACGCCTTAATCTCAGTTCATCAACCAATGCCAAAGCTTCTACACCACCTCCGGTTAAGGCCAAAGCTTCGGCTTTAATCATCATGATATCTGAATAACGATATGCCTGCCATTTTACGTAAGAAGGATTTTCCGTACCATACTTTTGAATGGTAAAAGCCGCATTATAATAAGAGCCAGGTCTGATATCATAGTTATTATCCGGATCAACGTCATCTGGAATAAAGATTTCGGTACTCAAAAACGGGGAACCTATAAAACGTCGTCTTGTATTTACCAATAAAGTATAAAATGGGTTTTCAATCGCCTGGTCAAATTCAAATATGGTTTCGATGGATGAGCCTTTAAAAAACACATTATTGTACCAGCCAGAACCTGCACCAACCAGGGCAAATCTTTGCGAGTTGATGATTTTATTACACTCGGTAATACAGTTCGGATAATCTTCCATCCACAGGTACACATCGGCCAGCAACGCATTTACGGTAAATTTGGTCACTCTACCCTTATCAAATCTTGTGCTACCATAAGTGGTAACCGCGCCCTGCTCTGCTTTTTTTAAGTCGGCAACAATCTGTTTTAAAATATCGGCCTGTTTGGTTTTCGGCAGATCCTGTAAATCGGTATCTTTTACCGTGGCTGTTAATTTTAAGGGTACATCTCTAAAAGTGCGCAACAGGTAAAAATACATGAGACTTCTTAATGTAAGCGCTTCGGCCACATAACCGTTCAATGCTGCATCGGTAAAAGTGGGATCGGTAGCTTTAACACCAGGCGCAAAATCGAGTACCGTATTGCAATAGTTAATGGTTCGGTAAAATGCTGCCCATCTTGCTGTTGTATTATCCTGGGTAATATTTACATTGATAATATCCGTTTCTTCTGTTGTAATACTAGGCCCGGCTGCAATCATATCTGCCCTAAGCTCGCCATACATAAACATGTACTCCAATAAAGATTTATCGCCAATACCCGGAGGAGGCGCCAGTAAAGAGGTATAACAACCAGAAACTGCTGCTAAAACATCTTCTTTCGTTTTCCAGAATTCCTGTCTGGTAATCCCATCTCGAGGTTGAAGATCAAGCCATTTGTTGCAGGAGCTGCTCATCACCAGCATCATCAATAAACAAGTGCTATATAAAATATTTTTCATCAGTTTTGAATTAAAAGTTAGCAGTTAAACCAAAAGTTATTGTTTTAATTGGCGGCGTGGTGGAATTATCTATCACCGTGTTCGACCCATTTAACTTAATTGGCACCTCTGGGTCCTGACCAGTATATTTAGTGAATGTTAAGATATTCTGAACGGTTAGATTGGTGGTAAGCGATTTCATACCCAACCTCTTCATAAAGGTTTTGCCAAAATCGTACTTTAACACCACCGAGCTTAATCTTAAAAATGATCCGTCTTCAATATAGCGGTCGGAACCTAAAAAGTTATAACCTGTACCGTACATGGCTCTCGGCATATCGGTAACATCCCCCTCTTTTTTCCACCTGCGCAATACCGCTGTACTTTGGTTATTAAAACCGTACATATTGGTGGTGTTAATTTTAGTACCATTGATAATATCGTATCCGGTACGGAAAGTAAAGTTAAAACCTAAACGAAGGTTTCCGTTGATGGTTAGGTTAGATCCAAATCCTCCTGTTAATTTCGGGTTACCATTACCGAGGTACACAATATCTTTATAATCGATGTTTCCATCATGGTTGATATCTTCATACATGGCATCGCCAGGCTGGAAAACATAATCGATGGATGGATAGGCAAAACGCATATAAATTTTATCGCCGTTAGGTCCAACAATCTGGTTTCCGTTCTCATCCAATGCAACTGTTGCGTTTTTATCAGGATATACACCTTTAAACTTGAAACCGTAAAACGACCCGAAAGGATTATTTTCCTGCACAAATACTTTATACACATTGTTGCTGGTTACCCTACCTTTATTTTCTCTGGGGTATAATGGCGAAACCTCGCGGATTACGTTTTCGTTGTGCGCAATATTGAAAGCAAGATCTAGTCTTATCTTTTTCTTTTTGATCACAGTAGCATTCAGGTTTACTTCCCATCCCTGGTTATCCATAGTACCCACGTTCATATCAACCCCTCCATAACCGTTATAACTCGCTACCTGTAAGCCTGGATAAAACAGATCGGTAGTACGTTTACGGTATAAATCGAAATCGATATTTAAGTTTTTAAAGAGGTTTAAGGTAATGCCGAGGTTGGATTGAGTAACAGTTTCCCACCTTAAATCGGTTAATTCCATATTGGTAGAATACACCCCTGCATTATCCAAATAACTAAAACCGTAATTCTGATAAATATTGAAATAAGAATAATCGTAACGCGGCACATTACCACTTTTACCGTAGCTGGCCCTTAAACTAAAATCATCTACATATTTATTGGCCTTTTTCATAAAAGGTTCGCCAGATATCCGCCAACGGCCAGAAACTGAAGGAAAAATACCATATCGGTTAGCAGCACCAAACCTGGAATTACCATCGCCCCTGATACTACCATTAATGATATAACGGTCTAAAAATTTATATTGAACATTCGCCAATAAACCAACTGACCTGGTTTGCCCTAAAGATGAGCTTGCAGAACCCGTGTAATTGGTGCGGCTATCAACAGATGGGTCGGATAAATATGATGATGCGGTATTGGTAGAAAACAGGTACTGCCCGGTTCTGCGGCTATCTTCGCTATCAAAGCGCAAAAAGCCAACAATATCGTGTTTATCGTTCAGTTTAGGCGTATAAGCCAAGGTCATACTGGTGTTCATGGTGAATGAATCGCCATCAGCATCTGAAGCCGTATTGACAACCGATTCGGTATAAGGGCGGCCTGTAGCAATCTGTGGAAGGAAGGTTTTTACTTTGGTATTGTTAATATTTACCATAAAACTTCCATTCAGGCGTAACACACTTGGCAAGATTTCGTACTGTAAACTAAATTTTGGTGTAATCCGTTCTCCCAATTGATGGTTGCTACCTGCTGATGCCATCGCCAAAGGGTTAAAAGTTCCGGTTACTCTTTTATTATCAAAATTATAGAAGAAAGCGCCTTGTGCGGTTGCCGCAGGACTGAAAAAATTTGAAGTTAAATTCCCATACTCATCGTACTCGTAAATGCTCTGGTTAGGCATTTTGGTATAAGCTACATCTCTAACATTCTGCGTAAAAAGTCCATTCTGGTCGATATGTGTATAAGAAATATCAGAACTGAACCTGATTTTGTTCGACACCATATAATCTAAATTCACCCTTGCCGAAACACGGTTTAAATCGGTGCCAATGGTAGTACCTGTTTGGTTAAAATAATTTACCGAAGCACGATATCTGGCTTTTTCGCCACCACCGGAAATAGATAGGTTATGATCTTGAAGGTACCCTACCCTCGTTATGGCCGATAACCAATCGGTATTGTTGCTATAATTATAGTAATTATAGGGATCGTTCGGATCATATTGAAATTGCTTTGCAAATTCTGAAGTAGAAAACTGACGGCCCGCATTATAATATTCTTCCAAAACGAGTGACGAATACTGGTTACCATCCAACATCGGAATCGGACTTGGCTGTTTAGAATACGAACCTTTAAAATTATAGGAAATAGCTGGCGGACCAATTGAACCTCTTTTAGTGGTAATAATCAATACACCGTTTGCTGCTCTCGATCCCCAAACCGCTGTAGCCGCGGCATCTTTTAGCACGCTAATTTCTTTAATATCGGATGGGGCAATATTTAATAACTGACCATAATTGTTCTCATCAGAGGTGGCAAAGTTAAAATCAGAAGGAATGGTAATGTCGTAAGGCATACCATCCAATACAATTAGGGGATCGGTAGCACCATTAATAGAAGATGTACCGCGGATACGGATCTGCATCGGCGCGCCCGGGTCGCCTGTACTGGCGGTAATATCAACCCCTGCCATGCGGCCTTGCAAGGCCTGATCAATTGATGCCGATTGGAGGTCTTCTAGTTCTTTGGCATCGATGGTAACGGTAGCCGAAGTCTGATCGCGTTTATCAATCGTCATTCCACTTCCATTGTTCGTTTTTGCCCTCGAAACAATCTGAACTTCATCCATCTGATTTTCAGAAGGTTCCAACTGAAAATTAATAATAGCCTTATCGATATTAACAGGTGCCGAAGACCTATAACCAATATATGAAACCGATATTCTGTAGGTTTTATCTGCTACTGGCAAAGAATAGTTTCCATCAATATCTGTCGAAACGCCTTTAATTACCCTTTTATCTTTATCAACAATTACAACAGATGCACCAATAATGGGCTGCTTATCTTTTTTATCAATTACCTTACCCTTTACGTAGTTAATTTGTTGTGCATAGCCTAGTGATGATACCAACAAACAGCATAGTAAAATAAAAAAACTATAATTATATCTTTTAGTCATCTCGGTTTAGAATTGATATTTTAAATAAGAATTGATTTGGTGAATCACCGTTCTGTTAGATAATACGTTGCTTCTATCGGTTGTACCGAGCAAAACATTTACAGAAGTATTGGTTACATCTCTTAGCGTGAGTGTATTGGTGGTATTGGTAAATACAGTAACCTTGGCTGCATCTCCCGAATCGTTTTTAAGCAAACTTTCAAAAGAACCTGTTTTCTGTCCGTCGCTTGCTACCGTGCTTTTAATAATATGGTATTGGATAAATTTGGCCACCTTGCTAATATCTCCGGCATCTGTTGGCGCATAATTTGGTGCTCCGTTGGCTAGTTTTGGCAATAATCCTGCGGTTACCGCAGCTTGTATAGCCGCATTTGTAGGAATAAAAACGGTGTAAGAACTTCCATCGGTAACCCCTTGAATTGCACCTGTAGCAGCCGTATAAAGCGTAACGTTATTTTTAAGGTACTGAAAGAAAGAATAATAAGGATCGGTTGTTAGCGTACCATATTTTTCGATATGCTTGCTTACCGGAAGTACCGTATACATCAGTACTTTGGCAGCATAGGCATCAGCTCCATTAACAGCTGTGGCAACCGAATCGATCTTAATACTTTTATCTGCAACTGCTGGTAAATCTTCTGTGCCAGCTGAAGAGAAAAAACCATTGTTGTACTTAATGTATTCACCACCCGAAGTTTCTAAAATACCAGCTGTTGTGGCAAAATTTGGCACTGCACGGTCGCCCAGTGGGATAATATGCGTTTGCAAGAGTCGCCTTAAAATATTGAGATCGCCCCTAATTGGAGAGGAAGGATAAAAGGGATCGTATGAAAACCCTAAACTTACCAGGGTGGCATCAGGAATGGGAATAACAATGTATTTTAAAGAGGCTGTTTTAATCGGAATAGCATAACCCAATACATCAAGCGCCTGTTTCATAATGTAATAGGTAGGATCTAAATTTACCTTCCCATACACGGTTGAAAATACATTGGCATTTTGGGCCGCGTTTACGCCATAAAACAATCCATTACTTAAAAATTGTTTATCTACCACGTTAGCAGGCGTAAGTTTCGTGGCTTCGCCCAAAAAGCTGTTAACCGTATTAAATTTGCTTGGCCATACCGTAGTTCTATATAAATGGGAATTGATAAAATCCCTGATGATATCGGACCTTAAAGAAAACAGTTCGTTCAGCTGTGCTTTATAATTTCCGGGCTGCAACCTGTTTTTTGCATAATATTTTAACAGCACCTTTGCATAGGCCTCAACCGCATCATCTGTCGGTGCAAAAATGGTGTACATACCAATCTGCGCATCGTTGGCATCTTCTTTTAGATAATTTTCGTTGTTAGGCGAAAAACCAAGTAACATGCTGTAGTTTTTAACGTAAACGTTATCGCTTTTACCCGTTAGTACCTGATAACGATGGGTAATATCAGTATTCACATTATAGGTTACATATTTATCCAAAAGGGATTTGAAGGCTCCATACTGCGCTTTAGCACCTATATACTGATCGATACTTTGAGGAGGGGTAAGCACCTTATCTACGATATGGATTACGCCATTTTCGGCCACAATATCTTGCTCGATAATTTTCCCAGGGCCAACATTTTTCCCGGTATACTCGGTATTTGGATAAAAATAATTATAATCTAAAGCACTAATACCTGCAAAAGTGACGAAGGGGCTTAGAAAATAGGGCAGATTTTTATTGTTAAAATCGGTTGGCAAATAAGTTCCGTTTCGGTTACCCGCAATTACCTTTATCGCTTTACCGTCGTTATCTACGCCATCGTAAACAAAATCGTAATAAACGGTACGTCGTCTAAAACCAACATTTTTAACGAAACCCTTTGCCGTTAAATTATCGCTTAAACGTTCTACTTTTTCTCCATCATAGGTCATAGAATAACGTACAATTGCCGAAGCCAGGGTGGCATTTATCTCGGTTAAGTTATTTTCAGACATATAGGTGGTAAAAGCCGCATCTGTTGGTGCAAAAACCGTCCACGAACCTGCTTTAGTTAAGGTTTCTTTATAGCCAGATTTATCTATACAATCTAAAAATCTGGTAAAATTCCCTTTGGCCTGAAGTTGTTGATAAATTGGATCGGCTAATGTTTCAGGACGGCCATAGAACTCATCAAATTCTTTTTTCCGGCAAGCGCTGAGAATGAATATAATCGTCAAATTGACGATTAAAAATTTTTGTAAAACTTTACTCATAGCAATTTCATTGGATAAACGGCCATTAAAATACTGGGCAATAAAAAGCTATGGATCTAAATCAATTAGAAATTAAAAATGTGAAAACTGACTTAAAAGGGTGAGTAGATTTTTACTGCATAGAATCGTATTAACGTTCGTTAATTAAATAGTTGGTTAAAAAGTTATTTGGTTAGTGAATTATTTCTTAAATATAAAAAGGAAGAACAAAATCCCCATCCTGTACTATCCTGTCTTCTTACTATAAAATATTATCATAAAAAGAGAATATCTATCTTCAGCGTAAGTAAATCGTTTTAAGTAAGCCTTAATGCCTTTAAAAAAAATTAAACAATAGCATTACTGATCAAAAAAAACATTAACAGTACAAGAAATAAGACAAAATATGAGGGCTATCCTGCAATTAGCAGTAGCTGTCGTGTTGTTTGGTTTAAAGCTATTTGCTATTCATCCATCCTTCTGGGATAGAAATTACACAGATGTTCATGGATCGGTTATCTTCGGACAACATCGCTGATTGGATTTCGATTTTTTTACCATCAGGGCTCATGGTAGGATGCGGATGGTCTGCCGCTGTTTGTTTATGCCCTGCTGAGAGCAGTTTCATTTCGTGTGTTTTCCTGTTAATGAGGTAAATACTCCTCGAAAAATCGTCGCCAACGGCCCACTTGCCATCTGGCGAACCACTTACATGCCAAAGCCCGCTACCCGTAGGCGTTTGTCCTTCGATTCTCATTTCCCTTGTTCTTAAATTTACAATGGCTAGCCCGGTAGGTTTTTCGCGGGTACCTGACGGTCCCCAGGCATTTTCTTGCCCGGGATTGGCGCCATTTACATCTGTTTGTGGTGCAGCTACAGCATTTGTGCCAGGTACAGGCCTGTGCCCCATAATGGCCATAGCCACTTCATCACGCGAAATAACAGCTTCGTGGGTAACCCATTCATAATCGGCCTCTGGGTATAATGGCCGCAATCCTGTTCCATCAGCCAATACCGTCCAGGTTCGTTGTGGCGATTTCCCACCGGTTTCCCAACAGAAAACAATTTCGCCTGCAAGCCAGGGGTTGGTTTGTATATGGCCTATCTGAAAAGGAACGGATACTACATACTTAATTTCGCCGGTATGAATATTCATCCCTGCAATACCCGAAGGGCCGGCACCCATTTTCCGCGGTCCAAAGTTTGGTTCGGGTTTAGTTCCTGCCGCAAGATGTTTAGCCGCTTCTTCTTTGCCCACCCTGAAATAAGCCCAGTTTTCATCGCCATCGAGCGCCATATCGCCACCTGCACCAATTTTTTCGGGTGTAGTTCCACAAACACGTTCATAAGCTGACACAGGTTTCATTTTACCAGATTTACTATCGGCAAATACCTTAGCCAGATTTACCTCTATAATTTTTACTACTCGTTTGCCCGTATCAATATTCCGCATGAAATATAGTTTCATCGATTTTCTGGCCACATTCAACATTCCGGTGTAGCCACCTTCGGTAACCTGAACAAGATCTCCTGTTGTCTCATTTACGGCCATTGCTTCTCCTTTAACCCTGCCCGATCGGAATATCAACCACTGTCCATCAGCAGTCCACTGGTTATGCGTCTGATAAATCTTCGAATCTCCTGCAGGCGTGCTGGTTAGAAAAGTAAGTACAGCCCCCGTAACGGGATCATTAAGCACTTTTCTTTCTGAAGGAAAACGTTTACCAATCTGTGCGTAGCCGGGCTGATGATTAAACACTAAAATGCAGGTAAAAGCGGCAATGAGAAATGAACAGGATGTATATTTCATCGTTATTTTGGTTAAAAGCAGCGTAGATTATTTATACATCTGAACTGAACTATCGTTTATTACGAAAGGATGCTCTTGTAACAAACGATAAGTTTCTGCCCCTGCCAAAAGCACCGGGCCATAACTATGTGCAGCAAAAACATTTATAGGCCTGTAGTAGTAAAACGCAGGATCGAAACCCATGCCTGTACCCACACAAGTACCTTCTATCTGACCGTTTGCATTTATCTTAGTGCTCACCGCATTCCAGGCCAACAGCGCCATAGGGCCATAGGCTTTGGCATCAAGCCAGCCTTTGTTTACTGCGCGGGCAATGCAATAATTATAAATCGCGGTAGCTGATGTTTCTAAATAAGAATCGTTACGATCTAAAAGCTGATGCCAAAAACCTGTTCCATCCTGCAAAGCTGCCAAACCTTTTACATGTGCTTTTAACATTTGTAAGATATAGGGTCTACCTGGATGGTTTACAGGCAAGGCATCCAGCAGTTCTATTTTGGTCATAAGTGCCCAACCGTTGGCCCGCGCCCAATGAAACTGCGGATGGGGATCCATATCCTGAACCCAGCCATGCATATATAATCCTTTTTCTGGGTTAAACATCCGTTCGGCAAATAGCCTGTATTGTTTTACCGCTTCGTCAAAGTATTTGGTCTCACCAGTTAATACACCCATCTGGGCCATTGCCGGCAGGCTCATGTAGAGATCATCAAGCCATAACGTATTGGGCTGTGGCCTGTTCCTGGCCAGAGTACCATCTTTTAAACGGAACTCTTTGGTCATGATGTAATTTAAATAATGATCGATAACCGGACGGAGATCGGCTTTCACTTCTCCTGTTCGCTGCGCCTTAATCATTGCAGCAGCAATAGAACCTGCATCATCCAGCGCATGTGGATCTATTACTGAACGAACAGGCGTTTCGGCCTCTTTATTTGTTTGTAAACATTTTTGATACGCAGAAACAACATTTGCCAACAAATTAACCCGCTTAAGGGTATAATCTTTAAATTTTTGATCTCCCGTGGCTGTAGCAGCCTCCAGCATACCCGTATAAGTAACACCCCATTCGTAACTCGTTAAACGGTAGTCTCCGGGTTTAAATATCGAATTGGAATCTGCTTTTTTTAAATCCGAAACCACTTTTCCAGAAACCTTATCTATCAGTTCGAAAGGGGTCGTTTTATCCAGGTAATTAAAAACGCGATCCAGCGATACTTTAACATCCGCCATTTTTGTTTCACCATAAGGTGTAACATAGGTCGGTTTTAACAGATGCAGCGGCGAGGTAACATCATTGCCTTTATGTTCTACATATTGAGCAAAAGCAGGTGCACCGGCACATAACGCAGTACAAAAGAACAGCATTTTAAATCCTGAAATTTTAATCGGATTAGCAGAAACAAACATATTGGATGGCTTAAACTATATCATTGCTCCAAACAGGAACAAAACATATAGGGGTTTATAATTGGTTAATCAAGCCAAACTATCATAATTAATAAGAATAAGCAACCTGCTCTGTCCTGCTTCTTCCGTAAAGAAATTATTACAGTATGGATGGCGTGAGTAATTAATAGGATTTACAATTTTAAGTTTGGCCTGTATTAAACAGGCTTTACAGCCACGAGCTGCATTTCTTTTTCCTTTCCGCGGAGCTTAATTGCACCCAACATCTGCGTGGTATAATGGTCTGTTAACTGAAGTTCTTCAATTAGTGCTATCGATACCAGCATCTCCTGGTTAAACTCCTTACACATATTCTGGATTCTTGAAGTGGTATTCAGTACATCTCCAGAGTAGGTGATATCTCGTTTTATAATCCCCACTTCACCTGCTATAATCTTTCCGCAATGAATACCTGCTTTAAAAGCAGGTATTAAACCATACTTTCCAATGTACTTATCCCTCAGAAGTAACAGATGCGCTTTGATATCAAAAAAACAATTGATGCATTTATTGTTTCTTAATCCTTCATCATAGCGCCAGGCAATTACCACTTCGTCGCCCACATATTGATATATTTCTCCCCTATTTTCTAAAATAGGATTGGTAATATCGATAAAGATATCTTTTAATAATTCGTGGTACTTTTTATCTCCGAGGCTTTCGGCAATGGAGGTTGATGAATTTAAGTCGAGAAACATAAAGATCCGTGATTCTTCTTTGGGTGTATTGTATTTTCCACTGATAATATCCCAGAAAATACCTTGCCCAAACTTACTGTTTATCTGCAGCAGCAACTGCGTTATGGAAACCACAAAGGCCCACACCAATCCGTTTTTTAAAAATCTTTTCGAGTCGCCCAGTTCATAGAGGCTCAGTATCTCGTTCACAATCAAAATAACGCCTAAAAACGATCCGGCTACAATTAAGAGGGTATAACCATAAGGCTTATCGTTATATTTTACATTTACAAAGAATACGAGTAAACTTCCTCCTAAAAGTGCCCCAAACAAGCCAATAACTGCATTTAGTACAATTGAAGAAATTAAGGTATAACCAGGCGCTGGCCCTAAAGAATTTCGGGTATGCAGCACAAGGTCTTCAAAAATGGCAATTACCACCCCAGCCATCATCCAGGTTAGGATAATGACCAATAATTGTTGAAGTTTCTGCTGTGTTTGGCGATTGATTTTTACTGACATCGTGATTTTTATTCAAAACTACTGATTCAATATACCTTAACTTTTCACTAAAATAGTGAATATAATCTTACATGTACCCTAATAAACAATTGAAATAGCAATTACTGCTATTACGTTAAAAACTGTTCGTTCCTGCACAACCACTGTTCGGAAATGAACATCCCTCAACGGGCAATAAGCAAAAACAACCCTTACAAAGCCATTAAAGTAACATTTGTTTTTTGGCACCCGCTTGGTTAACCACGAAACTGAATAATGCCGGTACAAACTAGTTTTAATTAGCGCACCCGCCATAAGCTTAATAAATTTTAACATTTAAACAAAAACACCATGAAAAACTCAATTAAAACGGTAATATTTATTGCATCTGCAGTAATTGCCTTAACGGCTACACTTACAAACAACTCAAGTGCTACAGAAAAAAACACAACGATACTTTACAAGGTTCAAAACTTTAGAAGGATTGTGATAAAGGGAAATGTAGAAGTAATGTTGGTACAGCGCCCCGCCATTGGAATATCTTTTGCAGATGATAATACCGGAAATGTGAAAGTTACCCAGCAGGGCGAGGTACTACGCATTACCAGCCTCGATATAGAAAAGTGTAAACTTGTTATTTATGTAAACGATATCTACCGCATTGAGGCTGATCAAAATGCTGTAGTAAAAACAGAAGCAAAACTCAGCACTAAATTTCTTCAGATCATTCTTAAGGGAAACGCCTTTGCCGACATCGACAGCAGTAGTGAAGGTTTATATACTGAAATTCTCGACAATAGTATATTAAAACTCAAAGGCAATACCAATCGCCATACGCTGGTTATGGGCAAAGCATCAAATTTGACTATCGATCGTTTTGCTGCCACTCAAACAGAGGTTAGCCAAGTGGAAACTGGGGCAGAAATTGCTGCGCTGGTTCCATCCTCAGTTCAATAAATGGTAGCGGTTTTAAAAGTGAATCATTCTGGCCAATAATTTTACTTATTACACAAACAACCGATAGAGACAGTTATTTTTTCTATTTTGCATTCAAAACAAAGTTTACCTCTAGACTAAATAACATCATTAGCAAATGAAACTCTCAGAAAACTTACAAAAACTATTGCCATATGGTTACCTGTTCCTTGTGGTGATGGGGATATTAAAAGAAAGCATTTTTTACTATCAGATTGGTGTAAACATTTTAAAGTATACCACAATTATGGATGTATTGATCAGCCCGGTGGCAACACTAACATCTAATCCGGTGGTATTAATCGTTACGACAGGTTTTATTATTCTCGCTTATGCTTACCCGACCTATCTGGCAAAGCGAAGGGATAAAAAGTGGGCACAAAATCTTTCTGGCCTAAAAAACCCTGATACACTTAGTGAAGAGGAAGTAGAAAGCCATTTTTCGAAACTTTTCACTATTGTTTTTGCCATTGGACTCCTATCACTTTTTTTGGGAATTGGACTTGGACAAGGGAAAAACTTATCAAAACACATCAGCAATAACGAACTCGCATACGACCGCAAGCTGAATTATTCGAACGGCGAATCTGAAGACATTTATTTGATCGGCACAAATAGTATTTATTATTTCTACCTATCCAAAGGGAACAGTTTAATTAAGCTTGCTCCAATTGGTGCTATAAAAAATTTAGAAATCCCATTAAAAGCTTCGATTAGCGCTAAATAGTAATCTTATTTCTGAATAAAGTGGTCAGGTGTTTTAATTAAAATACGCATAAAGAAATTATTGATTCTAAATGCCATTTGCTTAAAAATGATAAAAAAAGGGAAAAGACTTTAAGACGGCTAGGCTTCCAGGAATCCTCATTGCTGAGAAGGCTTTTTCAGCCGAAAGCCTATCCCGACCTTTGGGAAAGCAATCTTAAAACGATCGCTACCAGCGTGCGCATTAAGATTATTCATTTTTGCAGTTGTTTTTAAAGGCATTCATGAGCTCGCTTCGTTCGGTTATCTTCGTTCCTCGCAATTGTAAGGGTTTAGTAATTCTGTTACCGAATTACTAAACCCTTACAGCAATGACGATTTTTCTAATGGGGTCTGTCAATGATAGCGCAGTCGAAGGGCATTTATTTGTGATTTATCAATCTCAAGAAGTCTTCGACTCCGCTCAGACTGACGACCTCGGTGCTTATTAACTTTGCTCAATTTCCTTCAAACTGTTCATTTTCTTATAAGCTAAGAACCCTTTAATATCTTCAAAGTGTTCACGAACACGTTTATTGCCAAATTCAAACACTTTCTGCACCAATCCATCCAAGAAATCACGGTCGTGCGATACCAAAATCAAGGTGCCATCAAAATCTTTCAACGCGTCTTTAATAATATCTTTGGTTTTCATATCCAAATGATTGGTAGGCTCATCCAGGATCAATACATTTACAGGCTCCAACAACAATTTGATCATGGCCAAACGGGTTTTCTCGCCACCAGAAAGCACCTTAACCTTTTTTGTGGTATCATCGCCACTGAACATAAAGGCACCTAAGAGGTCTTTTATTTTGATTGAGCCATCGCTTAACGGAATCTGATCAATGGTTTCGAAAACTGTCAGGTTCTCATCCAGCAACGCAGCCTGATTTTGGGCAAAATAGCCGATCTTAGCATTATGTCCTACTTTTAAACTGCCTTCAAAATCGATCTCAGCCATAATGGCTTTAATCATAGTCGATTTACCTTCACCGTTTTTACCAACAAAAGCTACTTTTTCTCCTCGTTCGATCACCATCGATGCTTTTTCGAACACCACATGATCGCCATAAGTTTTGGTCAGCTCTTCTACCATGACCGGATACTGACCTGAACGTGGCGACGGTGGAAATTTTAACCGCAACGCTGAAGTATCTACTTCATCGATCTCGATCACTTCCAGTTTCTCGAGCATTTTTACACGCGATTGTACCTGTAAGGTTTTAGAATAAGTTCCCCTAAAGCGATCGATAAATTCCTGGTTATCGGCAATAAAACGTTGTTGTTCTTCGTAAGCTTTCAACTGGTGTACGCGGCGCTCGGCACGCAGTTGGAGATAATGGGTGTATTTAGCCTTATAATCGTATATCCTGCCCATCGTTACCTCAATGGTGCGATTGGTAATATTATCTACAAAGGTACGGTCGTGCGAGATTACCATCACGGCTTTTGCCGAATTGATCAGGAAATCTTCCAACCATTGAATACTTTCAATATCCATGTGGTTGGTAGGCTCATCCAGTAAAATAAGGTCGGGTTTTTTTAATAAAATTTTAGCTAACTCGATACGCATGCGCCATCCACCCGAAAACTCAGAAGTTTGGCGGGTAAAGTCTTTACGCTCGAAACCCAAACCTTTTAATACTTTCTCTACTTCTGCATCGTAATTGGTTTCTTCAATCGAATAAAATTTCTCACTCAGTTCCGATACGCGCTCGATAAGCTTCATATAGTCGTCACTTTCGTAATCGGTACGGATAGTCAGTTGCTCATTCAGCTCATCAAGCTTTTTTTGCATCTGGTTTACCTCTGCAAAAGCTTTCATGGTTTCCTCAAAAACAGTCACATTATCATGAGTGAGCAAATGTTGTGGCAAATATGCAATTACAGCTTCTTTCGGACCTGTTACGCTGCCTGAAGTAGGTTTAGCTACATCGGCAATGATTTTTAGAATGGTCGACTTGCCTGCACCATTTTTACCCATAAGGGCGATTTTATCGTTCTCGTTTATCGAAAAGGTTACATCGCTAAAAAGGGTGGTTCCGCCAAATGAAACGGAGATGTTATTTACATTAATCACGATTGGGAATATTAAATTCGCGGCAAAGATAAAGGAAAGCGGTTAAATTATCGCGAGAATTTTAAGGCATAAAAAAGGATTCAGTTTTATACTAAACCTTAAAAAATCCTGATCTATCACCATACTAAATCCTAACTAATTTATGAATGAATAACTGGATTAAGAATTCAGCTACAAACAGATTAGAATTCATGGTAAATAATCATCAATCGATAATGCCATTTTTTGGGATGATGTTCCCAGAAATTTCTTCGCCATTCAATTCCATCAAAGAAGTTTCGATCATCTGGCACATTGCATTTAGGGCAAGATCGTTCGATGCCATGCCGAAAGGCTGTTCTATCTCATCTGCAATGGCCTCAAAGGCTACAAAAGTATAGGCAATAAAGGCCACAATAAACGGGGTAAGCCATTGGAGGCTATCAACCAGGCCGAAGGGCAACAAAAAACAGTACAAATAGACAGTGCGGTGCAATAACACCCGGTAACTATAAGGAATGGGGGTAGAAATAATACGTTCGCACCCCCCAACAATCTCGGCCAGTTTATCAAGGTTTTCATCGAATCTCATCTGCTGTATAGTGTCAATTCGGCCAGCCCTGTGCACATTAGCTACCCATTCGCTCATGAGTTTCGTAATCATAACAGGTTTATACTTTGTAGAGATAATAAAATTATAGTGTGTTTCACTAAGCCGTGCCTTAAGATCCTGTTGCGGATCTGTATCCCTTAGCTGATGTTTGAGGGCATAAGTAAAAGAAACAAGAAGACCGATAAAGTGCTGCGAAAGTGACCTGTCTACCGGAGGCTCCGGAAGTGTAAGTACCTGCCGGGCTAATGAACGTGTGCAATTTAATAGGGCTCCCCAGAGTTTCCGCGCTTCCCAAAATCTATCATAACTAACATTGTTACGAAAACCGAGGAACAGTGCCAGTACAAAACCAAATAAGGTTAAAGGTGTTGGATTTAAAGGGATTTTGAAAGAAAAAATTTTACCATTGAAGAATACAACGCCAACTGACAAAACAAAAAGTAATGAGAGCCTGGGAAGCAGCTTTGGAAGAACAGAACCATGCCAAACGAACAGCATTTTGAACCAGTTTTCCTTATTTCTAATTATCATACAGCATTTTGGCTTTTAAGCATCTTTATTTATCACGTGGTGGCTCCTGTCTATTTTCTTTTACAGCTGAACCATCTGTTCAAGTTTTTTCACTCTTTCGTATATCTCAGGATCATGTTTTTTAATCCTGATCTTTACATATTTCGATGCGGGCATATTACTTTCTTTCACTACGTTGTTAATACCTACCAGCACATTTGTTTCCGGAAAATAGGTAACGGCATTTTTTTCAGGAATCTGATAGGAAACAATAATAAACAATGGTGCTATCCGCTCTATTCCATCATCATAGTTAAATAAGTCTACCCTATCTCCTGCTTGGAACCCAGCACCATCAATGTCGTTCTGGTTCATAAACACTACCCTACGTTCATTCTTTATGCCCCGGTACCGGTCATCAAGCCCATAGATGGTGGTATTAAACTGATCGTGTGTACGGGTGGTAGCCATCATATATTCCCCATCTTCCAGATTGTTTTCAGGCAGACTGGTTAGCGTAAACGGTGCTTTTTCTCCAAAGTCCTTGGTAATAAATTTCCCGTCTCTTGCGAGATTAGGCAGATAAAATCCTTCCTTACGCCTAACTTTTTCATTGTAGTTTTCAAAGCCGGGGATACATTTTTCAATATCGTCCCTTACCGCATCGTAACTTTCTGCGTAACGTTTCCAGTCGATAACCGATTTATCGCCTAAAGTTGCCATGGCCATACGGCACACAATCTGTGTTTCATTGATGAGATTGTCTGATACAGGTTTCAACATTCCCTTTGATGACTGTACTACCCCCATTGAGTTTTCTGTAGTGATAAACTGGTGCACGCCATTTACCATATCAATATCGCTCCGTGATAGTGTTGGCAATATAATGGATTCTTTTCCATGAACCAGGTGGCTACGGTTGAGTTTTGTAGATACGGAAACGATTAAATTAAGTTTTCGTACCGCATTGGCGGTATAGTTTGTATCTGGTGTTGCGGACAGAAAATTCCCTCCCAAGCAGAATAAAACTTTGAGTTTTCCTTCATGCATGGCTTTGATTGCCCTTACCACATCATACCCATGTTTACGGGGAGGATTAAAGCCATAAAAATCCTGAAGACGGTCTAGCTGGGCATCTGTAGGCTTTTCATCAATCATCATGGTCCTGTTTCCCTGAACATTACTGTGCCCACGAACAGGGCAAACTCCTGCCCCGGGCTTACCGATACTACCTTTTAACAACAGGATGTTGAGCATTTCCTTAATCATATCTACTCCATTGGGCTGTTGGGTGATTCCCATTCCCCAGCAGATAATAATTCTTTTTTTAAATGCCAGCATTTGTGCAGCATCGTAAATCAATGCTGTAGAAACACCAGATTCCTTTGCAAGTTCTGCTAACTTATAGGTTTCGAACTGCTCGATAAAAGCATCATACCCAATTGTTTTTTCGGCAATAAAATCTTGGTCGAATACCGCTCCGGGAGATTTCCTTTCAAATTCAAGCAGAAGCAGCTCAATCGCTTTTAAAAGGGCCATATCGCCATTTATTTTTACAGGCAGATAAATATCCGCAAGTTTTCCGCCATTGCCCAGCACACCACTTACCTCCTGAGGATTACGGAACCCCATTAAACCTGCTTCTGGCAAGGGATTTATGGCAATGATCTTACCACCGTTCTTTTTACATTTTTCAAGGGCACTCATCATCCTCGGCGCATTGGTCCCCGGATTTTGGCCTACGATCACAACCACGTCGGTATCGTAGAAGTCCTCAAGCTTTACGGTTCCCTTTCCAATACCAATTGTGGGGCGCAGTGCAGTACCAGATGTTTCATGGCACATATTGGAACAATCGGGCATATTGTTGGTCCCATATTCTTTTGCAAACAACTGGTAAAGAAATGACGCTTCATTACTCGTCCTTCCCGAAGTATAAAATGTTGCCTCATCTGGAGTTTCCAACGCATTCAGATGAGCTGCAATTTTCGAGAATGCATCATCCCAGGAAATGGGTTGGTAGTGGCTGCCTCCCTGTGGCAGATACATCGGCTCGGTTAACCGCCCCATTTTGCCTATGGTGAAATCATCGAGCTTTGCCAGGTCAAAAACAGAGTTTTCCTTAAAAAATGCGGCAGTAACCCTTTTGGTTGTAGCCTCTTCGGCAAGTGCCTTTGCACCATTTTCACAATATTCTCCCAATGGAGAACGTTCATCATCCGGATCCGGCCAGGCACAGCTCGGACAGTCAAAACCGCCTGCCTGGTTCATTTTAAACAATGCCTTTGTCCCTCTTAAAAGTGTTTTTTCTTCAATCAGATCTCCGAATGCAGCCAGTACTGCTGGTATGCCGGCGGCCCATGTTTTCACTGGTGTTAGTTTAAGGTCTAACAATTTATAGGGATTCTCTGCAGCAGGTTCTTTTTTATCGTTCTCCATACCTTAACTATTTAAATGGGGATTGGGGTAATTGTCGCTTTGGTCCTCTTCTACATTATCGAGGCAGGTAAAGTCCTTTTCTATCAACAAGCTAACAGGCCCGCTAAGCTCACTAAATCCTACCTTATCTGTATTGACCAGTTCTTCCACCATTTTTTTGGGCATATTCAGCACGATGCGGTTATCAATAAAATCGGCACTTAAGCTGTCATCACTTATAGTTGTTATGGCGTATTCTAATGTTTTGCTCAAGAAATGAGAACTTTCGGACAGAAACCCAGCCGTACCCAGTACCTCGACTTCGGATTTGGTTAATCTATATCTTAATGAATTGCCTTTAATTCTAATTTTCATGCGATGTCGGGATTAATATCTGATCGTTAATGGTGTATATGTTAAATCTGTCGTTTCTAAGAAAGCCAAGCAATGTAATATCGAACTCATTGGCCAATTCTACGGCGAGGGTTGATGGAGCACCAATTGCGGCAACAACCGAAATTCCAGCCATGGCAGCTTTCTGGATGAGCTCAAAGCTGGCCCTACCGCTCAAAAGCAATATAAATTGATTTAGGGGAAGCATATTCCTGCTTAACGCAGTACCGATTAGCTTGTCTAATGCATTATGACGCCCCACGTCTTCGCAGAGCAATAACAATTCGCCTTCTATGGTAAAAAGACCTGAAGCATGGATACCACCAGTTGCTGCAAAATTGCTTTGGGCCAGTCTCAATTTTTCGGGCAAGCTGTAAAACACACTGGGAGATAAATGCATCTCCTCTTGTTGAACTGAATTTGAATAGGGGCTTACTGTTCTAATGGATTGTATAGACCCCTTGCCGCAAACCCCACAGCTTGAGGTAGTATAGAAATTCCTGTCAGATTGCAAAAGATTGGGCATAAACCCTTCTATCAATTCTACACAAACAACATTTTCTTTTTGCAGTTCACAGGATATGGGTACATGGGCGATAGCTTTAACATTTGCATGTGAAGAAATTATACCCTCTGTAAACAAAAAACCAAGGGCAAGTTCCAGGTCATTTCCGGGTGTGCGCATGGTGATGGAAATATTCTGCTCAATCCGGTTCCCGGTAGGCCCATATACTATTCTAATTTCGAGTGGCTCTTCCACCGATAATATGTCCAATGAAGGCGAAGCGATAAAACCTGAAACTTTATTGACAGGTAGGTGCTTAATCGAAACTGATGGAATATCCCTCATAACAATGATTGGTAAAGTCAGAAATTAACACTAAATATAGTTATTTTGAATACAAAGCAATTGTTATTTCATGATATAGTTATTAAGCCGGCAGTGTGCACAAGCTTGTAGCTATGGTATATGTTTTACACTCATAAAGCCCTTTATTTTGTCGGGTCTTGCCATTTCGAACCAATTAAATTTAATTATATTTAACTTCAAAAGAAGGAATATTAGTCAGACTAAATGCTTAAAAAATATAACTGTGAATCAATCTCAAAACGTAACAGACTATCCGAATAACAATACCATTTTTACCGTTTGGAAATTTAAAGATGGTGCAGCTATCAGGCCTGCTTTCAAAAGACTTTGCGCACTGGTAGAGAATATGAACCGTTCCTATGCTGTTAGGGTGGTAAAAGGAAGAACGAGCTGTGTACTGGGCGTGGGCTTTTCGGCCTGGACAGAACTGGGATTACCCTTGCCTCCTCCTAAGGAACTTTGTAATTTCGAGCCAATTATCGGGGCAAAACATACCGCAGTATCCACTCCTGGAGATATCCATATCCATCTTCGGGCGCTTGACATGGCAATATGTTTTGATATGGCAAGTGACATTGCCAGCATCATGCTACCAGTTGCCGATTGCCTGGAGGAGATACATGGATTCAGGTACTGGGATGGCCGTTCGATCTTGGGTTTTGTTGATGGAACGGAAAATCCAATTGGCGATGAAAGGCCTTTTTTTGCTCTTGTTGGAGAGGAGGACACAGCATATAAAGACGGAAGTTACCTTTTTGTGCAAAAATATTTACATGAAATGAAAAACTGGCAGGCACTTTCAACGGAGGATCAGGAGAAAGTAATCGGTCGGTACAAAATGAGCGACATCGAAATGACTGATGATGTAAAACCCAGCAACTCCCATAGTGCCCTTGCCGGAATTGAGGATCAAGCAGGAAATGATCTTAAAATAATCAGAGACAATATGCCTTTCGGGCATCCTTCAAAGGGTGAAGTTGGTACCTACTTTATTGCTTATTCTAAAAATTTCAGTACCGTTAAGGAAATGTTAACAAGAATGTTTATTGGTTATCCGCCTGGCAATTCAGATCGGATACTCGATTTTAGCACCCCACACACAGGCACCTTATATTTTGCGCCAAGCCTTACGATGTTACAGGCTTATGCTGAAGAAGGCATGTAGAGAATTCTTATTTATACTCAGCACTATCAAACAAAAAAGCAGCTCTTTTCAGAACTGTTTTAAAAAATCCGGGGTCATTAGCAGTGAATTTATTGCTGATTTAAAGAGAATTGCAGAACTAGATACTAAAATGACAGCGTATGATAACCTTGTAAAATTGAGAAAAGAAGGAGAAAAATCAGTGCCAACAAATAGATTATAAGAAGAAAAAAATCAATAAAATAGCTAATATTTAATCTTAAATAAATGCTTCATATAAGCAATTCTTCAAACTCATTATCAAGCATTAATGTTAGTATAAAGTGGCTTTTATTCATTCACTTTCTGCCCTCTTTTAATTAAACGAGTGTCTGAACTCCAAAGGTGAAACATTCGTCTTTGTCTTGAAAAGTTTGCTGAACGATTGTGAATGTTCAAAGCCCAATTCATAAGCAATTTCCGAAACGGAAAGATTTGTCGTTGATAATTTTTCTTTAGCTTTTTCTATGATTGCGTTCTGGATGTATTGCTGTGTGTTTAGTCCCGTCAATGAACTCAACATATCACTCAAATAGCGCTGCGATAACTTTAATTCAGTACTGATATATCTCACGGATGGCAAACCGTCTTTCAGGTTGTTTACATCTTCTAAATAGTTGTTTAAAAGTTTGTCTAAAGAAGTTATGATATCGTGATTGATTGCTCTCCTCGTAATAAATTGTCTATTGTAAAAACGATTGCTGTAATTCAATAACAATTCTATTTGTGACACCAAAACATCCTGGCTGAAGTGGTCAATATTGTTGTCTAATTCATCGGTTATTGCAGCAAATAAACTGGCTATAATTTCTTTTTCCTTTTCTGATAAAAATAAGGCTTCTGAAACATCGTAAGAGAAAAAGCCATACTGATTTATTGTTTTTCCTAACGGATAATTTCGGATAAAATCCGGATGGAAATACAAAGCGATCCCTTCATAGCTTTCTGCTTCTTCAGGTGAAAAAACGATTTGTTTTGGCTTCAAAAATGCTAATCCCCCTTCTTCAAAATCGTAATGGCCTTGTCCGTATTTTATTTGTCCTGTGAATGTAGGCTTAAAGGAAATTTTGTAAAAATCAAGACTCACTTTTTGCCCTTTTGGAAACATCTTAATCGAAACATTATTGTAAGCAACCAATGCAATCAACGGGTGCAATGGGGCAGGAAGTCCCAATACTCGCACCAGTTGCGATATACTTTCAATGTGATTGATGTTGGATTGTTGTTTCATTTTTTGTTTACGAATTTAATCAATTTTGTTTTGACGGACGAATAACAATATCCCCGATTTCAACATCCATAGGCTGGCTTACTGCATAAATTACAGCATTTGCAATGGCTATGGGATCTATAGCAATTTGTTCCATTCCTTTTTGAACAACTGTTTTCATTTCTTCATTTTTGATGTTGTTCGCAAAATCTGTTTTCACTAATCCGGGCGAAATGCCTGTAATGCGTATGTTTCCGTCCGACTCCAGACGAAACGCTTCTGCAATAGTGCGAATCGCATTTTTAGTTCCTGCATAAACGCCCTGCATGGGCACAATCTTTATTCCTGAAGTTGAAATAATATTGACGATATGTCCTGATTGTTGTTGTTTAAAAACAGGAATCGCAGCTGCCATGCCATACAAAACGCCTTTGAGGTTAACATCGATCATTTCTTCCCAACCCTCAATATCCAAGTCATCAATGCGACTTAATTGACTGACGCCTGCGTTGTTTACAATCACATCTAATTTTCCGTATTGCTCAACTGCTTCATTTACCAAACGAACTAAATCGGCTTTATTCTTTACGTCAATTTGAGCAAAGGCAGCTTCACCACCTTTGCTTTTAATTTCGTCAACAATTTGTAGTAATTGTTCTGTTCGCCTTGCACCCAAAACAACCTTTGCACCGTTTTTTGCCAATTCTATTGCAATGGCTTTACCCATTCCACTACTTGCGCCTGTGATAGCAACTATTTTTCCTTTAATATTTTGCATTGTTATTGGTTCTTATCTGTCTATTTGTTTTGCTAAAAATTCGGGGTAGCGGTCGCCTACCAGTGTAATTCCACTTACTGTTGTGTCAATTTTGGTAAGTTCATCGGCTGTTAATATAATATTTGTACTGCCAATGTTTTCTTCTAAACGATGTAATTTTGTAGTTCCTGGGATTGGTGTTATCCAAGGCTTTTGAGCTAAGAGCCAAGCTAATGCTAATTGTCCTGTCGTAACATTTTTTTGTTTAGCAATTTCAGAAAGCGCTTCCACTAAAATCAGATTGGCCTTTATATTTTCTTCACTGAAACGTGGAATAATATTTCTACGGTCGATATCCTCTAGCTTTTTGTTTATGCTACCTGCGAGGAAGCCTTTGCCCAAAGGACTGAAGGGAACAAAACCAATTCCCAGCTCTTCTAAAGTTGGTATGATTTCATTTTCTGGCTCACGCCAAAACAAAGAGTATTCGCTTTGTAATGCTGATACAGGTTGAACAGAATGTGCTTTTCGAATAGTTTTAGCACTTGCTTCCGATAAACCGAAATATTTTACTTTGCCCTCTTGTATCAGGTCTTTTACTGTCCCGGCAACATCTTCTATCGGAACATTAGGATCAACTCTGTGCTGATAAAGCAGATCAATGTAATCTGTCTTTAATCTTTTTAAAGATGCTTCGGTTACTGCTCTAATCGTTTCGGGTCTGCTGTCTAGCCCTACCGCTGGTCTGGCATCTTTACAACCAAATTTCGTAGCAATTACAACATCTTTTCTATAATGCTGTAATGCCTCACCCACAAGTTCCTCGTTGGTGTAAGGTCCGTAAGCTTCAGCGGTATCAAAAAATGTAATACCTCTTTCAACTGCGTTGCGTAGTAACCTGATGGCCTCTTTGTTATCAAGACCTTTGCCGTCCAGAAAGTTTAAACCCATACAGCCAAAGCCCAATGCGGAAACCTCTAATCCGCTATTTCCTAATTTTCTTTTTTGCATAATTCTATTTAACTGTTTCTAAAACTGAATAAATCTCAGGTACAAAACTCCTGATTGTCGCGCTGTAAAAAGTAGCCCAATTGGTAATTGTTGTAGTCAGATTGTCAAACGTTTTTTAAAAAGCTGACCTTATGAACAAAGTTAATTGACACGCTAAACAAAACCTGCCTTTAACCAACCACTTAAATTTGTCTCATACATTTAATAAAAACAAAAATGGAAAAGAACAATTATCAAGGCGCATTACAACAACCACTGGGCTCAGGCTTTAGCAAGACCTCAACTGCAACAGAAATTATCAAAGGCATTAACCTTAAAGGAAAGATCGCAATCGTAACAGGTGGTAACACTGGCATTGGTCTGGAAACAACAAAAGTACTGGCAGCAGCAGGCGCAACCGTAATCGTACCGGCCAGGGATATCGAAAAAGCGAAAAAAAATCTCGAAGGCATCCCAAATGTGGAAATTGAGCAAATGGATCTTGCTAAGCCAGACACCATTGATGCATTCGCCAAAAAATTCCTCACTTCTGGCAAACCGCTACATTTATTAATCAATAATGCGGGAATTATGTGGGTGCCTTTACAGAGGGACAGCCGCGGGATCGAATCACAACTATCAACTAATTATCTGGGACAGTTTCAGCTAGTGGCAAGATTATGGCCAGCACTTAAAATCGCTAATGGGGCACGCGTAGTCAATGTTTCTTCTCTGGGACATCACATGGCACCCTTTGATTTCGAGGATCCCAACTTCGAGCACAGGGAATACCAGACGCTCTTAGGATATGGACAGTCAAAAACAGCAAGTAACCTATTCGCCCTTGAACTGGATAACCGTGCAAAAGCACATCAGGTAAGAGCCTACTCACTACATCCAGGATCAATCGCTGGAACTGAGTTAGCCAGAGATGCTGATATAGAGTTGTTTAAACAAATGGGCTTTTTTGATGAAAATGGAAATATGCGCCCGGAAATATTGGCCAGCCTTAAAACGATACCACAAGGTGCAGCGACTTCAGTATGGGTTGCAACCAGTCCCTTGCTTAACAGCATCGGTGGCGTTTACTGCGAGGATAACGATATCGCCGAACTGCTATCTGAAGATCACGCTGCACAAAAGAAAGCTAAACTACATCAAAGCGGCGTAACGGCCTATTCGCTAGATGAAAGCAGCGCAAAAAGACTATGGAAACTAACTGAGGATATGATAGGGTTTGAATTCAAAGTAAACTAGCTATGAAAAAGGCTGGGAAATTAGCAAAGCGGATTACTTTACTTGCAAGTGGCGAGGCATCCTTTATCACCCGTTCGGAGTATTTGATCGATGAGCACCAGTGCATTTAGTAGAAATGAGCAAAAACCAATAACATTATCACCATGGAACATATATCCAAATACCTGACCAAAGACATTAAGCTTTCCAGCTATGAGGACAAATTGTTAATCATACCTGATGTATGATGACCATATGCTGGTGTGGTTCATTTCGGGAGAAACCAGGATCATACAAGCAGAATCAGCCTTATGTTTAAAACAGGTGTTTCTTCTGGAAAGATTCCTACAAAAATATTTACCGGACAACAGTGGGATGAATGTACCATATCACTTCGTAAAGCATTTCTTTCCGTAACTATTTTTGTACGGCCAGGTTACTATTAATTTCATACGTTTTAACCAAAAGCCATCTTTTTTATCATGTTTAAAATCAGTATTCAACCATTTGATTATCCAGAAAGCAGTACATCCACCGTTCTCCCGGTTCTGATGAGATTATAACAGGATGTTTTTCTGCCCGGCAATGATGCGACATGTGTTGCATTGGTGATGAATCACAACACAAAGTAATGCCACAAGTTTGGCAGGTACGAAGATGCACCCAATCTGTACCTTGTTTTATACAGGTTGCACAAACATATTCTTTTGCAGTTTTTAATTCTTTTACAGCCTCAATATGGCTGCAGATGCTGTTGCTTTCCATAATTACAATTTTGATAAATATTGATGAACCTGAGTTACTGCCATGGCACCTTCGCCTACAGCCGATGCAACCCTTTTTACCGAATTAAACCTGACATCACCCGCGGCAAAAGAGCCAGGCACACTGGTTTCTAAATGATAAGGCGGCCGTTCCAGTTGCCAACACATCTTATATTGCTCCAGGCTAAGCAAATCGTTACCTGTATAAAGATATCCATTTCTGTCCCTGCAGATTGCAGTTTCAACAGCCCATTCGGTATTGGGTTTTCCACCTATGCAGATGAATAATTTTGAGGTGTCGTGCCATGTTTCTGTTCCGTCCTGACTGTTTACAATTTTGATGCGCTGCAGATAATCATCACCTTCCAGTGCCATTACTTCAGCATAATACAGGACATGAATATTCTTAATGGATGCTATCCGCTGAATCAGGTATTCAGATAGGGTATCTGCAAGGTTACCTTTTCGGATTACCATGAAAACGCGTTTGGCAAAGCCAGAAAAATAGGTAGCAGCCTGTCCGGCAGAGTTTCCGCCACCAACAATATAAAGGTCTTTATCCTGACAGAAAAAAGCCTCACTTGCACCGGCACCATAATAAACACCTTTATGAAAAAACCGGTCCTCCTCAGGGAGATTCAATCTGGCATACTCCACACCGGTTGCACAAATATTTGTTTTGGCGACCAGCTTTTCGCCGCTTGCAAAATCTACATGGATTCTATTGTTATAAAAAGTACCTTTAATCCCCTCTTTTAAAAGCAAAATCTCTACACCGAATTTTAGTGCTTGCTGCCTGGCTCTTTCAGCAAGGTTTGCCCCGGATATTCCTTCAGGAAAACCCAGATAATTTTCGATCAGCGAACTTGTACCAGCCTGCCCGCCTATAGCTTCACGTTCAATCAAAATCGTTTTCAAACCCTCTGATGCAGCATAAACCGCGGCACTTAGTCCGGCAGGACCAGCACCGTAAATCGAAAGATCATATTCTGCATATTTGGGTTTGGTAATCCAGCCCAGATTACAGGCAATCTGTTCTAAGCTTGGATTTACGATCACTTTGCCATCAGGAAATTCTATTACAGGCTGCTTATCTGGATTATTAAATGAGGTAATTCCCTGGCCCCAGCCCAAATCATCATGCGTAATGTCGAACCATTCGAAATCGATAACACTTCGTTTCAAAAAGTCTCTTATGGGGTAAATTTCAGGAGAATCTGCTTTACCATATAGTTTTAGCTTGTTCATGAGCAATTTCTAATCGGTTCGGGTTTTTAATTGTTTAATCACTTCATCACCGGCGCTTTCGGATGAAGTGCCGTAACCATTCACAAAAATTCCTTTTATTTTACCATCAACAGAGGATATGGCATAAACAATGGCCTCATCATCGGGATCGGATTCTCCTTCAAAACGATAATGTTTATCAATCAAAAATTGCTCGGGAGACTCCTGAAATAGGTTGTCTCCGCTACTTAACTGGCTACTTTTCAAATTGAAATCGACAATATACCCCTGTTTAACCAGGGCATTTACAACTTCGGAAAGTGAAGTCATTTCTCCGATATGTTTTAAATAATCGTTATCCATAATCATTTGTTCTTTTTAAATGACATGTTAATTTACCAAAAAACAAACCAACACACAACACACTGTAAAACAAAACATTAAAAACAAACCATTAATAAAAAACTGACGATATAAAGTGAATTTATGATAAAATCAGTCATATTTTTTTTTAAAAAATATAGACGATCAAAAGATGAGTTATTCAATGTATAAAAAAGAAAAAAAGGGCAGTTAAACTAATTTAAATGGTTATCTTTAAATAAAAAAGCCATGATTATAGACCCAAATAAGGAAGAACTTTCTGACGATAAGGAAGATGCATTAACCAGCGAGGAAGATGCGTTAAATCAAAGCACAATCATCAGTGATGAAAGGGCTGCCGAACATGATGCCGATTTGTTAGACCAGGCAGACAAGGCTTCCCGCTCATCTTTCGAATTGGATATTTAGGCCAATCGTTATGCCAGGAAAAATGGCGATATCCTTTAGAAAAGCTAGAAGATATCGCCATTTCAGTAAGCAGTTTGCAAAAAATAAGCATGAACATTATTGCTTGAAGATTTATCAATAAATGTGTTTTTTGGCCAGGCCAAGCTTTTTGATTTTCGAATTCAATGTGGTTGCCGGAACACCCAATAATTTTGCCGCGCCATGCTGACCGGAAATCCGCCCGTTACATAACGCTAATACCCTGAATATATGCTCGCGTTCATTTTCAAATATGGTTTTAACAGCCCCAGCTGAAGATATGGATTGTTTATTATTCTCCGGAATTTCGATATCCTTAATCACATTACCCTCTGCCATTACCACTTGCCTTTCGATAAGGTGCTCCAATTCTCTTACATTCCCAGGCCAGCTGTAAGCCATCATCGTGGAAATTGCCTTTTTTGAAAATCCATGAAGGTTTCGATTCGACTTTTTGGCGAATTTCGCTAAGAAAAAAGTAGCCAACACAGGTATATCCGGTTTTCGATTTCGAAGTGGTGGCAATGAAACCGGAAAAACATTTAACCTGTAATATAAATCACGCCTAAACCGCCCCGCCTCAACTTCTTCTAAAAGATTTCTGTTGGTGGCCGAGATGATGCGCACATCAGTTACAATAGTTGTTTTGCCCCCAACACGCTCTATTTCTTTTTCCTGTAAAACACGAAGCAATTTAACTTGTAAATCGAGCGGTAACTCCCCAATTTCATCCAGGAAGATTGTACCCTCATGCGCTTGTTCAAACTTCCCGATCCGTTTTTCTGTAGCACCCGTAAAGCTTCCTTTCTCATGACCAAAAAGTTCAGATTCGATTAAACTAGGTGGAATTGCGGCACAGTTGACCTTAACCATTGTTTTTTTACTTCTTGAAGAACCGTCGTGAACGGCTTTGGCGATCAGCTCTTTCCCTGTCCCGGTTTCGCCCAAAATTAAAACTGTAGTTTCTGTGGAGGAAATCCGGTTGAGCAGTCTGTAAACCTCTTTCATTTCAGGGCTACTCCCAACAATTTCGGGGTGTGCGAGGATTTCAGGTAATTCTTTAGGCTCAAAAATCAGGTATTCATCAAGCTGCGCACTTAGTTTTTCAACTTTCTTTTCTAACTGCTTAATTTTTTCATTAGCAAAGGCTGATGTTTCAGACCCGTTTATAATTTGAGCCTCGGCAGGCCTTGCAAGATCAGGGCCATCTACATTTTTTCCCTCAATTGTAGCTAACAGTCCCGCTATGAAATCGGCAATGTTACAGCAAAAAGTCAATCCTTCTGCACTTAATTCCCGCTTGTGATTATGAAGTTCGAAAGTTCCCAGTATGCGACCATTATTCTCTAAAGGAATATAACAATGAAAATGATATTCTGTAGGGTGGTTGGCGAGGCAATGGTTCTCGCCAAAATCAGCTATCCAGTCTTGCCTGGACTTAAGCACTGGAAAATCAAATCCCGAAATTTCTTTTGTAATCAGTGAAAGGCTGATCGGATCGGAAATAATTTCTGTACAGGATATTTTGCCTAAAATAGCCTCTGTGAGATATGCTCTTGTAATGTGGTCCATTTCATCGTTATAAAGAATCAATGCAGCACAATCAATAGAAAATAATGGATTTAGTTTAGAAAATACACCTTGAAATAGTTCCTTTAAACTAAAATTCTTTTCTTGCGCGCTTACAATTTCTGCCCGCTCTGCGAAATACGAATTGGTATGAGACTGAACATCATTGCCATAAACATTGGCCCCGGAGTGATAATCTGATTCCTGCTTTCTCATTTTTTATAATTGACCTTTCCCAAAATATTTATGCGGGAATTGGATGAATGAACTTTAACGCAATCGCAAAACGAACAATATCCGGATGATTATTCATCATCGCTGAGCGTTTGAGGATTGATTCGATAGGGACTTAGCTTGTTAATGTTCAAACCCGCGAATTCAAAGAACATGCCAAAGGCAGGAATATGGCGTTATTGCTTTACTGGCAATGCCATTAAGATAAATGGCTCACGATATTTCGCTAAAAGGCGATTTTGAATACGAAATAAAGTAGAAGACCCGAATGATCCAGCGATTGAATAATAATGAAGTAATTGAATGGGACATCACACGCCCCAAAACATCATCTTTCCTTATCCTTTCCAATGATGACCATCAAAAATGCAAGCGCTGCGAAAGTAATCATCTGCCAGGTTACCATTTCCCAGCCGCCCATTTTCCAACAGATTAAGCCAACAAAGGCACCGGTTGCACCACCAATAAAATAGCAGGTCATGTAAACCGTATTGATCCTGCTATTGGCTTTTGAATCGAGGCTATAAATTAGTGCTATATTAGTTACCTGGGTGGCCTGCACACCTATATCTAACAATACTACAGCAACTGAAAGCGCAATAACCGAAAAAGGAAAAACTTTTAACACCAGAATACTCGCGATAACCAAAGACAGCGTAATAATGAGCGAACGCTTTGGTTTTCCGCCAGCATCAGAAAGTTTCCCAAAGAGAGGAACCAATAAAGCACCGGCGACAGCTAATAATCCAAATAAACCTATGGTATCGGTTTGATAATTAAATGGGGCACCGCTAAGATGAAAAGTTAAAGCAATCCAAAATGAACTTAGTGTACCAAAAGTTAGCGCACCTATTAAGGCCGTTCTTCTCAAAGTTTCAAAACGTTTAAACTGCCCGAAAGTTGATTGAAGCAACTCGGCATAACTGCCAGCAAAACGGTCTTTACCTGAAGGAAAATCTGTTTGCATTAATATAGCTGATAGTGCCACCATTATTGCAGAAATACCAAAAACGTAACGCCAGCTGAGCCATTCAGTCATGAATCCACTGAATACCCTAGCCGCTAAAACGCCAACCAAAATACCCGTAAAAATGATTCCCACTATCTTTCCTCTGTTTTCGGAAACCAAACTTGCTGCCATAGGCAAAATCACCTGAGCGGAAACGGCAAATAAACCAACAGCTAAGCTCGAGGCATAAATTATAGCCAAATTTGGTGATAAAGCCATTGCAACCAAAGCTGCTACCAATGCAAGCTGCAAATAAAGAATTAATTTCTTTCGGTCCATTTTATCGCCCAGCGGCGTTAAAAAAAATAAGCCCAAACCGTATCCTGCCTGAGATAAAACCGAAATTAGTCCTGCCGATTTCTCATCTATTTTTAAAGACGAGGCAATTGCACCAAGTATAGGCTGACTGTAATAAACGTTGGCCACACATATTCCTGCCGTTACCGACATAATGAGAATCTGGGCGGTACTTAGTTTTTGTTTTTCTGACATCGTGTGTAATGTTAAAAGGTGGATATTCGGCATGTAATGTGCCCGATATCCACCAATGATTGATTATTCTTTAATGAATTTGATCAGTTCTTCATTGAACTTATCTTTTTCTTCGAGAAAGGAAGCATGGCCGCTTTTATCAAAGGTTACGAGTTTAGAACCCTCGATTCCTTTATTCATTTGTTGCGCTAATGCATAGGCAACAATGTGATCGTCTTTTGCATGCATGATTAAAGTTGGGATTTTGATTTTTGCTAAATCAGCCCTCAAATCTTCATCTCTTAAAGAAATAAGTGCTTGCTCCATTGCATAAGCTGATGATTGAAGTTCTATCGAGTATAACCACTGGCCAATACCTGGAGAGAGTGAAGTGGCATTTAAAGCAAATTTACCTCCAACCGCAGCCAATAATGCAGGGCGATCTGAATCATTAACGGCAACCCAGCTACTGATATCCTCTTTTGTGAATAATGGGTAAGGATAATCGGCAGTTTTAGTGTGACGAGGTGCGGCGGCCGAGAACAAACCAAGCTTTTTAATGTGTGCACCATTGTATTTGGCTGCATAATGTAACACGATTGCACCACCCATGGAGTGTCCGCCGATTACCGCATCCTTAATATCCATTTGATCTAAAACACTTTTGATATCATCCGCAAACTGATCATAATCATATTTACCAAATGGTTTATCAGACTGGCCAAAGCCTCTTAAAGTAATCCCAATCGCCCGATAACCGGCCTTAACCAGAGCATGGTACTGATACTCCCAGGATGAATCGCTTAATGGATAACCATGGATCAGCACCACTGCCGGACCATTGCCTAAATCAGTTACGTGCAGTTTTACATTTGGCGCAACCTCATAGTATTCTTTTCTTCCTTCGGTAGCTGTTTTTTGTGTTTCTTCTTTGTTTTCTTTCGGATGTTCTTTACACGCGCTTAAACCAATTGCCGAAACGAGTAAAGTGACCGCAATGAGTTGATTGTACTTCATCATAATTTGTTTTTGTTTTAAAATAATTTATCATGCCACTACTTTAGGGGCTATCTCTTATCTTTCAAAACAAAAGCCAACCATCAACAAATTGATTATCGAACAATTAAATAAAATAAATACATTTTAAGCTTACCTTATTTCGTTAATTTATGATTCATTTTTTTTTTGAGGCAATGGAAAGCAGGGAAAAGGTGAACCTATTAGATGCAGATCCTCGGTGCCTCAGGATGATGGATATGGAGGCATCGTGATTGCTGAGAATGAACGACGAAGCAATCTTTACCACTAGTTATCCTGCTATAAAGACTGCTTCTCCGAAAATCGGGGCATGCTATCGGCTTAAAAGCCTTCCCACAATAACGGGAGTATTCTTCTCATATCATCTATCCATTAAAAGTTCACTTAATTTTTTGGATGTTTTGGCAGCCAATCCATTAAGGCCTTAATAATATCATTAAAAAAAAGGTTATAGGTATCCTGGGTAACGAAGCCGATATGTGGCGTAGCCAATACATTGTTCAATTTTCTGAAAGGGTGATCTTCATCAAGCGGCTCCTTATCAAAAACGTCTAAAGCTGCGCCGGCAATCTTATTTTCTTCCAGGCTTTTGATCAGTGCTTCTTCATCAACAAGTGGCCCTCTTGAAGTATTGATCAGGTAGGCGGTAGGTTTCATGAGTGTCAGGTCTTCGGCACCCACTATACCTTTACTCCTATCGCTCAGCACCATATGAACGGTTAAATAATCAGACTCCTCGAATAAAGTTTTTTTGTCTACATATCTCGCACCGCCAGCTAATGCTTTTTCGGGTGTTAAGTTTTCACTCCAGGCAATGATATCCATATCAAAAACTTTTGCCACGGCAGCAACCTGTGCCCCCAAATTCCCAAGTCCTAAGATGCCAAGGGTTTTCCCTTTTAAATCATTCCCTACCATATGCTGCCAGCCACCGGCACGCAGATTGGCATTTTCTTGCGGAATGTGTTTCGCGATGGCCATTAAGAGTGCCCAGGTAAGCTCTAAAGCGCCATGACCTAAATAGCCGGTGTTGCGCACTTCAATTTGCAATTTTTCAGCTGCAGCAACATCAATGGAACGGTTTCTGGCCCCCGTAGAAACGATCAGTTTCAGATTAGGCAGTTGCATGAGTAAAGCTGCAGTTAAAGGGGTACGTTCGCGCATCACGCAAATGATTTCAAAGTGTTTCAAGCGTTCCACAATTTCATCCTCGCCATGAAGATGATCGGTAAATACTTTAATATCGGCATGTTCGGCAAGTACCGTCCAATCGGCAAATGATTTCGCTACATCCTGGTAATCATCAAGTATTGCGATTTTATATTTTGACATGTTTTATGAATTTAAATCCTTTTAATTACAAAGCTGGTGTTTCGGTAAAGTTAATTTTCTTAGATGATGCTGCCCAGAATATCCAAAGTAAAACGCAGATAAGCAAAGCATAATCGGGATAAAAAAACGAAAGGACAAAAGCGATTAAGTAGGTCGGGAATCCATACAGGTAGTTATTCCGGAGTTGCCTGATGGCAACATCACTGATTCCGGGACGCAACAGTTTTTTATCCGAGCTAGCCTGTTGCCAAAGCAGGTTGAAAGCCAGATTAATCAAAACGAACAGCCCGGTGTAAATGGTAACCGAAAGCTGCTTCGAATCTGTTAGAAAAAACCTGGCCAGTAGTGCGCTGGGAAAAGAAACAAGCGAAACCAGGAATAGAATGAGCCCATTGGCAAACATTAGTCCCGTGTTTCGTTTGTAAATCTGTTTAAAAACTTTATGGTGGTTAACCCAGATAATAAAAATGCTAAAAAAGGAAATGACAAAAGCGATATAGCCCGGCCACTGGAGCTTTAATTGCTCAAGCAGGTGAGTGTAGGTATTGCCATCTTTTACTTCCGGTATATGAAGTTCGAGCACCAGGAGTGTCACTGATATGGCGAAAACACCATCGCTAAAAGCCTCTATTCTTTCTGTTTCCTTTTCCATTTGCTCAGTTAACCGTTAAAAATCAGCTTATTTACCTGTGCTATTTCTGAATGACTGATGGTATGCCCCATGTTTTGGTAAATAATCTCGGTAACCTCTGCGCCCATACCTTCGAGTAAAACTGTTGATTCTTTTACTCTTGAAACCGGAACATGCATATCGGGATCACTGCTGCCGATAAAAATAGGCGTACCGTCGAAGTCGCCATGATAATTGCGGTGATCCAACTGTTCACCGATAAGGCCACCTGTGAAAGCCACCACACCACCATAACGGGCAGCATTGCTTGCAACAAAATCGAGGGTTAAACAGGCGCCCTGAGAAAAACCCAAAAAGTAGATCTGCTCTTTTGTAAAACCTTGTTTTCCCAGATCAACTACAATATCGTTTATTGTTTTTAGCGCATTGGAAAGCGAAGGCTCATTAGCTGTCCGTGGTGCCAAAAATGATTGCGGATACCAGGTATTATTTTCAGCCTGCGGAGCGATCAGTGCAAATTTTGAAACCTCCAGGTATTCAGCCATTGATAATATATCCTGGGCAGTGCCTCCACGGCCGTGGATCATGATCAGTGCTTTTTCTGCCTGATCAAGGCTTTTTCCAGTTTTTATAATTTCTCTCATTTTTATTCTTCTTTTATTTTGTTCCAGATATCGCCGTAAAGCTCTTCATGCCGTTTGAACTGGATGTGAACATAGGGGCACATTGGAATAACCATTAATCTGTTTGCGCGGACATAGGCCACCATTGCATCGAGTAACACTTTAGCATAACCTTTTCCTTCTTTTGCAGGATCTACTTCGGTATGGTAAACGGTTAGATCTGAATCTTTGATATCAAAAATCATTTCGCCAACTTTTCCATCTTCATCATAAATATCGAACGAACTTGGTTCGCCTTCCTGAATGTTTAATTTTACCTGTGCCATCTTTTTTAAATTAATTTTGGAAGTAATTTATCTAATTCTTCGCGTAAATGCTCGTGCTGATGCGGTAATTTTAAATGTGTTCCCAACTCATTCAAGGGTTCATCAACAGTAAAACCTGGATTTTCGGTCGCAATTTCGAAAAGAACCCCTCCTGGTTCGCGGAAATATAAAGAGTAGAAATAATCACGATCAATTTTAGGCGTAATCTGTAAGTTTTTACTTAAAATCTGCTCCCTTAATTCCATTTGAATATCCTCGTTTTTAACGCGGAATGCCACATGGTGATTGGTACCGGCAGCATTTCTGCCCCTGTGGCCAGCTGGCACTTCCAGCAGGTCTACAATAGCTGCATTTTCTACCGTATCGGTAATAAAACGATATCGGTTTTCTTCCTGTCCCAGTAAACGGTAACCAAATAAATCGGTTAATACCTTTGCAGTTCCATCGATACTTTGCAGGGTTAAGGTGGTACTGTGGAAACCTTTGGTTGCGGTATCCTTTTTGATATCAGCAGTTTCCCAGGGGGTTCTGGCATCTGTAGTTTTGGGTACAATCAAACTCAGCGATAAACCATCTGGGTCTTTAAAAGCAAGTACCTGTTCGCCGAAACGCTCGGTAATTTCTTTTGTTTTAACGTTTGCACCGCCGAATCTTTCTAACCAAAACTGGTGACTGCCCACAGGTACGGAATAGCCGATTTCTGTTGCCATTCCTACGCCTTCTGTCCCCTGCCCAATTCCCTCCCAGGGAAAAAAGGTAAGAATGGTTCCTGCAGATCCACTTTCATCGCCATAGTAAAGATGGTAAGTTCCAGGATCATCAAAGTTCACGGTCTTTTTTACCAACCTTAAACCTAGGGTTTTGGTATAAAAATCGAAGTTTTGCTGCGCATTGCCTGCAATCGCGGTAATGTGGTGCAGGCCTAAAATGTTATTATTCATATCGTTTAATTTTTATTTATTAATGGTGCTGAGCTTTCTGTAATTAATTCGTTGTGGCGTTTGAAGATGACATCAAGCACAAGGCCATCATCATTCCACATTTTTATTTCTCCGTTAAGCTGTTCGGTAAGGCCGGTCATTAAGCTCATTCCAAGTGATTCGGTATGATCAGGATAGAAACCTGCTGGCAAACCAATCCCCGTATCTGCAATTTTCAGTTCGCAACACTCCTCTCCCGTGAGCAAGAAAGAAATGTGCACTTTACCTTTTTTATCACCTGGAAAGGCATATTTAATCACGTTACTAATGGCCTCGTTCAGGATCAAACCAAGCGGAACCGCCTGTGCAACATCCAATTTAATCGCCTCTGTTTCTAAAGTGAACTGGATTTTTCTATCAGTACCAAAACATTCGATCATATATTCTACCAGTTCTTTGATGTACCACTTCATATCGATTTCAGCCAGATTATCAGACTGATACAGCTTTTGATGAATGAGCGACATGGCATGCATCCTGTTCTGGCTATTCCTGATGGCTACCAATGCATCTTCATTATCCAGATATGCAGATTGTGTATTAAGCAGGCTGATGACAATCTGCAGGTTGTTTTTTACCCGGTGGTGGATTTCGCGAAGGAGCCATTCTTTTTCGCCGAGTATTTTCCTAAGCAGTTCGTTCTGTGTATTGATTTCTTCCTGCTTTTGCTCCAGGACAAGATTGCTACGCTTTTTTAAACGATAACGGTTATAAATGAGACCTACAAACAGCGCCGCGATAATAAGCCCTGCAATAAAAAAATGCCTCACCCGCTCCTCATTCCCGATCCTAACCTGCTGCAACTGATTTTTCTGATGCAGCAATGCAATGTCTTTGTCTTTTTTCTCGGTCTGATATTCGATTTCCAATCCCGAAATCTGTTTGTTCTTTTCGTTGTTCCAGATGGAATCCGTTAACCTTTTATAGGTTTTATAATGTGCAACAGCCGACCAGGGTTTGTTCAGTGCAGAATCTACATCAAACCAAAGCCTGTGCAACTGCGAAAGCGCCAGTAAGTTTTTCTGCGCTATACTTTGCTTTTCATGTTCTTTTAAATAACCGTCAGCAGCTTGAAATTGCTTCTCACGGATCAGTTTACGGATAATACTGCGATACAGATAAATCTGGTTCGGATCATCTTTGGGCAGGTCGTGATGGAATTTAATTAAAGTTTTGAAAAAAGGTTCAGCCTTGCCATATTGTCCAATATCGTAGTAGGTGTTGAATAAAATATAAGGTATGCGCAGTTTCATCTGCGTATCAGTTGGCGGATATTTTTTAATCAGCTCTTTCAATGCAGCTATTCCATCTTCAAACCTTTTCATCCGGACATAAATGGTAGCGACATTGGCAATTATGGTTTGCATGTAACCCGGATCTTTGTAACGCTCAGCAATGTTTTTAGCCCTTAACCAATAGTCAAGTGCTTTCTGGTCGTTCCTCAGGTAATAATAGGTTAAACCTAAATGGTTGTTTATAGAACTTCTTTGCAAACTTGTATCAGCCAACTGGTCGGCAGTTTTCTCGGCCAATAGTCCATATTTTAAGGCTTCTGAAAAATTGCCGAGGCTGATATTGGTAATACACATGTTATTGTAAACTCCTTGCAACTCTTTAAAGCCAACAGTCCTGTAAACGGCAAGCGAAGTATCCATTAGTTTTATGGCATAGGCAGGCTGTCCTTTGATGTTGTAATAATCGCCCAGGTTTTTGAGCGAATTGGCTTCTTCTAATTTATCCCCAACCTGGCGGTAAAGGGCCAGTGATTTTTCGTTGTAAGCAATTTTATTATCGAGATCTGCTCCTTCATTGCCAAAAAGATTACCCATAGCCGAATATGCTTCTGCCAATTGATCTTTCAGGTTTAACCTTGAAGCGTAAGCAATGGCCTGTTCATAAATTTTTGTCCCTAAAGCCCTATCTCCCAATTCGCGGATGATATTTCCTTTGAGTACCATACTTCGGGCAATTCCTTTGGCGTATTCAATCTTGCCGGCTAAAGCAAAAGCCTGTTCTCGGAATCGCATTGCCCGGGCAAGGTCGGCTTTTAATTCGCCCGGTAAATTGAGGTAATAGGTACCTAGTTCGATCCATAAATCGACTTTACTTTCTGTTTGGCCAAGCCTGCGGAGTTTAATTTCTGCTGTTTCAACTTCCCTGAGGGTCCTGATGCCCTGCCCTTTTGCAAGGGCAGGACTGATCAGCATGAAAGTAATGAACAAGAATCTGAATTCCGGCCTGCAAAAATTAGCTGTTCTATTTTTGGTTGGCATCTTTAAAGTTTAACATCATTTTTAACCGGTTTGGTGCTGTAATAGCAGATTACCATGGCAACGCCGGGCAGCACAATACCCACCAGCCCAAACAGTTGTCCGATCCAGGCACCGAGGATACAACCGATTAAAAACCCGCCCAAAGTGATTAATCCCTTATTTATCCCTGAAAGAAAGTCAGCGTTTTTGAAACCTGAATTACAAAACGACCTAATATCGAGCGCAAACTGGGTTACATTGCCCGTCATCATGGTTGTTGGTCCATAGGTTTCTTTGGCAAAAAGTTTCCCAAAGGCATTCTGCAGCCCCATGGCAAAAACCACGATCATGGTAACCAGGTACATTGGCCATGTAATTTCTCCATTATCGATATAGCCGAGTGAATAGGCTATTGCCCCGCCCAACAAAAGGATAATCCCTTCGCATAAAAGCAGAAAATGCCTGTTCGAAAATCTCGCCGATATCCAGCCACCAGCCATAACAGAGAGCATAAATATTGGGAAAGTCAACAGCTTGATCCAAGCATCACCATCAGTGCCTTTAATTATTTGATAGGCAAATACAATAAAGTTTCCTGTAACGTGAGCCGAGAAAATCTTATCGGCAGCAACAAAAGTGATACTATCGCAATAGCCCGCTATAATGGTTAATACAAGGGTTACAAACCAGATATTGTTCTGTTTTTCTTCCATTTTGTTTTTGATTTATGATAAGTGTGCCCTTAACATCCAGGCCATGGTTTCGTGTGTTTCCATTAAACCTGTAATGTAATCGCTTGTTCCGGCATCTTTAAGCGCCCCTGCATAATTATCAATGTTTTCCCTTAAATGGATCAAGATACTTTCGTGATCAGCAAGCAGTATTTTGATGTAGGTTGGTGCATCGTTCTTGCCACGGTCATCTTCGCTTAAGTGGGTCAATTCCAGAAACTGTTTAAGCGACGCCGGGGCATAATGGCCAAGTTTGCGGATCCGTTCTGCAACTTCATCAACAATACTTTCCAATTGGGTATACTGCTCTTCGAAGAATTTGTGTTTGTTGTAAAAATCTGGCCCTTCTACGTTCCAGTGCGCTTTTCTTGTTTTTGTATATAAAACGTATTCATCTGCAAGAATTTTGCTTAATGAATGTGCAACCTCGGCGAGGTTTTCTGCGCTGATTCCAATTTTAGCTTCCATGATTTTGATGTTTATCTGTTAATTAAAAAATGTGTTGATTAAGTAATGATCTATTGAAATGGTTCCAGGCCCAATTAGCCATAAAAAAAGCATGGCAAGTGTGTACATATATGGTACATCACGCACCTCTATCGGATCTTTACGGTGTACCACAAAGTAACCGATTGCTGTTACCCCTATTGATGGCAATAGGAAAAGCCTGGTTCCGAACCCTATTGCAACCAGAAATGGCACAACGGTATCAGAAAAAGTGGCAACCAGGGCATTTAGTTTATCTGGCAACCCCAAGGGATTTGGCACATGTTCTTTCTCTCCGTTTTGTACACGGAATTTTTTCATGCCATGTACCCTGAAAAGCTCGAGCATGAGCAGCAGCCTAAAAATAAGTACGGCCCAGTTATTAAAGTCTGATCCCAAATCAGAGTAAAGCAGGTATTTAATGATATTTTCCATGGTTTAAAAAGCAAAGCATGAGCAGCCCAGAGCGCCCCAAAATGCGGTGTAATTGTTTACAGGGAGGTTGCTGGTCCTTACTGCATCGTGATTATGGTTATGTACATTACAGCTACCCACGCAGGAATGCACCATGGCTAAAACTGAACCGGCTCCGTTTGCCCCTTTTGTTTTTCCTTGCTGATCTGTTTTATGCGTCAATGGAGAATAATATCCATTATAGTTTTTGGTTGGCGACCAGTCTGGTAGAATCGGGATTTTTGGTGGCGAAAACGAAGAGAAATCACCTTTTGCATACACAATTTTGCCGTCAACAATGGTTAAATCAGATTCGATACTTTTGATCTGTTCGTCGGCAACTTCGAAATAATCATGGTTAAGTACAGCTAAATCTGCCAGCATGCCTACTTCGATATCGCCCTTCTTTTGCTGTTCGTTCGAAAACCAGGCACTACCTCTGGTATATAGTTCTAAAGCGGTTTCTCTTGATAAAACGGTTTCCTCACTGTAGATTTTTAAGCCACCCACTGTTTTACCGGCAGTTAACCAGAACATGGAAACCCATGGGTTGTAACTGCTTACGCGTGTGGCATCAGAGCCTCCGCCAACAGGTACTTCCATTTCGAGCATTTTTTTAACCGGTGGTGTTTGGAGTGCAGCTTTTGCACCATAACGTTCGGTAAAATATTCGCCCTGATAAGCCATTCTGCTCTGGATCGCTATGCCACCGCCCAATGCTTTTACACGTTCAATATTCCGTTCGTCGATGGTTTCGGCATGGTCGAATATCCAGGGCAGGCCAGCAAAAGGAATATCTTTATTAACCTTTTCAAATACATTTAAAAACCGTCCGATGCTTTCATTATAAGTGGCGTGAAGCCTGAAAGGCCATCTTTTTTCGACCAGCAAACGCACCACACGTTCCAGTTCAGGTTCCATATTATCAGAGAGATCTGGCCGTGGCTGAAGAAAATCTTCAAAATCAGCTGCAGAGAAAACCAGCATCTCACCTGCTCCGTTGTGGCGGTACATATCATCTCCCTGGTAAAGTTTTACGGTATTGGTCCAGTTGTCAAAATCCTCAAACTCCTGTTTGGGGCGTTGGGTAAACAAGTTGTAGGCAATGCGAACGGTTAGTTGTTTTTGCTCATTTAATTCGCTTACGACTTTATAATCGTCAGGGAAATTCTGAAATCCTCCACCGGCATCAATTACACTGGTAATCCCGAAACGGTTCAGTTCGGTCATAAAATGACGGGTAGAATTTACCTGATGTTCGTAAGAAAGTTTCGGGCCTTTAGCCAGCGTAGAATATAAAATCATGGCATTTGGGCTGGCGATAATCAGTCCGGTAGGCTCACCATTGGCATCTCTCTGGATTTCTCCGCCCGGAGGCGCAGGCGTATCTTTGGTGTACCCAACGGCTTTAAGCGCAGCACGGTTCATAAAAGCACGGTCGTATAGATGCAAAATAAACACGGGCGTTTCTGGCGCAATGGTATTTATTTCTTCCAGCGTTGGCATCCTCCTTTCAGCAAACTGAAACTCAGACCAGCCTCCAACTACACGCACCCATTGTGGTGATGGGGTAATATCTACCTGCTCTTTAAGCATCCGTAAGGCATCGGCAAGCGATGGAACACCATCCCAGCGTAATTCCAGATTGAAATTTAACCCACCACGGATTAAATGGATATGGGAGTCGTTAATCCCTGGAACAACCCTTTTTTTGCCCAGATCAATCAGCCTTGTTGCAGAACCCGAAAAATTCATAATGTCGCTATCACGACCAACGGCGATAAACTTGCCATCTTTAATGGCAACGGCTGTTATTTCTTCCTTTTGCTTGGCAATGGTATGAACCTTACCATTGAATAAAATGATATCTGCAGTCATGGTGTCTTTTTTTTAGATTTGAGATCTTAATTTTTAATGGCAGCAATTGCTTCCTGAATGCCTTCTCCAGCTGTTGTAAAAAATGCCGGTCCAGCCAAAAGGATCACTTTCGCCACTGGTTTAAAGGTTGCCATATTCTTTTCTTTTAACCAGGTTTGGGTTCTGTAAGCCTCGAAAATGCCTTTTACAACGTTGCCAGCAACTAATGCCGTTGGCGAGTCGATTCCTGCATCTTTTAAATCACTTGCAAAAGAAAAATTGTTTACCCCCAGCTTAAGTGCTTCTCTCATGGCGATGCCGCCTACTCCGGTCATTAGTTCTGGTGTAAATTTATTCCGATCGCCAAGACCGATTAAAAGCAGACGTTTGCCACCTATGGTACCCTTTGGTGGAGAAATTAAAATGGTTTCGTTAGCGTGACCAAGAAATTTCCCGCTTTTGCGGATTTCGGTGATCAAACCTTTCATATCCTGATCTAAGTGTACCAAACCATTTAATGCTGGCGGAAGTGCAGGTGGCGAATTAAAAATATCTCCCTCTGTATACTCGAAAACACAGGCAATCTGTAAATCGCTAACCTGCGCCGATGGTCCCTGAACAACACCTTCGATGGCAACTCCATCAACTGTACCCCAAACTTTAGCCGTTCCTATTGCGGTGGTGTTTTGTGCAAATGCTGTTCCTGTAAGAAATACAGAAAATATGATGATGGCCACCCTGAAGTTTTGGATAGCAGCTATTGATTTTTTAGTGAAGTTATTTTTCATTTTCTTATTGTTTAAAATTTGTATGATACCTGAGCATTAAAAAACTTTGAATTCTCCCAGAGTGGTACGATATCCTTTATAAAATCACCCACTCTGAAATATTGCCCCCCACAACTGAATGAAAGGTTATTATTGAATTTATAATCTGCACTGAGCAGATAAGTGGTACCGATAAAACGATGGTTAGAAAGTGAACCTGCGGTATTAAAATTTCCGCTGGGGCGATAAATCCCGTCGTTTGTAGAATACCTCCAGTTGAAAACAATATCAGCCTGAAAGCTTAATTTATCGGTTGGACTAAGGGTTAAGTAAGGGTGCAGATCAATCAAATTCGAAGGTCCGATGAGGGGATTAAATCCAAAATAGCCTCCTTTGGGATATAAGGGGTTAAAGGTTTGGAGTTTTCCATCGCCAGCTTTCCTATCGCCCGAGATATAATCGTTCCTCAGGTTTAAAGAAGGCTTAAGCCTGGTATCTTCAAAAGTATACCCCAATTCAATAGCCATCGTCCATGCATCTATATTGCCACTTCCAAAGTTGCCAAACTGATAGGCAGCTTCTACATTATAGATAAAACCGCCACCACTTTTCCAATATCGCGTAGCCAAAGTATGCCTGATTTCTTTTTCAACGCCTTCCTCAAATTCTGCATTGTCACGCCTGATGCCTAAATAATAAAAATCGAAGTTTCCCCCTTGTTGGATATTGAGATTCGAATAAGCGCCCCAAAGGTTTGCCTGATGGCTAGGACGATTATCGAATACCCCGAAATTCACTTCATCAGCCGCTAAAACAAATGCGTCCAGTGAAAACCGAGGTGCTGCATACATCAGTTTTGCCCCGGTAAAATACTGCCGTACGGTGGTCCCCTCTCTTACAGAAATTAACCGCCCGGAGCCATAATTAATTTCCTGCCTGCCCAACCTAAGCGCTAATTTATTCGGTGAATCTTTAAGTATCCTATATTCTGCAAACAGATTTTGTACCACAAGCCGGTCTTCATCAACCGGAGAGGGACCGTACTTACTGCCATTTTCCAGGGCACTGTTTAGCTGGGCAAAAATCCGCAGTCTTTCTCCAACATTTAAATCAGCATAAAGCGAGTAGCGCTGTAAAAAAGAATAATTGAAACCCTGATCTTTGATCCAGTCTTCATTGATTTTTCCTCCATATTCCTCCCTGATTTCGCCACCAAAACTGAGGTAAACTTTTTTATCGGCAGAAAGCGGCAGGAACTTTAACGTATTGCTGATGTTCCTGGCCGAATCTTTCAAATGGCTATAATCCTCATCGTAGCGCATTAGCTTAATGCCTTGGGCGAAAGCCACTGTTGTTGATAAGCAAAAACAGATAGCAACAACGAATGCCAAATGGGGATAATCAGTTCTCATTTTATGTAAATGAGGATTAGTGTTTTACCATTTTGTGTGCATACTGGATACCAAGGCCATAACCTGCACCGTATTTTTTCATTAGTGTGGTTACAGGCTCATAGGTTCCGGTTCTGGCCCAATCTCTTTGAAGTTCAAGGATGTACTGCACAGCAGTTACCGGTTTTACACCTGCATGCACCATCCGTTGAATGGCCCGTTCGTGTGCTTCATTGCTTACATCACCACAGGCATCAGTGATCACGAAAACATCAAAACCTTCTGACAAGGCTGATAAAGCCGGACCAACGATACAAACACCCGTCCAAAGACCAGCCAATACAAGTTTCTTTTTTCCTGTTGCAGTGATTGCTCTGTAAGCCGGTTCATCTTCCCATGTATTCATCGAAGTCCTATCGATATAATTTGAAGTAGCCTGGGGATAAAATTCTTCAATTTCTGGAAAAACAGGGCCGGCAAACGACTCTTCGGCAACTGTGGTTACAATAGTGGGTACGTTAAAGATTTTAGATGCACCACAAACAATGGCCACATTTGTACGGAGTTCGGTAATAGAGATGCTTTTTGTTGCAAAAGCCATCTGTCCCTCGAAATCGATTAATACTAATGCATGATTTTCCGGAGATAATAAGTCTGGTGATGGTTTCATAATTAAATATTTTTGTTTCCCTCACTGTTCCAAGAAACATACCATCAAGCAAATAGCTATAAATCAGAATATTACATAAAAACACACAAACTATGATTAACTATATATCGTTGATTTACGAATTTTATGTTTTGTTTTACCACAAAAGGGTGCTTTAATCGAAACCTGTTTTTTAACCACAGCGCGAATAAAGGAAATGCTTCTTAAGGAATCAGTACCAGTTAATGACAGGAAAGATGCTGAAACAAGTTCAGCAGGACGATGCGCAGGATTATTGCGCAGATATTAGATATGATTCTGCGGAGATCTCCTAAATCTGCGGGATAAATTAATTTAGCACCTAAATACTAACGAAAAAAAACAAATAAATATTAACACTAAAACACAACATAACTTACTAAAAATCAATACAAAATATAAACAACTAACGAAATTTCGTTACCGATTTAACAAACCGAAAGTCATTAATTAAAATTATAAACCTTACTTTAGCGACATGGAAAGCAAGGGCAATTTATCTGAAATTCAAAATCAAGAACATGCCATCCCAAATATCAATGGAGCAACAGTACTTGAAATCGAAAACGCCCGCTTGGTTAAAAAACTCGAACAAAAAGAAAGAGAAAATGCAGTTTTGTTATCGTTAAGCAACTCCATTGCTTCCATCAGGAATAAACTTGATCTCTTCGATGTTATAGACCTAAAGCTTAAAAAATTATTTGATTTTGATGACTTTGTAATCTGTTTGATTAATGACGATCAGGAGACCCATAGTGCTTTCATCTATAACCAAAAAGAGGATTTTCTTAAAACAGCCGGTATAGCACCAGAATCATCGAAGAAATACACGCTCGATGACGGCATGTGCAGGGCGATGATTTCTTCAGCAAAACCAATCGTTTTTAACGTAGAAGAAGTTTTAAAGTGGGATGACGCACCTGCCTGGTTATCATTTTGGCACAATAAAGGCATTAAAGAAATGATTGGCCTTAAAATGGTGGACCGATCAGCATGTATCGGTTTCTTTTACCTCTACACCAAGAACATGAATTCCTTATCGAATATCTATTTTGACCTGCTGCAGGGCATTTCGCAGCAGATTTCAATAGCGATATCGAACATCCGCGCAAACGAAAAAATAGAACAACAGCTCTTAGAAATCAACGCGTACAAACAAAAATTAGAGGATGAAAAAAGTTACCTTCAGGAAGAGATCCAACACAAATACAATCATACAGAAATCATCGGACAGAGCAAGTCGTTAAAAGACATTTTCCATCTGGTTGAGGCTGTTGCTGCTACCGATAGTACAGTACTTATTTCTGGGGAAACAGGAACAGGCAAAGAACTCATTGCAAGGGCATTACACAATTCCTCACTTCGCAGCAATGAATTGATGGTTAAAATTAATTGTGCCGCAATCCCTGCTAGCTTGGCTGAAAGTGAACTTTTCGGTCATGAAAAAGGCAGCTTTACAGGTGCAACCGACAGGCGCATCGGCAAGTTTGAACTGGCACACAATGGGACGCTTTTTTTAGATGAGATTGGCGAACTTTCCTTAGAACTTCAGGTAAAGCTGCTCCGCGCATTACAGGAAAAAGAAATTGAACGGATTGGCGGCAGGGATGTAATTAAAACAAATGTGAGAATTATCGCTGCCACGAACAGAAATCTGCTAAAAGAGGTAGAAAAAGGAAGTTTCAGGAGCGACCTATATTACAGGTTAAACGTATTTCCAATTCCAGTCCCACCGTTGAGGGACAGATTGGATGATATCCCCCATCTAACAGCCTTCTTCATTGAACGCATTTCAAAAAAAACAGGAAGGCAGGTAAACGCCATTTCCAAAAGCGCGCTGAACAAACTCATGCTCTACCCCTGGCCGGGAAACGTAAGGGAACTGGAGCATTTGATTGAACGGAGCATATTATTAACATCCGGCAATATATTAAAAGAAATCCACCTGCCTAAAACAGATAGAAATGAGGCAATTAACAATACAGATGAGCAAAAAATTAAAAGCATCCACGAAAACGAGCGCGACCATATTCTATCGGTTTTAAAACGTTGCAAGGGAAAAATATCCGGCATCGGTGGAGCTGCAGAAATATTAAATATCCCTGCAACCACCCTTAACTCAAAAATTAAAAAATTTAAAATTAAACGGGAACATATCCTGAATAAGTAACATTTAATGATAGAATTAAACAAACTGTTTAAAAAAGCTGCGTCAGTAAAGCACGTCAATAAAACGATCGTGCTCATCATGCTATTTGCAATTTTCAGTTTAATACTCATTAAGAGCAGTAATACTTCAGCCAGAAATCAGGTAGATCGTTTAAATCCCACAGATTCTCTTCAAAAGCTACAGAGACTTTTGGCTGATTCAAAACCCGATACAAACCGCATACAATACCTGCTAAACATTGCCGGTCATTTTATTAATCAACAAGAAAACCAAAGCATAAATTTAGCGAAGGCAATGCCTTATCTGCAAAAAGCACGCATTTTAAATGATCAACTTAAATCCCCAAACTCGGAATTCCGGATCCTTATGGCCTACGCCCGGTTTTTCAACAAAAAACATTTAAGCGTACAGCAGGCACTCACCTATGAAAAGGCAATTGCTGTTGCAAAAAGAATTGGCAATAAACATTTCGAAGCCAGCGCATGGTATGCTTATTCTGTTCATGTTCCCGATACGGTTTCTGATTATAAAAACAGAACATTTTACAACCGGGCAGCTACAGCACATGCCTTGTATAAAGAAATCGGCACCTCCTTCCAGGAAAAATACAGAGAGGCAACGCTTCTAAAAACAATGGCCGACTTCCATTTAGAGGAAGAAAAATTCGATTTATCGATAAAAGAGCTTTTTGAAGTTATAGCGCTGGATAAAAAATTTAAACTCCCCGACCTCCCAATGGCTTACGATTTACTTTCGGCAGTTTACGAACGAAAAGGAGAACTGAGCAAGGCCTTAAATTATGCTTTACTGAGTGTAAAAACAGCTCAAAGCAGTCATGAGGAAGTACTCGGCACCTATTTAAACAGAGTAGGTTCTGCCTATGAGGCCATGGGCAAAGCTAAAGAAAGCATAACCTGGTATCACAAAACCCTTGATAGTGGCGATAAAAAAGATCCTTTCCGCTTTGTTACGGCTTATTCCATTACGAGCCAAATGATCAAACTGGGTGAAGCCAAAAAAGCACTATCCATACTCCAAAAAACATGGAACGAAGTGAACAATCCATCAAGCGGGCATCAATATTTTATGTTTCTGGCATTTGGCGAGTGTTATGCAGCGTTAAAAAAGTACGATCTGGCTAAAAAGTATTTCGATAAACTGCTGGAAGATGCTACATTAAAAACATATTCCAACACTTTCCAAACTTCAGTTTTCTTCTCTGTAAGCGAATTTTACTTTGCCCAAAACAAATACGGGCTAGCTTTACAATTCGCTGAAAAGGCGAGAGAAAACCAGATCAGCATGACCCTGCCAAGACAGATCAGGTTAAATGAAATTCTTTACAAAATAGATGTAGCTACAGATCGTCCGGCTGAGGCCATTGTTCATCTGCAAACCTTTCATAAGCTTAGAGATTCGATGCTTAGCCAGGAAAATTTAAACACCATTGAGCGATTGAAGATTGAATTCCAGGCTTCGCAAAAGGAGAATGAAAATGAAATCCTCAGGAAGAAATCACAATTGCAAAGTCAGGAACTTAACCGCATTCAATGGATCAAAAATGCCACTATAGCCGGACTGGCATTTTTAACTATCGTGCTTGTTTTAATTTATGGCAGGTTTCGGTTGAAAAAGAAACTTCATGATATTTTAGTCAGGAAAAAAGCAGATATAGACCTTGCCTACGCTGAACTTGAAGTCAATATTCAACAAAAAAATAATTTAATTGAAGAGAAGGAAAGCTTAATTAAGGAAGTGCATCACCGGGTTAAAAATAACCTGCAATTAACAATGAGTTTACTAAACAGCCAAAGTTATTACCTGGAAGATTTATCGGCAATTGAGGCCATAAAAGAAAGTCAGCACCGTTTGAAAAGTATTGCGTTGATTCATCAAAAGCTCTATCAAACAGAAAATCTGGCTACCATAAACATTCAGCCTTATATTGTAGAATTGGTTGAATATTTAAAGGAAAGCCTGAACGATGATAAAAAGATCAGTTTTGAATTGGATATTTTAAATCTCGAACTGGATATTTCGAAAGCTGTTCCACTTGGCTTAATTATTAACGAGGCCATTACCAATATTTTCAAATATGCTTTTCCTAATCGGCATGGCGGAAAAGTGATCATTAGCCTAAAAGAATGCCATGCAGATCATTATCAACTATTTATTAAGGATAATGGCATTGGTTTACCCGCCGACTTTGATTATGAACAGAGCAACACATTGGGTATTATTTTGATGAAGGGACTAAGTGCCCAAATTGATGGTATTTTTACGATGGAAAGCAAAGATGGCGTTTCGTTAAGTTTGATTTTTATAAATAGAAGTGAAGATTTATTCCTGCTGAAAGATTAATTGAAGATGAGGACAGAAAAAATTCTAATCGTTGAAGATGAATTTATCGTTGCGCACGATCTGCAGATGATTTTGCAGCGTGCCGGCTATCAGGTTGTCGGCATTGCCGATTCTGTTAAAAATGCTCAGGCTCTACTGGAAAAACATCAGGTAGACCTGGTGCTTTTAGATATCTATTTAAAGGGCAGACTAACTGGTATTGATCTGGCCTACGATTTGATGAAAAGCCAGATCCCATTCATTTATATCTCTGCAAATTCGAATGAAAAAGTGCTGGAGGCCGCAAAGTCAACTTGTCCATACGGGTTTATTGTTAAACCTTACCGCGACCGCGACATTTTATTAAGCATTGATATTGCCAGGTACCGCAAGGAAAACAGCAATAACATGAAAATGAGCAGCGAGCGCTTTATGCAGGATTTCATTGTAGATATCTCGATGAAATCGTTAACCTGGCAAAAGAAAATTTTAGCCACTGCAGCTGCCTTCCAGCCATATATTCCTTTTGATTTTATTGCACTTTCTGGTATCGCAAAAGATGGAAAACGATATAGCGAAATTGGAATCACCAGAAAAAACTTTGACCAGTACGACTTATTTACAGCAAATGACTTCTTAAAATACGCGGGTTTAAGCAGGGCAGAATATGATACCATCAATCAACTGGTACCCGAAACAACAGCCGACGCCATTTACATTGGTGATGATTTTGAGGGGGTGAAAAAGGCTGCTCCAATGAAAAATTTAATCGCCACCACTTATCATCTTTATTCCAACCTGGTAAAAACATTCTACCTGGAAAACGGCGATCAGATCAGCTTTTCGTTTTACAGTAGAACTGAAAACATTTACCAACCCGCACACATGGAGTTGCTTAACTTTTTATCAGGCACTTTAGAGAAAAAATTGGTCCATATTATCGAGCTTGAAAAAGCGGGAACGGAAACAGTTTTACATCAGGAAAGCGGCAACTATCCTGTAGCGAAAAAAGATTTCGAAAATATTATCGGCAAAAGTACGGCTTTGCTCAGTGTTTTAGACAAGATTAAAATTGTTGCACCAACTGATACATCTGTATTGATAACCGGAGCGAGTGGGACAGGAAAAGAAGAAGTTGCCAAAAGCATCCACCGATTATCGCATAGAAGCGCAAAGCCAATTGTGGCCGTAAATTGTGCTGCATTGCCTGCAGATTTAATTGAATCCATTCTATTTGGCCATGAAAAAGGCTCGTTTACAGGCGCTGTTAACACCAGAATCGGAAAATTTGAAGAGGCTAACGGGGGCACCATCTTCCTCGATGAAATCGGAGAAATGCCCTTCGATCTGCAGGCAAAACTACTTCGGGCCCTGCAGGAGAAAGAAATTGAACGGATTGGTGGCAAACAGCCCATTGCTGTTGATCTAAGAATAATCGCTGCTACCAACCTCAATTTAGAGAAAGAGATTGCAAAAGGCAGATTTAGGCTGGATCTTTTCTATCGTCTTAATGTTTTTCCAATCCACGTTCCTCCGCTTTGCCGACGAAAGACCGACATCCCACTATTGGCAGAATATTTTGTTCAGAAACATGCAAAAGCAGTAGGTAAAAACATTACCGAAATTCCCACTGATTTTATGGATAGGCTGATGTTATATGATTGGCCAGGTAATATCAGGGAATTGGAACATGTGATACTGAGAAGTATACTGCTTTCATCAAATGGAAAACTTAATCCCGATCATTTGGAACTTGGAATTAAAAATGAGGAACCGCTTTCGCCAAATGGGATTAAAACGATTATTGACAATGAAAGAGACCATATCATCAGGGTTTTGGAGCGCTGCAAAGGCAAGGTTGCAGGCAGTGGTGGTGCGGCAGAATTATTGGGCATTCCGGCAACTACGTTGAGTTCTAAAATTAAAAAGCTGAATATAAAACGTTAATGACATTTAGTAAATCGACGATATATCATGAATACCAAAAACCAACCAGCACAATAAAACACTGATAAACAAAAACTTAAAGATTGGTATTTTTCTTGATTTGAATAGACTGTACCAATCAAAAAGGGACCTTTGTTGGCCTTGATTTATATCTAACGCTCGCCCGAAATAGAAAATGAAACAGAAAATCTTAATTGTAGAAGATGAATTTATTGTAGCCAACGATCTTAGGATCATGCTTGAAAAAGCTGGCTATAAAGTGTGTGGGATAGCACCATCGGTGGTAAAAGCGCTTGAGTTGATTGCAGCCAAAGAACCCGACTGGATACTGTTGGACATTTTTTTGCAGGGCGACAAAACGGGAATTGATCTGGCTGGCCAGCTTACCGAAATGGGAGTTCCTTTTATTTATATTTCTGCAAACACCAATCAGGGGATTTTAGAAGCCGCAAAAGCAACCCTGCCCTATGGCTTTCTGGTTAAACCTTTCCGCGAAAAAGACCTCATGGTAATGTTGGATATTGCCCGTTACAGACATGAACAAAACCTGAAATATAACCATCATAAAGAGCCACCGCTCCATAAACAGATTGAACATATTGCGCAAAAGCAGGAACCGGTTTCCCTGCGTTTGAAACAAATCAGTGCCGCGATACACCCCGTTGTACCTTTCGATTTTATGTGGATTACCAGATCAAAGCCACGCACAACTACGAAAGATGTTTACATCAACCGTGTTTCCGACGGAACATTCAATATCCTCAGCACCGACGCTTTATTGAAAAAAACCAATATTTCAGATCGTGATTTTAAAACCTGGAACAGCACTGCAATTGCCCATAATGGGAAATCAATCTTTAATGGATATGATTTTCGGAAATTGAGAATGGAAAGTCTATCGGTACAAGCACTTTCAGACCATTACAAACTTGAATCAGCCTTGATTACCGAGATTGAAATAGATACCGATGTATTTCAGTTCGTTTTTTTCAACCAGCTTTCAGATATCTACACAAAAGTTCATTCGGGTATTATTGGCCAGTTTAAGAAAAGCCTGGAGCTCATTTTAGCTAAAATTATTTTAAGTAAGGATAGTATAGCTCAAACTCCAGCTACGGGCTTACCTGTAGTTGAAAAGCCAATCATTAAAAAAGAACAAGCTATAGAAACCCAAAAGGATTTTAATGGCATTATCGGCAACAGTGCTTTACTGCACGACGCATTTAAGAAACTGGAACTGGTAGCACCAGATGATACTTCAGTGCTTATTTTGGGAGAAAGTGGTACCGGTAAAGAAAAAATCGCCCAGACTATCCATAAATTATCTCCCCGTAAAAACAAACCTTTAATTACCGTAAACTGTGCAGCCTTACCCTTAACCTTAATTGAATCGGAACTTTTTGGGCATGAAAAAGGTGCATTTACAGGTGCAAACGAAAAACGGATCGGTAAATTTGAACAGGCCGACGGAGGTTCGATTTTTCTGGATGAGATAGGCGAACTTCCCTTAGAAGCCCAGGTAAAACTATTAAGGGTACTCCAAGAAAAAGAAATTGAACGTTTGGGCGGAAATTACACCAAAAAGATAAACGTTAGAATCATTACGGCCACCAACAGAAATCTGGAGAAAGAAGTTGCAGAAGGCCGTTTCCGCCTTGACTTATATTACCGCTTAAATGTTTTCCCGATAGAGTTGCCTTCCCTGAGAGACCGAAAAGAAGATATACCTGCTCTGGCTGCTTATTTTATTGACAAATATGGCAAAAAAGGATCTTCATCGGTTACTTCAATATCTACAGATGTATTGAATGAAATGCAGGATTATTACTGGCCTGGAAATGTCAGGGAATTGGAGCACCTGATAGAAAGAAGTATGCTGTTAACTATAGGGGAAATGATTACTAAAGTTGATCTTCCAAACCCTACCCAGGCAGCAAGCTTTGCTCATGGAGATCATTTCAAAATTAAAACGATGGAAGAGATGGAGAGGGAGCATATTATGAGCATTTTGAAGATGTGTAAAGGCAAAATATTTGGCCCGGGCGGCGCGGCTGAAATCCTTAATATCCCTTCTACGACATTAAATTCAAAAATTAAAAAACTAGGAATAAAGTTCGAATTTGTTAAATAGGCTGTCAGGTAAAATTGAGGTTTTAGTCCAGAGTTGGTAGTTCTGAGTCTGGAGTCGATTAAGCACTGTGATTTGTTATCTTGAAAAGTAATTTATTGTATAAGACTGATATCAATAGCAGTGGATTTTAATGAATTAATATATTCTGCGGGGTCGTCATTCCCAACTTGATTGGGAATCGTAATGCAATAAGCTTTAAGATTCCCGCCTACGCGGGAATGACGACCCTAATCTTAGAATCTGTCATCGTAGCGGAGTCGCGAGGTATCGTCATCTCCGCAGTGTTCCATAGGAATTCCTTTGGAGAAGAGATCTTTGAACGATGTTAAAATATTTTATTTTGTAGCGCCCCGCCACTGCTGTATCAACCATTTAGCCATTATTTTATTGCTATTTTGCCATGTGGAATTTTAGTATCAGATAAATCGATCTGCATTTCCTGCTTCCTGATTATTTCATCACTAAATTGTTTCTCCTTGCGGATTTTGTGAAGTTCTTGTCGCTGGATATGATAAATATCTTTTAAGATATGGTTATAAACTTCCATCTCTGCATTTTCGATTGCTTCGCACTCCATCGATTCGAGTCTTCTGGAGGTATGGTTTAAGCTGTTCTCGAGTTCATTTTTCAAACCGTTTACCAATCCGATTCCTTCAATTTCCTCTGCATAGTTTTCCCTTAAGCGGTTTAATGAAACATTTAACAGCCGCTGTTTAATGCTGGCCTCTTGTTGCTCATCAGGCACCAGTGGATCAATTTCGTAAATGTTGATCGCCTTGATGATATAAGGCAAAGTAAGCCCCTGAAAAACCAGGGTAACCAAAATAACCACAAATGTGATGAAGATGATCAGGTTACGGTGTGGAAAATTAATATGGGCAGCAGTAGTAATGGGCAATGAAAGTGCCGCGGCCAAAGAAACTACTCCTCTCATTCCGGCCCAGCCGATAATTAACGGACCTTTCCAGCCTGGGTGGGCTTCACTCCTTCTTACCCTGGCAGATAGCCACCTTGGTATAAAAGCTACCGGATAAATCCAGGCAATGCGGAGTACAATTACAAGTGCACTAATAATTAGTCCATAACTAAAAGCTTCCCAAATTGAATAACCTTCTAAGCCGGCCATAATTACAGGCAGTTCCAAACCAATTAAAATAAACACAAAAGCATTTAGAATGATGGTTAATGTTGCCCAAACATTAATGGCCTGCAAGCGGCTTTGCCCATCTACAAAAATTTCGTGCGAACGATAAGATAAGAACAAACCACCGCTAACCACTGCCATTACGCCCGAATAATGGAATTGCTCTGCTGCCAGATACATAAAATAAGGCGAAATTAGCGTAATGGCAGCGTCGATACTTGGAGTGGTGGGTAAAAAACGGTGAATAAGATACAATACGTGTGCAATGGCCAAGCCGATCACAATGCCCATTACAGTACTTAAGAAAAAATCGCCGGCTGCATTCGAAAGTGAAAACTGTCCAGTAATTACCGCAGCCAGGGCAAATCGGAGTACAATTAAACTTGATGCATCGTTAACCAAACTTTCGCCCTCCAATATCGTGGTAATGCGTTTCGGAATCTTTATATTTTTAAGTACCGACGTGGCTGCAATAGCATCAGGCGGAGATACAATTCCGCCTAACAGAAAGCCCATAGCCAGTGTAAAACCGGGGATCATGGAGGAACTTAAAAATGCCACAGCCAGTGATGTAATGATGACCAAACCAAAAGCTAGCAAACTGATTGGTCTTCGCCAGCGCCAGAAATCGTTCCACGAAGTATACCAGGCAGCCTCATAAAGTAAGGGCGGTAGAAAGATCAGGAAGATCACTTCAGGATCGATCGACATGGCAGGAATCCCGGGAATATAACTTATTCCCAAACCCGCCAGCACTAAAAATATAGGGTAGGAAATTTTTACCTTTTGAGCCAACATGATTAACAGGAAAGCTACTGAAAGTAAAATAAGAAACTGAAGAAGGGTGTAATGCATGGCTTGTCTTTAACAAAGAATAAACCACAAATATAATCAACAAATAACCAGTTATTTGAGCTTTAAAGGGTTGTTGTTTTAACAAAACAGCTAACGATATAACGTGATTTTACCTGGAATAATTGCTAAAATCCGTTAAGACAATAACTAACGTAAATTAACGAAATAACGCAAATGAATATTCAACAAAAAACCACTAAACAATTAAAAATCAAATACTTAAAAATTGGATCACAAATTGTAATAAGTGAGTACGAAACTTAACATACAGTTTAATGGTTACCTTAACATCAATTATTAGTTTTGGGTAATTCGCAAAAACTGCTTTAAACAATTAAAATTAATCTATAAAAAAGCTATGAGTACAATTAAAGTAAAAGACGGAACTGAAATTTACTACAAAGATTGGGGAACAGGACAGCCTATCGTTTTTCATCATGGATGGCCATTATCTGGAGATGACTGGGATACACAAATGATGTTTTTCCTGAAACAGGGATATCGGGTGATTGCGCATGACCGCCGCGGGCATGGCCGCTCAGGTCAAAGCGCCAATGGTAATGATATGGACACCTATGTAGCCGACATTGCAGAACTTACAGCGGCACTCGACCTGAAAGATGCCATCCATATTGGCCACTCCACAGGTGGTGGTGAAGTAATCCGTTACGTGGCAAAACATGGAAAAGGCCGCGTTGCAAAAGCAGTTTTAATCAGTGCAGTAACGCCGATTATGATCCAAAATGAGAGCAATCCGGAAGGTGTGCCATTGGCGATATTTGATGAAATCCGTCAAGGTACAGGCTTTACCAGAGCCCAATATTTTTACGATTTCCCTGTAGCATTTTACGGCTGGAACCGGGATGGTAAAACCGTTCAGGAAGGAATAAAACACAACTGGTGGCGCCAGGGCATGATGGGGTCTGTATTGGCACATTATGAAGGGATTAAAGCATTTTCGGAATCAGATTTTACCGAAGACTTAAAAAGTGTGGAAATTCCGGTATTGGTGTTGCATGGAGAAGACGACCAGATCGTTCCTTTTAATCAGGCACCAAGAGCGGCAAAATTGTTGCCAAACGGTAAACTGATCTCTTACCCGGGTTTCCCTCATGGTATGCCTACAACAGAGGCAGAAACAATTAATAAGGATATTTTAGCCTTTATTAAATCGTAGAGCATTTATAAATCTGTCACATTGAGCTTGTCGAAATGCCTGTAATTTTATAAACAGGTTATTCGACAAGCTCAGGATGACAAATAACTAAAACGGGCCGTCATTCGCGCGCAGGCTGGAACCACGCAGTGCTCAGCGAAGCTAATCTTAATGCAAGCTATTAACCCTATCAAGGCATTACGATTATTCATAAGCTTTCTTTTCTTTAAATGTATTCATGAGCACTACTTTACTACCTGCTATCCGAACTGGATTGCTGTATAAATAAACATAGGCCTGGTATCCACCACAGCCTATGTTTTACTAAATTAATCAGCACATAATAAGAATCAGATCTCATTAAGGCTGAATTTATGACCGGTCCTCACCGGATACCTCATCCATTGATGTCTGCTCAGGCTCCTGATTTAACAGAACATCAAAGCGAATATTTTAAATGATAACAAGCACCTTATCTGCTGCTACCTTTAGTTTCATAGTTTAGTTTCGGAAAATCCTTTTGGGCCTGTTTAAACTGAAGATCATATTCGATCGGCCAACCAAAGGCTTTTTCTGCAACATCCTGTAGGTTTACTCCAGATGCACCACTCCAGAAATGAATAAATTCTCCAAAATTCAGATCTCTTTTGTACCGCCCATTTTTGTTTTTTGGAAAGTTTAGTGCCAGGAGTTCAAAATACCTATTGAGTAGCTTTCCTTCACCATACTTACTATAAATAGGGAAAAACCAGTTTTTGAACCACTGTGTTCCCGATCTCGGAAAGTCGTCGTACTGGGTCTGCATTTGGATAAATACTTCATGGGCTTCGTTGGTCATACCTATGTTTTTGAGCACATCATAATTAAAAATCTCCATAAACTTACTATCTCCCCACAGTACATCAGCAGGCGAGCCTTTTGTACCATGGCTGGCACTGGTTACGATATGTCCCATCTCGTGTATCGGCATGCCAATCTGTTCGCCTGTAGGATTATTCCATTGCGCTAAACCACAATCGATCACGTTCCGGTAATCATGGCTCGCATCAAAAAAAGGTGATGGATGCCCTCCTCCATAATCCTTACCCATTGCGCGGTGTAGGATTACATACAGTTTTGGGTCCGGTCCGAAATCGCCATAGTTGCGTTTAACGTAGGCCCAGCAGTCTGCCATTACAGCAATAGGCCATTTAACGTTGAGCGGCATGTTTTTATCATAAAAAACAGCCACATGTGCATTGCTTTCTATCAGTTTCAGTTCTTCCTGATGTTCAAACCAGTGCTCTTTCCATACAGAATCAGGGGTGTTTATCGCTTTGTTCGACTGATCCTTAGCCTGGGCTTTGGATTTTGAAACCAGTCCCAATAAAAAAATTGGGACTAGTAAATAAATGCTTGCTTTAGTATTATTCATAATCGTATTGTTCCTCCATTATACAGAAGAGCCCCCTATTTATTCCAGAACGATACTTCACTAATATTGCTGTAATAGGCATCGCCACTGGCCACTTCAATTACCCGAATCCGGATATACCGCATTGCGGGCAGGCCATCAGGCAAGGCAACTTTAAATGGTGCCGATCCATCATCTGAGCGTTCTACCGTTTTAAGCAGTGTCCATCCTCTTCCTTTCGATTCTGCTGTCCACCCTGGTGAATTGCCTGGCGACTGGGTTTCCGCTCCTGTAAGGTCGGCGATTCCCCAGATCTCAAATTTGGTAGGATTATTATAACCATTGCGCCCGATGATTTCAAACTGTGTAAGGTTCGTTATTGCTTTTCCCATATCAAAAGTGAAGTGATGCGGAAGCGGCGTTTTGTCATCGCTATGGAAAATATCCGGATATGCGGTTGGTGCTTTATTGCCATTCCAAAGTTGCGATAACGAGGTTTCGCTCGAATAAGTACCCACATCATTCGCTAGCTTTAGCGGACGGAACAGTGATTTATCCACCGGCACCATAATATTGCTCAAAGAATCGTAATCAGCTGTATAAAAGGTATCAATAGCCGATTTTACCGGCACATAGGCCGACCTGAAATAAATCTTTGTTCCGGTTTTGTAATCGGCCAGCCTGATCGAATTTTCATCAGGACTTAACGCACTTTTATGAATGGTACCATCTTTATAGGTATAGCGTATCTCAGTTGTAATATTGATGGTATCTGGTTTTTCAAAATTAAGTGTAATGCCGTTGTCATCCAGCTGATAAGGATCGGTTGAAACCAGAAACCTGTTGGTTAGACTCGATTTGTAGCTATCGCCATAAACCTTTACGTTGCTAATCTGAACAGGCACCGATTTATTGCCAGCCTTATCATAAGAATAAATGATAAAGGAATAATTATACTCTACCAGTTTGGGAATAATTATCGATACATCAGTGATAGTGCGGTCTGGCGCTTTCATTTCCAATGAATCTGCCGAATTGTTCCAGAATATCCGGTAATGGGTTACACTTGGATCGGGACTTGCCTTCCAGTTCAGTTTTATCCTGTAATTGCCTGGCGCTGCACCAACTTTGCCGGCAAAGCCTGGATATATGCGTTCTTTTCCATCAAGGTATTTTCTGTAATCAAGTGCATCCTTGCTACAGCCACAAAGAACTATAATGGCCATAAAAACCATTAAAATGCTGTTGATATGTTTAGTTGTCATCTTCTTTAATTTTTAATTGGTATTTCCCCAAAAAGATAATTCCATCACGTGGGCAAAATCTGCATTTCCCCAGGTCGAGTTAACGGCCAGCCTGATAAACCTCACTTTAGGAATATCAAGTGCAATGTTAAATTCAAAACCGGCTTTTACTGCGGCCAGATCCACAGGTGTGGTTTGTCCGGGTGCATTACCAGAGGGAGGCGGAGGACAGGTAAAATTCCCCAGGTTGATCCAATCGCCTACAACAGTTCCTTTTGCCGAGCTTACCGGTAATTCGATATCTGCCGGTGCAGTTTTGGCTGATCCCCAGAGTGTCCAGGCCTTAGGATTACCGTGATTATAAGAATAATCGTTACCATAGGCTTCTCCCCTTTCCCACAATTTATATCGACTGAGTTTGGCAAGTACACCCATATCAAATGTGCAGAGCTGAAGAGGCTTGCCATAACCGGCCTCTGTATGCCAGCCGGGATCGGAAGTATTGTTATCCCATAACCTCGAAGTATTCCAACCAAGGCCTGTTGCACCCAATGGAGAATCTGATGGTAGCCGATATTCGCTGAACTGCGCTTTTGGTACCATAATCTCAAATATGGGACTGATTGATTTATATAAGGTATCGGATATATTTCCCCATCTATCGGTTACATATACGCCAAAATCTCTTTTTAGGGTGTCAAATCCCCTTACACTAAAATTAATATTTTCGGCTTCGGTGTAGAACTGTTCTATCGGAAGCATTTTCCCAGTTGTTTTATCATTGGAAATCACAATCACCCCTATTGGTTTCTTAGCCGGGTTACTGGCGATTACATTTACCCCACCAAAATCAGCCTGAAGCTGAACTGTTGGATAAACGGACAGATAAGATGGGGTTGCAGGGTGTACACGTACCTGTACAGGATCACTTTTCACATTCGCACGCGATACTGCGTAAAGCGTAACATCGTAATCTCCGCTTTTTTCGAAGCCTTCTACCTTGATCGTGTCGCTATAATAAGAAGATTTACTCTGCCTTACAGTCCGCGAATTGATCCGGTATTCTGCCTGTACATACAGCAGGTTTTCGGAATTGGGCAGCACATAAGAAATTACCGCAGCTCCAGCCAGGTTTTCTACTTTTACTCCGGTGAGTGCTCCAGGTTTTGTCATATCTTTCGATACCACCTCATTAAAACCTTCACTTTCTTTACACGAGTAAAACGAGCAGGCCACAAGTAGCATGGCAATAAACTGCAATGCAAAAAGCCTGTTATATATTTTTGATCTAATTTTCATCATCTTCTATTTAATTTACCAATAAGGATTTTGAACCAGGTTCGGATTTACAATCAGGTCGTTATATTTAAGTGGCCACAAATAGTCTTTCAGGCCAAATACAGGAATTACCAGATTACGCTGACGGTAATAACCTTCAGGTGTGGTATCCTGGATATTCCAGCCCTGAAGTGGTTTGCTCAACACATCCTGCATCACTTTCCAGCGCCTTAAGTCCCACCCTATTCTTCCTTCAAAACACAGTTCAATGCGCCTTTCCTGTTGAATGATCGACCTGAGGCCATCTTTGCTGGAAGCCTTTCCTGGATTAGTAGAATAGCTTGCCCACGATTCTTTAACACCTTTTAAACCTGCACGTGCGCGTACTTTATCGATATAAGTATAAACATCTGCCGTAGGGCCATTTACCTCGTTAAGCGTTTCTGCGTACAGCAGATAAAGTCCGGCCAGCCTGATTAGCGGCATCCTGAAACTTGCCTGGGTAACCTCGGTACCAAAAACAGATTGGTAATTTACCAGTTTGCTTGGCCAGTAGCCCGATACATTAACCCTGATATTGTCTTTAGGGCCGGCCAATGAAGTTCCGCCACGGGCCTGCACATAGAGCATATTCTCAGGATCAGTTTGTCCATTGCCAAAAAAGCAGCTTCCATCGAAAGACAGATCGGCATAAAAGCGAGGTTCCCGGTCCATGTGCATTTTTATGGTCTGGTAACCGTTTTTTAAATAGTATTTACTTTCCGTACCTGCCGCAGCGACAGTGTAACGTCCTCGGTAATCATAGCCCGCATCTTCAGCCATTGGCACGCCATTTTTCGAATAAAACAGTTCGGCCATCCCAAGAGGCACGGCAAAATTGCCCGGTGCGCCGCCCATATTCTGCACCATGGCATTGGTGAGCCTCGGCATAGCCATTGATTGTAAACCGAATTCAGGATTCAGTGCCCAAATTACTTCCGCGTTTTTTTCCCAGTTTTCGGTAATACTCTGCCTGATGTCCATCACGGTTTTCAATGGCCCAGGTATAGTTGGAAGGTTACCCGGAGAGGTAAAACGGTAAAGTGAAAGGTTACTTTCCTCGCATGATTTTACTGCAGCCTGGCAGGCCAGCATGGCTTTGTTCCATTTTTCTGCGCTAAAGGCCGCAGGAAACAGGTTTACACCATCTTTATCCTTAAAACCAGTATAATCGGGATTGCCATTAAAAAAAGGACTCGCCTGTGTGGTAAGCACCTCAGCTTTAACTGATAGGACAATATTCTGTGTAATTCGGCCTAAACTCCTGGCAGGATCCTGTATGGTACGTGGAAGGTCGGGCGTGGCCTCATCCAATAACGATACGATATAAGCAAAAGCCTCGTCAACGGGCGCACGTTTTATCCTTACCTCATCCGTACCGGCATCTATGGGCAGGTTCTGTTTAATCAAAGGAATAGGGCCATACATCCTTAACAGATAAAAGTGATAATATGCCTTTAAAAACTTTACCTCTGCAATCCAGCGGTTTCGTTCAAATTGTGGTAGATCCTTCGGACGGTCGATATTTTCCAGAAAAATATTACATCTCCTGATTGCTTTAAAAATAGGCTGGCCAAGCTGTTCCCCGTCCCAATAATTTAAAGATGGATTATCCGTAGACTGTACACCCCTAATCAGGTGGAACCCCTGCTCCGCATCCCTGCTGCCCAATGTCGCCTCGGTTAAGGTGTTGGGGAAATAAATCTCTCCGGAAGTGGTAAAAGCAGCATCGTTATTGGACGGCCCCATGTTCTGCAGGGTAGAGTAACAGGTAAAAAGATAGTTTTCGGCCTCGTTTCTGTTTCTGAAAGCATAATCGATTGTGGCCACATTATCTGGCGTTACATCCAGGTATTTCTTGCAGGAAAGGACCATTCCCGAAATCACTGCAAGGAGTATGAGAAGTTTTATGTTGAATTTCATTACAAACGTGCTTATAGGTTTACATTGATGCCGATGTTATATACCTTCTGGATCGGATAGCTGAAGCCATTTGAAGCCAGTTCCGGATCCCAGTCTTTGAACCTGCTCCAGGTGAGCGGGTTTAAAGCATTGAAATAAATCCTGCAGTTAGACAGAAATGCCTTTTTTGATAACTTATCAGGAAAAGTATAGCCGATTTCTACCGACTTGAGCCTGATAAAAGCACCATCACGCATCCACCAGGAACTGGTTTGGAGGTTATTACTGATCTCGGAGGTGGTGGTTCCCAAACGCGGATACTTTGCATATAGATCCTGATTTTCTTCTGTCCAGTGGCTATCGGCAAAGGGCTGAAGTACCTGCCTGTTGGATAGGAATGGACTAACCTGAGATGGATCAATAAAGAAACTCGTCCGGCCTACACCTTGAAAGAAAAGTGAAAGGTCGATCTTTTTAAATCCCATTGACAGCCCTGCGCCATAAACAATTTCGGGTGTGGAAGGAAGGCCAATAAATACCTGATCGGCTTCGGTAATCTTGCCATCATTGTTTACATCGGTATATTTGATATCTCCTCCCTTAGGCGCCGAGGCGCCAGCGCCAAAAAGCTGCGTAGGAGAAGCTGCAGCTTCCTGATCATCAACAAAAAGACGTTCGGCAATATAGCCCCATCTTACGCCTATTTTCTGCCCGGAAAGTATCCTCCATGGCTCTTTATAGGCTGGCTGCTCATATTGTCCATATTTATTCTGCGAAAAGGTAAAGTTCATCCTGCCCGACATCCAGAACCCGCCCCTAAAAGTTTTACTGTAATCTGCTGAGAAATCAATACCTCTAGAATCTGCAGTACCCAGGTTGGCACTTACCCCCGATTCTAAGCCCATGCTTGATGGAATTGAAGCACGCTCCATCAGGATGTTATAACGGTGTTGTTTGTATACTTCGGCAATGATATTCAGGCTTTTAAAAAGGCTGATTTCCAATCCGATATTCGTTTGTCTGGAAGTTTCCCAGGTAACAGCATCATTTGCATAATTGGTAATGCTTACCCCTGGCCTGGTAACGCTGTTGGCCTGACCGAAATAAGCGGGGTTACCACCATTTAGGTTCACGTTGGAAAGATAGAAGAAACGCTGTGCGCCAATGGCATCATTACCTACGAGGCCATAGCTGGCGCGCAGTTTAAGCCTATTTACAGCATCTTTTAACCCTCCGTTCCAGAAAGCTTCGTTCGAAATCACCCACGAACCGCCAATAGTTGGAAAGAAACCAAACCTGTTCTTTTCGGCAAAGCGCTCCGATCCGTTGTAGCCAAAGTTAAATTCGGCAAAATAACGGTTATCGTAATTATAACCCAACCTTCCCGATAGGCCAACATTCCGATAGGGAAGCGAATATTGAAGACTGGATAAATTGGTTGCCGGATCTACTGCATTGGCATATAAACGCTGTTGCCTTGTGGCTACCAATGTACCGCTGATATTGTTTTTACTACCAAGCTGCCTCGAGTAATCCAAAACAGCCTGCATATACACAAATGTATTAATGTCTTTAAACCCTGGTTCAAAACTCAGGTACTCTGAAGCCTGGCCCGGCTGGTTGTTGATCCAGTTGAGGCTATATTGATTGCTGATCCTATCATAGGATGCCACATTGTAAAAAAACGGCGAATATTTTCTGGTCAGGTCGAAATAAGAATATCTATTGGTGTTAAACATTCCTTTAAAAGACAGGCCTTTGGTCAAGAAGTTAAGGTCTTGGTTCAGCTCGAGCTGGGCAGACATTCTTGACCTGGAAAAAGACTTATATCCCTTCATCATATCTGCATAAGGATTGGAAAAACCAACAGTATTTCCTGTGCCTTCGGTTGAGCTGTTTCCAAATAGGATGTGGGTATCGATCCCCAGCGAAGGATCGGCCGGGTAAAAGGCCGGGAATAGCACAGGGCTGGTATGAAGCGCCTTTTTATAAAGGTCGGCAGAGAAAGAGCCATCATCGGTAATCGGCCCGTTGTACTCATCAAAAGTTCCCGACAGCCTGAGTACCACTTCTGTGGTCGGCGTAACATTGATGTTTACATTTGAGCGGAGCTGGTAGTTTTCGAGTTTAACGTTATTGTTGAAATTATTCACCGGACTTACCTTTAATATCCCGTTATCGCGGTTATAAGAGGTACCGATGTAGTATCTTGCAATCTTTCCGCCTCCGCTTACGCTTCCGTTTAAGCGTTGGTTATTGGTGCTGGTTTTAAAAAGTTCATCAATCCAGTTTACAGCGGGATAAACATACTTGTTGCTCCCCGGCGCACCACTTAAAGTCTGCTCGCGGTTATAAATATCGTTCTGGCTAAACCTTGGCACGCCTAAAGGATTTCGTGTGGTGATGGCCTCATTGTACATCTTCATAAAAGTAATGGGATCGGCAATTTCGAGGTTTTGTGTAGCCTGCGAAATCGAATTTTCAAAACGTACATTTACTTTCGCATTGCCTTCAACGCCTTCCTTTGTGGTAACCAAGATTACCCCGTTAGCCCCTCTGGCACCATACAAGGCCGTGGCACTGGCATCTTTTAAGATCGAGAAACTTGCAATGTCGTCAACTTGTAGCCGAGCCAGATCGGTTGGCGTAAGCTCCACGTTATCCACCAGGATCAATGGATCTTGCTTGTAACCGAAGGTAGTTACCCCACGGATAAAAAAGGTAGAATTATCCAATCCTGGTTGGCCGCTCCGCTGGTAGGCCACTACCCCGGCAATCTGTCCGGCCAGGGCATTGGTTAGGTTGCTGGATGGGATCTTCAACTTCGAAGGGGTAATGCTGGTAACAGATCCTACCATGGCTTCTCTCCGCTCCTTCTTTCCAAAGGCGGTAACCACTACATCCGAAAGATTGTTATCATCCGAATGCAGTACCAGATCTACCTTTAACTTTAGCGGATCGGCTATAAAAGTGACCTGTTTGAAACCCACAGATGATACCACAACTGTAGATTTGGCTGTGGTGTTCAGCGAGAATTTACCATCGCCATCGGTAATGGTTCCCATGCCGCTCTGGCCTTTAACCTGAAGGCTTACGCCCGGAATGCCCAGGCCAAGCGAATCTTTAACGGTACCGGTAATTTTGATTGTTGCACCCTGTTGCGCATAAGTGGGACTGCCCAAAAGCAATAAACAGGCACCAAATACTGCGAACAGTACCCAGAGGTTTCCCAGATAAGGCAAATGCCTTACCTTAATAGTAAAATTTTGGTTCATAAAGTTTGGTTGGTTTTTATGTTAGGTTATTTTAAAAAATGTTTGTCGGTATCGCTTGGAGTAGTCAATTTCCATCCGTATATCAAACAAGAGCGGTTAATAAATTAGCCGGGCCAAAAATGATCCGGCTAACCCATCTTATTTTCTTTCGTTAAACACCTCTAGCTCAGCAATAGCGGGCGGGCTATCGAAGCCTGTAATGATTACCTTTATTTTTTCGCACCAGATACGCTCGAATCTAAAAATACTCACCTTTTTCTCCCCCTCATTTTTTGCAGCTAATGCATTCCATTTACCATTTGCATAGTACTGTAAACTGTAGGTAGCTTTTCGGTTATTGCCCGCAGTAAGTACCACCAGGTTACAGGGAACGGCTTTTTCGAAATTCAGTTCATACCATGGCGATTTTACGGTGTGATTGGACGACCAGCTCGAACCAAAATCATCATCATTGGCAAAATCCATGATATTCATATCATCGCTCCAGCTGCTGTTACTTTTTACGTGCTTGGCTATGTTGCTCGAAATAATCGGCGCAGCATGCGCAGGAATACGTGGAAGATCTGTAGATTTTTTATAAATCTGCCCCATTTCCTTAAGCGCTGCCAAAGCGTTATCATCTATTAAGCCGTTTTTACCTGGCGCTACATTGAGAATAAAATTGCAATATGCTCCGTTGTAAGGAATGATAAATTTGTTTACCAACTCAGGTACATTTTTTACCGGAGTGGTTGGGAAAGAGGTTTTCCAGAACCAGTTGGCCTGCAGGGGAAGACAGGCAAGTGCCGGGAGCTTGTTGTTTTCTTTAGAAATAAACTGCCCTGCACCCTGTTCGTAAGATTTGATATCGGTATAAAATAGCGCCTGTGTAGGATATTTTGCTGCATTTAAATCCATTACCAAACAGTTTGGCTGTAATGATTTAATCAGGTAGTAGATATCTTCAAAAGGTACCTGATCATAAGAAATCCTCGACCATGGGGCGTCCCACCCATCGATAATCAGTGCTGTGATTTCGCCATAATTTGTCAGCAGTTCGGTAATCTGATCTTTGATCATCTTAACATCGGCTGCTGTAATCTGGTTTGGGCGGATGCCATGGTGGGTATCCAATATGGAATAATATAACATTACCTTTAATCCGTTTTTGCGGAAAGCATCTGCATATTCCTTAACTACATCGCGCTTTAGCGGCGTATTCATTACGTTATAAGCTGTTGTTTTGGTATTCCAGATCGGGAAACCACTATGGTGTTTTGTGGTAAGGCAACCATAGGTCATGTTAGCAGATTTTGCGGCTTTTGCCCACTGGTCTGCATCGAGTTTTGGCGATTGGAACAATGAAAGGTCGGCATCAGGGTCAGACCAGTCCTGATCCATAAAAGTTGGCATCCCATAATGGATAAACATGCCCAGCCCAAGGTCAACAAAATCCTGTTGAAGTTCGGGCAGTGGCTTATTAGCCGATTTTTGTTGGGCCATTACCGGGTAAACAGCTATCGTTCCCGAAACGATAAGCAATAATGATAAAATCCTTTTAAAGGTCATTTCTCTTTTTTTGTTATGTGATTGGTGTTATTTGTTTGAAAGAGTTACTGGATTACAGATACTTATTCATCCCGGTAGATCAACATTGATCTGGTTTTTATTGAGATCTGTTTTCCAGTATTCAAAGCTACACCCGACATTGAAAGAATTTGTCGAACGAAAACGTAACAGAAACCTAACAAAAGCTTAACGTTATGGTATTTATGAAATAATACGGCTATTTTTAAAGGATAAAATGAAAGATCGTATATATAAATCAGTGGTGTTGGTCAGTTTTCTGATTTTGCTTCTGGTACAGCTCAGGTTAACCTATAATTCTTACGTTCTGAGAGACAGGGACTATAGCTTAAAAGAAAAAACGCTGATTAACGACGAATATGGGCGCAGTATATCTGAAGACAAAGTATATAAGGGCGGCGGAAAGATTATCGATTCGATCCTCTCCAGAAATATGCCCGCGCTCAAACAAGCATACTTAAGCAACAAAAAAGAATTTGTTAAACGCGCGCAGAGCGTTAGCAACACATTGTTAAAAGACCTGCAGAAGGAAAGCACTATGGATAGTGTTTTCCGCTCGATCGTTAAAAGGAATGGGTTAGATTCCAATCTGCAGTATTTGCTCACTTTCCAGTCAATAGAAATTAACTTTGATACCAATATCGGCAACATCCCCATATTTGACACCAGTACCGATACCTTGTTCAAAGCAGACCAAAAAACACCATTTGGCGTTATAATTGATGGCACACTGACTGATCCGAACGTTCAGAACAGGGTAACCAACCTCTCTGTTAGTGGCAAACTGGTATACGATTACAGAGTTACCTTTAATCTTTTTGTCGATCCTCCGGGCCGCACATTAAAAGTTGCCTATCAAATGCTGCCAACATTTTTATTGGTTGCACTTTGCATCATTATTATCGTAGGCATTAATTATTACACCTATATCAGCTGGATGCGGCAGAAAAAAGAAACGGATGTTAAATCCGATTTCCTAAACAGTATTAAACATGAATTTAACACCCCCATTACCACCATTTTGGTAGCAAGCAAAAGCCTGCACGAAGATGAGGTACTTAATGACAGGATACGCGTAAATGCACTCGTAAATATTGTAGAAAGACAAGCCCGACGACTTCACTCTCATATTAACCAGATGCTCGAGATTTCGGAAATCAACAACAACGTCCATCTGGAAGAAACAGACCTTAACTATGCGGTTCTTACTTTGGTTAACGACTATAAAATAAAAGTCCAGGCTCCAGACAGCCTTACTTTTGATCCTCATGGTTCGGAAATACTGATTATGATGGATCCTTTTGTATTTACCACCATGTTACAAAATATCCTCGACAATTCCTTTAAGCACAATCATAGCGATATAAAAATGACTGTACTCTTTATCACCACCAATAAAGATGGTTATACCCTTCACATTAAAGATAATGGGAAAGGAATTGAAGACGCAATGAGAGAAAAAATATTCGATAAGTTTTTCCGTGCAGGCAAGGATAATGCGGTTTCGGGCCTGGGGCTTGGCTTATATTACGTTAAACAATGTATTGATATTCATGGCTGGGAAATCAGCGTGAGAACAGAACCAGGAAACGGTACCGAATTTCTGGTGCATATCCCTAAGGAGCAAGCTATAATAAGTACAAATCATTAATCCAAAGAATTTTATGCTTTATGATATCGTAATAATTGAAGATGAAATAGACCTGGGTAATGTGATTTCGGAATACCTGAAATTGCGGGGATTTAGTGTGCTATGGTTCAAGACTGCTACAGAAGCATTGGTATATTATAGCGCAAACCGCCTTGATAACAAATTGGTTATTATTGATGTACAGTTGCCAGATATGAACGGCTTTGACCTGGCCTCAGAGATGGTAAAAATCAACGCCAGCCAACCATTTTTCTTTCTTACCGCACACAACGAGAAACAGGATCGTCTTCGCGGTCTCAAGATTGGTGCAATAGATTATATTTCGAAGCCCTTCGAAATTGAAGAGCTGGTACTTAGGATAGGCAATATCATCAATAAGTTTTCAGGCGTTCCAACTGTACAATCTTCATCCAGTTCAGGATTTATCAATATAGGCGATATCAGGTACCAAAAAGATCAGCTGTTTCTACAGATGCCCGACAGTAAAGAAGTTTCCTTAACCGTTAGAGAATCCGAAGTATTAGACCGTTTGGCCGGAAATATTAATCAGGTAGTTAAAAAGAAAGATATTTTATTGGCGCTGTGGGGAAATGACGATTATTTTAATGGAAAGAGCCTTGAAGTTTTTATTTCCAGGCTAAGGCGGCTCTTTAAGGCCTCAGACCACGTAAGCATAGAAAACGTATATGGCTTAGGCTACATTCTAAAGGTAAAATGATAAATTAGGAACAAAAAAAATGAGGCAAAATCATTCGAAAATGTCTTTGCCCCAAAAAGGGTCGTCAAAATTTCGGATAAGCAATAAATTTATAACTGATTTAAAGCGAATCGCAAGCTAGGCACTAAATTGACAGAATACAACGAGCATGCTAGACTGATGAAATTGAGAAAGAGAAGAGAAACGTAATTGTCAAATAACATTATTGAAGGAGATTGATATCACAAAAATCAGTTTTTGGAAACCTTTATAACCTTATTCGCAACCTCAAGCAGATAACTTTTAAAATCATCTGAAACAGATGCGGGTTTAAATCTTATTTTTTTTGGTGAATCCTTAAAAAGTATCCCGTACCAAATCAAACCGCCTAAATATTTCCCGGCATCATTAGCATGGTTTGGATCAAAGGCTAATTCTTGTTTGTTCCAAAAATAGCCCACATTGATAGAATGAGTTTGATCAGGTAAATTGGATGCAACAGGATGTTCAAAATTGAAAGTTGTATCCTTTTTATAGCCATATTTTTTATTGGTTGCCACTTCTTCAAACGCATCGCCAACAGGTAAAAGCCTGGCATTAAACTGTTTTGCTAGTTTGTGGTATGCTTCACGGGATTTCTGCCACATTTCCAACTGGTTTTTAGCCAATTGCGCTGGCCCAACTCTCCCGAATTTCTTTGCATCAGCACGGTAAGCCCAGGTTTGGTGAATCGCGATTTCTGCATTTGGCTGAAGTTTTTTAATATAGTCTACAAGTTTTTTCGCATATGGATTGTAGCTTGATGAATCGCCGGAAAGGTATGAATATTGCTGAATGGTTACTACATCCCAGGTACCCTGCGATAATAACATTTTCAACGATTTGCCTCCGTATGGCTTTCCTTTAACATCGGTTGAATCCTTTTCAAATTTTTCTACATAACCCCAATGTTGCTCCAAAGAATGACCGCCAAGTTCTGCCCTGCCAATAATTAAATTTTTACCCGTTTCTTTGGCCATTTGAGGCAGAAAACTGGTCGCATTTTGCGAAAAACTATTTCCAATTACAAATAAGTGTAATGTATTGTTATTGGTTTGGCTGAAAGCATTCAGACTAAAAACAAGCAAAAAAATGAATAATCTGCTGCTTCTGTACTTTAAAAAGAATTGTATCATATTAATATATTTTTGTTTTTACCTCGCCTTTGGATGGGCTTTCATGTATTTATAGCATTCTACTCCTGATCGTAAAAAAGCACCCACTCTATCAACTTTTGTACTGTTTGCCTTAAGCAATCAACTTTTTACTGGCCACCCGCCATATTAACCCTGCCGATATCAGGATTAGGCCCCCAACTGTCATTACTGTAATTGAAAAATCCTTTGCGATATACCCGAGTATTCCAATACCAATCCCCACAATGCCCATTGAAAGTGCAATTACACCTATTCCGAATTTATTTTGTTTTGCAGCCTCAATATGGAGGGCCGGATCTAGAACATTAACCGCGGTAAGCTCTTTTTCCTGCTCCATTTCTTCTACCTTAATGGAAATATGTCCCTTAGCAGTATAATATATTTCGAAAAACAAAAGAACCGCTATTGGAATGCCCATCCCCATGCAGGTTTCCATGGTACGATCAAGCTTTAAACCCCAGATACCGGGTGTAATTACTTTAAAGAACAGGTTGATCAGCAATGACGCCACAGTAGCGGTAACCACTGAAAATCCGGTTTGACGTTTAGAAAAAAGCGTCCAGATGATCGGTGCAAACAATGCTCCCCCTGCGATAGAGGCAGTACTTAAAACCACTTCAACAATTCCACCTGCACTTGGAATCCAAATGGCAACAACGATTGTTAATACGCCAAAAACCAGGGTAAAGAATCGGGCCATCCAGATCACCTCTTTTTCTGAAGCTTTAGGCCTGAGCAGGTTTTTATAAATATCCTGCGCAAAAACGGTTGAGGCCATATTAATCGTTGTATTGGCTTTACTGGATGTGGCAGAAACCATTCCGGCCAGCACAAGCCCTATCAAACCTGCCGGCATTACTTTTTGGATCAACATCATGTATGCATCCTCACTTTCCAATCCCTGAAGATTTGGATTGATTATCCGGTAGATCATCGGTGGGATCATCCAGATAAAAGGGCTTACAAAATACAATATAGTAAATATACCCGCTACCTTTTTTGAGTTTTTCTGGTTAGACACACTGGTATAACGTTGCACGTACGACCAGTTTCCGCCGATATAAAAGGTCTGATATACAATAAAAGCAAGCATAAATCCAAAGGTATAGTCCTGGTTAAAAGGCTCAAAGAAATGGGGAGGGGCTTTTGCCACAAGGTTTGCCGGTCCGCCGATCTGGGAAAAAGCAATAGGGATCACAATCAGTACCGCTGCTGTAAGTATTACAAACTGAACTACGTCAGTCACTAAAACCGCCCATAATCCACCAGCAGCTGTATATACCACAATGATCAACCCGATTACAATAATGCAGGTTTCTAGTGAGTATGGCGTTGCTACATGTACCATTTTACCAACCGGATACAATACTGCAGCAGTAGTGAACAGGCTCAGCAGTAAGGTCATATAGGTATAAAACTGTTTTTCGGCCGCACCGAAACGTTTGCCGATGTATTCGGCTGCTGTTGCAACTCCTGTTTTTTTCCATCTTCCGGCAATAAAAAAGGTGACAATTAAGCCACTGATGGCCATTGTTAACTGTATTGCATTGGCAACCAGCCCATGTTTATAAGCGATAGATCCCCAAACCACAAAGGTTCCGGCCGAAAAATAGCTGATAAACAAGGATAAGCCATTGATCCACCAGGGTGTTTCTCCCCCGGCTTCGAAAAAAGCTTGTCCGCTTTTACTTCCCACACGGGTAAATGTAAGTCCGATACCGAATATAAGTAAGGCAAAAACGGCCATTACCACAAAATCTAATTTTCCCATTTAATTTATCTGCTATTTAGTATTATTGATAACAACGCACGGAGAACAAAGCCGCAGGTACCTCATCTGAAGGATGTTCCAAATATATTGTTAGGCTGCTGGTCTTTAAAGGCTCAGTTAGCTCAATGATGTTCCGGGTTTGATAATTACCGGTTTTAGTAAAAACAACGTTCTCTTTATCGTCTTTAATTATATAATTTCTTACGCAAAACGGCATCACATTTTCGGGGTGCCCCATCAGGACAGACTCCATCGGATGATCAAAATCGGTATCAAATAATAACTCGATCCGTTTAACGGTCTTGATTTCTTTCCAGCTGATGGTTAGTGCCGGATTCTTATCTTCCCAATCGGCCACCCATGCATTTGGCGCAGAAACTGGCCTGTCTATACCATTGGTAACATTTGCAGCACCAAAAGCATTGATGCCAGATGCGTAGTTAAATGCAATATTGTGCCCTTCGGGCCTGCGCTTTGGGCACCAGAATTCAAACTCATCTACCCCGATATCCGCTGGCGGGCTTTGTTTTCCATAATTGGAGACCTCCTTATTAATGGCGTTGAACACAGACAATAATCCCGTAACCCGCTTCGCTGAGAACTGCAGTTTAACATCAGGATTCTTCATAAAGGTAAGAAATGCATAAGTTTCTTCGGGCATTGCCGCATCAAAGCTGATCTGCAAGCAATTGCGCCCAACATTTATTGGCAGTGAAACTTTACTTATGGTCAAATCTGGCGTATGGTTGCTCTTTTTACTGCTGATCCTAAGTTCCACTTCCAGCTCCGTTGCCACATCTCCTTCCGCATGTACAACAAAGGCCCCGATTGCACCTGCTTTTAGGGGGATCATCTGTGCAACAGAAAACTCAAGTGGCTTAAACAGTTCACTTTCAGGAAGACCTGTCAGCAATAGCTCGGAGGATGCTGTAACCTGCGCACTTCGTACAAGATCGAGCGCATCGTTGAGTACAAGATCCGGAATATGATGCCCACTGCGCAGCAGCTCAGTCTGTAGTTCGGGTATAAATCCTTTATGATAGATATCCGCTGGCAACAGATTTTTGTCTTTACAGATTTTCGCTGCCATGGCTACTGCCTGTGCCGCATGGGCAGCAGTAGCCATAACCCTAGTAGAGCCAAAGGCAACATGTGTTGCACTGATAATCCTACCAGCCAGAAAAAGATTTCTGATGTTGCGGCTGTACAAAGCGCGGTAGGGAATCTGATAAATGCCCTTGCTATGCCATTGATTGCAACCGGGTTTCTCGCTGAACACCCCGTCTGCAGGGTGCAAATCTATGCTCCAGCCACCAAATGCGACAGCGTCATTATGCAGTTGCTGATTAACGATATCCTGTTGTTTGATGATGTATTCGCCTTCGAAACGGCGGCTCTCTCTTTTGCCCGGTATGGTACCTACCCATTCTAGCGTCAGGTTTTCGGCTTCGGGAAAATTCCCTGAGTTTTTTACATAGTTCCATGCACCGTAGGCTACTTTCCAGAGTTCCCATTTTATTTTTTCGGTATCATGCACGGTATCCAGTCTTCCTCCATACTCCAGCCACCAAAGTTTGCATCCGTACTCCCTGGCATTAAAATTTTTAAACCTGGGGATTTTTGTAATATCATCCAGCGCATAAGAAGGGGCTACAAACTTTACGGGTTTGCCGGTATCCTTGCTGTAAAAATACAGGCTATGGCCAAGCAGTTCCCCATATTCTTTTGTTGGCGCAAACTGTTCTCCAAATTCTTCTTTGGCCTCGGCACCCATCCTAAACGCTGCACCTGCCAGAAAGGCCACAATGCCATCTCCTGATGCATCGCAAAAAAGTGGTGCGTGTACGATATATTCGGTAGAATTCTGACTGCAAAAAGCTTTTATGGCGCTCAGTTGATCTGCGGCTGATTTCTCTACATCATATACTCCGGTATTCAGTAATAAAGTAATATTTGGCTCTGAAACAACTTTATCGAGCAAAACCGTATCAAAAATCAACGGATTTCCTTCGGGGTTACGGTACATATTTTCAACCATCAGCTCATCCACAACACCACCTTCCCTGGCCCAGCGGTTATTATTTCCCATATGTGATGTAGCGCCCAGCATCCATAACCTTACCTCACTGCTCGCATTTCCGCCAAGCACGGGCCTGTCCTGTATCAGGACAATCTTTAACCCTTGCCTTGCAGCCGTAATTGCAGCACAGGTTCCAGATACCCCGCCGCCTATAATGGCAAGATCTGCCGCGAGTTCGTTAGATCGCAGCTGTCTCTTTTCGCCTCCTTGATTTGTGATCATAAAAATATTCTGTATTATTTTTTTCCTTCTGTTATACTTTTCCAATTGTCTGTTCTGAACGGCGACAAGGGAAATCCTTCTGCATTGAAAACATTGGCACCATTACTTTCTACCGGACTGCCGGTCCAGGCATACCTTGTGGCAACTTGTTTTCTTATATTCGATTGGCTAAATGCAGCCAGTGAAAACACAATCAATACTATAGAAGGGATATGTTTTTTCATCATCAGAATTAATTACCTGAGGGACTGATCTCCATCACCAGTCCGGCATTGGGGCCAATTACTGTTTGTATAACCTCAGTTGCACCGATTGTTGACCTTGTTCTCAAAAAACCGCCATCGGGTGCATCGTTGATCGCGATAACCTTATATTTTTTCTTCGTCTTTAAAAAATCTGCATTAAAGGAGATTTCTTTATTTTCCGTTGAACCATTAATTGCAGCGATGTACCATGTATCTCCTTTCCTTCTTGCGAAGGCCGCAATTTCTCCGATGGCACTGCATTTAAGTACAATTGTTTCATCCCAGATAACAGGCAGTTTTTTTAGCAAGGGAATAACAGGCTTAAACTGGCTATCTGTCAATAATTTTATCGGATTTTCGGCCATACACTGGAAGGGGGAATTAAACAGAAAAAACAATGCCAGCTGGTGTATATTGGTGGTATTGGCCTTGTTAGAGAACAAGCCGGGGGTATAATCGCCATGGCCGAGTACCAGCCTGGTAAAAGGTAGCGCAGCATTGTGCCAAGCTGGTATGGGTTCTTTCATGATATTCAGTTCCATCCCACGGATCCCCTCCCTGGTCATTTCATTTGGATAGGTTTTTCTTTCTCCGGTAGGCGCATGGCAGCCATGGAAGTTGACCATCAGTTTTCTTGCTGCACAGGCTTTTAAAAATCCGATCTCAAAATCGATCAGTTCTTTTGCCTCACTGTCCATAAAGTCTGTTTTTATACCAACAGCGCCTGCATTGCACACACTATCCAGAAAACTGTCTCTTTTTGAGGGCTCTCTAAGTGCTTTTGAGTTCTTCCATACCCATACGCCCACCTTTTTACCTGCTGCGAAACTGCAGATTTCAGTTAACTGCTTCCATTTGTCGGGCCAGATCGTTTCCCATCCCTCATCCAATAAAGTATATTCAAAATTCAGTTCGCTGGCAGCTGTTATGAATTTCATTTCTTCCTCAGGCTGCATATAGTTTTTATCCCTGGTAATCCAGCTCCAGACTGATCTTCCGGGTTTTATATAGCTTTGGTCAGCGTACAATTCCTTATCCGGTTCAGGGTTCAGGTCATTGATCATCGTACTATTCACCAGCGTATTCAGGTCTTTGGCATACAATAAAACCCTCCATGGCGTAATCAGGTTGCCCGTAACTTTAAACCCGTTCTTTTCTGTATAATCAACCTGCAATACCCTATTGTTTAAAGCTTTGAAACGCATTCCGCTATAATTATACAGCGCCGCTTCGGTAAGCATTGCGTATTTTTTGCACGGAAGTTCGAATAATAAAGGTTTCCCCTGTACGGGCCCCTGACCTGATATTATATCCAGGCTATCTGCCGTGGTATTTTGCCATAAACCTGCGTAACTTTTCAGCTTCCACGCACTATTCCGCTCAAAAAACCATACCCTCGATTTTGGAAGCACAAAGGAAGTAAGCTCTTTGCTTACATGTTGTGCTGCTTTGCTATCAAAAATGTACCGAAAGGCAGCCCCCTCATTGGAAAACCGAAATTCGATGTTATATTTTCTTCCTGCTTCTTCTAACAACAATGTGTATATATGATACACTTTATTTCCCGTACTGGCTGTACGCTTTGCTAAAATAGAAAGGCTGTTAACACGGCTCCCGTATGCAATGCCATCAATAACCAGCCCCATTGTGCCATTATTGACCAGTAACTGCTGACCAGCCTTTACGGTATAAAATAAACGTCCGTCACTTTGAGATATTTCAGCTGAAATATGACCATCGGGACTGATCATTTTAATTTCAGTATTCAAAACTGCCCCTTTCACTGTAGATACAAGAAGAAGTAGCTTGATAAATAATATCGCTTTTTTCAAGTTTGATGTTTTTGACCTTTTTAGGGTGAGATTTATAAATGGTTAATTCAAATATAAGGTACAGTAAAAGAACCTCGCAGCTTTCAAAAAACTTATTGCTTTGGGAACGGTCCCAATATTTGGGAACATTCCCAAAATCCTTTCCCCAATCAATTAATATGTTGTATATTGTAAATAATGAATTTTGTGATTGCACCACAGCAGATATTTTAACGATGAAAAAGCACCAGGTTACCATTATAGATATTGCCAGGGCACTTAACCTGTCGAAATCAACTGTATCAAGGGTTTTAACAGGCCATGCCAATGTAAGCCTCAAAACCAGGGAAGCGGTATTGGAACTGGCAAAAAAGCTAGATTATCAGAAGAACATGCTTGCCATAAGCCTGATCAGTAAAAAAACAAATACTATAGGCATCATCGTTCCCGAGTTTTCGAGTTCCTATTTTCCACAGGTAATCATAGCCGCGCAGGAAGTAGCTACCCAGGCTGGCTACAATACCGTTGTCAGCCAATCAAACGAAACCTACGAAACTGAAGTAGCCAACACCAAAGTGATGCTGGCCAACCAGGTTGATGGCATAATCGTATCTATTACCCGCGAAACCAAGAACTACGACCACTTAAAAATCTTTGAAAGAAAGGGGATTCCAATCGTATTCTTCAACCGTGTATGCGATGAAATGAAAGTTCCAAAAGTAATTGTGGATGATTTTGAGGGTGCTTACAATGCCGTTGATTATTTAATAAAAAATGGCAGAAAACGAATTGCCCATCTTGCGGGTCCGGTTTCGTTGAGAATAAGTGAACGCAGGCTCAATGGCTATAAATCTGCACTTAAGAAAAACAATATAGAAATAGATGAGGAACTCATCATTTCTTACGACCTGGGCCTTTCAAAAGTTAAGATTTATGTAAACCACCTGTTAAATCTGGAAAACCCGCCCGACGCGATCTTTGCGGTAAACGATCCAACGGCAATAGAAGCCATTCAGGTAATCAAAAAAAGAGGCTTAAAAATTCCCGAAGATATTGCCATTATCGGCTTTAGCAACGATTATGCGTCGGCACTAATGGCCCCCTCCTTAACAACTGTCGCTCAACCGATAGCAGAGATCGGGATGACCGCAGCCCAGTTGTTGATTGATCAGATCAACAGGGATGTGAGCGACTGGAAGGCCGTGACAAAAGTATTGAAAACAGAACTGATCATCAGGGAGTCAACCTGAAAACCTGTTGATATCCAAAAGCTATTGTGGGAAATAAATATTATTTGCCCAATTCCTTTTCTTTGGATTTCGTCAACTTTCCATTGATATCTGTTAATTCCAGGTGAAAACGAACCGCTTTATCTTGATCAACAGGCACTGTAAATTCAAATGGATATTCATTTTTATCAATGCTCTTTTCCTTGCTTCTATTGATTTTGTAGACCAACCTGGCCTTCTTCCATTTTGTATCATCTTCCTGAAGGAATACAAAAAGCTTTTGCGCATAAGCACCAAGTTTAAATAGTAATGCCTTTGTATCTCCTTCCGGGATATTGACATCATCACTTCTCTGGTCTTTTTTCACATTCAGGATCTGGTCCTGAAAAGCACTGCTGATTTTTACGCCCGGGATAGCCAGTGCAGTAATGCCGCCGGCAGGGACATTGATCTGGAAAGTACCCTCTTTTAAATTCAAAACTCGCACCGTTGGACATAAAGTCTGAACTCCAGTACTGCCTGAAAAATCTACCCTTGAAGCATCTACAGAAACACGAGTGCTGATATCCGCTCCGGATTGGTTCATAAAAGCAAGCAGAAGTGTATCTCCTTTTTTTGCACTGACATAGTTTAAACCAATATTTGCCGTCTTCAACAGACGGGACGGCATCCAGAGTTGCACATTTTCGAACTGAAAGAACCGGCCTTTCTTAGCGCCATAAAACTTATTCTGCAAATAGGCATATCCTTCTATATAATCGCTCGGAAAGTCTATCCTGCCACCACTTTTTACATAAGCATCTGAAACCAGATAATCAACAAACATAGAAGCCATGGGCAGGATATGATTGTAATGAAAGGAGTTTACACTCTGGTCCTTATGCTCGTGGAGTGGAAAATCGGCTTTTTCGTAGGCTGTCGTTCTCTCTGTATTGATATGATATCCCGGAAAACTTTCGGAACGGCCAACAATCGAAGCTTTAGCTACCTTCATTAAAAATGGATCATTGGTATGATAACCTATCCTTAACAGCCAGGGTGCATAGGTTGACATGAAAATACCCCTGTGCCCGGTTGAAGTTCCTGACGATTCTGGTGTAAGCCCCATCTCAGAAAGCCTCCATGCAGGAACTTTTTCTTCAGGATAATACATTTGATGATGTCCTTTTGATTTGAGGTACCAATACATCGGTGCTTTCCCTCCCTTATTTACAGTAACCAGATCATTCGGTATAGCAGGTGTCATCCAGGTAAATAAGGTATAATGCCTGGCCCCATCCTGTGCAGCTTCCAGATACCGGCGATCGGCAGTAAGTTCATATAACGCTAAAAGAGCAGACCAGTTATTGGTAAAGGTTGGCCAGAAGAAGTTGGAACTAAACAGGGGATCGCCAAACTCCTTTAACCTTGTATTTACTCTTTCTTTCAGATATTTATCGGCCAGGGCCTTGCTTAAACCTAAATAAGCAGAATCGGATGTCAGTTTAAACATAAACATCGCATTGACCCAGTTGCGGCCTTTCTGCTCTTCATCAAGATTTCTGACACGCGCCTTTCCAAACTCTTTTTTTGCCATCGTAGTATAAAAGGAGTTATTACCGCCAAAAACACCTGATAATACCTGTAATTCAGATAATGGCGCAATAGGCCCTCTCAACTTTCTGGATGGAGATTGAATTTTCTGATTGCTGTCAATCGCAAACAGGAACTTTTCGCGCGACAACATAAACTCCATTAAAGGATATGCCCTTTTATCAAACATTTCCTGATCATCCCTCACTATAGCCAGTTCAAGCGGGTTCAGACTTGAAACATTTTTTACTGCACCAGGCACATCCGTAGCATAAGCAAAGCCTTTCAGGCTATCGATAAACCAGGCAAAACGGGTTTTTGAATAATCAATCAGGTTATCCAGAGTTGTATTCATAGAAACGGTGGCATTGGTCCGGTAATCCTTAAATCCAAACACAGCTGTTGCCATTTGCTCATATGTTTTAGTGATGCTCAAGGGCTCAACAACAAGATTCATTGAAAACTCAAAAGAATGTCCTGCCATCATCTGCGAATTGAAACCACCCGGCATAGGAGCGAAAACCTGGGGCTGTAATGCTGATTTGTTATTTAGAAGTGCGATTCCGAACTGGCTGTTGGTTAAAAGCGGCAAAGGTTGAAAAGGCAAATACCTGGAGGCAGCCAGTACGCCTATTGAGTTATACCCGTCATTAACCAGTGTAGTAGGGATTGTTGCCATAAACGACGGAGTAAGATAGGGTTGCAGGGGAACCCGTTTTTCAGTCCAGATCAGGGGCTGCCATACTTCATCAACATGATCACTTTTAAAGGATGGCGCCCCGATGTAGCCCACACTATAAAAACCTTTCTTTTTAGGTGTAAACAAAAATTCTATTTTAGGATAAGGCAAACTACTTTTAATCAGCCACGCTTTTAGCGTAAATAAGGCATGTTCCGGAAAGATAAAACGAATGGAATCTCCAGAACTGATTGTTTTGATTGCGGTAAGAAAATGAGTTTTTCCGGCGTGATAGATATTGGCCGTCCTATCTTGCTCCGCACTTCTTAATATTTTATCGTCAAATCCATCTCCGGCAACACTGGCACTAACAATTTGTTGGTGATAATCGGCCAGACTGTCTGTGGTTTTCCAGGTGGGAATATTGTAAGATACTTTTTTTAAGCCGGAAGGTTTCAATGCCAGTTCAGGATCCTTTTCGTTCCAAATAACAACAAAATCGGGCTTAAACAGGTAAGTTTTGCCCTTTGATAAAATTTTAAAGCCCTGACTATCTTTTACAGTTTGCGCATTCGACTGCACATATAAACAGCATGCGATTGAAAAGCAAATGAATTTAATATGCTTTTTTAATTTAAAAATCTGTTTCATTTCAATAATGTTCCCCTTAATAAAATCCGGCCTAAGTAGATCACTGTCTGATTATATTTTTCAGGATGTTGAACAATATCCGCTCTCTTATCTTCAGGCAGTATCATAAGTTTATCGGCCTTCTGGCCAGACAGGGTTACTTTCACCAAATGATTACCCTGCGGTACTTTAATTACATCAAACTGTCCACGGTAACGGTTATTGCAGTAGCTGTTGAATCTGTTCAACACATCTGCAGCGGTTGTATCTTTTGCCTGGTAATAAATAAAACTCTCCTCCTTTTCTCTGCTTAGTTTTACAGGTTTCCCATCTATAATCCACTCCAATTGTCCAACCTCTGGTCCGCCAATATCAAATACGCCTAGCATATCTCCCTTAAAACGAAAACTAAATGTGGCCCCTGGCTTATTTGCAGAAAGTACATTAGAAAACCAGGGACTGAATTTTTTAAGGTTTGGATCAGTATCTGTTGGCAACACTCTCCAGCCCTTATCAGGAACCGGAAAAGTTGAAGGATCTACCATCATTGCGTCATCCCATGCGGCACTAATTAAAGGCTTTGGCAGTGCATTCTTTTTTAAAGGCTTTGCTGCCTCAATTTTTTTAAATGCACGGGCTATGGCTGCCGCATACAGGTTCCCGCCTGCTGTTGTCGGGTGGATTCCATCCTCAGAAAACAAAATTTTATTCGGATCAGCCTGGTTCCCTTTCCAAATCAATTTACCTGCCGCTTCCAGCGTTGCTGACTCCACACCTAAATTTACAGAAGGCAGTTCGTAGTATGCCGCAATCTGCTCCAGACCTTTGATATTTGGTGGCAGCTTATTTCTTTGATAAAAGGCCGTTTGCCCGGTTAAAATGGTATACAGCAAACAAATAGCTGTATTGGGGTTCTTCCTGATTGTTTGACGGATCATCCCTTCCATCCCGGCGGCATAAGCGCCGTTAACGGCAAACTCTATAAAAATAAGATCGGGCTGGTGGCTGAGCACCTGTTCATTGATCCTAAATGCACCAAGCTCTGTTCCTGTGCCCGATACACCTGCGTTGATCCATTGAAAGCTAGCCTGAGGATAAGTCTGCTCCAGGTACCGGGCCGTTTGAAGGCGATAACCAAAATTTGCCTGGGTGATGCTCCCTCCAATAAAAGCAACCACCACCTTTTTACCCGCATTTACTTTTTCAAAAAAGCCCGGAAGGCCTGCCCTGGCATTACATTCCAGCTCATTATTGAAATTACCAGCCTCAATTACAGGGATATTAGCTGCAGAAACGTCAAAATAAAGAGGAGAAGCCCCTGCCTGGGAGGCCGCAATCTTATCGCTATCGGGCCTGGTTTGAGAAAATGCAGTAGCAGACATTAATAAACAACCAAGCAATGCAGTTTTCACACCTTTTTTATTCATTACCATTGAGTACAATTTTTTTTAATTTTGTTTTCCCATCATTGCTCTTAAAAATGAGCTCCAGTTTTGCGCCCTCACCCATTGCCAGTTTATTAAAGCTCCATTCGTAAGGATATTGCTTTATTTCCTGTGTTTGATTGTTACAATTAACGGTTACGGAATATCCATTTAAAGGAGCTGTTTCTGCAAATCCATAACAGGTATCCCAACCAAAGGGAGAACGGATACGGAACAAGAATACACGTCCCCAGGGAGCCCCAAGATCAATCACCTTCATTCCATCTTTTACCGGCTGATATTTCTTTGCAACCGGAGCTGCCTTTAACGGAATAGCAATGGCCCTGAATCCTTTTGCAGGGACAACAACATCAATCTTAGCCGCTTTAAAATCCTGGGAGACTGACTGATCGCTTTGCGCATAAACCAGGGCCTTCCCATCCTTTAACGCAGCCGTAGCATCAGTCCATTGTACGGCTACTTTTTGCTCAGACTCAGCTTCCGAGGAAAGCAGGATCCAAAAGTTCTTATCCGAAATTGCAGTAATATAATTGATTCCCGGATTCTGAATATTTACCAGGCCCTTATGCATCCAAAGTGTGGCCTCCTGATCGCCAAAGATCTTTCCTTTTCCACCACCATATACCCGGTTGTTGAACCAGACAAATCCTTCCTGTTTACTATAAGGAAAAACTACATTTCCATTCGAGCGCTGTATACTTTCTGAGATGAGATAATCGAGACTAAAAGCGATATGCGGTGGGATATGATGATAATAAATGGAACTCACATCCGGCCCTTTATAAGGGAAATCAACCGACATGGGTATATCTGTAAAACCCGTACCGTAATACCCCGGATAGTTTGTATAACGACCGATTACTGCATTGCGGGCATAGGTTTCGTAGATAGGTTTGTGCTCGTATTGGAACAAGCGCAACAAATGGGGTGCCCAGCTACTCATAAATACCGGACGAACTGTCTGATCTTTTACGCGGGTAAAATAGGTACTGGGCTGCTCCAGGCCCAGGCCTACCGGCGATACCAGCCATTCGGGCACTTTCTTTTCCTGTACATCGCCATTTTTCCGTGGAAAGCCTAAACGATAAGGTTCGTTGCCTTTCCACCAGATGTGTGTAACGCCATCATAATGATTATTCTTGTGGATTGTTTGCAGGCTATCTTCCACTTTCGGATAACTGCGTATTCCCGCAATGGTAAAATGTGCTCCATATTCTGCGGCTTTCAGGTATTTTTTATCTTTTGTCGTTTCATAGAGATCCAGCAGGTCCCACCAGGGTGCATAAAAACTGGCATTGTAAAAAGGTACATGACTCAATACTTTACTGGTATTGTTATATATTTTTTGCTGAATAAAAAGATCTGCATCTTGTTTTGCCTGCTGCAGCCATTTTGCCTCTCCTGTGAGCTGGTATGCCCAAAGCGCCTGGTTCCATGAATGGAAATCTGTTGAGTAGCCTTTTGCCATCCTAAGGCTATCTCCCGGTAATGCTATATTTTTCAGCCAGGGATTCAATCCACCCAATAAACGATCCAATCCTACATAATAAGAGGTAGTGAACTGAGAGGTAAGCGGGTTGAACTCCAGTGTTTTTCGTGTAGCATTATACGCTGTCGGGACAATATCGGTCGCCCATCGGTACCCGCTTCTGGAAAGCGTAAATTCTATGGTTGGCAAAGACCGGCTGATGTAAAATTCTTCATCATTCTGCAATACAGAAAGTGCAATATTGGCCAATGGTGTGGCATTTACAACTGTAGGTGCTGTTTTGGGGTCACCTTCAATATCAAAAAAACCTTTTAGCTTAGTCGACCATCCCGCAGCATTGTCGTTTTTCACCAGCTCAATCATGTTGAATACCGCATCAGTAAGCGAAGCCTGTTCTTGTTTCCGGTAGTCCTTTATCTCAAACACTTCATTCGATACATAATCCATGGCCGAATCCCAGTTGCCCGACTTTACACCAATAATAAATCGTCTGTCGATCAACTCCCCTGCACGGTATTTAGAATCATTCATTCCCAGGACTGGAGAAAACATAACCGGCTGTATCTGGTTATTATGGTTCTTCAGTGTAAAACCCGCAGGCGCATAGTCTACCGAACCCCAGTCTTTTTTAAACAATTCAGGACTTGTTGCAACATAACTAGAAACAATACCTTGCCCTGTTTTCGAAGAAACAATGGCCAGGGGTTGCTGCATCATAGCAGTAATCATCATTTGCGGACCGTCAGAAAGCCGCTTATACTGAAACATGGGTGCCATCGATACGCTTTCCAGCTCCTGATCGGAAACAGGCTGAAAGGCTTCGATCCCCATACTGTAATATCCTGGCTGGGCAACTTTGCAGATCAGCCGCAGATCAATATGTTGCTGACCCAGATGTAATGTCCACAAACCGGTTATTGCAGAACCATTCCTGGTTACATATTGAACTTTTATGGTCTGTTTATCTACAGCTTCTGCAGTTATGGGAATGGCCTCGCTGAGGTTACCCGCCTCAAAAGGATTGAGATCGGCTCCAGGCTGGTAAACTGCATATTTCTGACCCTTAAAAACAAAATATGCTTTTGGTTTTTGGCTGTCCCAGGCCGGGTAGTATTTATTAAACTGGATGGCGGCAGCATTAGTACTGATTAAGAAAACCCTATGGTCTTCAATGTTCGCAGTACTTATTTGTTGCCAGGCCCCATCTTTTTTTATTTCTGTTTTACAAGCAATAGCCTTATGGTCGGCTCCCGTTCGTACAAACTGCACACGTACAGCCTCGTTTTCAATTCCTGCAATTACCTTATCCGTCTTGCTCAGTTGAAGTGCAGGGCTCGTGTTTTTCTTTTCCGCTGTAAGTGTTTCCTGCATAACAGGAAGCTTTTTCCAGGATAAAAGGATTTTCTTATCTATATCATTTGGATTGATGGTGCTATCCTGCGTAAAAAGAATAGCATCGCAGCGGCCAAAATTAAAATTATGGAGGCGCAACAGCACATCACTCTCCTGTAAATCAGCACTTCCGAGGCGCTCCCAGGCATATCCTGGTTTTCCATGTCCTCCTGCTTTTTTTAACCTCGCATTTCCAACCGACAGCTGGAATAACCGGGTACGTGGACGTGTAACAAAATCGAGGGTCCTTATCCAGATGGCATAACGACCTGCTTTTCCGATATTCATCACGGTTAATGCATCAGATGTACTATCCTGTTCTCCTTCTAAAAACCTTAAAATGCTGCCACTGATGCCGTCTTTATTGACTTCATTAAACCATTTGCCTTTAAACTGAAAATCAGTCCCCAACAGCAGGCTTTTTTCTTGCTGGGCAATCACAGTTCCTGTTGTTAAAAACAAGAATGCTGTTAATAATAAACATAGCCTGGTTTTCTGGTACATGTCTTAATTTATTTGTATGTAAATGCATAAACCTGGAGACCATAAGGTGCTATTTTTATAGGATCTCCTGTAGAAAAAGGAATTTTTAAACCTGATGCAGAAAAACATTTGGCGGTTTTCAAATCCAGGCTATGTCCTGAAATAAAACGGGACATATCTAACCGAAGGTTACTTTCCTGTATTTCGTCATCGTTATTCAATACAAACAGGTAAAACACTTTTTCCTGCTTATTCAGGGCGCATACATAGTCCATATTGGGATTGTTCAATGAAACCAGTTTCTCCATCAATGTCAGGTCTCCCTGCTTATCAAATATTTTTCCCTGCCGGAAGCCAAAGGTTTTGTGAGGGCCAACCTTAGGCGTAAGAAAGCCAGAAGGAAAATCGATCCTTCCCTGTGAACGTAAGGAAAGTTCTGCCATCAGGTAATCGGTGATCCAACCCACCTGCCACCAGGCATGATGAGGGAAAGGCCCGGCTCCTTTGTTCATGGCGCTCCAGTAATACGAAGCAACTCCTGTGGCTGGGTCTACAAAAGCATCTTTACTTAAAGCTGCTGTTCTTGCCATTTTGAGGTATAGCGAATCTTTTGTCAGTTGAAATAGCCTTACAAACATACCGGCATGGCTTGCAAGCATAATGGGGCCGCTGTTATTGGCGGAACCTAAAATCCCTCCATGTTCAAAGCTTAGCCCCACCTGGCTTATTTGCCAGTCTTCCAATTGTATCGCCCCAACTTTTTTGCTTTCTTTATTCGGAATTGGATGAGAATAGATGGAGGTTGTATAGAATTGTGCAGTTTTAATAGCAGCCTGTTTAAATCGTACGTCCTTTGTAATTTCAAACAGATCCAGCAAGGCCTGGGCACTTTGTCCGGTTGCAAAATCAGGTGCAAACCTGGCATCTCCGCAAACACCTAAAAAGTAGCCTTTATCTACAGCATTTTTGATGTACCAGTCTGCAGCTTTTACAGCCGCCTCCAGGTATTTTTTATCCCGGAGCGTCTGGTATGCAACTAACAATCCGTAAAAAGTAGGCCTATAGTCTTTCAGATCTTCAAACATAGGTTTTTGCGTGTCGTTATGATAGGCTACTTCCCAATAACCTTCTGGCTTCATTTTAGTCAAAAGCCAGTCGGCCGCCATACGCATACCCGATTTAAGCTGCTGATTATCTGGCTCAAACAAAGACACGTTGCCCATATCAAGCAACATATAATAAGTGGTTGCGATTGGCTCGGTATAAGGCCCCCACTCTTCGGTAAACCGTTTTGAATTGTAGAGGTAATATTGACCAGCTGCAGCTCCGTGAAAAAAACCTCCAGCAGTATTTTGTTGTGCCAATTTAAAGTTCAATGCATCTTTAAGCCGTTTTTGAACCAGAATCGGGTCTTGAGTGATATTCGCCAACATCCACATGGCTCCATAATCGGCATTTTTTACGGCGTCTTTTTCCGAGCCATATACGCCACCCAAATATTCCTGGGCACCAATAGTCCGGCCATGATAATCAAAGGTTCTCCACCGTGAAGTACTGTCCTTTTTCACATAGTCTAAAAGCTGTTCCATACGATCGGATAAGGACAGCTTGGTTTGTTTTAAATGCAATAGCTCATCAAAGCGGTAAACATCGTTTACAACATGCTGGTATGCCTGATACCAGCTCGAAGTATTGATGGTGTACCTGAAATTAAAAGAGATGCTTTCGCCCTTTTTTAAATACGACTTGTTCTGCCCCAGTACCGGATGATATAAGGTTGGGCTCAGTTGTTCCTGCCTATTGATTAGCGACAGGCCAAGTAGCCAGTTCGACTGGGTAGATTTATCATATTCCCATGGGTGCCTGGCTGTTCCCGGCTCAGCCGTAACGGCGAGTGTAATTCCATCTCTATTGGTGAGTATAGCCGTAAGTGCAGCCGCTGTTCTTTCTCTAACCACAACCGGCCTGTCCGGAATTCCATGTCCATAAGCATAAGCATCTGTAAAGTTATTGTTGATGGTACTGCCTTGAAACACACCGGGGATACAGCCCCATTCAAAACTTTTTTTGTCGTTGGTGCTCAATGCCGGAGTCGCTATGGAATAATATCCATCCCTATCGGCTGTTAAACGAATGGAAACACATAGGTCATTTTTGTAAACAGGATCTAGTTTCCATATGGCCTCTACAGTAGAGACATCTGTTTTTTGCTGAAAAACGAGGGTATTGCCAACCTGCTTATATTGCTGTGGATAAAATAAAATGGCACGCCCTTCTTTATTTAAGGAAACTGCAGATGTATTCGCCTTCCAGGTAGGAATGATATAGCGGTATTCAGGTTCAGGAAACTGAATTTCTTTCCCGTTTTTATCCTTAGCTTCCGAATCCATCCTGGGTTGATCTGCACTGTAAAGCAGGGTATATTGCCCCAATGTGCCAGATACGGAATGCCATCCGTTTTGTCCTTTTACCGACATCTGTTTTATTTTATATCCCTTACCGGTATCTTCCCAGTTCAGGCGAAGTACATCATTTGTTAATCGGGCTTTCTGCACTAGCTGGGCATAACTGCTGTTTGCAAAAGCAAGTAACAGCACAATTACAGGGTTTAATCTCATTGGGTAATGGTTAAATCTATTTCTTTTACAACTGTAAGTGATCGTTCTACATTGGCATTGGTTGCCACAAACGATACTTTATATACGCCAGCTTTAGTATAAACCCTGGTATAATCTGTTAGTTTCTGGGAAATATTCTTAATAGGTTCCCCTACGTCTGGCAAAATACTATTAGGGTTGAACGGTTTGGTTACTACCCAGTCATCATCAAGATCGGTACTGTTCCTTACAGTAAGCAACTGTGCTGAACTAATACTCCAATTGGTTGCAGGACCACTAAAATTAAAAGCAGTCCAGCCCGCGGTAGCCATAGTGGCCAGTACCGTTTCTTCTCCCTGCTGATTGGTGCTTTTAAGATCGAAAGAACGGACTACCCAACGGTTTTGCTGTGCTTCAGGTTTTATAACAGTAGTCTTATAAACCAAAGCCAGCGCCATATTTTTATTACGCGCGGCAAAAGTGTTCAGGCTGATATTTCCTGAGGAGGTTTGATCCAGGCCAGCAGATAAAACGGCTTTATCTGTAATATCTTCCCAGGTAGCAGCCTTTACATTTGTAGCATCATATATTCCGTTGAAATCGGTAGATACGTACAGTTTTATCACCGATTGATCGATGGGCATTAAGCCGAACTGGGCATAAGTTTTAAAATTTAAGGAAACCGCATTTCCTTCCACAACCGTTCTTTTACGGTACTCATATTTGCGTCCGGCTTCTCCCGACCAAAATACAATGTTCTCCGGGTTACCATTAATTACAAACCTAACGGGTTCTCCAGCTTTATAACTGTTTTTTTCCAACTCAACAGAAAAATCATCCTGCGGAGCCAGCTCATAGGTTTTCTGGCAGGAAGCCAGTGAAAATAATATAACTGATGCAATTAATAGCTTATTCATCTTATACAATTTTGTAGTTACCATCCTGTATTTTGTTTGATATTAGGGTTAACGGCCAGTTCGCTGTTAGGGATCGGGAATAAAACAGCACGATCTGTTACGCGCTGTGCCTGTGCAACAGCTGCGTCTCTTAAAGCAGTTGGCATATTGGTTTGGTATTCTCTTGCCTGTGTTTGCATAACGGATGGATAAATACCCCATCGTACAAGATCGTGTTTCCGGATGCCCTCGAAAGCAAGCTCACGTAACCGTTCATTCCTGATCAGATCAAGAAAATCCTGCTGAGACAAATTAGCAGCAGCATCGGCCGCTACATCGGGCACAAGCACATCTTTTCCATAGCCCCTTCGCCTCACCATATTTACCGCTTTATAGGCATTTGCAGAGGGGCCGCTATTGGTATAATTATCAGCTTCTGCAAACATCAGCAATACATCGGCATACCTCAGCAATGGCCAGTTTGTACAGGTATAGTTTTGATTTCTTGGTAAAAGAAGTTCATACTCGCGCCTCCATTTCCCATTACTACGGTCGTATATCTGATCTGCTGCCCAATTGGTCCGTACAGCCGTTTGTCCACTGGTCACATACCGGTAAGGCGCAACTGTCCAGTCCCTTCTCTGATCGCCATTGGCATAAGCATTGTAAAGCTTCGCCGTAGCATGTACATAATCATAGCCATATCCCAATTCAATATTTCCACAGGTAATGCCGTTATAACTGCCAATCATGCCGCCCTCTTGTATTTCGCCCTGGTTTACGCCTTTAAATTCTACTTCCCACATACTTTCCCTTGTATCGAAAATCTCCTGAACGTGGTTGATATAGATTTGTTTGAAATCGGGATTAAGGCTGTGCAATCCTGACAGCATTACTTTTTCTGCATAAGTTCTGGCATCAGCATACTTTGCAACATCATTTAGCGGGGCGCCCGCCATGGTCAGATATACCCTTGCGAGTATACCCTGTACAGTAGTTTTTGTAATACGGGTATTATAGCCATAATCAGAAACAGATTTCACCAGGCCTTCTGCCTGTTTCATATCGGTAACAATCCGTTCGTAAAGGTCCTTTAACGGAGTACCAGGGAGAGGCGGTTCTTCAGGTGATTTGCTGGATTGAAGCTTTAAAGGAACACCTCCAAACTCATCCGTTAACAGAAAATAATAGTAAGCCCTTAAAAATAGCGCCTGCCCTTTTATTTCGTTGCGTTTTTCCGGAGTCACCTTAACGGCCTTATCTATGTTCTCGAGTAACATGTTCGCTCGCTCAATTCCCGTGTAAAGCGTTTCCCAATGTCTGTTTAATTCCAGGGTCGAAGCATCTACAATATTGGCATTCATTCCCGATGTCTGGTTTTTCATGAAAAATTCGTCACTAAAAACCATATAGCATGACATACCTTGCGAATAAAGCCTGTTATCGCCCAAACGGTCGTATACTCCGGCCAATGCAGATTGCAGTTCACTTTCTGTATTGTAATAATTTACTGGCGATACAAAATCCTGTGGGGTTGTATCCAGGATCTTTGAACACGAGCTAACAACCAGTGCCAGCATCATCGCGATATATAATAAAGTTGTTTTCATTTGTAAAAACATTTATCGTTAAAAAGTTAGGTTCATACCAAAAGTGATGGTGCGCGCCCTTGGATATGGGCTCCAGTCGAAACCCGGTGTAAGTGCAGAGTGGCGCACTGAAACTTCAGGGTCCAAACCAGAATAGTTGGTCCAGGTTATCAGGTTTTGTGCCGAAACATTAAAGCGGGCTGATTGTATTTTCAGCTTTTTTGTTACCGAAGAAGAAAGGTTATAGCCTAACGAGACCGTCTTTAACCGAAGGAAGGAACCATCTTCTATATTCCTGTCGGAGAACACATTAGGGCCATAACCACCGGCTACAGGCAAATCGCTATTCTGATTTTCCAGAGACCACCTGTTCTCGTAGGTTTTAAACATATTCAGACTTGGTCTGGCTTCCGCGCCTTCAAATACAATCCGGTTCGCATTTAAAATGTCATTTCCGTAAGACCATTGTAAGAAAACATTAAGGTCAAACGGTCCATAGTTGAAATTATTGGAAAAGCCCCCAATGTGTTTTGGATTAGGATTACCAACAATCGTCTGATCATTTGCATCTACTACCCCATCTCCGTTAATGTCTTTATATTTGATGAAGCCCGGCTTAATGAGCGAACGGGCGCTCCCATTATTCGGTACATCAGGTTTCAGCTCATAGCTACCGTTAGACAATACATTGAAATCACTTAAAGGGTACACTCCATCAAAAACATAGCCGTAAAACAAAGCCACAGGGCGTCCTGGTAAGGCTATATAAGGTAAAGAGTTATTGAAATTGGCGTTCCAGTTCGAAACACGTGTAATCAAACTAGGCTGATCTCCATTCAACTCTTCGATCTGGTTGGTATTAAAGGCAATGTTAAAATTGGATGTCCAGCTAAATTTCTTTGTACTCAGGTTTATTGTATTTAAGGTAAACTCCAAGCCCCTGTTTACCACAACACCAATATTTTTAAATGCGGTAAGGTACCCAGTTGAAGTAGGCAATGAAGCATTCAGCAATAAGTCTGTAGTTCTTTTATAATAATAATCGGTCGTTAAACTGATGCGCTGCTTAAAGAAACTTAAATCTATTCCAAGGTCAAGGTTTCCGGTTCGCTCCCATTTAAGGTTCTCATTTCCCAGCCCAACAGGTACAGTTCCTTTAATGTATTGTCCGTTAAAATAATAGCCACTTCTGGTATTTCCAGTGTTGGCTCCTACTTCCTGATCCAAAATACTCAGGTACGCAAAGTCTGATACCCGGTTGTTTCCGGTAATTCCATAAGAAGCCCTTAATTTTGCGGAAGAAATAGCTTTAACTGATTTCAGGAAATTTTCTTCCCCAATATTCCAGGCAAAGGCCCCGGAAGGAAAATAGCCCACCCGGTTATCACGGGCAAATTTTGAAGATCCATCACTACGAAAAGAAGCCGTGAACAGGTAGCGCGAGTTAAACGTATAGTTCACACGCCCCAGGAAAGACACCAGCGTTGAATAACTACCTGAGGTCGTTTTTACCAGTACAGTCCCCTGGTCAAGTCCCCTGACACCCAATGACTCATTTGGCAATAAAATAGATACAAATCCATCCCCCTCCATACTATTTCTCTGCATGGTAAATCCAGCCACTGCATCTAAACGGTGTTTCTTGTTAAATGTCCTGTTAAATGTGAGCAGGTTCTCGTTCAGTAAACTGCGGATATTTTGATTTTCGATGGAACCATTAATACCGTAGCTTTGCCCGTAAACGGTCCGCGGATTTCCAGCTGCCGTATTAGCATTGTTAAAACGCTCAAAAACCAAACGGGTATCCGTCATCCCGCCGCTCAGCTTGAACTTAAAATATTTCAGGAAAGCGTACTCCGCAAAAGCATTGGCAGTAAGTGATTTGTTAAAAGCATACTGATATAAGTTGTTGGAGTTTACCACTGGATTTATCCTTAAATCTGTATTGCCGGCCACATCGTCGTCAAAAGGCTGATCAAGGAAATTTTCGTCATCCGCATTGCCTGTAACAGGCCTGTACCCCCAGGTACTGTACATCAAATATGAGCTGGCATTTCCGGCCGAGCTGCTGTTTAGGTTATCACTGGTTAGATTTGCTATCTGTCCTTTTTTGATTCCGTATGTATAATTGGTATTAATGCCAATTCTCATATTTTTCCCTAAACGCTGATCGATCTGAAACCGCCCCTGGTATCTCTTATATCCACCATTAATAACAATTCCATTCTGATCTAAATAAGAACTGCTCACCGAATATTTTGTAGCCGCAGTGCCGCCCCTCATAGAGAAGCTATGATTTTGCATAAATGCATTCTGCAATACATTATCCTGCCAGTTTATCCCACGCTCATTGCGGTAAGCATCTAAAGTTTTGCCGTCCTTAAGATACAAAGCGGTAGCAGAAGTTTTATTCAAGTCCAGCTGGTACTTCACAAACTCGTAAGGGCTCATCACTTCTATTTGCTTTGACGGGTACTGATAGCCCAGCCAATTGTTATAGTTAACTACCGGTGCGCCTACCTTACCTTCCTTGGTCTTGATAATGATTACCCCATTGGCCCCTCTCGCCCCATAAATTGCCGTAGAAGATGCGTCTTTCAATATATCTATTGATTCAATATCATCCGGATTTATGGTATTGTTGTCGGGATTTTCCAAAGGAAAGCCATCAATTACATAAAGTGGTGAGTTTGACTGGGTAATGGAATTTCCTCCGCGAATGGTGATGTTGCTAATACTGCCTGGCTGTCCATCACTAGAACCGACCTGCACCCCGGCCACCCTTCCTGCCAAAGCATCTTCAAAGGAAACCACTGGTGCCTTTTCCATATCTTTCATTACTACAGAACCGACCGAACCAGTTAGGTCCTTTCGTTTTACCTGGCCATAACCAACAATTACCACATCATCTAGCGCAGTGTTGTTAGGTACCAGCTGAATTTTATACTGGTTTTGACTGGTGATAACCACAGTTTTGCTGATATAGCCAACCATGGAGACCACCAATAGTTCACTTTCCTTTGCATTAGAAAGGCTAAAGCGGCCCTGATCGTCTGTTACGCGGGAAACTGTTTTCCCCTGGATGACTACTTTCGCACCCGGCAAGGGTTTCCCGGTTTCTTCTGTAACAGTTCCGGTAATGGTTTTTACCGCCTGGGCCAGACTGGATAGCGGAATACCCAGAACCAATAGCACCGTTAAGAGTAAGTTTGGTTTCATATTCATTGTTTATATTTGGTTGTATTCTTACTTCAGAAATTTACTTATCTGAAGTATATTTTTAAATGACTTGTTAAGGCATTTTAAAACCTCATCCAGATTTCGAGAATAGCAATTAGAGCAGTATAACAATAATTACTACGCACATCATCAAATGCTCACAACATTAGTCTGGTCTGGACTGGACTGGTTAGTAAACAAATATAATATATTTTATTTCTTTACAAAAGATAAAAAGACAAAAAAAAGCTCCATATACCCAAAATGTAGAGATTATTGAATAATTGTTAGGTGGGCTGGTTTGGTTTGTATGGTGTATTAATTACATTTGCCAAAATAATATACTTATGACCGCTGAAAACACACTCCAGAAAGGCAATCAAGGCAAAATGAAATACCAGCAGCTTGCCGATCACATTATGTCGCTGATTGAAATTGATCAGCTACATATTGGAGATCAGCTGCCTTCTCTCAAGCAGCTGCAGTTGCAATTAAAAATGAGTAAGGAAACTTTACTCAAAGGCCTAAATGAGCTTGTTGAAAAAGGCATCGTGGAATCTGTATACAGGAAAGGATATTATGTACGCAAAAAGGCCATTCATCATACGTTCCGCGTATTTTTGCTGCTTGATAAAATGAATATTCTGCGTGAACAGTTTTATAGGACACTTTTTAATCAACTGGAAAACCGCGCCGATATAGATATCTACTTTCACCACCATAACTATCAGGTATTCGAAAAATTGATCAAAGAAAACCTGGGATCATATACACATTACGTCGTTGCAACTTTTTTGAAAGAAAATGTAGCCCCGCTCCTGAACCTGATTCCCGACAAGAAAAGAATAATTATTGATTTAAACGAGCAAGGTTTATCAGGCAATTACAGTAGTATATACCAGGATTACGGCTATGACATTTATAATAGCCTTCATAAGCTACAGGCTGACTTAAAAAAATACGACCGGCTGATATTAGTTGCCCATCCAGAAGCTGTCCATGCCAGGCTGGTAATTGAGGGTTTTTTACATTATTGCACTGAAACTGAATACCCCTACCTGATACAATCTGAGATTGATGAAAAGACTTTTCAAAAAGGTAATGCTTATGTAACCTTCAGCAGGTACGACACCGATGATGTGATGTTAATTAAGCTCGCCCGAAAAAAGAAACTTAAGTTGGGGAAGGATATAGGTCTCATCTCTTATAATGATACACTTGTGAAAGAAGTGCTTGAAGATGGTATTACGGTCATCTCAACTGATTTTGAGGCAATGGGTAAAACAGTCGCACAAGCCATCCTGGATGAAAAAATCGTGATTACAAGAAACCCCACAAAAGTTATCAAAAGACATTCGCTCTAAATCTTCTTATTTAATCAATTTATGGCATCGGTTTCCGTTTTTGGGATCAGCCATAAATATCCATTTGGGCATTTCGGCAAAAATGGCCGTCCGTTCCGCGTTTAAGCTACTGCCCCATTTCGCTTTACAGTGACTACCTGTTCCGGGGCAAACTTGTCGTTCTGATCTTTCGATCGGCTTTTTCCGCGATTGGCCTTCGGGAACAATCATTCAATTTCTGCATAAAATAATCGCTCCTGGGCGCACATTGAGATCCCAAAGGACGCCATAAAGGGGAAAATTACGTTACAGGATTATGTCAGCAAGTGCAATTTAGTGCCACATGGGAAATGTAAATATCAAATGCATCTTTCTTACCGGATGCCAATGCAATTATTAAGGCAAGAGCATCCTTTGAATGGTTTGAAGAAGGTGAATTTTTAATTTTACGGCAGGGCACAAAAAATGAGAAAACACCGTGGGCGATATGGTAAAAAGGGCTGCTTTTTAACAAGCAGCCCTTTAAGGTTTTGGGCTTGCGCCCGGTTACTACCAATCAGCGGGAACGAATTAGAGCTGCTGAAAAAATCCATTGTGCTTCAGCTCGTGTAACTTCTTTTTAATATCCGTCCTTCAGTATACGTTCAATTGTTTTTTCAACATCCTCCCCCCTTAGGTTTCTCGCGACAATTTTTCCCTGTGGATTTATTAAAAAGTTAGAAGGGATTGCTTTTACCCCGTAAAGTGCCGCAGCATCGTTCTTATCAGTATTAGTATCTATCAACTGCGTCCAAGGCATACCATCGTCTTTTATGGCTTTTAACCAAGCATTCCGCATCTTTTCCTGGTCAATAGAAATACCCACTATACTGAACCCCTTGTCTTTGAAACGATTATACGCTTTGAGCAGCCTTGGATTTTCAGCACGGCATGGATGACACCAGGATGCCCAAAAATCTACCAAAACGTATTTACCTTTAAAATCAGTCAAATAAACGATTTTTCCGGCTGTATCTGGCTGACTGAAAACGGGAGCCATATTTCCTTTAGCTGTACGGGCTAAGCCATCAAGCATTGTTTTCATCTGTTTGCCGTCTGGCGAATTTTTTATCCGATCGGACAGACCAGCGAAAAGTTCCGCGCCATTCTCCTGGTCCATGTATGGTCCGGCAACATCGCGGATAACAAATAAGCTAATGTAAGAATTCGGGTTATCGCGTACAAAATTCTTATAGACCAGCTTTCGTTTTTCGGCCAGTTCTTTCATTTTAATCTGAACCGCTTGTTGTTGCTGTATAAGATCAGGTGCATGCTTAGGAATAGCCGAATATTGCTCCCTATACTTATTCATTTCCATTTTTAGAGGCTCATCCAAATTGTTCAGGGTGAGATAATCATCGTTAACCTTGGATCCCTTAATAATTGCATGTTTCAATGAATCTTTTGCCACAAGGGAAATCTGTCCAGGCTCTAAATATAAAATGATGGCGTCAGGTGATGTCTTTTTTGTAGCACGTTGTGGCCCGACAAATTGCAAATAACCACTTGTAACCGCAGGCATCGGCCCGCTCAGTTCGAAAACGCCGGAGCTAACCATGGCGCTATCAGCTCTGGTAATGCCGCCTATTTTGTAGGTCAGGTATACTTTGCCCGTCTTTTTGGTATCATGAAAATTTCCTTTCACAACATATTGCTGTTGAGCATGGGCAAAAAGCGGTAATAATGCGACCAGTATGAAGATATTTTTTATCATGTCGAAGATATATTAATAACCAGGGTTTTGAGTCAGGTTGGTGTTACTAGTTATTTGTACCGTTGGAATGGGATACAATTGGTCGGTTAATTGCCAATTTTGGCCTTTGATCGGACCAAGTACGGCTGTCGCCCTTCCAGTTCGCTTCAAGTCAAACCACCGATGTCCAAACTCCATGTTAAACTCCACTTGGCGTTCATGCTCTACAGCCAATAATAGGTTTGCCTTACCTGTAGCTGGTGTTCCACGAAGCCCGGCACGAGTTCGAACTACATTAAGATCACTTATTCCATCAGTAAGCTTATCTTGTTGTATCCTGGCTTCTGCCCTGATCAAATATTGTTCGGCTAAACGCAGCACCACAGCAAACTCGGTATTGGCGCCTGCCGTACTAGACTGATATTTTACCGAGTAATAGCGCCCCCCTGGCGACCTTCGCAACCAGGCGGTAAACCGGTCATCTTCATATTCAGGCCTGGCCAAATCCCGTTCAAAAGCAGCTACCAATTGTGCGGTAACTGGCTGGCCCGGTTCGCCGGTTGAACCCGTTAAGAACGCCCTTGTAATAAATGGGTAACCAAACTGGTTGGTATTGAACGCCCAGATGGTCTCGGTACTGGCTTTCAAAAATGTTGTGGAAAGTGTTGGCATGGTGAAAAGTGTAGCATTTGCAATTACTTTACTTGACTCCGTTTCCGCCAAAGCATATTCTTTCTGGTAAAGGTATACCCTTGCCAACATGGCTGTAGCCGACCAATAGTTTGCCCTGGTTCTAAGCCCTGCTGACCAGCTGTAGTCTCGTGCAAGCGAAGATTGTGCATCCTTTAAGTCTTGAATGATGAGTGCATAAACCTGATCAGATGGCGTACGCGGCATGGATATATTCGTTTGCACATCTGTTTTTGTGACTAATGGTACATCACCAAAAAAATTGACCAAGGTATAGTAGCAATATGCCCTTATGAACTTGGCTTCACCTATCAGCTGTCTTTTAAGCGTGGCAGACAAATCGCTGTTTTCCATTCCTTCTATAATTTTATTGGCGTGATACACGCTGAGGTAGCTACTAACCCAAATTGAATTGCTATTGATGTTTGTCGGATTTAGCGAATTGCTCTCAAAGTCATCAGGCGAGTCTGGAAAATAAGATTCGTCAGCAGATCTTGCCGGACAGTTGATGACGAAAGTTCCGAAAGTGGAAGCGGTAACAGTACCACCACCTGTTGTATTATACATAACAGAGTACATGCCGTTTACAGTCGCTTGAGCAGTTACCGAGTCGGTATATACGTTACTGCTAGTAAGTTGATTGACCGGCACACCCACTTCAATTAATTTTTCACAGCTATTTAAACCTATCATCAATAGTGCGAGTAACATTGTTGATGCAATGTTTTTTATATTTTGAGTCTTCTTTTTCATGATGTTTACTTAGAATGTAAATTGTAAGCCAGCCACAAACATTTTTAGGGGAGGAAGTACCGAACCTTGGGTTTCAGGATCAAGCCCCTTGTAGCCAGTTATTGTATAAATGTTCTGCCCCCGCAGGTAGATCTGCGCCCTTTTGCTTTTAATTGCACCCAACCATTTCTCTGGCAAATTATAGCTTAGCGAAACATTACGCAGCCTAATGAAAGATGCATCAGTCAAAACCGCGTCCGATCCGGCATAATTGACGTAAGAGCTATAGGCTGCTGAGCTGGTTAAAGAACTGGGTTTAAATTGCGTGTCCCTCAAATCATCTAGTTGACTACCAAGCAACCCAGGAAATGCAATCTGATTTACACCTGTTTGCTTAGTAAAATTAACCAAAATATCTAACCTCAGACCTTTGTAAGAGATTGCAGAAGCCAATCCCCCATAAAACTGAGGATCTCTTGTTCCGGCAACGTAGCTATCATTGGTCAAACCACTTGTTACAGCGCCGTTGCCATTTCTATCCTGAAATTGAGCTACACCATCTACAAATCCGGTATTTTGATATACAACGTATGAATTTAAACTTGATCCAACCGCATAGGTATTCCCATAAAGGGTAAATAATTCGTCGGGAAGGCTTAAAAGTTTATTTCTTGAAATGGACAAATTAAAGGAAACATCCCATGTGAAACCAGGCGATTTTATTGGAGTCGCATTCAGATCAAACTCAACCCCTTGGTTTTGTATAAGCGCATCTAGATTGGTAATGTAGGTGCTAAACCCTGTTTGTGCCGGAAGAGGAGCATTACGGACAACCATATTGTCTGAACGGTTTCTGTAAAAAGACGAGGTAAAACGTATTCTGTCTTTCAGAAAGCCCAATTCGAGTCCCACTTCCATTTTACGGTTGGCCTCCCACTTGAAATCTTGATTAGCGAGGCGAGTAGGATAAAATCCAGGGTTACCGCCATAACTGGAAGTTGTTGACGTATAAGTATCCATAAAGCTGTAATTCTCGAACTGGTCATTCCCTGTCACACCATAACTGCCACGAAGTTTTCCATAGCTAAACAGGTTTAGATTTTGGATGAATTTTTCATCTGCGAAATTCCATGCCCATCCCATTGAACCGAAATTCCCATATTTATTCCCGGGTCCAAAACGCGAAGACCCATCTCTACGAAATACAACATTAACAACATACTTATCCAACAAGTTGTAGTTTAAGATACCAAAGCCAGAAACATAGCGGTATTCAGAATTGAGGCTTCTCACAGTTGTAAAGTTTGCGGCATTTGTGTAACTGTCCATCAAACTTTCCGAAGCAAAGGTGTTCGCATTTATAAAATAAGGCTGATTGTTTTTGCTCTGCTGCCACGCTCCTCCCAATGTCGCTTTCAATATTCCTTTCCAAATTTTTGTCTGATAATCTAATTGAGGTTCTGTGATGTAAACTTTACCCTCTGTTTCGGAATAGATACCTGAAGATACAGGAGTAGAAAATAGTGGATTCTGGGTGCTTGCAGGGGCTTTTGCCTTTAATTCCTGCGATATGTTGTTGTAGCCCAAATTTACTCTGGCTGTTAAATGGTCGCTCACTTTATACGAAAGATTCCCACTGACAAGCAGGTTGCTTCCCTTATTTAACACCGATTGGTTGCTAGTAGCAATGGGATTGCTGAAGTTGGTAACCCAATAGAGTTTGCCGGTGCTGTCATAAAGCGGATAGTTAGCAGGAATATTTATCGCAGCCGAAGCAAAATCACTACCGAGCATATTATTGGAGGTCAATCCGAGTGAAGTGCCAAGATCCAGTTTAAGTCGATTATCGGCCGAAGTTTGTGTAGCACGGATATTGAAACCACCTTTTTGATATTTGCCATTCCCAAAAAGAATGGATGTTTCATGCCTATAGTTCGTACTGAGGAGAAGAGATGAGCGCTCATTCCCCATAGATAAAGAGGTACTAACTTCGTTTTGTTTGGCTGTATTGCCAATAAGCATATTTTGATAGTTGGTATTGGCATTTTGATCCCAAAGCATAAGGTCTGGGGCAAGAGCTACAGTTGGCGTTCTGTTATCATTGGCAAATGCTCTTCTACGAAGATCCAGGTATTCGCTTGATGAAAGTAGCTTTCTTTGATTTACCACCTCTGACAGACCGCTGTTGTAATTTACATCGAATGTTGCTTTTCCTTTTGCACCGCGTTTGGTTGTGATCAGGACTACTCCATTGGCTCCTCTTGACCCGTAAATTGCTGTAGCATCAGCATCCTTGAGTACTGTAATGCTTTCGATGTCATTAGTATTGATATTACTTAACGGATCGGTAAAACCATTCGGTTGCCCTCCCAAAGTTGTTGCTCCTGAACCTACCTGTTGATCCACTGGAACGCCATTAAACGGAATTCCATCTATAACATAAAGTGGGATAAGTCCGGAGTTGATAGAATTTCTACCCCTGATGAATACCGTTGTGGCCGATCCCGGCATGCCAGATGTTTGTTTGATTTGCATGCCCGGGACTAATCCTTGTAACATCTGCAAAGGATTTCCAAGAGGTTGCCTCTGTAATTGATTTGCCGAAATCTGAACAGCAGAACCTGTATTTAATTTTTCGGAGGTAGAATAATACCCCTTATTGATTATTACACCCTGTAGATTCTGTTCATCTGGCTCCAGTTTAATAGTCATAAAATCTGAAGAAGCCCTAACTTCTTTCACCTTATAACCTACATAAGAAATTACGATCACAGAGTTATCTGGAAGATCGTCGATTGAAAAATTTCCGTTTTGATCCGTCCTTACCGATCTATTCGTACCTTTAATGAATACATTAGCGCCAACTAGGGGTTGACCGTTTTCGTCTAAGACCTTACCCCTGACAATAATCGCTTGAAACTTGGCAATAATATTTTCTAATAAACTTTTTTCTTTTGCTTTTATTACTACGGTTTTATCTTCAATTGAAAAGGACAAGGGCTGATTGGCAAAAATCTTGTCCAGCACCTGAGCCAGTTCTGTGTCTTTCACGTTGATCCATACAGGTTTTGTGCCTTTTAGCAAATCGCTGGTGAAAATGAAGTTGTATCCGCTTTGATCGGAAATGCGGTCGAAGACCTTTCTTAGTGTGGCGTTTTTTTCGGACAGGGTGATGCGCTGCGCGAAGGTGGATGCGCTTACCTGCATAATAGCCATGATCAAGACGATACTGGTTAGCCTCATAATCAATAGAATTTGACGCAGGTATGCCTTGGGCACACCCCGTTTGTTAGTATTTTTTTTATACATTAGTAGTTAGTTTGGTTTAGCAGTAAGCTATTGCCTCGAAAACACTAGGCTGACTGCGGTTAGTTGATATATTTTTATTGACTTATAGCCAATTAGACCACCAGATCCCGATTCCACTCGGGATTTGGCGTTTTAGCCATTGCGTAATTATTTGCTGACGATAACTTTCCTCCCTTCTAGTTTAAAGTGAACGGCTTTTGATTTTTGTAATATTTTTAACACCTCTTTTATGTCGCTGTATTTGTCGATACGCGCATTGAATCCAACATCCGGCAATTGACCTTGATATTCCACTTCTATGTTGTACCATCGCGATACTTTTCGCATAACTGCAGAGATGTCTTCGTCATAAAAACTGAAATAGCCTTTTTGCCAGGCCATGGCTTCTTCCAGATCAACTTCAGTAACCTGAATTCCGTTTTCATCCAGTGCACTTTGCTGACCGGGTTTGAGAATTGAACTTTTTGCTTTGTTGCCCGGCATTGGTGTAATCTTTACCGCACCTTCCAGCAATGTAGTTTTCACCGCCTTTTCATCTTTGTATGCATTGATATTAAAATGCGTTCCCAATACTTCTACTTCCTGCCCATTGCTCTGGACCAAAAAAGGATGTACCTTATCTTTTGAAATTTCAAAATATCCTTCACCTGTTAGCGTAACGCGCCTGAACTTCGCTCTGACAAAACTAGTTGGGTATTTTAGGGAGGATGCAGAATTTAAAAAAACCAAAGAGCCATCAGGCAAACGTACCTGTGTTTGTTCTCCCCGCGACGTAGTTAGGGTATTGTAATCCGAGTTCTCGGAATTCTTATCTGTAACTTCATAAATGATCTGCCCGTCTATGTTTTTTGAAATTTTCACGCCAGACTGCAAAGCTATGTTTCCAGCCACCGCATCATTTATCAATATCTTCTTCCCGTCGGCCAGTGTCAACGTAGCGCCTTGCACACCTGGTTTGACATCATTGTAGTCAGCAATCTGATGGGTCGTGTTTTTGGTATCACTGTTGAAGTAAAATAGTCCGGCTCCAAAAATGATGGACGCAACAGCGGCAGTAATCGCAATACGCGGCCATAAAGAAACCACTTTAGGTTGCCTGGCAATGCCTGTCGCATCTTTAATGCGATTTAATATTGCCTGCTCATGCTCTTCACGGTTTTCAGCAATATCAGATGGCATCTCTATCGGAATCTGATTCTGCTCATTGAACCATTCGTCGAATTCCTGCTGTTCTGCTTTGGTAAGCGTGCCTTTCAACCATCTATGAGACAATTCCTGTAATCTTATTTTACTTTTTTCAATCATTTCCGATAGGTCTTATATAGACAAGTACCTGCTGAAAAGGGAAACTGTCAAAATGTGACAGATAAAAATGATAAAAAAGTATAATTAAGTGATATACAGAAAATTAAATCACAATAAAACGGTATGAAGAAATGATTTGAGATTAACAGCCAGCTTCTTTTTAGTCCTTTTAAGGTCTGAATTTACCGCATCCTCCGAGATACCTAATTTGAGGGCGATTTCTTTATGGCTAACATCTTCCTGTCTGCTCATTCTGTAAATGACCGCACTTTTCTCCGGCAGTTTACAGATAAATTCTTCAAGTCTGCTACGAAGTTCTTCAAAATTGAGATATTGCTGAGTAGAATCGTCTAAAATATCATAGGCTGCCAAACTCTGCTCTTCATGCAAACGCTGGTTTCGTTGTTTTTCAAACAATTTAATGATCCGGTATTTTACAGATACTATCAGGTAGTGAGAAAGTTCTGAGGTGATATTAAGGGAAGATCTTCTGTTCCACAAAGAAATAAAAACATCCTGTACTACATTCTCTGCATCCATGATGTCCCCGGTTTTCTGAATGGCAAAATAAAACATCTTTTCCCAGTAGCGCAGGTACAGATTTTCAAAAGCAAGTTCATCACCGCTTTTCAGCGATGAAATCAGTTCTTGATCAGTATATGATTTATAGCCTGCCATTTCACTATTTGAAATGGCAATTTAGCAATTTCCTTGACAAAGCCATACAATGTTAGCTGAAATCGCCTTACTCAAAATATTAAAGAATTGTTGTGTTTTCTCACCAAAAATTCAGAGCTGGTGGTATAAGATGACCAGTGACCAACCAAACTTTCTTGTCTTTCATTTTAGTTATCTTTTACTTCTTTTGCACAACAGGCTCGTACTTACGGGGAATATCAAGCAAACATTGAAGCAGTTTCAATAAGAGACATAATCTACCTTGGCATTACATTATCTGGAGATAAGAAAAGCATCAACAAAGCCACCAAAGGACTGGCTTTGATTAGTTGTATAAAAAATGGTTGGCGGTACAGCATAAAAGAATTAAATCGTGGCAGAACAACTTAATTTTGATATTGCGAGGGTGACACCTCCCAGTCAATTGAGTAGTTAGACAAAGATAATACCTCTTTGTCCCCTCAGCGAGGTTCAATTTACTGGGAGGTATGCAGGACCCTGGTTGGGTGAGCTATGGGGTCTTACGGCCCTTTACCAATGCTGTATTGATTGGATTCGTGATTACAGCGTTCCAAAGAAAGGGAGCGATTATAGTTTAAAACAAATAATCTGATACAGTCAGTTGCACATTCCGCGTTTAAAATTACAGGTTGGTATTTACCATGGTACAAATTCGCCTGATTGGGAAAAAGTTCCTGTTGGACCATTCTCATCAAGTAATGCCATGGCAACACCTGACTTAGCACCTTCTTCTGTAGTTAAGGGTGCCTGGTCTGAACCGATGGATGTTTTCACCCAACCCGGACTAACTGCATTCACTTTAATCTTGGAAGCGGCAAGGGCATTAGCCAGAAAAACTGTGAACTGGTTCAAGGCCGTTTTTGACGCACTATAAGCATAAGGTTTTAAAGCGTATAACCAATGTTCTTTATCTAAATGAACACCAAAGGAACCAGACAGGCTGCTAATGTTTACAATACGCCCCGCCTCGCTTTTTTTGATTGCGGGCAATAATGCCTGGGTCAGCTCTACAGTACCGAAATAATTAATATCAAAAGTATCACGCAGGGTTTGTGTGGGTACGGTTTCTGTGTTATTTCCGAACCACGCGCCGTCTAAAAATACGGCTGCATTGTTGATTAGAATGTCCAACACACCATATTCGCTTTCAATGTATTTTCTAACGTTATCAATATCAGTCGAATTACTGATGTCCAGTTGTACAAAAGTAACGTCTAATGATAAATCCCTTAAGGCTGCTTCCGCTTTTTTACCTTCGGTTTCATTTCTTGCCCCTAATAAAACTTTAATATTGTGAGCTGCTAGTTGTTTTGCTGTTTCAAAACCAATGCCTTTATTGGCTCCGGTCACTAATGCTATCTTTGTCATTTTGCAAATTGTTTAATTCCAATACAAAGGTAGCGTGGATGGCATGGCCGATGTTAGCGCAAATAACACCGATCCTTACTAAAATCAAACTTTCTTGCACCAACATCCAGGAGCAACTATTCCTTTTGTAATTTTCGGTAATCTGTAGGCGAAATGCTGGCATGCTTTTTAAAGAATAGATTGAAATGTGATGGCTCTTCGAAAGCGAGTGCAAAAGAAATCTCCGCAATGTTCCAGTTGGTTAATTTTAATAAAATCTTGGCCTCTTGAACAAGCCTTGTCGCGATGATCTCACTTACGGTTCTTCCTTTAGACAATTTTACCTGGCGGTTCAAATAATTGGGATGTAGTGACAGGCTGTCTGCGAAATCTTTCGCAGTTTTAAATTTGATTGTATCCTGAGGGGATTCTATGGGAAACTGCGATTCTAACAATCTTATAAAGGAACAGGCGATAACCTCGGTGGTATTATTCGTTTTTACGAAGGAGCTAAACGGCGCGAGCTTTTGTGCATTGAAAATAATCTCAAGTAAATAGGTGCGTAGCAGATTTTCTTTAAAAGGATTATCGGTCTGTGATTCATCAAACATTTTATTGTAGACCTCAATAAAGAGTTTCGTCTGCTCCTCTGTAAGGGAATAGATATTTTGTCTGCCTGGTTTATAGATTGGAAATTCAAGTAGACGATAACCGCTGTTAGCTTTGGTGATAAACTCCTCCTTGAAGACGCAGCTAATCCCGGAGTACCCTAAACCGGCCTCGTGAACCCCAAAAGGAATTTTGGTGGTGGTGAACAGTAAGGAGTTGCCCGAAATATCAATGTTCCTATCTTCAAACTCAAGCCGATAGTCACCTTGTAATAATGTAGCTGTGTAAAATTTCTTCCTGCTATATTCAAATGAAAAAATCGGATTACCAGTTATGCTGAGGTCCAGTATATGAAAAGAATCTGCACCATTCTGAATAGTGTCTGATAGGGCAGTAATATTTGCGGGGTCGATAGATGATGTAAAATCGGGGATTTTCATAAGCAAAAATAAAAATAAAAGCTGATCTCTTTCTACTGCAATAATCATATTTGGGAATATTCCCCTAGCTAATAATGAATTAATAGTTTCTGGGACAAGTCTATCGTGTCTCTTCCTGCTCTATAACTTCTCATTAAAAACAAAAGAGGACAACAAAAATCAAAGACAAGACAAAAATTTCGGGTAGGAAACCTTGGGGTCGGTTAAGTGAGGATGTAAAGAAAAAATCCGCTGTGAGATAAATTCAGGAATCCGCATAATTGAATATTCCTCCATCTTCCGTCAAGATTGTCCTAAAACGACAAGTAACTCTGGGACGAGACATTTCTCTATTTACACTTGTGTTTTAGTCGACTGTGAAATATTTGAGACCAAGCGAAGTGCTATTTGCCTTTCTGATGGCATTTGCCAAAGCCTTATCGTTTGAAAGTTTCTTCTGATATGATGGGATCATCTCCTTCATTTTCGATTGCCATTCTGGTGTATCCATTTCTTTTGGGAAACATTTTTTTAATACTGTGATCATGATATCAACAGATGTTGATGCACCTGGTGAAGCACCCAACAGAGCGGCTAAACTTCCATCTTTTGCACTTACCACCTCTGTGCCAAACTGAAGCACTCCTCCTCCTTTTTTATCTTTTTTGATAATCTGCACGCGTTGTCCGGCAGTTTCAAGTTTCCAATCTGAGGCCTTCGCTTCTGGAAAATATTCTTTCAGGGCATTTAAACGTGCTGCATTTGATTGGCTAACCTGACTAATTAAATATTTAGTCAACAGAATATTATCCGCTCCGGCAGACATCATTGGCCAAATGTTTTTTAATGTGATTGAACGGGTTAAATCGAGATAAGAACCTTGTTTTAAAAATTTAGATGAAAAACCTGCATAAGGACCAAAGAGCAAAGCTTTTCTACCATTGATAATTCTTGTATCCAGATGCGGAACAGACATTGGCGGTGCACCAACTCCGGCTTTACCATAAACTTTGGTGATGTGCCTGGCTATAATATCCTGATTATTGCATACCATCCATTCGCCACTTACCGGAAAACCACCGAAACCTTTTCCTTCCGGGATTTTCGATTTCTGCAATAACCGCAACGCCCCGCCTCCGGCGCCGATGAATACAAATTTAGCTTTTATGTTTCGCTCCTTTTCTGTTTTGTTATCCAGTACGGTAACCAGCCATGTACCATCTTCCAGGTGTTTCAGATTTCTCACTTCATGGTTCAGTGCTACCTTTACACCCTTTTCTTTTTTTAAAGAGGCCACTAATCCTCTTGTTAAACTTCCGAAGTTAACATCTGTCCCAATGGCCATATAAGTTGCAGCAACCTTCTGTTTTCTGTTTCTTCCTGTCATCACCAAAGGCATCCATTTAGAAAGTGTATCAAAATTTTCGGAATATTGCATGCCTTTAAATAGCAATTGCTTACTTAAAACATCATAACGTTTTTTAAGGTATTCTACATTTTTATTCCCCCATACGAAACTCATGTGCGGCACATTGTTGATGAACGATTTAGGTTCAGGAAGTTTTCCCTTATCTACCATGTAAGCCCAAAATTGCTTGGAAATTTCGAACTGCTCATTAATGGATACAGCTTTGTTAAATTCTATGGTGCCATCCGGACGCTGTGGTGTGTAATTCAGTTCACAGAAGGCAGAGTGCCCTGTTCCGGCATTATTCCATGCGTCAGAACTTTCAGCAGCAACAAGATCCAGCCGCTCATAAATATTAATTTTAAGTTGTGGATTGAGTGTCTTCATCATTGAGCCCAATGTGGCGCTCATTATTCCAGCCCCCACCAGCACAACATCCGTCTGCTCATCCACCTCTTTATTCTTGCATCCTATACCAAAGCCTACTAAAATGATCAGTAGGTATGAAATTGATTTTTTCATAATTTTAATTTCTAAATTTATTTACGGAGCACTATGACTCGCTCCTCGAAATGACTAATGCGGCAACGGCGTGCCCTATTGTATTGGTTATTGCCCGTGCTTCGCTCATAAACCGATCGATACTCAGCAATATGGCTAACCCTTCAACCGGGATTTTATGAATGCTGCCCACAGTGGTTACCAAAGCTAAAAACCCTGTTCCGGGAATCCCCGATGCACCCTTAGAAGTAAGCAAGATAACCATCACCATTCCACAAATTTCGGCAAATGAAAAACTTACATTGTAAAGCTGGGCCAGAAACATTACTGCCATCCCCAGGTAAATGCTGGTTCCATTTAAATTTAGCGAATTTCCCGTAGCAGTAACCAACATCACCACAGGCCTCTTAAGGCCAAGCTTTTCCAGTTTTTCCAGAAGCAGGGGGATCACAGAACTTGAAGAAGAAGTTCCCAGTGCATAAAGCAGCTCATTTTTTATCGAACCTAAAAACGTAAAAAGATTCACTTTTAAACCTGCCAAAAAAGAGCCAAGTACAATAGCAACAAACAGGAACATTGTGATATAAGTTCCGGCAAGCATTTTTCCTATTGGTACCAGCCTATCCAAACCAAAGCGGCCAACTGTATAGGCAATACCACAGAAGGTAACAATTGGAGCCAGTAAAAAAATAAATCTCAATAACCTGAGCAAAACCGATTTCATTTGTTCGAATACCTTTACTACCTGATCGTGCTTTGCCAAACGGTTGATAAAAATACCAATGGCAACTGCCAGTACAAATAACAACAACATACTATTCTGCATCACCACCTTAAGCCAACCCTCATAATCGGCAGAAATTAATCTGGCAGAGGGCATGGATTCAACCAAACTCCTGTCTATTTTCCCAGGGCGAATGATCAATGCACTGCAAATACCAAAAACAATGGCCAGTGTACTTACCACAGCAAAGTAAATAATGGCTTTAGCGGTAATTCTTCCGGCCAGTTTAAGATTTTCTAAACTTCCGAACACACTCACTATGCTGAGAAAAATTACCGGCGGTACAAAGGGCTCAATAACGGAAACGAATGATCTGGCCACCCACTGCAACTTCACTGCAAAACCAGGAAAGTACACCCCAACTATTGCGCCCAATAAAATGGCAGCAAAAATCTGTAAGCTCAAATACTTGTTCAGCTTATCAATAAACGGGTTTATTTTCTTTATCAGCGTCAAATTTTTGCGGATGATCTTCAATATAACAATATTTCTACACAAATGATGGTGCTGCATCCTTTATTACGGTGCTTGCCAATGCTGCGTAATCAGAAAAATGATCTTCAAACAAGAGCGCTAACTCAGCAGCTTTTTGATCATATTCATCTGCATCGTCCCAAAGTGACCTGGGATTTAGAATTTCTGCAGGTACCCCTGGGCAGTATTGCGGCACAGCAAACCTGAAAACGGGATGATGAGCGAACAGAACATTTTCAAGATGCCCGCCCATAGCTGCAGCAATAAGTGCCCTGGTATACTTCAGGCTGATTCTATTTCCCTTTCCATAAGCACCACCAATCCATCCTGTATTTACCAACCAAACATTTATCTCCGGATGCGCATCAAGTTTCGCGCCCAGCAGTTCGGCATATCTAAGCGGGTGCAACGGAAGAAAAACACGTCCGAAACATGCAGAGAAAGTAGATTGAGGAGCAGAAACACCCATTTCTGTTCCTGCAACCTTGGCCGTATAACCCGATATAAAGTGGTACATGGCCTGCCCTTTATTCAGCTTGCTGATGGGAGGTAAAATCCCAAAAGCATCGCAGGTTAAAAAGAAAATGTTTTTTGGTGTGCTGCCTGTAGATACCTTTTTGGCATTGTGGATAAAATCAATCGGGTAGGCCAATCTTGTATTTTCTGTTTTGGTTGTATCTGAAAAATCGACCGCTCCGGTAGCAGGATTAACCACGAGGTTTTCCAAAAGCGCACCAGGTTTAATAGCGCCGAAAATTTCAGGTTCTTTTTCAGGATTCAGATCAATGGCCTTCGCATAACATCCTCCCTCGAAATTGAAAATTCCCTCATCAGACCAACCATGTTCGTCATCACCGATCAGCAAACGGCTGGCATCTGCACTTAAAGTTGTCTTTCCTGTACCCGACAAACCAAAAAACAACGAAACATCGCCATTAATGCCTTCATTCGCAGAGCAATGCATACTTAACACACCTTTTTCTTCAGGTAAAATATAGTTTAACACGCTGAAAATTCCTTTTTTCATTTCTCCTGTATAGGCTGTTCCGCCAATGAGAATGATTTTGCTTGTAAAATTTACTACCGTGAAGTTCTTCGCCCTCGTACCATCCACTTCTGGATCGGCCTCGAAACCAGGCACCTGCAAAATGAGCCATTCTGTTTCACCGGCAATGACATTTTTTTCATCAGGCCTCAAAAACAGGTTATAACAAAATAAATTTGCCCATGGTGTTTCGTTCACAATTCTGATGCTTAAATGATGTCTCGTGTCGGCACACGCATAAGCATCCCTAACCCATACTTCCCTCTCGGCCAAATATGCCCGTATTTTGCTGTACAGGCCATGAAAATGTGCTTCAGAAATAGGTCTGTTAACATCGCCCCAATCTACAGTATCCCGAGTGGTATCGTCAATTACCGTAAATTTATCCTTCGGAGAGCGGCCCGTAAAAGTACCAGTATCCACACACAGCGCGCCACTGCTGCTTAAACTACCCTGTTGGCGTTCTAATGTTTGACTAACCAGTTGTTCTGGACTTAACTGATAATGCACCTGCTTACCGTAAACGCTGAAGCTTAATTCATTGAATGTTTCTGCTGTATTCATTTTATTAGATTTAGTATACAAATTCTTGCTTAACCATTTTCTTTTCTATTTCCATCAATTTGGGATCTGGCGCCACTTCAACATGGGGATGGAACTCATTTTCGCTTTTCGAAATCACAATAGTGGCTACGCCGTTTCCGATGATATTGGTAATGGCACGCGCCTCGCTCATAAACTTATCTACGCCAAGCAGAAAAGCCAATCCTTCAATAGGAATTTTATGGATGGCTGCCAATGTGGACGCAAGCACAATAAAACCACTTCCAGTAACGCCTGCTGCGCCCTTTGATGTAACCATCAGGATACCGATGATGCTGAGCATTTCCCATACAGAAAGCTGAACGCCGTACAACTGCGCAAGAAAAATAACCGACATAGAGAGATAAATCGATGTCCCATCCAAATTGAAAGAATAACCGGTTGGAATAACCAACCCGACTACAGATTTACTGCAGCCCATTTTTTCAAGTTTCTGCATAATGGAAGGCAATGCAGATTCTGACGAGGAGGTTCCCAGTACGAGTAAAAGCTCTTCCTTAATATATCTGATGAATTTCCAGATGCTCATTTTGTAGTATTTCATAATTCCACCAAGAATCAGAAAGATGAACAGGCCCATGGTTAAATACACTGTTCCCATCAATTTGGCTAAAGGAACCAGCGTGTGCAGGCCAAACTTACCGATGGTGTACGCCATGCCGCCAAAAGCACCTAAGGGAGCGAGATACATCACATATTTTAATCCTTGAAAAACAATTTTGGATGCATAACTCAAACCACTCACCGCTTTTTCACGATGCCTTGAATAATTTAAAATAATGCCACATACGATGGCCACCAGTAATACCTGAATGGTGAGGTTGCTCATAAAGAAACTTACCCAATCGAAACTTTTAGCGGGTGCAGATGTGTATTTTGAAGCATTCTGAATCTGTAAGCCAGATTTATCAATATTGCCCGGTTTAATTAAAACCGCCATCAGAATGCCGATAGCCAAAGAAACGGTAGATACTACTTCGAAATAAATCAGCGATTTAAGCCCGATTCGTCCCACCTTTTTTAAATCGCCCATGCCGCTGATGCCCAGAACAATCGTTAGGAAGATGATCGGGGCGATAAAGAGCTTAATGATATCGATAAAAGTTTTACCGATAATTTCCATTTTAACGGCCGTTGCCGGTGCATAACTGCCCAGTACTATACCGGCAATGATGGCCACCAGTACCCAAAAGGTAAGGTTAGATAAAATTCGCAGCCAAATGCTCCTGGAGCCTTTGATTTGCTGATCTGCTGGTTGAAGATTTTTTTTAATTAACATGTTGCGCTGTTTTTATTAATCTATATTGATATGGTACATGAGAACAAACATCATTTTCCTTTCAGAAACTTTGAGCTCAGTTCCCTGAAGTGTGTAAATGGGTCTGCTCTGGGCATTGAAAACAAATTTGGAAGCATGGTCTCTCAGCAATAGGCTAAGGCCAAAATCGTAGGTAAACATAGGGTCAGACAAGCGTTCGAACTTAGAATACTGAATCGCGATGGCAGGCATTAACCTGGCTTTCTTTTTCTGCTGATTGAAATAAGGAAGTGTAAAACCCGTCTGAAAAATCAAACTGTTTCCGGTCCCTACCACAGGATAACTATTGCCGGCACCGTTAAACGAGGCAGTTGCGGCATCCAGGCCGTTTGAAATGTTGTTAATTCCGAGGTTCCGAATATAACCAGGTCCATAATCATGGTGAAAAACCGCTGCATAAACATTAAATGAAGTTCCTTTTTGAAGGTTTATTGGTGTATCGAAAAATGCATCTGCGCTATAGAGTTTCATATCATTCAGCACAGTATCGGTACCAGCCAGGTGCCATAACAAGTCTTTTTGTAATTCGGCCCCGATGCCAATGGCAAGTACTTTTTTCTTGCCGAGATAACTCCCTGCAGAAGTGGGTCCCGCATTGCTTTCCTGCTCAAAAAACTGCCATTTTAAGTATGCAGATAGATTTGGTTTCACCGAAAGGTTATTGAAGCCCGAAACGTTCTGAACCGGCTTAGCGGTTAATGGCACATAAGGTTTCGCCAGAATAACACGATAATCCAGCCTGCCGAACTGGCCTTTTGCAAATATATTCAGGTTGCGTAGCGTCAAATCAGTGCGGTTTACATTTCCTAAATCCAAAAAAGGGACATCATACAGTAAGGTAGCCGTAGGTCCGGAGGCAAACCGTGTAAGCCCCTTCCAATTGGAACGGCCGGCACCCAAACTTAACTTCCCGCTAAATTTATATTCCCCAAACGCATCAAGCAGATCAAAGGCACTTTCATTGTCATTTAAATAGGTTAAGTTTGTTGTGCCGCCCTGAAAAACCAAGCTCAGGTTATCAATAGGATAAATGATCATTTTCATCCTTAACCTTCGTAACGAAAGATCTGCAGTACTTTTGGTTAGGCTTTCATTCACCTTGCTCCCTGGGTTTAACTGCGTATACCTGGCCCAAAACTGTCCGTAGCCCGAAAATTTTATAAAATGCGACTTATCTTCATTGAGGTAGGCAACGAGTGGTTTGTTCTGCTTTTTTTCCTGAGCGGATGCGTAATTAAAAAAAAAGCTGCAGATTACCCAGATGAGGTAAAACCGAACCATAAGATTTGGAGCGCCTTTCTTTTTATAAAAAACAGGTTTGTTCGCCATGGTTGATTGTTGCCTATTTATTGAAATAGTGAATCCTATGTTTATATTTGGTTAATTCAGATACAAAAACAGATGTAACTGAATATTAAAGATGAACATAAGTGATGCTGGAAAACATTTATATCAATAAACGACAGAAATTATAAGCGAACTACAGAAACCAGACAGTTGCAATGATTCTTTTAATCAATTTAGTCTTCCTTATCCTGATTCTCCGGATTTCTTTTGAAAAAAAGGTGATGGATTTTCTATTGAACGGAAGGTGGCCAGGCGTAATCACCATGCAACATATATTATTCTGGATTGCTTTTTCTGGTGTTAGCAGCTACATCTATTTTAGTTTCTTTAGTATTGGGGAGGCTGCCCTGGCGATGCTCTTTATGCTATCAATCAATATTCCGGTTTACCTGCTCTGCTTTAAGAAACTTGTTCCGGAATTTTATCAGCAGGCCAGATATGGCGAATATGTGCGTTATACCGCATCGCTATTTGTAATTTCAAGCCTGATCAGAATATTGGTTGAACCAGAACTTTTTAGCGCTTTTAGATCTGGAGATGGAAAATACCTTTTAATGGTCTATTTTATGCAGGCCATAATTATCCTCGTGCCTTCTATGCAAAGCATTTCGAAATACAAGCTCATTGCCGAGCGCGAGTTATCGGCGCTTAGCATCAGAAAAAAAGAGGCAGATATGGAACTTCTAAAATCTAAAATAAATCCACACTTCCTGTTCAACACGCTCAATAACATTTACTCGCATAGCTATGCTACAGATGGAAGTTCTGCTGATTTAATTAAGCAGTTGAGCCTCCTGATGCAATATACCACCTATGAAATTGAGAAAAAAAAGATCCCTGTTGAGCGCGAACTCCAGATGATTGCTGCGCTTGGTAAACTTTATCAATTGAAAAGTAACAGCGCGCTAAATCTGGTCATGAATTTTGATTCAAGTGAGCTTACCAGTGTTGTTGAAATTCCACCTACGATTTACCTTACACTTTTTGAAAATGCCGTAAAGTATTCGGCTATGGGCAGAGATGAACATGCACAAATTGCAGCTACGCTATTGTTCAGGCCATCGGAAGTAGAGTTTAATATTTTAAATTCCATATCTGAAAAGAAGATCGAGGATGATGCCATCAACTACCGTGGAGCGGGACTTAAGGTTTTAACCATGATTCTGCATCAGGAATATGGAGAAAAGTACGAGATGAAAACTGAACAAAACGAAACTACTTATTTCACTAAACTGATCATCAGCATATGAAACCCATAAAAGCAATTTATGTTGACGATGAAGCTCCGGCGCTGGATCTGATCAGCAAGTATTGTGCGTCGATTGACGAAATTGAGCTACTGGCCTGTTTTCTAGATCCAACGGAGGCTGTTATTTACGAGCGAATGGATGAAGTAGATCTACTTATTCTTGATATCGAAATGCCCGGAATTTCTGGTACAGAAATGGTTGGACTGGTGCCGAAGGGCAAGCTATGCATTTTCATCACTGCTGATCCGATCCACGCGGCAAAAGCTTATGACATGGATGTAATTGATTATTTGGTTAAGCCAGTATTTCCTGAACGTTTTTTGAAAGCCATTCAAAAAGCAACCGATTATTTAAAATTTACCGGGCTTGATCAGGAGAGCGATTTTCTGGTTTTTAAATCGGATTATATGGTAAACAAACTTCCAACAAAAGATATCTTATGGATTGAAGGTTTTGGAGAATACCTAAAAATCATCACACGCTTTAAACAATATATGGTTTTACAGCGACTGTCTGATTTTATGGAGAAAAATGAAAGATTAGGCTTTGTAAGAATCCACAAATCGTATATTGTTCACGAGAAAAGGGTAAAATCGCATAATTCACAATTTGTGTTCTTAGCTGACGAAAAACAATTGCCAATTGGCAGAAAGTATAAAAATTGTTTCCGCACCTAAGCATGTCTTATAGACTGTGTCAACTTAAACGGTAACTTTTGATTCTATATTAATATTGGTTCCTTGTCCATTGTCACTCGAAATAAATTCTAATTCACCGCCTAAATATGCTACCCTCGTTTTGATGTTACTTATCCCCATTCCTTCTTTTACTTTCAGGCTTCCAATATCAAAGCCTACACCATCATATTAAAAGAAGGAGCGTATATTTTTTTGGCATTTATATCAGGTTATGTAAATAAATCTGCTGCAGATATTGCCACAATTATAAATTTTAAACTTTAACAAGACTACACCACAATTATAGCAATTAATGTGGCTTAAAATCATTCCACAGGCACAAAATACCTAAAAACCAGTAGGAATAATCCCACGCAAACAGGTATTGTATGGCACGTGCTGCCGAAATAATTTTGTGCAAATCCTACTGAAATGACAGTTAGGATCAGAATACAGTTTAAATTATATAGAACATCTTTTGAATATCGCGATAATTCACCATTAGACATGAACCAACAGTTATGAAAAAATTACCTGTGTTTATATTTTACTTGTTGACCATCAGTTCCTGCACCACTCCTAATGCTAGTAAAAAGCCAGTATCGGAGAGAAAAGACCAAAGTGCTGCTCTTGATAATTCTCAAAAGTTCACCGAAGGTAAAATAGAGATCGAAATTAACATAACCGGAACATCACTGGGGGAAATTTTCCGAAGTATAGAACCTAAACAGGGAAATGTCCGTAAACAGCTTGAAAATGCTATCAAACTATCCAGCTCCAAAACAAAGTTAGAATTTGAAGCCATCAAAAATAAAAATCCCATGATGCTTCTCAACCTCATGTTATTACCATGGAAATCATTCATTTTCCTAAAGCCTGGTACGGCAACTGCGAAGTTTGATGCTTTAACTTATCATGGCGAAAATTCAGTAGATGATAAGTCAGGGCGCGGCACCTTTTTTATCAGTACACAGGATAAGAAAAACCAAAAAATCACCTTCACCTATCAAAAAAATGAGCTCGGTAAAGCAGGTATTCAATCTACGATAAGGAGTGAAGACTATGCAATACAAAAAACGCCTATTAGGGAGAACATCGCTGGCTTCATCTGCAAAAAAAGCATTTATACCTTAAAGAATGCAAATACCACAGTCAATCACCAGCAAGTATCCCATTCTCTTACAGTGGCGAAGATAGAGGTTTGGTCTTCAGACCAGATGACCTCATCAGTCAACTTTTTAAACCCCTTATATATCAATGAAAAAGACGGGATAATGAAACTGAAAATTTTCTATACGACGGATGAGCATATGGCCATTGTGTACCGCTTTAAAAAAGTAGAAGCCGTAAAAACAAGTCCTGAAGAAATGAAAATTCAGCAATCCTCACCCATCTATAAATATTCGAAAGATGCAATACACATCGCCGGTCAATTGATGGGCATCCTCTTTAACAGTTAATACGTTGAAATTACAATACATCCTTATGAAAAAAATAGTTTATTTCCTGTTATTCACATTACTGGTTGTTTCCTGTTCAAGTCCAGGCAACAAACAAAGTAAATCTGCTGATACTGTTCAAAACCCAGTCGCAGATTCGAGCAAAGCACAACCTATCGAAAAGCAAGGGTTTGATATTCGCAACATTCCAGTAACTAAAAACGATCTTGGTGTATTTCCCTATTTTTCAGCCCCTAAAAAAACTATTTACATTAACGGAGGCGGGAAGAAAAAAGACTTTGATCAAACATATGTCCCAATCAATGGGATATTGACTCCTGTTGAGGGGCCATCTTTTAGCGCATACATACAAACTGCTGATGGCGAAGAGTGGCAACAATTCTATGTAGATAAAAGCTATGAAGATATGATTATAGGTTTAGGAGGAGTAAAAATAGCTGAAGGAGTAGTAGCTAAAGAGGAAGTTGACCGTGTAGGAAAAGATAATCTGAAAAGTGGTGATGAAGGGTCTTTTGATTATTGGAGCAATATCCCTATTAAAACCTATGTGATCAAACGTTCAGATAGCGATATAGTTTATATACAGCTACAAACCACCGGTACAAGTGGCGCAATACAAATTGCGGAGAAAGGAAGTTTTCATCAGACGATCTCACTGATTAAAGCGGACGAAATTAAACAACAATTAGATCACGACGGAAAAGCCGTCCTATATATCAACTTTGACACCGACAAATCATCTTTAAAGCCTGAAGGACAAATCGCAGTGGAAGAAATCTACAAAGTACTCAATGCCGATATGAGCTTGAAAATTGCTGTCAATGGTCATACCGATAATAAAGGAAATGAAGAAAGGAATCTGATCCTTTCAATAGAGCGAGCTGCTGCAGTCCGCTCTGCGTTAATTAAAAAAGGTATTGCTGAGGACCGACTCATATCAAACGGCTTCGGCTCCAAAAAGCCACTGGTAAGCAACACAACAGAAGAAAATAAAGCAAAAAACCGGAGAGTGGATTTAATAAAGTTAAAAGACTAACCTAGTTTCAACCCCCTCGTTTAACATAAGAAATTTATAATGTAATTAGCCAGTTTTGCCAAGGAGATCCAGTTTCAGTAAAGATTTAAAATAAAATACATACTATGAGAAAGCAAACAACTATGGCTTTGCCCTAACCGCTTTGTCGAAAGAGAAAACAAGATGTTTTTGATCTATCTCAGATAGCGGAATTTCATAGGTACCTTTTCCCTGACCTGTAGTAAAATAAACTTTGGCTCTCTCGGTCTGGCCTTTGCCGAGCCCATCTTCAAACAGGGCAATTCCAAACAAGGTGGTATCTGCCGTGGATGAGGCAATTATACTTACTGTACCAAGATCGTAACTGCCGTTATTTTTCAGTGTTACTGTTCCATTTTTATAGGAATAAGACAGCCCTTTCACGCTCGCAAGATATGTTTTGTTTTTGCTGGTAACGGGTTTATAGGTCTGCGCCTGTGCTGAAAAACCGGCAATAAATAAGAAGAAAGCTAACCCGAATTTTTTCATTTATTTTTTTATAGAAATAATCCAAAAGAAAATGGTTTCAAAATGTAGCAGGTATCATTATCATTAACCATATCTACATTCATTTACTACCGCTGCTTTTTATTAGCATCAGCATTCAATGCTCTCCCGTACCTGAACAGCTCATTAAAGACACCCACATAGTATTTCATAAAATCGCTACTGTTTAAGGTGGTATTGGAAAAGAGTACAACAGCAACCTTTTTATCAAGGTCTGCCAGCATCTCTGTTTTTACCCCCGGATCGGTTCCGCCATAACCGATTTTTGTACCTCCATCCTTGGTGGCCCAGAATATGCCTGCATTTTTATTTGACAGGTTCATATTTTCTGGCTTATGGCCAGGCGAGAACTGAAAATGCTGCATGGAATCAACAGAGGATTTCTTTAAGATACGCTTTCCCTGATATTGACCATCCGCGAGCAGGGCGATAAAATATTTAGAGAGTTCACTTACCGATGTGCGCACGCCTCCGTCCGGATAGGTGGGCAGCCCATAATATGGAATTAGTTTTAAGGTGTCACCCTGTTTATCGTAACCTTTGGAATGAGCAGCCATATTTATCTCGGTACTGAACCATCCGGTATTTTTCATACCGAGCGGTTTAAAAATATTCTTCCTGCTATATTCATTCAATGCCTGTCCTGTTACCCTTTCTACTACATAACCGGCCAGGCCAGTCGCGATATTGGAATACTCCCAAAACGTGCCCGGTCTGTGGTTTAAAAAATTATCTTTTGAATAAAGCTGACCATGAACATCGAAATAGCTTCTTAAAAAAGCTTCCAGAGAGACCGGGGAATCCCCGCCGTAAAAATAAGAATCTTCATAAACAGGGCTTCTATCTGTTATACCGGAAGTATGCGTACCCAAGTTTCGGAGGGTTATCTTTTCATCCGGAAAATAAGGATTGATAACCTTAAAGGGCAGGTAAGTATTGATGTCAGCATCAAGGGATAACTTACCCTCTTCAACCGCCTTCAAAACGCATACGCCGGTAATAGTCTTGGTGATTGATGCAATATTGATGATGGTGTTTGGGGTAAAAGGTTTTTTGAGTTCCTTATTGGCATAGCCATAACCTTTCATCCAGACAATCTTTCCCTTTACGATAATGGCGGCACTGAGCCCTACCATTCCCGATTCATCAATGCTTTTTTGAATAATAGCATCAAGTTTCTTTGCACTCAGGTTCTGAAGTTCAGGCTTTTCCTGAGCAAGCAGACCAGAAGTTATTAAGCTGCAGAATAGTAATGCGAGTATTTTTAGTTCAAAGACTATTTTCATATTTCTGTTTTTTTCTTTAAAAGTCCAGAACCGTTCGGTTACCAGCCTTTCAATGGGTCAAAAGTAGCGAATGACGTTTTTCATAACTTAAAATGGCGATGAATAGGTTTGTTTTGAAGACAGAGAGCGTAGTTTAAAGGATATAACTGTTTATAGCTAAAAAACATGCAAACAACTGAAAAATCCGCCTATCCATCGACGGACGGGAGGAGAAAGACATAAATTAATCGTTTCTGCCCATAACAATATCTTTGTAGCTTTATTTACAATTGAGCTTGGTGTAAGATAAAAACAAATTAACTGATGAAAATAAAGTGTCTTTAGGCCGATGATGAACCACTGGCCGTACAGCTTATTAAGATCCATATTGTGCAACTGGATAACTTTGAGACCTGAGCTGCAGATCCCTCGAGTTAATTTACCAGTGATATTGGAAGTGAGATATGTCTATTCTAACCAATCTTTAACAATGGCTATAATGGAAATCAGCACCATTACTGAGCATTTCCAAGCACAGCGATCAGCTCAACCTCCAGCTTGGCCTCTCTTTCGTAAAGCCTGCTTACCTGCACCCAGCTTGCTGCCGGAAAATCTCCTTTATAAAAGTTTTTCCGTTCCTGGTTATATTTTTTCATTTCCTCTATATCTGTTGTGTAAAGGGTTTCTTTAACCACATCTCCAGGTGTTGCACCAAAAGCGGTAAGACATTGGGAAAGGGATTTATAGAGCTCACGGACGCCCATTGCACTGAGATCGCTTGTCGGTATCCCGGAAATATAAACCGTGTTGCCGCACTTGATTACCTGTGCATAACCTGCAGATTCATTTTGTTTGTTTGCAGTTCCCCAATGCCATTTTTCCTTTGTCAGCGCAATGGATTTTGTCTTACCTTCCGGTTTAGCATCTTTCAGCATCTTAGCTTGCTGGGCGTAGGCACATGGCAAGAATGCCATAAAGAGAAATAAAACAGCAAAAAAGGTCTTATTCATTGTTCGTTCTTTTAGATGTGGATTGATTTTATGCCCCCAGAGCACTAGCCGGGTTGAGTGCCTGTAGGATACAAGTCAATTTTCGTTAAGCTTTTGTTTGTAATCCTTTTGTAGTTCCTTTATTGAGCGATAATAGTTTTTTTTATCAATGAATGCCTTCGGATAAGAAGTACCTGACCGGACCTTTTCGAGAAGACTGAACTGAACGCCATGTGATGCTACCCAAATATCGAATTTGATTTTTCTCATAGCCTTCAGTGTGCAGGCATAATCTCTGGCTATATTGGAGTAGGCACTTAACTGGGAAAACTTTTTATCTGTCGGAATAGTTGGCAGATTGGCAATTAGCACCCTGTATTTTCTTCCATTCTCCCAGAGATTAAAAATGTAACTGCAGGAGCCCTTGGTATGGCCGGGATGATGAAGCATAACCAGACTCGTATTACCCAGGTTAATGCTATCCCCTCCGCGAAGAACCCTGTCTACTTTTATCGGTTCAAATACGCAAACATCGCCTTTTAGATCATAGTCGGAAATTCCCCCGTCAGCTATTACCTGGGCATCGGCATAGTCCACCATCATTTTGGCTCCTGTTATCTTTTTTATTTCGGCCATGGCACCCACATGGTCATAGTGCGCTTGCGTGGTCAACAGGATTTTTGTATCCGCCAAACTAAATCCCAGTGCCTGGATGTTTGATTTGATGAGTGCAGCTGAGGCGGCAAGACCTGTATTGATGAGGATATTTCCTTCAGTGGTAACGATAAGATAACAAGCCAGATCTGCAGTACCTACATAATAGAGGTTGCCTGCAACTTTAAAAGGAGCAATAGGCTTAGACCATTCCGGGTGTGATTTAGTGTCAGGCTCGAGTACCCGCTGTGCATGGATATCGGCATTACCGGCGAAAAGAAATAATAAAAGCAAGATTTTTTTCATCATGTTTAAACTTCTCTAAAATATCTAAAAGTGTTTTTAATACCTTGATTTATATTTGCACATTTTATCTATATCCCCACGCGATTTTTCCTTTATCAGTCGGAGCTATCCGGTTTTGATTTCATCTGAAGGGAGTTTAGGTTTACTACGCTATCCATGATATTCTTTAATTTGGATTTTAAAGCTCGCTGTCTGCAAACGGTATCTCCTGTGCATAGATGGAATGTAGTCCTACCATCAAAAAAACAGGTAAATTGAAAATGTTCTTTTCATATCAAAGGTTTAAGTTTTAATCTGAGTGCCTGATTGTATTGTCATGATATTAAATTCAACCAGTTAATCAAGTTGGTCCAGCTACTGAGTGCCGGGACTTTTCTTCCCGAATTGTTTGAGGGCCAGTGCTGCAATCTCTCCAGTAACCTTGGTTGGCGAATTACAGTCGCAGTTGCTCATCGCAATAACGTAAATGTCTTCAGAGGGAATGTATACCGCCATGGTTTTAAAGCCAAAGATGCTTCCGCCGTGTTCCCGCGTGGGTACTTTGCTGATGTTCCTGATGTGCCATCCGTAGCCATAGCCAAAGGTTTCGCCATTGTTAAGCTTATAAGTGCTGAATGCTTTTTTTGTTTCCTGTACATTTAGCAACAGGTTTTGGTTCAGTGCATTTTGCCATTTTAGCATATCGCCTGTTGTTGACATCAAAGACCCTGAAGCAAAAGGAACACTGAAGCTGATAGCTGTCCTGTTTACATAGCCCGATGTTTTCTTATGATAGCCATAGGCCCTGTCAACAATGACAAGCCGGTCACTGGCATATCGGGAGTTATCCATATGCAACTTTTCGAAGATATGCTTTTGGATAAAATCCTCATAACTTTCCCCAGAAATAAGTTCTATGAGGTAGCCTAAAAGCACATAACCGGAATTGTTATACTCAAACTTTTCCCCTGGCGCAAAATCCACCGGCTCGTTTTTGAAAAAATCCACCATCATTTTAGGTGTCATTTCCTTCTGGGCAATCTCTGATAGTGTTTTCATTTTGGTGAAATCCTTTATTCCCGAGGTATGGGTAAGCAAGTGATGTATGGTGATTGCCTTCCCTCCGGGATAATCTGCTATATACTTAGAAAGGGGATCGGTGACCTGTAATTTCCCCTGCTGTTCTAGCATGAGAATCGCCACCGCAGTAAACTGCTTGGTCATCGAGCCCAGCTCGAAGACATTTTCAGCCTTGAGATCATTGCCTACTTCCAGATTTGCTTTGCCAAAAGTTTTCTCGTAGACTGGTTTCCCGCCATGGGCGACCATAAAAACTGCACCCGGACCATTTGGGTCAGAGAATTCTTTTAAGATGAGGCTGTCAATGCCGTGCTGGAGGTTTTGGGCCTTGAGTATCCCAAAGGATCCAAGGATAAAGAACAACCCGCATAGCAGGCTTGGGTGGTATTTAAACACTTTCATATGATTTTTATATTCAACTCTTAGACGCACTGGAAATAAAAGTGGTTACAGCTAAAATGTTTCTCCGGAACACCACAATTGAACTTATCTCAAGCTTCATAGCGAAAAAAACCAATAGTTTATTTTTTCAGCGCTGAAATCCTAACGTTACTTACCGCGGCACCTATTTTTAATGCAACTTTACCTTCAGTATTTCTCCGTTCTCCTTTATCTCCACAAACTCCTCGATCCGGTCCTGGATATTTTTGGAATACTCTTTTTTCTGATAATAATCGGTCTGCCCGCCATAATTATTGTAACCGGTACCTGTATAGGCATTATATGAGCCCCTAAGGGTATAATCCAGCATTCCCTGCAGAAAGTACCTTCCAGGCTTCATGTCGGGAAAGGTGAACTCCCCGTCGCTATTGGTGACCGCTTCGAGCCTGTAGCGGTATGCATCTTTGGAGAGATACACAAAGCGTCGTTTTCTGGTATTCTCCTTTTCTTTACGAAGCTTATACCAGTCTTCAAAATAAGGCGTTACCGGCAAAAGTACTACTGTCATGTTGTTAGCGAGTATTCTGGGCGAAAGCGGAACGCTATATCCGAGCGGGTGTTTCTGCCTGGTAAATGCTACGCCTTTGATGACGGCGGTGCCTTTTGAGAGCATTTTTTTTGCCTGTAGCGAATCAAAAACGACTTCCGGATAAATGGCTTCAATTTTATCTTTTTTCTCAGGCTCTTTATATTGCGCTGCAGCATGAAGCCCAGCGGAGATGGTAAAAACGAATGCAATAAAATATTTTGTAGTTTTCATCTTATCATGTTTAAGGGTTGACAATTGTTTTATAAGGGAGGTTAAACGACCCCTCGCTCACGCTGATCGACTGGCCTGCCATATTTCTTAGCGTACCAGAAAAAGTGCCTTTAATTCCTGTTTTACTAATGGATTCTATTTTCAGCGTGAAAATGTCGTTCGCAAAGGAAGTATTGTACAACAGCGTTCCATCCGACTTCTGCACAGCATAACGTGCAATCATTTTCTGCTCGGCAGGTGTAGCATAGCTGCCTGGTGTGATATTGCCGCCAAGTTTCCAGATTTCAAAGTCCAGCGATGGAGGTACCGGTCCACCTGAAGTTGGATAAGATGTTTCATAACCGCCGACAACGATATGCTCAAAGCGGCCGTCGGCACCGCTTCCCTGAAAATTCACGGTATGGAAATCGATCTTGCGCCCATCCAGTCTGGCGTTGAAATAATAATCTCCGGTTAGCTCACCGCCTCCCCCATCCTTCTTACAGGCAGATAAACTTAAGGCAATAATGACCAGATAGAGCAGCTTACTGAAAAAAGACAGGTGATCCCGGGGGAATGCGATGGATCGGAGCACATCTTTAAAACTTAGTTTTTTCATGGTATATATGTTTCAAGGTATGTGGGCAAAGCTATTATAAGTATGGGCCAAAAGGAATACCACCTTTTGCCGTTTTTTTTCTACTGGTTTTTAGGTATTTTCTATTGTTGAAAGAAAAATACAGATGGGTTGCAGATTAAATTTTGATATTTACAGACAACTTGGAAGGCTGTTTAAGATCGTACAGCCGACCGGGCAGCGATGGATAAAGCATGAAAAAAATAATTCTTCTACTACTGATATCCCAGGCTTTCAGATACAATGGATTCAGCCAGCAGCAGGTACCATTGGACGAAAAGCATCATCTGGATAGCCTGCAACAGGTATTAACGCAAAAAAGCCCCGACAGCGCCAAGGCCATTGCCAATTACGAACTGGTGGAATACTGGAAATTCAAGGATACCATTAAGAGCAAATCTTATCTGCAGGCAGCCAGAAAGGTCGCGGGCAAAGATCCTTATCTGAATGCACTTTCAAGTTTCTATCAGGGCCAGTACTATTTTGCATGGAATAAAGAAAAAGCATCAGTGGCCTTTAAAAAAGCAACCCAGACGCTTTCAGCCTTCAAAACAAAAAAAGCCTATGCCAAACTTGCCGCTGCCTGGTATAATTATGGCCTGATGAATGTGGATAAGCAGGGATATGATTTTTTAACGGCGATAACCCTCGAAAAGGCTATTCCTAATGCAGAGAAAGCTGGAAAGCCAGCCTTACTTGCCTATTTTTATAACCAGCTATCCACCATTTTAATGAACAACTATCAGTTTTCAAAAGCTGCCGACTACAACCAAAAGGCAATCGGGATCCTGGAAAGCGAACGGCAGCAACTAACCGATCTGCTCTTCGCCTATCTTTCTGGGGTAAGCATCCATTGCTACGACAAGCAGCCATTAAGGGCATGGAAACTGCTCCAACAGGCTCAAAAACTTTTAAAACCGCACCCGGAATCACTCAACTATACACTTTATTACTATAATGAGGCGCTTTATTATACAACCACCGAGGCTTACGGTAAAGCGCTGAAAAGTGTGGATGAGGGGACATTGTTAGCTAAAAAATTTAATCAGAAACAACTTTATAGCCAGTTGTTTTTCCTCAGATATAATATCTACAGCCAGCAGAAAAAATATGACCAGGCCCGGCGGGTCCTCTTGGATATTGTAAGGGAAGGAACTTTGACGGCCAAGATCAATGATAGGGCAGAAATTTATTCAGAACTGGCCAAAGTAAGCGAAAAGCTAGGGGATTACAAAGGAGCCTTGCAGTGGATGGACAGGTCACGGGATGTGAATGACAGCATCAATGCCAATCAGACCAAAGTTAAGATCAATGAGCTCGAAACCAAATACCGCAGCGCGGAAAACCTGCAGAAAATCACAGCCCTTCAGGCGCAGAATAAAGCGGCACTGCTCGCCTCTCGCAATGACAGGCTGTACAAACTATTACTTGGAACCGGGTGCTTTTTTCTTTTGATGCTCCTGATTGGAGTTTTGTTTAGCTCCCGAACCAGGCGCAAGCTCGCCACCGAGCGCGAAATCAATTACCGCCGTCAGATGAGCGAGCTGGAACAAAAGCAGCAGCTAAAGGTGACAAAGGCGATGTTGGACGGCGAAGAGCTCGAGCGTGAGCGGGTGGCAAGAGATCTTCATGATGGCCTTGGTGGCATGCTCGCAGGGGTAAAAATAGGACTCTCCGGCTGGAGCGATACCAGGGCCGGGCTCTCGGAAGACCGCGACCTGAACCGGATTATTGGGCAGCTGGACAGTTCAGTGAGCGAACTGCGCCGCATTGCCCGTAATATGGTCCCTGATACGCTGCTTAAGTTCGGACTGGAGGTGGCCATCAAGGACCTGTGCGAATTCTACATGCGCGACGGCCTGAAGATCACCGCTGAAACCTTTGGCTTCCGCGGGGATATTGCAATGAACGTACAGCTGAATATCTACCGCATACTGCAGGAACTCCTCTCAAATGCCCTCAAACATTCCGGGGCAAGCAATATCCTTTTGCAGTGCAGTCAAAATGAAGACACCGTTTTTATTACATTTGAAGACAACGGAGTAGGTTTCGATACAGCATCCCTGAAAGGCAAAAAAGGGATGGGCCTTGACAACCTGAAAAACCGCGTAGCATTTCTGCAGGGGAAATTTGAGCTCCACTCCGCCTTAGGCGAAGGAACAGAAATCGATATAGAACTAAAAACCAGAGCCGATGGATAAATTGCTTACTGTAATAGTCGACGATCACCCGATCGTTGTTGAAGGGCTCAGGACCCTGCTGAAAAATGAACACAACCTAAAAATCGTAGGTAGCTTCCATAACGGGACAGACCTGCTCCACTATATCCAGACCAACCGGGTCGACTTGGTGCTGCTGGATGTGACCCTGCCTGATATCAATGGTATGGAACTCTGCCAGATGATTAAGAAAGTATCCCTGAATACCATCATACTCATCCTCAGCAACCACACAGAACGGAGCATCATTATGCAGACCATCCAGAACGGAGCAAGCGGATACCTGTTAAAAAACAGCTCACTGGATGAACTCCGGAAATGTATTTCCGAATCGGTACAGGGAAATATCTGCTATAGCCGTGAAGTCATGGAGATCATCAGCCGCCCAACCAAAAATGAACTGCGGAGTGCGCCACAGCTCACCAGGAGAGAAAAACAGATCCTGAGCCTCCTCGCACAGGGAAAAACAAGCCAGGTTATCGCAAATGAACTCTTTCTCAGCCCCTTGACCGTTGATACCCACCGGCGGAACCTGATCCAAAAGTTCGAGGTTAAAAATGTTGCTGAGCTTATTACCGTCGCCCATCAACAGAAAATCCTGTAACCTTTATCAATATAAAATTTTGATCGGGGCTTTATATAATTTGCGCTATAAATACTAATGCCTTTAAAATGACGGCAAAACTAGCCCTGGTATATGCAAAAGTTGTAGACCAGTGTACATTTGAATAATCTCAAGAGGTTAACAATCAGAACATTCATAAAATGGGATTTTTTTTAACATTTCCCGATGACCATTCCTCATCAATAAATCTAGAACGAAATCTAACTTAGTGATAACTATACCTTTTGCAAAGGGCATTATTCTACATTTCGGTTAAAAAGTGATCTAAATCAGGTAAAATAATCATTACGACTGAACACTTTTAATGGCTAAATTTATAAACGTTATAACGACGCTTAAACTAACCAAAAAACTAATAAACTAATAAACTAATCAATTAAGCTAATGAAATTAAACTTTACTTTGAGGTGGGGTAAGTTATTAGGCATCCTTATATTTCTGATTATGCCTTTTCTTACCTTTGCACAGACCAAAATTACCGGTACGGTAACTGATGGGAAAAACGGGCCCATACCCGGGGCATCTATTAAACAAAAGGGTACAACTAATGGGACCTCTTCTGATATTAAGGGAAACTTCTCGTTAACCTTAAAGGAAGGATCTTCGATCTTGACGGTCAGCATTGTTGGCTATAAGACAAAAGAAATATCTGTTGCAGGCAAGACAGCCATAAGTATTGAGCTTGCGGAAGATAACAATTCCCTGAATGAGGTGGTTGCCATAGGGTATCAGAACATCCAGAGAAGAAAGACCGCTGGAGCAATCTCGTCTGTAAAGGGAAAAGATTTTGAAAACACGCCTTATTCTACTTTTGATGCAATGCTACAGGGAAGGGTTGCGGGATTAACCGTTTTAAGTACCTCAGGCGAACCTGGAGGAAACAACATTGTTAACATCCGTGGTGCAAGCAACGTAAACTTAGGTCAAAGCAGCTCACCGTTATACGTTATTGATGGCGTGATCTATGATGTAAATGACATTGGGTCAGCCTATGGGAGCAGTCCCTTGCAGGCGATCAACCCCAACGACATCGAATCTGTTGACGTACTAAAGGATGCATCTGCTTCAGCCGTTTATGGTGCCAGGGCTGCCAACGGCGTTATTATTGTTAAGACCAAACGGGCCATAGCCGGCGCGCCACCTCAGATTAGAATTTCAAGCTATTTTGGAATTGCCAATAAACCGGCATTGAAGCCTATCCAGACAGGTACTGCAGAGAGAAGATTGAAAATGGACTTACTCTATGGAGGTAACGCATCGTATGACCGGCTCAAAAATCTGAATATGATGTTGACCGACAGTTTAAATACTGCCTTCAACAACAATACAGACTGGCAGGGATTATTTCTTCAAACGGGAAACATCAGCAATATTGATGCAAGCATAGCAGCAGCAACGGATAAATATTCATACAGATTCTCTTTCAACCGTTATTTTGAGGAAGGGGTAATGAAAGGTTATGATATCAACAGGGTTACGCCCAGCCTGTTCTTTCAGGTATCACCTACCCAAAAACTGTTGATCCAGACAAATCTTTTTGTCGGCCTAACCAAGGCCAAGCATGGTCAAGGTGACCAAAACAAATACCCATTCACTACCTGGGGCTTTCCCTCATCCTTTTGGAGTATCGGTCCTACAGAACAGGCATTATATACCGGCAGATATGATGAACTCAGGGACGACGATAAAACCACCAGTCTGAACGGTAATACAATGGCTCAATACACCATTATACCTGGCTTAAACTTAAAAAGCACGATATCGTACAATGTAAACAATAATACAAGAAGCTATTTTAAACCAAATCTTTTAAGTTCCAGCGGCCAGAATGAAGCTTATGGATATATCTATCAAACTAACCGATGGGAATTGGAAAACACATTGAACTACTACAAGTCACTGAAGAGCGGGCATAACTTTAACATTGTCCTGCTACAGGGAATGGAAAAAAACATACTCAATAACACCTACAGCTCCAGCATAGGAAATTCGGATGCAGTAAAAACGGTTACAGGCATAGCCGCCGGCCCAAATTTGTTTGTAAGCAATGATATCCAGCAACGCTCCCGTTTATCATGGATGGGAAGTTTTGTCTATGATTACAAGGGAAAATACCTGTTACAGGCCGTTTACCGTGCCGATGCATCTTCAAGATACAGTGCTGATAGCCGTTGGGGCTCGTTTCCATCGGTATCGGCAGGGTGGAATGCATCTGAGGAAAGTTTCTTCTCCCCGGTAAAGAATATTCTCTCCTATTTAAAGCTTAGGGCCAGTTATGGAGTAACCGGCAATGATCCCGGAGCCTATTATGCCCAATACCAATCGTTAATAGGTGATGCAAGTTATCCAACATCAGTACTGGCAAATGGTGTAGGTGGCTTCCAGAATACCTATAATGGCACACAGGTATTATACCCAGATTATTACGGGGCAGCTTCGGCCAGTTCGATTAGCTGGGAAAGAAGTCCACAGTTTAATGCGGGAATCGATTTGGGACTGTTTAAGGACCGGATAACCTTAACAGCCGATTATTATATCCGGGACTCTAAAAGCAAGGTATTCCAGGTGGCCGTACCGCTTACCAGCGGATATTCCCAAATCTCAAACAACTATGTTGATCTGCGCAATTCGGGTGTTGAGTTAACTTTAACTACGAGAAATTTCGGTCCGGCTTCAAAATTTCAATGGACAACCAACTTCAATATAGCCTACAACGATAATTATATTACCAAACTGCCAAACGGGGGAAGAGATTTCACTTTCGGGCCACCCTGGCTACAACAAACATTGAGCGTTGGCGAACCTCTGTTCACCTATAAGGTCTGGGACGTTAAAAGTATCTATTCAACAGACGCCGATGTTCCTGTAGACCCGAAGACAGGCAAGCGGATTACCCACTTCGGCGGGGCACAATATAGTGCAGGTGATCCGGCAAGGGCAGATCAGAATGGAGATTACAACATCGATTATAATGACTATGTATCATATGGAAACCCAAATCCGGATATTACAGGTGGTATGAACAATTCATTTTCTTATAAAGGCTTTTCTCTTGATGTTCTGGTCACTTTCATTTCAGGTCGCAGCCTACGCAATGGTTATCTTTCAGACAAATTTCAGGATGCCGGAACATCGGATCCATACTTCTATTGGGGGCCCCGATCTGGACCGGCATCAAACTTTAATGTTTCGGATTTCTGGTCTAAACCGGGAGATATTGCCAAATATCCCGGACTCATAACCAATACTGTAGATAAATGGCACATTGGCCAGAGCATGTACGTCGAAAATGCAAGCTTCTTACGTATCAAAAACATCAGGCTGGGTTACGCTTTGCCTCAAAAATTCACAAAAAAAATAGGCATGAACATGATCAGGTTCTACGGTGTGATGGACAATGTAAAAGTATGGTCTAAATCTACTGTGCCTGATCCGGAAGCTGTGGGAGTGGATGGCTATTCCGGAGGAAACGACTATCCCATTCCTAAGAAGTACACATTCGGCATTGATTTAACATTTTAAACATTACTACAATGAAAAGACTAACAATATATATATGCTGTGCAATCGGATTGAGCATAGCAACTTCATGCAAGAAGTTTCTTGATGAAAAACCCATCAGCACATCTACCGATATTACCTTTTGGAAAAATGAGAACGATGCGGACAAGGGTATAGCAGGAGGTTATGCACTATTGAGAAAAACCTTGAATAAGGCAAATGGACTTGCTTTTTATGCCTATGGCGATCTGCCAACCGATGAATTCACTTCAGTGACTTCTTATCGTTTCGACAACATTTCCACAATAAGGTGGTCGATAGCTGTTGCAGCTGCAGAAACAGGAGATCCAATGATGCAGATGAGAAGGTATGATAGCTTTTATAGTGCTATAGATCAGGTCAACCGCTGTATCAAGTTTATCCCAACCATACCAGACGATAAATTTTCTTCTTCTACATCAAAGAACAACCTATTGGGTGAAGCCTATTTTTTAAGGGCATTCAATTATTTCTATATGACCAGAATCTGGGGAGATGTTCCCCTGGTAACGCAGACCGGGGCGATTGCAGATGCCGTTGATATTCCACGCAACAAAGCATCTGAAGTTTTAGCGCAGTGTTTAAGTGATGTTAACATGGCTATAAGTCTGTTGAGCTGGGATTATGCGAACGCAACAAATAGGGCCGTTAGGGCCAACAAAGGTTCAGCTTATGCCCTTCTGGCACATATTTATGCGTGGCAGGGCGATTACCAGAACTGTAATTTAACCGCAGACAAGATTATCGCCCAAAATTTTTATCAATATGTAAGCAGGGATAGTTATCTAAACATATACAAAGGTAAGTCTACTGAGGGCATTTTTGAGATTGCTCAGAGCGGAGAGAACGAAGGAAATGTCTTCAATATTGCAAATTATACTTTGAAAAGTCCATACTTGACCACAAATACCGGAAATGCAATTTTTCCGCTTAATACGATTACGTTAAAGAACCTTTTCGATGACCCGGACGATGAGCGGTATTCCAATGCTTTCGCACTGACAAATTCAACAGATCCGATCTGTATCAAGTATGCTAATATTACCTACGTTAATGGCCAAAACGTAATTACCCCGGTTGCTCACAATAACATCATCATTTTTAGGCTTGCAGACATAAAGCTGTTAAAAGCAGAGGCACTTGCGGCGTTAAACCAGTTTGATCAATCCAGAACCGTACTAAATGAAGTTAGAGAGATAGCTGGTGTAGGCGCTTGGAATGGGACAAATGCGAACTTATTTGAAGCTATTATAGACGAGCGGGGAAGAGAACTTTTCTTGGAGGGGCACCGTTTTTATGACCTGGTCAGACTTGGGAGAAAAACCGGTATTATTAAATTCGGTGATGATAAAATGAGCAAAAGTGATTTTGATGCCGGTAAATATTATTGGCCGATAGACCCTGCGTTAATGGTTATAAACAAAAAGTTAACACAAACTCCTTTCTGGAGCTCAAAGATGTAAAATAATGAAAAATAAAATGTTGTATTTTATAATATGCAGCCTAGGGCTTGCATATTTTACAGGCTGTAAGAAGAGTGAATACCTGACAGAAGGCGGATTAAGTGTTGGCAAAACCTCACTAACAACATATGATTATCTCAAACAGCACAAATACCACTTGTTTGACACGCTGGTTATGGTGATTGATCACTATAATATGAAAGAGGAAGTAAATGGTGCTGCAACTTTTTTTGCCCCGACCAACTATTCCATCAACAGTTATCTGAAAATAAAAAGAGATTCTGTCAGACGTATTGATGAAAACAATAACTATAATCTAACCGATATGTATAAGGATATTAACGCTGATTCGCTTAGGATTTACATTTCAAAGTCAAGGATAACATTAATGACAGCACCGCTGCAGGCAACCATTGTGAATAATGCAGCAAATACGCAAACAGCAATCCAAAGGATTTTGCAGCCAAAGCCAGCCGAATCCTGGTCATCTGCACCAATATATTATCTCTATTATATAAAGGTCAGGGGTACCCTGGATCCGCCAAATGTTGTTGCCCAGCCCAATGATCCAAACGTAGATCTTAAAGCACAGTGCCAGACAACTGATATCGAACCATCATCGGGCGGCATGCTCCATGTGCTAAGCAATAACCATACATTCATCAGATTCTAACGGGGAATCACAATAGGTACAACCATGAAGAAAATATTATTAATTTCATCCATATCTGTTCTAGCTTTGACCGGCATTTTATTTGGCTGTAAAAAGGTGGAAAAGGGTTTCATCAGCGACTATATGTATTACAGTCCGAACCCTTTAATTGCTACCCAGGGAAATGTAACAAATTCCAACGCGCTTGAATTAGACGGAACCACGGGGCCGGTGAAGGTTAAACTTCTTGCTATCAGAAACGCAGACACCGGGCAGCCAGCACCAGAAATGACAAAAGAGTTTACCATTAAACAGTTTCTCGGTCAGATTACCAGTGCAGATTCAACCGTTGCATTGGTAAACAAAAAAATCGTGCTCAAACCTGCTTTACCGTTAGAGATCAGCGAGATTGGGGGAAGAATATCCCTCTCCCAGGCAACAGCATTTGTTTCCACTGGAAATTATGTAATCGATGTTGAGGTAAGCAACATCAAAGGTACCCGCCAGATTTTAAATGCATGCAGGATACAGCTATTACCCAAGGCATATTTTGCCCTTGATGACGGGCCGTTTGTTACCACATCTGATCCTGATGCAGAAACAGGTTTCAGCGATAGGGTAAATCTGCCCGTAACCGTTACTTACGACAACAAGGGACCTAACAAGATCAGGTTTGTGTTTTTAGACAAAAATGGCGCTGCCTTTGATCCTTCCGCCGGACAGGTAATCACCAGGGGAGATAGAGGTAATTTTTCGCAAATGAACCCATATTTTCCTGTGGTAAGAACAACAACTGCACTCGAATGGGAGTTTATAGATCTGCCAAACGGTTTCCCGATTAAGGATGGTAATAACGGAACAGGAAATTATTACCGCATCCCCGCACGGTTTACGGTAGAAAACAGGAATGCAAATCCGGTATTTTTTGGTTTTAAGGCATTATCTGCAGGCAGCTATACTGTAACTATAAAAATACCCACTATTACAAAAAAACCCTAGTTAGGTCGTTGATGATGAGGCCCAGGTTGGAAATAAAACCATCTGGGTCCTCTTTTTTAAGGATAACGATTTTAGTGTTAAAACAGCTGGTTCAAAAAAGAAAGCCGCTTTTTTGACCTAATAAAAAAACAAAGTTGAACAAGAAATCATTTCAGCCATTATCCTCTTTAAGTATAGTATAGCCTTAATAGATCGAACTTATCCATTAAGACATTGAGCGCTTTACATCTCAATTAAAATAAGTAATAACCATAAAAACATGAGATTAAAAAACAATAAAATTGTAGTGGTCAGCCTTTTCCTTGCGGCTACTTCTGTTTGCGTTTCCGCACAGACAAAAGACTACCCCATTCAGCCAGTGGCATTTACAAAGGTTCATGTCCAGGATAATTTTTGGCAGCCAAAAATGGAAGTTAATGCCAGTGTTACCATTCCATATGTAATTGCACAATGTAAAGCCAATGGAAGAATGGATAACTTCCTTCGCGCAGGAAAAAAAATTGCCGGCGATAAGATGAGTGAATTTCCATTTGATGATACCGATGTTTATAAAGCAATAGAGGGCGCTTCTTATTCCATACAAAATAAAGCCAACCCGAAACTCGCCGCATATATAGATACCTTAATTACAATTATTGGTGGCGCACAGGAACCAGATGGCTACCTCTTTACTTTTAGAACTGTTAATGCAAAAAAACCTCATGAATGGATTGGTGCAAACCGCTGGGAGAAAGAAGAAATACTGAGCCACGAGCTTTATAATGCAGGCCATCTTTACGAAGCAGCTGTAGCACATTATCAAGCAACCGGCAAAAGATCTTTGTTAAATATTGCGATTAAAAATGCTGATCTTCTGGTAAAAACTTTTGGTCCGGGCAAGATTGAGGCTTACCCCGGCCATCAGATTGTTGAAATTGGGTTATCAAAAATGTACCGGGTTACCTCCAATAAGAAATACTTAGATCTGGCTAAGTTCTTTTTAGATGTTAGAGGGCCAAACGGAGATTCTTACAATCAAGCACACAAACATGTTGTTGATCAGCATGAAGCCGTTGGACATGCAGTCCGTGCAGCATATATGTATACCGGAATGGCCGATATTGCTGCATTAACCGGAGATACCAAATATCTATCGGCAATAGATGATATCTGGGAAGATGTTGTAAATAAAAAACTATATATCACTGGTGGCATTGGTGCTACCGGTGCTGGTGAAGCTTTTGGTGAGGCCTACCAACTTCCAAACATGTCTGCCTATGCCGAAACCTGTGCAGCTATTGGCAACGTTTATTGGAACGAAAGAATGTTTCTTTTACATGGAGATTCTAAATACATTGATATTTTGGAAAGAACATTATACAATGGATTATTATCTGGCGTTTCATTGAGCGGAGATCGATTTTTCTATCCAAATCCACTGGCATCAATGTTCCAGCACCAACGTAGCGCCTGGATAAGCTGTGCCTGTTGCATCAGTAATATGGCCAGATTTTTACCATCATTACCAGGTTATGTTTATGCACAAAACCAAAATGATTTATATGTAAACCTTTATATGGGGAGTACCAGTAAAGTTGCACTAGCCGTTACAAATGTAGAAGTGGTTCAGGCTACTGATTACCCGTGGAAAGGAAATGTTGACATTTCCATCAATCCGGAGAAAACAGCAGAATTTACTATGAGGTTAAGGATACCCGGATGGGCAAAAGAAGAAGCTTCTCCAGGGAATCTATATTCATTTCTAGATAAAAAAGCCACACCTGTTACCATTTCAGTTAATGGAAAACGGGCCGATTATACCAGCGAAAAAGGATATGCCGTGTTAGCCAGAAAATGGAAAAAGGGCGATCGCATTTCAATTGTTCTTCCAATGGAAACCGATAAGGTAATTGCCAATAGCAGCGTAAAAGATGATGTTTCCCGTTTTGTACTCGAACGTGGCCCAATAGTATACTGCCTAGAAGGACCAGACAATAAAGATAGTTTGGTACAGAACATCATGATTGACAAAAATGCTATTGCCAGCACACAATACAATGCTAATCTTTTAAATGGTGTCGATGTCATTAATATTCCCGGGCGAAGCACAAAGAGACAGTTAAATAGCGATAGTCTTTTAACTGTTGATCAAGATGTGAAAGCCATTCCCTACTATGCGTGGGCAAACAGGGGGCCTAGTGAAATGACCGTTTGGATACCTTACGAAAAATCAGCAGCAAGACCAAAACCAGCAGCGACAATTGCCAGTAGAAGCACAGTATCCGCATCTCTAAAAAACAAAAGAATGTTTTCTGCAATAAAAGATCAATACGAACCTGCAGATTCTAAAGACACCAATTTCCCATACTTACACTGGTGGCCAGCTAAGAATACCACTGAATATATTCAGTACGATTTTGCATCAGAACAGACGGTAAGCGAATCGAAAGTTTACTGGTATGATGATGGCCCCTGGGGTGGTTGCCGTATACCTGTCTCTTATAAATTATTGTACAAAAAAGGCGAACAGTGGCTTCCGGTAGAAACAACCACAGCATACGAAATCAGTAAAGACAGATTTAATGTTCTCAAATTTAAACCCGTAAATACTACTGCGTTAAAAATGTTGATTCAACTTCCTGCAGAACATGCTACGGGTGTGCACGAATGGGCAGTGAAATAAAATCAAATTACTAAAACCATAAAATCCAGGCAGTTAAACTTTTACTCACATAAACCATATAAATGTTCGGACATAAAAAACACGCTACCAATACCACGAAACCTTTGTGTAACCTTGGATTATTAACGGCTATAATGATGTGTATTTACCCAAATGTAGCCAGCTGTCAAACTGTTGAAAACACAAGTACGGTACCTAAAAAGAAACGCTACATTCCTGGAGAAGTATATATGGTTCCAAAAGGGAATGATTTTAATCTAGATGACAGTGAATTTAGTAATAAAAGAATGATTGAATCAAACAATATCGCCATTTTTTGGTCGAAGGAATTTGGCACTGATCTTTCTAAAAATGCTGATCCGGCACTGCGTTTAAATATGAAACAGGTTATCACAGAGTGTGATCGCTTTTATAACTTTTATGTAGACAGTTTAGGTTTTGTAAATAAAGGACAATCAGTAACCGATAAATACAAACTTCTAATTTTTATATTCAAAGGTAAAGAAGGAACTGCTTTTGGAGGTGGTGAAGAAAACAAGATTGGTATCGCATGGACTCCTCTGTCCCGCATTAGCAAAACTCCATTTGGCGCATTGGCGCACGAAATCGGTCATTCCTTTCAGTATCTGGTTCATGCAGATGGCGCATGGGCATTTACTGATGCTGCAGAAGGTAGCCATGGTCAAGCCATTTTCGAAATGACTTCGCAATTTATGCTCTGGCATGTATATCCCGAATGGATGACTTTTGAAAACTACCATCTACAGGCCTATTACAAAAAAACACATTATGCTTTTTTGCATGAAACAAATCAATATCACTCGCCGTATGTGCTTGAGTATTGGGCAAATAAACACGGCATTAAATTTATAGGAAAATTGTGGCAACAAGCTTTAAAGGGCGATGATCCGGTTATGACTTATAAAAGGATTACGGGTACGAGCCAGCAAAAATTTAACGATGAAATGCATCGGGCAGCAACTAAATTCATTACCTGGGATTTAGATCAGGCTAAAAAAGCATCCAAATCTTATTCAAACCAGCATGTAACCGTTTTGGATTCGCTGGCGGATGGATGGCTTCGGGTATCGCCAATTAATTGCCCACAAAATTATGGTTATAACGGCATTAAATTAATTACACCTAAAGCCGGAACGGTAATTACACTTGCTTTTAATGGTCTAGCTGGCGCCGATGGTTTCAGAAAAATAAATCTTCAGTATGCAGGCTGGAGGTATAGTTTTCTTGCAGTTAAAAAAGGCGGAGAACGAGTTTATGGAAAAATAGAATCTAATCCGAAAGGATTTGCGAAATTCATTGTACCTAAAGAAACCGAATATTTATGGCTTATTGTAAGTGGTGCGCCAACAACACATTGGGAACACATTACAGATGGAAAAGATGAGAACGATGAACAATGGCCCTATAAAATTAAACTATCTTATACTACTGTTGCAAAATAATTATTAATTGATTTAGTTAATTAAGCAGGGATTTTTCATTCCCTGCTTTTTATTTTATACTGCAAACAACCACTTTAGATGGCTTTGCATTTTTCTTCAAGCCATAAAGCTTCCGCTTCACTTAAATCTGGGGATAGAAAGAGAAGAGGCTGTTTTCTTTTGAAGAAACAGCCTCTCCAAATTAAACAAAATTCTTACTTACTTGTCTTTTCAGTTAATCCTTTAATGTTTTTAACCAGAAGACTAAATTCTTCCTTATCATACAATCTGGTCAAAAACCTGATATAACCATCCCTGTCGATTACTACATTACGTGTCACGCCCGCTTTTTTATCGGCAAATTTCTGGAAGATTTTAGCGCCGGGATCTAAGGCCAATGGATAAGTGATATTCATGTCTTTGTGAAATTTCTGTACCACATCTAACGGTTCATCCCGATCAACACCGATCAATACCACATCTTTATCTTTATAGGCCTGCCAGATGTCCTTTTCTAAATAGGGCATTTCTTCTCTGCATACCTTGCACCATGCAGCGGTGAACTGTAGGATGACGATTTTTCCTTTTAATTCTTTTAATGTGGTTTTCTTTCCGTCATGGAGAACAAGTTCAAAATCATCAGGGGCCTTATCCCCTACTTTTACCAGATAGCCTCTGCTATCGGCATTTGGGTTTTCGAATTTTGGTTGTTGCGCAAATCCACTAAGTGTAAGCAAAACTGCGGCTAAGGTTAATAGTTTAATTTTCATAATATTTAGTTTCTAAAGGGTGATAATATTGTTTGGTTATTTTTCAGCGGCTTTCCAGCCTTCATCAGGTGCGGTGGCGACTTCGCCATATTTTCCTTTTTCACCGAAGTAGGCATTTCCTCCGAAAGTATAAACGGGCTGTTTTACCAGATCGAGCTGGAGTTGCGGCAAAGGATATTCGGTTGGCGTACCGCCTACGAGTAAATTGTTCCTGCGCATAAACGTAAATGGCAGAAATGCACCACCGGCGCCATCTATTTCAATTGCATATTCATAATGTAATTGCTTCCTCAAATCAGCTTGGTTTGCAGCAACATCAGGAAGCGTTCCCGCGGCTTTTCTTGCAGCTGCCGGATCATTTAGTATGGCAGCTGCGCCAGCGTAATCCTTCAGCCAAAATTTGGATTCAGCCTTTAGTAACCTGATCTCTTCCGCCAGGAAATAAGGATTAACTGCACCTGGGGAGTTTAGTGTGTTGGCTGTATTATACCATCTTTTTCGGTACCAATTGGTAAAAAGCCCACGTCCGCGCGATTCGATAAATATTCCAAAACTCGTGGTGTATCCAAAATAACCATCAAAACGTTTATCATTGCTGCTAATGTTGGGCAATATTCCGGTTAAAGGGTAAAATTTAGGGGTATTTCCGGTTTTGTCGGCCAAATGGGCGATTTTAAGATCTGGCGGCAACCAACCGGAACCATCTGAGTTACGCTGTAATAAATTAGTCAATAACTGATTGTAATAACCTCCTGTTACTGTAGTGATTACAAAATCGGTGGTAAATCCTTTTTCGGCATAAGCCAAAACTTTGCTCCATTGTGCATCGCCAATTTTTTCTGCTTCGGTTTTATCTCGGGCCTCAGAAGATAAAATCCTGGCAGCCATCGAATTGGCCAGTTTAATAAAATCGGCTTTGCTGAATGTTTTTCCACTGAGGAAATCGAATTTAAACTGTGTATTCGCTTCAGCGAGCGTTATAGATTTATCAATCAGCTTAATTCCATTGGCAATTAAGGCCTTGTAAGAATCCGGAAAATCTTTTGTGCTTAAGTTTACGTCATCCACGATAATGCCACGATCGAAAATAACACCGAGATAGCCCTGGGCTATGCCTTTGGCATAATAGGCGGCTATAAGGCAATCCTGCGTTCTATCTGCCCCCTGTGTATCGTAAATCTTTTTACCCTGCTTTTCAATAATATCCAATGCCAGCGTAGCATCTAAATTGGCCTGATAAAAGTTATTGTAAAAAGTATTCCAGGTAACTGCACCACGGTAAGAAGTATTGTTATTGAGTCTCAGGCGCGGTTCGTTTGCAAAATCCCACCAGGAAGAATTTCCGTTGGTATTAGTGGTCTGATCGGCCAAAAGGCTGAAATGTGTACCCGATGCACTTGTAGAAGTACTAAACACAGTTTGAACACTACTTGTTGTGAGCTTAAGCCCGAGATCTTTAATCTGATCGATGGCTTCCTGATTGGTTAGCGTTGTTGGGTTATCGAAATCTGTTTTTTTGCAGGCGCTAAGGCTTAAAGCAATAAGCGATATGTAGAATATATTTTTCATTTTCTGTTCGTTAAAAGTTTAGCGTAAGTTTTGCGCTGTAAATGCGGTAAGTTGGATAATCGTAAAAATCCTGATTGCCCTCTGGCGTTACTCCGGTAAAGGATGTCCAGGTATATAGGTTACGGCCAACTAATGCAAGTCTGGCATTACTTAATACCCGGTTTATCCCAATAGCTTTTAGCGGCAGCTTGTAGCTTAACGAAACTTCTCTTAACGACACGTAGCTGCTGTTCTGCAACCAGTAATCAGTGGTTTGCTGGGCATTAAAAACCGCTGTAGTAAAGGCAAGTGGCAAACCTGCCTGTGCTGCCTGATCAGAAAATGGGGAACGGTATTGATAGGTAAGGTATTGCTGGGTTTCATTATATTTCTGGCCACCTTGCTTCCAATCCAGAACGGCATAAAGCGATAAAGGACCGATATTGAAGGTGTTTGAAAAACCGACAATAAAATCGGGCTGTGCATCTCCGATAATTTTCGAATTACCAGTAGCTGCATTTTGGTACAACAAAGGTGTTTCAGCTGCAGTACCCTGCTGGCTTTTCAGAACCACAAAACCCAATTGGTTAACAGCAAAATCGCTCAGCCTGTAAATTCCACCTGCTGCATTGGTAACCAACCCCTGTGCATTGGTTTCCAATTGATCGAGACCAGTGAGCACACTATAACCATAAAAAGCAAAAGGGCTTACTCCAGGTGCTTTTCTAAAATCGCCATCGGTAAATTCTGGTACATCACCCAACGAGGTAATTTTACTTCTAATTCTGCTAAAGGTAATTCCGGTGTTCCAGGTAAAGGCATTTTTGGTAATCACATTGCCATTAATTTCGAGTTCGAGCGAGTTCGATTTTACAGCGCCCAAATTCCCATAAATCCTTGCCGACCCCGTGGTTGGTGGAAAAGCTGGCACCAGGATAAAATCATTTATACTTTTAGAAAAAGCATAATTGGCCTGAACATTAATCCGTTTAAACAACTGCGCATCAATACCAAATTCGAGTTCGGAGGTGATGGCCCTTTTAAGATCTGTATTTTCACGTTGATTATAGCTTACGCCACCAGAACTGGATAAGGAAACCTGACTATCCTTAGCACCAAAGGGAGGCAAACTTCCGGCCTTACCGTAGGCTACCCTCAGTTTTAATTCGTTGATGATACCCAATTTCACATCTTCTGTTAAACGGTATGCGGTAGATACCCTTGGAAAAAACGCTGTTCCAACGTCAGCACCAAATCTGGAACTGTTATCCAAGCGGCCCAGTACATCGACAAAAATCTTTTCTTTCCAAGCGGCTTTTAAGTTTAAAAAGTAACCGTAGTTAACTGTTTGTTCCCAGGTAGAGCCAATGCTTCTACTATCGGCAGATGCAGCTCCTAAACTTTTAACCGGTGCGCTTAGATTATAGCCAGAGCCAGATAATGAAGTAAACCTGTTTTCTTCGTATACCGCCTTTAGCGTTGCTCCGAAATCGAAATCGTTGAATTTATTGTTATAGTTTAGCTGGGCCTGACCGTTTTTGGAAGTGGTTTTTGATGTCTGTTCGCCATAATAACCATTGTTGCGGGTAATGTCGGCAGAGATTGTCTGAAAGCCAATCGGATAATAATCTGTTTCATTGTAGTTTTCATTCTGTATAGAAGTGTATACCTCCGCATTCAACTTATCGGTAAACTGGTATTTCACTTTTATTCCGGCAAGCAAATTATCACTGTTGTTTTCATATTCACGGTAACTCAGTTGGTAAAAAGGGTTGTTCACATTGAAGTTCTGGATATCAAAACCATAGGGTTTAAAAGCATATTTCCCGGAAGCATCGCGCTCCTGCAGATTGATGAAAGGTTCGTAAAGTGAAGTAGCATACAACAATGAACCGCTACCACTTGATGAGATAGATGAAGAAGGCGTTTTGTTGTTAAAGTATTGCAGGCTTAGGCTAATTTCTAAGTTTTTATCCGGTTTATAGCCAAAATTAAATAAGGCAGTCTGTCTTTTATCGGCTCCTACAGGTTCGGCAACCCCACCTTTATATTGGTTTTGAAAAGAGGCATACAACGTATATTTATCGCCTGCAGTTGATGCAGAAACAAAATTTGTAAAATACGGATTGTTGTTTAACATATTCGCCACATTATCGTATACATTTGGATATGGGTGAAGGTTAAGGGAATAACCGTTAGCTTGTACATCGATTGTCCTGGCGTTGCCATTAAGCACAAACGAGCCATCGGCATTAACCTTAAAATGGTGGAACTGAGCGGTTGGCGGCGTATTTTGCACATTGCTTAAGCCAAATTCATTGTCGACAATAATATTTACCTTTCCAGTACCTTTTCCTTTTTTGGTGAGCACCTGGATAATTCCACCTTCACCCCTGGTACCATAAAGGGCCGAAGCCGCTGCACCTTTAACCACTTCAATCGACTCTATATCCTGTGGATTTAAGTCAGACAGGTTTAATGCTGTTACAAAGCCATCCACCACCAAAAGCGGCGCAATATTGCCCGATACCGATTTAGCGCCACGCAGATAAACTGTTGCCCCCGAATTACCAGAAGATTGGCTGATCTGGATCCCTGCAACTTTTCCTCTTAAAGTTTGAGAGGCATCTGTTGCCGGAACGGTATTAATCTGATCGTTATTCACTTTTGTTAGCGCAAAGGTCAGCTTTTTACGACTGGTACCTTCGGCAACGCCAGTAACCACCACATCAGATAAAAGATGGACATCTTCTTTCAATTCCACATTAATTTCCGATCGGTTATTGATGGCTACAACCTGCTCTAGATAGCCCTGAAAATGAATAATGATACTATCAGCTTTTTGAGATATGTTTAAATTAAATTCTCCTTTACCATTGGTACTGGTGCCGATTTTCGTGCCTTTTAACTTTATGGTGGCACCAATAAGCGGCTGCTTATCTTTACTGTCGGTAATCTTACCGCGAATGGTATTTTGAGCAAAAGCCTGCATACTGCTAAGCAAAACAAAGCAGACTATCAACTGGGTAAAAAATAGTTTCATGTTTAGGGATTATAATTAAGGATGATTGGTTTGGTTGAGAAATTGAGTGAGTTTTAAGATGGAGGCTGTTAACACGAGAATTTGTTCCTGTACTTCTTTTGCATGATACTGCTCAATGGCTTCTCTCACACCTGGGAGGGTTTTAACGCCATAACCGGTATATAAACCAGGGGCATAAATGCTATGTCTATACCACGGTCGCCCTGGTAAACCTGCTTGTAGAAGCAATTGTTTTTCAGCCTGAAAAAGTAAGGTATTCAGTTGGTCAGTTTTAGTATCCGAAGCAAGTGCAGCGGTTACGGTCTGACTAAGTTTTGATGAGACTGCTTTTAAACTATCTACTGCTAAGTTCAGTGCTTTAAAATCAAATTCAGATAATTCGACCTGTACAGGAGGATTTTTCAAGTTTTCTTTAGGATCGTTGGCAAGCTGATAAGCACCGTTTGAAATGAGCTTATTCTGGCTTTGCGCACCTTCCCGGAGCTGCTTTGCCAATGTACTTACTTCAGTAACGTAAGTCGCTATTTTAGCCTGAAGATTAGAAAAGTTGAACGGAAGTACATCTGCATTGGCCAAACGCAATACCGCCCTGCCAGCTGTTTGCGATAGGGCCAATCCGTATTCAAAACCCGGATCTTTAAACTTCACAAAGTTGTCGTAAGTATCGAAATTGGTATGGTACTCCCCTCCTTCATCCTCACCACCGAAACCAAGGCTTAAAGTAGGGATACCAAGGTGCTGTAAAAATGCAGAATAATCAGATCCTGTACCTAGCGCACCCAGATCAAGCGTTTGGCTGTCCTGTATTTTCTTACGTTCGGTAAGCGAGGCTGTAGAAATGGCTTTATTGGCTTTCCAGCGTTCAAAAATATTAGAACCCACCTGAGGATCTTTTACATCTTTTGAAATTTCAGAAACAAAATTTTCTAAAGCATGCGAGCCGCCTGCTTCTAAAAAGCCACGGCCATTGCCATCCGAATTGATGTAGGCAACCGCTTTACTGTTTAACTCGTCTGCATGGTCTTCTACCCATTCTGTAGAACCTAAAAGCGATTGTTCTTCTCCATCCCAGGCAATATAAACAAGTGTTCGTTTAGGTTTTATACCTGCCTTTGCCAATTTTCCGATAGATTTTGCTTCTTCCAAAAGGGAGGCCAATCCACTTACCGGATCTGCAGCGCCATTTACCCAGGCATCGTGGTGATTACCGCGGATGATCCACTGATTTTTAAATTTACTTCCCTCAAGTTTTGCTACAACATTGTATGCTGGCACAATATCCCAGTTAAAAGCCAGGTTTAAACGAACCACGGTACTTCCATCGCCAATGTGGTAGGTAACGGGCAAGCCGCCGCTCCAATCGGTAGGTACTACCTGACCTTTAAGTGCAGCAAGCAATGGCAAAGCATCATGATAACTGATGGGCTGAACCGGAATTTTAAGAATCGTTTTGGCATCGCCCCGCTCCAACCTTTTGGCATCCTTTGTAGAACCGATTCCAGGGGTCAATGGATCACCGGGATAAATTACCATATCCATTACCGATCCCCGTTGAACAGCAAATTCTGGCTTGTAAGCACCCTGTGGATATACATCGCCTTTCACAAAGCCATCATCTTTTGGATCCGAATAAATGATACAGCCCACCGCACCATGTTCGTAAGCTATTTTAGGTTTAGTGCCCCGCCACGACCTGCCATATTTTGCAATAACAATCTTGCCTTTTACGCTGATGCCTAAACGCTCCAACTTTTCATAATCAGCTGGCAGACCATAATTTACAAAAACAAGGCCTGCACTTACATCGCCATCGGCACTCCAGGCATTGTAAGGAGGCAACTGCCCTTGCTGTGCGGTTGCTAAATCTTCCTTAACAGCCTTTTCTTCAAGCGAGGCGCTGTATTTGTTGCTTCCTAAAAGTTCTACCGATCGGGTTTTAGGTGTTGGAAATAAAACATAATAAGTCTCTATTTTTGCATCCCAGCCATAGCTTTTAAACTTTTTCAGTACAGATTCTGCTACCGTTTTACTGCCCTTAGCGCCCAAGTGATGGGGGTTGGCAGAAAGCTCTTTTATGGTCGCCCCTATATTTTCTTTATTAAGCCCAGCATCAAATTTCTGCTCAATATCTCGCTGTAGCGGAATGTTTTGAATTTTAAATCCACTCAGTTTTTCCTGCGCCAATAAAGGAAGCCAGAGCAATTGAATAGCCGTGAAAAAGGTAAAAGTTTTCTTCATTTTCTGATTTTTTAGGAGTTCTTTACCAGAAAAACTTTGAGCGACCTCAAAATAATTAGCATGCGGATGCATAACCAACTTATCTTCTCCACCCTTGGGCAGAAAGGAATTAGCACCTTTTACAAGTGTATAGGTTGCTCAGACGTCTTAGGGCCCTTCCCTCAGTCTTTCTGGATAAGTATTATATAATGATGCAAAACTAGAAATAATAATCTAGTATTCCTATAGGATTTGTATTATTTATTTCGATAGCATGTTTGTGAAAAAAAATATACCAGGGCATTTTAGCAGGTTTTTTGGCCAACGTGTGTATTTCGGTGAAAGTTGACTCCTCTGTTTCGGGCCAAACTGGCCACCAATTTGATTACCGGACCATGCACATCTAAGTTCCTTTCCCTCTGAACAGGTGGTCACTTTAAAGCGAAATGGCGCGACAGTTTAAATGCAGAACGGACGTACACACCAGCAAAATCATGCAAATATCCGCTGTAAAAGACTTAGTCAGGCGGGGTTCAAATTTGCAAAGGAGATATACCTTAAAAATAATTAAATGTATTGTTGGCTAAAAAATAAAAAAAGCCATTCAATCCTGAGTAGGCTAGTTTAAATAAAAAGTGTCCCCTATCATAGGGATTCGTAGATATATTAAATTTCCATTTCAAAATGTCGCTGAATCTAAATTGAAAAAACGGATGTTTTAGATAGGATAATTTTAACAGTTTCATTGTAAGGATTGCAACTCTTCTTTTTAATTATCAGGTTATTTCACAACTTCCTCCTTGGCAGGCTCGCCCAAATGACCAAGCCATCTCAGCGGCGAATAGGTATCACCGATGCAAATTTTTAAAATTTGGGCGTTGGCTTTTTCAAAATTTTCACTGTTGCTCAGTAAAATTACAGCGATTCCAGCTTTAGGAAAAGCTACAGCATAATTCTGGTTAGCATCACCATGCCCGGTATGGAAAAAGGCCCGTCCAAAAGCCGACTTGAATGTACCAATGCCCAGCCCCCATGATAACCCGATAGCATTATTTTCATTTGTAATGCTGTCTTTCAAAGGACCAAACCCACGTTTACTTTTCACCGGGACCTGTGCACGAAGCATCTCATGATAACCTGATCTGGATAAACCGTTTTCTTTCATTAGGTTGATCATAAACCGAGCATAATCTTCGGCTGTTGTTGACATCGAACCTGCAGCACGGCTACTCTCCCGTCTTTCAGAGCCATATTTCTTTCCGTCTTTGAAGTAAGCATAAGAAAAATTGTTTTCAAAGGATTTTTCCCAGATCATACTGGTGTATTCCATCTTTAGTGGAATAAAAACTTCTTCACGTGCGATAATTTCGAGTTTCTTTCCCGTTAACTCTTCAATCATAAATCCCAACAGATTAATGCCCTCATTGGAATAATAGAACTTTTCACCAGGTTTGGCAATAAGATTAACTTTGTTGCCATACAGCTGGCGTAAAACGGGTAAACCAGAACTATGACTTAACAGCATCCTGGGCGTGATCAGATTAAATGATGCGGTGTCATCTCCAAGATCTTTCCATTTTGGATACTCAGCTATCGGTTTTTTAAGATACAGGTGAACTGGCCTGTCAAGACTGAATATTCCCTTTTCCACCAAACGCATAAAAATATATGCACTTACCGGTTTAGTTAGTGAAGCGGCGTACATGACGGTACTGTCATCCAGCTTCCTTTTATTTTCAAGATCCTTAAAACCAAAACTGGAAGAATAGACGATATTGTTATCGTTAACGATCGCTACCTGAAGCCCCGCAATCTTAACACTGTCAACCAGACGTGATAACTGCTCTTCTAAAACTTGGGCTGTTATCTTTTTTCCGTTCAGTTGTTTAACCTGAATATTGTTTTGTGCAAATAGTGGTAGCATGTAAATCCAGCATGCCAGCGTTAATAGTTTTTTCATCTTGAAAGTATTTAAGCAATGCAAATTTAACCGTAAATAGCGATGATTACCTAAGACACTTTCACGACAGGTTCACGTCATTTTGATCTGGAAGGCATATTTTGATGCCTCACCTCAGAAATTTAAAGGTTAAAGGATAGAGCGCCTTTTGCTTGTTAATTGTCCTGAAAATATTAACAAGGCTCATCACTAGCGTATAAAAATAGATTAATAATACCAGGGGGAAACCGACAGGAAACAAAAAGATCATTAAGAAAATCGCTGGAACAAAAGCAATCGACATGGTAAGCTGAAAGTTTACAACCAACCTTCCTTCAATGTCATAAATTAACTGCTCATCTTTTTTAAAAAACCAAAGAAGACCAGGGAGAATGATATTAAGAATAGGAAAGCAAAGTCCTAACAGCGCCAAAAGGTGAAATAATACAATCATTTTATCTCCTCTAACTTTCTGCTGAATGGGTAACAGCGCTTGATCTTCAACCAAGTGCTGCGCTTCGATACCCAGCGCATCAGCGAGCATTTTTATTGTAGCCAGATGCGCTTCAACCTTACCACTTTCGATACGCTGGATAGTCCTGGTGCTTACCCCTGAAACTGATGAGAGCTGTTCCTGACTAAGGCCGCCCTTACGCCTGTAATAAGCTAATTTAGAAGTACTCATTCCCAAAAATAATGAATTGAAGCATCTTAGATTGGTGGATTGGACAAAAAATCATAATCATTTAATCGAGACGCATTTGCTGCAAAAGCTAAGATCATTTATAAATAATTAAATAATTTATTTAAGTAAACGCTCAATTTTTTTGATTACCAGCACTTTTTTAATTAGAAAGATCTGCCATAGATAATAATGGCTATGTTTACGCTCGCAGGTTCGGGAAGAATCTAATAAGGAAGCTGGTGGAGCTTTTCATGGCGGCAGGAATTTGAAATGAGGAATGTTCTACCCCATATATTTATGCCAAACAATTAAAGTCAACACCGTACAAATCATTCAACACGACATAGAGGCTGCAGTCTCTCATATATTCCTGCCACAAAATTAATTCTGTTAGTCAAAACCTTTTTCTGAATTCTCAATGCCTCAATAAGGGGATTAACCTGAATAAAAGGTTTATTTCAATAAGTTATTAAGACAGTGAAGGAAGGCCATTTTTTATTCCATTTTTTGAAGCGAAGCCAATTCGTTTGCAGCATTTTTATTTCCGTTATCCAGTGCCACAGCCTTTTGAAAAAATTCTATCGCTTTCGATCGTTCCCCCAGTTTCACCAGAGCCCCAGCCATAAGCTCATACCCATATGAAAGATCTTTTGCAGGAGCAGGTACTAAAACAGCCATTTCAAAAATGCTCACCGCATCCTTATGGCGCCCACGGCGCTGGAGGTACTTACCTAAGCTGATCAAGTCCCCAGTTTCAAATGAAAAATCAAAGTTTTCCTGCTGTTCTGTTTTAAGTTTTTCGTAATAGCTCATTCCTAAACCGAAATCCGACAGTACCTTCTCCCTCACGGCCAGATAAACAGACCGTTTTGGAACAACTACGGGCCAGTGATCAAATGATGAAATAATTGCGGATTTCAAACCATGCACCTTCATTTGCTGTTGATTGGTCATCATTACAATAATTAGCTGGTCTTTGAGCGAATGGTATATCAGTGCTTCGAAATTACTATTTGATCCCTGATGCTGGTGCCAGGAAAGTTTATTGCCCTCAAACCCTACAGCGCCCAAACTGCTTTCTCCTCCTGGGAAATTTATGGCAAGGGAACGGTATGATTCTTCATTAATCAGTTTAAATCCATCCACAGCTGCTACCCATTTACAAAGATCAGCTGTAGTAAGACGCACCCACCCGGTCATGCCCTGCAGATAAGGTGTAGGATGTCCCATAACATCAAAAGCCTTAGCCATTTTTTTGCCATTGGATGGATAGTCCACTATCGCGCTATTCATTCCGAGCGGTCTGAAAATATATTTATGTATAAAATCTGCATACCGCATTCCACTGGCCTTTTCAATAACCCTCATCTGAAGAAAAACATTATAGTGGTTATAGATATAACCTGTCCCCGGTTCAAAACTCAAATGCTGAAGTCCTTTCAGGTTTTTCCATATAGCCTGCTCGGTTTCCAAGGCCAAAGGATCGAAAAGCGGGATACCTGAAGTATAATTGATTAGATTTCTGACCTTCACTTTTTTTGACCAATCTGGAAGGCTATCGATAAATTTAGACAGCGGATCATCCAAGTCAAGCTGGTTATGCTCCTTGCACATCATGATAGCAACACCATTAAATTCTTTGCTTACCGAACCGATATCAAATAACATCGCAGCATTGAGCTTAGTCTTCAATAAGGGGTCAGCATATCCAATACTAGAAGAATAGATGGTCTTACCGTTTTTAGTTACGATAATGTTTCCGTTGAATACCCCCCTATTGGCTGCGAGGTTCATTACAGAATCTATACGTTTAGTTATATTTTCCTGGGCTAGGACATTATTAAAGGTGACTAGTATCAGCAAGCCGATAGCTGCCAAGGTTATAGCTTTGTTCATGGGATTATTTTTTAGACAATTATACCTGTCCTTCTGCCGGCGGTCAACAGATAACTTGTGAACGTCATTTCCGCCATTCGAACGACAGAAAAAAAACAGGACAAAGAATTATCTTTGGATATGCATCCGTTTAAATATCTCATTGGTATCATTTCTATTTTTGTCATCCTGCTAACACCAGCCTGTAGGCAGGATTCCATCCGGCCTAAAGAGATCAGACTGAAAACCGGAAATAAAAGTGAATGGTTGGGACCGAAAACCGATGACAGTGCCTGGGAAATGGCAAACGGTACAGATGCGAAGGGAAACTTTATAGTACGTTTCCATTTTAAACTGTCGAATGACCTTCGGAAATCATTCCCGCTTGCGGTGAACATTGTGGCATTAGGATCATATGATGCCTTTTGGGACAATAATAAAATCGGCAGCAGTGGAAAGATCGGAAATAATATTAAAGAAGAAATCCCAGGCTACCATAGCATGGTCCTTCCTATCCCTGACTCGCTAGCCAAAGCTGGAAATCATGTGCTAGCCCTGCGGATATCCAATTTTCATTATCAGCGGAAGTATTCCTTCTTCAATGCCAGGATTGAAAGTTACCGCCAGCTCATGAGGTTCCCAATGTTAATGGCCCTTTTAATGGCTGTCCTCGCAGGTTGTTTCCTTACAGGATCGATATATTATTTGTTCCTCTTTGTGCAGCACAAAAACGAAAAACCCTACCTATTTTTTGCGTTCATCTGCCTACTTTTCCTTTCCTTATTAGTATGTGAATACTTGCCTATTTTATGGGCTTACCCTTATACTTTCCAGCTGACAAGATTAGAAATTATCGGTATGCTGGCAACAGTTATTGCCTTTCTGATCCCCTCTTTTCTCAATAGGATGTTTGCGACCTTTAGTAACTGGCCATTCGACCTTGTTTTGTCCATAACACTTATCAGTGTTTTCATCCTCAATCACGGACATTATGACCTAAGTGCGCAGTTAATGGGATTGGTTATGGCCACGGGCAGTTTAGCTGTATCATCATTTGCAATCAAAAAAAAGAAAAAAGGAGCCTGGCTGATATTGATTGCAATTATTTTGGGGTTGGCAGTTTCGTGGTTTCTTTATTATGACTACAGTCTTTATATAGCCTTCGGGCTGTTGTTATTGGCAATGCTTTACCTATTAAGCGAACGCTCGAAGGCGATGGAAACAGCTTACCGCAGAAGCCTGGTAATTTCCGAACGTTTAAAAACCGACCTTCTAAAAAAAAGCATACAGCCTCATTTTATCATGAATACCTTAACAGCTCTTCTCGAACTTATCGAAAGTTCTCCTGATCTGGGAAAAAAAATGATATTGGATCTTTCCTCCGAATTCGAAATTCTATGCTCAATAGCCGAAAAATCTTTAATACCATTGGCAACCGAAATCTCCCTGTGCAAGCACCATATGGAAATTATGCAGATGAGAAAAGGAATCGACTACCGATGGGAAAGCATCGGAATAGATAATGGTGAATATCTTCCGCCTGCTATTATCCATACACTACTGGAGAATGGCATTACCCACAGTAAGCCTTTAGAGGATGGAACAGTGAGATTTCGTCTGGAATATGAACAGACACCGAAAGAAAAAATCTATCGTTTCCAAACTCAGGCCGTCAATCGGACAAAAAGAAAACTAAGCTATAACGGCATGGGGTTTTACTATATCGAAGCGAGGTTACGTGAGGCTTATGCCGAAAAGTGGGAGTTAAATTATGGCCCCGGGGAAAACGGCTGGACTACAACAATCAAGTTACATAAATGAGAATATTGGCAATAGAAGATGAGGCAATAATAGCCATGCGGATCGAACGCATGGTAAGAGAAATCCTTGGAAAAAAACTGACCTCTTATATAAAAATTGAAGAACTGAACGAAGCAAAGGTTTTTCTTGCGTCGAACCCTATTGATCTATTGCTTCTAGACCTTAACCTAAATGGAGAAAACGGCTTCGATATCCTGGCGGAAATCACCTCAGGTGCTTTTCACACAATTATCATCTCAGCCTACAAAGACCGTGCAATAGAGGCTTTTGAATTCGGTGTACTTGACTTTATACCTAAACCCTTTGAACAGAACAGGCTGGCACTGGCATTGTCAAGGTCACTGGGAGAATCAGCAACTGCACATTCCCCGAAATATCTGCAGGTCAAACAAAAAGGAAAGGTGCTGATGATTAGGGTTAGCGATGTGATTTACTTCAAGGGCTCTGGCATCTATTCAGAAATCCATACGATAAACGGCGATATATTTCTTCATGACAAATCACTTGAAAAACTCAACCAACTACTTTCCTCTTCTTTTGAGCGTATCCATAAATCGTATCTGGTAGATACTGGATTTATAAAAGGCATGATTTACAAAGAAGGTGGAAGTGTTGCTGCTGAGTTAACGAATGGGATAGAATTACCTATTGGGAGAACGAGATATCCAGCCTTAAAGCTGAGATTTAATGATACCAAACTGTAACAGATAAGTTTTTCCCGATTTTCGACCACGTTGACGGAGCGTTTTCAAAACATGACTCCTCTATTAGGTTTAGTCCAGCCATTTTAAAAAGCCTGTGTATTTAAAGAATATGTTTCGCGCTATTTGTGTCCAGAAAGACAACTGTTCCGCGGTGTGTTCTCAACACAGTTGATGGGAACGCAGTATCGATTGGCCGAGTAAGTGTATTGAGTACGGCCTGCGCTTTTGTCTCTCCGGGAACTACACAGTTAATCACTTCGGCGCCCATCAGGACGGGAATTGTTAGCGTAAGGGCCCTTAGGGGTACCTCGCCCAGTGTTGCAAAACATCCATCATTTACCTGCTGTTGTCTACAGGCGAGATCCAGTTCAACAACTTTAACTTTTTTGCTATCGTCAAAATCAGCCACAGGCGGATCATTAAAGGCCAGGTGTCCATTCTCTCCTATTCCCATGCAAACGATATCAATCGGATAGTCTACCAAAAGCTGTGAGTAGCGATGGCATTCTTCTTCAATATTGGCAACATTTCCATTAAGGTAATGAACGGATTTAAAGTTAAATTTATCAAAGATCCTTTCTTTTAAGAAGTTCCCGAAACGTTGGGGCGCATTTTCGCCGAGATTGATGTACTCGTCCATGTGAAAGGCATTAATGTTTTGCTAAACAATAATTCATCCGTCAACTGTTTTACTTTCTTAACTTTTTATTCCTCAAAAAACGATCCTGCGATTAATCAAATGATAAAATCCTATGAAGTTACCTGATTAAATGTTTTTACATTTGCCAAATCCTACCGAACTAAAACATGAAAACTTCAAGTAACGCAAATGACAAGTACTTGCTCTACGAAATTTCGAAGGGTAACCGATCAGCGTTCGATATTATTTATACTGTCCGACCAACAGATAAGTCCCGGGAGATAATTTATAATTATCTATCCGTTGCGTCAGGATCAACATATTAGTTCTCTTGAGGCTAATTAGAATCCATCTGAATAAAGGCGTTTCTTCCAGTACCTTAATGGGTTGCCTATTGAATAAGTGAAATCTAAACGAATAGGATCAGCAAGACAAATGCCCTGAGGTTTTTTATTGCTCCCTGCTCATTTTTACCAAATGTTTTCACTTAGCGGATTCATCAAACCCGTCGCTAAAGAACTCAGCAAGGGTAATATCCAATGCTGAAAGCACTTTCAGCAAAGATGAGAAATACAAATCTTCCCCATTTTCATAGCGCCAGAGCTGCGTACGGTTAAGGTCATGTTTAAAGGCAAATTTTTCATAGTTCCGTTCCCCTTTCGCTTCCCTAAGGTAACGAATCCGTGCACCAAGCAATTTCAAAACTTCCTTTATATTCTCGCTCTCCTCTTCGTTTTTGGCTCTACTCATAACGTAAAGTAAACCAAAATGATGCGCGAGAGGTACTCTTAAAAAGAAACAGCACAATAGATACATCTTATTAGAAACATATTTATTATCTTTATAAAGCTGCAGATATTAAAAAATATATGAAAAAGGAGGAATTATTACAGACCCCTATTGACAGACTTGGTTTTAGTACTGAATTCTGTGAAGCTTGTACTTCAATGCATTTCAGCACATTGAACGACATCACATCCCTTTTGCCTGAACGACTAATCAATAAAAAAGGGTTTAGCTATAACTGGCTGGGGGAGCTCAGCGCATACTTAGATAACAGAGGACTGTTGCATTTATTGCAACGGCCATAGGAAAAAAATTACGGTTGATCCGCAGGACCATACGCTGTAACAGATCCCTCACGCGTGCGGCAGTATGCTGGTCAATACTATAAAATTCTTTACTGAGGCTTCCTGGGGAAATAACAGCTTGTCTTTTACTTTGATAGTGACTCGCAAAAAATTTAAAAATGAACTGAAGGTTTTGAGTGGCGAAAACACTTTCTTCGTACAGTAAACGAATCAGGCAGGACATGTGCGCAACTGACATTTCCAGTGGTATTTTTGGAACAGCGACTTCACTCCCTTTGCACAAGGATTTCTCTGTCAATGCGATTTCTTCCGTTAACCAATTTCCTATCATGTTTTTTATGGAAGGCCATGAGGGGTCAAAAGCTATGTTTTTCACTTCGGGAGACGACATAACTTCTGCTTTCTGCTCAACCAAATAATTAAGTCTTTCCTGCATACCTCTAAAATCACTAAAAGCATTCCTAATTATATTCTGGTAGTAAACAAAAAAAGAAAGGCTATTGAAATTTGAACGAATAAGTAGAGAAACCAGTAATTTTTCCGCGTCATCCGAATCATAATCAAGTGAACCTAATTGACGAATAATATATCCGAAATAATGTAATGAACGAAAGGTAAATTTTACTTTTCCAATATCTCCGGATATTACATTGAACCCTTTTAATAGGCAGGCTACCAGAGAAGCATTTAGGTCGCTTGACTGCAGCGTTTTCTGGATAGCACAAATATCTCTGGTAAGTTTAGAAATTAATCGTTTATGATAGGTTATAGGTGCAATCGCATCTTCATTGAAATAACTGCAATAGTATTTCTGTAGGTGGTCTATAAGTGCTAAAAGTTCATTTTGGAGAAGTACATTTGTTTCTGAATCGTGGGAATTAGATAAAGTATTGGAGATGGTTGATATAATATCAAGATGATAATAAAAATAACGCACCAGGCTATCCTCTGGCGTATTAGAAAATATTGCTTCTTCCCATGCTATATAGATTTGACCAAAGTGAGTTTCAAGATTAAGTAAGGCTGAATTATTGCTGTCGCAGCATTCTTGCTCAATTAATATTTCTTCTATATCCTTCAGTTCATTCTTAAGCATACCCTAAAGATTTTCCTGGTGCATTTTCATATTTTCATTTATTGGTTGAAAATATGAGTACTTGTTAGGATCGTCGTTGTTACCGTTGTTGTATCAGTGTCAAGACTTTTAATTTGGTCATTAAAGGTTTTGTAACGATTAATGATCTGCGTTTTTTTTTGCGGAAGTTTGTTTGATTTAATCATATTTTTATTTTTTTATGTTAATTTAAGGATGTGTACAATAATTGCATAGTTTATTACAAATTCAAACGAGTTGGGAGTTAAAATGCTGGACCCGATGATAAATTTGATAAAATCGATACTATCTCCCCTAACTCGAAAATCAGTTATAATTCACGCTGTTTGCTGGATACTCTTTATTAGTTATGAGTTAGCATTAGTGTATTATCAGATTGGATCTTTAGAGAGGCCATACATTTATATTGTATTTTATACTATAAATATAAGTTTGTTTTACATCTACCTTAGCCTTTTAGACTTTACCTTCAGTGACACTAAATTTAAATACCTCAAGGGTTTCTCTGGGTACTTAGTATTACTCGCATGTTATGTTTCAGTGAAAGCCCTTGCCGACTATTGGCTAAGCAACCCGCAACCCTCCCAATACAATCCGTTTGTATTTATTCAGAATTTTTTTCCTAGAAATATTGGACGGGCATTGTATTTTACTTTACTTGCTACATTTTACTGGTCCGCAAAACATATCGCTAATTATAGAAGTCAAGCTATCGAAGCTGAAAAGCGGCAATTAGTTATTGCAAAGGATAACGCAGAGTTAGAAGCCCAGCTTACCAAGTCCCGAAATGCCTACCTGCAACAACAAATCAATCCACACATGCTCTTCAATGCACTTAATTTTGTTTACAACAGCACACAAAAATATTCTGATGATGCCGCTCAGTGTATCTGGTTGCTCTCGGAGATTATGCGTTTCAGCCTCGAAGAGGCAGGTCCAGACGGAAAAATCAAACTTGATCGAGAAGTTGAGCAGATTGAAAACCTCATCGCGATCAATCGTTACCGGTTTAAAGAGCCTCTATATCTTAAGCTGGAAATGCATGGCGATTTCGGTCGCTATAAGATAATCCCGCTTATTTTGCTTACGCTGACAGAAAATCTGTTCAAACATGGAAATTTGACCGAAGTCACCGCTCCGGCTGTACTGAAGTTAACAACAAACGAGACCGGACAATTAACTTTCTACAGCAGGAACCTAAAAAAATCAAAGAACGGACATCTCCGTCAGCGAAAGGCACTGGGTCTACAAAACATCCGGCTCCGCATGGATTCATTTTATAAAGACAACTATAAACTGGAAATCAACGAACCTGGCGAATTTTACGAACTCACTTTAACCCTTAAATTATGAGCTTAACTTGCTATATCATTGATGATGAATATCATTCTATTGAGGTACTCGCTAAGTACGTCAGTCAAACTCCAGGCCTCGAACTGGTTGGCAGCTCCACCAACCCGCTTTTAGCGCTGGAAGAATTATGCAATATCCTAACACCCGATATTGTTCTTTTAGATGTCGATATGCCACAACTCAATGGCCTTGATGTGGCAGACCTTATAGGTTCAGCGAGCAATATTATTTTCACAACCTCCTACCGAGAGTACGCACCGGAAGCATTTGAAAAAGATGCAATAGATTACCTGCTAAAGCCCATCAATTACGCCAGGTTTTTAAAGGCAGTTACCAGAGTACGCTCAAATCTCAGCAGTCAGACAAATCAAACCGCTGCTACCCCCTTCTTTTTCGTCAAAAGCAACATTAAAGGAAAATTTAACCGGATCACCATCGCGGATATCCTTTATATTGAAAACATAGGCAACTACATCATCATCCATATGAATGACGAAAAAGTAACCACTTACCTCACTTTAGCGGAGGTTCTTTCCAAGCTGCCTCTTGAAGGTTTTTCAAGGATCCATCAGTCTTATATCGTCAACCATGCAGCTATCCATTCGTTGGAATACGCCCAGGTAAGACTGAGCGGTGAGCTGAGTATTCCGATTGGAGCGACTTTCCGCACCGCCTTCCGGGAAAAAATCCAGCCTGCTTTACTTATCAGTAAAAGGGACAAAAGTGATCGTTAGACCGAAGTCCTTTCGCGGGCCAAACGGGAGGCGGTATATTTTTGCAGGCAATAGTAAACGAGCAACTCCTGTTGCCTTTGTCTAACGGAAAACGTCCGGTTCAGTTGCATATGCACCAGGTCTGCCAAAAGCTCCATTCTTTTATCATTTGTATAGCTGCTTGTAAGCCCGTCTAAAACAGACATCTGCTTTAATAGCGGTGAAAGATGCTTCGATAATGCTTTACCTTCCAGCAAGTCCGCTATCATTAATTTCTTCTCCCGGTACTTCTCATCCATTGCGACCTTCAGCGTTTTATCTGCCCTGAACTCCGCCATAAACTGATCCGTGACCTTACCAAGGTAATCCATGGAAGCAACCAGAGATGGAAAAAAGCAGCTGACCATGTGACAGGCAGTCAGCAAGGCCAGTTCAAACTCGCTAAGCTGAAAGGGATTGTTCCCCTTTAAAGTTAACGCAAGGACAGTAAGATGGCTTCCCGCGCAAAAAAGTTCCTCAATAGCTGAAATGAGATCGGCCCCATAGCGTTCGATTTCCCTCCGGTAGGTATCTCCCTGGAAATCCCGGATGAGTTTATCATGTCCGGATGATTCAATTTTTTTACGCAAGGCCACGAGTATCACGCCAAGATCATCTTCCTCCGCCTGTATGCGCAGGCGCAGGTGATAACCTTTATCGCTGTAGCGGATAAAAAACCACTTTTTTATCCGCTTTTTTTGACCTCTAATGAACGGTAAAATCACTTTACTAAGGATTTCATCCGAAGCGCGTGGAATGCAGAAAATTTTAAGGTAAAGCCAGTTACTCCCCATTAAAAAGTCGCGTTGTTTTTCGCCGTTAACAGTGGCACTTTCCTTTTTTGAAGGTTTATAAATAGTATTTTCATGGGCAAGAAAAGCGATCATTTGCCCCGCAAGTGGCTTTTTACCGGACAGGATGGAACGGTCTGGCAATAAATATTCCTGAATGGTTATCCGCTTTAAACCAGCAATGCACTGCAGAAAAAACCTAGCTTCGGTGGAATTGGCCAGATCAAAAACCAACTGCTGGTCTGTTGCCCCTATGGTGATGTGCCGGGGCAGGTGGTGCTTTCTGCGAAAACCATCCAGGGTTTTAAATGGATCAACATTATCTCCTGAAGTTAAAGATTTTATGTCTGATTCCTTAAAATTCCATTTCGCCAGACAGAGGATCACCCTACCGTAACAGACCCGTGGATAAAAAGTCAGGCCCGGAAAAAAATTTTCCAGGCTAAATGAAAGTCCTGCCTGTACCCCCTGAAATTGCAGATCACACAACAGCCGGAAAACCGGCGAATGGTTATTTCGAAAGTTATAGGCGGTTGCCAGACGGGGAATTACTCTTTTGTTTAGCTTAGAAGACTCTAATATCAATTCACCTCCTTTAAGAGAAAGCATGAGTTCGCCTGGCAATACCAGTTTTTCAGCCGGCTGCGAAGGAAATACATTCAGGGGTATCTCGTGTGAATAAATGGGTTTGCGACGATTGATATTGTCAACGTGGCTATCAGACTGTTGGGCAATGTCGGCAAAAACAACTTCCGGGTTTGCGGTAGTTTCCTTTGCGGCAAGCTCGCGGCAAAACTGGTGTACCGGATCACTAAAGCATGAAAACCTTCCAATCAGCGAAGCGGCAGTTACCCCGCCCGAACTTTCGATGATCAGGTGCTCGCCAGTCGAGCGGTACATGAGCGCCTGCGTCTGGGGCAAAGGCAATACTGCCTTTTTATGATTTTCGAGTTTAATCACATCATCTTCGCTGATCTGAAGGGGCGACCAAGGATCGCGAAGGGTGTCCCCAATCCAGAGTTTGAATATAAACTGCTGGGAGGCATGCCATCCAAGTGTTCTATTTTCTTCTTCTGACACGGGGAAAGGAATATTCTCCAGGATATCCTGATCAGGCATGGATGGCTCCATCTCGCCATAATGGAGTCCCCCGTCGGGATCTAAGGCCAGCAGCAAAGGCACCCTTTCTTGATCAAAGCGGGCACGGAAATCACGGATAAAACGCGACAGGTCAGCAGGCTGCTCAGCATTTGCCAATAACTGCAGTACATGGACCTCTTTGGAGAGTTCTTCCTGTTCAGCGCTATCTGGCCCCCCACTTTTGTTTGGCCTTTCCAGAGCCGCATACAATGGCTGTCCAACAGGCTTGGTTTCCTTTACAATTTTCCAGATCTCCCCGGCCAAAGCCGACAGGGATGCTTCATCCGATAAAGGATTCATCGTGTAATTTTTCCAGAAACCGTTCCAGCCAGGTAAGCTAAGGAAGTTCTCAATCACCTCATTACCGATCACTTTGCCCTGAGTGCCATTAAAAACCGCACCGGCGTCAAGCAGAAACCGGATGTATTCTTCCGCTTCTGCATCCGAGCAGTCACCGTGCTCCATAATCCACCTCAAGAGGCTATTTTTTGAAGTCTTCTTTGAAGATAAAAATGAAAACAGCTGTACATTAAATTTTACGGCTGCAATCCCTTCCAGAGAAAAGCTAAACCGGCCATTATCATCTAAAGATGATTTGGTGTACCGGAAAACGTCATTAAACCGGTACAGCGCAGGGTTGACCATTAATCCTTCTGACAGATCAGCCTCCGCCTTGTTATGCAATTTTCTCAAAAATTTCTGATCAGGCAATAAATGAAGGATCGACTCATCGCTTCCCGCAAGCCTGATCTGCCCACCGCTTCCCCAGTGGAGTAAAGTGAAGGAGGAGAAGCTTCCAAAAGGGGTTGGTCTGAAGCACATCCGGTTATAATATTTATAAAGGGTATGTTTTTCCTTATCTGCTAATTTATCGAAATCAAATTCCTTTTTTTCAAGTAAGGCATAAAACGCTGCGCTCGCCAAAAAAACTGCATTGCGAAAAGCCTGTTCCTGCAACACTTCCGGCAACCGTGAGAGATCATAGCCGGTAAAGCTATAGTACGGTGCTCGTAAAAATAACTGCGGTAAAAACCGGTACATCACTGACTTACTTTCTTTCATCTCTTCTTCACTTTAAAGGGTATAATACCCATCTCATACTGTTTTGGCTTTTCTATTTGCCCTTAATTTGTTTCTATAATTCTTTTACCATGAAAGCAATTTTTAAATCAACCGTTCCACCGCTGCTTGTACTGCTATTTGCTTATGCCGCCTTCAGTAAACTCTTCACTTTTTCAGACTTTGACCAGCAGCTCCACAACCAGTCTTTTCCCAGCTGGCTCGCAGATTTTCTACTGTATTTTTTGATCCCTGCAGAAATTATTACTGCACTCCTGTTGTGTTTCAAAAAGACCGTAATAGTTGGCCTGCTGTTTTCATCTGTACTTCTGCTCGCCTTCACCGCCTACATCGCAATGGTGCTGGCGGACTATTTCAGCAAGGCACCTTGTAGCTGCGGCGGTGTATTAAAATGGCTCGGCTGGAAATCGCACCTCATTTTTAACCTCGTATTCACCGCATTAACGATAACTAGCTTAACTATTCACCTAAAGCAGGAGGTCCGTGACAAAGAGTAAAAAAGCACAACCGGATACTGGTCCTATCCAATACAGAAAAAATCAACCGATCGTGAGACCACCGAACCAGATCGACTTCATTTATCCTCCCCCAACGGAGATCATTTAAAACTAATACCATGTTAAAAAAATTAAACCTTGGCCTTGTAGCCCTCGTATTGGGGTTCGGTCTTATCGCCTCACAAAGTGCATTCACCAACAAAAAAACTACTTACTACCACTACAAAACCACCAACGGCCCTGTTGACCAGACCAGTTCATGGGAACCTGCAGGAAGCCCTGCTGCGTTCGAATGTAGCGGGGACCCGGAAGTACCTTGCACGATTGGCATCGAAACTTCGCTGTCTACCTACCTTACAGGTAAAGACAACCAAGCCGTACTTGACTCTCAAGAATTGATTTCTGCCAGAGAGCAGTAACAGTAGTCAATGGTGCAGATTAATGCTGCACCATTGCATTTAAGGATTCTGCGGAAGACCTGCTACCTCGATCACCCGTTCCGGGATCGGAAGGGCAAAGCCCGTACTGTTAGCCTTAAGCCGGTACATCACACCTTTATAGCTCCTGCTAAAAGAAATACCGGCATTTTCCATATTCAGCCTTTTCACATCTACCCACCGCAGTCCCCTAAGTAGCAGTTCCTTTCTCCGCTCCAAAAGAATATCAGCCAGCACCGCCTGCTGATCGCTTCCTGACCTGTCCGTGAAAGTATTTTTCTTATACCGGTTGCGCAACAAACGGTTTAGATCAGCCAGCGCTTCTGCAAGCCTGCCGGACCTGGCCAGGCATTCGCTTCTGATCAGCAGTACCTCATTCACAGCCAACCCGCTAAAGAAATTGGAGTTTCCTTCATAGCTTCCCTTAAAGCCATAAGTCCCGTTTTTATTGTCACTAAAAAATACAGTCTTTCGCAAATCGTTCGCCTCATACAGCGCATAAAGCGCAGGATTGATCTTCCCCCTAGCACTATTTAGCATCGGAGAAGTAAAGTAACTGTCCTGCAATACCTCAACATTAAACTGCCCAATGGGATAACTTGCTGCAGCATTCAAACTATTATAATCCAGCAAATCAGCCTTTAACGATAAACAGGAATCAGCATACAGCTTTGCCAGCTCGTATTTGCGCATCGATAAGTATGTCCGCGCTAGCAGGCCAAATGCTGCAGGCTTCGAGGGCCGCATCACATGTACTGCTTTAAGGGGAAGCGCCTGAACTGCCCTTTGCAGATCGGAGACCACTTGCGCATAACCTTGCGCAACGGTTGCCCGTACCGAAGGCACATTAAAGTCAGACCCCAGCCTTATTGGTACCCCCAAATCTGAGGGCGACTGTTCACCATAGGAATTACCCCATATATATAGTCCCCGGAGATGGTTTTTCGCCCGGATGAAATAAGCTTGCCCGCTGACATTGTCCCATTCGGCAGCATTACTGGCACTTTTGCCAATTTTAGCGATAGCCTCCAACACCACATTGGTACGGTTAATCGCCCGGTAATTATAAAACCATTCATTACCATCCTGCAAAAAGATATTGCTGCGCTGCCAGGTATACATATTGCGCTCATTTTCAGGTCTGGCACCTAAGTCTGCATCGGTCAGGTATACATCGTCCGTGCTGATCTCCGCCGCGTTCCCGTCTACATAATTCAGTACCTGGTACTGATCAAGCAAAGCCTGCAGGTCTGTCAGCGTTTCAGGTATGGCCTGGTTCTGGTTAGACTTTTCGTCCAAAAATTTCTTGCATGAGGTGCAAAATAAAAGGGCCACCATGCTTAAATAAATTACTTTTTTCATATTCGCCTGAGATTATAAAGTTGATTTAAAACCAAATGCAATACTTTTTGCATCTGGGATCCCGTTAAAGTCCGGATCAATGTGCTCCCTGTTTGCCCGCCAGATGATCCCCAGGTTACTCGCCACCACAAACACCTGCAGTTTTGAAAAGCCTGCTTGCTTTCCACCGTGCAGCTTAACGTCATAGCCTAAGTTCACATACTGGATGCGGATATGGTCCCCTTTGAGCACGTTGACCTCTGATCCCCAGTAAAACTCATCCCTGAGGTCCGAGTTGGGATAAACCAGGCTTGGCACATTGGTCTTAAGTTCATCGCCCGGTTTTTGCCACCGATTTGCATAATCAGCCGTCCCTTGCCTACCTATCATTAGCGAACCGTAATCGAGCGCATTTTTCCTGAAATGATACCCCAGCTTGAAGCTCATCCTCAAACTGAGCGTAAAACTACCATAAGCAAAACTATTGCCCAGCCCGCCTGTAAATATGGGGAGCGCGGTACCATGGTATACCATGTCCTCGAACTTAAGCGAACTGCCCATCAGCACATCATAGTTTTTGCTTATCGCCCCGTTCAATATCCCCTGAGGGTCGCCTGTCGAAGGGTCCAGCCCCGCCCATTTAAACGAAATCATCCCATAAAGCGGATATCCCACAATACCTGTATAGGAAACATTCCCGCTTAGTTTTCCCCTGCCGTTAAAAGTGCTGTTGTAATTCTTAATCACCCTATCCTTATAATAGTTCAGAAAAAAGTCCGACGACCAGCTGAACCTGCCAGTAATATTGCGGCTGCTGAGTTCCAGATCCACCCCATCCCCCGATATCACGCCTGAATTCTTCACCAGTGTAGCCCCCACCCCTGCGGTTAAGTCTATTGGGGTCAGCGCCAAAAGGTCAACAGATTTTTTACGGTAATATTCCATGCTCCCCTTTATCCTGTTCCCACGTAAGGCAAAGTCCAGCCCCGCATTGAACATAAAAACCCGTTCCCACTTTAACTCCGGATTGGCATAATTACTAAACAGCGCGTAAGGACTTTGGGTAAATGCAGAATTGAATCCCGAATAGGTAATCGTGGTCACCGCAGTAGTCCTTGGGTCAGTGTTTCCGCTTGCCCCAAAAGTTGTCCTGAGTTTCAGGAAAGAAACTAGGCCCCCTCCCCAGAATTTCTCTTTGGAAACTTCCCAGGCAAACCCTGAAGAAAATAAGGGGTTCCATTTGTCATTGGTATTGAGGCCATACAGATTGGATGCATCCCGCCTCCCGCTCAATGAAAGCGTATAACGATCATCAAAGGTATAGGCCAGGTTGGCAAACATCGAAACATAACGGTTCAGCGTTCTTCCCATAGCGTCCCTGTTGGGTACATTTTCGGTATTTCCGGTAACAAAGGTTTTAATGGGGTTCAGATAATCTACAACTGAAGTGGTTAAAATGGATTCATTCAGCCCATATATCCGCCCTGTGCTGGTCTGAACCCCAGTACTCCTGATCTCCCCACCGATAATACCCGAGAGCGAATGCCTGCCCATCACTTTATTGATATCTGCCTGCACCCTTGCATTATGCGCTGCCAGCAAAGCATAATCCTGGTCCCGTATACTGCCCAGTGGGATATTCCGCTTTAACGCCCCGGAGGCATCAATGGAAGAAAACACATTCACCAGGTTACGTACATAATAACTTTGCGGGTTATTAATAGTTGTTATCTGCCCATCCTGCTGCTCAAATTGGTAGGTACCTGCCAGCTTTAACCATCCGGTCAGCTGATAGGCTGCTCTTAAAGATGCTAGAACATCATTCACCTTATTTACCGAGCTGAAATACTTATAATCTTCCAGCGGATAATAGGACCAGTCTAAAAACTTCCCGTTGCCAGCGGTATTAATATAGCCCGTCCTATAATCCCTGATTACTGCAAGTGCCTTACCCTGCCCGTCAGCCAACTGGGTATAGGGCGGAAGGATGCCTGTGGCGGAGCTGATCTGCGAGGGGTCAGTTTTACCATTTTTACTGTTGGAAAGGGTCAGCATCAGGTTTCCGGTCAAGGTTAACTTGGTACCAAGCTTAAAGTTCTGCTCTGCCTTTACATTGTAACGGCTAAAGGGCGCAGCAAGCGAGCTGACATTATGGTCATACCCTACAGAAAGCAGCCAGTTCCTTTTCTCCATGCCCGCCCCCAGCTGCAAATTGTATTGCTGCGCAGTAGCATTTTCAAAAACATAACGATTAAGCTGCTCACGCAAATCATACCCCCTCAGCGCGTCAATCCGTGAACGCGCATCCGCGTCACTGATCAACTTGTCGCGCGCGGCAATCCGCAGTTCAACCACCTCAGACAGCGGCGGGTGCGAATTGTCCGTTTCAAAGCTGCTGTAATAGCCTTTGTCAAAAAGATAATTTTCCAGATCTATAAAATCACCGACACTAATCCTTCTCTGGTAATACTGGTCAGGCTTTCCGGTCACTTTTAGATTGCCCGAAAAAGATACCCTAAGTTTATCATTAAACCTGGCCTTTTTGGTATTGATCACAATCACCCCATTCCCTGCCCTTGCTCCCCATATCGATGCCGCAGCCGCATCACGTAAAACGGTTATGCTTTCAACATCATTGGGATTGATGTTACCCAGATCCCCCTCATAAGGAAAGTTATCCAGCACAATGAGCGGACTGCGCGGTCCCTGCAGCGTACCGATCCCGCGAATAATAATCCCGTAGCCTTCACCGCCGTTACTCTTACGGTCTATGCTCAGGCTACTGGTTACCCCTTCCAGCCTTGAAACAATATCGGTACCCACCTGCTCATTCAGCAGCTTACCCGATAACTTCAGAAACGATCCTGTGGCCCGCTCTTTGGGCAAGGTCTGGTAACCTGTACTCACTTCCACTGTTCCCAGCTCCTGGTCCTTTCCGGTAAGCACTACCGAAAACAAACCTGCAAAAGGTACAACCACCAAGGTATCCAGCCTTCTTAAGTTCATCGCCGAAAACGACAATTTAACCCTACCTGCCTTTAGTCCCAAGGCAAACGAACCATCATCTCCGGTCAACACCTGGCTACCAGCCCCGGCTTTTACCACTACCCCTGCAATCCCTTTCCCTGTTCCATCCACCACCACTCCTTTCAAAGCATCCTGCGCCCTCACCCCTGAAATAGACAGGAGCAAAACAAAAACTAAAATAATCCTGCCCATAACTAATCCTTTGGCTCCCTAAACCGCTTTAGTTTACTCACCTTCTGCACATGCTTACGGTTACGCTCCACCATCATCACCACGTTTTCTTCTGTCAAAAAATCACTTGAAGTAATCCCTTCTATCTCCCCACCGATTATCCAGACATAATGCGGGATAGACCGGTGCGGAAAAGCCTTCAAAAACAGTTCATCCTCCACCACAAAAGGCAGACCCACCCCAGCCAAAGCCCCATCCGGCCCAACCTTTGCAATAAGCGACGCGGCCGTATCACCCGTCCCCAATGAATTCACCAGTAAAATTTTAAGATCATCAGGATACTTTTCCTGCATTTTCTCCAGCAAGGCAAATTTTTTCAGGCAGGAGCCACACCAGCTTGCCCAGAAATCAATAATAATCAGCTTATTAAAATCCCCGGAAAGCGAGGTAGCCGACAGTTGCCTGCCTGTAAGCACCTTACTCTCTAAAGTAAAAAGCGCACGCGGCAGCTTAGCCCCGACATAAAGGGGTGCGATAGAATCCACTTGCTTGCCTTGAGCCCATAGCCCAGTACACATACTGCAAAGCAGCAATAAAACACAATAAATATTTTTTTTCATGGTTAGTTTAGTTAACAGGTACATCAGTGATCACATCAGCTATCCAGGTTTCCCAAAGCCGAAAACCACCACAAAACATTATTATCCTCGGCATCCCCTCACAAAAAAATGGGCATAGCAGTAGCAGAAAGCATAATTTAAGCTTCATTTTGATTGATTTAAAACGTAAAAAAATTAGAAATTGAACTGCAAAGGAGCGCCTATGCCCTTACTCCTTCAATCTTCCCCTGCTCCATCAGCGTCCGCACAGCCGTGACCAAATCGATCAGGCCATCGAAAACATCACCAACTTCCTGCTCACTGATATTAAGATCCAGAAACCCCTTGTTATCGTTCAAGGCATAACCCTGGAACGACTCCAACAGCGTCAGCTTTATTTTATCGACACTATAGTGTTCATAAAATGATTCCAGCACCTGTTGAGCTGTTTTCAAAGAAAGATTTCTAGAATTATAATCAGACAAGGTCATGAATTGATGGCTAGAGAAATTGTTAATTGATTAAAAGCAAGAGCAAAGTTTGACTACTTTACAGTAACATTTGGCAACCGGATTTCAGCAGTGACCGAAAAAACATCAGCTTCCAAGATAGCCCTATTCTGGACCTTTAATAATATTTTTGATTGGATTTTGGAGCGAAGGGGAAATAAAATCAATGTCAGAATTTATAACCAAGATCACATTGCCATCAATACAACAGAAACAGGTAAAATCATGCGGTCCCGACCTATCCACGATTGAATTCCGAGACACCTGCCCGGCCATAGCCATCTTTTCAATAGCAAGCTCCTGCCGGCCAACACCCGCAGACCAAATGTTCCATACCTCCAATTGACAATACAAAAAAGCCCAACAAAGAAAAGAAAGCGGCAGATAAATATTATTGTTCTTCATATGCAGGGTTAAAAATTCTAAACTAAAGATTGATCAAAGGCAGTCGCCCAAAGTACCTAATTGTGGAAGAGCCTAAATGGCAGAAAAACTCCCACCCTGGCCTAAAAATCCAGACGTACAAATCCCATTACGGTAAAACCATTTATTTTTTCAAACACAAAAAAAATCGAGGAAGGATGGGCAAAAAACGCCCCAACAAACCAGGGCCCAAGCTCCAAGCAAACGAAAAATGAGGCAGGCCATCATTATTAAGAACCTATTTTATTTTCGACCATAAAGGCCAACCTGCCTCATCCAAAAAAAACTACTCAGGATTCTTTGGCTTCAAGGCATAAAGCCGATCAAACGGACAAGTTAATAGAGACTGGTATAAAAATACTTGAAAATGACGAACAATTAAAATAACATATTGGAACATACTCACCTCAGTAAGTACCACCCATTTAATCCAACTTATTTTTTGTCTGCTCATAATCGTATGTTATGAGTCTTGGCGGAGAGAGGAAAAAGTGGGCTTCCCAAACCATAACCTCATAATGTTTCTCACGCCTTACGTTGAAATGGAATTACAGCAGAAGCCCACTCTTATTTTGGAAAGCTAAAGATAGCAATTCCACTATAAGAAATGGGATAAAATCTGCTGTCCTGCTCCAACGGCGTGAGATTTGAGGTTGCAAGACTCTTAATTTTACCTTACTGGTTTTATTTTTTTATTACGTAAATGTAAATAAAAAAAAGCTTAATGTCAAGTAATTGCATGACGATTTTAAATAAAATATAAAAGACATTGCCAATTATATTTTTATTAGCAATAAAATGATTAGTGAGAAAGAAAAAATCATTCTGAAAAGATTCGGTCAGCATTTAAAATCTTTAAAAGAGAAACAGGAACTTTCTTATCGCGAATTTTACAAGAGAAGCGGGGTTAATACCGGAGATATTATTAAATATGAAAATGGAGAAACCAGTCCAAGTTTTATTACATTATTGAGATTGGCAATAGGTTTAAAAATCCATCCAACAGAACTTCTGGATTTTAATTTCGGAATCGACTTTAGCGCTGGGCTGGAATAACATAAGCTGTTATGTTTAAGTGGCAAATCTGAAGATCATAAGTAACTAAAGAAAGAAGCGACAAATAATGAAATGCTGATCATTATATCACCTAAAGCACATTTAAAAAACCTTTACCACAAAATAGGATAGTTTGTGTCCCCATCCCCATTCTTTTTTCATCACTATCCATCACATAGACCAAAAATTTTTGTGGTTAATTATGTATTTCAGTCGTAATTTTTAAGGTCATTTTTCTCAAAAAGATCAAGAAGTATTATTTGATTTCATTAATGTCCGATAAAGGTATACGATGGAGACTGATATCGAACAATTTAGTCAACGAAATCGCCGACCATATCTAGGATCAAGCGGAAAAGTTGGGGGAGTTAAACTCTAGGCATATATTTTCGATAATCTAAATAAGAAAAACTTAATATCCCTTACACCTCTCGATGTTGCCCTAAAGGCTTTGATCTTTGCATTGAAAGATTCTGCAGAAGCATTTGTAGCCCTGTTAATAAAGAAGTTAAGGATATATAGGTAATGCGATTGAATTGATCTGGCAACAGTCCTGAAGGAATCAATTCCGCATACTTCGACTTCATTATACCAGATTGCCAATCTTTTAAAGGCCTGTTCCTTACTTTTGCAGGCTCTGAATATATCTCCCAATTTTTGGGCAATATTATATGCATTCTTTAATTTGGGATACCTTTCGAAAAGTAGCTCTGCTCTAAGTTCTTGAGTCCGTGTCCATTTCGAGGGATGTTTAAATAAAAGATACCTGCTCCGCGCCAGCAACTGCTTTAACGTATCTCCATTAGCCAACACTTCTGGATGGTAAGTAGTTTTGTTCTTTTTTGCAATTGCAATACCCTCATTTTCTGCATCGATAGCCTCCCAACGATACTTTATCCTAACTTCCTGAACTGCATCATAAGCCAATTTCTGAACATGGAAACGATCAATTACCCGATGCGCGTTTACAAAACATCGTTTTATGGCCAATTGCATATTAGCAGCCATATCCATGGTTACTTCCTGTACCCGTTTTCTCAGTCTTTCCGGAATCTTTTTCAGTACAGATATAATGTTTTCGGCAACTGTACCCTTGATCATGGCTACAATAGCACCCTTTCTACCTTTGGCTTCTTTATTGGTTACAATAGTATAAAGCTCTCCATTGGATAAAACTGTTTCATCAATACTTAGCCTGGGGCTCACATTCTTTACGAAAAGCATCCAATCATCCGCATGCGCTTTCAGGTTCCAACTACTATAATCACTGATATGCTCTTTATATTGCTCCTGGAGCTGTTTGCCATCTATTTGGAAATAATGCCCTAAATGATAGCAGCTAATGAGATGGTTATCCAAATATTCCTTTTAAAAAAAGACCGAATTCCGTAGTCATTCGAGTCCCTTTTCTTACCAAATCCCAATCCCTGCTGATGATATCCCCAGTCTTCTTTACAGTCCACCTGCGTCTCTTGATGCGTAAGGAAACTTTTTGTCCACGGATAGGAAAATCCTGAATACTGGCTTCCGGAAGAAAGCCCTTTGATTCAAGCTCAGCTATCTGATAACCCGAGGGAGCTATATTCTTTTCTTCAAGATAGATATGAAGCTCTTTTGACTCTTTTTCGACTTTCAGTATTTCGAAATAATCCTGAATACCTTCTGGTAATAAAAAACTGATAAGGGTTTGTTCGGCTTGATTCAAGGGGACACGTAGTTCTTATAAAATACAAAAGAAAGAAATTATTCCATTCCCCCCAACTTTTCCGCTTGATCCGACACGTAGTTCTTATAAAATACAAAAGAAAGAAATTATTCCATTCCCCCCAACTTTTCCGCTTGATCCCATATCTATCTGAAAAACAAAGAATGAAGAGCAAAAAAAGGGACAAAAATCTTTTGAAAAGATTTTGTCCCTTTACGGGTGGCTGATGGGGCTCGAACCCACGACCCTCGGCACCACAAACCAATACTCTAACCAACTGAGCTACAGCCACCGTATTTTTTGATGTCACAAAAGTACGACTTTTAATATTCCGTGCAAATATTTTTTTCAAAGTTTTTACAACTAATTTTTAATTCCTTAACATTCAATTATTTGAAATTGAAAAAAAAATTCAAAAGCAGATAAAACAAGCTATTTTGAACCTAAAAACATAACTTTACGGCGTTTATGATCGAAATTTATACAGACGGAGCAGCTAGCGGAAACCCAGGGCCAGGTGGTTGGGGAACAATTTTAAGGGCAGGACAACACTATAAAGAATTAAGTGGCGGCTTTAGAATGACCACGAATAACCGCATGGAACTATTGGCTGTAATAAAAGGACTAGAAGCGTTAAAAAGCCTAAATCAACAGGTAACCGTTTACTCCGATTCGAAATATGTGGTAGATGCTGTGGAGAAGAAGTGGGTTTTCGGCTGGGTAACCAAAAATTTCAAGGATAAGAAAAACAAAGACCTGTGGTTGAGGTTTTTGGAATTATATAAACTCCACAAAGTGAAATTTATCTGGATTAAAGGCCACAACGATCATCCGGAGAATGAACGTTGCGACCGTTTAGCTGTTTTTGCCTCGCAAGACAAGCAAAACCTCGCTATAGATACTTTTTTTGAAGCAGAGCGAAGTAAGATTTAGCCAATCTTAATCAATTCCGCCAATTACATTTAAATTTTCTAGTTTCGTTTCTACATTGGTGTCAATCGAGATTGATTTTGCGGTATACAACAACATCATTTCTTCAGCCTTTTCTACCATATGTTTTGATCCGATAAAAATCGGAACTCTTTGATGTAATTCTGTAGGTTCAATTTCGAGTATACGTTCAAAACCTGTACTGGCTTTGCCCCCAGCCTGCTCAATAATAAAAGACATCGGGTTACATTCGTACAATAATCTTAATTTCCCATTAGGTGAGCGCGAAGTGGTTGGGTAAATGTAAATCCCACCTTTAATTAAATTCCGGTGGATGTCGCCAACCATCGAACCAATATAACGCGAAGTGTATGGACGTTTGGTCGCCTCATCCTCTACCTGGCAGTATTTGATATATTTCTTAACACCATCAGGAAAGTGAACATAATTACCTTCGTTTACCGAATACATATAACCTGTTTCGGGTATTTTCATCTGAGGGTGTGAAAGACAGAACTCACCAATTGATGGGTCTAATGTAAAACCATTAACGCCCTTCCCTGTGGTATAAACCAACATGGTAGATGAACCATAAATAATGTAACCGGCAGCTACCTGTTCTGTACCTTTTTGCAATACATCCGTTATACTCGCTTTGCCATCAACCGATTTTCTGCGATAAATAGAAAAAATTGTCCCGACAGCAACATTTACATCCGTATTGGATGAACCATCTAAAGGATCGATACAAACAATATATTTGGCATTTTGAGAAACCGGCGATTCGATATGGATAATTTCATCTTCTTCTTCGGTAGCTACAATACAGCATTCGCCACCACTGGTTAGCGCAGCAATAAACTGCTCATCAGCATAAACATCAAGTTTTTTTTGTTCCTCGCCTTGAATATTCATGGTTCCCATATCACCCAAAATATCAACTAAACCCGCTTTATTAATTTCGCGGTTTACAATTTTTGCAGCAATGCCAATATCCCTCAATAACCTCGAAAGTTCGCCTTTAGCATATGGAAAATCTGCTTGTTTTTCTATAATAAATTGTCCTAGTGTTTTAACGCCACAAACCATACTTAGTGTACATTTTACATTATCTACCCGATAACTCTATAACCTCTAAGGTATGAATATTTTCATCAGTTATGCAAAAACGGATGAGGGTTCTCACTTTATGCCAACCGTGTTTTCCCGCTGCACCTGGGTTTATATGCAAACATTTTATTTTTTCATCGAACATTACTTTTAAAATATGCGAGTGCCCTGTAATAAATAATTTCGGAGGCTTAGTGTATATTTCAGGCTTAACATAAGATGAGTATCTTCCTGGATATCCACCAATATGCGTCATCCAAACATCAACTCTTTCGCAGCTAAATCGATTTTGCTCCGGAAACTCTGCTCTAATCGCACTATCGTCTATATTTCCGAACACCCCGCGCAAAGGTTTAAACGCTGCCAGAGGTTCGGCAACATTAGGCCCAAAATCGCCGGCATGCCAAATCTCATCCACTCCATCGAAGTGTTTAAAAACCGCATCATCTAAAAAACCATGGGTATCAGAAATTAATCCTATTTTTTTCATTATGTAAACTTAATTGCGCCTCCTAATTTACAGGATTAGCAAAATCTTTCAACCATTTTTTGCTAAAACAAATCCTCAAAAGATTGACAAATCTTTAAAAAATGGTGGTTAAATATGATAAAAAAGCACCATAATGATTATACAATGTTACCATTGCACCTATCCCTCCGTCCATCCTAAAACCCTAAGCTAGAATGCCAGGAAAAAATCCTTCAGCAATTCCTTATAAGCTGCTGTATGCTGTTTAAAAGATTCATAAATATTAAAGTCTCTTTCTCTTAAAACTGTTTCACCCTTTTTCAAACAGATCATCTGCCTAAAGGTTGGTTTGCTTTCATCAGAATGAATATGGATCCGCTCTGCAAGAGATAAATTATAATATGCAGCAATACCAATAACTTCATCGGCTTGTTTTACCGGAAGGATTAACCAAATCAAACCTTCATCTGTCAATAACCCACTCGATTTTTTAATGAGCATGCTAAAAAAGTCTTCATCTGCATGCCGGGCTATTCCTTTCCTAAATTCTTCACTTTTTAAATCATTTACAAAAAAGGGCGGATTAGAAACAATCAGATCGAATTGCCGAGCATACTCATATTGTTCAATTGAGGTGTGGCTGATGGTTAACCGCTCACTGAAAACTGAAAATTGAAAATTTTTCTCAGCGGTTTCAGCAGCTTGCTGGTCGATTTCTACAGCATGTATGGTCGCTTCAGGAAATCGCTGCGCTAACATCAATGCAATTACACCGGTTCCTGTCCCGATATCCAATATAGCTGTAGGCGAAGGATGCTTAACTGTTGCACCAAGCAATACGCCATCAGTGTTAATCCTCATGGCGCAACCTGTCTGGTCGACTTCAAACTGTTTAAACTTGAAAATGCTCATCCTAAATTTCGTACAACTCTAAAGGCAAACCATCGGGATCGGCAAAAAAAGTAAAGCGCTTATCGGTAAACTCATCAATACGGATAGGCTCGGTAATAATACCATGGTCATTTAAACGCGAAATCTCTTTTTCAATGTCATCAACTTCAAAAGCCAGGTGGCGCAAGCCCTGCGCTTCTGGTCGCGATGGTCTTGCAGGAGGGTTCTCGAAAGAAAACAACTCGATCTGATATACACCGTTTACTGCAAGATCCAATTTATACGACTTTCTTTCCGCCCGGTAAACCTCTGCCAAAACGGTAAAACCTAATTTATCTACATAAAAATCTTTCGATTTTTCGTAATCTGAACAGATAATGGCAATGTGGTGTATTTTATTGAACATAAATTTGAATTTTTAAAGTTTTTGCTTTGCATTTCGCTACAATTAATGCCGTTTGTAAATCACCGATCAGTAAGCACTTTATTTTCGCAAGTATTTCCGCCCAACTAGGCCACTCCACTGTATCTTCGTTCCGGGTAAATCCGGCCTAACAAATTTTTCGGATTCCATTGCCCTAGCCAACCCACCGACTTTGAAAGAAAAATTTTCAGCCGGTGTTTTTTGTTTCTTTTTGACACCAAAAAGAAAGAGCCCATCGGCGGCGGCGAGCCGAGGCAGGTATAAGCGTTGGGCAAAAAGGATCAACTACATATTAACTTATACAGTTAATTAAAACGCATAATGATGGCAAATCGCGCTACATTAACGTCAAAAGTAATAAAAGCGCAATTATATTGTACACTACAATGAGCTTTTTAAAATTTTAACGCTATTTTTGCAACTTCAAAAAAAAAGCATGATTCATTTCTTCCTTAGTCAATCGCAGGCGATTTTTGTTTTACAAACAGACAAAACGCTTTCTACCACTGATATTACTAAACTCGAATGGTTATTTGGCGGCGCCAAAATCTCGCAAGAAACAGCTTTAACAGGCTTTTTCGTTGGACCAAGAGCAGCAATGATTACTCCATGGAGTACCAACGCAGTAGAGATTACCCAGAACATGGACATGCAGGGAATCATCAGGATTGAAGAATTTAAGCAGGTTGATGAAAATTTTGCTGATTACGACCCGATGCTTTCTCAAAAATACGACAAGCTCGATCAGGAGGTATATACCATCAACATTAAACCTGAGCCGATTTTAGAAATCACCGATATTGCTGCTTACAACAAACAAGAAGGACTTTCATTAAGTGATGAAGAAGTTGAGTATTTAAATACATTAGCGCAAAAATTAGAAAGACCGTTAACCGATTCTGAAGTTTTTGGTTTCTCTCAGGTGAATTCGGAACACTGCCGCCATAAAATTTTCAATGGCAAATTTGTAATCGATGGCGTAGAACAACCTACTTCTTTGTTTAAATTGATCCGGAAAACGTCAGAAGAAAACCCTAACGATATTGTTTCAGCCTATAAAGATAACGTAGCTTTTATCAAAGGCCCAAAAGTGCAGCAATTTGCCCCTAAACGTGCCGATGAACCTGATTATTATACCACAAGCGATTTCGAATCGGTAATCTCCTTAAAAGCAGAAACCCATAATTTCCCTACTACTGTTGAACCTTTTAACGGTGCAGCAACAGGTTCGGGAGGTGAAATCAGAGACCGTTTAGCAGGCGGACAAGGTTCGTTGCCTTTAGCAGGAACTGCCGTTTACATGACCGCGCTTTCGCGTTTAGAAGATAACCGCCCATGGGAAAAAGGTGTTAAAGAAAGAGCATGGTTATACCAAACCCCGATGGATATCCTGATCAAAGCATCAAATGGTGCTACAGATTTTGGAAATAAATTCGGTCAACCGCTTATTACGGGTTCAGTTTTAACTTTCGAACACGACGAACACATCGACAAGCTCAGTGTGACACCCAGAAAACTAGGTTTCGACAAAGTAATTATGCTTGCGGGTGGTATCGGTTACGGTAAAGCCAGCCAGGCGCAAAAACTTAAACCACAGGAGGGCGATAACATCGTTATTCTGGGTGGAGAAAATTATAGGATCGGAATGGGCGGTGCAGCTGTTTCATCTGCAGATACCGGTCAGCACGGAAGCGGAATTGAATTAAACGCCATCCAGCGGTCAAATCCCGAAATGCAAAAACGTGCTGCAAATGCGGTGCGTGGCATGGTAGAAAGCGATCACAATTCGATTATCTCTATCCATGATCACGGTGCAGGTGGTCACTTAAACTGTTTATCAGAACTGGTTGAAGAAACAGGTGGTTTAATAGACCTCGATAAATTGCCAGTGGGCGACCCTACCCTTTCCGCCAAAGAAATTATCGGTAACGAATCGCAGGAAAGAATGGGTTTGGTAATCGGCAACGAGCATATCGAAACCTTACAAAAAATAGCCGACCGCGAACGCTCACCTATGTATACCGTAGGTAAAGTAACAGGCGATCACCGTTTTACCTTTAAATCTGCAACAACAGGTTTAAAACCGATGGATTTTGAATTGGCCGCCATGTTTGGCAGTTCACCAAAAATCGTAATGGACGATCAAACCATCGATCGTAAATACGAAGCTGTAACCTATAACAACAACGAATTAAACACCTATTTAGAACAGGTGCTTCAATTAGAAGCGGTGGCTGCTAAAGATTGGTTAACCAATAAAGTAGACCGTTGCGTGGGTGGCCGCGTAGCCAAACAACAATGCGCAGGTCCGTTACAGTTACCATTGAACAACTGTGGTGTAATGGCTTTAGATTTTCAGGGGAAAGAAGGTATTGCCACTTCAGTTGGCCATGCACCACTTTCAGCCTTGATCGATCCTGCAGCAGGTAGCCGCAATGCCATTGCAGAATCACTTTCGAATATTGTTTGGGCACCGCTAAAAGATGGCTTAAAAAGTGTTTCACTTTCTGCCAACTGGATGTGGGCCTGTAAAAACGAGGGAGAAGATGCCCGTTTATATGCAGCAGTAAAAGCTTGTTCTGATTTTGCCATCGATTTAGGAATCAATATCCCAACCGGAAAAGATTCGCTATCGATGAAACAGAAATACAAAGATGGTGATGTAATTGCACCGGGCACGGTAATTATTTCTGCCGGGGCAAATTGCGACGATATTACTAAAGTGGTTGAGCCGGTACTTCAAAAAAACGGCGGATCAATTTATTACATCAACCTTTCTAACGATACCTATAAATTAGGCGGTTCGTCTTTTGCACAGATTTTAAACAAAATCGGTACAGAAACACCTGATGTTAAAGGTGCTGATCAATTTAAAACGGCTTTCAACACATTACAACAATTAATCAAAGCTGACCAAATCCAGGCAGGTCACGATATTGGTAGTGGTGGTTTAATCACAACCCTATTGGAAATGTGCTTTGCCGACCGCAATTTAGGTGCTTCGATCGATTTGTCTTCACTAGCAGAAGCGGATAGCATTAAAGTATTATTTGCAGAAAACATTGGTATCGTGTTCCAGGCTGATGCTGCTGTTGAAGATATCTTTGCAAAAGCTGGCGTTGCTTTCCACAAAATTGGTGAGGTTACCCAATCGGCTAAATTGGAAGTTAAAAATGCTGCTGATCGCTTCAGCTTTGATATCGACCATTTACGTGATGTTTGGTTTAAAACCTCATACTTATTAGATAGTAAACAAACCGGAAACGGATTGGCAAAAGAACGTTACGACAATTATAAAAATCATGTATTAAATTACACTTTCCCATTACAGTTTGACGGAAAGAAACCTGTAATCGATCCAACTAAACCACGACCAAAAGCAGCCATTATCCGCGAAAAAGGCAGTAACTCTGAGCGCGAACTGGCCAATGCCATGTATTTGGCAGGTTTTGATGTAAAAGATGTACACATGACCGATTTAATTACCGGAAGAGAAACTTTAGAAGACATCCAGTTTATCGGTGCAGTTGGTGGTTTCTCTAATTCTGATGTTTTAGGATCGGCCAAAGGTTGGGCAGGTGCATTTTTATACAACGAAAAAGCAAGGGTAGCATTAGAGAAATTCTTTGCCCGCCCTGATACTTTATCCGTTGGGGTTTGTAATGGTTGCCAGTTATTTGTAGAGCTGGGCTTAATTAACAAAGACCACGAAGAAAAACCTAAAATGCTCCACAACAAAAGTGGCAAGCACGAAAGTATTTTCACTTCGTTAACCTTACAAGAAAACAATTCGGTCATGTTATCTACCCTGGCCGGAAGCACTTTAGGCGTTTGGGTATCGCATGGCGAAGGAAGATTCTCATTGCCATACGCAGAAGATCAATATAAAATCGTAGCCAAATATGCTTACGAAACCTATCCGGCGAGCCCGAATGGATCAGATTACAACACCGCAATGTTATGTGATGAAACTGGCCGTCACCTGGTTATGATGCCGCACATTGAGCGTTCATTGTTCCAATGGCACTGGGCAAATTATCCGCAAGGCCGTAAAGACGAGGTTTCGCCTTGGATGGAAGCCTTCGTAAATGCACGCAAGTGGATTGAAAATAAAGGATAAGAAACTAGTACAAGATGTAAAATGGATGATGGAATTAAAACCGTCATCCATTTTTTATTTACAAGCATTCGTCATTTCGAGCGGCCCCGATAGCTATCGGGTGCAACGCAGTCGAGAGATCTGTGGAGATAGATTTCTCCATTTCGCTACCGATGAAACCTGTGAAACAAGCAAGCATACCATGATAAATAATAACAGATGCTTAAACCGGCAAGCTTCAGGCGAAATGACGGTTTAATTTTATTCTTCTAAATAATTTTTATCATGAAACGAGCGTTCCGCCTTTCATAGCTGCTGTACACCCGCCATCGCTTATAGTCCTCGTTCCGCTGCGCTTCACTGTGGGCTAACCGCTCTGTCGGGTTTATTGAACAAAAGCCTGCCCTTCAGCATAAGACTTGTTTCTGTCCCAGGTTAAACCTTTAATAACACCACCTGCCTTGCCCACCTAAACCCGACCGAAGTGGAAAACCCGCAGTCTGAGGACGAGGGCGAGGATTTGAAACAAAGGGCGGGACTATAATGAGAAAAAGGTGCTGTTCTTGCTTTCCAAAAAGTCAACAATAAATATTACCCGTAGAAGCGGTTTTATGGACATATTTCCGCTCCGCTATTAAAAACGGGGACAGGCTAACAGTCCACTAACACAAAAAAACGGCCCGGGCACCGCCCAAACCGTTTCAATTTACCCAACCTCACATTTTTCTATAAGAGCATTAATAAAAAAATTATTCAGGCATTTTCACCGAGGTGTCATCCTGAGCGTTGTCGTCATGCTGAACTTGTTTCAGCATCTATCATGCAGCTTAGAAAGCATCCCTCATTATCAGTTTTACATCATCTGAAAATTAATCGCCATATTATACCTTACACGAACCGGAACCCCTTTATTTTTTCCCGGTTTCCATAACGGCGATTTTTTAATTACTTTAATGGCTTCTTCATCACATCCAAAACCAATCCCTTTAACTACAGTTACATCGGTAATCGAACCATCTTTCTCTACTACAAAGCTTACAAATACTTTTCCTCCGGCACCTTCCTCCTGTGCTCTTGATGGATACCTTAAGTTACGTTCCATATATTTAGACCAGGCTTTGGCACCTCCGGTAAATTCAGGGTATTCATCTACTCCACCAATAGTTAAAACAGCATTCGGATCACCGTTTTCTGCGCCATCTTTAGCGATACCTGTGCCATTACCATTGCCTTTATTATCTGGGATTACCAAATTAGGGGCTTCAACTCCATCCTGTGTCTTATCACTGATCACTGCATTCTGTATTTCTTTAATCGTTGGCGGATCAACAATATCTACCTTATTAACCACTACAATATTATTAGACAAAGCAACCGTTTTAACCTTTATCGGATCAGCTTTTGCAGGCTCAACCTTTTTCTCTGGTTCAGGAGTCTTTGGCTTCATCTGGTGGATAATTTTGTCCAATTTTACTTCCGTTGGTGGTGTTTCTACAACAATTTCTTTCGGGAATAGCTTTGAATAAATTAAGGGAGAGAAACACAAGAGTACAAAAAGGCTTCCGGATACGAAAAGTGCTCTTGTCATAATCGATGAAGATTTAGACCTTAATTCATAAGCACCATAGTTTTTGTTGCGGTTTGCAAATACAAGATCGAGCCACTCGGTTTTGTATACGTTAATTGAAGAGTTGAGCATAGCTTTTATTTTTATAGCATGATGCAGCAAAATCTTCAATTCCATAAAACAATCGAAAAATCTATTTTCTTTACAAAAAATGAAATTTTTCATCTGAAAAACATTTTTTTATTTCATTTTCAATAAAATTGATATAAATAATACGATTCTTTTACGAAAATTAATAAAATATACTATTTTTGACAAAAAACATAACAAATTAATGAAAAGCTTAAGAACCATCGCATTAAAAGAGGCTCAAAACAGAATTTCACCAGAAGTTAAATCTCCTGCGGCGAAAATTTCTGATTTTTACGGCTCGAATGTATTTGATAAGAAAAAAATGAGAGATTTCTTATCTAAGGACGTGTATGAAAAATTAATTTCATCTATCAACCAAGGTGAATTGATCAATTCTGACGATGCTAACCAAATTGCTACAGCTATGAAAGCTTGGGCAATGAGCGCTGGCGCAACGCACTACACGCACTGGTTCCAGCCATTAACTGGTACAACTGCCGAAAAACATGATTCATTTTTTGAGCCAAGTGGCGATGGTGCTATCGAGAAATTTGCAGGTAGTGCTTTAGTTCAACAAGAGCCAGATGCTTCTAGTTTCCCTAACGGTGGTATCCGTAATACTTTCGAAGCTCGTGGTTATACTGCTTGGGATCCTTCTTCTCCAGCTTTCATCATGGAAAGCAAAGCAGGTAAAACACTATGTATCCCTACAGTATTCGTATCATATACCGGTGAAGCCTTGGATTATAAAGCACCTTTATTAAAAGCATTAGCTGCGCTTGATAAAGCTGCTGTTGATGTTTGCCAATATTTCGATAAAAGCATTACTAAAGTAAATGCTTCTTTAGGTATCGAACAAGAATATTTCCTGGTTGATGAGTCATTGTTCAATGCTCGTCCAGATTTATTATTAACAGGCCGTGCTTTATTCGGGCACATGTCTGCTAAAGGCCAGCAATTAGAAGATCATTATTTCGGTTCTATCCCTGAGCGTGTATTCAGCTACATGGTAGATTTCGAAAATGAGGCCTTAAAATTAGGTATTCCTTTAAAAACCCGTCACAATGAGGTTGCACCATCTCAGTTTGAGTGCGCACCGATTTATGAAGAAATCAACCTGGCTATCGATCACAATCAATTATTGATGGATTTGATGGAAAAAGTTGCCCGTCGTCACCATTTCCGTGTATTATTACACGAAAAACCATACGCCGGTATCAACGGATCAGGTAAACACAACAACTGGTCGTTAATTACTGATACCGGTAAAAACTTATTGGCACCAGGTAAAACACCTAAAAACAACTTAATGTTCCTTGCTTTCTTTGTAAACACAATTAAAGCCGTTAGCGAGCATGCCGATTTATTACGTGCAAGTATTGCATCAGTAAGCAACGATCACCGTTTAGGTGCTAACGAAGCGCCACCTGCAATTATCTCTATCTTCTTAGGTTCTCAGTTGAACGATGTATTAGATGAGATTGAGCACTCACGTATCAGCAAAAAAATCAAAGAAGACAATGCACTTTGGTTAGGTATCCCTAAAATCCCTCAGATTTTATTAGATAATACCGACCGTAACCGTACTTCTCCTTTCGCATTTACAGGTAACAAATTTGAGCTTAGAGCTGTTGGATCTTCAGCAAACTCTTCTGCACCAATGACGATCTTAAACGCGATTATGGCTGAGCAATTGGTTAAATTTAAAGTTGAAGTTGATAAATTGATCAAAAAAGGTGATAAAAAAGACATCGCTTTATTAACCGTGATCAAAAAATACATCAAAGAATCTAAAAACATCCGTTTCGAAGGCAATGGTTATAGCCAGGAGTGGGAAGATGAAGCTGCAGCACGCGGTTTATCTAACATCAAAACTACACCAAAAGCTTTAGATGCTTATTTAACTGAAAAATCTGCTGAGTTATTTGCAACAACAGGTATTTATAGCACACGTGAGATCCATGCCCGTCATGAAATCATGTTAGAAAACTTCTATAAAAAACTGCAGATCGAGGCACGTGTAATGGGCGAAGTGGCTAACACGGCCATTATCCCAGCTGCAATTGCTTACCAAAACGCTTTAATCGAAAACGTACAAGGATTAAAAGCAATTGGTGTAGACAGCAAAGTTTCTATCGATATCGTTAAAAAATTATCAGAGCATTTAGAAATTGTTAAAACCAATATCGATGCGATGTTAGAAGAACGTAAATTAACCAACAAAATCGAAGATACCCGCGAAAAAGCGATTGCTTACGATGAGAAAGTTAAATCTTACTTCGATATTATCCGTTACCATGCCGATAAATTAGAGCAGATTGTTGACGATAGCGTTTGGCCTTTACCAAAATTCAGAGAATTATTATTCATGAAATAGATTTTAAGCTGTAAGGTTTAAAGTGTAGGGCGTAAGGTTTAACTTTACGCCCTTTTTTGTTGGTTCATTGGCCATTAGTCATTGGTTCATTAGTCATTGCTTTCCTTTAAAAGTAAACTGTCAATGAAAACTGGTTAATCGATTAATTATCAAAATTGGTTGCTGTTATCCTCACCGCAACGTCTTCCTGAACTTGGTTCAGGATCTAATCGAAAAGTGGATTACGTTGACAAAGACATTTTTTTTTGGAAAGCAATACCAGTGCCTGCCGGTTAATCCGGTCCTGCTTTCCTTCCTGCTGTAAAATTTTCTTCAACTTTTAAATCCCTCGTTTACAGCATCCATGCAATCAGGTTTATTTCTGATAGGCCTGTGCAAAGAAAAAAAAACTACAAAGAACCTTCCTAATCCCAATTCTATGGTCCTGAAATAAAGTCCTACTATGTGTACACCTCTTTTTTAGGAATAGTTTTGGGCATCATGCTAACTGGCTTTGAAAATCCACAAGCTTTACCGAAGGACGCCGTCAATCCCAAGGGCCGGAGAAATCAAAAAAACAGGTGCAAAATAGTATAAATGGCATTACCAAACCTTAAACGCAGTGGTTTTGTGTTTATAGACATAATTCAAAGTTTTTTCATGAATTGAACACAAAACGAAGTGCCGCTGTTTTTTTGATGTGTGCAGGATTGTGTAAAAGGCCCATTGCTGGATTGACAAAGCATTTTTACATACTTTTGATGCCTCAAAAGTTTGATGCCCTGCGGCATAGGAGCAAAAAAAATTAAATATCTGCGTCCACAGGGCAGGAAATAAAGTCGGGAGAGGAAAAGCGGGGCTGCAAGCCGCCATGAAAAACCAACCTTCACTTTCAAAAAACAAAACGCTACCTTTTACAACCTTAAACCTTTGTGCGCTTTGTGCCTTCGTGATAAACAAACTTAGGTGCCCTACCAGGTAAAAAAGCCTTGCCATTTAGCTACAAAAAACCTTAAGTATTTAGCTTTAGTCTTTCCCCTTAAAACCTTATCTTTGCGCCAACATGAGTGATAACAGGTACAATCAACGTGGCGTTTCTGCCTCAAAAGAAGATGTGCACAATGCCATCAAAAACATCGATAAAGGAATTTTCCCTAAAGCATTCTGCAAAATCATCCCCGATATTTTAGGTGGTAATGAGGAATATTGCAATATCATGCATGCAGACGGTGCAGGCACCAAATCTTCTCTAGCTTACGTATACTGGAAAGAAACCGGAGATATCTCCGTTTGGAAAGGTATTGCGCAAGATGCCATCATCATGAATATCGACGATTTAATCTGTGTTGGTGCTACCGATAACATTTTATTATCCTCAACCATTGGAAGGAATAAAAACCTGATCCCGGGAGAAGTGATTGCTGCTGTAATTAACGGTACAGAAGAAATTTTGGCCGATCTGCGCGAACAAGGCATCTCGATTTATTCTACCGGCGGCGAAACTGCCGATGTTGGCGATTTAGTGAGGACCATTATCGTCGATTCTACCGTAACCTGCCGCTTAAAGCGCGAAGATATCATCAGCAACGATAACATTCAACCTGGCGACGTAATTGTGGCACTGGCATCGTCCGGACAAGCCACCTACGAAACAGAATATAATGGTGGTATGGGATCGAACGGGTTAACCTCTGCCCGTCACGATGTTTTCGATAAAACAGTAGCCCATAATTACCCTGAAAGTTTCGATCCGGCTGTTCCATTCGATCTGGTTTTCTCCGGAAAAAAACAATTAACAGAAGAAATAGATATTGAAGGATTCGGCAAAACTACTGTGGGTAAATTGGTATTATCCCCTACGCGTACTTATGCACCTGTAATCAAAAAGATTTTAGAAAGCCATCGTAGCCAGATCAATGGAATTGTACACTGCAGCGGTGGTGCGCAAACCAAAGTATTACATTTCATCAATGATGATATCCACGTCATCAAGAATAACTTATTTCCTATCCCTACCCTATTTAAATTGATCCAGGAACAATCGGGTACCGATTGGAAAGAAATGTATAAAGTATTTAACATGGGCCACAGGATGGAATTATATGTTCCTCAGGAGATTGCCGAAAGCATTATCGAAATAGCAACAAGCTTTAATATCGATGCGCAGATTATCGGTCGCGTAGAAAAAGGCGAGCAGAAACAGGTGACCATCGAAAGCGAAAAAGGAACTTTCGTTTATAATTAAGCATTAAGATACAATTTAAAAAGGCTGCTGAAAATTAAATTTCAGCAGCCTTTTATTTATTACCCGCGTTCTACAAATTTATGGAAGGTACTCTCCTCTCCATCTGCTTTTTTATCCTGATACAAAAAATCGAGTTTGTTTTCATCAAAGGTTTTAAAAAAGGTATCCCAATCTATCTCCTTTAAATCTGATGAACTATCGCTATGCTTTGGAAAATGTATCCTTAAAATACCACCTCCGCTGGTTTTTGCTGTATCAGCAACCATCGCCGGTACGCCATTGTGTTGCGCTGCCCAGGCTTTTATTTTAGCATGATCGTGGGTCTGTTTTGAAGTGCTCATTGTTTTTAATATTAGTTTTAAATAAATAGACTAATATTAAAATCATTTTTTGGTTAAAATGGTTTTAGTTATAATAAAAAACATCGCAAAGACAGTCATTAATCTATACTACAGTTGGCTACCATTATATCCTTGTTGACGTATTATTAAGTTTTATCGATACATCATTTAATTTTGCTGATATAAATGTATATTGGATTTAAATAAACTACTCCAAATAGGAATAACGTTATGATCAATGTATATCTTCTGGGTGCAGGCAAACATGCTACAGAGCTTAGCGAATATTTAAACGGCAATAACGACTATCAGTTAGCAGGGTATGTAATAAACTTAGAAAATGCAATTAATCATCCAAATATAGCCAAGCCTGTTATTTCTTTACCATCCTTTTTAGAAAAACATACTGTTGCTTTAAATATTGCATTAATTGGTGCAATAGGCACTTATGAAAGAAAATCTATCATTGAGCTATTAGAAAACAAGGGCTATCAATTCATCAATATCATCCATCAACACAACTACATCAGCCCTTCAATTAAAATCGGTTACGGCAACTGTATTGCGCCAGGCTGTGTAATCAATGCAAATGTGCATATCGGTAATCACTGTATTGTGAATTCCAACTGCAACATCAGTCACGATTGCGTACTAGAAGACTATGTGACCATTTCTCCCGGTGTAACCATTGCCGGAAATGTGCATGTTAATGAAGGTGTGTTTATCGGGGCTGGGGCAACAATAATCCCTGGTATAACGATTGGAAAGAGAGCCTATATTGCGGCAGGAGCTTGCGTGACAAAAGATGTTCCACCGCATGTGATGGTTGCGGGTGTGCCTGCAAAGGTTAAAAAAGAGGTAGGATAGTATCTGAATAGTTCGAAATCATAAATCGTATTCCCATTCTTTGTAACAAAAAAAGCGCCGATCAGAGACGATCGGCGCTTTAATATTATATAATTTGTTATGTATTAGTTAAAGTTATAACGAACACCAAACTGCATATAATAAGTTGAAGAAATGGTTTGAGAAGTACCAAATGTTTCTCTCGTAATATCACCTTGACTATTGTTAAGTCTGAAAGTAGGTTTAGTTGTATTGCTGATAGAACCAACATTTTGAGGAACCAAAATAGCAGAACTATTAACAAAATTAACATTACCCCATTTACGGTTAAGCAAATTACCAACATTGAAAATATCAACTGTAAACTGGAATGAATTTTTAGTTTTTCCAAAGTTTTTGAAAACTTCTTGCGTTAACCTAAAATCGAACTGATTTCTCCAAGGTGAAGTACCAGCATTGCGTTGGGCGAATTCACCTCTATGTTTGCTCAAATAAGCATCTTGTTGAATATAAGCTTCGAATATATCGGCTTGTTCTTGAGCACTGTAGGCAACTTTATAGTTAGTTGTTCCAGCTGGAATAGCGACAAAAGATGAAGCCGTCATTTCTCCTGCTTTAGGTATATAAATTAAATCATTTCCTGATTGACCATCACGATTAAAATCGGTGCTGTAAGTATATGAGAATCTACCTTGTTGAGTTCCTTCATAGAACAATGAGAACGAAGTCGCTAAATTTCCAAAATATTCTTTTCTATATGAAATATTTGCAATAATACGATCAGGATTTAAATTCTGAGAATAGCTTAAGGTTGGGTTATTTGGATTACCAGCAGTGGCAGGAATTGACCATAAATTTAATAACTGATCACCACCACCATCGCCATAATTGCGTTGATCAGATCGGGTATAAGCGATCATTGCAGCTAAACCACCTTGAAATTGTTTTGTTAATTGTGCAGTAGCCTGCCAGTTATATCCACCTTTAGCATTAGTCATTTGAATAACGTTAAAACCAGAAGAACTGGTCGTAGCAGCAGAAGTTGTAACTGCACCAGCACTTGTTAAAGAAACGTTTTGTCTAGCAAATGCACCTGTTGATGTTGTTGGCAACTGACCACCAGAAGGAAACATTAGCCTAGTATCGCCATAACCACTGATGTTTAATGCTGTTGGATTAACTAAGTTTATGTTTTGAGCTACTGCAACGTTTAGATCACGTCCATAAATACCTTCCAAGGTTCCAACAATACCCCAAGGCAATTTAATATCAAATGCTAAGCTTGATTTCCAGGTCTGTGGAAGTTTCAAGTTAGGAGACATTACGCTAATGCTACTTGGAATTGAAGAACCTGCTGCAGGAGCAGCACTCAATAAATTTGGGGCTATGCTTGGATTAAAAAATGGAGTATTTGCTTGACCTGAATAAGTTTGGGTATATTGTAATAATCCAGCGTCACCCGATTGAGAAACAATCCATACAAATGGAATACGACCGGTAAAGATACCTGTACCACCACGTACCTGGAACGAACGGTCTCCGAAAACATTCCAGTTAAAACCAAAACGAGGCGAATAAGAAATTCTATTTTCAGGTAATAAACCGGTATCAACTTTTTGACCTGCGAAAGAAAGACCAGCAACCAATGGATGCGTTCTTACTTCCGATACATCAGGATAAGTAGCTTGTTCAACACGTAAACCGGCAGTTAATTTTAAACGGTCAGATACCGTAAATTCATCTTGTAAGTATGCTGAATACTGGTTAAACTCAAAGCTAGGATAAGCTTGAGAACCATCAGCTGTTAAAGGATAAGTAACAGCATAGTTCGAAGGCTTGGCATTATTTACAAAATCAGCCCAAGAATTAAAGATATAATAACCTGTTCCGAAACGTTGAAAACCATTTTTAGTGGTACTAAATTCTGCTTGTAATCCTAAACTTAAGTTATGTTTTCCTAAAGCAATACTTAAATCATCAGAATAAGTGTATCCCTTAACATCCCGCAAGTTACCATAAGTAAATGGCTCGTAGCCGAAAGAAGTTGCAACTGCAGGACCATCAAGTATATCCACTAAAGGAAATGGGCTGCTATCTGATTTTCTTGGGTCATTTTGATGAGAATAAGTTGCCCTAGCAACATTTGTTACTTTACTTCCGAAAGATGAGGTTAATTCAGCTACAGCAGAATATAAGTTTGCAGCTTGGTAGTAGTTTGAATTTGCAAAAGATAATGCGGTGTTTGCAGTTCTGTTATTTGCTGTAGAGAAAGTTGCTCCAGATCCGGTTGTAGAGTTACTTAAAGGCGAAGGCGATTGACTCTCTACTTGATTATAACGTACACTGAAACGTTGAGATTTTGAGATATTCCAATCTAAACGTGCAAACATTTTCTCGTTATCACTGATATTCGAGTATCCTTGATAAGGACCTGTCTCGTAACCATATTTAGATTGCAAATAAGATGAAACTGTATTTAAGAAAGTTTCAGTAGGTTTTGCAACATAAGATGGTGTTCCTACTCCGCCAAAAGCAAGTTGTGGAGTTGAAGCAATTTTGTTTGTTCCTGGCTGAATAGTGTGTTTCTTCTCATAATTCACAAAGAAGAACAATTTGTCCTTAACAATTGGGCCACCAAAACTAAAGCCATAATTTTTCTCATCAAGCTTTTGAAGCGTACCTAATCTAAATGTTTCACCAATTCTTTTTCCTTGTTGTTCTTCACCACGCATCGTGTAAAATGCATTTCCGGTAAAAGTGTTTGTACCAGACCGGGTAACCGCAGTTACCGAACCTCCAGTAAAACCAGTTTGACGAACATCAAATGGTGTTACATTGATTGAGATTTGCTCCAAGGCATCAATTGAAATTGGAGAACCACCAGCAGGGATGTTCTGACCAATACCAAATTGGTTATTGAAGTTAGCACCATCTACGGTAAAATTGTTCGAACGATAGTTACCACCACCAATTGAAGTTCCGTTTGCCTGTGGCGTTAAACGGGTTAAATCGTTAACACTTCTGCTAATAGTTGGTTGATTTTGGATCTGTTGTTTGCTAATAACAGTAGAAGTTCCATTCCTACTTGAATTCATTATAGAATTGGTGCTTTGACCAATAACTTTAACTTCAGCCAACGTAGAGCTATTATCAGTTAAAACTAGATTTAATAAGTAAGGTTCTCCTAACTTCAAATAAACTTCAGTTTGTTTCTCCGGTCTGTAACCAACAAAACTAACTTCAATGGTATAAGGACCACCAACCCGCATACCACCGATGGTAAAACGGCCATCGTTGTTTGTAGATACCGAATAAACAGTCCCAGTTGGTGTATGTGTTGCTTTCACACTCGCACCAGGTAAGGCGCCTTTGGCATCCTTAATTGTTCCTGTCATTGATGATGTAGTTACCTGTGCATTGGCACCAATGGCAATACCTACAAATGCAACAATAACCAGTACTAATCTTAAAAGTAAAGATTTCTTCATACTTTGTTTTTTAAATGTTTTTTGTTGTTGAATAATAAATCTAATAGGGATATTATATTATGCCGCAAATGTACCCAATAAAATTTAACACATTTTAACATCTAATGTTAAATAATTATTAAGTCAGGCAAAACTTTTCAACATTTAACACATATTGCAGTGATTATAACTTTCAGTTTATCAATACATTGTTTATAAAACTAAATTTTTAATAATAAAATCAACAGTTGATTATAATTTAAGCAGAAAACCTATGCTAACATTGGTATTTTTCAAATAATACATGTTAACAACATTTTTTAAACCCTAAACATCGCGGTTATTTAACTTTTTACCAGCTTATCAATATATTATTCTGCAAATCCACCTGATTGTAGTTGTGATTTTTAAACAGCATGCTTAAAACAATATTCAATCATTGTAAATTTTCACTGTTATCTCAATATTGAGCTAAGCAATTGACATTTTTTTTTTAGTTTTGAGCGATTGTTGCTGGATGAAGATCTTTTAAATTTTGTAATCCGGATGTGGGGCAGCCCTGATTAAGGAATGAAACCAGACGATTACAGATAATACAAAACAATTAAAACAAATCTCTTTAAAATAGATTAAAAAACAGATGAATTACGACGTTATTGTTTTAGGCAGCGGCCCAGGTGGTTACGTAGCTGCAATCAGAGCTTCTCAGTTGGGACTAAAAGTTGCAATTGTTGAGCGTGAATCATTAGGTGGTATTTGTTTAAACTGGGGCTGTATCCCTACTAAAGCGCTTTTAAAAAGTGCTCAGGTTTTCGAATATATTAATCATGCTGCTGATTACGGAATTACTACTGCTGGTGCAACCGCAGATTTTGCTGCCGTGGTAAAACGCAGCCGCGGTGTAGCCGATGGCATGAGTAAAGGCGTTCAATTTTTAATGAAAAAAAATAAAATTGACGTCATCATGGGTACTGGTAAAGTAAAACCAGGAAACAAATTAGAAGTTAAAGGTGCAGATGGCTCTCAACAAGAGCTAAGTGCTAAAAATATCATCATTGCTACAGGTGCCCGTTCAAGAGAATTGCCTAACCTGAAACAAGACGGTAAAAAAATTATCGGCTACCGCCAGGCCATGGTACTTCCTGAATTACCAAAAAGTATGGTAGTAGTAGGTTCTGGTGCTATTGGTGTAGAGTTTGCTTATTTCTATGCTACTATGGGCACAAAAGTAACCATCGTAGAATTTATGGATAATGTTGTTCCGGTTGAAGATGAAGACGTTTCTAAACAATTGTTACGCAGCCTGAAAAAAGTAGGTATCGATGTCATGACATCAGCAAGTGTTGAATCTGTAGATACCAGCGGTGCGGGCTGTAAAGTTTCGGTTAAAACAGCTTCGGGTATGCAAACTATCGAGGCCGACATCGTGCTTTCAGCTGCTGGCATTGTAGCAAACATCGAAAACATCGGCTTAGAAGAAACCGGTATCAAAACGGAGAAAGGCAAAATTGTTACCGACGAATTCTACAATACTTCAGTTAAAGGTTATTATGCAATTGGCGATGTAGTAGGCGGTCAGGCACTTGCCCATGTGGCTTCTGCAGAAGGTATTATCTGTGTAGAAAAAATTGCTGGTCAGCATGCCGAGCCATTAGATTACAACAACATCCCGGGATGTACGTATTGCACCCCAGAAATTGCTTCAGTAGGTTATACCGAAAAAGCAGCTAAAGCAGCTGGTTACGAGTTAAAGATTGGTAAATTTCCATTCTCTGCATCAGGTAAAGCAAGTGCTGCCGGTGCTAAAGATGGTTTCGTAAAATTAATTTTCGATGCTAAATACGGAGAATTATTAGGCGCACACATGATCGGTGCCAACGTTACCGAAATGATCGCCGAAATCGTAGTTGCCCGTAAATTAGAAACTACTGGTCACGAAATGATTAAATCTGTTCACCCTCACCCTACCATGAGCGAAGCCATTATGGAAGCTGCTGCTGATGCATACGGAGAAGTGATACACTTATAAGGTAGAAGGTTTAAAGGTGGAAGGCCTAAGGTGCCACATCGATAAGTAAAACCAATATCATTTACAAAAACCCTTTAGTTAAAGCTGAAGGGTTTTTGTATTTTTAACCAATTCCGGTCTTGCTACTAGATACTAACTACTTGATACTTGATACTAATTACTTGATACTAATTACTTGATACTACAAAAATGAAACTCCACACCATAAACACAGGCTTATTTAAATTAGATGGTGGCGCTATGTTCGGCGTTGTACCCAAGGCCATCTGGCAAAAAACAAACCCTGCTGATGCGAATAACCTTTGTACCTGGGCCATGCGCTGCCTGTTAATTGAAGAAGGTAATCAATTGATTTTAGTGGATACCGGAATTGGGAACAAACAGGACGAAAAGTTTTTCAGTCATTATTACCTGCATGGGGATGACTCGATGGAAAAATCGTTAGCGCAGTTGGGTTTTAGCACAGCTGATGTTACGGATGTTTTCCTCACACACCTTCATTTTGATCATGTTGGCGGGGCAATAGTAAGAGAAAATGAGAAACTGATACCAGCCTTTAAAAATGCACATTATTGGAGTAATGAAAAACATTGGCAGTGGGCAGTAGCGCCAAATGCGAGGGAAAAAGCTTCTTTCTTAAAAGAAAACATTCTGCCGATCCAGGAAAGCGGACAGCTTAAATTTGTAGCCGAAAAAGAAAATATCGAATGGCAGAAAAATATCAGCATCAGTTTCGCCTATGGCCACACCGATGCCATGATGCTGCCAAAAATCAGTTACAAAAGCAGAACCATTGTATATATGGCCGACCTCTTACCTTCGGTGGGTCACCTTCCCCTGCCCTATGTAATGGCTTATGATATGTTTCCTTTAAAAACCTTGACCGAGAAACAGGCTTTTTTAGAAGAAGCTGTTAACAACAACTATATATTATACCTGGAGCACGATCCCGTTAACGAATGTTGCACCTTACAGCGAACAGAAAAAGGAATCCGTGTGGACGAAACTTTTAACCTAAGCGATATTTAGATGATCAGACCAGCTATGCCCGCAGATACAGAAGAAGTTGTACCACTGATTATTCAGGCGATGGGCAAGCTGGCCAAGAAATTAACCAATGTAAAAGACGATGAAATAATTAATCGGATCTTTAAACATTTTTTCCAACAAAAGAACAACCAATACAGTTACGAAAACACCTTGGTTTTTGAAGATGAGGGCAAAATCCTGGGATCTTTAAATGCTTATGATGGCGGAGAACTCCTAAAGCTTCGCCTGCCATTTTTGGCATACCTGGCTGAGCATCATCAGGCCAATAATGCCGGTCAGGGCACCGAGACTCAAAGCGGTGAATTCTACCTCGATACCATTAGCGTTAATCCGATTGCCCAGGGAAAGGGAATAGGAAAACAGCTCATTAAAGCAGGTATAGATTGGGCCAAACAACTTGGCCACCATACTGTAGGTTTGTTGGTAGAACAAAACAATGATCGTGCGTTAAAACTTTACCAAAACATGGGCTTTGTTATTCAAAATGAAAAACAGTTTATAGGCGGACTCTACCATCATATGGTCTTTAAGCTCAAATAACCCCCTCCCTATATAGCTTTTGAGCCGTTAAATGCCCCACGCCCAGCACGCTTCAAATTTATTTTCGTTTTTATTTGTATTTAATCTAAATAATGCCAATTTTTGTAACCGATGGAAAAAGCGTGTATCGATATTAATGAACTGGTTAACGTATTCTCAAATACCCATGGTTCTATTTATCAATCAGATAAATTAAACTGCTTTTATGTAGATTTTGGCGGCAAATTTGCACGCTTTAATTGCCTGTCGCTTCAAAAATTAAAAAAGGTTGTAGAAGATATTGATATTGAAGCACTCCTTTTAAATACCAACAAAGCCGATTTCGAACTGGTTACCTTTAATGGCTGCGAACACATCTATTTATTAAGTGCGTTAGAAATTATCGCTTTAAAAGATTTGTTGCAGGGTACTTTTACCATGTTCAAACTAAATCACCTCATCAGCGACTGCCTTTATAGACTGGTTTATTAGTCGTTAGTTCAGTAGCTCATTAGTTTATTGGTAGTTCAGATTGGTTAATAGTTTAATTGCTTAAACAGCTTAACAGATAGTGATTCGATAGCCCATGGCTAATAGCCATATTACACACAAACCTCACTTAAACCTTAATTTTCTTAACTTCTTAATGGTAAGCATAATTAGTTAATTGTAGCAATTGCTTAAACTGGTTATTCATTTATATCAAACCATCAACTGAAAACTGCCAACTGAAAACTGTATCGTTTAACTACATCCATTTTTCGTTCAATCCATTCGGTGCGTCATACTGAACTCAATAGCTGTCGGGTTACTTCAGTATCTATTATATCGGAAAAATCCTGAGATAAACTACCATTGACAGATTCTTATAGAAGAATCGTCATTGCGAGGAGGAACGACGAAGCAATCTTTCATGCCGGTGATCCTGTTACAAAGATTGCTTCGTCGGCAAAAAAGCCTTCTCGCAATGACGATAATCTGAGGAGATTTATTTCCTTGAAATTCACTGATAGCTGAAAACTGTCAACTCCTATCGCTATTGATACATTAGTTATCCAATATCGCACATTTGCAATTTTTCTATTTCGCTATTGGTCATTGTTTCATTAGTTATTAATTATTGGCAATGAACCTCCCTTTATCCTTCTGATCCTCAAGCACTATCCGTTTCGCGTTATTCTGCTATCCATTCCCATCCCCGCCCCTTATTTAAACTGATTACAAATAACTAATTATCAGCAATTTAGACTAATTTCATATAGCAAATAAATCACACAATATGCTTAATTTGATGTTACCTTTGTATCATTAGTTAAGCAAAGAAAATTATGAAAGACTTAATGCGCATTAAATGTTTAATATCACAGGATATCGAAACATTATTAAATCAGCAGATCAAAAAAGAAGCCCACTCTTCATCACTATATTTATCAATGTCATCTTGGTGCGACCAAAATGGATTCGACTTTTCAGCAGATTATTTCTTAAAGCAATCTGAAGAAGAAAGAGTACACCAGCTTAAATTGTTCAAATATGTTTTAGATATGGGCGGAAACGCAATATCTCCGGAAGTTTCTGGTATTAAAACCGAATTTGCCGGATTTAGGGAAGTTTTCGAAGATGCTTTAGAAGCAGAGATTGCCATTACCCAAAGTTTTAAAAACCTGGCTTCTAAATGCCACAAAGAACAGGATTTTGTAACCATGGAATTCTTAAACTGGTTCCTGAAAGAGCAACGCGAAGAAGAATACAAAGCACGCAGGGCATTAGAATTGTTCGAAGTGATTGGCGAAGAAGGTACAGGAAGATGGGAAATTGATAAACACGTGAACAAAATCACCTATTCAGAAGAATAACAACAACAAAACATATATTGAAAGCTATCCTAAAAAGGGTAGCTTTTTTTATGCACTTAGAATTCCTATGAGGGGTCGTCATTGAGAGGAGGAACGACGAAGCAATCTTACAACGATCGCTACAATCCATAGTCGTAAGATTGCTTCGTCGGCTGAAAAGGCCTCCTCGCAATGACGACTTTACTTTGAGAACGCTCCTTTCCGACATACTTTATCCTATCGTTACTGAACTGTAATGACATCAAAAAAGAAAAGCTCCAGTTTTTACTGGAGCTTTCTGGTTTAGGATGTTTGGTTTATGTTGATTATGAATAAGTCTTGATGCTTTTGTAAAAAAAGCGCCGTTACCAGCGCTTTTTTTAAACCAAATATATAATAATAATTAACGAGCATTACAAAAGTACAAACTTTATTCATATTAGCAAGTATTTTTATTAAAAAATTTAAATATTTTAATAAAAAACACATAAAACACTAAAATACAGACATGAAAAATAAATTAAATAGATATAAATCATATAAAAATTAATTTTTAACACAAAAACACTAGTTTTTTCCTTTCAAAATCATAATTTAAGGAAATATTTAAGCAAAATGATAGAAGATTTTATAAAAAATTACTTAAATCATCCCAAAACATATGATGAAATGTTCCTAAATGGCGATCATTACCGAGATCATTATTCGAACTTCATCAATAATTTCTCTAAAGAATCGCTCGAGAACCTGAACAAAAAAGAAGAACTGGCTAAAAAGCTGTTCATGAGCCAGGGCATTACCTTTACGGTATATGATAGTGGCGAAGGCATCGAAAAAATCTTTCCTTTTGATATTATTCCAAGAATTATTACCTCAACAGAGTGGAGTTTTATAGAAAAAGGAATAAAACAACGCTTAAAAGCGCTGAATCTTTTCTTAAAAGACATTTATAGCAATCAATTTATCTTAAAAGACCAGATTGTACCGATAAACGTAATTTATTCTTGTCCGCATTTTTTAAGAGAGATGCACAATGTAAACGTATTACACGATATTTATATCCATATTGCCGGAATAGACTTAATAAGAGATCATGACGGAACATTTTATGTACTTGAAGACAACCTGCGCACACCTTCGGGCGTAAGCTATATGCTCGAGAACAGGGAAATCACCAAAAGATTATTCCCCGACCTTATTCCGCAATGCGGCGTAAGAAGTGTAACCGAATACCCTGCCATATTGTATAAAAATTTAATGAGCCTCTCTCCCAGAGCTGTTTCGAACCCAACAATTGTACTGTTAAGCCCGGGTATGTATAATTCTGCCTATTACGAACATACTACCCTGGCCCGCTTAATGGGGGTAGAACTGGTAGAAGGACGCGATCTGGTGGTTAAAAACCAAAAGGTATTTATGAAAACCACCACTGGCCTGCAGCAGGTTGATGTGATTTATCGCCGTGTAGACGACGACTATCTTGATCCGCTGGTTTTTAATCCGAACAGCGTACTGGGCGTTGCAGGCCTAATGGGCGCCTATCGCAAAGGCAATGTAGCCATTATTAACGCAATAGGCAATGGCGTAGCCGACGACAAAGCCGTTTATACTTATGTACCAGATATGATCAGGTACTACCTGAATGAAGAACCCATACTCAAGAATGTACCCACCTACCAGCTCAGCAATAAAGACGAGCTCGATTATGTTTTTGCAAACATTAATACGATGGTCATAAAAAAAACCAATGGAAGTGGTGGATATGGCATGTTAATGGGGCATGCTGCCAGCGAGCAGGAAACTAATGAATACAAAATCGAAGTACTGAAAGATCCTCGCAATTTTATTGCTCAACCTACCATAAGCCTGTCTTCAGCCCCGTGTTTTATCAACGGAAAACTGGCGCCACGCAGAATCGATCTTCGCCCTTTCGCTTTAAACGGACCAGATGGCATTTCAATTGTGCCGGGCGGCTTAACCAGGGTAGCTTTAAAAGAAGGTTCGCTAGTCGTAAACAGCTCGCAGGGCGGTGGCAGTAAAGATACATGGGTTTTAACTTCTTAGAATACAGAATATGTTAAGTAGAGTTGCATCAAGCTTATATTGGCTAAGCAGATATGTTGAGCGCAGCGATGGTATGCTGCGCATGTTAAAAACAAATTATGCTTCCTCACAAGATACCATACAGGAATTTACCTGGAAGCCGGTCATCAGGATTTTTTCGTCAGATGACGAAAATGAATTATTGAATATCCAGCACGATAGCCGGGCGGTAATAGAATACCTCTTGTTAAACCGCGAGAATCAAAATTCTATTTTAAACATCGTTACCCTGGCAAGGGAAAATGCACGGAGTGTTCAGGAACATATCCCTAAAGATTTATGGCAGTGTTTAAACGAATATTACCATGCGGTAAAAGACGAGAAATTATTGTGGCACGTACAGAAGGATGATCCGGTTACCGCCCTGGATGTTTTGATCAAACAGGTAATGTTATATAACGGAACTGCCGACAGTGTGATGGAGCGCGGCGAAAGCAGAAGTTTTATGAATATTGGCAAACACCTGGAGAGAAGCATACAGTCAGTCGATATTCTCGACATTAAATTCAGCTCGATAAGCAGCAATCCGGATCTGCTGACGGATATATCCTACTGGAAACATTTATTGCTATCATTAGGTGGTTATGAGTTATATCTAAAAACTTACAGGCAAGGTTTCGACGCAAAAAACATCATCGAATTAGTGATGCTCAACAATGATTTTCCAAGGTCGGCACTGTATGCGATGCATAATATCGAAAGGTATTTTAACCGGTTAAAGAGCGAAAGCAATATCGAACATTATAACAACTTATCTTTTAAAATAGGGCGTTTAAAAAGCATGATCACCTATAGCTCGGTAAATACCATGAACGAAGAGCAGCTGCATCATTACCTTACAGAGATCAGAGCTGAACTTTTCGGCATCGGAAACCTGCTGAATGAATATTATTTCGCAAATTCATAAATAGTTTTTTAACCACAGATGAGCACAGATCAACACAGATACTATTCTTTTATTGATTTATGATCTGTGTTTATCTTTTTTATCTGTGGTAACCTATAATAATAAAAACCAATATGCCAATTTTCAAAATCAAACATATCACCAATTACAAATACGAATTGCCTGTTCGGGACAGTGCAAATCAGATTATATTATTTCCGATCAAGGATGATTTTCAAAAGGTGGTTAAACACGACCTGAATATCTCCGGAAGCCCGGAAATTGAAATCTTTATCGATTATTATGGCAATGAAGTAGGCACATTTACTCAAAATGAGCCACATACCCAGCTGAAAATTTTTTCTAAAGTGAGTGTAGAAACCTTCCCGAAGCCATTGCCGCAAGACGATATGTTTAGCAGCGAGCAATGGAACAGTTTGAGCGCACTAAAATTCGAAGTGCCATATATCGATTACTTACGACAAGAAAGTTTCGAGGGCATTAGCCAACTGAAAGAAACAGCACTGAAGATTAAAGATACTGAAGATACACCCTATCAAACCGCGATAAAATACTGTGCCGATGTTTTCAATAATTTCGAATACATTAAAGGGGTAACCGCGGTTGACACCACCATAGATGAAATTTTAAAACTTAGGGCAGGTGTTTGTCAGGATTTTGCCCATGTATTAACGGCCATGTTGCGTTTAACCGGGATTCCTGCCAGATATGTGAGCGGTTATATCTGCCCAAATAGAGATGGTATGCGGGGTGAAGGCGCCACGCACGCCTGGGCCGAGGCCTATTTACCAGAATATGGCTGGCTGGGTTTAGACCCCACCAATAACTGCATTGCCAACGAAAACCATGTGCGCCTGGCAGTAGGCCGAAATTTTGCCGATTGCTCACCAGTAAAAGGGGTTTACAAAGGTGGTTTCGAACATATTATGGAAGTTAACGTATCAGTAGGTTATAATGATGAAGACTTTAATGATCACGAAACTTATTTTCAGCCGAAAGAAGTGAATTACACTAAACCATCCGGAACAATAACCACCGCAAGAACACAAAACAGCTATCAGCAATATATGGAAGCGATGCAGCAGCAACAACAGCAGCAACAACAGTAGGTAGTTTTCAGTTTGCAGTTAACGGTTCATTCGCCTCATGCTAAAAAACTAAAAACTGTATACCGAAAACTGCCAACTGATACGTTTTTTTTTCTAAATTTGCGCCTTTTACAAATAACAATATGATTAAGAGACAGCAAATTAAAGATTTATTAAAGTCGACAGCATTTGACACAGAGGTAACGGTTATGGGATGGGTTAGAACTTTCCGTAATAATCAGTTTATTGCATTAAATGACGGGTCTTGCATGAGCAATATCCAGGTGGTGATCGATTTTAATAATTTACCCGATGAGCTGTTAAAAAGAATAACTACCGGTGCGGCCATTTCTGCAACAGGTAAATTGATAGAATCTTTAGGTAAAGGTCAAACTGTTGAGATTAAGGCAACAACTGTAGAAATTTTGGGTGATAGCGATCCTGAAAAATTCCCATTGCAACCCAAAAAACACAGTTTAGAGTTTTTACGCGAAATTGCACACCTGCGTTTCCGTACCAATACTTTTAATGCCGTTTTTAAAGTGCGTCATGCTTTGGCTTTTGCCATTCACCAATTCTACAACGAACGTGGTTTTGTGTACATGCACACGCCTGTAATTACCGCAAGTGATGCAGAAGGTGCCGGTGAGATGTTTAAAGTAACCACTTTAGATTTCGATAATACACCACGTACAGATGATGGCAAGGTAGATTTCTCGCAGGATTTCTTTGCCCGCGCAACCAACTTAACCGTATCTGGTCAGTTGGAAGGTGAGTTAGCGGCAATGGCTTTCGGACAGATTTATACTTTCGGACCTACGTTTAGGGCAGAAAACTCAAATACCACACGCCACCTGGCCGAGTTTTGGATGATTGAGCCAGAAGTTGCCTTTGCCGATTTAGAAGATAACATGCAGCTTGCAGAAGATATGATGAAGTATGTGATTAAATATGCTTTAGACAACTGCAAAGATGAATTAGAATTCTTAAACACCCGTTTGGCCGAAGAGGATAAACAAAAACCACAGAACGAGCGCAGCGAATTTAGCTTGTTAGAAAAACTCGATTTCTGTTTAGCCAACGAGTTTGAACGTTTAACTTATACGGAGGCGATCAGGATTTTAAAATCTTCTAAACCAAACCAGAAGAAACAATTTAAATACCTGATTGATGAATGGGGTGCCGATCTACAAAGTGAGCACGAGCGTTACCTGGTAGAAAAACACTTTAAAAAACCGGTAATCTTAACGGATTATCCTGCCGATATTAAATCGTTCTACATGCGCCAGAATGAGCCGGATGCCGAAGGCAGACAAACTGTTGCAGCGATGGACATTTTATTCCCGGGCATTGGCGAAATGATTGGCGGATCGCAGCGTGAGGAACGTTTAGACCGTTTAACTAAACGCATGGAAGATTTAAACATTCCACAGGAAGAACTTTGGTGGTATTTAGATACCCGCCGCTTTGGATCAGCTCCGCACTCGGGTTTTGGTTTAGGTTTCGAACGTTTAGTATTGTTTGTAACCGGAATGACCAATATCCGCGATGTAATTGCTTTCCCAAGGTTCCCTAAAAACGCAGAATTTTAACGGGATTTAGGGTTTAGGGTTTAGGGTTTAGGGTTTAGGGTTTAGGGAAAACAAATAACCCATTATCAAAGGAGTCAGGTTTTAAAACTTGACTCCTTTTTTTATCTATAAAATTATTTCGATTTGCAATGCGAGGGAACAGGTCCATCATACTGAACTTGTTTCAGGGCATTTCGTCATACAGAACTTGTTTCAGTATCTATCCCGCTATTTTTGTTATTAAGACCCTGAGCTAAACTCAGGGTGACGATCGAGAGAGCGGGTCCGTCATACTGAACTTGTTTCAGTATCTATCCCGCTATTTTTGTTATTAAGACCCTGAGCTGAACTCAGGGTGACAATCGAGAGAGCAGGTCCGTCATACTGAACTTGTTTCAGTATCTATCATGCTACTTTCGTTATTAAGACCCTGAGCTAAACTCAGGGTAACGATCGAGGGAACAAGGTCCGTCATACTGAACTTGTTTCAGTATCTATCCCGCTATTTTTGTTATCAAGACCCTGAGCTAAACTCAGGGTGACGATCGAGGGAACAGGTCCGTCATACTGAACTTGTTTCAGTATCTATCATGCTATGTTGCACATTAATAACCTCCCTATTTCTGGCCTCCTAAACCCCTGAGCTAAACTCAGGGTGACGATCGAGAGAGCGGGTCCGTCATACTGAACTTGTTTCAGTATCTATCATGCTATTTTGCACATTAATAATCTCCCTATTTCTGGCCACCTAAACCTGATTGACGCGGATGCCGATTTTTCATCGGCAGAAGCAAAAAGCAGGACTGAACAAACCCAAGCACCACTGCCCCTGCTTTCCAAAAAACTAATGAGTTTTGCCATATGCTAGACTTATGAAGTTCTGCCCACGCTCGGTCCCTTTTTAAACTTCGGAAGTCATCCGCAAATTTATCGTCCATCATCATGCATACTATCTCCATACGGATTGGCATGTGCATAATCTACCGCCGAAACCTTATAATCAGTTGGGGCAAAGCTCGCCGAAGTACTCAGCGCCATACCCAGCTCGTAACGTGTTGGGTAAGGTGTTTTTAATAAGCTGCCTGCAGGGATATACGGAAAACTCTCTAAATAACTCTGCATTACACTCGGACTCACCCGCCTATTGATATATGCCCTGCTTAACTGATGCGTTTCTCTTAAACCCGCAGCCCCCAATAACTCTACCGCACTGGCCACAGTTAGGTTATGGAAGTTTTTAACACGAACGGTTTTATCTTCTACCACAAGGCCTTTCATTAAACTCTGATCTTGTGTAGCTACACCTGTTGGACAGGTATTGCTGTTACATTCTAAAGCCTGGATACAGCCTAAAGCGAACATCATTCCGCGGGCAGCATTACACATATCGGCACCAAGGGCAATATTTTTAACCAGATCGAAACCTGTTGCCACTTTACCCGAGGCGATAATTTTAATGTGTTTTTTCAGATCAAAACCATTCAAAACATCGTATACAAAAGCTACACCTTCGCGTAAAGGCATGCCTACCGAATTCGAAAACTCCTGTGGGGCAGCACCTGTTCCGCCTTCGCCACCATCAACGGTAATAAAATCAGGATAAATACCGGTTTCTACCATGGCTTTACAAATGGCGTAAAATTCGCTTTTACGACCGATACAAAGTTTAAATCCTACGGGTTTACCTTCCGATAAATCGCGAAGTTTCTTCACAAATTCCAATAAACCGATCGGCGTATTAAATGCCGAGTGTGCAGGTGGCGACAATACATCTTTACCTTCGGGCACTAAACGGATCCTGGCTACCTCTGGCGTTACCTTTTTGGCGGGCAGCATGCCACCGTGACCAGGTTTAGCGCCCTGAGAAAGTTTAATCTCGATCATTTTTACCTGGTCTGTTTTTGCCCTTTCAGCGTAAGCATCGTAATTAAAGGTACCATCGGCATTACGGCAACCGAAATAACCGGTACCAATCTGCCAGATCAAATCGCCACCTGGCTGACGGTGATAATCGCTGATTCCACCTTCGCCGGTATTGTGTGCAAAATTGCCCATTTTAGCGCCACCGTTTAAAGCCAGAATGGCATTCTGACTTAAGGAGCCAAAACTCATGGCCGATATATTATAAATACTCGCAGAGTAAGGTTTTTTGCAATCCGGGCCACCAACGGTAACGCGCGGATCTAAATTTAATTCGTGGTGAGAAATGGCTGCAATACTATGGCTTAACCATTCGTAACCGTTATCGTAAACATTTAACTGCGTTCCGAATGGAATGGTATCGTTATCTTTTTTAGCGCGTTGATAGATTAATGAGCGGTTTAACCTGCTATAAGGCGTACCGTTCGTATCGCTCTCTACAAAATACTGGTAAACTTTCGGCCTCAGTTCTTCCATAAAATACCTTAAACGGCCAAAAACCGGGTAGTTCCTTACAATACTATGCTTGGGCTGATATAAATCGTAAATACCAAGGATTACAAAAGGACCAGTGAAGATGAATGTCCACCATAAAAAAGGATGGTAAAGGCCCAGCATAATGGTTAAGGCAATTAAAAATGCTGCAATTGCGACAAAAGCTTTTCTCATGTTGTTATTGTTAAGTATGATACCTGCACTGTAGGAGGATAATTTTGTTATCTTCTACTTTGTAAACAAGTCTATGTTCTAAATTAATCCTCCTCGACCACCATCCAGAATATTGATGTTTTAGTGGTTCAGGTTTTCCGGTACCTTCAAAAGGTGTGCGTTCGATTTCTTTTATCAAAGCATTTATTTTCTTCAGAACCGATTTATCAACCGATTGCCAATAGAGATAATCCTCCCATGCACCACCGAGAAACAATTTAATCATTATCGATTAAGTCTTGCTCCTTGGCCAAACCATTCTCATAATCTTTTAGTCCCTGCTCAAGTCTGATTGCATTTTTTGGGCTTTTTAACAAATAAAAAGTTTCCTGCATACTGTCATAATCTGCTTTAGATAGCACAACAACATCTTCTCCTTTTGCCCGGGTAACAAATAAGGGGGTATGGTTCGTAAAAACCTTATCTAAATAAGACTTTAAACTTTGCCTGAATGAGGTATAATTTGTGATTTCCATGTTAATGTTAATAATCTTCAAAATTAAAGATAATAAAAAAACTGTACAATTATTTGTACATATTTAGAATGTTTATGATTAATGTTATTTAAACAACAAACGTATTAATTTGTTATTTTTACGCTATGCTTATTAAGATCTATCCAGAAAACCCAAACGAAAGAGCCATTGAACAAGTTGTTGAAGTGTTGAAAAAAGGTGGTTTGATCATCTATCCAACCGATACCATTTATGGTTTGGGCTGCGACATTACCAATCCGAAAGCCATCGAAAAAATTTGCAGAATACGCGGCATCAAACCCGAAAAGGCCAATTTCTCTTTCATCTGTCACGATTTAAAGCATATTTCCGATTACATTAAACCGATTGACAATACCACGTTCAGGGTGTTAAAAAAAGCACTACCGGGTCCTTTTACCTTTATTTTTAATGCCAATAACAATGTACCTAAATTACTCAGTTCCAACAAAAAAACGGTGGGTATCCGTGTGCCTGATAACAACATTGCCCGTTGTATTGTAAAAGAACTGGGTAACCCTATCCTGTCTACTTCGATAAAGGATGACGATGATGTGATCGAATATTCTACCGACCCCGAATTGATTCATGAAAAATATGAAGACCTGGTTGATCTGGTCATTGATGGCGGTTTTGGCGACAATGAAGCATCTACCGTAATCGATTGTACAACAGGCGAGTTCGAAGTGATCCGTGAAGGCAAAGGAAATATTGAGGAGTATTTGTAAGCTTTTTATCGTGTAAGCCAGATCGCCTATTTTATCAGGCCTGTTAGATTGCTTTTTTTTGGAAGTGACGGTTTCAGTTCCCTGTGGCGGCCTCCAGCCCTGCTTTACACTTCAAGTCCTCCCCGATTAAAATCGGTATGCGGGCTTTCCGTTTCAATCAGGCTTAGTAACAAAGTGGGCTCTCCGAAGATGAATAATATTTAGTGCTTAAAGGAGGTTGTATCCTATTTGTAATTTCATTCGAATTGTCAGATAGCATTGCATCGTGCGGGTTTTAGGCACCCTGCTGGCTTGCTTATCCGACATCAGATCCAAGCCTTAATCTTTTCTTTCTTTTATATCAAGAGAAAAGAAAGAGCCCCTTCGGCGGCGGTAGACCTGTACCGATTTTTATCGGTAACCGAGGCAAGTCTGCGCGAAGGGCAAGAATAGCGACCGCTTTAAGGTTCCCGCCTGTGCGGGAATGACGACCGTATTATAGCAGGTGCCTTACCCCCCTATCCGCCTATCGGCACCTTTCCCCTGAAAGGGAAAGGGCTAAAAGACAAATTACTGCCCCTTGCAATATGCTCCATGTGATCTGTACCATGCTATCCGGCCTGGCAGATTTTCGCAGGAAAAAGCACGGAAATCTGTGCACTTCCCCTCATTAACCCACAACCCAAGGCAGAATCAAGCGGGAGCACTGGAATAAGCCAGGGTGAGAGCCTCGATACTGCCGCAATTAAGATTTCCGTAGGTTTTTACAAGAATTGCGCAGCAATCTTTTATACCTATAAAAACAATATAATCACATAAAAAACGGATGCGAGCCTTGATTTTTTGTTACTTTTTCATCAAGGAAAAAGTAAAAGCCCTTCGGTGGCTAACCGAGGCAAGCATAAGCCTGGGGCAAGACCTACAATTGTCATTCTGAACGCAGTGAAGAATCTATCGGCAAAAGATCCTTCGTGCCTCAGGATGACAGAAAATTATTAGAAGCAAAAACGATGGAGTAACCGCCGTATCAATCGCAGATAACCCATGGTAGTAAGATTGCTTCCTCGGCTGAAAAATCCTCATCGCAATGACGGATTTATTGTTGTAGTAGAATGATCACCGTATTATAGCCAGCGCCTTAAACCCCTATACGCCTATCGGCACCTTTCCTCTGAAAGGGAAAGGGCTAAAAAACAAATTACCGCACCCTGCAATACGCTCCATGCGATCTGCATCCTGCTATCCGGCCTAGGAAATGATGGAGGGAGATCCTTCGACTACGCTCAGGACGTTAAAGCTTTTGCACCTCCTTTCAACCTACCACTATCCAGAGGCAGCACGCCCTCCCCGATTCTTCATCGGGGGCTTGTGCTGGCGACCAAAAAAGCTTTGACGAATTTATCCGGCATCAGATCCAAGCCTTGATTTATGCCTTCTTAGCTGTTGTTTTTATAGGTAGTCATGCTTTCGCTGCGATCAGGTTTGGTTACCTTTTTATCAAGAAAAAGGTAAGAGCCCCTTCGGCGGCGGTAGACCTGTACCGATTTGTCATCGGTAGCCGAGGCAAGCCCGAGCCTAAGGCAAAGAATAGCGACCGCTTTAAGATTTCCGCCTGCGCGGGAATGACGACCGTATTATAGCAGGTGCCTTACCCCCCTATCCGCCTATCGGCACCTTTCCCCTGAAAGGGAAAGGGCTAAAAGACAAATTACTGCCCCTTGCAATATGCTCCATGTGATCTGTACCATGCTATCCGGCCTGGCAGATTTTCGCAGGAAAAAGCACGGAAATCTGTGCACTTCCCCTCATTAACCCACAACCCAAGGCAGAATCAAGCGGGAGCACTGGAATAAGCCAGGGTGAGAGCCTCGATACTGCCGCGATAAAGATTTCCGTAGGTTTTTACAAGAAAGGATGCTAGCCTTGGGTTTTTGTTACTTTTGGGCCAAGCCAAAAGTAAGAGCCCTCGGCGGCGGTAGACCTGTACCGATTTTTCATCGGTAGCCGAGGCAAGCCCGAGCCTAAGACAAAGAATAGCGACCGCTTTAAGGTTCCCGCCTGTGCGGGATCCGATAGCTATCGGATGACGAAATGTGTTTATGGAAAGCACAAAGATCTCTAAACTACGGTCAAGATGACGCCCCAGCTCGCCTCCTCGCCTAAAATTTATCAACATCCAACCTAAATACCAAAGAAATATATAAATTTATATTTTAATACCGTACTCCACAAGCTTTTAACAAAACAAACAACTAAAATTAACCTCATTCTAATACTGAATTAATATTCTACGCTTATTTTCGTAACCTAATCATTCTATATGGCGCTACAATTACTCCAATAAAGCTTTCTTGCTAAAAAAATCGTTGTCAGCAAATGATTTTCGCACAATTGCTATGGGTATTTCCCTTTAGTAATGATGGTTTGCGCTGAATGATCAAAAAATCTTCTAATTACAATCCTTATTATTCTGTATGGCAAAACGCTACTCCTAATCATTCCAATCCTCGCGGGACCGTTCCCGAAAAATAAAGCAATTACGCTTAATCCGCTCTGTTAACTTATTCAAAAAGATTAATTCATCATTTCATATCCCTAAAAAACTTATATGAAAAAACTTTTACTACTATGTTCTACAATGCTTTTGGCAACTTCGTTGTTTGCCCAAAGTTTTAACGGAACCTACAATTTCGGTAGCGTTTCTACCACTACCGGTAAAACGGACCCTACCCCGGTTCCAACTGCAACCGGAGTTACTTTTGGTTCTTTTACGGCTAACGGGGCTGTTTCTGCAAACCCTAACGCAGGTGGAAGGTTTTCTTTCACCAGTCAGCCTACAGGGGCAACCAATGCCAGTGATGTTTTTACCAGCACAATAGATTTAACCAAGTATTACGAAGTAACCATTACACCTGTTGCAGGTTACACCTTAAACATTACGGGGATTAAATTCACCCTGCAACGTTCAGGAACAGGAATCAGGCAATACAGTGTACGATCGAGTAAAGACAGCTATGCGGCTAACTTGCCAGCCACTGTATCGCCCGCCAATACAGATCTTCAGGTTGTATCAGGAAACATATTTCAGGTCCTGGATGCGGCAACAACTGCCGAGGTTGGCAGTACCATTACCTTAACAGGCTTTACCAGCATTTCTACAGCAACTACTTTCCGTTTTTATGGTTACAATGCCGAAGCTGCAGGAGGTACGTTTAGTATAGATGATGTCGTTATTTCCGGATCTGCAGTTTCTGGTACCGACAATACCCCTCCTGTAAATACAGCCTCATACCCAAAAACATCAAATATTACCTCAACCTCTTTTAGCCTTACCCATAATATCGATGAGCCGGGTAAAACTTATTACGTTGTTACCGCATCAGGCAGCCCAACACCAACACCGGCACAGGTAAAAGCTGGATTAAACGGAAGTGGTACCGCAGCAATTAAATCTGGCGCTTTGACCAATGCAGCTAATACAGATGTTAGTACATCCATTACCGGATTAACTGCAACTACAAATTATGCTGTGTACGTGGTGGCAGAAGATGGTGCCAGCACGCCTAATTTACAAACTTCAGTTACACTCCTAAATGTAACAACACTGGGTTTGGCAGATGTTACCCCACCGGTAACGGCAGCCACTTTCCCCAAAACCACAACGGTTACCACTACCTCAGTCGATTTTATAAACAACATTAACGAAGCCGGTACCACTTATTATGTTTTGGCCCTTTCGGGAGGTACTTCGCCAACACCTGCACAGGTGAAAGCTGCTCAGGATGGAACCGGAGCTGCAGCTTTAAAATCGGGATCATTTGCCAATACCGCCAACACCGATGCCAGTGCATCCATCACCGGTTTAACAATCGGCACTGGTTATACCTTATATGTAGTGGCACAAGATGCCGCCGGCAATTTACAAACTACAGTTGCCGCGGTAGATGCCACCACTGCTAATCCTCCTCTGGTAAGCGCACCCGTAATCATCAGCCAATATTACGAGGGCACTTCTGTAAACAAATGGATCGAATTAACCAATTTGAGCAATGCTCCGATCAATACTGCATCACCACAGTTAAAATTGGCTTTATACAATATCTCAGGCGATGCAGGCAACATTAATATCACCGGTACACCTTCGCAAACGGTAAACTTAAACTTTACCATCCCGGCCCATGGCTCCGTACTTTTGGGCAATACGGGCAACAGCAATACCGAAGTACCCTACCTAAGTACTTCCAGTGCCATATTAAACAGCAATACCGTAATCAACTTTAACGGTAACGATGGTGTGGCCCTTTTAGATGCCAATAACAACATTATAGATGCTTTCGGTCAGGGAGTTAACGCCAAAGATGTTTCTTATGTAAGAAGTTTGAATGTAACCGCACCTAGTCCTACTTATGTAGACGACGATTGGACCAGAACACCACTGGCTACCGTTCAAAATGCCATTGATGATGACGATGCCAATAGATTGGGTGTACATTTCCCACCTAACTTACCTGCCTGCGCCGCGCCAACCAGTCCGGCAACAGCATTAACCTTCAGTGCCGTAACTACAGGCAGCATCACCGCTGCTTTCACTAAATCGGCCGATGCCAACGAATACCTGATCATCAGAAGTTTAAATGCCACTTTGAGTGCGCTTCCGGTTGATGGTACCGCTTATGCCATTGGTTCTGCTTTTGGTGGGGGTACGGTAATCAACAAAATTGTAAACAATACCTTTACCGATAACAATTTAAACAGTTCTACTACTTACAACTATTTTATTGTTCCGTTAAACAACCTTTCTTGTACCGGCGGACCGAAATATTTAACCACCAATATTTTAACCGCAGCACAAAGCACTAAAACCTTATTGCCCTGTGCCACCCCAACGGCACAGCCTACAGGTTTTACCATTACTTCTGCAAACTATAACTTTATCCAGGCTTCTTTCACAGCCGCCAGCGTAGCTGATGAATACCTGGTGGTGATGAGTACCAGCAGCACCTTAACCGCAGCACCGGTAAACCAAACGGTTTATAATGTAGGCGATCCTTTAGGTGGTGGTATCGTGGTGAAAAGAGGAACGGGCACTTCATTTATCAGAAATGGTTTAACCCAGAACACCAATTATTACTTTTTCACTTATGCGGTAAATAGTGCCTGCAGCGGTGGCCCTTTATATTTAACCGCACAGCCACTTTTAGGAAACTTTAAAACCGGTATCCTTGATGTAAACAAACTCAACTTCTATTATGGTAACTTACACAGTCACAGCAGTTATTCTGATGGAAATAAAGACGATTTAACCAAAAAACCAGAAGATGATTATGCTTTTGCCAAAACGGCGATGAACCTCGATTTCCTTGGAATATCAGAGCATAACCATACACAGGCCGGCATGTCATTGGCCAACTGGCAACCGGGTATCATTGCAGCCAAAAATGCAACCACTTCAACTTTCGTTGCTTTGCACGGTATGGAATGGGGTGTAATCAGTGGCGGCGGACACGTAATTGTGTATGGTATCGATTCACTGATCGGCTGGGAGCCCGGCGAAAACCAGATTTATGTACCTAAAAGTACTTATACCGGGCCAGCGGGTTTATTCAGGATCATTAACCGCCATGGTTTAAATGCCGTAGCTACTTTGGCTCACCCTAATACTACCGATTTTAACAACATCTCGGCTACTTATGATTTAAGCGCCGATAGCGCCATTGTAGGTGCGGCATTAGAAAGTGGTCCTGCGTTTTCAACCAATGTTACCTATTCCGATCCCGCCAGCTCAATGAGTTATTTAAGCTATTATAACCGCATGCTGGCTAAGGGTTATCACCTTGGTGCAAGTATCGATCATGATAACCACAATTTAACCTTTGGTAAGCATACCCGTGCGCGATTGGTGGTATTGGCTCCTGCCCTTACCGAAAACGATTTATTGGATGCCATTAAAAAGATGCGTTTTTATGCTTCACAAGATTCGGCAGCCAAAGTGGTTTTCACCATTAACAAGCAACCTGTAGGCAGTGTATTTAAAACCGCCGGTGCGCCACAGATCTCGGTGAGTTCGATTACCACAAGTCCGGTAACCAGCATCCGGATTTTATACGGAACACCTGGAAGCGGTACCAACCCGGTAGAATTAACCACCAGTCCAACCGCAAGTTTAACCTATACCGATAATGCACTGGCCAACCTGGCCACAGGCTATTATTATGCTGATATTGTAGAAGCAGACGGAAGCCGGATCATTACCTCGCCCATCTGGTACACCAGGGATGATGCTACCGTTAAAAAAGACCAGAATATTACCTTTGCACCTACAAGAACTGCTACTTACGGCGATCCTGATTTAGTTGCAGGAGCCACGAGCGATAATACCACCATCAACATTACTTATACCAGTAGCGATACCAATATTGCCACCATTAGCAATAATGATATCCACATTGTAAAAGCAGGAACGGTAACCATTACGGCCAATCAACCGGGCGATACTTTCTTTAACCCGGCAATTGCCAAACAACAGGTATTAACCATTGCACCTAAAGCCATTACGGTAACCGCAGATGCCAAAACCAAGCTAGAAGGAACAGCTGATCCTGCATTTACCTACGTTTCCAGTCCTGCATTAATTGGTACCGATGCTTTTACAGGCGCATTAAGCCGTGTGGCGGGCGAAACTGCAGGCGATTATGCCATTCAGCAGGGAACGCTGGCTTTAAGTAGCAATTACAGCATCAACTACAATTCTGCCAATCTTCATATTAATGCCAAACCGGTTGCCGCACTAAGTGCCAGTGTTGCTGTTCCACAAAACGCCACTGCTCCGGTAATTACCTTTAGGGCTACTGCAGGTACAGCACCGTTTACATTTACTTATAACATCAATGGAGGCAGCAGCCAAACGTTGAAGGCAACAAGCAATACCGCAACAGTAACGGCACCAACCAATGTGGTGGGCACATTCGTTTACACCATCACCAACATTGCCGATGCTTTTAGTGCACAAGCACAAAATGTTTCAACCACGGTAACGGTTCGTCCTTTACCGGTAGCCACCATCGCAGGTAATACATCCGTATGTAACTTCGGTTCATCACCAAACATTACTTTCACTGGCTCAATTGGCACAGCACCTTATACCTTCACCTACAGCATTAATGGAGGTAGTAACCGCACGGTAAGCACAAGCTCAACTACTGCAACGGTTAGTGTACCAACCAATTTAACAGGTACATTTACCTACAATTTAGTAAGCGTGACCGATGTTTATGCTACCCAAACGCAAAGCGGAACAGCTACGGTAACGGTAAACGCCCTGCCAGTGGTTTCCATCAGCAGCAACAAAGGTTTATCGATTTCCAAAGGCGATGCCATCATTTTAACGGCTACCGGCGGTACACAATATAGCTGGACAGGCTCGGATATCGTTAGCGGACAAAGTACTGCTGCCTTAACCATCCGACCGAAACAGAGCGGTACTTACCGTGTTACTGTAAGCAATGCAAGTGGTTGTGTGAGCGATCAAAGCATTGCCATTACCGTAATAGACGATTATAAACTCGAAGCCAGTACTGTAGTTACGCCTAATGGCGATGGTTATAACGATAAATTTATCGTAAAAAACATCGATTATTATCCAAACAATACCTTAAAAATATTCGATAAGGCCGGGCGGATTTTATACACCAAACATACCTATGCCAACGACTGGGACGGAACCATAAACGGTAGTCCGCTGAATGAAGGAACCTATTATTACATCATCGATTTAGGTAGCGGCATCGGTACATTCAAAGGTTTTATCAACATCATTAGAGACTAATTACAGACATGAGAGCAATTACAAAAAACATAAAGCAAATGCGTCGCGTAACGTTTCTATTTGCTGCAGGCACATTATTTTTAGGTTCGGTTAAAGCACAGATCCTTCCCTTAAATGCACAATATTTCCAGAACCGTTATCTCGTTAACCCCTCAATGGCCGGCATAAACGAAGGTTTTAACATCAACGGAAGTTTCCGCAAGCAATGGTCGAACATTCCTGGTGCCCCCATTACACAAAGCGTAACCTTAGATCAGCAGGTGAACAAAGTAGGCTGGGGTGTGAATGTGTACAACGAGAAATCGGGCGGTATCCAACGCACCAAAGCCGTTGGAACCTTTGCCTACCACCTTCCGCTAAACAGCGACGATCAGAAATTAAACTTCGGGATCTCTTTTGGCGCAAGTCAGGATAAACTGGATTTAAGCAGTGTAAGGAACAGCGACATTAACGACCCATCCATCGCCCGTTTTAACGACAGGGGTTATTATGTAGATGGCGATTTCGGGATCTCTTATACCTCGAAAGGATTAACTGTCGAAGGTGCCGTACCGAACATGCGTTCCGTTTTTAGAAAAGATGATTTAAACTTTGCCGACAAACCCACGTTTTATTCGGCGGTGAGTTATAAGTTCATGCTGGGATCGGGCATTAACGGAATCAGCCTCGAACCCAAAGGCGTTTTCAGGGGCATTAAAAATTACGATAACCTATGGGATGCCGGTTTAAATGCAAATTTCGCCAACGATAAATTATATGTAATGGCCATGTACCACAATACACAGAACGCTACATTTGGTTTCGGCATGAATTACAAATCGACCTTGTATTTTATGGCTTATTACAACACGGCAACTTCCGCAATCAGTGGTTATACCGATGGCGATTTTGAAGTGAATATCAGGGTAAATATTGGTAAGAAGCCTTAATTTTATTTTAAAAGAAGGCTCGTCATCCTCGCGCATGCGGGGATCTTAATGCTAATAAACATCAGCCTTCCTGGTTCATCCGGGAGCCACATCATAAAGCCTCAGATTTAAAAAATCTGTGGCTTTTTTTATTGATCACATTCCCACCGATCTGCCTAAACCCCTATCTGCCTATTGGCACCTTTGCCCTGAAAGGGAAAGGGCTAAAAAACAAATTACCGCACCCTGCATATGCTTCATGCGATCTGCACCATGCTATCGGCCTGGCAGATTTTCGCAGGAAAAAGCACGGAAATCTGTGCACTTCCCCTCGTTACCCCACAGCCCAAGGCAGGATCAAGCGGGTGCGCTGGGGTAAGCCAGGGTAAGAGCCTCGATACTGCCGCGATTAAGATTTCCGTAGGTTTTTACAAGTAAGGATGCAAGCCTTGGGTTTTTGTTACTTTTGGGCCAAGCCAAAAGTAAGAGCCCCCTCGGCGGCGGCGAGCCGAGGCAAGCCCGAGCCTAGGGCAAAACCTCCCCCAACCCCTCCTGAAGGAGGGGAGTTCCCACCCATAGCTTTAAAACCCAGCGATACAAAGTCCTCAAAGACAAGAATACCGCTTCCCGCCTGCGCGGGATCCGATAGCTATCGGATGACGACCGTATTATAGCGAGTGCCTTAAACCCCTATCCCCCTATCGGCACCTTTCCCCTGAAAGGGACAGGACTAAAAAACAAATTACCGCACCCTGCAATATGCTCCATGCGATCTGCACCCTGCTATCCGGCCTGGCAGATTTTCGCAGGAATAAGCATTGAAATTCTTGCACTAACCCCACAGCACCTCACAGCCCAAGGCAATATACAGTCCCGGTTTTTCATCGGGGCCTCCATATTGCCGCAATAAGAATTTCGATAGCTTAGTTCAAGAAAAGGTGCAAGCCTTGATTTATGCCTTGGTGTTTGTTGTTTTTAAAGGTAGTCATGCTTTCGCTACGCTCAGGTTTGGTTACCTTTTTATCAAGAAAAAGGTAAGAGCCCCTCGGCGGCGGCGAGCCGAGGCAAGACTGAGCTAGGGCAAGAAATAGCGAGCGCATTATGATTCCCGCATGCGCGAGAATGACGACCGTATTATAGCGAGCGCCTTAAACCCCTATCCGCCTATCGGCACCTTTCCCCTGAAAGGGAAAGGCTAAAAAACAAAGTACCGCACCCTGCAATATGCTCCATGCGATCTGCACCCTGCTATCGGCCTGGCAGATTTTCGCAGGAAAAAGCACGAAAATCTGTGCACTTCCCCTCATTACCCCACAGCCCAAGGCAGGATCAAGCGGGTGCGCTGGGGTAAGCCAGGGTAAGAGCCTCGATACTGCCGCGATTAAGATTTCCGTAGGTTTTTACAAGAAAAGGTGCAAGCCTTGGGTTTTTGTTACTTTTGGGCCAAGCCAAAAGTAAGAGCCCCTCGGCGGCGGCGAGCCGAGGCAAGCCTGAGCCAAGGCAAAACCTCTCCCAACCCTTCCTTAAGGAGGGGAGTTCCCACCCATAGCTTTAAAACCCAGCGATGCAAAGTCCTCAAAGACAACAATACCGCTTCCCGCCTGCGCGGGATCCAATAGCTATCGGATGACGATCGTATTATAGCGAGCGCCTTAAACCCCTATCCGCCTATCGGCACCTTTCCCCTGAAAGGGAAAGGACTAAAAAACAAAGTACCGCACCTTGCAATACGCTCCATGCGATCTGCACCCTGCTATCGGCCTAGGAAATGATGGAAGGAGATCCTTCGACTACGCTCAGGACGTTAAAGCTTTAGCACTTCCTTTCAACCTACCACTACCCCCGAGGCAGCACGCCCTCCCCGATCCTTCATCGGGGCTTGTGCTGACGACCCAAAAAGCTTTGACGAATTTATCCGACATCAGTTCCAAGCCTTTCAGTTATGCCTTGGTCTTTGTTGTTTTTAACGGCAGGCATGCTTTCGCTGCGCTCAGGTTTGTTACTTTTTCATCAAGGAAAAAGTAAAAGCCCTTCGGCGGCTAACCGAGGCAAGACTGCGTGAAGGGCAAGAATAGCGATCGCTTTAAGGTTCCCGCCTGCGCGGGAATGACGATCGTACTATAACTTATAACCACCCCCAGCCCCTCCTTGAAAATAAGGAGGGGAGCTCCCACCCTTAGTTTTAAAAAATCATCTATTTAGATTTCCTCACAAAAACTTCCCCTTTCCCCCTTCATTTCACTATTTTTACCCTTATGGCTAAACTCATCAACCTAGAAGTATTTCAGCGTTTCTTCCGCTCCGGACAAGTAGGCGGTTTTTTATTGCTGATCTGCGTGGCAATCTCCTTACTCATCGCCAATACCGCTTCAAAAGAAAGTTTCGAAACCTTTTTAGCAATCAAATTAGGCTTTGGTGAAGTGAACTATAGCATCCTAGCCTGGATAAACGATGCCTTAATGGCTATATTTTTCCTGCTCGTCGGACTAGAAATCAAACGCGAACTCGTAGAAGGGGAATTATCTTCTTTGAAAAGTGCAGCCTTACCCGTAATTGCAGCTTTGGGCGGAATGCTGGTTCCTGCTTTGATTTATGCCCTGTTTAATAAAGGCACAGAAACTGCCGGCGGCTGGGGCATCCCCATGGCAACTGATATTGCCTTTGCCCTCGCCATTATTGCTATGCTCGGTAAAAGCGTACCCACCAGTTTAAAAATATTCCTGGCTGCTTTAGCCATAGTAGATGATCTCGGTGCCATTCTCGTGATCGCGATTTTTTATACCCACCAGATTCATTTCGAATACCTGGCCATGGCTGGGGGCATCCTTGTTCTTTTAAGCCTGATGAATTATTTCGGCGTAAAGAAACTCGTGTTTTACCTCATCCCAGGTATATTCCTGTGGTATTTCATCCACCACTCGGGCATCCATGCCACCATTGCAGGGGTACTGCTGGCTTTTACCATCCCGACCAACGAAACGGATGAAGAATCGCCACTAGAAAAACTGGAACATTTTTTAACCACCCCAGTCAACTATATCATTATGCCCATTTTCGCTTTGGCCAATACCAATATCACTTTCCAGAAAGAAATGCTCGCCGGACTGGTTTCACCCCTCGGACTGGGCATTATCGTAGGCTTATTCGTGGGTAAAACCATTGGTGTAACCTTTTTCAGCTGGTTAGCCGTGAAATTAAAATGGGCCGATTTACCCACCGGAGCAGGCTGGAAACACATCTTAGGGTTGGGCATGCTCGCCGGAATCGGTTTTACCATGTCGATCTTTATTGCGCTGCTTTCTTTTAGCGAGGTGCTGCATGTATCAGAAGCGAAGTTTTCGATATTAACGGCTTCGATCCTATCGGGCGTGGTGGGTTTTGTGTTTTTGAAATCGGTGAAGAAAGTTTAGGCGTACATTTAACCGCAAAGGGCGCAGAGGGGGAACCGCAAAGAACACGAAGAACAAGCGTTACTTTTTAGCGCCTTAAACCCCCATCTGCCTATCGGCACCTTTCCCTGAAAGGGAAAGGGCTAAAAAACAAAGTATCGCACCCTGCAAGATGCTCCATGCTATTTGCATCCTGCTATCCGGCCTGGCAGATTTTCGCAGGAAAAAGCACGGAAATCTGTGCACTTCCCCTCATCAGCCCACAACCCAAGGCAGGATCAAAGCGAGAGCGGCGGAATAAAGCAAGGGCTAAGAGCCTCGATGCTGCCGCAATTAAGATTTCCGTAGGTTTTTACAAGGAAGGATGCAAGCCTTGATTGTTTGTTTCTTTATCATCAAGGATAAAGAAAGAGCCCTCCAGCGGCGGCGAGCTGGGGCAAGACCGAGCAAAGGGCAAGAAAATAGCGGGCGCATTATGATTCCCGCATGCGCGAGAATGACGACCGTACTATAGCGAGCGCCTTAAACCCCTATCCGCCTATCGGCACCTTTCCCCTGAAAGGGAAAAGACAGAAAACAAATTATCGCACCCTGCAAGATGCCCCTCGCTATCTGCACCCTGCTATCCGGCCTGGCAGATTTTCGCAGGAAAAAGCACGGAAATCTTTGCAGTCCCCCTCATAACCCCACAGCCCAAGGCAGGATCAAGCGGGTGCGCGGGGATAAGCAAGGGGTAAGAGCCTCGATGCTGCCGCAATTAAGATTTCCATAGGTTTTTACAAGGAAGGATGCAAGCCTTGATTGTTTATTTCTTTATCATCAAGGATAAAGAAAGAGCCCTCCAGCGGCGGCGAGCTGGGGCAAGACCGAGCAAAGGGCAAGAAA
>NZ_JBWKXA010000007.1:0-47129 GCF_059422505.1 Pedobacter sp. GW821-FHT01D05 | reverse complement strand
ATAGCGGGCGCATTATGATTCCCGCATGCGCGAGAATGACCACCGTACTATAGCGAGCGCCTTAAACCCCTATCCGCCTATCGGCACCTTTCCCCTGAAAGGGAAAGGGCTAAAAAACAAATTACTGCGTCCTGCAATATGCGCCATGCGATCTGCATCCTGCTATCCGGCCTCGGAACTGATGGAAGGAGAAGCAGTTGAAACTTGTGCACAATCTTTCCCTAACCCAAAGAACCAAAACAGAGGCAAGAACGATTTTTCTTCGTTCCTAGCCGCTGTTGCAAATAAAGTTTCGACTAGCTTATCCGACATCAGTTCCAAGCCTTTCAGTTATGCCTTGGTCTTTGTTGTTTTTAACGGCAGGCATGCTTTCGCTGCGCTCAGGTTTGTTTCTTTTCTATCAAGAGAAAAGAAAGAGCCCCTCGGCGGTGGTGAGCCGAGGCAAGACTGAGTCTAGGGCAAAACCTCCCCCAACCCCTCCTGAAGGAGGGGAGTTCCCACCCATAGCTTTAAAACCCAACGATACAAAGTCCTCAAAGACCACAATACCGCTTCTCGCCTGCGCGAGATCCGATAGCTATCGGATGACGACCGTACTATAGCGAGCGCCTAAATCTACCAGGTAAACTACTCCCCTAACAGATTTTTATGTTTTACGCCCCACCTTTCGAGTTCATTAATAATTGGTCTCAATTCCAGGCCAATTTCGGTTAGTTCGTACTCCACCCGTGGCGGAACTTCGGCGTAGATGGTTCGCTTAACAATTTTATCTGCTTCTAATTTGCGTAGCTGTAAGGTTAACATTCGTTCGGTAATATTTGGCAAACGTTGTTTTAACTCTCCGAATCTGAGTTTACCGCTCATTAACCACGAACAGATCACCAAAGCCCATTGCCCGCCGATAATGTTTGCAGAATAAACTTCTAAACACTCATCAGCTAAAGCTTGTTTGTTAGCATAGTTGGTTGAGGTTTCCTTGATTTTAGACATACTTACATTTTTTATAGTACCTTACAATTGGTCGCTAATGTACAAAATAAGCAGTTATGCATTTATTTTTGCGCTTTATAATCATCAAAATCTGTAAAAATGAAAACATTGATCGTAGTAACCCATCCCGATATAAAAAGTTCCCTAATCAACAAGCGGTGGATTGAAGAATTAACTCAATACCCTGATAAATATGTTGTCCATCAACTGTATGAGGCCTATCCTGACGAAAAGATTGATGTATTGGCAGAACAAAAGCTCGTTGAACTACATGATAAAATTGTATTCCAATTTCCCTATTATTGGTTCAATTGTCCCCCACTTTTAAAAAAATGGATGGATGAAGTACTCACCCATGGATGGGCCTATGGGAGCAAAAGCGGCTATAAATTGTCTGGCAAAAAAATCGCCCTGGCCATTTCATTGGGCGTTGAAGAACATGAACTGCGTCCATCAGAAAAGTATAAATATACATTAGCAGAATTAACCCGTCCGTTCGAACTTTCTTTTGAATATGTAAAAGCCGATTACCAACCCCCATTTGCCTATTATGGAATGGAGTATAACACGTCGAAAAAATGGATAGAAGAAAGCGTTCCTTTGTATTTAGATTTTTTAGATTCGTTGTAAAGATTAAGCTAATATTTAACCGCAAAGAACGCAGAGAGAAACCGCAAAGAACGCGAATTACAAAGCTTAGTATTTCCGTCATTTCGATCCGATAGCTATCGGATGAAGCGTACCGGTTCTTCATCGGAAGCGGAATGGAGAACCCGGAAGCTCTGCGAAGCAAAATCTATAAAAAGAGATAGAATTGCAGTCTCTAGTTAAATTAAGATAATTTGGTGGTTCATTAGATTATAGAGAGTTTAGTACATCCTCATCATCAATTTTTCCACTAATCAGCATCTTCACCTCTTCCATATTTTGATAATTGGATTTTTCAAGTGCAGCCAATGTTTGATCACGCTCTTTTTTTTGATGATTCAAATGGTAGGCGATTACTAAATTTGCCAGGACTACAGGGTTTTTACCTAAATCGTCCTTTTCTTTTGCAGTTTCACCTAATGTAACAGCCTTTGCATAATTGTGGCTCTTAATTTCTACAACGGATAGGTTGGTATACACACTTGGGTCATCGGGATTTAGCTGTAGTGCCCTTTCATAATATTTCCTGGCTTTAGCATAATTGCCTTTCATTCTTTCCACAACGCCTAGGCCAACAATGGAACGGCCGCTTTGATCATCTAGCGCAAGCGCTTTTTTATAAGCCTGTTCTGCACCTAAGGTATCATTTAACTCCACGTTAACCATTCCTAAATAAGACCAACATTTAGGTGAATCCGAATGATCCTTCAAATAATTCTTCAACACACCTTTTGCTTTTTCATATTCACCCGCATAGTAAAACTCATTTACCTTTGCAATGGTTGTATTTTCTGGCCCCCTAAAAAGTTTCTTTCCAATAAAAAAAGCTACGACAAAAAATACGACAGCAATTAATTTTTTCTTCATTAATGATTACAGTTAAAATATGAATGATGTCAACAGATAAGACTTTTTAAATATAAAAATAAAAGAGTTGGTAAAAGGTGATTACATTCTTATTCTTTTGCGCATTATTATCTAATGCTACCTGATTAATCGATTTTAGCATGTCGATTTTTATTGCGCTGCTCTCTTTTAGCGAGGTGCCGCATGAAGTGGAAGCGATTTTGCAATCCTAACGGCTTCGATCCTATCGGGCGTGGTGGGTTTTGTGTTTTTGAAATCGGTGAAGAAAGTTTAGGCGTACATTTAACCGCAAAGGGCGCAGAGGGGGAACCGCAAAGAACACGAAGAACAAGCGTTACTTTTTAGCGCCTTAAACCCCTATCCGCCTATCGGCGCCTTTCCCCTGAAAGGGAAAGGGCTAAAAGACAAATCACTGCATCCTGCAGTGTGCACCATGCTATCCGGCCTAGGAAATGATGGAAGGAGAAAACGTTAAAGCTTTTGCACCTCCTTTCAAATTACCACTACCCAGAGGCAGCACGCCCTCCCCGATTTTTCATCGGGGGCTTGTGCTGACGACCTCAAAGCTTTGACGAATTTATCCGACATCAGATCCAAGCCTTGATCTTTTGTTTCTTTTCTATCAAGAGAAAAGAAAGAGCCCCTCGGCGGCGGTGAGCCGAGGCAAGACTGCGCGAAGGGCTAGAAAATAGCAACCGCATTAAGGTTCCCGGCTGCGAGGGGATGACGACCTTATTAGTAATATTCCCCCATTATCTCCGCTTAACCACATACCACCGCTCAATCCCCCCCACATACTTTCCAAAAAACTCCTTATAATACCCTTTCGGTATTTGCACCCTAAAATTTACCCTGCTAAAAAACCAAACCAGTTTATAATCCATTTCAGCCTCAAGCAAATACCACAAATACGTTTTAATCCTATCGCAAACCAAAAACAGCGCAATGCTCTCGCTACTTAATTTCAACAGCTTCCCTTTCACCTTAAGCTTAAGTTCCAGTTCGTAATAATCACCTTCATCCTTTAACACAAAACTTAAAACAGGCACCTCCATAGCAAATTCAACCAGTTTCATATCCCGCATTACAGGTTTGCCCCTAACATTGCGCATGCCATAAGTGTAGAAGTAGTGTGTAAAACGTTGCAGCATCAATAGCGGCAAAGCCTTGTTCCATAACTTTAAAAGTGCCAGCTGGTTAGCATCGTTAAGTTTATTGGTTTCGGCTGCCTTTTCGGGCAGGTGGCCGTTTGCGTTAAAGCGTATGGCAGCTATTTCTTTCATGGCGAAGCAAATGCTGTTCAGCTCCTCCTGTTGTGGCGATAAGCTGATGCCATCCACATCGTGCGGATTAAACACGAAACGTTTAAAAGATTTAACCGTTTTAAGGTAAGCAGTGGCCGCAAAAACATAAGGAATTAAAAAAGGATAATGGTTGCTGTGGAAATGCTGCAGATCGGTATTGGCGAAACAATAACCAATGCTAACCGGTGCCAAACGTGCCATAACCTGTTTATTCAACAACCTTTCACGCGGTACTACCGCTCGTTCCGTAACATCCGGCAAATCATCACCAGGCCTAAACAAACCGCTGAACTTTTTCTTCAAGGTAATGGTAATACCGCCCGGTTTCTTCACCACATCTACATAGCTCGACCGCTTATTGCCCAAAGTAAAACATGCTGGCCAGTAATATTCCTGAAAATCGCAGTAACCACTCCGCATCATGGCGCGCAAAGTAAGGTAAGCATAACGGCCAAGGTAGCTTTCATCAGTATCAACACTACAGCTCACCAGCAGGTTATCGTATTCCACCGCGATGTAAACCCTTGCCTCTTCCCCTTCCAATTTAACATGAACGGTTAACAAACCCTGATCAAAAGAAAGCGATGTTATGGCTACCAACTCAGGCTTTTTACCTACACTGGATGTGCTATGCCATCCGCTAGCGATCCCATCCAACACCGCCAACCTTAACACCCTGCTCCCCTTTTCAAAAGGCAGTTGATAAAACCGCGAAAGCGGTTTCCCTGCAATGGTAATGGATTTAGCTTTCATACTCGTATGATTTTACGAGTCTTGTTGGACAGTAAAGTCCCTAATAATAAATGTGGGACTGCTACCATGGTTACAATAAAGCTCTGACCCCTTACGCTAACATGGATTTACAGCAGCCCCACATCTATTTCGATGTACAAAGATATACATCTACGCATAGATATGGGCATTAATCTGCTGTCTTGCGTTAGCGGGGTCAGAGATGCAACCACAAGACTTTTATTAATACCTAATTACAATACCCTAAATATAGAAATTTATTTCCACTGTTACAAGATCTTATAACAAAAAATGTATTTTATTTTAGTGTATTTATTGAATGAATGAAGAAAGGGATAGAAAACGTTTAAAAACGTTTGGACAGAACTTAAGGACAATAAGAGAAAAACTAGGTTTAAGCCAAGATCAGGTAGTGGCGAATTGCGACTTGACGAAAGGAAACCTAAGTAATATAGAGAATGGAAATAAAGATTTCACGTTTACAACGCTTTTAGAAATAGCAAAAGGACTAGGAATACCCCCAAAAGAGTTATTGGATTTTTAGCAATTTTAATGTATCTAATAGGATGATTGAGACGAAAGATATATTATAGGAATCTGATTGACAATGCTTGTTGACTGATTGGGCTTTACCATTGAGATTGTAAGCTATTGATTTACTACCCCTGTGGAAAAGCATCTGAAGATTTACAGTCTACTATGAGCTTACGCATATGTCCTTTATTACTAAAGTGTTTGCTCACGTTGATGGCTTTATCATGAAAATCACCATTGTAATGAAATAATCGAATAGATTTACAATTTTCATGTTCGAAAATTTCTTTAAACATGGTACGATCTGATAAACCGCAAGAATGGCCCATCACAAAGACCTGAAAGTCATCTTCCCCCAAAAATCTCAATAAATTACGATAATTGGATGTAAGTAAGTATTGATAAGACTTAATGTGCTCGAAAAGTTGGTTGTTGCGATGCTCTTCAAATTCTAAGTAAGTTTTATCATGCTCATCCCCAAAACCAAAGATAATTCGATTAGCTGATTGATTTAATTCGCCATGAATATAATTGATTTTGATCTTATCAAACTTCCCTCTGCTTTTTTTTAACTCCTCTTCATACTTCAACAAAGTATTTGTGTAGTTAAAATTTAAGAAATATAAATGATGTTGGATTTGGGGTGTTATTCGCTTATCATATCCTAGTTTATCAGTTACATCTTTATACGGAATGATAGAATCAAAATCAGAAATTTCAAAATCAGATTTAATTGCCTCTAATAGTTCAGGAATTAATTTAATATCTGCTTGTTCTTGCTGTAGTGTTAAATACTCCTCTAATTTTTGCTTAAGAAAAGCAAATTCACTATTTAGCTGACTTACCTTTTCTTTATCAAACAAGCCATCTTTTGATTTACAGGTCTTTAGTTGGTCGAAATACTCATTTTCAATATCAACCCAATTATTATCAATACAGCTAAATATTAAATGCCTTAAAAATCGAGATTTAAATTCAATTTTATGTGCTACCATATTGACAACCTCATAATATAATGATTGTTGTTCTTGAGTGGTACGCTTTGCATTTTCATTAAGGTAGGAATCTAGATACCGATGCAAAATTCCTTTGCTGTGTAAATATGAACAAACATTTTGCCCATTTATTTTATTTGAAAGGTTTGACCATCGGTAGTAATCGATTGTCCTTATACTTATATAATCATTATCGAATGGGAGATGTTCATAAATCCCAGCCTGCTTAAAACAGCTATCTAAATACCAAAAAATAAAATCCTTATAGCTCGTTTTCAAGCCATGCGCTAGGTCGAAACCATTCCCAACTAATATTAATCTGTTCATTTTGAGGCGTTAATTAATAAATTTAGTTTATAGCCTGTTTAACCAAGCTCATAATGTATTCCAAATCTTTAGTATCCTTAATTACAATTTCATAATCACCATTGCCCCAATGGCCAATACTCGAAACATCTCTGGCTAGTTTTTTAGGATCGTCCAGGTGATTTCTTTTAAGATTTATCCAAAGTTTTAGGTTGCCCTTCAAAATACAGATATCCGTAAATATCTTCCCATTTCTCGTAAAACCAATTTCTTGCTTCTTGGGCTTAATATCTGTATCGTTTGCTAAATTTAAAATAGCGTCTTTAAAGGCTTCGTATAATTCTTTAATCTCTTCACTCTTACCTTGTAAATGATCCTCTTCCGTATAAACTTTAATCTCGTTAACTACTTTTTTCAATTCGGTATCTTCAGCACCCTGAAGCTGTTTAATGCTAGGTGCAGATTTACTTTTTTTAATAGGATTAACCGTTAAAATTTCTCCTTCAAATTGCTTAAGCTCCCAAAGTTCAATAGCCAAGTCTTTAAAGTTAGTGGCTTGTTTCTGGTTCACAGTAAAACCCGGCGATACAAACATGACCTTGGTTTGCGACCAATCTACCTCACTTCTCAACAAACTTTTATTAAAGCGTTCGTTATACTCAATGATAAACTCTGCCTTATAATCTAACATTAAATTAAGGTAAGCAATTCCCTGATCTACCACACTGTTGCTATTGTTTTTTTTATATTCAATAATCACAAATGCTTTAGCGGTTTCATCAAAAGCCAAAGTATCCAATCGGTAATTCTTAATCATAAATTCAGATTTAACCAATATTAATTGTGTAAGGTCGAATAAACTTGCCTCGAATATCTTTTGTAAATCCTTTTCTAGCTTAAAAGGAATTTCTTTAAGTATTGAAAGACTTGTTTTATTTTTCCTAAAAAGTATCATAGCTTAGCGTCAATCTCGTTTTAAATGGTGGGCAAATAATATTAATAATTGGATGATAACTTAAACATTTTTGATAAATTATCACCTAAGAAACCCCAACCTGATCAATAAAGTCTTTCCAAATTATTTCAGAAACATCAATTGGTGTTAATTGCCTCCCCTCGTTCTGTTGACGAAATCCATATCCATCACGTTTTGTCCAAAACTGACTGTACTCGTCAAATGCAACATTAAATAGCTTCTCCAATTGTATGCTTGATTCATTGGAGATGTCGGAAAAGGAATATTGAAGATCCCCAAATTGCATTTGTCTCCCATTAATTAATGAAACTGTTAAGTAAGAATCTTTGAGGTTAGCGCGGTTAGAAATTAAACATGTAAAAGAGGTATTATTCTGCTTTAAAAATTTTGCCTGTATATTTTCAACATCATTAACTTCTTCAATTGAAGATTTGAAATAAGAAATAATTTTTTTGAAACTTTCCTCTGTGAAATTCACCTTATCAACCTCGCTAAAGGTTTTCTTTACTTTATAATTTCTTTTAGCTACTGGAGTATTCGATTCATTTGAATTATCGTCATTGACTAAGACTTGTGGTTTTTCTGCCAACAACCGACGTAACTCATCAACAACATTTAAAAAACCAACATTCTGATTAGTATATTCACTTATTGGCTTCCCATCTTTAGGAATCGCTTTCAATTTTCCAAATGGTGTTTTTTGCCAGTCACAGGGTTCAACTATAATTGGCACGATGGCAAGCTTTCCCTCTTCCTGCAATTTTAATGCAGATTGAAATTCCCTTTCATAACAATAATGAGATGCAATATAATCAGGGCTAACCAGCGAAATAAATAATTGAGAAGATAATAAAGCCTCTTCTATATCAGTATCTAAATTGCTTCCAGCATTTATCTCCTGATCTGTCCACTCAGAAATTAAATTATCTCTCTTTGCTTGTGCGAGATGCACTTTCAATCGTTCTAAATACTGTAGATCTCTATGGCTGTACGATATAAATGCTTTCATATTTTAATTATTAACTAGCAATTCCACTAATAAAGGTATCCACAAATGACAATATTCTTCCGGTTATCCTTTCTGCAATATTCCCCCTCTCTTTTAGTGATGGACGAACTTTAACCATGCCTATTACTTCGTCTCTTAAAGGTGTTTTTTCCGTAAATAGGTATTGCCCAATTACTTCTTGCAATTTCCGCTGATCTAGATTTTCTTCTTCACTCATTTTTTGCAGTGCACTCTTTCTCTCTTCATCCCAATACACTTCAAAAGCTTCCGGAACCTCATCAGAATCATTTATGTGGGGAAGATTTTCCAGTATAAACTTTTCTATCAATTCACGTTTGCTACGCAACTGTGCATCCCCTGTCATAATTTCAATTAATGCTTTCCGTTGTTTTTCCTGATCTTCTGGGCGGGCATCTTTTAACTTTGCCAACAGTTTCAAAATGTAAGTGACATTAATTTCATCTCGATGAATCAGCTCTAATTCAAAATCTATATCATCTAATATTGAAACTCTTTCCTTTTGATTCTGACCTTTTGATTTCTCATATAAATCAAGATACTTGCTTTTATAATCTTCAAATTGCTGAGCGCTCATAGAAAGTTGATCAAAACTAAATTCAGTAAATGTAGTCAGTACGTTTTTTAAACGCATCAATTCCCTAAAGGCCTTTATAAATTCCAGTTCTTCTTCTTCATTTCGCAAATCGTTTACACTATCAACCGTTGGTACAATTTTTAATAATTCGATATAAGCAGTATTGAATTTAGCAACATAATTCTCATAAGGTTGCATAATAATTTCATCCTTTGCATTGATATTGGAGAAAAGTGTAATAGCTTCATCTGTAGCTTCTTTAAGATTTCTGAAGCAAACAATATTACCTTGAGATTTCACTTCATTCAAAATACGGTTCGTACGCGAAAAAGCTTGTATTAAGCCATGGTGCCTGAGGTTCTTATCTACATATAACGTATTAAGATATTTACTATCGAAACCTGTTAAAAACATATTTACCACAAGTAACACGTCAATCTGCTTATGCTTTACCCTTTTAGCAATATCATTATAGTAATTATAAAATTGTTTACTGTCTTTACTGGTATAGTTGGTTCCAAACTGTTGGTTATAATGCTGTATGAAATCTTCTAAATCATCCCTACTATGTTTTGAAACGTATTCCACTTTTGGTTCAGCAGCCATGGTAAATTCTTCATCAGAAACAAAGCCCATGGCATCTTTATCATCCTCGTTTGTTTGATAAGAAAAAATAGTTGCTATTTTTAATTGATGCTGTCCTTCATCTTTCTTTTTTATAAAAAGTTTGTAATAAGCAATCAGCGCGTCTACGCTCGAAACACAGAATAAACCTGTAAATTCTTTACTATGGGTTTTACGACTATGATTGGTAATAATATAATCAGTAATGTTAGCCAAACGTTGCGGTGCATCCATTACTTCAGTTTCATCTATTGCCTCCACTTCTATATCAAGGATGTGATCTTTCTTTTTAAATGTACGGATATACTCAACCGAAAACTTTAACACATTCTCATCCCTAATAGCATCAGTAATCACATATTTGTGCAAGCAATCTCCAAAAAGCATCCTGGTAGTGCGCTTTCCGTATTCGTTTTTCCCCGCATTCTCCTCGAAAATAGGTGTACCTGTAAAACCAAATAATTGACAATTTTTAAAGAAAAGTTTAATGCTTTCATGAGTTCTTCCAAATTGACTACGATGGCATTCATCAAAAATAAAAACAATACGTTTTTCTTTCAAATCCTCCATTCTACTCAAATATCTCACTTTGTTAATTGCAGTATTCAATTTCTGAATTGTGGTAACAATAAGTTTGTTGTCTCCGGCTAATTGCTCTACTAAGGTATCCGTATTGCTGGTACCATCTATACTACCTTTTTTAAAGCTGTTAAATTCTTGGCTGGTTTGATAATCCAAATCTTTACGGTCAACTACAAAAACTACTTTATAAACCTCTTTTAAGTTGGTGAGAATTTGTGCGGCTTTAAAAGAAGTTAAAGTTTTACCTGAACCAGTGGTGTGCCAAATATAACCATATTTAGAAGTCGTTTTTACTCTTTCAACAATGTTCTCAACAGCATAAAACTGATAAGGACGCAGTACCATTAATACCTTTTGCGTTTCATTGAGCACCACATACTTGGTAATCATTTTAGCAATATGGCAAGGCTCCAGAAACACTTCAGAAAATGCAGCCAGTTGTGTAACTAGTTTGTTTTTTTCTGTTGCCCAATAAAAAGTTTGTTTGAAAGAGCGGGCTTTGATTGGGCTATTTGAATAGTATTTAGTATTTACTCCATTACTGATAATGAAGATTTGAATGAACTGAAATAAACCCTGGCCTGCTCCATAAGAATGGCGTTCATAGCGATTGGTTTGATTGAAAGCTTCTTTCAATTCTAACCCACGGCGTTTTAGTTCTATTTGCACTAAAGGTAACCCATTAATCAGTATAGTAACATCGTAGCGATTTTTATAGCTACCCACCATACCTATTTGCTGAGCAACTTGGAACTCGTTTTGGCACCAGTGTAGCTGATTAATAAGTTCTACAGTTTTAGATTCGCCCATATGATTTGTATATGGTACACGATCTCTTAATATTTTAGCTCTTTCAAAAATATTCCCTTTGTTAATATAGTTAAGAATTTGCTTAAAATCTTTTTCGCTTAGAATGCATTTATTATGTTTCTGTAATTGGATCTTGAGGTTTAATAATAGTCCCTTTTCATCATAAATAGTAGCTTTCTCATAACCCAATTCTTGTAGTTGGGAAACTAAATTTTCTTCTAATATTTGTTCGGGTTGAATGGTCATAATATTCTCAAATTGCTTTTATTTCCTCAGCCCATTCTACAATCTTTTTTTCTAACTCAGGTAGAGCAGTTCTCATTTCTCGAAGATTCATTTTACCTCTGTAAATCTTTCTTATATCATCTCTTAATGGCGGTCTATCATCAGATAAATAATCACTAATCAATTTACCAAGCCCCTCTACTGTGAAAGAATTAGTTAAAGCTATAGTTGCCAGTCCATTTTTTCTTCTTTCCGTCCAAAAATTATATTCGTTAAATGTATTTGTTAAATCTGAAATATTAACTTCTTCAGAGTAAGCATTAGTTTCTTTTAATTTATTTTCATCATCTGATTTTATTTCGAATTTACTATTATCTATATCCTCTATAAGATTTTCAGTTTCATTCTCTTTAATTTTCAAGTATTCATCGTGATATCTTAACTCATATTCATCATAATCATTCTCGTATAGGACTTTGCTATATCTGGCTTTTCTAATAGGAAAATCTATGCTTTCATCTAGATATGAATTGTAAGATAAAGTTTCCGAAGAATCATAAATTAATCTTTCCTTGGAAGTTAAGTCTATAGTAAAGTAATGTTCTAAAATATACTCCAACATACTCTCCGTCATACTCATTACTGTTGTAGCTAATTTTGCAGAACTATAGACAAACTTTGGTGCCATACGCCCATGTGAAATATCTCCTCTTCTATTTCTTATTTCACCTAAAACCTGGATTATTCCCGAGAACCTAGTTACAAAATCGCCTTCAATATCATTACATTCTTCTGAAAGGACTTTAATGGCATTTTTGAAAACCTTTGGCAGATCGTCATCATCAATGTTTCTAATGTTTCTTTTATTATCTAAGTTTATTATTATGGTTTTAGAAATACCTTCTATAAGAGCTTTGCAACTTTCTATACAGATGTCTGGATTAATATTTTCATGTTCTTCTATAAGATCAATAATTTTGAAATATTCTCCAAAATTACTATGTCTATCTAGATTACTCATTATGATTGATCTTGTTCTTTTCATTTTAGACAAACATCTTCTGTAACAATCCTTTTTTAAATTCTTTTGTTCTATCTGTTAAAAAACTAACTTTCTCAATTAATTCATCTATGGAAGATAAAAATGAAGCTATCTTTTTTTGTTCCTTTGGATCAGGAATTAAGACTTTTTCTCTTGAATAATCTTTAAAATAAATATGCGGTATGGTACTTCCAGTAACATATCTGCTAAAATTAACGTTTGATATAAGGAAATATAAAAAGTGCAAATTATTATTCTGTAAAGGTTTAATAATATCTAAAGTACCTAAGACAGATGATTTAGCTTCACATAGTAAAATTCTCCCGACTCCAGCACCATCTTTTACAATAGATATATATGGGTCTTTTTCTCTGTAAAAATCTACACTTTTAAGATAACCAGTGGCTCCGTAAACTTTAAATTTACCGGTATTAGTTTCTAAGCTGTTGGCAGATATATTGGATGACTGTTTTTGACAAACCTCGCCTAATTCGCTTTCTTCCCAATTCGGAAAATCATTACCGTTTTCATCCTTAAATCTAATTTCTTGACTAAACAACTTTTGCATCAGGCCTTTTTTATATTTTTCTAAAAGTGATTTCTTTTCTTGAAGAATGTTTATGCGCTTGTCAACTGCAATTAGAAAATTTGCTATTTTTTGTTGTTCAGTTATATTCGGTACATTAATTTTAAGTTTTTTAAAATAAGGTAGACCAATCGTTTTTATTGTCGAACCGATTGCTATCCTTTCGAACTCTGGTTTTAAAATTTGTAGCACATAATATAAGAACCAATTATTTGATTTCAAATCATCAGAAGTCCAAGTTATGAAATGTTGGCTTACAGCCATGTCTTCTGCCATAACAGCACTTTTACCAATGCCAGCGTCTCTCGAAAGAATTACTGTTCCTTTAGCATGTACAACGGCGGATGAATTTTTAATCCCTTCCTCGCTAATAGAATATTGTGTGTTATATATAAACCCATTATCTAAACGCTTACTGTCGGCTAAAGAAACCCATTTAATATCTCCCTGATAATAATTATCGTAACTTTTATTTGGAGTGTGACCAGAACCCCGTACAGCAATATCTTCTAATAAACAAGTATACCACGGTCCCTTGAATTCCGGAAATCGTAATTCGGGTATTAATTTATTTTCAACCATTTAAAATGGGGTTTCGATATTTAACTCTTTACAAAATTCACCTATATTGGCATTTACTTCAAGTAATTCCGTTTCTATTTTTTTTAAACTATTAGAAATTATATCCAATTTAATTTGTTCTTCTATTTCAGACGTATTGACATAACGAGGGATATTGAGGTTAAAATCGTTATCATTAATATCGCTTAAATTCACCACTCGACTATATTTAGCAATGTTCTTACGATTAATATACGTATCTACAATACGCATAACATCTTCATCACGCAAAATATTCTGATTACCCTCTTTAATAAAATTCCCTTCGCCACTTGCATCAATAAATACCACATTGTCATCTACTTTGCGGCATTTCTTTAATACCAAAATACATGTTGGAATTGATGTCCCATAGAAAATATTTGCTGGCAAACCGATAACTGCATCTATAGCATTACGTTCCTTGATTAAATACTTACGTATTTCTCCTTCAGCTGCTCCCCTAAACAATACTCCGTGAGGAAAAACACTAGCCATTGTACCATTGTCCGCCAGTTGATAAAACATATGTTTTAAGAAAGCATAATCAGCTTTAGTTTTCGGAGCAAGTCTACCATATTCGCTGAAACGTTCGTCTGAATTATATAATGGGTTTGCTTCACCCTTCCAATGCGCAGAAAATGGTGGGTTAGCAACTATAGCTTCAAAACGCTTATCTAAATGTCTTGGTGTTTCTAGAGTATCTTCGTGTTGGATATCAAACTCCCTGAAATGTACATCATGTAAAATCATATTCATTCTTGCCAGGTTATAGGTTGTACGGTTCTGTTCCTGCCCGTAAAATTCACTTACATCTGCCTCCTTAGCTACCCGCAATAGCAAAGAACCAGAGCCACATGTAGGGTCATAAGCTGATTTGATTTTTGTTTTACCCGAAGTAACTATTTTTGACAATATTTTAGACACCTGTTGTGGCGTATAGAATTCTCCTGCAGACTTACCTGCGCCAGCCGCAAACTTGGCAATTAGGTATTCATAAGCATCACCAAGCACATCTGAATCAATCTCTTTTAATCTAAAATCAATTTTATCAAGATTAACGAGTATCTTAACAATAATTTCATTTCTTGCTGCAACAGTTCTACCAATTTTGGTGGAGTTTAAATCTATATCCTCAAACAAAGCATTAAAATCTTCTTCAGATTCTGTTCCCATTGTACTCTGTTCAATATGATTGAGCACAGCTTTTAAATCCTCTAAAATGTAATTGCTTTCATCCTCTGTATCTGCATTGCCTTTAGCAGCCAGAACAGAAAATAATTCAGATGGTTGTAAATAATAACCAAGTTTTAATAAAGACTCTTCTTTTATGGCGATTAAAGTTTCTTCATCTGTTACTTTTTTAAAATCAGTTACGGCCTCTCCCTCCAGCAATTCATTAGCATATAAATATTGTTTTTCTGAAAGGTATTTGTAAAAGATAAAACCTAATATGTAATCACGATAATCATCTGCACTAATTTTTCCTCTTAATAGGTTTGCAATTCCCCATAACTGACTCTCTAATATTTTTTTTTGGTCTTCTGACATAATTCGGATTTTCTCCAATTTCAATAATAAATCAGAAGCTAAACTACAATTAAAATATTTTTATTTACGCATTATCTGTAATTGATTGTATAGCAGGCTGCTCCTCATAAATAACAGTTAAAATCTTCGCTATTTATGAGGTTATGAACAATGTGGTGATAAAAGCACAGCAACTTCTCAGCCACTGCGCTTTTAAAATTACATCCCGATTAAGTGGTATGGCAAGGTTTAGAACAATGGATACATCCATTAATCCGATTTAAAAGAGGATATTTTCTCTTCGCTTCAGCAACTGCTGGTGCACAAGAACTAAACACCCCTAAGTAATCATAATTTTGTGAAGGATAATAATACTTGCAGTCATCCTTGTGAACTTCGTAATCGCCATTGGGCTGTTGGTTCAAATTTAATCTGTAACTGGCCATAAGATTTGTTTTTAAATTTATTGGCTCAAACCTCCCCAATTCTACCGACCATTCCCTACGGTTTCCCGTACCTCCACAAAAAAAAATCAACCTATCTTTTTAGTTGTAAAGAAAATAATATTAACTTAATGCCAATTAATCTATTTTATTTACTTTTTAAAATTACAAATTATGTCTAAAACGAATGAAACCGGCCACGCCAAAAACGTAGCCAATTTCGAAACCCTTTTGAGTTATGTAACCGGTTATGGTGCGGTGTACAACCCCAGCAATGCCAACATCCAGTTAAGCAGTTTAACCGAAAAGGCCGCCGCAGCCAAAACCATTAACGAGCAGGTGCACGATGCTGCCGCTAAAAACAGCAATGCCATAGCCCTGCGCGATCTGGCTTTTGCGCCCTTAAAAAAGTTGAGTACCCGTGTGCTAAGCGCCGTTAAGGCCAACAGTGTAGCCCAACAGGTATTGGATAATGCCGTAAGCCACCACCGCAAAATACAGGGGCAAAGGGCAACGGCCAAACTCACCGCCGAAGAAAAAAATAACCTGGCCGCCAGCGGTACGGTGGTTAACCAGGTTTCGGCCTCGCAACAAAGTTACGATAACCTGCTCAATACGTTGGATAAGCAGATTAAACTCTTAGCCACCATACCGCAGTATTCCCCTAACGAGGTAGATTTGCAGCTCGCCAGCCTCACCACTTTATATAACGATTTATTGCAGAAAAACCGCGATGTGATAGCCAACAGCTCGCAGTTGAGTACCCTACGCATTAACCGCAATAACGCGCTGTACGATGCAGAAACCGGCATAGTTGCCCTGGCTCAGGATGTGAAAAATTACGCAAAATCTGTTTTTGGGTCAACCAGCCCCCAATACAAACAGATTTCGGGTATCCCGTTCCGGACCCTGACCTAAAACACCCATAATACCCTAAAAAAATCATCCCTATTTATTTCCCTATTTCCATTTAACAAGCACCAAACGGGTTGCTGTTTCTTTTTTATGCAATGTTTAACGGTAAAATGGCTCATTGCATCTCCTGAACTATCTCCTATAACTGCTAAACTACCTGCTGCAACGGCTGAACTGTCGACTGCAACGTCTGAACTAACGACCGCAACGTCTAAACTACCGACTGCAAAGTCTGAACTGTCGATTGCAACATCTGAACTACCGACTGCAACGGCTGAACTGTCGACCGCAACGTCTGAACTAACGACTGCAATGTCTGAACTACCGACTGCAACGTCCGAACTACCGACCGCAACCTCTGAACTGTCGATTGCAACGTCTGAACTATGCATTAAGATTCCCGCCTGCGCGAGAATGACGGCCGTATTATAGCGATCGCCTTAGCCTGCAATATGCTCCACGCTATTCTACTCCATGCGATCAGTACCCTGCTACCTGGCCTCGCAGATTTCCGCCGGAAAAAGCACGGAAATCTTTGCAGTTCCCCCTCATACCCCATAACCCAAGGCAGGATCAAAGCGGGAGCGGTTGGATAAGCAAGGGTAAGAGCCTCGATACTGCCGCTATCAAGATTTCCGTAGGTTTTTACAAGGAATTGCGCAGCAATCTTTTATACCTATAAAAACAACATGATCAGATAAAAAACGATGCAAGCCTTGATTTATGCCTTCTTAGTCGTTGTTTTTATAGGTAGTCATGCTTTCGCTGCGCTCAGGTTTGGTTACCTTTTTATCAAGAAACCTGCGAAGCAAGCTTGAAGACCTTTAAAAACAAAAATCACTACTGAAAAAAGGTAAGAGCCCCTCGGCGGCGGTAGACCTGTACCGATTTTCATCGGTAGCCGAGGCAAGCCATGAGCCATGGACAAAGATCTCTCCTCCAAAGGAGTTCCTTCGGAACGCTACGGTTGAGATGACGAATTGATCGAGGTAGAATGACTTAATGATAAAAACACTATTAATGAGATTGCTTCGTCGGCTGAAAAAGCCTTCTCGCAATGACGAATTCATCGAGTTTTAAATAACGCGAATGATTTCTCTTCTCCCTGTTATCCGGCATAGCAGATAGCCAACGCTTTAAGATTCCCGCCTGCGCGGGATCCGATAGCTATCGGATGACGACCGTATTAGAAAGTTCGAGATGACGACCCCGCGTGCCCCTCATAGTTTCAGAGAGAATAAATTTACGGATGCCTGTCTCTGCTCAATGCTATCTGCTCCCTGCTATCTGGCATAGGATATGATGGAAGGAGATCCTTCGACTACGCTCAGGACGTTAAAGCTTTTGCACCCCCTTCGATCTACCACTACCCCGAGGCAGCACACCCTCCCCGATCCTTCATCGGGGCTTGTGCTGACGACCTCAAAGCTTTGACGAATTTATCCGACATCAGATCCAAGCCTTTCAGTTATGCCTTGGTGTTTGTTGTTTTCAATGGCAGGCATGCTTTCGCTGCGCTCAGGTTTGTTTCTTTTCTATCAAGAGAAAAGAAAGAGCCCCCTCGGCGGCGGTAGACCTGTACCGATTTTCATCGGTAGCCGAGGCAAGCCTGAGCGAAGGGAAAAAATGCACACTATTAACCTAACTTAAAAGATTTCTCCACTACGGTCGAAATGACGGATTGTTCGCGATAACGGCAATTAAAAGATCCTTCGTACCTCAGGATGACAGAAAATAATGAGGCAAGACCGAGCGAGAGGCAAAGAATAGCGCGCGCTTTAAGGTTCCCGCCAACGCGGGATCCGATAGCTATCGGATGACGGACTGATCGAGGTAGAAATGACTTAATGGTAAAAATGGCAACTTATTTTATCCCATTTCAGTTTCTGTAAATAATCTACTCGATTAAATACTAATTTTAAGACAAAGACCATTATTTTTTTAGCATTTTAGTAGATTTGAAGATGGAAAACACCAATGAAGCGGGAGATAAAGGTCAGGGAGTTAAAATTTCTGCTGGTTCAACGGGAGATGATCACCTGAGTTCGCTTTCGCTCCTCAATGCCATGCCACAACAGGTTTGGACGGCAGGAATTGATGGTTACATCAATTATGTAAATGAAACCATTTGTCGCGATTTTGGTTATCCACAGTCGGTAATTATTGAGAATGGTTGGGAAACCTTTGTTCATGCTGATGATCTTTCTGAGAGTTTAAACCGTTGGCAGGAATCGTTAAGAACAGAAAAAGAATATACGCAAGAATTTCGTTTACGCTTTGCAGATGGTGCTTATTACTGGCACCTGGCCAGGGCCGTATTAATCAAACAGGTAAATAAACCTTCCATTTGGGTAGGTACCAATACCAATATACAACATCATAAAGATATTGAATCGCGCAAGGATGAATTCATCTCCATTGCCAGTCATGAGTTAAAAACGCCGCTAACTTCTATCAAAGGTTATAACCAAATGCTGCTCCGTAAGGTAGAAGGGGGTGCAGTACGCGATTTTCTGCTCCGGAGCGAAGGCCAGCTCAACAGGCTCGAGAAATTAATCAGGGATTTGCTTGACGTTAGTAAAATCAATGCCGGCAAGATGCTGCTCAACATCGAAAGTTTCGATTTCTCGCGTATGCTTCGCGAAGCCATAACAGCCATGCAGCAGCTGGCGCCAAATCATACCATTATTTTAGAAGACAACCTGCAGCTTGAGTTTAGTGGCGATCTTTACCGGCTCGAACAAGTGGTACAAAATTTCCTGTCAAACGCGGTAAAATATTCACCCAATGCCGATCGTGTACTCGTTTCCACCAGCTTAAAGGATGGCAATGTAATTGTTTCGGTAACCGATTTCGGTATCGGTATTGAAAAAGCACATTTAGGCAAACTGTTTGAACGTTACTATCGCGCTGATAATTCTTCTGCACGATTTGATGGCCTGGGCTTAGGGCTGTTTATTTCTGCAGAAATTATAAAGCGCCATGGCGGAAGCTTTTGGATTGAAAGCGAACTTGGGAAAGGCTCCGTATTCTCTTTTAAACTTCCTTTAGATCAGGGCCAACCGATACTGCCAGAAATAAAAATAAAAAATCGATATAAAGATCAATATCTCAGTATTTTCTGCCCTGAAGATGAAGACATTATGTATGTAGAATGGGTAGGCCATCAGGACATGCGATCGGTTAAACATGGTGGTGCGTTGATGATTGAATACCTGAAATCTAATCCGCGTTCAAAAGTTTTTAATGATAACCGATTGGTTTTAGGTACCTGGTCTGAAGCTTCCGACTGGGCCGCAGCAGTTTGGCTGCCTTTAATGGAACTTGCAGGATTAAGATACTTTGCGTGGATTTTCTCTACGAGCGTGTTCAGCCAGTTATCTGCCCAGAAAAGTGTGGATAATGATGAAAAAACGGCTGAAATCCAGTTTTTTCATCAGGCCAACGAAGCAATAGAATGGCTTAAGAATTGTTAAACGGCGAACCGAGGCAAGCCCGGGCAAAGAATAGCCAACACATTAAGATTCCCGCCTGCGCGGGAATGACGATTGTGTTAATGTTACTGTAAAAATATTGGTAGTGGTTAATTGTACAGAGATCCTTCGCTGCGCTCAGGATGACAATACCTTCTACAACCACGAAGACATCAGGAACACCAAGCAATACCTGGTAATCTTAGTGTCTATGTGACTTGGTGGTTAAAAAACATTGCTAATTAGATTTCTCCATTGCGCTGCGCTCCAGTCGAAATGACGGATTGGTCTCGATTGAGATATGGTAATTGATTCTCTGCGCCCTGCTATCCGGCCTGGCAGTTTTTCGTAGAAATAAGCATTGAAATTCTTGCACAACCCCACAATACACCGCTGCCCAAGGCAATATAAAGTCCCGATTCTTCATCGGGGCCTCCATATTGCCGCAATAAGAATTTCGATAGCTTAGTTCAAGAAAGGATGCAAGCCTTTCAGTTATGCCTTTGTGTTTGTTGTTTTAACGGCAGGCATGCTTTCGCTGCGCTCAGGTTTGTTTCTTTTCTATCAAGAGAAAAGAAAGAGCCCCCTCGGTGGCGGCGAACCGAGGCAAGCCTGAGCCATGGACAAAGATCTCTCCTCTAAGGAGATGACGAATTGATCGAGGTGGAATGACTTAATGATAAAAACACTACTAATGAGATTGCTTCGTCGGCTGAAAAAGCCTTCTCGCAATGACGAATTCATCGAGTTTTAAATAACGCGAATGATTTCTCTTCTCCCTGTTATCCGGCATAGCAGATAGCCAACGCTTTAAGATTTCCGCCTGCGCGGGAATGACGACCCCGCGTGCCCCTCATAGTTTTAGAGAGAATAAATTTACGGATGCCTGTCTCTGCTCCATGCTATCTGCTCCCTGCTATCCGGCCTGACAGATTTTCGTAGGAAAAAGCACGGAAATCTGTGCAGTCCCCCTCATAACCCACAGTCCAAGGCAGGATCAAAGCGGGAGCGGTGGAATAAGCAAGGGTAAGAGCCTCGATGCTGCCGCAATTGAGATTTCCGTCGCTTTTTACAAGGAAGGCTGCAAGCCTTGATCTTTTGTTTCTTTTCTATCAAGAGAAAAGAAAGAGCCCCCTCGGCGGCGGCGAGCCGAGGCAAGCCTGCGCAAAGGAAAAGAATAGCCAACGCTTTAAGATTCCCGCCTGCGCGGGAATGACGAACGGTGTTTGTAATCTGGATAACGGAATAATTTTGGTACAAATCGCAGATAACCCATAGTAGTAAGATTGCTTCGTCGCTCCTCCTCACAATGACGGAATTGATGTTACGATGACAGCGCCAAACAAAAAAGCACCAAGAACATCGCGCTCTTAGTGCCTAAATTTATACACAAGCCTATAAAACCTTAAAGATGTTATAGGCTCATATATAGTATTTTACAAATTAATTCCATCCGCCGCCTAATGAGCGGTACAAACCAACAACTGCATTTAGCTGCTCTGTTTTAATCGTGGTTAACTCCAGCTCGCTCTGCAATAAATTGCCCTGTGCGGTAATCACCTCTAAATAGTTAGCCATACCACTTTTAAACAACAAACTTGCATTTCTTGAGGCCTGTTGTAAAGTCTGCGCTCTTTTTTCAGCAATGCTGTATTGAGTTTTTAACTTCTCTACTTTCGTTAACTCATCAGACACTTCGCCAACCGCATTTAATACCGACTGACGGAACTGTATCACCGATTTCTCACGGTCGATTTTAGCCAATTCTAAATTGCTTTTTAACTGCCCTCTTTGAAAAATAGGTTGGGTAATTCCTGCTCCAACCAAACCGAACAACGATGCCGGTACATTAAACCAATTGCTTGCTTTAAAAGAGTTGATGCCTCCGCTTGCGGTAATCACCAGCGATGGATATAAACTGGCTTTCGCTACACCAACCTTTGCATTGGCAATGGTAAGCGCCAGTTCAGCACTTTTAATATCAGGCCTGCGGCTTAACATCGATGAAGGAAAACCTGCGTTTAAATCCTGCGGAATATTCATTTTATCTAAACGGCTCTCGCGGTTAATGGTTTTAGGCAAAGTACCGATCAATACACTTAAAGCATTTTCCTGTAAAGTTACATTTTGCTCTAAACGGGGGATCAACTGTGCTGCATTTAACTGCTGTGCCTGCGCCTGCTGTATCGCCAATGAAGTTACCTGACCGGCATCGAACTGTAAATTGATAATCCTTAAGGTACTGTCGTTCAGTTTTAAGTTCTTTTTCGCGATTTCCAATTGCGCATCAAGCATTAACAGGTTGTAATAACCTTGCGCAACATTGGCCACCAAACGTGTCTGAACGGCTTTACGTGCCTCTTCTGTCTGCAAAAAACTGGCTAAAGCGCCAGCTTTTTGGTTACGGATTTTACCCCAGATATCGGCTTCCCAAACCACACCCAGATTAGCATTGTAATCTTCGATGTGTGTTGAGCCTGTAAACTGGTTAAGGCTTAAACCATTTAAACTGTTATCAGACGGACGGCTTGAACTTGCCGCCACCTGCAATTTCAGTTCAGGCAGATAACCCAATTTCGATTGTTTGAACAATACTTCGGCTGCATCGATATTTTTCAATGCAATCTGCATATCGTAATTTTTAACCAAAGCTGTATCAATTAAATTCTGAACAGTAAGGTCGTTGATAAAACTCTTCAATGGCATACTGCCAACACTCGAAGAATCTTTAGGCAATGAATTTCTGAACAAGCCAGGCGCAATATTTGGCAGGGCTGTATCTTTCGAAACCGAACATCCGCTCCAGATTAAAGCAAGGAGCAGGATGGTAATGATATTAAACCGTTTCATAAACTACATGATTATTATTTACAGGTTCTCCATGGTGGTGAACAACCTCATTTCTTGATTTTTTTGATATTTTTTCCTGTAAAGCCTGGAAGATGACAAAGAGTACCGGAATGATGAACAAACCTAAAATTACACCCGATACCATACCACCTGCTGCACCGATACTGATGGAGTGGTTACCCTGTGCCGATGGACCTGTTGCAATACTCATCGGGAACAAACCAAACACAAAGGCAAGTGATGTCATAATGATCGGCCTGATCCTCAATCTTGCTGCTTCTATAGCCGAATCAACCAAACTGAGTCCCGCCTTTCGTCGCTGCACGGCAAACTCCACAATCAGGATGGCGTTTTTAGCCAGCAAACCGATCAGCATAATCAGCGCTACCTGTACATAAATGTTATTTTCGATACCGGTTAAGCCCAATACCACAAACACACCGAATACACCTGTAGGGATAGATAAAATTACCGCCAATGGCAGGATATAACTCTCGTACTGTGCTGATAATAAGAAGTAAACAAACACCAAACAAAGCAGGAATATCACTGTAGACTGTCCGCCTGAAGAAATCTCCTCTCGTGTTTGTCCGGAGAATTCGTAAGCATAACCGGTTGGCAATTGTTCTCTGGCGGTTTCTTCTATCGCTTTAATCGCATCACCAGAACTGAAGCCTGGTTTAGGGATCGCATTTACCTCGATAGAGTTAAACAGGTTATAACGCGAAGCCGTTTCAGAACCATATACACGGGTTAATTTAACCAGGGTACTGATCGGCACACTTTCACCGTTCTTGTTTTTCACAAACACACGATCAATACTTGCAGGATCGGTACGGTCGGCAACATCAGCCTGCACCACTACACGGTAGTATTTACCAAAGCGGTTAAAATCTGATGCCTGCGCAGTACCAAAATAAGTCTGCATGGTTTGCAGGATATCTTTCTTGCTTACGCCCAACTGATCGGCCTTTTCGTCGTTAACATCCAATTGTAACTGCGGATAATCTGCTTTATAAGAAGTAAAAGCATAAGCAATAGCCGGTTTCGCCATTAACTTTCCAATAAAGTTATTCGCTACACCACTAAATTTATCCAGCCTGCCATTCGTTTTATCCTGTAACATCACGTTCATGGCCTCCACGTTACTAAAGCCCGGAACCGTAGGGAAACTGAATACAAAGAAAGTACCGGCAGATATGGCTGCCATTTTAGCCCTTACAATATTTTGGATCTCATCGATATTTTTTACCGCCCCTCTTTCCTCGTTTGGTTTTAACAATAAGAAAATCTGACCAGCTGAGGGACTGTTGGATGCGGTTAAAAAGTTGTAACCAGCCAACGACATCACAAATCTTGCTGATGGCATAGCCCTTAACTCTGCTTCTGCCTGTTTTAATATTTTATTGGTATTGGCTAATGATGTTCCCGATGGACTGGCAACAGCGATAGCCACAAAACCCTGATCCTCTGTAGGAATAAAGCCTGTTTTTGTTCTGCCTACCAGAAAAATAGTAACCAAAACGATTAGGGCAAGTCCGCCCATGCTGATCCATTTGTTACGGATAAGCACTTTCAAACCGCCAACATAACGGTTGGTCATATAATTGAACCCACCGTTAAAGCCTGCATAAAACTTTTCTACAAAACCTTTTTTAGGCGCGTTATGACCGCCTTCGGCATGTTTGTTCTTTAAAAATAAGGCCGCAAGCGCAGGACTTAAAGTTAAGGCGTTAACAGCCGAGATAATGATGGCGATGGCCATGGTTAAGGCGAACTGTTTGTAGAATATACCTGTAGAGCCGGTCATAAAGCCAACCGGTAAAAATACCGCTGCCATGACCAATGTAATCGATATAATGGCCCCGGTAATTTCATTCATTGCCTCGGTGGTTGCTGCCCTCGGACTAAGCGAAGGGTTTTCTTCCATTTTGGCATGCACCGCTTCTACTACCACAATCGCATCATCTACCACAATACCAATGGCCAGTACGAGTGCGAACAGGGTTAAAAGGTTAACGGAGAAGCCGAACAACTGCATGAAAAAGAAGGTACCGATAATTGCCACCGGAACCGCTATAGCCGGAATTAAAGTAGACCTGAAATCCTGAAGGAAGATAAATACAACGATAAATACCAGTAAAAAGGCTTCTATCAAAGTGTGCTCCACCTGATTGATGGATTCATCAAGATCGGTTTTAGTACGGTAAAATTGGTTGAATTTAATACCTGCAGGGAAATCTTTTGATAGTTTCGCCAACAGTTTATCAATGGCAATCTGGATTTCGTTGGCATTAGAGCCTGATAACTGGATTACACCAATGGTAATCCCATCATGTCCGTTTAAACGGTTAACACTACCATAACTATAAGCACCCAGTTCTACACGGGCCACATCTTTTAAACGTAATATAGAACCATCAGAATTAGAACGGATCGCAATATTCTGATATTCCTCTGGTTTGGTCAGTTTACCTTTATATTTAACGATATATTCAAATGCCTCACTACTTCTCTCACCAAAGCGACCAGGTGCTGCTTCCAGGTTTTTGTCCTGAATGGCGGTGATCACTTCATTGGGTGTAATTTTGTAAGTGGCCAATTGACTTGGGTTTAACCAGATTCGCATCGAATAATCTTTAATACCGCCAAATACACTGGCCGAACCTACACCCGGGATACGTTTAAGTTCGGGAATAATATTGATCTGCGCATAGTTATTTACAAAAACGGCATCGTATTTTTTTGGATCTTCTGAGTAAATACCGATGGCACCAATAAAGCTGTTTTGCTGTTTGGTAGTGGTGATACCATATTGTACAACCTCTGCAGGTAACTGGCTTGTGGCCTGCGAAACCCGGTTTTGCACGTTAACCGCTGCCTGATCGGGATTGGTACCCTGTTGAAAGTAAACGGTGATGGCCAAGGTACCGTCGTTACTGGCGCTGGAGGTCATGTATGTCATGTTCTCTACACCATTAATTGCTTCCTCCAATGATGGAGTTACCGAACGTAAAATCGTTTCGGCATTGGCCCCTGGGTACACTGCGGTTACCAATACCGACGGAGGTGCGATATTTGGAAAGCGCTCTAAGGGCAACTTTGTTAAGCCCAGTATACCAACTATTACCAATAAGATGGAAATAACAGTCGAAAGTACAGGCCTGTCTATAAATTTCTGAAACATGACTTTTTAGATTTTATGTCTTATTAATTTTTTGTTTTTGCAACAGCTACTTTATCTGTTGCTTTTTGTGGCTGGATCACCATGCCCTCCTGTAATTTATCAACCCCGCTCAACACAATCTGATCGCCAACCTTTACCCCGTCTTTAACCAGGTAATTTTCGCCGGCTTTACCAACAATGGTAATGGATTGTTTTTTCACCTTACTACTGTCGCCTACAGTAAATACAAATACTTTATCCTGCATTTCTACTGTTGAAGATTGCGGTACCAGAATAGCATTATCGTGCTGTAAACCTAAACGGATCTTACCGGTATTACCCGAGCGAAGAACGCCACTTGCATTAGGGAAACTGGCCCTTAAAGTAATGGCACCTGTGTTTTTATCAAACTGCCCATCAATCATATCGATCTTACCTTTAATCGGGTAAGCAGAATTATCAGCCAATAAAAGTTCTACTGCAGGTAAGTGTTTAATCCTGTCGGCAGGTGTTTTACCTGGATAATTTGCATTAAAACTGTTGAAGTCGTTTTCGGCAAGGGAGAAATAAACATGTACTTCGTGGATATCTGATAATTGTGTTAAAGCAACCTGATCTGTCGGAGAAACCAAACTTCCCTGTTTTTTAGGGATACGGCCAATGTAACCGCTTACTGTAGCCTTAACATTAGTATAACCTAAGTTAATCTGTGCCGAAGCTACGCTGGCTCTGGCTTGTTCGGCATTTGCCTGTGCAATTTTATAAGCCGTTTTGGCTGTTTTTAACTGAAAATCAGATACTACCTTATTCTGAACAAGTGGTGTTAATTTATCAACTTCCAATTGAGCGTTTAAAATAGCCGCTTCTGCAGCGTGTAAACTTGCTTTGGCATTGTTTAAAGCCTCGCGGTAAGGGTTTTCGTTAATTTTGAACAGGGTTTGTCCGGCAGTTACATAAGCGCCTTCATTAACCAAAACGCTTTGTAAGTAACCGCTCACCTGTGGCCTTACATCGATATCAACAGCACCCTGAATAGAGGCCGGGTACTCTATAAACGTGGTTTCTGTGCTCGAGCTAATCGCGCTTACAGGCAGTGCCGGTGGCGGTGGTGCAGCTGCAGCCTGATCAGGAGACGACTTACAACTCACCAGAATTATAGATAGAAGAGAAATTGTTAACAATAACTTAATGCTATTAAACCGTTTAACAGTGTTAAGTAAGGGGTACAAGCGGTGTAGAGATTTCATATGATTAAATTTAATTGGAATTAGCGTGTATAATAATTTAACAGTGTTAAATTATCTTGTAAAAAAAAATTAACTATTAATAGATAATGTAATGCCCTTGATGGCATCTTTTAAAATCTGTTGGTTTAACTCGTCTGTTGTTCTTCCATTCGGGCGAACCAGGTTGATGGAAATTAAACCATGGATGATAGACCAATAAGTGTAATACTTCATGCAGATATCATCATCAGAAACGGGTTGCTTCTCAAATAAAGATTCAATTACGTCGCCCAACATACCAGCTATGTTTTCGGCTTCGGGCATTGAATTTTTAACGGTACAACAAACCATATCCACACCGTACATCAATTGATAAAATTCTTTATGGGTAAAGGCGAAGTTCCAGTAGGCAATCCACATGGCTTCCATTTTATCTTCCGGAGATTCGTGTTTATCCCTGGCCTCGCGGATATCTTTCGCCAACATTAAATATCCCCTTCTGGTGAGTTCCAGTAAGATGCCATCCTTGTTAGAAAAGTATTCGTAAATAATTGGTGCAGTATATTCAATCTGGTCGGCAATTTTACGCATACTTAATGCCTGCCAGCCCTCTGTTTGAACAATATTCAAGGCAGCATCCAGAATTTTTGTTCTGGTTTCATCTTTTAAACGTAGAATTCTTTCTTTACTTCCCATGACTGGAATATTAGGTGTAAATAATCTAACACCGTTAAGCAAATGTAGAACCAATTCCAGAATTGACAATCATTCATTTGTCATAAACATTTTATTGCTTAATTTTACAGCTGATAATCAACGATTAAAGTGTTTAAAAGCACATTCCGAATAAATTAATTTTCTCAAAAAATATAAAAAATGATTTTCCGCGAAGCAAAAACGACTGACATAGCTGCGATACAATTTGTCAGACATACGGTAAAAGAGAACACTTTGTCAGATCCGGCGCTGGTTACTGACAAAGATTGCGAAGAATTTATTACACAACGCGGCAAAGGATGGGTTTGCGAAATAGATGGGGAGATAGTTGGGTTCTCCATCGTAGATTTAAAGGAGCATAATATCTGGGCGCTATTCCTTCGTCCGGAATTTGAAGGCAAAGGCATTGGCAAAGAACTGCACCGGTTAATGATAGATTGGTATTTCGATCAAACGCAAGATCTTGTGTGGTTAGGAACAGCGCCCAATACCCGCGCTGAAGAATTTTATACCAGGCAGGGCTGGAAAAACGTTGGTTTGGTAAACAAAGGAGAAGTGAAATTTGAGATGAGTTATGAGGATTGGGTGAAACGGAGTATTTAGTAGTGAGATTTATTGCCACGGAGGCACGGACTAACACGGAGATGTTTATTGCTATATTCAAAGGGCAGTGATAGCCGCCAAAGCCTGAACCATATAAGTTATATATAAGCTCCATGGCTCATATGTTCTTAAATTTCTTATGTGGTGAAAAACCATAATGAAGGTTTTAACCACTAAGCCCCTAACCTGAAGCGAAGCGGAAAAGCTACGCAGTAAAACAAGTTCAGGGTGGCGGATCCATAGATTGATCGTCATTGCGAGAAGGCTTTTTCAGCCGACGTGGCAATCTTAATGCGATCGCTAGTAGCGATAGTTGTAAGATTGCTTCGTGCCTCGCAATGACGATGTAGCCTAGAAAAGACTTACCACCAAGACAAAACCGTCGAAGGACTGAACCACATAAGGCATATAAGTTACATATAAGCGCAATGCCTTATGTTCTTACATTTCTTATATAGTGAAAAACCATAATAAGTTTTAACTACCAAGACCCTGACCTGGAGCGAAGCGGAAAGCTACGCGGTAAAACAAGTTCAGGGTGACTGTCTGAGAGAATGATCGTCATTGCGAGAAGGCTTTTCAGCCGACGAAGCAATCTCTCTAGCAGGATCGCTAGTATGAAAGATTGCTTCGTCGTGTCTCCTCGCAATGACGATAAAAGTTATAAATCTAATTATTCCAGATAAAAGGTGCCTGTTTTACAAAGGCCTTCTCCCCTAACTGCTCAATAATAAACTGTGCTAAATTAGCCGCATTAATCTGTTCTCCATTACAATTAACCAAACTTGTACCTATAGGCGTTTGCTCGTCGGTTTGGATAATCATGGGTAACCGGATTAAAGTCCAATCGAGATTGCTTTTCGTCAAAAGATCATATTCTTTTTGTCTATCGGCTGTAGAAACCGGATAGTTATCGTACATCCATTGGGTGGCAAATTGAGTCTTCGCATCTTTTTCATCGGCAGGCGTATCCACATTGATCCCGGTAATTACAATATAACGTTTCAGGTGAATGGCTTCCATTGCTTTTAGAATATGACCTGTCGATTGCGTAAAGATTGTTTTTTCGCTTGCAGGTTGCCCCATCCCCAATGCACTGACTACGACATCGCAACCCTCAATAAGCTCATGTACTGTTTCGGCATCTTTTACATCGCCAATTACGATTTCCAGCAAAGCATGACGGGTTTGAAGTTTTTCAGGATTTCTGATAAGAGCTTTCACCCTGATTTTTTGCGTCAATAACGTTTTTAAAATATAAGCACCAGCTTTACCTGTGGCACCAATTAAAGCAATTCTTAAATCTTGCATGATGTTCTTTATAAAAATTTTAGAAAATAATAGTTTATCCCTTGATCAGAACGATAAGGGAATGTCAGAATTGAATTCTGTTTGACTTATATTTTATAAAGAGATTTTAATGATACTAATTTAGGAAAAAAATATCATTTCGAATTAATTGCAAACGGAATGGAGATCCTTCGACTCCGCTCAAGATGAGAATTAATTAATAAACATCGTCATCTCGACCGGAACGCAGTGAAGCGGAGAGATCTATCTCGAGACAGATTTCTCCACTACGGTCGAAATGACGAACCGACTGAATGTGCCTTTGTGGTCAAAAAACTAAGCTTTAAACTTCTTCATAAAGTTGCTCACACTTTCTTCTAAATTTCCATCAGCAATGGCTTTAACGAAAGCCGTACCAATAATGGCACCGTTGGCGTATGAACAGGCCTTATCAAAAGTCTGTTTATCGCTGATCCCGAAACCGATCATGGTTGGGTTCTTCAGATTCAGGTTTTTAATCCTGCTGAAATAAGCCTCGGTAGTATTACCAACCTCGAGGTTTTTACCCGTTGTAGCCGACGATGATAATAAATAAATAAATCCATTGGTTAAACCGTCAATTTTATGGATCCGTTCTTCAGCCGTTTGAGGGGTAATTAAAAACACATTGCTCAGGTTATGTTTTTCGAAGCAATCTTTATAGAACTCCTCATACTCTACCATCGGCAGATCGGGAACAATACAGCCATCTACGCCTACTTCGGCACAGGCTTCGCAGAATTTTTCTACTCCAAACTGCAAAACAGGGTTTACATAACCCATTAACAACACAGGAATGGTAACGGTCTTACGCAAGTCTTTCAACTGTTCGAAAAGCAGCTTAAGTGTCATGCCTTGATCGAGCGATTGTTTGCTACTCGCCTGGATTACCGGTCCATCTGCAACAGGATCGGAATAAGGAAACCCGATTTCGAGCATATCAGCACCTGATTTTTCCAGCGCTTCTGCAATTTTAATGGTATCGCCAGTGTTTGGATAACCAGCAGTATAGTATATTGATAATATATTTTTCTTCTCCTGGAAGAGTTGTTTAATTCGGTTCATGTTTTTGAGATGGGAGATTTGAGATTGGAGATGTGAGATTGGAGATTAGGTGCTTATCAGAAAGTCCATCGTCTCATGTCTCATATCTATTGTCTCAAATCTATCTTAAAGATTAAAATATTTAATATAAGTATCCAGATCCTTGTCGCCACGGCCTGAAAGGCAAACCACTACGTTTTCGCCAGCTTTAAATTCCATTTTTTCTAAGTAAGCCAGGGCGTGTGCACTTTCGATGGCCGGAATAATCCCTTCCAATTGGGTGCAAAGCAAACCCGCTTCTAAACTTTCTTCATCGGTAATGGAAACATATTGGCCACGGCCGGTTTTAAACAAATGTGCATGCTGTGGGCCAATACCCGGATAATCTAAACCTGCTGAAACCGAGTGTGGTTCTACCACCTGTCCATCTGGCGTTTGCATTAAAATACTTCTGCTACCGTGCAAAACACCTTCTTTCCCCAGATAAGTGGTTGCCGCAGAAAACCCACTCGACACTCCTTTTCCTGCTGCTTCAACAGCAATGAGTTTAACATTTTCATCGTCCATAAAATGGTAGAACATACCCATGGCATTACTGCCACCACCTACGCAGGCCAACACATAATCAGGTTGATCGCTACCTGTTTGCTCCAATAACTGCTTTTTCGTTTCCTCAGAGATAATCGATTGGAAAATGGCCACCATATCAGGGTAAGGGTGTGGGCCAACTACCGAACCAATAATATAGTGTGTATCAACAGGATTATTGATCCAGTCGCGCATCGCCTCATTGGTGGCATCTTTTAAGGTTTTACTTCCGGAGCTTGCCGGAACAACCTTTGCGCCCAGCATTTTCATGCGGGCCACATTTGGTGCCTGGCGCTCGATATCTACCTCGCCCATGTAAATTACGCACTCAAGGTTGCGCAGCGCACATACCGTTGCGGTGGCTACACCATGCTGACCAGCGCCCGTTTCGGCAATGATTCTTTTTTTACCCAGTTTTTCGGCCAGTAAAATCTGTCCGATGGTATTGTTGATCTTATGGGCACCGGTATGGTTTAAATCTTCTCTTTTTAAGAAAATATTGGCACCATATTTTTCTGAATATCTTTTGGCCAGGTATAAAGGTGAAGGACGGCCAACGTAATCTTTTAACAATTGATGAAATTCCTTTTGAAAATCGGCATCATCAATAATCTTTAAATAGTTTTGACGCAATTCCTCTACGTTTGGATAAAGCATTTCGGGGATGTAAGCGCCTCCAAAATCTCCATAATATCCTTTTTCGTTTACTTTGTATTTCATGTTTTTTTCTTTTTTCCCTTGGTTGAAACCAAGGGTTATGAATAACAATCTATTTATTCATTTCTTTAATAAATTCTTTAATCTTCTCTGCATCCTTTAAACCTGGTTCAATTTCAAATCTGCTGTTGATATCCAGGGCATATAATCGCTCGTCATTTATTTCTTTTATGGCCGGTGCATGTTCTAAATCGATGCCGCCACTTAAAAAGTAGGGTTTAGTGTAAGTATATCGGTCTAAAACAGACCAATCGAATGTTTTTCCCGATCCGCCATGTGTTTTGGTTTTGGTATCGAACAGAAAATAATCCACCACATTTAAATAAACTTCGAGACCTGAAAAATCAAAATCTTCATCTATTCCGAAAGCTTTAATCACTTCTAAGGCAGGAAAGCTTGATTTTAATGCTGCACAATATTCGGGCGATTCGCTGCCATGTAACTGAACAGCTTTTAGCTTCAATGTGTTTACTTTATCTTTTACTTTTTCTAAGTCTTCATTTACAAAAACACCTACGGTTTTAATCTCAGCGGGAATGTATTTGATCAATTCAGCAGAAACCTCACTGATCAACCGCGGTGATTTTTCATAAAAAATAAAACCCAGATAATCTGGCTGCAGCTCGGCAACCGCAGCAATATTGGCTGCTAAACGCATGCCGCAAACTTTTAACTTTAACATGCCAATAAGTTTTTGAAACTGTTAAGTGCTTTTTTGCTCATTAACGATTCTTCCGCTTCATAAAAACAATCGGCAAAAGATTGTTCAGGTTTTATGGTTTTAATGGCCAATGCCGAATTGCACAATACCACGTTGTTCTGTACATCGGTAGCTTCGCCGTTTAATACATCCATAAATATTTTGGCTGATGATTCTACGGTATCGCCACCCTTAATCGCATTCACATCAACCTTATCAAAACCCATATCCTGAAGGGTTAAAATCTGTTCGCCCTTGTTCGAAAAGGTTTTCACATCACAGGTTAACGAAACCTCGTCATAACCTTCCAGCGCGTGTACAATGGTATAACTTTTATCGGTATCCTGGTATAAATAAGCATATAAACGGGCGAGCTCCAAACTAAAAACCCCTACCATCTGGTATTTCGGCTGTCCGGGGTTAACCATTGGGCCAAGCATATTGAAAAATGTTTTCACGCCCAGTTCCTTACGGATCGGTGCCACAATTTTCATGGCCGGATTAAACAACGGAGCATGTAAAAAACAGATTCCTGCGGTATCTAAATTACGCCTTAAAGTATCCTCATTATTGGTAAAAGTATAACCTAAATATTCCATTACGTTGGATGAACCGCAGCCAGAAGAAACGCCGTAGTTACCGTGTTTGGCCACATGATGACCAGCACCTGCCACCACAAACGAGGATAAAGTAGAAATATTGAAAGTATCTTTACCATCACCTCCGGTACCGCAAAGATCAATCAGTTCGTAACCCGACAAGTTTACTTTTACGCACATATCAAGCATCGCATCACGAAAGCCCTGCAGCTCCTGCACGGTAATATTACGCATGGCATAAGCCGTAATAAAAGCGGCAATCTGCGAAGAATTGAATGCCCCTTCCGAAATGGAGATTAAAATGTTCTTTGCCTCTTCCCTGCTAAAACTCTTGTTCTCGAATAAATGGTTTAATATTTTTTTCATGTTTACTGCCATTGTTATTTAACCACAGATGAAAAGGATGAACACGGATAAAAATCTGTGTGTATCTGTGCTCATCTGTGGTTCCTTTTTTATTTATCTTTATTTCGCCATGGTTTGTGTCTCCACAAACCATCTAAATATTCCGTTTCGTGGAGACACGAACCGGGGCGATGTTTAAAAAAATTGCATAAAAAAAGGATTGCTTTTTGGGCAATCCTCTTCGTTGTGTTTAAAATATTTTAAAATATATAACAATAGAATTTGCCTAACGAATTTCGTTATGCCACCACCAATTGTTATTTAAGTTTTTAATTATCATGTTTGTATAAAGCAAATATTGACATAGTTTTTTAATATTCCAAAATCTTTCTAAAAATATATGGCTTTCTTTAAAAGAAAAGTACAGTTTAATGATGATTTCGGTTTCGGATCGAATCCGGTAACCAAAAACCAGCGCATGCTAAACCCCGATGGGTCGGCAAATATCGAACGTACTGGCCTGCCCTGGTTTAAGTTTGATGATACCTACACCCGTTTGGTTACCATGAGCTGGCCGCGTTTTTTCTTTGTCATCCTCCTTGCCTACCTTGTTGTAAATACAATTTTCGCTGTTTTATACAATGTGGTGGGTATTGAAAATTTAAATGGTGCCAAAGGTGTAACGCTTCGTGATCAGTTTTTTGATGCCTTTTTCTTTTCTGCCCAAACCATTTCTACCGTGGGTTACGGCCATATTTCGCCACAGGGTTTTGTTACCAGTGTGCTTGCCGCTTTCGAAAGTATGCTGGGTTTATTGGCTTTTGCACTGGCTACAGGTTTATTGTATGGCCGTTTTAGCAGGCCGACCTCTAAAGTGAGTTTCAGCAAGAAAATGGTTATTGCTCCTTACGAGAATGGCCATGGCTTAATGTGCCGTTTGGTGAACCTCCGCCGCAACCAGCTCATTGAGGTTGAGGTACAGATGGTGATGTCGTACAATGAAACCATTGATGGTAAACATGTACGTAGGTTTTATCCTTTGCCATTAGAGCGCAGTAAAATCGGTATCCTATCATTAAACTGGACTTTGGTACACCCCATTACCGAAGAAAGTCCGTTTTTCAAAAAATCGTTAACCGAGCTGCAGCAGGCCGAAGTAGAAGTTTTTGTGATCCTCAAAGCTTTTGATGATACTTTCTCTCAGACCATCCACACCAGAACCAGTTATCAGGATGAGGAAATAGAAATGGATGCTAAGTTTGATAAAATGTATTACCATAACGATGAAGGTAAAATGGTAATGGATTATAGTAAGCTGGATCAGGTTACGCGGACGGTGTAAGGCCATTCTTGTTTTAAAAGGCTTTTTTCTTTTTTTTGGAAAGCAGGTTTCGATGCTAGTCGGTTGCAGCAGTCCCGCCATACGCTGCAATCTTTTTGTGGTCCTGTCATCCTGAGGTACGAAGAATCTGTTTCATAGGCTGCAGATGAAAGGCCATTTAAGGCCGCTTCAAACAAAAAGGATTTTCGCTGCTGTCGGGTTTAGGTGGGTTCGGTAGGTGCAATGAATAGAACCACCCCGCCTTTCAGGCACCCCCTACAGAGGAGGGGAATGCAAATCGCATAAAAACTATGAGGGGCAATTCCTCTCTTTCAGAGGGGTGTCCGCAGGACGGGGTGTTAATTAATGCCCTAAAAACCCCAAAATATCCTTATATAATTGATTCCCGCCAAAAATCATCTGACTGATCATCGGTACATGGCTTTTACCTTTAATCTCTTTTATTTCTACAGGAACGTTATTAGCTTTAAGTTTTTCGTATAACCTCGGCGTTTGCAATTTAATGGCACCATAAGTTTTGCTTCCATAAAAGAGTAAGTGTGGATTTTTGATATTGCTTACATAATCCAATGGTGAAGCAACTTTCCAAACTGCAGGCTGATCGGTAAAAGTTCTGATGAAATCGAAGTAAAAATGGTCTTTTTCGGCTGTGGTTAAATATTCCTGCATATCGAGTCCGAAAGGATCGTCGAGAATTACCCCTTTAATTGGATTTTTAATTCCAGCTTTTTTAAAATATTTAGGATCGGCATTAATCAGTTCGCCCAGATGTGCCCCAGCCGAATGCCCCATTACAAAAATCTTATCCGGACTCGCAGTATAATCGGCAATATGCGCCTGTACCCATTTTACGGCCAAAGCACAATCATCACCCATTTTTTCGTACTGAACGTTTGGTGCTAAGCGATAATTGATGATAACAGTAACTACACCCTTCCGCGCGAAGTTTCTGCCCAACCACCAATAAGTTTCTTTCTTCCCGCTACTCCAGGAGCCACCATGAATAAAAACCAGAACAGGTTTATCTTTTATGCTGTCGTTTTTGTAAAAAATATTCAGCGTATTGGCCTCATCAGCATTGCCTGCGTAATTGATATTTTTTACTTTTTTAACCTGTGCAGCAGAAAGTATCGTTTGAAAAAGCAGCATTAATAAAGCAAGGAATTTGTACATAAAAAAAGATCTATCTCTTCACTTAATAAACGAAATTGTTGTAAAGGTGGATTTGTTAGTAGCGAGTATTAAGTAGAAAGTATCAGGTATCAAGACATTTATATAGACGCCAAGCACACCCACTAACGCTATTAGCCTTACGGCTTAAACCCTTCATCTTTATACCGCAACCGCTCTAGCCCGGATCCGATATCAGATTTATTCAGGCTCTATTCTATCTAAAATATATGAGACTAGGTGCTAAACAATTGTATTGGGTCTTCGACTCCGCTACCATTGACGTTGTTATTAATTATTTAATAGTTAGTGACTTGTAGAAGATGCATTTCCATCCAACAGGGCCTTCGCACTGTACCTCCGTTCTACTTAAGTCCGGACTAACATCCCGATAGCTATCGGGATCGGACTGCACTGTCCAAGCCAACCTACTAGCTTCGAAAGAAAAATTTTCAGCCGGCAGTTTTTGTTTTTTCATGGGCTTTTATGTTTTCAACGGCATTCACGCTAGCTACGCTGGTCTTTTTGATGCCAAAAAGAAAGAGCCCTTCGGCGGCGGCGAGCAGAGGCAAGACCGAGCAGTAGGAAAAGGGAAACGATTGTACGTCACTCATATTGATTTTTATACAATAAATTACCCCTCAGACTGACAATTCATCTAGCTTAAACTGCCAACAAAGGCACCGAAACGCCAAACGCTAATCGCAATACGCTATTCTATTTACCTTACGCCTTAAACCTTCTACCTTAAGCCTTAATCAGCGGATTTTTCTCTTTCGCAAACAGATCAAAAACCTTTTTATCTACAAAAGCCGGGAAGAGTTTATTCATCCAAACGGCTAATTTCCCTTGTCCGGTCATGATTAAGGTACGTTTACGTTTTTCGATACCATCGGCAATAATGCTGGCTACTTCTTCCGATGTCATCATTTTGCCTTCATCCATACTGGTTTCGCCATGTGCAGCACCATCTTTCGATAAAGCGGTTACCCTGATATTGGAAGCGGTAAAACCAGGACAGGCCAATAAAACATTTACGCCTGTTTTTAATAATTCGGTGCGTAAAGATTCCATAAATCCGTTCATTGCAAATTTAGAAGCCGAATAACCCGTTCTGCCCGGCAAACCGCGGTAACCTGCAATTGATGATATGCCCACTACCGTCCCTTTGGTTTTTAAAATCTCTGGCAAAGCATATTTGGTACAATAAACCGTTCCCCAAAAGTTTACATCCATCAGGTTTTTAAGCACTGATAAATCAAGATCGTTAAACAGGGCACGCATGGATAATCCGGCATTATTTACCAGAATATCAATCTTTTGAAACGAAACCAAAGCTTGTTTGATAATCAGTTCGCAATCTGCTTCTTTGCTTACATCGGCCTGAACGGCCACGGCCCTGATGTTATATTTTTTCTCCAGGTCTGCAGTAATTTCGCAAAGCGTTACGTATTGGCGGGCGGCTAAAACCAAATTGGCACCACGTTTAGCAAATTCTTCGGCACAGGCTTTTCCGATTCCGCTCGATGCGCCAGTGATAATGATGACTTTATTTTTTAGGTTCATTTTTAGTAGCAAGTATTGAGTATTGAGTAGCAAGTATTGAGTATTGAGTAGCAAGTATTGAGTATTGAGTAGCAAGTATTAAGACTGGATACTGCTTTTATTTTTTTATTAAGGTAATTTGGCTAAAAGTGTTTTACCATTATTTCATCATTGCAGTTTCGTAAGGCACACGGGTTACAATCGATCTGCCGAGCGTAATTTCATCGGTATATTCCAGCTCACCGCCAAAAGCAATACCCCGTGCAATGGTCGTTACCGGAACATTAAACTCCTTTAATCTTTTGTACAGGTAAAACAATGTGGTATCGCCCTCCATATTCGGACTGAGTGCTAAAATCACCTCTTTAATCCCTCCTGCTGCCATTCTCACTACTAATCCATCAATAAACAGATCAGAAGGACCTACGCCATCCATCGGAGAAATTAGGCCGCCCAACACATGGTAAACCCCAAAATATTGACCGGTATTTTCAATCGCCATTACATCGCGGGTATCTTCTACCACACAAATGGTTTCTTTATCGCGTTTTGGCGAAGTACAGATCTCGCATACCACATAATCGGAAATGTTATGGCAGGTGCTGCAATGTTTAATATGCTGCTTAAGTTTTATAAAAGTATTGCCAAACTGGTTTACCTCCTCCTGCTCTTTGTTTAAAAGATGTAATACCAAACGTAAAGCTGTTTTTTGCCCTACACCAGGAAGTTTCGAGAATTCGTTTACCGCATCTTCGAGCAGTTTGGATGAAAAATTCATAATGCAAAAATAGGTAAAATGGTTCATTGGTTCAATAGTCATTGGTTCATTCGTCATTAGTTCATTAGGCTATTTGACTTCCGACTTCGGACTCCGGACTTCCGACTCAAGAATATTGCTTGATTTGATACTTTTCTTTACATTTATCAGCTTAACACAAAACTATGTCTCCAACCATTCTCTTATGTTTCCTGATCGGCTATTTTTTACTGCTGATTATTATTTCATTCGTAACCTCAAAAAAATCATCTGATAATTCTACTTTCTTTGTCGCCAACCGGAATTCTAAATGGTATTTAGTAGCCTTTGGGATGATCGGAACCGCACTTTCGGGTGTTACTTTTATATCGGTACCCGGAGAAGTTGGCGCACCCAGCGGAAACCAGTTTCAATATTTCCAGTTCGTTCTGGGTAATGCTGTTGGTTTTATCATCATCGCCACCGTTCTGCTTCCACTTTATTACCGGATGAATTTAACCTCCATTTATAGCTATATCGAAAAGCGGCTGGGGCATTACAGTTACAAAACAGCAGCATCGATATTTTTATTGAGCCGTACGTTGGGATCCGCAACAAGACTATACCTCGTAGTTATTGTTTTACAGCGTTTTATATTCGATAATTATGGCGTTCCGTTTTGGTTAACGGTTTTAATTTCGTTGGCACTGATCTGGTCGTACACCTTTAAAGGTGGATTAAAAACCATTATCATTACCGATACACTGCAAACTTTTTTCCTGGTGCTTTCGGTTTTCCTGACGATTTATTTTATTTGCAGCAGTCTCGATTTCAATATTCCACAGGCATTCGAAACCATAAAAACCAGCAGTTACTCGAAAATATTCTTTCTGAACGATTTCCTGACCAATAAATTCTATTTCAGCAAACAGTTTATCGGTGGTATTTTCGTTACCATCGCCATGACTGGTTTAGATCAGGATCTGATGCAGAAAAACCTGAGCATGGGCACTATCAAAGAGGCACAAAAAAACATGTTTACTTTTACAGGGGTATTTGTAATCCTTAACGTTTTCTTTTTGAGCGTGGGTGCCCTGTTATACATTTTCGCCGCGAAAAACGGCATCGATATTCCATTAGATCACATTACCGGGAAACCAAGGACAGATTTATTATTCCCTGAAATTGCTTTAAATAACCTTGGCGCTGTACCTGCAATTATATTCATGTTGGGCCTAACGGCAGCAACTTTTGCCACAACCGACTCGGCACTTACAGCTTTAACCACATCCTTTTGTGTCGACTTTTTAGGTATGGCTAAGGCAGAAAATGTAAATGCCAAAGACGCCGTAAAAAAGCGCCATACCGTGCACGTGGCATTTTCTATTCTGATGTTTTTAGTGATCATCGTGATCAATGCCTTGAACAGCTCATCGGTAGTCAGTTTGATTTTTACCATCGCCTCTTATACCTATGGGCCGCTTTTAGGATTGTATAGTTTTGGATTATTTGTAAAAAAACGTGGTCTTCACGATAAATTAGTACCGATAGTTTGCTTATTATCACCTTTTTTATGTTACTTGCTTTCCACGTATTCTACCACTTTATTGGGCGGTTACGTTTTTAGTGTTGAACTGATTTTGATTAACGGTTTAATCACATTTATAGGCTTGTTGTTCATCAGTAAAAAAACCGATGCGCAAACCAGATTTTAATATTAGAATAACAGTATATGACGAGTGAAGAAAAAATTAGAAGCGCTTTTGAAAACAAAGACTGGCAAGAAATTAAAGTAACAGATTCCTGGCAAATTTTTAAGATCATGGCCGAATTTGTAGACGGCTTTGAAAAACTGGCTAAAATTGGCCCATGTGTTACCATTTATGGTTCGGCCCGTACAGCTCAAACGCATCGATACTACCAATTGGCAGAGCAGTGCGGTAAATTATTAACCGATCGTGGTTATGGTGTAATCACTGGCGGTGGTCCTGGTATTATGGAGGCCGGTAATAAAGGCGCCCACACCAATGGAGGTAAATCGGTTGGTTTAAACATCGAGTTGCCTTTCGAGCAGTTCCACAATAAATATATCGATCATAATAAATTGCTGGAGTTTGATTATTTCTTTGTGCGCAAAGTCATGTTCATGAAATATAGCCAGGGTTTTGTGGTTTTACCAGGTGGTTTTGGCACTATGGATGAACTTTTTGAAGCTTTGACCTTAATCCAGACCGGAAAAATTGCACGTTTCCCAATCGTATTGGTGGGTGTTGATTATTGGGGTGGATTAATTGATTGGATTAAAGGAACGATGTTGCAGAAGGAACACAATATCCATGAAGAAGATTTAAACCTTTTCAGGTTGGTAGATACTGCTGAGGAAGCTGCAGAGCACATTTTCCGTTTCTACGATAAATATGTACTTAAACCGAATTTCTAGATTGGTTCAATGGCTATTGGTTCATTAGTCATTGGTTTATTGGTTAGTGGCACATGGTTAAGTGGTTAATGGTTTAAACTGGTTAACTGAAAACTGCACACTGCTAACTGCCAACTGAAAAAGTGCTTACAAACAATAAGCACTTTTTTTATGTCTTCATTTATTGTAACAACTAACGGAAACTGCTATCTAAAATAAAACGTATCTAACATGGCGAAATTTATCAATTGGAGAAGTAATTGGTTGAGCGGGGATTTTCAACTCTTTGTAGATGGCATTCAGAAAGGAATGATCTCTTTTGGAAGCTGGAGAAGTGATGCAGAGGGCGTGTTTGATGACAAAAATTTTTTCTTCTCCAATGTGGGGTTTTGGCAATCGAGAACTAATGTAATCGACCGAAAAACAAATGAACTGGTTGCAGTGATTACTTACGACAGCTGGAAATCAAAAGCCGTAATCAGCTTAAAATCTGGCGAACGGTACGAATGGACATCAACAGGAATATGGAAATCGCAGTTTACGGTAAGCAATTATAACAACGAGCACATCACGTATAACGCAAGCAGCAATAGTGGTGCAATATCATCGGATACAGACAATGAATTATTGATTGTATCAGGTTTGTTTATTAAGCATATTTACAACAAACGGATAGTTACCCTTATTGCCTGCTTCATGCCGATTATAGTGATATCAACAATGCGCCATTAGTATTGAAATTAAATCCTTTTGTGAGATGGAACAGGTATTAAATTGGAGAAAAGGTTTATTTGATAGCAATTATCAGGTATTTAACAACGGACTGTTAAAATTTTCGCTGAATTTTAGTTCGTGGAAAAATTCGGCAATAGCCACTACCCAGGCAGGTATTTACCTGTTAAAAAGTGAAGGGTTTTCTAAACCTGAAACGAAATTACTGAACAATCAGAATGAGGTTTTAGCTATAATTACTTACGACTGGCTGCGTTTTAAAGCGAAAATTGTATTCGCCTCTGGCGATAATTTTGACTGGAGTTTTCAAAACAGCTGGTTAAGCCGGTGGTCGTTAAACGACCATCAGGATAAACAGATTTTGTTCAATGCTTCAAGCGGAAATGGCCTGTTACATAGCAATGTGGATGATGATAAACTGATTTTATGCGGGCTTTTTATCCGGGAATACTATTCGAGGTTGCTTGTTGGTTTTATTATTTTCATGTTCATTCTGTTTAGCTTCAAGAATATTTTTTAGTTTAAACCAATAATCTGGTCTTAGCGTCTCGCTAAGACATTAGAGAATACTAAACTTAAGTTACGGAACTATTTTATGTCGTAGCGAGACGCTACGACTTGAGTCAGTTAGCATTTATCCTTCATATAAGACCCTGAAATAAATTCAGGGTGACGTACCTCGAAAGAGGGATTTCCATTTCCATCAGGGCTATTGTGTGCAGGCAGTCATCAGATATAACCACAAAACGATCTGATCTAATCGTTTCGCTAAAACATTAGGAAATACTAAACTTAAGTTACGGAACTATTTAATGTCGTATTGAGGCGACGACTAGGGTTAGCATTTTTTAGTTATATAAAGATCCGTCATCTCGACTGAAGCGCAGTCCCGAACTTTCGGGAGAGAGATCTACATCCCAAAACACTCTCGAGATAGATTTCTCGACTGCGTTGCACTCCGCTCGAAATGACGATTGGATTATCCCAAAATCTCTTTTATTTTTTCGGTTGGTCTGGCGATGACTGCTTGATCTCCTGAGATGATGATCGGTCTCTCGATTAAAATAGGGTGTGCAACCATGGCATCAACCCATTCCTCATCATTCAAGGTTTTTCCTTTATAAATTTCAGCAAAAACCTTTTCCCCTTTACGGATCAATTCCAATGGTTTAATGCCCAGTTTTCGAATAATTTCTTTCAGTTCACTTTTATTGGGCGGCGTTTCTAAATAATAAACCACCTCGAAAGCCTTTCCACTGTTTTCTAATTCCGCTAAAGCACAACGGCTTTTAGTGCATCTGTTATTATGGTAAATCGTAATCATTTAGAAATGTTTATAGCCCGCTTACGCCACCGCTTACCACCAGTTTCATGGCATCAGCTGCTGTCATATGCAAATCAGTTACCTTATCTCTTCTTACAATGCAAAGCTGACCGGCAAAAGAGTAAGAAAGTGGGAAATATACGGCTACTTCTTCGGGCAGGTTGAGTTTATGCAGATCGTTCTGCGTTAAAAATCCAATCTTTTTTAGGCCTCCCTCCACTTCTACCAGCACCGGGTGGTTAAATTTCTTCTCATCACCTACAAAAGCTTCTGTTAAATCTTTTATGGATGAATAGATAAAATTAAGTAAGGGCAGCCGCTGCATAATCCGCTGAAACCAATTGTACATAGGCTCAGTTACCAAATTGGTTACAAAGATACCGGCCAGTAAAATGAGGGCTAAAACCGTTAACAAACCTAAACCAGGGATATTACGGCTTTCGCCTGTACTTGGGTTTACGCCTAAAATATTGTTTACATTCAACCAGCTATCTACAGTTGTAACCGCCCAAACTACAATAAAAATACTTACGGCAATGGGCACAACAATTAATAAACCTTTAATCAAATAGTTTAAAATAGCTTTCCCGACTTTATTCATGGTGCAAAAATAACATTTTTTTCAGTTCATTTGTGCTAAGTGTTCATTAGTTCATTAGCCATTGGTTCATTTGTGCTGGGTGCATAGCCTTGTAATACGTATAAGAGATTTTATTAGCACATTTATCTGGTTTATTGCACCTAACGTGTACCCAGCCAATTCGCGATGCCAATGAACTATTGAACAAAATAGGCAATATGCCACCCGAATGGCCAATGAACCACTGAAAGAATGATCTTATAGACAGCCTGCTACACTAATGACTAATGAACAACTGAACGAATGAACCAATAGACGGTATGCTACACTAATGACCAATGAACCACTGAACGAATGAACCAATAGGCCGTATGCCGCACTAATGGCCAATGAACCACTGAACGAATGAACTACTCATAGAAATAAACCCTTTTAACCCTTTGCGAGATATTGGTTAAAATTTCATACGGAATGGTATTAATATCTTTCGCCAACTGCATAATGGTGTGTTCCTTATTAAAAACGATGGCCTCATCACCTGGCTTCACATCGATGCCTGTGATATCCAACATGGTCATGTCCATACAGATTGAACCGATGGTAGGCACCAAATGGCCATTAATAAGCATTTTACCTACTCCATTGCCGAAATACCTGGTATAACCGTCGGCATAGCCAATTTTTACAGTCGCTATTTTTCCACCATTTGGCATCACACCCTTCCTGCTGTAACCTACAGTTTCGCCTGGGGCTAAAGTCTTCACCTGGGTAACCGTAGTTTTAAGCACCATTACGGTCTGCAAACCCCGGTTATTCGGCAATGCGGAGTCAAAACCATACAAACCTATGCCTAAACGTACCATATCCATTTGCCCTTCCGGCCAACGAGAAATACCCGAAGTATTGGAAATATGAAGCAAAGGTTTGTAGCCTAAAACATCTACCAGTTGATTTGCGATAGTTTTAAACCTCTCAATCTGCTGTTGCGTAAATCCATCATGTTCTGCGGCATCGCTTGCCACCAGGTGAGAAAAAATACTTTGAACTTTTACCTTCGCCGAATCTTTAAGCAGATTAGACAATGTATTGATTTCTGGTTGATCAAAGCCCAAACGGTGCATACCACTATCTATTTTAATGTGGATGGGGTAATCGAAATCATAATCAGACAGCGCATTTAAAAAACTATTCAGAATTTCTATACTGTAAATTTCGGGTTCGAGCTTGTGTTTAATGATGGCATCGAAAGCAGATTCTTCAGGACTCATCACCATAATGGGTAAAGTGATGCCCGCTTTACGCAAGGCAATGCCTTCATCGGCATAAGCTACCGCCAGATAATCTACCTTATGGAACTGCAATAAATTGGCAATCTCAAAACTCCCGCTTCCATATGAAAAGGCTTTAACCATGGCCATCATTTTAACACCTGGTTTGATTTTAGAACGGTAAAATTGCAGGTTACCAACCATGGCATTGAGATCGATTTCTAATACCGTATCATGTATTTTTTGTGTGAGCAGCTTACTGATCCGGCCAAATTCGAACCGTCTGGCCCCTTTTACCAAAATGGTTTCGTGGTTAAACTGTAAACCGGGAAAAGCATCGATAAAAGCATTGGTATCGTCGAAAAACTGCGTCTCAAACTTAAAAAGATCAGCATACTTCGAAATATGAGTTCCAATTCCAATCAGGCGGTTTACTTTCTTCTGTAAAAGCAATTCGGAAATCTCCGTGTATAAATCCAGATCATCTCTCCCCGTTTCAAATAATTCGGAAAGAATAACGGTTTTCTTTGCATGCTGATTCTGTTGATTTAAAAAATCAAGGGCAATAGCCAATGAAGAAATATCGGCACTGTAAGAATCGTCGATAATGGAACATTGGTTAATCCCATTTTTTAGCTCTAAACGCATGCTCACATGACTCAGTTTTTCCAAACGTAAATCGGCCTGCTCTGGTGTATAACCTAAAGCCAGTAAGGTTGCCCAGCAGATCATTCCATTTTCTATCGAAGCTTTATCTTTAAAAGGCAAAATGCATTCAATTTCCCTATTTTGATAAATGGCCCTCAGGTAACAGTTGCCTTCGATGGGTTCGACCGCAATAACCTGAAGATCTGCTGTTTGCTTACTGCTCCAGCTAAACTGTTTTTTACCAGGCAGCTCTTTTACGCTTATTTCACTTACATATTCAGGCGAGTAAATAAACAGTTCGGATGTTGCAAAGAGTTTCAGTTTCTCCGTTAGTTTTTCCTTTTTAGAACTGAACCCTTCGGCATGTGCTTCGCCGATATTGGTTAAAATTCCAATTTCCGGGCGGATAATTTCTGCCAAGTGCTGCATCTCGTTAACGGCAGAAATACCAGCTTCGAATATACCCAGGCTATGATCGGCCTCAATCTGCCATACCGAAAGCGGCACCCCGATCTGTGAATTATAACTCTTAGGACTTTTAACGATATTAAAATCGGCGGCCAAGAGTTGATACAACCATTCTTTAACAATTGTTTTTCCATTACTCCCTGTAATACCGATGGTTTTTAAATCAAATTGATTCCGGTGTTCGATAGCAAGTTTTTGTAGCGACGCCAAAGCATCATCTACCAGTAAAAAATTGCAGTCGGGATATTCGTTAATGTATTTTGCTTCGGTAATTACAAAATTCCTGATTTCCTTTGCATAAGCATCTCTAATAAATTCATGTCCATTGCGGTGCGAAGACAGGGCAAAAAACACAGAATTTTCCGGAACCAAAACCGAACGGCTATCGACCACCAGATATTGAATAATTACCTGTTCATCAACTAATTTGGCATCAGCATTTAAAATTTCGGCTATTTTGGCAATGGTATATATTGGATTTTGCATGCTATTATATTCAGAAAAATACGGTAATCGCTATTATTTTTACGAATTTCAGTAAATAATTATGAAAAGCAGTAAACAAGAGGCAGTATTATTAGATAAAAAACAAGCGCTGGTAAAAGCAGAGCATTTTTGTGCTTACCAGGAGCGCTCGCAAAAGGAAGTACGGTATAAACTGGTAGAATGGGGCATGCGTGGCGATGAGCTGGAGGAAATAATAAGCGAACTGATTTTGAATAATTTTTTAAATGAGGAAAGGTTTGCTAAAAGTTATGCATCGGGCAAATTCAACATTAAACATTGGGGGCGTGTTAAAATTAAACAGGGTTTGAAATTAAAGGGTGTGCCCGATAAAATTCTGCAAAAGGCAATTTACAGCATCGATGATGATGATTATTTACAAACAATAGAAAAATTAGCCATTAAAAAAGTGCAGAGTTTAAGCGAAAATGATCCGTTTAAAAGAAAAAATAAGCTAATGAGCTACCTTCAGGCAAAAGGTTTTGAAACTGATTTAATTTTACTTGTACTGAAAGCCAGCAATTTAAATTAAATATTAAATTTTTAACAAGAAATCTCTTGACAGAAATATAAATCTGCCTATATTTGCATCACCAAAACGAAACAACAACATCAGTTTTGTTCATGCGAAAGTAGCTCAGTTGGTAGAGCACGACCTTGCCAAGGTCGGGGTCGCGAGTTCGAATCTCGTCTTTCGCTCTA
>NZ_JBWKXA010000006.1:76217-401328 GCF_059422505.1 Pedobacter sp. GW821-FHT01D05 | reverse complement strand
CACCCAGGAAGCCAATAACACTATTGATTCCTTTAATGATGTGCTCTAATTCTCCATCTAATGTAGCTTCGATTAAAACATAACCTGGATAGAAGTTACGTTCTTTGGCAATTTTTTTACCATCTTTCATTTGGTAATATTTTTCCATTGGTATTAAAACCTGAGGAACCAAATGAGAGAAACCTAAACGGCTGATCTCAGCATCAATGTACTGTTTTACTTTCTTTTCCTTACCGCTAACAGCCCTTACAACATACCACTTTAGATCGCTCATTAGTAAATATTAATTAGAAAGTGATTTATAAAAAGTATCTAACACAAATGTCGATCCTTTATCCATTGCAAAAATAACCAATGCAATAATTAAAGAAGCCACTAATACAAGAATTGCCGAACTTTGCAGTTCACCCCAGGTAGGCCATGTAACCTTCTGGGTCATTTCATCGTACGATTCTTTTATAAACTCAACTACTTTAGCCATATTTAATTTATTGAATGACAGAATGACTAAATGAGTGAATGATAATATCCGAAAGCTAACCTTCAAATTCAATCATTCACTCATTCAATTACTCAATCATTGTTTTGAGCACGGGAACAAGGATTCGAACCCTGATCAAAGGTTTTGGAGACCTCTATTCTACCGTTGAACTATTCCCGTAATTAGAAAGCAAAGTGCTTAAGCGTGCTCAAACACTTTGCTTTTCTTATTTTTCTTTAGTCCCGATAAATCGGGATTTAAGATTTATTTTAAAATTTCAGTTACCTGACCAGCACCTACTGTTCTACCACCTTCACGGATAGCGAAACGTAGACCTTTTTCCATTGCGATAGCGTTGATCAACTTTACAGTGATGGTAACGTTATCACCTGGCATTACCATTTCAGTACCTTCAGCTAGTGAAATCTCACCAGTAACGTCTGTAGTACGGAAATAGAATTGAGGACGGTATTTGTTGAAGAATGGCGTGTGACGACCACCTTCTGCTTTTGATAATACATAGATCTCAGCTTTGAAATCAGTGTGAGGAGTTACTGAACCTGGTTTACAGATTACCATACCACGACGGATATCAGTTTTCTCAATACCACGTAACAATAAACCTACGTTATCACCAGCTTCACCATAATCTAAGATCTTACGGAACATCTCAACACCAGTTACTGTAGATTTTAAGTTCTCAGCACCCATACCTAAGATTTCAACAGGATCTCCAGAGTTGATTACACCACGCTCGATACGACCAGTTGCTACAGTACCACGACCGGTGATCGAGAATACATCTTCAACAGGCATTAAGAATGGAAGATCAGTTAAACGTGGAGGAATTGGAATGTAGCTATCTACAGCATCCATTAATTCCATAATTTTTGCTACCCATTTAGCATCTCCGTTCAAACCACCTAAAGCAGAACCTTGAATAACAGGAATATCATCACCAGGGAAATCGTAGAACGATAATAATTCACGAACTTCCATTTCTACTAATTCTAATAATTCAGGATCATCAACCATATCCACTTTGTTCATGAATACAACCAATGAAGGTACACCAACCTGACGAGCCAATAAGATGTGCTCACGAGTTTGTGGCATTGGACCATCAGTAGCAGCAACAACGATAATAGCACCATCCATTTGAGCCGCACCTGTAACCATGTTTTTAACATAATCCGCGTGACCTGGACAATCTACGTGTGCGTAGTGACGGTTTGCAGTTGAATACTCAACGTGCGCAGTATTAATTGTAATACCTCTTTCTTTTTCCTCAGGAGCTGAGTCAATTGAATCGAATGAACGTGCCTCAGATAAACCTGCATCAGCTAAAACTTTTGTAATAGCTGCTGTTAAAGTTGTTTTACCGTGATCGACGTGACCGATTGTACCGATGTTTAAGTGCGGTTTACTACGGTCAAATTTTTCTTTTGCCATTTTATTTATAACTAATTAGTAGGTTAACTTTTTATTAATTTTATTTATTGTTTTGATGCAATGCAACACAAAAAACCTTGTCTACCCTGCATATTAAACAGATTTAACAAAGCTTTATTATCCTGAGCCAACTATGGGAATTGAACCCATGACCTCTTCCTTACCAAGGAAGTGCTCTACCGCTGAGCTAAGTCGGCTTTTTAGTTTCCAGTTCCAGCCTTTTAGTTTTAACCAAATTAAAACTGTTACCGATAACTGCCCACTTTCTAATTTTTATTGGAGCGGAAGACGAGGTTCGAACTCGCGACCTATAGCTTGGAAGGCTATCGCTCTACCAACTGAGCTACTTCCGCTTTTAAAAACTAGTGATTGATTGAATGAAAGAATGATAGAAATAATCTCTCATTAAAACATTTGGTCGTTCATTTAAAGTGTGGGGAGAGAAGGATTCGAACCTTCGAAATCTTGCGATAACAGAGTTACAGTCTGTCCCATTTGGCCGCTCTGGAATCTCCCCATTTTCTACTTTAAAATGCTAACACTTTAAAATAAAAAGAGCCTCCTATCGGAATCGAACCAATGACCTACTGATTACAAGTCAGTTGCTCTACCAGCTGAGCTAAGGAGGCTTTAAATTTTGTGCAATGATACGAAAAATCTTCATTTTTCATACTATTAACGTGTTTTTTTAAAACTTTTATCTTTTTAAAGAACAAGCCTTTTCTTCTTGGCCTAACACCGTTTCCGAAAGGGAATGCAAATATACACACTTATATTTCACTTCAAAATAAATTTGAAAAAAAATAGTCAACTTTTTTAGCCCTCCCACTCAATTACGATGATTTAAAATAATAGGTACTTCATAATCAGTCGCTTTGCTTTCGCTTAAAATTGTATTATTTTTTTAACTTTTTCTGTGTTCTAACGAATATGAATCGGTTTTTAAGTTTAATTGCGCTTGCCCCCATGCCCTGGCACTTTCCAGCTAACACTTCTTATATCCTTTAACACCACTAAATCGCTTATATCCTTATTAAATTTTTAAAAAAAACAATCAATACTATTATTTATTAGTCGAAAACAATAGTAAATCCCTCACTATAGCCCATAAAAAAAGGCAACATAATGATTAATCATGTTGCCTTTTTAAAATTATGCTGATTTTTAGTAATCAGCAGCTTCGCTTTCGCTTAAAATTGCTTTATGCTCACTTAATTTAGCGCGTGTTTTATCCTTATGTTTAGTGATCTGCTTTCTTAACGATTCAATTGCCAGATCTGTGGCTTCTTCAAATGATTTACATTGTTCTTTAGCGAAGAGGGTCCCACCCGGTACAATGAGTTTTATCTCACTAATCTTATTGGCCTCGTCCTCTACGTTCTCTAACTTTAAATACACTTCTCCGCTAATGATCTGGTCGAAAAACTGATCTAGCTTATTTGCTTTTTTTTGTATAAAATCTAACAACTTACTGTCTGCACTGAAGTGGATTGATTGAACTCCGATTTTCATTTTTCCTCCTTTTTTTATGCCTTTGGATGGGCTTGTTTATAAATTGTTTTTAATCTTTCGATCGAATTGTGGGTGTAAACCTGGGTTGCTGCTAAGCTGGCGTGACCCAAAAGTTCTTTAATTGCATTTAGATCTGCTCCTGCATTTAGCAGGCTTGTTGCATAACTGTGCCGAAGCACGTGGGGACTTTTCTTCTCATTGGTTGATACGTGGTTTAGGTATGAGGTAACAATACGGTATATTAATTTTGGATACGCCGCTGTACCTGTATTGGTAACGATTAAGATAAGCAAATTGTTATTAAAGTTTTGCAACTTTTTTAGCTCAATATAGGTATTTACCTGATTGATAAGCTGTTTATTTACAGGAATGATCCGTTCTTTATTTCTTTTACCCAACACCTTTATCGTTCCCGAATAAATATCGATATCAGTATCCTTCAATTGAAGTAACTCTGCTAAACGCATGCCGGTACCAAAAAGCAGTTCGATTACCAGATGATCGCGAACGGATGGGAAACTTTCGTTAAAATACTGTTCCGAATCCAGTAAAAGATCCATTTTTGGCGTATCAACAAATACAGGAAGCCTTTTGGGTATTTTTGGCGCTTTAATTAAAACAGTAGGATTTTGATTAATCTCTTCCGTGCGCTGTAAAAACTTATAAAAGCTTCTTAATGTTGAAATTTTTCTATTGATGGTATGTTCTGATACTTTTTTCTCCATCAGGTCTACCATGTAGCTCCTTAGGTGAACATGCTTAACGGCTAAAAAGTTCAGATCGAACGTAGTATTGATATACGCTTCAAACTGATCTAAATCTGTTTGATAAGAGGTAATGGTGTGCTGAGAATAGCGCTTCTCGTGAGTTAAATAGGTTATAAAACTTTTTAGCAACATTCAATATCTTTTTGACGGGCATTGATATGAAGTTACAAATAGTTTTGATATAAAGAAATCATTAATTAATTGTTTATTGTAAAGTTTTTGATTTCTTTTTAAAACAAAAAAGTCCTCCCGATTTAACATCTGGAGGACTTTAATGTATTTATATCTTAAACAACTATGCAGTTGTATCTTGATTCATATTCTGAATGTAAACAGCATGTTTAATTTCAGTACGGCGAGCAACGGATTTTTTCTCGTATGCTTGGCGACTACGCAGTTCTCTCAATACACCAGTTTTTTCAAACTTTTTCTTGAAACGTTTAAGGGCTTTATCTAATGATTCGCCGTCTTTAATGTTGATAATGATCATAACGCTGAAATACCTCCTCTCGTGGTTTTTAAAATTTTCCCGTGTTATCGGGGCTGCAAATGTAAGCAAAATATTGAAAATGAGAAAGATTTTATAAAAAGAAATTATATTTAAATCATTGATTAAACTAAACTGTTGTTTACCTACATTTATATATACATTATATGATATGACAACAGGCAAAAAAGTAGGATCAATTATCGCGGTTATAGTCGTTATTTTACTCGTAGCAATTTGCTATTACCGGTATTTCTTTGTTTTTGGCGAAGGCGTTAAGGCCGGCGAATTAAATTATGTAGTAAAGAAAGGCTATCTCTTTAAAACCTACGAAGGGAAATTGATCCAGAGTGGGGTAAAATCCAGACAAGCGGGAACACTGCAAAATAATGAGTTTGAGTTTTCTATTGCAAGTAAAGAAATCGCAGATAAAATGATGGCCAATAGCGGCAAATTTTACGAACTCCACTATAAGGAATATAAAAATACCCTGCCTTGGCGCGGATTTAGCGTTTATGTGGTAGATAGCATTTTAACCACTAAAGATATACCGCAATAAGCCGAAAGTCTAAAGACTAAAGCTTATTGGACTGTGCAGGTAGCTTATAGTACCTATATTTGCTTTGGTCTTTCAGCTTTGGTCTTTAATCTTTTTTCCTGGGTACCTTCGCCCCTTCCTTCCTGGCTTCCGATAATCCGATGGCAATTGCCTGCTTTTTGGAAGTCACTTTTTTACCTGATCCGCTTTTAAGCTTACCTTCTTTCATTTCGTGCATGGTTTTTTCTACTTTCTCACCAGCTTTTTCTGAATACTTTGCCATATTTTTGGTTCATTAGTTCAATGGTCAATAGTTCATTGGTAATTGCCCATTGGTTATTGCTCTTTAGTCTTTAGTCCTAAGGCCTAAGGCCTTAGGACTTAGTAAAAACACCGGCAATTGAAAGCTGGTTTTTAAAATTTTAAAAAAAAATCCGGAGGTGGTTAAACCGTCCGGATTACTCATAATATATTTGGTTTGTTGTTTATAAGGTTAAAAGCGAAAGGTTATCAGGCTGAAGGTTCTATGCATAAGCCCTAAACCTTCTACCCTAAACCCTCTACCTTGATAATACTTCTCTGGCAATCACAATTTTCTGTATTTCAGATGTTCCTTCACCTATTGTACATAATTTACTATCGCGATAAAATTTCTCAACCGGAAAGTCTTTGGTATAACCATAACCGCCAAATATCTGAACAGCGTCTGTGGCTACCCTCACCGAAACCTCTGAGGCAAAATATTTCGCCATGGCCGATTCTTTTGTCATAGGCAAATGCCTGTTCTTTAAATCTGCCGCCTGACGAATTAATAGTTCAGCTGCTTCAATTTCGGTAGCCATATCAGCCAGTTTAAAACTAATGGCCTGAAAGCTGGAAATTGGCTGACCAAACTGCTGGCGTTGTTTCGAATAAGCTACCGCGGCATCAAAAGCACCTTTTGCAATGCCCAAGGCCAATGCTGCAATAGAAATCCTTCCTCCATCTAACACTTTCATCGCCTGTTTAAAGCCTTCGCCAACATTACCCAATAAATTGGCTTTCGGTACGCGGCAATTATCAAAAATCATTTCAGTAGTTTCTGATGCGCGCATTCCTAATTTATTTTCCTTTTTCCCTGCAGTAAAACCAGGTGTACCACGCTCTACTACAATGGCCGAAATCCCTTTCGAGCTCCCCTGCTCTCCTGTTCTTACCATTACCACTGCAATATCGCCACTTTTACCATGGGTAATCCAGTTTTTTGCGCCGTTTATAATGTAATCGTCGCCATCTTCAACGGCAGTGGTCATCATCCTTAAGGCATCCGACCCGGTATTAGCTTCAGTTAATCCCCAGGCACCTATCCATTCGGCCGTCGCCAGCTTGGGCAACCACCTTTGTTTCTGTTCTGCATTGGCAAAAGCCAAAATATGCCCGGTACACAAAGAGTTGTGTGCTGCTAATGATAAGCCGATTGAGCCACAAACCCGGGCCACTTCTACAATTACATCAACATATTCCTGATAGCCCAATCCAGAGCCTCCATATTCTTCGGGAACCAAAACGCCCATTAAGCCTAATTCTCCGAGCTGTTTAAACAATTCGACAGGAAAATGCTGTGCCTCATCCCATTCCATTATATGTGGACGAATGTTTTTCTCTGCAAAATCGCGGACCATGGCCTTTACACTCTGCTGAGTTTCTGTTTCTGAAAAATCGAAGCTTACGCTCATTAAATTTATATTTTAAAGTTAGTTGAGGCAATTATAAACAATTATTTGATAGTTAGTTACCATTAAATATTCGTGCAATTACAGAATGAAATGGTATTCGGTTCAATTAGTTTATCGGTTAATTTTAAACCTTGAAATTAACGAAGAAAGTTTTTTCTATTTTTCTTACAACGATAGCCGAATAATTTCAGATAATGGCGTTTTCGATTGAACGAGGATAATGTATTAACAGTTCAGGGATCTTAACAAAAGCAGCATGATCGATACTGAAACAAGTTCAGTATAACGGCTCGAGGGAAAACAACTGAAAGCCGCTTTTGGCCAAATGGATTTTTAAAACCTTAAATTGCAATTAACCTGGACCAGGCAATACATAAATTTGTCCTTCCTTTTTTGGAAATCAGGTACAGAAGCGTTTGGCGCTATTCAGTCCTGCTCTCCACTTTACTCCGTTACACTTCGTGTTCGTTCCGATCAGGTTTAGGTGGCTCGGCCGGTACTATGATTTGGGGTTGACAAGCACTGCTCTTACATAATTAAACCTGATTGGAACGGGCACCCTACCGATATGAGTACTTATTTCATCGGTTTTCATCAGGAGGGTAAAGTGTAAAGCAGGACTATCGGGACCGATTAGCACTACCATTGCTTTCCAAATCAAATAGAAAATTTATTCCTTTTAAACCTTGAATTGCAATTAACCTGGGCCAGGCAATACATAAATTTATTCTTACTTTTTTTGGAAATCAGGTACAGAAGCGTTTGGCGCTATTCAGTCCTGCTCTTCACTTTACTCCGTTACACTTCGTGTTCGTTCCGATCAGGTTTAGGTGGCTCGGCCGGTACTATGGTTAGGGGGTTGACCAGCATTGTCCCAACAGCACAAACCTGATTGGAACGGGCACCCTACCGATATGAGTACTTGTTTCACAGGTTTTCATCGGGAGGGTAAAGTGTAAAGCAGGACTATCGGGAGCGATTAGCACTACAATTGCTTTCCAAATCAAATAGAAATTTATTGCTTTTAAAACTTGTAACGGCATGTTATTGCTTTTCAAAAACGTTTAGCGCATAATCTTAAGCTTTTAAAAAGAAATATAAGGGGTAATTTTATCTATCACTTGTTGGTTAAGGAGCACAATCCTTTTCAGGTCAGATATGCCTGAATAATTGCCATGCTGTCTGCGGTATTCAATAATGGCATTGATCTGCTTGTAAGAAAGGTACGGATTGCGCTTTAAATCGTTAAACGTTGCTGTATTTATATTTATTGTTTTTAATGGGGCATTACTGATTTCAATCTGATCTTTAATTTTCGCATACTTATTAGAATCCAAGCCATAAACTTCCAGAAGCTGCTCTTTCTTGTAAAAACCGCCCAAACGTTCACGGTATTTAATAATTCTAAGTGCAAAAGTTCCGCCTATACCTTTTATCTCATCCAATTGTGCAGAATCGGCCTTATTAATATCAACGGTTACTAAAGTTTTTTTAGCGTATTCCTTTTTGTTTAAAGGTGCATATTTTCTTGAGATGCTGATGGACTGATCGGGTATGTTAACATATGGCAATATCTTTTTATACATTTCGGGCGAAATGGTATACATTTTCTGAAGGTCTTCTGGTTTGTAAAACTTACCGCCCTTAACGGTATAATTCAGAATCGATTGTGCCTGTTTTGCTGATAAACCTAAAGTTTGCCAACCCTGTGCATCTAAAGTATTTGGATTGAATTTAAAAAGTTTAATCGCTTTTTCGGGATTTGAATTCTCAATCCGATCGCGAATAGTACTGGCATATACCCGATCTGTTATGGTTATCTTCTGAATTTGTGCTAAAAGATCCGGACCATCATTTGAAACGGGCTGATAATAGCCATATATAATAGGTGTTGCCTTAATTACAATAATAATAAAGACTAGAAATAGCAATCCATTAAATTCACTTTTGCTGACACCAAAATTTTTGTTGAGCCAAATTCTCATTGATGCGATATGACATGTGTATTATAAATATAAATCTTATTTTTGGAATTGCAAAACAGAACAGGTTTTGCCTATCAACAATCTAAGAATTTTATATGAAGATCATAACTACATCTGAGTTTGCAAAAGCAACAAAGATAGATAAGCTAGGTGTGCCAGGTTTAGCAGGTTTGATGATGGAGATCATGAAACTGAACGACATCAACGACGTATTCGCTCAAAATCAACACTTTAAAGGCTTAGAATTTGTAGACAAGATATTAGAAACCATTGGCGTTTCTATAGAATTTGATGATGATGATTTAAATAGTATTCCGAAAACAGGCCCTTTTATTGCTATTGCAAATCACCCTTATGGTGGTGTAGAAGGTTTGGCTTTAGTTAAACTATTATGTACGGTTAGGCCTGATGCCAAGGTGATGGTTAATTTCATTTTGAAAAAAATACCAAACCTTGATGAATTTTTTGTTGCTGTAAATCCTTTCGAAAATGTGCAGCACTCTTCAAGCATCAGTGGATTAAAAACTACTTTCGATCTGCTTAGAAATGGAACACCAATCGGCATTTTCCCTGCAGGAGAGGTTTCTACCTTTAAATTAGATGCCCAACAGGTAACCGACAGAATGTGGCATCCTGTTGTTGGAAAACTGATTGCAAAAGCTAAAGTGCCTGTTGTACCTATTTATTTTCATGGCAATAACGGTGTTTTCTTTAATATTTTAAGCTTTATCCACCCTACCCTGCGTACTGCAAAGTTACCTTCAGAGTTTTTAAATAAACATGGGCGCACCATTAAGGTACGGATTGGCAAACCCATAGCCGTATCTGAAATTTCGCACATGAACAGCAGTAACAAACTGATGGACTTTTTAAGGGCCCGTACATATGCCCTTGGTGTTGGCTTAGATACAGAGAAAAAACTCTTTAATCCACTAAACTTATTCAAGATTAAAAAGAAACCTGTTGAGGTAATTGAAGAAACTTCGAGGATTTTAATTAAAAATGAGGTAGCGCTTTTGGAGGATTTTAAAGTTTGGACGGAGAAAAATTACGAAGTATACATTGTTCCAACGTTAAAAATCCCAAATATTTTAAGAGAAATTGGCCGTTTACGTGAAATTACGTTCCGCGAGGTTGGTGAAGGAACCAACAAAAAAATCGACCTCGACAATTACGACATCTACTATAACCACTTATTTATTTGGGATAAGGATTTAGAAAATATTGTAGGCGCTTACCGGATTGGCAAGGGGGATGAGATTTTAGAAAGCATGGGCCGCCGCGGTTTCTACCTATCCGAGCTGTTTAAAATGAAAGATCAGTTCTACCCGATGTTGAGACAGGGGATCGAGCTGGGCAGATCGTGGATCAGAAAAGAATACCAGGGTAAACCACTTCCATTATTTTTGCTCTGGAAAGGAATTTTAAAATACCTGATCGATAATCCACAGTACCGCTATATGTTCGGGCCGGTAAGTATCAGTAACAATTTCTCGAAATTTAGCAAAGCCTTAATTGTAGATTACATTACCAAAAACCATTTCGATTATGAGATGGCAAAGTATGTAAAGCCAAGAAACAAGTTTAAAGCGGATCTTTTACCAATTTCTACAGATACGTTGGTTGATAGCAGCGAGTCTTTTAAAGATCTGGATAGTATTATCGGAGATATCGAAAACTCGCATATTAAGATTCCGGTATTGTTAAGGCAGTATATGAACCTGAATGCGAAGATTATCTCATTCAATATCGACCCTAAGTTTTCTGATTGTTTAGATGGCTTTTTAGTAGTTGATACGCATAATATTCCGCCAGAAATGCTCGAAAAGCTCGGCAAGAACCTATAAGTTAATTCAATAAAAAAACCCAGACATCCATCTGGGTTTTTTATTATCAACTAACCTAAACTTTATAAATACTAACCAAATATTTATGCCACAAAAGTAGGCTTACCTTGTTAAATTGGTATTAATGAAATGTTATTTATAGAATTTTCTCCCTCACAATTTCTTAATCGATTAATACGCTGTTGTTCATATTATTCCACTATCTTTAGGTACTCTGTATGAGCTATGATAAACATTCTTCTTCGTGAGAACCGAATGTTTCCCACTCTTATATTTAGCTCAAATAAAAAATCATTTATCAAGTTGCTTCCCTAATGGAATCAATTTTGAACTATAATTATGACAGTCATTTCTAAAGAGAATTTTTCAAAGGCAACAGGCATTTGTAATATCCCAATCCCTGGCCTTGCTTCCTTTTTAATGAGGTTCTTAAAGATTAACGACTTCAATGGAATTATTAGAGATGCTAATACCTTAGAAGGAGAAAAATTTGCCAATCATATTCTGGATGTTCTGGGCGTTACTATTCAGATCAGTGATGAGGATTTAGCCAACATTCCAAAAGAAGGTGCATTTATTGCGATTGCAAACCACCCCTATGGTGCTATAGAATCATTGGCATTATTAAGTACGCTTGCCAATTACCGACCTGATACAATGTTTATGGGAAATTTTCTGTTAAAGAAAATCCCAAATCTTGAGAAATGTATTATCGCGGTTAATCCGTTCGAAAAAGTTCAGGATTCATCAAGTATTAGCGGATTAAAAACAACTTTAAAAGTTTTAAAAGATGGCAGTCCGGTTGCTATTTTTCCGGCAGGTGAAGTTTCTTCTTATAAATTCAGAAAAAATCAGATTACCGACCGCGAATGGCATCCCGTGGTTGGGAAAATTATCTCAAAAGCCAATGTACCCATATTACCGGTATATTTTCATGGCAATAATGGCATCTTTTTTAGCCTGCTGAAATTTATACACCCTTCGTTACAAACAGCAAAGCTGATTTCAGAGTTATTCAACAAAAATGGTCACCAGTTAAAAATCAGTATCGGCAAACCCATTCATTTGGAAGAAATAGACTGTAAGGATTGTAATACCTCGCTTTTAAACCATTTAAGAAATGGACTTTACGCCCTAAAAAAGTAAGCTGATCCGGATTCCTGAAGATACAATGTTAATTTCCCATTAAGTACTGCCCTCATTGTTCACATAAAGAAATTGTTGCTTTTATGTTAATAATAAGTAAATTTAATGTAACCAAATATTGCGCGGTTTGAAAAGAGGGATTTACATATATGTTTTGAGGACTATTTTGTTCGTTTGCCTGATGACGAATACCTTCATCTCGAAGGGACAGAATTATTCTTTCGATTTTTATAATGGGACCTTTAATTTTAGTGTCGATTCTTCGGTAGTTTTTCCGATACCAAAAACAGCAACTGCATCAGCCGTTTCAAACTTTTACAACCACATCTCTTCTGGCCAATACGCCCCGCTTATTTCGTCTTTAGAAAAATACCAGAAAAAGTATAATTTAAACGACTGGATTTATTATCAACTGATCCGAAAAACAGCCGAACAGATTAGTCCGAAAGCAGCTAATTATTTTGGCTATACTTTATACAAATGGTTTTTACTGAGTAAATGCGGCTACGATGCACGGTTAGCTATAGGCAATGATCAGGTTATCTTTTATGTTAGAAATGAAGAGGACATCAGCGATATTCCCTTTTTCATGATTGACGATAAAAAGTTTATGTGTCTGAATTACCATGATTATGGCAAACTTTTTAAACAGGCCGATGCTTATAAGCCTGTTAAAATTTTAATTCCAGAGGCTAAAAACCCTTTCTCTTATAAGGTAACAAGAATGCCCGATTTTAAACCGGAAAGTTATCAGGAAAAAGATATAGAATTTAGCTATCGGCAAAAAATCCATCATTTTAAGTTAAAAGTTAATGAAGATGTACAAACCATTTTCAAAAACTATCCGGTAGTCGATTTTGAGAGTTATTTTAATATTCCTTTGAGCCGGGAAACCTACAGCTCTCTTATCCCCACCCTGAAAGAAAACCTAAAAGGCATGGATCAGAAAAAAGGTGTTGATTACCTGATGAGATTTACCCGTTATGGTTTTTTATATGAAGATGACGGTGAAAATTTCGGCAAAGAAAAACGTTTCTCGCCTGAACAAACCTTATTAAGTACCTACAGCGATTGCGATGACCGGGCCGCACTATTTTTCTATTTGGTAAAGGAAATATATAACCTGCCGATGATTGCCTTGCTATACCCCAAACATTTAACTATTGCGGTTCAGTTTGAAAAACCAGTTGGCGAACCAATCACCTATAAGGGCAAAAAATATTCGTACTGCGAGCCTACACCCCAGGCTCAGAATCTAAAAATCGGACAACTTTCTTCAAATTTCAAGAACAGTAAATACGAAGTGGTTTATGCATATGAGCCTATCAAGAAATAATCCCTTAGCCTTAAATAAAAAAATACATATTAAATTAATGTTAAAAAATCATTATTTTATCAATAACAGGTTGATTGATGAGCTATTTAAGGTAATTTAGATTCTCATATTGAGTTAAATCTAAAACCTTGTCTATGTCTGCTATTATCTATACCGTTTTAAAGGAATTTTTTGTTGAGGTGAACGGTCACGCTATAAAGGCTAGAATTATGTCGCCAATAAATGATGACAAAGTTTTCGTTTTCAAAATCAGTTCATTTTACAAAAGCAAAACTGATGCTGACGCTTATGAACCGGCATCAACATTTACTTCTTATGCAAATGCGGAACGGCATTTACTTCAATACCTGGAAGGTTTCCAGAATACACTAGATCTGGGCGGAGAAATTGCACCAGGACATACTTTCTAAATGTTTTCTTTATCGTCTTTCTCAGGCGAAAGTTCTGACTGGATTACCTCTTCTTCAAATTCCTTTTTGTCTTTTTGGTTTCTTTTGATCAGGTAAGCAATTAAAATAATGACCAGAACTGCAACGCCGATTAATATTGGATAATTCATATTCGTTCGATTAAATGCTAACCTATGTGATTTAACCTAAGTTATGAGAAATATTTTATATGTTAAGCGGCCAACTACGTGTTAACATAATCATAATATTAATTTAACTTTCCGATTCTCTATCTTTGGGAAAACCCATAAGTTTTAGATGAAAAAGAACAAATCCAAGTCGAAAAATCATTCGACAAGCAAAAAACTACGCAAAGAATTAGAATCGAAATTAGCCCTTGCATTTAACGAACTTGTTATCCAGTACGGCAAAGCCAAAAAAACCGATAAAGTAATCGAAAAATTTGCAAAACAATTAACTAAAAAAGTTACTTTCGCCACTCAAGATGATTCTATAACGCCATATATCAAAGAAGAGCAAGTTACTCCTGCGGCTCCGAAGGCAAAAGCTGCTAAACCTGCTGTAGCGAAGAAAGCAAAAGAAGAGGTTAAAGAGACAGTATAAAATACGATTTAAAATAAAGCGGGTGTTCACCATTATGATGAACACCCGCTTTTTATGGTTGTTGAGGAGTATTGCTATTATAAATTAGCTAACAAATCTACACCGTCAACAGTTGACCATTTTCCTTTTGTTAAAGCAGCACCTGTTGCAGTGGTAGAAACTGTCCAGTTTGTACCAAAACTAGCCGCGGTAACGTTTATGGTAGACACCCCGTTAATAAACAAGTTTGGTGTATTGGTAACCTTAACGTTAGTTAATTTGATCTTACCCGTTAATACCTGGTGGTCAAATGTAACTAAATCGCGGATTTGTACAGCACCACCATTAAATGCAGTAGGCGTTGTTTGGCTAGCATACCCATCAATTACGATATTACTATAATCACCATTACCTTCTGCTTTAAACTGGAAAGCATCTAACTGGATTTCACTTTGTGCTTCAGTTGTAGTACCAGCAGCTCTTTTTAACGTAATGTTGGTTACTTTTGGAAAAAATGCATTGTCTACACCTTTTGATTCTACTTCCATACCATAGTTGCCCACACCGGTTTGATAAGCGTACCAGTTGGTATTATCCTGGCCTCTCCAGCCATCCTGCCAATCGAAAGAATCATCAGCATTACCATAAGAGATTAAGTTTTTAGCACTTACGGTACCACCATAAAATTCGAAACCATCATCATTTCCTTTATATGAAACCAGGTTTTCTAATACTGTTCCACTACCTACTGAGTAGAATGAGAAACCATTTTGCTCTTTAGAGTTGGTTGTAATTACACGGCCTGCGTATTCTACTCTTACATATTTTAATGAACCACCATTATGGGCAGCATTAGTACCACCGTATGGCAATAATAAACCATCCTCAGAGTTTGAAGTTTGAGGAGCAGGAGCAGTCGATGAGTTTACAATCGGCGCATCACCATACATGATAATGCCATTCCAAGAACCACCAACTTTTGATTTTTCTGTTAATACAATTGGGTTATCGGCAGTACCGTTGGCAATTAACTTACCACCGTTTAATACTACTAAACCATCATCACCATCAGATTTATCAGCAGTAAAAGTAGAACCTGCCTCGATAGTTAAAGTAACACCTGATTGAATTTTAACAATACCTTTTAACGTATAATTACCAAAAGCCAATGTTCTGTTAGCTGTAATATCACCTGTGATTTCGCCTACTACCGGAACTTTTGTAGGGATCTCGTCATCTTCGTCTTTTGAACAGCCCGTAAAAATTGTAGCTGACACAGCAATTGCATAAAGTAATTTTTTCATTTTTAATCTTTTTTAATTTTCCTTTGATGTGTAAATTTAGTTTTCCTATGTTTTGAATACATTAACCCATGTTTAACATTACGTAAACCGAAGGTTAATAAATCGTAATGTCAAATTAGAATGTGTAACCAAGGCCTAACGATACGCCAACACCTCTTTTATAATCTTTAACGGTAAGGTCGTTCTCGTATATTTTCACTAAACTATTTCCGCCTAAATCAACTTTATAAGTTGGGTTTAAGATATTCTCTACGCCAAACTTTAAATCCCACTTGCCTGAAATCTTGTTGCTCCAGATCAGATCCAATTTTCCAAATGGTTTCTCATAGTAGTTATCTAAACCGTTGGTACCTACCGCATAAATACGTTCGCCATAAATATTATAGGCTACTGTGATGGTACTTTTCCAGTTTTTACTAAAATTACTTTCGTGTTTAATATCAGCATTGATTAACCATGGAGAAGCGCCTTGCAACCTGCGGGTATTTTCGTTACCAATAGCAGCCGTTTCTGCACTATTTTTTACCTTATCAATAGTAGTTTGGGTATACATCAGTGAGGTATTGAAACCAACTGAGAAATTAGAAAGTGATTCGCTGAATCTTGAGAGTTGCAATAAAAATTCTAATTCCGCACCATATAAAATTGCTTTTTTAGAGTTATCATAAGTAATGGCTAAACCACCGCTTCCAGCTGTTGGTGTAAACAAACGTTCAATAGGATTTTTCAAATATTTGGCAAATCCGGTTATGGCAAACATTTCGGTATTAGAAGGGAAAAACTCATATTTCACGTCTAAATTATAGTTTTGACTATTAATCACATTAGCATTACCATTTTCGATAGTTCCATCAGGATTTACGAACTCTAACGGGAAAGCCTCCATAATAACCGGTTTGGTTAAGGTTTTTGAAAGTGATAGCCTTAAGTTGGTTTTCTCGCTAACCGAATATTTAAAGTTTACAGCTGGCAAAACATCTGTATTGTTTTTTGTGACCCTTACAAAAGGATCGTCAATAGTTCCTGGATTTCTGAATCTTGTAACCCGTTGCGATTGCTCGACCCTTAACCCACCATTGATGTTAATTTTATCGCTTATAACCAGGGATAAATCGGCATAACCGGCGTTTACACTTTCCTGCATACGGGCAAGGTAGGTTGCACCTGTACCTTCGTTATAAGTAAAACCACCGTTGGCAATCTGCCCGGCCAAGGTAGCATCAGGTTGATTGGTATTAAAAGTAGCATTGTTAGAGGCCAGGTTTTGTGAAACCAAAAACCTGAAATTAGATTCTATTTTATTGAAAGAGCCATTGTAACCTACCGTAAATTTATTCGCTTTTGCTAAATCGCTATTTCCAAACTTCCAGTTGTATTCCAATAAACCAGATCCGAAGAAATCGCCATTAAAATCCATATACTGTCTGGTGATACTATTACCAGTATAACTGATTGATGTGGTATTGTTATCAAGCTTCGCTCCTTTAAACGATTTTCTGTCAGGAAGTTCGTAGCCTGTTTTTGAATAAGAAGCTCCTGCCCTTACGCTATGTCTATCATCTTCCGTTATTTTATAATTCGCAAATACCTGTCCGGTAAAAAAATCAGTTTTTTGCAATTGGTTTAAGCGGATAAACGAGTTATTGGCAGTAGCCTGGCCATTGGTATAACCCAATTGATCCTGTATCATGGTTTCAGTTCCTTTTAAATAAAAGGCATTTAAATTTAAGTTTAACCTGTTGGTACCATAATTAACCGCACCCAATAAAGATGAGTTGGTCGAAAACCTGTATTTAGTGGTATATAAGTTGTTATCGTAAATACCCTGAACGGTATTAAAGAAACGATCTACACCTTCTCTTATTTGAAAATTATTATCTGTATTTACAGAAACCAGATACTGGAAATAGCGGTTATTGTCAAATCTGATTTTTCGTGTATGTAGTATCCCAATATTTGTATTTAAAGGTGCATTTCCTTCTTCTACATCGAAGCCAGAGTCAAACTGTGAGTTGGCTTCGTTTGCAGTCATGGTATAAGATGATGGCTTCTTACCGAAAACCTTCGGTATGCTACGGTCATTGCTTGGAAAACCAAAGTAATCGCCAACTGAAGTCTCACCCTCCGGTCTTAAGAATTTCTTAAAGCTACTGTTAGAAAGAAAGCTGGTACCGATATTAATTTTCGTGACTGCCTTTTCGCCCTTAGCGGTTACAATATTAAATGTTCCACCTGCAAAATCGCCATATAAACCTGAGTTGAATGTTTTGTAGGTTTCTAAAACACTTACAATGTCTGTTGGGAAAAGATCTAAAGGGATAATCTTTTTGAAAGGATTGTTAGAAGGAACAGCTAAACCATTTATTAAAAGATTATTATACCTGTCTTCTAAGCCCCTTACAAATAGACCCCTGCCATCCACCTTGGTAATACCTGTAATTTTGGTTAATCCTTCTTCAACATCACTTACACCCTTTCTGGATAGTTCCTGGATTCCGATACCCTGTTTAATTTCTATTGCATTTTTTTGAAGCGATAAAAGTGCCGTTTCAGTTTCTCTGCTGGCCTGACCTTTTACCTGTACATCAGCTAATTTTTGAGAATTAGATTCTTCAAGCGCGAGGTTTAAAGTAGTTGTAGCCCCTCCGGTCACTTCCACAGCCGGTACTTCTTTATTGGCATAACCTACATAAGAAGCCTCTATAATAAATTTGCCATCTTGTAATGCAGCGATAGTATATTTACCATCAGCACCTGTAGAAGTACCTTTAGTTGTACCTTTAATTTTAACCGTTACCCCAATTAAGGTTTCGCCGGTTTTTTTATCGGTAACTGTTCCAGAAATTTTTCCTGTCTGCGCATATGATAATATGCTGATCGTTAAAGCGAACACCGTGAGTGCTGCTCTTTTAAAAGAGTTTAGTAAGTCCAATTTGCCTTTATTTGATAAGGGCAAAAGTATTACCACAGTGTTAACTACAGGTTAGGTGTTAATTAACATTGTTTTACTTTAAAGTTAACTAAACGTTAAGCGCTTTCCAGATCAATAACGGATACCCACTTTCTTGCAAATGAAGTGCAATAACCAGATCGGACCTATTAACAAGAACTTAACATCATCAAGGAATGAAGGTTTTTTACCTTCAATTTTGTGACCAATAAATTGACCAATCCAGGCGGCTACAAATATTGCCGCATAAATAGCATAGGCCGTTCCACTACCTAAGCCTACTGCTTGTTCAATTTTTACGATGATGTAACTCATTAAACCCACCACCCAAATCATCAAAAAAAACAATACTGGCGAAAGTGTAAAGTAATAATACAAGCTAAAGGCCAATAGAAAAGATGCCCAGTTAAAGAAACCGTTGTAGCTACCTAAAAAACCGATATATGGAAAAGGGATCTGCCAGATCAAACCCAATAAGCTGAATACAATTAACGGAACACAGATCCAGTGCACCAGCTTGTTTGTCGGATTTTGGTGACTTTCGGCATACTTATCAAAAAGTACATCTACTGGCCGTTTGGGTTCGATTGTTATGGTTTGCTTGCTCATTATGTAAAAATAAAAAAAAGCGATGGAATATCCATCGCTTTATATTTTGTTTAATTCATTCGCCCAAACCTTTTTCACCTATCGTTTCGTGAGGACACGAACCGAGGCTAGTATTAAACCACTCGTCATGCTGACCTATAGCGCAGCGGAAAGCTACGCAGTAAATTCAGTTCAGCATCCTTTCTTACTAAGATCCTGACCTGTAGCGCAGCGGAAAGCTACGCAGTAAAACAAGTTCAGGATGTCGATTTAGTCTATTTTGCAAATGCTACAGAACGGGTTTCTCTGATTACAGTAACCTTAATCTGTCCTGGATAAGTCATTTCGGTTTGAATGCGGGTTGAAATATCTGCAGCTAAAAGTTCTGCCTGTGCATCAGTAATACGTTCACTTTCTACAATCACACGTAATTCTCTACCAGCCTGAATTGCAAACGTTTTTTCTACGCCAGGATAAGATAAAGCCAGTTCTTCTAAATCTTTAAGGCGTTTGATATAACTTTCTACCACCTCACGACGTGCACCCGGACGCGCACCAGAGATCGCATCACAAGCCTGTACAATTGGAGAGATCATTGAAGTCATTTCAATTTCATCGTGGTGGGCCCCAATAGCATTACAAATTTCAGGGTGCTCTTTATATTTTTCGGCCAATTGCATACCTAAAATTGCGTGTGGCAATTCAGGGTTATCATCAGGTACTTTACCAATATCATGTAATAAACCTGCACGTTTAGCCATTTTAGCATTTAAGCCTAATTCGGCAGCCATAGTTGCACAGAAATTAGCTACCTCACGTGAGTGGTGTAACAGGTTTTGTCCGTAAGATGAACGGTAACGCATACGGCCAACCATACGGATTAACTCAGGGTGTAAGCCATGGATACCTAAATCAATCACGGTACGTTCACCAATTTCTACAATCTCATCTTCGATCTGTTTTTTGGTTTTCGCTACAATCTCCTCAATACGTGCCGGATGGATACGACCATCTGTTACCAAACGGTGTAAGGCCAAACGGGCAATTTCCCTTCTTACCGGATCGAAACCTGATAAAATAATTGCTTCCGGTGTATCATCAACAATAATTTCAATACCGGTAGCAGCTTCTAAAGCACGGATGTTTCTACCCTCTCTACCAATAACACGACCTTTAATCTCGTCGCTTTCGATATGAAAAATAGAAACTGAATTTTCAATTGCAGCTTCGGTAGCGGTACGTTGAATGGTTTGGATCACCACTTTTTTAGCTTCTTTACTCGCTGTTAACTTTGCTTCATCCACAATATCCTTTACCTGCATCATTGCCTGTGTACGGGCTTCTTGTTTCAGATTTTCTACCAATTGCTCTTTAGCTTCTTCGGCAGATAGACCAGCAATGGTTTCTAATTGTTTTAGGTGCTGGTTTTTAAGCACTTCAACTTCTTCTTGCTTTTTAATCGCAATTTCGGTTTGCTTTTCTAAAACGCTTTTTTGCTTATCGAGTTCTTGTTCTTTTTTATTAAAATTTTCCATGCGCTGGTTTACCGATTGCTCTTTCTGCTTCATGGTATTTTCGCGTTGGTTAATGTTATTGTTTTTGGCATTCACTTCTTGCTCATGCTCCGCTTTCATTTGCAAAAACTTTTCTTTTGCTTCTAAAAGTTTATTCTTTTTTAAGATCTCTGCATTGTTTTCTGCATCTTTTAAAATCTTTTTCACTTTGTTCTGTGCGGCAACTTCCTGCTGTTTAAGCAAGTTACGCAGGAGGAATCTTCCTACCACCACTCCGATAGCTATACCCGCTATTACGGCAAATACGTATCCTAATATTTCAACTATTTCCATTTTGTTTTTTAAGTAAAAAAAAACCGCAACTAATTTTTAAAGTCTCATACATTTTAAACCTCAACTAAGCATAATTAGGGTTTAAGCCATTTTCAGGTGCCATAGCAGATGAAATACGCCCTCTTAACCCTATAGATATTGAAGTGTTAAGTTTTATAAAATTTGAAACTCAAAAACTAGCCGCGGCTATGTTTTTATGCTAATATATTTAAAGCACGCGTCATCCTGAATTTATTTTACTACGTAGCTTTCCGCTGCGCTACAGGTCAGGATCTTATTAAACAGGCTCTGAAACAAGTTCAGAGTGACGTATACTTTGAAAGAACGAACCTTATTTTGAAAAGAAATTACTGAGTAAAACATCCAATTCTTCAACTTTATCAGCAACAGCAGTATCCTGGTTTTGTGCTTTATTTTCTGTTCTCAATACGGCTGTTGCATAATGTAACACTGCCATAGAAAGAAGATCCTGCTTATCTCTAACCGCATAATTATCCTGATAATCTTTTATGCGCTCATTGATCATTTTTGCTGCCCGTCTCACAATTTCTTCCTCTTCCATATTCACCTTTAGTGGATAAATACGGTCGGAAATGGTTATTTTAATCGAGATTTCTCCCATTTGTTTAGCTTAGTTTCTGATTTCTCTGCATCATTATTTTTTTAATAATGCAATACTTTTATCAATCTCCCGCACAAAATCGTTAATTTTTTGTTTAATGTCAAGCGATTTTTCGCTTGTTCCCTCTATACTTTTAGCCAATTTTGTAACCCTTAATTTTTCATCAAGTTCTACATTTTTGCCCTTCGCTGTATCGAGTGCTACTTTTAACGATTGATTTTCAAGCTTTAATAAATCATTTTCTTCCTGTAGCGCATTACATAGCTCTAATACCTGAGCCGTTTTTTGTAATACTTTATCTAATTGATCTGCAACAGAAGCCATGAATTTATTTCTAAAAATACGAATTTATATTTTATTTCCTAATTTCTGCACCAGCTTGTGCCGTTAAATTCGCGATTAATTTCTGCATGGTGTTTTCAATCTGCTTATCGGTCAAGGTTTGTTCTTCATCCTGTAGAATGAAGTTCAAGGCATAAGATTTTTTACCTTCAGGTAATTTATCACCTACATACACATCAAACACACCAACCTCCTTGATCAGCTTTTTATCGGTTTTGAAAGCAATGCCTTTTAAAGTATCGAAAGTTACGGCCTGATCGATCAATAAAGATAAATCTCTACGCACTTGAGGGTACTTAGAAACTTCTTTATTAACGATTTTATTTTTCCTTACAATATCCAACAGGGCTGCCCAATCAAAATCAGCATAAAAAACCTCCGCATTTACATCGGCTACTTTACGGTCGGCTTTTGAAACGGCACCAAAACTTACCAGGGTTTTATCTCCACGGAAATATTTAATCCCATAAGCAAAGTTTTCGTCATTTAAAGCATCAGATTGATAGCTTGCAATACCTAAACGCGATATAATCGCATCAACTGCCGATTTCAAGTTATAAAAAGTAACCGGTTTAGCATTATGGTTCCATTGCTCGCCCTGTTTAGCACCCGAAATCAACAATAATAACCTTGAGCGCTCAACATACTGCTCATTAATTAAATGATAGGTTTTACCAAATTCGTAAAACTTAACATCAGCATTTTTACGGTTTTGGTTGTAAGCTACACTCTCTAATGCCGGCATCAATAAATGCTGACGCATTACATTTAAATCGCTGCTTAAGGGATTTAAAATAAATACGGCTTCATCTAAATTTTTCGAATAGGCCGATTTAGTTAACGAGTTGCACATAATTTCTGCATAACCGTTTGAGGTAAGCATATCTGCAATTACGTTGTGTGTATTTTCTTTTTCAGGCTTAATGCTGTAAGAAAGCGATGCATTTACCTTTGAAGGGATTTCGATATTATTATAACCGTAAATACGCAATACTTCTTCTGTAATATCACATTCTCGGGTTACATCAACTTTAAACGATGGTACCCTTAACGCTAAAGTATCTTCAGAGGTATTGGTTGCTGAAATACCTAAAGCAGTAATAATGTGTTTAATTTCGGCTGATGGAATATTTGCACCAATTAATTTATTGATGTTGGTATAACTTACTTCAAACTCGAAAGGCTTGATATGACTTGGATAAATATCGGATACTGATGAAGAAATTTCCCCGCCAGCCAGTTCTTTAATTAATAATGCTGCATATTTTAAAGCCGTAACCGTAATCTCCGGATCAGTACCACGCTCGTAGCGGAAAGAGGCGTCGGTTTTTAAGCCATGCCTTTTTGAAGTTTTACGAACAGAAACCGAATTAAAGTAAGCACTTTCTAAGAAAATATTTTTCGTATTGGCATCAACTCCAGAAGATTTTCCACCGAAAACACCTGCAATACACATTGGCGTTTCGGTATTGCAGATCATTAAATCATCTGCACTCAACTTACGTTCAACATCATCAAGGGTTACAAAAGGTGTTCCTTCGGCAACTTTTTTCACGATTACTTTTCCACCGGCAATTTTATCGGCATCGAAAGCATGCAAAGGCTGACCCAAACCATGAAGTACATAGTTGGTAATATCAACTACATTATTGATGGGACGTAAACCAATTACCTTTAATTTATCTTTTAACCACTCTGGCGATTCTTTTACAGTAACGCCAGAAAGTGTTAAGCTGCTGTAACGCGGACAAGCTGCTAAATCTTCTACCTCTACCGGGATTACCAGGTTTTCGTTGTCTGTTTTAAAAGCTGAAAGATCAGGCATTTCATATTCACTTCTGAAATAAGCAGCTAAATCTCTCGCTACACCTAAATGAGAAGCTGCATCAGCACGGTTTGGCGTTAATCCGATTTCGAAAACAAAATCATCATCCATTTTGAAATGATCTTTAGCACGGATTCCTATTTCTGTATCCGCTGCAAGGATCATGATCCCATCATGCGATTTACCCAAACCAATTTCATCTTCGGCACAGATCATGCCCTGCGAAAGTTCTCCCCTGATTTTTGATTCTTTTATTTTAAATGGCTCGCCCTCTAAAGGATATACGGTTGTGCCTACGGTAGCTACTACCACTTTTTGGCCAGCACCTACATTTGGAGCACCGCAAACAATCTGAAGGTTTTCTTTTCCACCAACGTTTACCGTAGTAATGCGCAAACGATCGGCATTGGGATGCTGAACACAGGTTAATACTTCGCCAATAACCAATCCCTCTAAACCGCCTACAACAGGCTGCACTTTTTCTACACTTTCTACTTCTAAACCAACATTGGTAAGAATTAACGAAAGCTCTTGAGGTGTTTTATCGATCTGTACGAATTGTTTTAACCAGTTATATGATATTTTCATTTGGAGTATCAGGTAGTGAGTATCAGGTATCAAGACAAATCTCGACTGATACTCTATTTCTATAAAACGCAAAGATATTATTTAAAGGTCAAAGGAGAAAGTTAAACCCGCAATCTTGACACAATAAAAATGACTAATGGCCAATATTTAAGTTAGATAGAATTACTGCACACGCCCCTGCTCCTATTACCAACATGATAACAGATGCAATAACCAATTTAAGGCCGGGTTTAACGGGTTGATTTTTAGCAGCTTTTACGATAATCTGAATGATACCAATTACAAACAACAATACTACAATTACCCAATATACAATAAAAATTTCCATGAGCTTAATTTGAGATTAACTGTTGGCAAGCAATACTGCACAGGCACCAAAACCGATTACCACCATAATTACCGAAATGATAAGCAGTTTTAACCCGGGTTTTACGGGTTCGTTCCTTGATGATTTAATAATAATCTGAATAATCCCCACTATAAAGAGTACAACTGCAGTAAGACAGTAAATAATTAACAATCCGAATAAACCTTCTTCCATGTTAGTTCATATTTAATTTTTCCCTGATCAGATCTATTTTGTTGTCGCGGTAAAAAATATTCATGGTTTCGAAGGGTACCATTTTATATTTATCACTCACAATATGTACGCATGATTTTTTAACGGCGCGTACATCAAAATCCAGCGGATCCATAAAATTCATGATGATAATCCGAAATAAATTATCGTAGCTTAAACTATCCGATTTTACCCTTGGCAGACAACACATCAATTCGCCAAAGGTATCTTCGGCACAATCTACTGAAACACCTGTACTAAAAAGATTTAGCATATGTTCTTTCAATTTTTCATCGTGTTCGAAAACGATGGTATTTTTTGAATTGTTGAGTAAATCTTCCGGATTGATCAGATGTGTCATCGGGATCACCTCATCACCGATTTTTAATGCATAAGCCATACACAGGGCATCGGGATTACAGGGCACAGGGATTAAATCCTGAGGAGTAAAAACAGGGTATTGTTCATAAATTTTTCTGCGCACCTCAGTTAGCGTTATTCTCCCCTGTTGATCATTATAATCATCATTTCTTCCGGCAACCTGAGTAGGCTGAAAAGTAACACCGCGAACACATTTCTGCTTAAGTGCGTAATCTAAAATATCGCCAATTTCGTGATCGTTAAGGCCATTTTGCAAAGTAACCACCAAAGTAGTAGACACATTAAACTGGTTGAGGTGATCGATGGCTTTTTTTCTTACTTCGGTAAGATCTTCTCCCCTAAGCCTGGTCAATACTTCAGCACTGAAACTATCAAACTGCAGGTAGATTTCAAAATCGGGCATATAGCTTGCTAATTTTTCTACAAAGCCAATATCTTTTGCAATCCTGATCCCATTCGTATTTACCATTAAATGTTTAATGGGTTTTGTTTTGGCAAGGTCTAAAATCTTAAAAAAATCGGGATGCACCGTTGGTTCTCCACCCGAAAGCTGAACCACATCGGGCTCACCTTCGTTTGCCACAACAACATCCATCATGCGTTCTATTTCTGCCAAAGTTCTGTGCCTGCCATAACTTGGCGACGACATGGCATAACAGGTTGGACAGGCCAGGTTGCAACGATCAGTAACCTCTATTACGGTTAAACACGAATGTTGTTCATGATCGGTACATAAGCCACAATCGTAAGGGCAACCGTAATGCACTTTGGTATTAAACTTAAGTGGCATTTCCGATTGTTTATTGTAATTGCGGATCTGTTTGTAATATTCTACATCATCGGCAATCATTACTTTGCTATCACCGTGCGTTCTGCAGTTTTTCAGCATAAATACCTTAGCGTCCTGAAAAACAATTTTCGCATCGCAAAGCTGTAAACATTCAGGGCAAAGACTTTTGGTATAATCGTAATATATATAATCTCTGGTATTGGCCATAATGTTTACTGTTTATGTAAAATCTGTTTCGAAATTCTGATGATGAATCTATAATAATAAATAAAAATAAACAATGCAGACCAATGAATGCTACTTAAATTTAAAAATAACGAATGGTAAGGTTTTATAAATTCTACCCAAAAACGGAACAGGAAATACAATACCATAAACAATTTAAAGCGGTCTCCATTGATCAATGGCTTATTTTTCAAACCATTGAACAAAAAAATCAAAAGCATGAGGTAAAGCATTTCGTAGAGCATGATGGGATGCCGCAATATGCCATCACCCAAATCCATACCTGTAAAAAAATGGGTAGGGATGCCATAGGTTGGCTCGTCGATCCCCATGGAAAAGCAACCGATACGGCCAATAATAAGGGCAACCAAAATCGGGATCACATAGATATCTCCAGAGGCGATATTCACACCTATTATCTTTTTTATTAATTCAACACCGAACAAACCGCCAAGCAAACCGCCAACAATGGTTTTACTCTGATAAAGAACTGAAAAACTAAGGTGGTGGAGTACTTCAGGCGTTTCGAGTACAGCAATTACACGCGAGCCAATTAATGCCCCAAGCATAGCGCCCAACATAATCCACAGCCTGTTTTCGTCAGATATCGGGTCTTTAATTCCTTTTTTATAGAAATAATACAACCTAACACCAATTATAAATGCCAGTGTTTCGAAAATATAGTGATAGTGGTATTGGTTACCAAAAAGTTCGAATTGAAAGGGAAACAGAGATTTTAACAGCATTTATTAAAACCAAAGTCTGCAAAAAACAGGTAAATGATCAGAATAGTACCTTTTATCCTTACTATCAGTTAATACGGCAAATTTCTGCACCTTAAATCCTTTGTTTACAAAAATGTAGTCGATCCTGTTTTTCAGATCACTGTTAAAATCAAACCCATTAAAAGTGCCTGTCGGCCCATATGGAGGCTCTACAGAAACATCTTTTGCGTCGATAAGAAATGATTTTATGGTAGCAATGGCTTCAGTTTCGGGTGTTACATTTAAATCGCCTGTAAAAACAACCGGTAAAGTAGGAGCTATCTGTTGTATTTTTTGTTTCAATAATTTAGCTGATTCAATTCTCGCTTTCACTCCAACGTGATCGTAATGTGTGTTAAAAACGATAAATTCTTTTTTATTCTGCTTATCGTATAATTTAACCCAACTGCAGATCCGGTTAAGTGCAGCATCCCAACCTTTTGATGGAACATCTGGTGTTTCTGACAACCAAAAAGTTCCGCCATCCTTTTTAGTGAACCTGTTTTTATCAAAATAAACGGCAGAAAACTCGCCCTTTCTTTTACCATCCTCACGGCCAACACCTACTACATCGAAATTGGAATTCTCCAAAAGCGCATCAAACTGTTCAGGTAAGGCTTCCTGTACACAAAGAATATCAGCATCGTGAAATTTCACCAGGGCCTTAACATTATCTTTTCGGTTAGGCCAGGCATTAACACCATCAGATGCTACGTTTAAACGGATATTGTAAGTAATAATATTAATTGGGACTGCCGTTTTTTGCGCAAATGCCATAACGGTTAACAAAAGAAAAACAGGGATGATTTTTAAAGTATTCATAAATATAATTATACAATTTAATTAGTGTGGACTAACCAGTAATATTTAATTTTAAGCCGCTATTATACTAATTTAAGGTTAATTGTATTTTAACAACCTAATATCTTTTAAATTAAATCTTCATCCCGATAACTGTAGTAACGGTTATTGGCAAAAATCAGGTGATCAACCACGTACAGGCTAAGCAAATTTCCTGAAGCAACCATATTCCTGGTCAATTTATCGTCGCTCTCACTAGGCTTTAAACTTCCTGAAGGATGGTTATGTGCTAATACAATATTTGCGGCATTGTTTTCTAAAGCTGTTTTAAAAATAATTTTCGGATCGGCTACTGTACCTGCCTGTCCGCCTTTACTGATCAGAAATTTACCTATCACCCGATTAGACCTGTTTAGGAGTAATATCCAGAACTCTTCGTGATTGAGATTTGCGAAAGTTTGATGTAAATATTTATAAACATCGTTAGAAGTAGTAACATGGGTAATGGCCTCTTCAGCAGTTTCCTTCCGCCGCAAACCAAGCTCTAGAGCGGCAATTATAGTTAATGCTTTGGCTTCTCCAATACCTCTAAACCTGGAAAGATCCAGAATAGAAGCTTTTCCCAGTTTTGTTAAATTGTTATCGTAAAACGACAAAATCCTTTTACTTAAATCCACAGCAGTTTCATTTTTACTTCCCGAGCCAATTAAAATAGCAATCAGTTCGGCATCTGTTAAATGTCTTCGGCCATGTAATAAAAGTTTTTCACGGGGGCGATCTTCTTCAGCCCATAACTTTATACCTAGTTTCTGTTCGTAATTTTCCATTTTTTTAGACAAAAAAAGGCATCCTAACTTTTGGTTAGGATGCCTTTACTAATATCGTAAAAAAATTGGCTTATTTTAAACCGTTAACGAATTTCGTTAATTTCGATTTGTTATTAGCCGCTTTGTTTTTGTGGATAATATTCTTTTTAGCTAAACGATCTAACATAGAGATTACTTTAGGCAATAAATCAGATGCAGATTTTTTATCTTCTGCAGCACGTAATCTTTTAATAAAGGTACGTGTAGTTTTTGCCTGATATCTGTTACGTAAACGTTTTGTTGCGTTTGCTCTAATTCTTTTTAATGAAGATTTATGATTTGCCATTTCTATTTAGCCTTTTATTTTTCTTATTCGTTTCCTATAATTCGGGTTGCAAATATAGGATTAATGTTTTTAAATTACAAAACACTTTCAACTTTTTTTTCATTAAAATTAAACCCCATTTCCGAACTGCAAAAATAGGTTAAAATTATTCATTATAAATACTTTAACTTAATTCAATAAAATTTCCTTTCGATTAAGAAAACAGGCTTAAAAATACTATTTTTGGGCAAAACGATTTTTGAGTGAAAAAACGAATAGCCATCTTTGCATCAGGTTCTGGCTCCAATGCCCAAAAACTGATGGAGCATTTTAAACGGAGTAATGAAATAGAAATATCTTTGGTATTAACCAACAATGCCGATGCCTATGTATTGCAGAGAGCTGATAATTTCGAAATCCCCACTCATATTTTCGACAAAAACGAATTCTATAAAACCGACGAAGTAATAGACCTTCTCAAAAATCTTGAAATCGATTTTATTGTTCTTGCAGGTTTTCTTTGGCTGATCCCTAAAAACCTGATCCATGCTTACCCTGGCAGAATTGTAAATATCCATCCGGCAATCCTTCCGAAATTTGGCGGTAAAGGCATGTATGGCGACCATGTACACCTCGCGGTGATGGCCGCCGGCGAAACCGAAGGCGGCATAACCATTCATTACGTTAATGAAAACTATGATGAAGGGGAATATATTTATCAGGCCAGGTACCGAATCGATAAAAATGACAACCTGGAAATGGTAAAGTTTAAAGGCCAGCAGCTCGAACACCAGCATTACCCCCGTATTGTAGAAACCATAGTAAGAAAGATCAGCAAATAAATCACACCATAAAACGGGTTAATAAGGCTATTTAATTAGGCTTTAGAAGAGCTTATCTGGCAAATGAATATACCTTATTATATATAGTGGAATAAAATTTAATATTGATAGGTAAATCTCATTAAAAAACAATCCTGTTTTACTACCTTTGCGGCTCAAAATTTTCAGTAGAATGAGTCAATCCATTAAAATCAAAAACGCTTTAATCTCAGTATATTATAAAGATGGTTTGGAGCCATTGGTAAAATTGTTGGCCGCGCAAGGGGTACAGTTATTTTCTACCGGTGGAACAGAACAATTCATCAAAGATTTAAATCTTCCGGTTACGGCGGTTGAAGATTTAACAGGTTATCCGTCTATTTTAGGCGGACGTGTTAAAACTTTACACCCAAAAGTATTTGGTGGAATTTTAAACCGTAGAGCTTTAGCGGGAGATCAGGAGCAGATTGCTGAATATGAGATCCCCGAAATTGATTTGGTTATTGTTGACTTATATCCTTTTGAAGAAACTGTAAAAGCAGGCGGAACACCAGAAGAAATTATCGAAAAAATTGATATTGGTGGTATTTCCTTAATCCGTGCAGCTGCAAAAAACTTCAACGATGTGGTGATTATCGCATCGAAAAACGACTATCCTACCTTACAGGCCCAATTAGAAGCTCAAAATGGCGAAACTACTTTAGCACAGCGTAAATCGTTCGCTAAAACAGCTTTCCATACTTCTTCACATTACGATACTGCAATTTTTAATTATTTCAATACAGAAGAGCCGCTTGATGTTTTCAAACAAAGCGTAACAGAAGCTAAAACTTTGCGTTATGGCGAAAACCCTCATCAAGGCGGTGTATTCTATGGCGATCTAGATGCGATGTTTACCAAACTTAATGGTAAAGAGCTTTCTTACAACAATTTGGTTGATGTGGATGCAGCTGTTGCTTTGATCGACGAATTTGAAGATCCAACTTTTGCAATCTTAAAACACACAAATGCTTGCGGTATTGCTTCCCGCCCTACTGTTAAACAGGCCTGGCTTGATGCATTGGCCTGCGATCCGGTTTCTGCTTTTGGTGGCGTATTGATTACCAATGTTGCGGTAGATTTAGAAACGGCCCAAGAAATTAACAACCTGTTTTTCGAAGTATTAATTGCACCTTCTTACCAACCAGAAGCAATTGAGTTATTCAGCAAAAAGAAAAACCGCGTTATTTTACAACGTAATGAGGTTGAATTGAGCAAAAAACAATTTAAAACACTATTAAACGGTGTAATTGAGCAGGATAAAGATTTAATTATCGAAGGTCCTGAGCAAATGACAACCGTTACCGATAAAGCGCCAACTGCACAAGAGTTAAAAGATTTGTTCTTCGCTAACAAAATTGTAAAACACACCAAATCGAACACCATTGTTTTGGTTAAGGATGATGTTTTAATTGCAAGCGGCGTGGGTCAAACCTCACGTGTTGATGCATTAAGACAAGCGATTGAAAAAGCAGCGGCTTTCGGATTCAGTGTTAAAGGTGCAGCAATGGCTTCTGATGCTTTCTTCCCTTTTCCTGATTGTGTTGAGATTGCTGCCGAAGCCGGAATTACAGCTGTACTGCAACCAGGCGGATCGATTAAAGATGCCGATTCTGTTGCAAAAGCAAACGAAAAAGGTATCGCAATGGTAACCACTGGGGTAAGACACTTTAAACACTAGATAAGGTAAAAGGTTGAGGGTTTAAAGGTGGAAGGTTACCTATCGAAAGCTTAAATTCACCATGCGGGTATGAAACTTTGAGGGGCCTCCCCCTTTGGGGCAGGGAGAGAAAATTTGAAAAGCCGCCCCCAGGTAACCTAACCCGACAGCAGTCGTTCCGATTTTTCATCAGACTGAACGGATAGCGGGACTGCTTTAACCTAAGAATCACAGCTTTTTATTTTCTGAATATTTTAATTGCCTTAAAAACAATTTAATAACTGAAGAAAATAAAACTTAAAACAATAAAAAAGCTATTTTTACATTAGGAATAGTATAGATTTGATAAAATAAAGAAAACATACCTTATACATGGGATTATTTAACTGGTTTACGCAAGAAGTTGCCATCGATTTAGGCACTGCGAATACCCTGATTATACATAACGACAAAGTAGTTGTAGATGAGCCATCTATCGTTGCTTTCGATCGTACTACAAACAAAGTCATTGCTATAGGTCGTCAGGCAATGCAAATGGAGGGTAAAACCCACGATAACATTAAAACCGTTCGTCCATTAAAAGATGGTGTAATTGCCGATTTCAACGCTGCTGAAGCCATGATTAAAGGCATGATCCGTATGCTTAATGGCGGTAAAGGATGGATGTTCCCATCTTTACGTATGGTAATCTGTATTCCATCTGGTATTACTGAAGTAGAAAAACGTGCAGTACGCGATTCAGCTGAAATTGCCGGTGCAAAAGAGGTATACTTAATTCACGAACCAATGGCAGCAGCCGTAGGTATCGGGATTGATGTAGAAGAGCCAATGGGTAACATGATTATCGATATAGGTGGCGGTACCACAGAAATTGCGGTTATCGCTTTATCGGGTATTGTTTGCGATCAATCAATCCGCGTTGCGGGTGATAACTTCGACTCCGATATCGTAAACTACATCCGCCGTCAACACAACATTATGATCGGTGACCGTACTGCTGAAAAAATTAAAATTGAAGTTGGTGCAGCTTTACCTGAACTTCAGGATGCTCCTGCCGATTTCGCAGTTCAAGGTCGCGATTTAATGACCGGTGTACCCAAACAGATCACGGTTTCTTATACCGAAATTGCACATTGTTTAGATAAATCGATCTCTAAAATTGAAGAAGCAATTTTAAAAGCTTTAGAGATTACGCCTCCGGAGCTTTCGGCAGATATTTACCAAACTGGTATTTATTTAACTGGTGGTGGTGCATTGTTAAGAGGTTTAGATAAGCGTGTAGCGGCTAAAACCAAATTACCTGTACACGTTGCAGAAGATCCGCTTCGTGCAGTAGTTCGTGGAACTGGCATCGCCCTTAAAAACATTGGCGGATATAAATTCTTAATGCAATAACCCAGATTTGGGATATGAGATGTGAGATTTGAGACTAACTATCCAAACTCGCATCTCATGTCTCACATCTCATACCTCATGAGCAATGCGTAACCTTTGGATTTTCATCAGCAGATACAACGCATTTTTCTTATTTATCATATTTTTTATCGTTGGGATCTACTTCACGGTGAAAAACAACTCCTATCAGCGTAGTGTAACCCTAAACTCAAGCAATGAGGTGGTTGGCACCGCATACGAAAGGTTAAATGTTTTTAAACGATATTTAAACCTGGGTATGGTTAACGATAGTCTTGCAGCCGAAAATGCTAAGCTTAAAAGCCAATTATTGGCATTAACTACGGTAGATACTGCCAAAGATGTTAAAGTTGTAGATACGGTTACCAATCAGCAATACACTTATTTAGCAGCCAAGGTGGTTAAAAACTCGATCACGTTGCGCAACAACGTAATGACCATTAATAAAGGTACTGTTGATGGCATTAAAAGCGGCATGGCCGTTATTGCGCCTCAACGTGGAGTGGTTGGTTTCATCCGTGATGTTTCTGCACATTTAGCAACCATCCAGTCACTGTTACATAAAGACACCAAGATTAGTGTAACCTTGAAAAAGAACAATGCGCTTGGCTCATTAGTTTGGGGCGATGGAAATTTCGATATTAAAAAGGCATTTGTTAAAGAGGTGCCCAACCACATTAAAATGTACGTTGGCGATAGTGTTGTTACTTCAGGTTACGGGTCATTTCCTGCCGGAATTTTGGTTGGAAAAATCATCAAGCCTAATGTAGCCACCAATGATAATTTCTTATCAGGAGAATTAAATTTATTTACAGATTTTAGCACATTGCAATATGTATATGTGGTTAAAGATAAAAAAGCCGAAGAGCAAAAGGCTTTAGAAAGCATCGCTAAACCGAATGAATAGTAGAATCATTATTATAAATGTGATCAGGTGGTTTTTACTCCTTTTTGTGCAGATCTTCCTGCTCAAGAATATGGGCTTCTATGATCTTTCTACACCATTCATTTATGTCTTATTTTTGCTCCTGCTTCCCTTCGGCATACCCAACATTTTGTTATATTTACTGGCTTTCGGAACAGGCTTAACCCTCGATGCTTTTTACGATACCATGGGCGTACATGCTACAGCCTGTGTGGTTTTGGCTTTTGTAAGAATTTCGTTTATTTCAATTAGTTTAAACCGCGACGCAATTGATGACCCAGAACCATCGTTAAGTTATATGGGTTTCCAATGGTTTTCACTTTATGCTTTTCTTTGCGTTGTTGCACACCATTTGGTGCTGTTCTTTTTAGAAACATTTAGGCTAACCGAAGTTGGTTATACCTTAATGAGATGCGGCTTAAGTTGTATCTTTACACTGCTTATTATTTTATTGGTAGAGTTTATATTCTATAGAAGGACACCACGCTAATGGATCAATTATTTAACCGAAAATATATCGTTCAAGGATTATTTATTGCAATCGCCCTGATTTTATTGGGGAAGTTATTTTATATCCAGATTATTAGCGACAAGGCTTTCGTTTCTGCAGAAAGTAATGTTTTACGCAAAATTTATAAATATCCTGCCCGTGGTGCCATTCTAGACCGCAATATGAAGGTGATCGTGCAAAACGAACCTGTGTACGATTTAATGGTTACGCCAAACGAAGTAAAACCTTTCGATACCTTAGCACTTGCTCAGGCATTAGACATTACTTTTGAGGATGTTCGGAAAAACCTTAAAAAAGCAAGGGGAAAATCGAGTTACCAGGCTACCCCTTTTCTTAAACAGATTTCGGTTCAAAGTTATGCCCGTTTGCAGGAAACACTTTACCGTTTTCCAGGCTTTAGAACACAGGACAGAACCATCAGACATTACCCCGATAGTGTTGGTGGACAGTTATTTGGTTATGTAAAAGAAGTAAGCCCCACCGATATAGAAAAATCTGAAGGATTTTATAAACCTGGTGATTACAAAGGCAAAAGTGGTTTAGAGTTTTCTTATGAAGAAACTTTAAGAGGCGAAAAGGGTGTAATTAACACAGTATATGATGCGCACAATACCCCACAGGGAAGTTATGCAGATGGTAAATACGATGTAAACGCAGTTTCGGGAGAAAGATTGATCTCAGGAATCGATATGAGGATTCAGAAACTCGGTGAAGAATTGATGATGAATAAGGTTGGTGCAATTGTCGCTATAGAACCTGCTTCGGGAGAAATTCTTTCACTGGTAAGTAGTCCGGGATATGATCCAAATCTTCTGGTGGGCAGAAACCAGGGGAATAATTACATGGAATTTATTGTTGGTAATCCATATCGTCCATCTTTAGTAAGGCCCATCATGGGCTACTACCCTCCAGGATCGTCGTTTAAACCTGTTGATGCCTTAATCGGATTACAAGAAGGCGTAATAGATCCCAATACCACATTCTTTTGTCCGCACTATTATCAGGCTGGAAACAGAAAAATTAAATGCGAACACTTTGATGGTTCAATTTCGCTGAGAAGAGGCATTGCCCGTTCCTGCAATACTTACTTTTGTTATGTTTTTCAGAAGCTGATTACCAAAAACGGCATGAAAAACCAACGACAAACTTATCAGGAATGGCGTGATAAAGTAGCCAAGTTTGGTTTCGGATCAAAGCTCGATATCGATATGCCCTATGAAAGAAAGGGCTATTTTTATACAGCAGATCATTACGATAAAGTTTATGGCAAAAGATGGGGTTATACCAACGTAATTTCGCAGGCGATTGGCCAGGGTGAGATTACCGCTACCCCATTACAGATGGCAAATGCCATGGCGATTATTGCTAATCGTGGTTATTACATTAAGCCGCACTTAATTAAAGGTATAGGCGATAAGAACCTGGTTAAAAAAGAATATGTGGTTAAAAATTATGTGGGTGTAGATGCCAGACATTTCGAACCGGTGATTGATGGCATGCAAGATGCCGTAAACACCAGTTGGGGAACGGCCATACTATCCCGGATTCCAGATGTGGTACTCTGCGGAAAAACAGGAACGGTACAAAACCCACATGGCAAAAACCACTCGGTATTTATAGGCTTTGCGCCACGCGATAATCCAAAAATTGCCATTGCGGTAATTGTAGAAAATGCAGGTTATGGCAGTACCTATGCAGCACCAATTGCCAGCTATATGATCGAAAAGTATCTGAAAGGGAGTGTTAGCGGTGGAAGAGCTGCCCAGGTAGAATGGATGAAGAATCAAAACCTGCTTCCGTTACTAATCGACAAAACAAAAAAGATCAAATTAACGAAGGCAGATAGTCTGTTGCTTAAAAAAGCAGATTCAACCAAAAGGATAAAAGATAGTTTGAGAATTAAATCGGCAACGATAAAACAAACGGTTACTACAAAACCTAAAGCATTAAAAACAACCTTAACCGATAAACCTGTAATCCAGAAATAAAATGCAGCAGCAACAGGGAAACCGTTTTTTCTTTAATGTAGATTGGATTACTGTTTTAATCTATATCGCCTTATGCGCGATTGGTTTCATCAATATTTATGCTTCCGTTCCACCAGAACAAACGGCTGTGTTTGGCTTTAGCACGCTTTACGGTAAACAGCTCATTTATATCATTACTGGTTTAATTTTAGGCTTATCGATTTTATTATTTGACGGGAGGCTTTTCAATGTCTTCTCACCCTTTATTTATGGCGGTACACTGCTGTTGTTAATGGCCGTACTGCTAATTGGCAACAAAGTGGCCGGAAACCAGGCATGGATTGCAATAGGCTCTTTTAAACTTCAGCCTGCCGAATTTGCCAAGTTTGGCACAGCATTGCTTTTAGCTAGATACGTCGGGGCATTTAACCCCAAATTCCGCGATGTTAAATCAATCATGATTGCTGGATTGATCGTGGCTGCACCCTTGTTACTGATTATGCTTCAGCCCGATACAGGTTCGGCATTGGTATTTCTTGCCTTTATGTTCCCCTTGTACCGCGAAGGTTTATCAGGTTACTTTCTATTGATATTTCTGGGAATGATTGTGCTCTTTATTGCCGATTTCTTAGTACCAACCTATATCTTAATCATCATCTTAACCACAATTGCTGGCCTCTTCATTTACAACAACAGAAGAAAGCAAAAAATTATCTTCTCAACCGTTTTGGTAACCGTTTTTGCAATTGGCTATCTGTTTCTGATAAAAATTGCGTACGAAAAAGTTTTAGCCCCCCACCAACGTAGCCGTATTGAATTAATGTTAGGCCTTAAAACCGATAATAAAGGTGCGGGTTATAATGTAATTCAATCGCAGATTGCCATAGGCTCAGGACAGGCAACTGGCCGTGGTTTTTTACAGGGCACACAAACCAAATATGGCTACGTACCCGAACAGAGCACCGATTTCATCTTCTCTACCATTGGTGAGGAATGGGGATTTATGGGCTGTTCTGTAGTAATAGGTCTGTATATGTTTCTGCTACTCCGATTGGTTAATTTAGCAGAAAGGCAACGATCTACATTCTCCAGGGTGTATGGCTATAGCGTAGCCTGTATCCTCTTTTTTCACGTTTTTATTAATATCGGAATGACGATCGGAATTATCCCGGTAATTGGAATTCCCCTACCCTTAATTAGTTATGGTGGTTCGTCGTTATGGAGTTTTACAATTTTACTATTTATCTTTTTAAAGCTCGATTCTAACCGGATGGGATTTATTTAGGCTAAGTGGGGAGTCTGGAGTCGATATCTAGCCTAAAATGCCCTTTTTAAGTTACATCATTTCGAGCGGAGTGCAACGCAGTCGAGAAATCTATATTAACAGATTTCTCTCCCGAACATTCGGGACTACACTTCAGTCGAAATGACGACCCCACAATAGATACTGACCTGTAGCAAAGCGGAAAGCTACGCAGTAAAACAAGTTCAGTATGACAACAGCGCGGTGTAACGCCAGGCGATTACTTACTAAACCTTCGGTTCAATAATTCGTAAAACTGATCAACCGTAGCCTGCTTATTGGCCCAGTTATTCTTTGCAGCATAATTATTCTGAAGGTAGCTATCTGCGGCTTCGAAGCTGTTCATCTTATTGATGATGTCAATTACTTCCGAATAGGCCAGATTATACCCATTAAAAAGATCTTTGATAAAAAGTAACTTTTCATTTAAACTGATCGCCTGTTTTAAATCTGTAATCGGTGCTTTAACAGGCTCATCACTTTTGCCATTTGTTTTGGCAAGCAGGTCGTTTAAACTTGGTGCAGGTTTAGCGGCTTCGGGCTGTGGAGCTGGTTTTACTGGAACAGCTTCAGGTGTAAACAAAGGACGTTCCTGCTCAACCGGTGGCGAAATAATGGGATCATCCAGTTTCACATCCTTCAGTGCCTCAATATGCTGAGTAGCAGGTGCAGGTATAGGTTCATCCACTTTAGCGGCTACAACAGGCGCTTCTTTCTCTATTATTTCTGGCTCTTCTTTATGGGGGATTAAAAAAGGTTCAGGACCAATTTCATCTTCTTCAGTTGGTAAAGCCTCTTCCTCAACAGCTAAAGCATCTTCCTTTTCGTGAATTATCTTTTTACGCGCTAAAATTTCAGCTTCTTCTTTGCTTAAAGGGCGATCGAAAATTTCTTCAACAGATTTTGCTTCATAATCGAACTGATCGTTTTCATCGTGTGTACCCAGCACAAATTCAAAAGTATGATCGTCCTGGTCGGGTTTAAAAAAATCTTTATTTAAAAGTGCTTCGGCTTTTTCTTCTTCAATACTTTCATCATCCAACACTTCCTGTTTGGGCTTTACATCCACTCGTTCTTCTTCTTCCTGAGCTGTAGCTACTTCTTCCAGTTCCTGTGGATCGAAACACTCATCGTCTTCTACATAACTTTTTTCAGCTTCGGGCAGGATAATGGTATTTTGTTCGGCCAGCAAAGCATGATTTCCAGATTCGGTGGGCTTATCCTCTATTATGGTATTTAATTTTTTGACGATATTCACATGATCGGAAAGAAAATGGGCATTGGCCAGAAAAAGCTCCAGCTCCAAATCGTTTAATTGCTGAGGGTTTTGAGCTAAAAACTGATATTGCTCATTTAATTCTGTTAAAATGCTGCCGATCTTTCTGAAAATATCTTGTTGGTTCATCATAAAATTAAAACGGATTTTTAATCGATTTATGTTGGTAACTATGTGTTCAAAAATAACACATAATTCTCATATTTAGTTTTAATAACTGGAATTTCGGAAAACGCCCTTAGATATGATTAAACCAATAATCCGTTTTTAAAAAAAATTGAAATTTGTTAATTTTGTCACTTATGTAGGGCGATTTTGTCACTCTTTACATATTCTTATAATATTTAATTTCTATAGACTAAAAACTAGTATCATTTTGTTGTTTTTGAATATAATAAACAACCTTCATGAGTTCATTTTTCGTAAGAGTATCTATATGAAACGTATTTGGAAGCTTAAACTTTTTGATGAAGCTAACGGAATTATTTGCCAAGTTGCCAATGGCTGGAGCAAACAATTTTATATTCATATCATGACAAGATTTACAAGCTTTTCTGAAAATAATTTTTCCCGCTATAATATCGTTATCTACATAGCTATTCCATAAACGATCAACAATCGATTTATTTAGGGTTTGTTTCAAATCTTGACCTTTAGAGTTTATTAATTTAAATTTATATCTATTCTTGTATTGTTCGCCTTTCAATTTTGAACTATATAATTTTAATCCTGAAATAAATGCAGCCGTATCATTTTCTGCTGTAAAAATAATAGGCTTATAATTTGTTCCAGTCATTACGAATTCTGGTAATAACTCTAAAAAGTATTTCTTTTGTGGTTTTACATTACAGGAAAAAATAACGAAAGATGCTAGTATAATTAAAAATAGCTTTAAGTATATTTTAACTGAGTCTTTCATCTGTGTACGGTTCATTATTATATTACTTGTTGAATCATGTATAGACTTTAACAAATATTTTGTTGGTAACTATGTATCCAAAAATACTGCAATATTCTCATATTTGTTCGGTTTAAAAATTATAGAACGGACATAGGGGAATAAAAAAACAGGCATGTTATTTAGCGAACAAAATTTTAGAAGAAGGGGCGAATTTTCGGGAAGTATAGAAGTGGTATGTGGCTCTATGTTTTCTGGTAAAACGGAAGAATTGATCCGCAGGTTAAAAAGAGCTCAGATTGCTAAACTGAATGTCGAAATTTTTAAACCCCGTACTGATACCCGCTATCATGAAACTGCTGTGGTTTCGCACGATTTGAACTCCATAAACTCTACTCCTGTTGATAGCGCTTCGGCCATTTTACTCTTGGGCACCAATACACAGGTGGTTGGCATAGATGAAGCGCAGTTTTTTGATGATGAACTGCCTGATGTTTGCAATAAACTGGCCCTTAAAGGCATACGCGTTATTGTTGCCGGCCTGGATATGGATTTTACGGGCAAACCCTTTGGCCCGATGCCCGCTTTAATGGCCATTGCCGAACATGTTACCAAAGTAAATGCCGTTTGTGTTTGTTGTGGAAACCCAGCCCTGTACAGTTACCGTACAGTTGCTGATGAAGCTACCGTTTTATTGGGCGAAAAGGAAAGTTATGAGCCACGATGCAGGGCTTGCTATAATCTCGGCAAGGGATAACCCCCATTCTTAATTAATCTGTACCTTTAAGTTGCACTTAAATATTGATATGGATAAACAATTTAAAATCGACGCTTTTAGAACCGGCTTAGCAAAATTCGTAACTTTTGAAGAAAGCGAATGGGAAATCTTAACTCGGTACCTGAGTTTTTCTACCCTAAAGAAAAAGGAACATTTTGTAGCTGAAGGAAAAGTATGCGATTATATTGCCTTTATTATCCAGGGTGCTGTAAGACATTATCATGTTAAAGACGGACAGGAAATTACAGGTTATTTTTGTTTTGAAAACGAGCTGGTAAGTGCCTACAAAAGCTTTGTAAAAAGAGTACCGAGTACAAACTTTATTCAGGCCTTGGAGGAGACCCAACTTGTTCTTATTGCTTACGCCGATCTTCAAAAAATGTTAAACCACCCCGTGCTGGCGCTGAAAATGGAACGGTTTGGCCGTCTGGTTGCTGAATATTACATCTGCTGTTTTGAAGACCGTCTTAATGCTTTTGTTACGCAAAACCCCGAAGAACGTTATACTGCGCTTGAAAAAACTGCAAAAGATATTTTTCAGCGTGTTCCACAACACTATATCGCCAATTTTTTAGGTATTACACCTGTTTCACTCTCGCGTATCCGTAAACGCACACTCATTTTAAAGGATTAAATTAATCCTTATCTTTTGTTAACGTTTTTATGGTTCAATGCCGCATAACTTTGAACTAATCAAAAACGAAGATATGCACACTATCCTTGGCGCCGGCGGACCAACAGCAAACGCACTGACCAGAGAATTAACCAATACTAACCAAACCATTAGATTGGTTAGCCGAAAACCAATTTCTACAAGCAACCCGAATACAAGTTGGGTTAAGGCCGATTTATTAAATGAAGCTGAACTTTTCGCAGCAGCCGAAGGTTCGAAAGTAATATACCTGTGCGCCGGTTTGGTTTACGATGCCAAAGTATGGCAAGAACAATGGCCGATTATTATTCAGAATGTAATTAACTTAACTAAACGTACGGGCGCAAGGCTAATATTTTTTGATAATGTTTATATGTATGGCCTGGTAAACGGCCCAATGACAGAAGATACGCCTTACCATCCCTGTAGTTTAAAAGGAGAAGTAAGGGCAAAGGTAGCCCAACAATTAATGAACGAATCGAAAGCGAGTAAAATAAATGTAACCATTGCCCGTGCTGCAGATTTTTACGGAGCAGAATCGATGAACAGCTTTTTTGATATGATGGTACTCGATAAGTTTGCCAAGAAAAATAAAGCTCAATGGATGGGAAACCCAAATACACTACACAGTTTTACTTACATTGAAGATGCGGGGAAAGCTTTATTTCTGTTAGGCCAAACACCCGGTTCCGGCAACCAGATATGGCACCTGCCAACCGCAGCTCCTTTAAAAGGGAAAGCTTTTATAGAAATGGCTGCAAAGATTTATGAAACCAAACCTCAATACTCGACCATTAATAAACTGATGTTACGCTTAGTGGGTTTATTTAAAAAGGTAGTTGCCGGTACTGTAGAAATGTACTACCAGTACGATCATGATTATCATTTCGATTCTAGCAAATTTGAAAAGGCGTTCAATTTCAAACCTACGCCTTATTATGATGGGATTTTAAAACTATCGGAAACCATGTATAAAAAGCAGAATTGACATCAATCAGGGTAAATTATAAAGCTAACTATTTATCTTTAGCGCCAATGATTCAAGATAATACAACGAATAGAAACAGTACTAAAACTATATCAATTTTAGGTTGCGGTTGGTTCGGACTGGCTTTAGCCAAAAAACTGATCGGGTTAAATTACATTGTTAAGGGTTCTACCACAAGCCAGGAAAAATTAGCCATACTTAAGGCTGAAAATATACAGCCGTTTTTAGTCAATTTTACGACTGAAGCGGTTGTGGCCGATCCAGCTTTTTTTGAGGCCGATACCTTGTTTATCTGTATTCCACCAAAACGCAATTCGACTGAACTCCTTGATTATCCCCAAAAGATAAATTCAATTTTGGCTGCAGCGAAAGATAAATCGAAACATGTGGTATTGATCAGTTCGACGAGTGTTTATGCTGATGAAAATAAAACAGTAAATGAAAGCAGCCATACATATCCTGATACGGATTCAGGAAAGGTCGTTTTAGCTGCAGAAATGCTATTTAAGAAACTATTTCCCGAAAACTGCACAGTAATCCGCTTTGCGGGCTTAATTGGCCCTGACCGTAACCCCGGGAGATTCTTTGCCGGAAAAAGTAATGTACCGAATGGTTTGGCTCCTGTAAACTTGATTCACCAAACAGATGCTGTAGGGATTGCAATTAAACTTTTAGAAAAACAGGCATTTGGTAGAACATATAATGCCTGCTCGTCAAACCATCCTGCAAAAATGGAATTTTATATCAACGCGGCTAAAAGTACGGGGCTTGCAGCACCTGATTTTATTGCAGAAAAGAAAGATTGGAAAATCGTAGAGAGTGTTAATGTACCTGAGTTTTTGGGTTATAAGTTTGAGGAGGGGATTTAGATATAAGTTCATACGTCATTTCGACTGAAGCTTGCCGATTTTTCATCGGCAGCGGAATGGAGAAATCTTTGAGAGTAAACAACCTAAAAGATTTCTCCACTACGGTCGAAATGACGATACTTCTAATTGACGAACTTACATTAACTCAACAAGCCCAATAACTCTTTCTTCGTTAAGTTCTTAAACAAACTTCCATCCGTCTGGATCAGATCCTTAACCAGATCTTTTTTTGTGGCCTGAAGCTTCATAATTTTCTCCTCGATAGTATCGGGGCAGATTAAACGCACAGCCATTACATTTTTATGTTGACCAATCCGATATGCCCTGTCTATGGCCTGGTTTTCTACTGCAGGATTCCACCATGGGTCGACTAAGTAAACATAATCGGCTTCGGTAAGGTTCAATCCGGTACCGCCAGCCTTTAAACTGATCAGGAAGACCGGAATATCGGCATTTTGTTGAAAAGAGCTAACCACTTCGGCTCTTTTACGGGTTTGCCCGGTAAGGTATTCATATTTAATGCCACGGTTTTCCAATTGTTTTTTAATCAGATCGAGCATGGTTACAAACTGAGAAAAAACAAGGATTTTATGGTTTCCGGCCTTGCGCTCAATCTGCTCCATCAGCACATCAATTTTTGAAGAAGCCTGTAAATACGATTTTCCATCAGCCAATAATGCGGCCGAATTGCATATCTGTCGTAAAGTGGTAATGCTTTTCAGTACGTGCATCGAACTTTTAGGCAATTCATCTTCCTGTTTACCCAAAATAAAATCCTGAATTTCTTTTTTGTTCGCTTCGTACACTTCGCGCTGCTCTGCTCCCATTTCGCAATACAGTACAATTTCCGTTTTATCGGGAAGTTCTTTGGCCACCTGTTCTTTTGTTCTGCGTAGAATAAACGGTCTTATTTTTTGCTGAAGTTCCTCTGCCCTTCTGCTATCCTTAAACTGATCGATGGGGGTTGAATATAAATCGGCAAACTGCTGTTTACTGCCAAACAAACCCGGACAAGCGAACGACAGCTGTCCATATAAATCGAAGGTATTGTTCTCTATCGGTGTTCCCGTCATGGTTACCTTATTCCTCGATTGCAGCATCCGAACCGCTTTATAACGTTGCGAATCAGGATTTTTTATCAACTGCGATTCATCTAAAAAGATATAGTTAAAGCGATAATCCTTTAAGAAACGGATATCAGAAAGCAGCGTTCCATAAGAGGTTAAAATGATTTCGTAATCGTCGAAAGTATCAGTCGTTTTGGTCCGTTCGCCAGCATAAATGGTTTTTACCTTTATAGAGGGGGCAAATTTCCCTACTTCGGCTTTCCAGTTAAATATTAACGAGGCCGGAACCACCACCAGATTTGTATTGTGTTTTACTTTTTCGCGCTGTGATAAAATGAAAGCCAAAACCTGAATGGTTTTACCCAATCCCATATCATCGGCCAAACAAGAACCAAAGTTAAAATCATCCAAAAAGTTAAGCCAGTTTAAACCGTCTTTCTGGTAATGGCGCAGCGTTGCTGTTAAACCTTTTGGCACTTCAACTTCCTGAATCGAATCAGTCCCTTCGAATTTCTGTTTATAAAGTTTCAATTCGTTCTTTACATCGCCATCTAACAAAGCATCTTCATAAAGCTCGTTTATAGAAGCAAACTTAATTTTTGGTGTAAGAATGGCATCTTCGGTTACTTCACCTGCACTAAAATAAGCAGCAAATTTTTCGATCCACTCATACGGTAGTATGCCCTGGGTTCCATCATCAAGGGTTACAAACTTACTTTTGTTCCTGATCGATTTATGCAGATGCTTCAGCGCAACCTGTTGTTTGCCAAACTTTACTTTTACTTTAGTTTCAAACCAATCTGTCCCACTTAAAACCTCGATATTAATTTTAGCCTGAAATTCGCTTAGTTTATTGTTCTTGAGTTGGTTGAAACCTAAAATATGAATGCCTTTGTTCCGCCATACCTCAAAAGCTTCGAGAAACCAGGCTTCTTCCAGGAACCGTTTGCGGTGCAGGTAAAAAGAATCGTTGGTTTCCTGATCGTAGAAATAAGGATGCTGTTTCAATACGTTTCCGATAAATTGCAGCTCGGTACTTTCGTCGCGGTGTAAAGTAAAAAGGTTACCCAGTTTATCCTGCGCCTGAATCTGCTTTTTAGACAGCACAGGTATTTCTAAATTCCCATAGCGCATTACCGGTGTAAGGAGAATATAATCTTCAGATTCAGAGAGATAAATCAGTTGCTCGTTTTCGAGATCGAAACCTTTTTCTTCGATCTGGCTTTTGGTGGCAGGTTTTAAATAAGAATAATCAACATGGATACTTCCTTCTAAAGGCACCAAAATAACTTTTTGAAACTCAGGATATTTAGTTTTATGCAGGATTAACCTGTTGCTCTGCTTTTTGAAAAACCCGATTACGCGTAAAAAATCCAACCTTCCAACTAAATAAAGTTGATTGTTAAGTTTAACAAAATACTGGTGTACCAATACCAGGTTATCCAACTCGTATGATTTCCCTTCGATGATCAACCGGCCTGTAATTTCATAATAATCATCACGTTGATTTACAGAAAGACGCAGGTCTACTTCCAATAAATGTACATCAACCGCTGTAATGGTCGACGCTTGAATAGCGACAGACTGCTTACCATCCTGCAGGTAAAAAGGAATCTGTTTAGGATTTTTAACGATCGCTTTTAAGGCTTCAATCTCCGCCTCGCTTTGATCGCTATTGTAGTTCTGCTGAAAAGTGGTAATACCGCTATAAAACTTTACCTGGTCGTTGTCATCTGTTTTAAACAGTAAATCAGCTGGATTGATTCCTTTTATCGGGTTTTTAACCTTGCCGCTTTTAGTGGTTTCAGCCTCGAATAATTCTACCGTTAAATTGTTGTAATAGCGGTGTTGCCCAAAAACCAGGATCATTTTACCCTGATCGTTTTTAGCTTGTACTTTTACTTTGGCTTTAGTCCCAGGCAGTAAAAGTTCCTGTAAATTTTGCTGGGCTTCTTTATTGAATGGCTGGAGGGCATCCATTTTTGGGCGGATATCTACCTGGCCGTTTTCGTAGCGGAGATTAAACAGAAGATCGAGGTTTTCTTCTTTTTCTAAACCATAGTCAATTGCTATTTTTAATAGTTTTTGCTTACGAAGGTTAGCATCGAAGAAAATAAGCAGATCCTGGCGCTGAAGAATATTGTACAAAACCCTTGCCTGATGCTCACATAACTTATGCTTCGGTGCAGCGCAACGACAAGAAAGTTTTACGGAGTTTGAGTGCTGTTGCACCTGAACAATCGGAAAGGGCAATCCAGAGACCTCATCGCTAAATGCTGCAAAATCGATTTCAATCTGCTCTGGAAAAAGTTGGTAAAAGCCCTTAACATCCGTATGGATCAATCCGCTTAAATGTTTGAGGATAACAATCTGGCTCAGATTTTTCAGGTTAAAATCCTTTAAAATATAATCGTAAGGGTTTTGCTCTGATACTTGATACCCGGTTACCTGTTCACTCATTTAAACTAAAATAGCTAAGTGATAAAAGTAATCATTAATAAGTTTTAGCTAAAACTCCTTTTTAGATTTTTATGCACAATTAATCAAGAGAATCGTCATTTCGAGGAAAAATTTATTCCATAAAAAACAATATAAATGACAGTGGGATTTTTAGAATTAATTAGGCTGCGAGGAGTCGTCATTGCGAGAAGGCTTTTTCAGCCGACGAAGCAATCTTACAACGATCGCTACTAGCGTGCGCATTAAGATTGCTTCGTGCCTCGCAATGACGACCCTTTTTATTTAAATCTGTATATGTTAGCGAGATTCAACGCAATCGAGAATCCGAATGCTCTGCACGGCAAAATCTGTCTAAACAACTCCCTCCCGAAAGTAGGCTTCAGTCGAGATGACGAACTAACAGCGTACTAAAGCGATTTACGCAGGTTCAAATAAAAAGGCACGGCTATCTTCTCAGTTTTTCCGTTGAGAATAAATTCAGCAGCTTGGGCGCCCAATTCACTAAAATCAGTTGAAATGGTGGTAATCCCATCCAAAATAATTCTTTTTAAAGGCGTTTCGTTATAAGAAATTACACCAACATCTTTCCCGATTTTAAGCTTTTGGGCAATTAAACGTTCAATGAGTGTTACCAGGTCATCTTCCATGAGGTTAATGTACACCTCACCTGGATTAATTTCTTCGTCTTTGATGTTGTGGATTACTTTATGATCGAAAGCATACTGCTGGCAGAACCGGTAAAAGCCTGTTAGAATTTCGTGCGGGAAATAACTGTTTTTTGGGAAGATAATTTTTAAGGTTCGGTAATGAGAAAGCCGGTCTAAAGCCTGTTCTAAAGCTGCGTAGATATCCTGCGCAAAGTTTTCATAGGCCGCAGCATAATCGCCTGTTACTCCTGGCAATAATTTATCAAGGATAACCAATTTTTCTTTGGGTATGGTGTTGATAATTTCATGTGCATTTTCGCCTCCTTCTAAAAAATGCGGAATAATTACAAAATGTGAATAATCATCACGTTTGGTGACGATCATTTTTTTAAACAGCGCGAAATCGTTGTTATAGATATAAAAATCAATCGCAGCACGCTCACCCAAAGTTTTGGTAAACGAATCGTAAATGATTTTTTTATGTGTACTGAGTTTATTAAAAAGCAGACAAACCTTTAGTTTACGCGAGAAATCGGTATTGATAATGAAATAGCCCTTTCCTGGCACAGAATCTACCACCCCAAGTTTCCGGAGGTTACGATAGCCTTTTTCGGCGGTATCCCTCGACATTTCCAGACTGAAACTCAATTCATTAATAGACGGCAATAAACTATTTTTCAGAAGTTTACCACTTTCAATTGCGGCCAAAATTGCATTGGTTAACTGCTTGTATTTTGGTGTCGACGAATACTCATCGACGTTAATGTAGGGGATTAAATCTTCTGGTTTCAAAATGGTTATATTGATATAGGAAATTCTAATATAAGGAAATTCCTAAAAATCTAGTGTACGTTGTATAGCAGAATAGTATTTTAACTGAATCATATCCGTTGGTGCAGGGTTTTCGTTCCATGCATCATTTATAGCTAACGCTGTACCGATTGCTGTAGCCTGCGAAACTGAAGAGGCATAAACCTCAATATCTGGAATAGAAGTAGCCAGCAGGTGCATGTAAATCGCATTTTTACCGAAACCACCATCTACAAAAATCCTTTTCACACCTGCATTTAAAATCAGCTTTAACGAATAAATCTGTTGTTTGATCAGATCAAAAATCAATTGATGATAGGCTTCTTCTGCCGTTTGAAAGAGGTTCAGATCACGCTCCGGGAAAGCGGAACTTGCCGAAAAGCCCTGTTGCTCCTGTTGGTTTTCAGGGATTTTATTGGCCAGTTTCAAAATCATTGAAGGGTTAAACTTCAAATGTTTAAAAAGATAGGCCGCACGATCGAAATGTTCTGCTATCCGCTTAAGCTGTACCTCGTGCTCATAACCTGCAAAAATACGCGAAGCCTTTACCGCTTTGCCTTTAAAGTGCATGTAACACAGGCAATCCTGTTTAAGTTCTTCGGCAGTTAGCGGTTCCTGGTTAAAAGGGTTTAAACTGATACACCAGGTTCCTGTTGAAATGAGTACAAATGGTGTATTAAAATTGGCCAGATAGGGAATCAGCGCGGCAGAACTATCGTGCAAACCTACACCAACCTTTACGCTGCTCCCTTCGAAGTCAGTTTTCAGGCTGGAATCTGCCGGGGTAAATGCACCAAATTTCTCGTCGATTTTTTCAGTAGTAACCCAATTATGGTATTCATTTTTATTGAAATCCCAAAGCTGGGTGTGGCAGCCTATACTGGTAATATCGGCCACGGCCTTACCCGTAATTAAATAACTTAAATATTGAGGCAGGTGTAAAGCCCACTTCACTTTTTTAAATATTTCGGGTTTTTCGTTTTTCAGGCGATACAATTGCATCCCTGAATTTAAGCTACCCAAAATCGGTGAGGCCGTTTCTAACGAAATCTTCTCCTCACCTCCGTATTTTGCATAAAAAGCTTTTTTAAGCTCCTCCGGGTATTCTTTTAAATAGTTATAAAGCGGTGTCAGGGGATCGCCGTTTTCATCGAGATAAACAAAACTGGCACCATAAGTAGAAAAGTTTATGGCCTTAACATCGAACTCTTTTAACTGCAAAACCTGATGCAGGGAATCGTAAACTGAGGAACGCAGGCTTTCGAGATTTTCGCATGGTTCGCCATCTTCATCAACTGTTTCCACAAAACGTGCAGACCGTTCGTAAACAATACTGTAGTTTTCGTCGATCAGAAACAGTTTTTTGTTCGTTTTTCCAACATCAAATATGGCAATAACAGGTTTAGGCATTTTCTATTTCTCTATTTACAAACCTGTGGCAACAGTATTTCCGCGGTGATTAACTAACTTATTTCTAACTTCTAAACCGCGGTATAAAGCGATTGGCGATAAGGCTGCCCCAGCTCTTAATCTGGCTTCGGCTACCAAAGCCCTTAAATCGCTACGGAAAGTATGTTGCAAAATTTCCTGTGCTTTTGCTACATCGTTGTTGTTCTGCGCTTCGTTTAATGCTTTTCTATCAACCAATAAGGCTTGTGCGTAGGCAATCATAATGGCTTCCACTGATTGCAATAAATCTTCAAGAGGATCTTTTACATTATGAGAAGCATCGATCATCCAGCCTAAATCTTTTGCATGGTTCATGCCCTTTGCATCCATACCTTCTACCAGTTCGTTAAAAATCAAGAACAATTGGTAAGGTTTAATGCTTCCGGCAGTTAAATCATCATCTCCATATTTAGAATCGTTAAAGTGGAAACCACCCAATTTTCCTTCCATTAATAATAAAGCAACAATCTGCTCGATGTTTGCATTAGGCAAATGATGACCTAAATCGACCAAAGTATAGGCTTTTTTACCCAATTTGCTGGCATATAATAACGACTGTCCCCAGTCTCCAACCGTAGTTGAATAAAAGTTAGGTTCGAAGGCTTTGTACTCCACAAACATTTTCCAATCTTCTGGCAGTGCTGAATAGATCTCCTGAAGGCTTTCTAAAGTATTTTCAAAGGCTTTACGGAAATTAAGCTGCCCAGGGAAGCAAGAACCATCGGCAAGCCAAACGGTTAATGCATCAGATCCTAGCGAGATACCATGCTTAATTACTTCTATATTATGCTCAATCGCTTGTTTGCGGATGTCTTTATTTACATTCTGTAACGAACCAAATTTATAGCTATGTGCAGAACCTTTCTGATCTTGAAAGGTATTCGAGTTCATGGCATCGAATTTTAAACCATAGCCAGATGCCAAAGTTTTTAACGCTTCTGCATTTTGAGGGATATCCCAAGGGATGTGAAGCGAAATTGCTCCACTTGCGCCGTTAAGGGCATGTAGCAGACCAACATCTTCAATTTTTTCTTCAATGGTACGTGGTTCACCGCCAGTAATGGCAAAACGGCCAAAACGTGTTCCACCTGTACCTAAAGCCCAGCTTGGAATGGCAATCTGAAAATCAACAAGTTTCTGGATTACGCTTTCTACATCAACGTGCGCCCATTCTTGTTTTAAAAAAGAAAGTTTGCGCTGATGCGAGGTTAAAAGGGAGTCGTTATGTTTTTCTATCTGGTTCTGCTCGATATTCATGAGAATATTTGGTTTTTGTTAGGTTAATCATTATGGCGATACAATCGCCATTCTTACTCATCATCGTTAAAACGAAGATGATGATATTATTTACTAAATTTAAAAGTCATTTCGGTCTATGCCAGGCACAGACCGATTAAACAACTTACTAAAACTGAATTTAAAATCTATCGCAGCGGTCTGTGTAACCACAGACCACTGATCAAATTATTCGTTTCGTTCTGTGAAGACACAGGCCGAGGATTAAGTTATCTTACAAATGCCATGGCTACTCCACCGTCAACATTTAAAACATTTCCGGTTGATTTATGCAGCAAGCCACCCACAAAGGCAAAACAAGCATTGGCAATATCATCTGGTAATATAATCTGATTTAACAGCGTACGTTTTGCATAATAGGCCGGTAGCTCTGCAACGGTAATGCCGTAAGCTTTTGCACGGCCTTCGGCCCAACCGCCAGCCCAGATATTGCTATCGCTGATTACAGCATCAGGATTAACCACATTTACACGGATATTATCGGCACCCAGTTCGGCAGCGTTTAACCTGCTCAAATGTAACTGGGCAGCTTTTGCACTGCCATAACCAGCATTATTTGGTCCGCTTACTAAGGCATTCTTACTTACAATATTAATGATATCGCCACCAATATTTTGCTTTTGCATCGTATTTGTTGCAGCCTGAGTGATAAAAAACTGACCTTTTACCAAAACATCATATAATAAGTCCCAATCCTTCTCGGTATGATCGGCAATGGTTTTAGAAATCGATAATCCTGCATTGTTTACAATAATATCTACTCCGCCAAAAGCCAGAGCAGCCGAATCGAAAGCTTGTTTAATATCTGCTTCGCTGGTAACATTTAAAATTGCGGTACTGTAAGAATCTTTACCATACAGGCTCGCAAATTCTTTACCTGCTTCTTCCAAACGCTCGGCATTCATATCATTTAAAATCACCACACCACCTTCTGCAACAAACTTTTTAGCAATCGCTTTACCTATACCACCTGCACTACCGGTAATCAAAGCAATCTTGCCAGTTAAAGGTTTTGGCTTAGGCATACGCTGTAACTTCGCTTCTTCCAACAACCAATATTCGATATTAAAAGCTTCCTGGTGTGGCAATGAAGTATATTCTGAAACAGCCTCAGCGCCTTTCATTACGTTAATGGCATTAATATAGAATTCTGCAGCAACCCTTGCTGTTTGTTTATCTTTAGAGAAGGTAAACATTCCGATACCTGGATATAAAATAACAACCGGATTGGTATCGCGAATGGCAGGACTGTTTGGATGTTTACAGGCTTCGTAATAAGCCGTGTACATGGCCCTATATGCTTCGAAAGCAGGCTCCAATGTTTCCTTTAGCGCTTTAACATCCGACAAATCGGCATCGCTTGCTAAAGTTAAAACCAGCGGACTGATTTTGGTTCTTAAAAAGTGATCAGGACAGCTTGTACCCATTGGAGCAAGACGATCAAGATCGTTAGAATTGATGAATTCTAAAACGCGGCTATCATCGGTAAAATGACCGATCATGTGCTGTTTAGAAGAACACAAGCCGCGCAAAACAGGTGCTAAAGCAGCCGCTTGTTGTTTACGCAGATCTGCTGCTGCACTTTCAATCTTTTGTCCTCCAAAAACAGGACCTTTTTTACCATAGTTCTGGTTGAGGTAATCAGAACAGATTTCGATAACTTCTAAGGTATTCAGGTAACTTTCGTAAGCCGTATTACCCCAGGTAAACAAACCATGTGAACCCAACATAATACCACGGATACCTGGGTTTTCATCTAAACATTGTTTTAACTGCAGGCCCAGTTCGAAACCTGGTTTTTTCCATTCTACCCAGCCTATCGTTCCACCAAATAATTCTTCGGTAATTTTTTTACCGTCTTTAGCTGCTGCGATTGCAATGGCCGCATCCGGATGCAAGTGATCGATATGTGCAAACGGTAGAAAACCATGCAAAGGGGTATCGATTGATGGTGCTTTAGAGCTTAAATCGAAAATGCAGTGGTTAAACAGTTCAACCATTTCATCTTCGTGTTCTACACCACGGTAAATATTTTTCAAGCTACGTAAACGATCTACGTACAACGCAGCCAAACCGCTTTTCTTTAAAGTACCTAAATCGCCGCCCGATCCTTTTACCCACATTACCTCGGTTTCTAAACCGGTAAGTGGATCCTTTTCCAATACTTTACACGAGGTATTTCCACCTCCATAATTGGTTAAGCGTAAATCTGCACCCAATAAATTAGAGCGATAAATTAAAAGGGCAACTTCATCACCAGCCAGTTTTGCGGCTTCCTCTTCATCCCACAGATAGCTTACGTGCTTATAACTTTTCGTATCGATTGACATTCTTATATTCTATTTAAATTTTTATTTATTAACCTTTAATTGAATTACCATAACCCACAATGAGTACCGAAATGATGATGGTTAAAATACCCGCCAAAACAGTAATCAAAGTTTTTCTTGATACACCTTTCCACTCTTTTAATACCAGCCCCCATACATTGGCGATGAGAATGATAAAGGCCATGTGCAGAATCCACGAACTGGCACCGTTGCCCATTTTGCTTTCGCCCATGCCGTAGAAAAAGAATTGTAAGAACCAGGTGGTACCTGCCAGGGCAGAAAAAATATAGTTTTTTAACAGTGGCGTTTTTGCATTGGTATAATCGCCAAATGTTTTATTCCTTGCATTTAATACCATACACCAGATAAAATTCGTAGTTAAACCACCCCACAGTACAATTACATAAGTAACGTTGTTCTGGAACAAGAAATTACCTGTTTCAGCAGGATTTGCTGCTTTCCAGATCGCATTGGCAGCATCGGCCATTGGTTTTCCGGCTTCGATACCAAAATTGAAACAGGCACTTAAAACCCCTGAAACAATCCCCACAAATAAGCCAAGACCGAATTTATATTCTGTTTTTACCTCCATGCCATGCGGATCGGTAATACCAGATTTCATTTCCTTTTCTTTCATCATACCTGCTTTACCGCAGATGATAATACCCACAACGCAGACTAAAAGCCCCAACAATACCATACGGCCCCAATCGGTATGTAGAAACATGGTAAAAGTATCTTTACCCACCTGAGGGAAAAAATCGAAATAGATGGACGGCAGGATTGAACCCAAAACCATACAAAGTCCTAAAATGATGCTACTCCCTAACGATACACCCAGATAACGAACGCCTAAACCATAGGTTAAACCTCCGATGCCCCAGAGCACGCCAAAAAAATAGGTTAACCATAAAATACTACCGTTGGTACTGGTAATAATTGCCGTAAAATTCGGGATGGTTAAAAAAGCAGCAAGTGGCGGAACGATTAACCAGGAGAAGATTCCCCCAACAATCCAGTAACTTTCCCAGGCCCAGCCTTTAACTTTTTTGTACGGAATATAAAAACTTCCGGAGGCGAAACCACCGAAGAAATGAAAAATTACACCTAAAATTGCTTGCATGCGCTATTAATATATTTGGTTGCTCTAAAATAGAATATAAGGTAATTTTAACTGTTATGCACTGTTATGGATGTGAAATAAATTGGTAGATGGATTAGTCGGGAGACCGATGACGGAGGTCGGAAGTTATAGTCTGGAAAACAGATAGCAGCCCTTTCTAGTGTAGTCAAATGTTACCAGCGTTGTCAACTTTAATGGCAAATGAGCTAGAAAGTTGACAACGCTTTTGAAGGAGTTAATCTTGTAAAGCCACGGAGATGCGGATTAGCGCGAAAAAAGTCGTCATCTCGAGCGGAGAGCAACGTAGTCGAGAGATCTATCAAGACAGATCTCTCCACCTCACTGCGTTCCAGTCGAAATGACTATTTTTATAAGGAAATTTTCTTCACAATATCTTCAATCACGTCAACCGATCTGAGGATTTTATAATGCCCCACACCTTCAAAAGATCTTGAACTGATTGCAGAATATTTATCCAGAAATTCTTTAAGGAATGGATATGGCGAAATATGATCGGCTGGGTCGAATGCCAGAAAATGATTTAAATCCGGACTTAGCTGATACAGTGCTGTCAGGTTAAAGTGACTTACAGGAACGGGGAATTCTTTGGCAAAGTTACTGAAGAAGGTATCCTGATCCTTTATGCCGATATTTACCGAATCGAGACTTTGTTCGAAGTTTTCTTTCAGTCTGATTAGTGGTGCGATGCTAATAAGCAGATTGGGAGTTAAACTGAGCTCCTGCAAAGCAATTACATTAGCCATGCCGCCAAGCGAATGCCCAATAAGGACATCAGGCTGCGCATAGTTTAGTGCAATAGATTTTACCGAACCGGCATATAACATCAGGTTGGAAAATTCAGAGATTGAGCTTCCGTTGCCAGGTGCATCAAAAGCAATAATTTCCAGATCGTCTATTTTCTGGAGTTCAATAATCAGCTCATAAAAATCTAAAGCCTTCGAAGCCCAGCCATGCGTAAGCAACACTTTACGTTTTCCATTTCCCCAGCTAAAGCAGTTAATGGTTATCTCGGCATTGGTAAAATAGGCATCAAAAACCTCGAGGCTAAACTGTTTCGAGGTAGCAATCAGCTGTTCCTGATGCAGGCGCAAAGGCATTTTGGGTGAGTAGAAAATAAACTCACGCATTAAAGCTGCATCAGCCGCTACCTGAGTTAATTTCAGCTCGTTTACGATTTGTTTTAGCCTTTTCAATTCGAGCTTATTTATGAGTTAAACCAAATGTGATTTTAAATCAGCAGGCGAATAGTTGATTGATTTTAAAGTCTTGTCGTCAGATTTTCTGAATACCAGAAACAGTCCGTCGATTTCTTTGTAATAAGATTCAGTCTGGTCTTTATCAAAGTAAAACTGAATGGTTTGTTCTGCTTCTTCTACCGTTTTACAGGCTTTGCTCATATTAGATCGGTGAACTTCATCAAATAAAGTCTTAAATTTTCCACCTAAGCCAAACTCATGGATAGCACCGGCTAAAACATACTGCAGGTCGCAAAGGGCATCAGCAACTTCTACCAGATCATCATTTTCTACTGCTTCCTGCAGTTCTTTCAACTCTTCGGCTAAAAGCGAAATACGCAAATTGGCTCTCTGTTTTGAAGGAATAACCGGACTTTCTAAAATTGGATGTTTAAAGGTAGTATGAAATTCTGCAACCTGGTTTAGCGAATTCGTTTCTTGCATGGTGATGTTTGATTTAAATCTTTATGCAACAAACTTAAAAAAAAGGCAAGAAATAATGGGGAGAATTTATGAACACTGTAAGGTTAATCGGTTAACTGTTTAAATTGGTTAATTGTAGGTATCGACTAATCCACAATTAACCAGTTAACCGATTTATACGATTAACCACCTTTCTTCCCCTCCCTCACCACTTTAAAAAACTCTTCCTTATAGGTTTCGCCGATGGGAATAGCCTGATCGTTGATGTAAACGGTATTCCCGTCAATCATCTTAATTTTTTCGATAGAGATAATGTACGATTTATGGATGCGGTAAAAAGGTGGCTGGGGCAGTTCGGTTTCGAGCTCACGCAGTGCCTGGTAAGTCACAATTCTTTGGGTGGCGGTATAAACAGAAACGTAGTTTTTCAACCCTTCTATGTAGAGAATATCTTCATAATTAACCTTAATAAACTTGTTCTTGGTATCACCCTTGATGAAAATAAAATCGTTCCCCTGCGTTACCTGCTGCACAACAATTTCTTGCTGAACGGGCGCTACAGGCATTAAAATCTGTTGTGCTTTCGTAGCTGCTTTGTAAAAACGCTCGTATGAGATCGGTTTAAGCAAATAGTCTACCACATCAAGATCAAAGCCTTCTAAAGCATATTCTGGATAGGCCGTGGTGAGTACAACCTTGCATTTGCCCCCACAGATTTTCAAAAACTGAATCCCGGTTAGCTCTGGCATCTGTATATCTAGAAAAACAAGATCAACTTTACCTTCCTGAACCAGGTTAAGTGCTTCAAAAGCATTGGTAGTGGTTCCAACCAATTCTAAAAATGGAGTTTTACTGATAAAAGCAGCAATAATATCTGAGGCGTAAGATTCATCATCAACAGCAAGGCAACGGATCATGGTTGAGGTTTAGCAGTTAGGGGTTGGCGATTAGCGTGAATTAACATTAGAATAGTTTTCAATGATACAAATTATCCTTTACAGATTTAAGATCAAAGTACTTTTATACGTATTGCCATTATTCGAAATCAACAATTCATGTTTTTCTGGATAAATCAGATCCAACCTTCGGTGGATATTCACCATACCTACACCACTCGAATGATCTTTCTGTGCATGACTGATCTTATTGCTTACCTCGAAACTTAAACGTTTGTTCTGCACCTTAAGTTTAATGCGTACAGGCTGTGTTTCATCATTTACTACGCCATGTTTAAAAGCATTTTCTACAAATGGGATCAATATCAGCGAAGCTATTTTTTGATCGCTAATACCTTCGGTTATAAAATCGACATAAAATTTTGGCTCAAAGCGCATTTTAAATAATGCTACATAACTTTCTAAATATTCTACCTCCTTATCTAAACTCACTTTTCCATCAGGACTATCGTTTAGGGTATAGCGCATTAAATCTGATAAACGCAAAACAGCGTTGGCCAGTTGATCGGAAACGGGAATAGCCAGTGAGTAAACATAATTTAAAGTATTGTACAGAAAGTGTGGATTAATCTGCGATTTCAAAAATGAAAGCTCGGCCTTAACTACTTCTTCTTTAAGTTTTCTGTTGACCTGCTCTGACTTGAAGCTCTGCTCGATACCATAAACCGCAGCTGGCAATACAATATAGGCAAGGCTCCAGTAAATATTATCAGAAATGTAATGCAATGCGGTTGTACCTTCTGCATAATTATGAAAACCAAACAATTTTAAATACAATACTTCTTCTATCAGATACCTTAGACCTATAAATATGGCAATAGTAAATATAATGCCACTGATTAGCTGAAGCGTTTTATTCTTCTTTAAGAATTTCGGATAAACCCATAGGTAACAGATGTAGAACTCTATCAATTGGATAAAATTCATCGATATACTGAAAGCCGATTGCCTTAAAGTAACTCCTTCTATAATTGCCCCTCCATAAAAATAGCCTAATACGAGTACCCAGCAAAGAATATGGATAGAAACGATTTTTATTGTTTTCATGGCCTAAAACTATACAAAGCTTTTTTAACTGCCTATTTTCTTATTCCAAACCTTCAAAAAATTATCCCAACCTGTACATTTTAAGGATCAACACCTTTTATTGTCCGAACAAGCATTGGGATAATATTTCAAGGGGTTGGGATTATATAATTTTTAGGCTCATGCAACCTCTTCATCTTTGAATCGTCAATAATAACACAAACAAGATGATGAACCTCTTATTTAAATCTGCGCTTTTCGCTTTGCTAATTTTTAGCTTTAAATCTGCCTATACCCAAAACATTAGGGTATCGGGAACCATTACCGACAAAAGTAATAAAGCACTCGATTATGCTTCAGTAGCATTAATCCACTTACCCGATTCGGCTTCGGTTGCCTTACAGGTCACCAACCAACAGGGCTTATACGAATTCAGCAATGTTAAATCTGGCCGGTATTTTATTAAAGCCTTAATGATGGGTTACGGTAAAAACCAATCTGTACCATTTGAGGTAAAAGATATGGCTGTTAAAGTTCCATCAATTATACTGGCAGACCACGCTCAAAACCTGAAAGATGTAAACATCGTATCGAAAATGCCTGTAATTGATCAAAAAGCCGACCGGGTGATCGTAAACGTAGAACAGATGAATACCGCAGGTGATAATGCGCTGGAAGTAATCAGCCGGTCGCCAGGTGTAAAACTAGATAAAGACGATAACATCGTGCTGAAAGGTAAGAAAGGAATCAACGTGATGATTGATGGCAAAATGAGCTATATGTCGGGCGTGGAATTAACCACTTACCTCAAATCGCTGCCCGGATCTGTATTAAGCAAAATCGAACTGATTTCTAACCCTCCATCCTCTTTCGATGCTGCTGGCACAGCAGGGATCGTCAACATTAAACTCAAAAGAAATAAAATGCAGGGCTTTAATGGGAACATGAATCTGGGTGGTGGTTATGGCCGTTATGAAAAAGTTTATGCTGGCACCAACCTGAATTACAATATCGGCAAAGTGAGTACTTATGTACGCTTAAACGCCGGACATTATAACTCATACAATAGGTTAACTTTAAACAGAACCATTGGCAACGAACAATATAACCAGCTTAATTTCTGGCACCCGGTAACCAACAGCTTAAATTACTCTACCGGTGCTGATTATTTTATTAATGAGAAACATACCTTAGGGGTAATGGTAAAAGGCTTTACTTCGCCAGCAGAAACCAAGGTAAACAGCAATTCGGTAAATTATAATGCAGCCGGCATAAAAATGGGTGGAACATCGATGTTTAATCCGCAAAGTAATACCGAAAAAAACCATGCAATTAACTTAAACTACCGTTTCAAAACAGATACATTGGGTGGTGAACTGGGTTTTGATGCCGATTATGTTCAATACGACAACAGCAAGAACGAAACATTTACCAATAACTACCTCGATGCCAGTGATCAGCTGATCGGCAATCCAATCGATTTACGAAACAAAGGTATGGGCAGTGTTTCGATCTATTCCATCAAGGCCGATTATAGCTTAAATTTCTCTAAAACATTAAAAATGGAAACTGGCTGGAAAAGCAGCTGGGTAGAATCGCAGAGCGATGTACGTTTCGATTCACTAAAAACCGCTGGCTGGATTAACGATCCGCGCCGGACCAATGCCTTTTTATACAATGAAAACATCAATGCAGGTTATCTTTCTTTAGATCAGAGTTTCAAAAACATACAGATTAAAGCAGGTTTACGTGCAGAGCAGACTTTGGGCAATGGCAGTTCATCGGGAACCAATACGCTGATCGACAGGAAATACTGGAAACTTTTCCCAACAGTATTTATCTCCTTAAAACTGGATTCGAACAACCTCGTAACAGCTGCCTACCGAAAAAGCATCAACAGGCCATCATACAGCAGTTTAAATCCCTTTACCTTTTATACCGATCCCTATACTGCCATACAGGGAAACCCATTATTACAGCCATCTTATGCCAATAGTTTTGAATTTAATTACTCGATTAAAAATTTCAGGGTATTAACATTGAGTTATTCGGTAAGTAACGGCGCGATGTGGGAAGTGATCTATCAGAACAATAATACAAAAGAAAGTATCTCCAGGCCAGAAAACCTGAACCGTACAACAAATTTTTATATGGCCACCGGAAGTCCTTTTGATGTAACCAAATGGTGGAACAACAGTACCGAAGTTTCTGTTGGTTATAACCGCACTACATCGGCAGTACAGGGAAACGGCTATAATGCCTTCTCGTGGAACTGGTCTATTATGTCGGACAATACCCTCACTTTGCCCAAAAACTACAGCTTAACGATGTATGGTTATTACGATTCTCCTTCAATTTCTGGCTTATTCCGCAGTTTAGGAAATTATCAGCTCAATGTTGGCGCTAAAAAGTCATTCTGGAACAAAAATGCAACACTGGCCTTAAAAGTGAACGATATCTTTAATACCAGTAAATTCAGGGCCAATCTGGAGTACAATAACATTAAAACTTATTGGCAGAACGAATGGGAAAGCCGTAGGATAAACTTAAGTTTCACTTATAAATTTGGGAACATGAAAATCAAAACTGCCCGCAGCAGACAAACCGGAACAAGCGATGAGGAAAACAGAGTCGGCAAAAATTAAGGCTTGATCAAGATAAATTATTTAAATCGGTTAACTGGTTAATTGAGCTGGAATTTCTCAATTTCAACCGTTAACCGGTTAATCAGTTTCAACGATTAACGAAGTTATAAGACCAGCAGCATCCAAACATTACAGGCAAAATGGCCTGAATTACCCAATGGAGCTGCGAGTTTTTTAAATCCTGCCTTTTCGTACATCTCAATTGCCCTTTTAAGATCGGGAAAGGATTCTAGATAAATCTCATTATAGCCAAAGTGCTGCGCAGATTCTATACTTTTCTCCATGAGCATTTTGCCAATACCTTTTCCGCGAGAAGATGCCGAGGTATACAATTTAACCAGCTCAACACAACCTTCTGGCAAGCCTTCGGTCGGGTAAATACCACAGCCACCAACAATAACCCCATCCTCTTCGGCCAGCCAGTAAGCTGATTGAGGGTGTTCGAAAAGTATAGATAACTCATCAGTTGTAGGATCCGTATAAACAGTACCCGGCTTGTCTATTTTAAATTCTCTTAAAACAGTCCTGATCATTTCAGCTGTTGCAGTATTATCCTGTGCAGTTATCCTGCGGATGGTAATGGCCATGTCTTTTGTTTTTTGTAAAGTTAATGGTTTAGGTTAATTGTTTAAATTGACAGGTTATTAAATTATTCTGATTTGACCTTTAGTTAACCGGTTTACACAATTAACCGACTAAGCAATTAACCTATCTAAAATAGATTCATTATTTTGGCGTTATGTTTGCAGTACATAAATATCCAAATTTTTGGATATTTATGCTATCACCTAACACACATAAAATGAAACAAAGATTATTAGTATGCCTTTTAACTGTTGGCCTTTTCGGTTGCGGAATAAACAGGCAAGCCCAGCAGATAAAAGCCCTGGAAGACTGCACCTATAAAATTACAGGTGTGCAACAGGTATCGATTGCAGGTACAGATGTTAAAAAGTTAATGGACCAGCAAAGCTTTAGCTTAACCAGCTTACCTGGGGTTGCATTGGGTTTATTGAGAAAAGACATCCCTTTAAAAGCCAATCTGAATTTAGAAATAACCAACCCATCGAGCAATTTAGCGGCCATTAACCAATTCGAATATAAAATATTGGTTAATAATACCGATCTGGCAGAAGGAATTGTTAATCAAAATGTAAGCATTGCACAAGGACAAACGGTTACTGTTCCGGTACAACTGATAAGCAACATTTACGGATTAGTATCTAATGGTAATGTTTTTAATGATATTATCAAAGCTGCTCAGAAAGGATCAGCTTCAAAAGATGAAAAACTAGGTTTATTAACCATTAAAATAAAGCCAACCTTTATGCTGGGCAATACACCTGTTAAATATCCTGGTTACATTACCATCAATAAAGATATCAGCAGTAAAATACTGTTATAGTACGGCAACAAATAAAAATGAGGGTATATCATAAAGGCGATTTTAGCCCAGATGCTGTCATGTTGAGCCTGTCGAAACACCTTAAAGCGTATTTCAACAGGTCCTTCGACAAGCTCAGGATGACAAATCTATATTTATGATACACTCTCTTTTTAGTTAAAAAGCTTTTATTAAAATCTCTTATCGGGCGTCATCACCATCCCCTTAAATCCTTTTGGGTCTAACTTTTCATCTAAAGCCCTCAATTCTGCTACTGATAGTTTTGATGGCATTACTGTTGTCGTTGTGCTTAAGCTAGCTGTTTTTCCAGCCGGAGTTACAAAATTCCCATTCTTAGCATATAGTAATGCGTAGGCCAATAAAGTCTCTGTTTCATCGCCCCATGCCTTCGTTAAATCCTCAGATGATTCTTTGTCAACCGTTAGCCCAGAATAGTAACCACCAACGCCAACTTTATTTTTGGTTTCAAATTCTGGAATATACATATCCACCTTGTCTATTCTGATCGGGAAGAAACCAACAGGTTTACCATAAGTTGTTCTACCAATTAATTTTACATCCATTACCGGTTTTAAACTGTTAATGGTTAGCTCACTTGCTGAGGCTGTTGATCCAGTTACGATAAAATAAACTCTGCTTAAAGATAATGAGCCTGATTTTGCAAACTTCTCTATATTATCGGCTGCTGTAGGCGAATAATTTAAATCGGCATAAGTAGCATACTTTCCGTTTACACCCGTGGTAAAAGTCTGTAATTTACCATCATCGTCTAACAACGGTTGGTGTGCCAAAACCGAGGCCTTGCGCTGTGCAGTAGTGATCGACTGTAGGTAGTTATTGTAATAAGAAGTAAACATCGTATTGCCGTTTTCTCCTGCCGGTGCTGCTAAATTAATAATCTGGGTAGCTGTTGAAACATAACCACCGCCATTATAGCGTAAATCAATAATCAATTCACTTACTCCCTGGGTAGCAAAATTAGAAAAAACTGTATTTATGGCTGCAGAGGCATTATTGGTAAAACTATTGAATACAATGTAACCTACTTTTTTTGTACCAACTGTATACACATTGGTAAATAATATCGGATTAACCGTATATTGGCTGCTAGATACAACTGCTGTTTTTGGGTTGCCATTAATATCATTGAAGGCCAGAGTAACCGTTGCATTTGTACCGAAAATGGCACTGTTTAAAAAATTAACTGCATTTGGCCAACTAAGATCTGTTCGTCCATTTACGCTGGTTAACCTACAGCCACGTGTTAAGCCCTGCTGCGCTGCAGGTGAGTTTGGGTAAACATATTTTACCCTAAGGTCTGTGTCGTTGTTATACTGAACGGAAAACCCGTAATCATTGGCCGAGCCATTTACATCGGCCTTCAGCGCTCCTGTTTTACCAGTTGTAGCTGCTGTATAGTCGAAAAATGAATACTTCGGCTCCCCGGAAGTGCTTACATACTCATACGGTTTTCCTGTTGCCGGATCTAAAGAATACTGTGTCATGGCATATAGCTCAGCTTCATTCGAACTAAATCTACGCGGATTAAACACTTCATAAGTTGGTAGTGAAGTATTCCAATAATAAAGTTCTTTACCATATAAAAAGATAGAATCTTTAGTCAATTCATCCCGCGTTCCGGTAGGCGTAGTAACAACCGGTGGAGTTACGGGCTCAGGCTCAGGACTGCTCTTTTTGCAGCCGGTAATGGCCCCAAAGCTTAAAAAACCTAGTGCAAACAGGTAAAGGAATCTCTTATTTATCATGGAATTATTGTAACATTATCTTCTATATACGTACGGGGCAACGCTTAAGTTGTTCAGAAGAAACTTTATCTACCAACAAACTAAATTTAATTCAAAATATTGTGCTTCTGTGCATATGTATCATTGAATTACGTAAATCTACCGATTATATTACTTTTTACTGAGATATTTAGTAAATTTTAACAAGATATAACAAACTGGTGCTGCACTGTTAGTCCTTATGCCCCCACAAATTGTCGCCTTTGCACCGCTTAAGTCAATCAAATTCGCTGCAAATTTGTTATACTAAATAAGTTGATTTAAAAACCAAGAACCATGGAAAAGATCGAATTTAAAACCACAATTAACGCAACAGCAGAAAAAGTTTGGGATGCGCTTTTTGGCGTAGAAACCTACCCCAAGTGGACAGCGGTGTTTGCAGAAGGATCGCGTGTAGAAACCGATTGGAAAAAGGGAAGCAAGGCCCTGTTTCTGGGTAATAACGGGGATGGAATGGTAGCTGTGATTCAGGATAATATCCCTAACCGGTACATGTCTATCAAACACCTCGGCGAAATAAAAGACGGCAAGGAGGATTTCAGCGGAGATTGGGGCGAGACACTCGAGAATTATACGCTCAATGAAAAAGATGGTAAGACAGAACTCCTCATTGATATGGATATTAACAATGAATGGAAAGATTATTTCGAAAAAACCTGGCCAAAAGCGCTTGATAAGGTCAAAGAACTAGCTGAAAAACGGAGTGAATATCATGTGGAGACCTAAATAAGCGTACTCAAAAACCAAAAAAGCCTTACATTTCTGTAAGGCTTTTGTGGAAGTGGTGCCACCTGGATTCGAACCAGGGACACAAGGATTTTCAGTCCTTTGCTCTACCGACTGAGCTATGGCACCCCCTTTGGGGATTGCAAATGTAGCATTCTTTTTTTCAAATCCAAAAAAGGATTTTAGATTTTATTCAGTTTTTTTCTTCAGATGCAACCTTACTAAGGCCATCTTTTTGATAAGCAGGAAGATGGGCGGAAAAATATTTTTATTTCGGTTTAGGAATTCCTTTTTGAAATGGCATAAAACCAAAAAAGCCTCTCATTTCTGAAAGGCTTTTGGAAGTGGTGCCACCTGGATTCGAACCAGGGACACAAGGATTTTCAGTCCTTTGCTCTACCGACTGAGCTATGGCACCATCCGTTTGGGATTGCAAATGTAGCGTTCTTTTTTCAAAAGCAAAACTTTTTTTCAATTATTTCATTGTTGCGCTGATTATCAATTAATTAATTTTTCACTTTTCTTAAAACATGCCTTAATACTTGCTTAGAATGAGTACAAACAAACAATTTTATTATTTTTTTTATGCATGCATAGTATTTTATTTAGATTAATATCCTAATTTAGCGTAACAATCTAATTTTGCATGGTAGCACAGATCATTTTTCTAGTACTTACACTTGCAGCAATTGCGCTGTTTACAGTTAACCTGCGTAAAATAATTCGCAATATCCGTTTAGGAAAACCGGCAGATCGAAAAGATCAGCCGCAAAAAAGATTAATGACCATGCTTCGCGTGGCTTTTGGTCAATCTAAAATGGTTGTACGCCCTATCCCCGCCTTTCTGCACTTTTTTGTTTACATCGGTTTCGTAATCATCAACATTGAAGTATTGGAGATTATCATCGATGGTTTATTCGGCACACACCGGATTTTTAATGGTTTGGGTGGTTTATATAACTTTCTGATCGGATCTTTCGAAATCCTGGCCTTTACCGTTTGGGTTTCATGCGCTATTTTTCTCATCCGCAGAAATATCCTAAAACTTAAACGCTTCAGCGGCGTAGAGATGAAAAGCTGGCCAAAATCTGATGCCAACTACATCCTTATTACTGAGATTTTGTTAATGAGCGCTTTCTTGTTAATGAATGCAGCCGATGCAAAATTACAGCTTTTGGGCGCTAGCCATTATGTTAATGCCGGCGCATTTCCGGTAAGCCAATACTTGATCAATATCCTGCCTTCATCCGAAAGTGCCCTGGTTATTGTAGAGCGTAGCTGCTGGTGGTTCCACATTATTGGCATTCTGGCTTTTTTAAATTACCTGCCTTATTCGAAACATTTTCATATTCTTTTCGCCTTTCCAAACACCTACTTTTCTAATTTGGAACCTAAAGGCGAATTTACCAACATGGCCTCTGTTACCAATGAGGTGAAAGCCATGCTCGATCCTTCTTTTGTTCCGGCAGAAACCGAACCTGGTAAATTTGGCGCCAAAGACGTTACCGACTTAAGCTGGGTAAACCTCATGAATGCTTATACCTGTACCGAATGCGGAAGGTGTACTTCGGTATGCCCGGCAAATATTACCGGTAAACTTTTATCGCCGCGGAAAATTATGATGGATACCCGCGACCGCATTACCGAAGTTGGCCAAAATATAGATAAACATGGTGCAGAACACCAGGATGGAAAATCTTTATTGGATGACTACATCAGCAGAGAAGAAATTTGGGCTTGCACAAGTTGTAACGCCTGTGTAGAAGCCTGTCCGGTAAACATCGATCCATTACAGATTATTATGGAGCTTCGCCGTTTTGCCGTGATGGAAGAGTCGCAGGCACCCGGCAGCATTAACGCGATGCTGGGAAATATTGAGAATAACCAGGCACCATGGAAATACTCTCCGGCCGATCGTTTTAATTGGGCACAAGAAAGTTAGCAATTAACAATTTTCAGTTGGCATTAAATTAATATAATAATTACATCAGGTCTTGATACTTGATAATAGATACTAGACAAATGGAATTTAAAGTCCCTACAATGGCCGAGTTGATGGCCGCAGGTGAAGAACCAGAAATATTATTTTGGGTTGGCTGTGCCGGAAGTTACGATGAAAGAGCGCAGAAAATTACCCGCGACATTTGCAAAATCTTACAGCATGTAGGCATAAAATACGCCGTTTTAGGAACAGAAGAAAGCTGCACCGGAGATCCGGCTAAAAGAGCTGGTAACGAATTTCTTTTCCAGATGCAGGCCATGACCAATATTGAGGTATTAAATGCTTACAATATCAAAAAAATTGTAACAGGCTGTCCACATTGCTTCAATACCATTAAAAATGAATATCCGGGTTTAGGCGGCACTTATGAAGTGATCCACCACACACAATTGATACAGGATTTAATTAACGAAGGAAAACTAAAAGCTGAGGGTGGCGAAAGTTTCAAAGGCAAAAAAATCACTTATCACGACCCATGTTATCTGGGCCGGGGAAATGGAATTTACGAAGCCCCTAGAAAAGCCTTGGAAGTGCTTGATGCGCAGTTGGTAGAAATGAAACGCTGCAAAAGTAATGGCTTATGCTGTGGCGCCGGTGGCGCACAGATGTTTAAAGAACCAGAAAAGGGAAATAAAGATATCAATGTAGAACGCATTGATGAGGCTTTAGAAACCAACCCACAGGTTATTGCAGCAGGTTGCCCATTCTGTATGACCATGCTAAGCGACGGTATTAAACTAAAAGATAAAGAACAGGAAGTTAAGGTATTGGATATTGCCGAGATTACGGCAAGGGCAAACGGCCTGTAACGATCGTTTTTAGATTAACTTAATAAAATGCTGTATCATAAGTTTATATTCAATCTGTCACGTTGAGCCTGTCGAAACGCTTAAATCTGTAATTAAACAGATCCTTCGACAAGCTACCAATGACAGATTTAAATAAAAAGGGTCGTCATTGCGAGGAGAAACGACGAAGCAATCTTAATACTAATGCTAGTAGCGATCGTTATAAGATTGCTTCGTCGGCTGAAAAAGCCTTCTCGCAATGACGATATGATATAATTCTTTATACCGCATCAGATAAAGAGGTAAAAGTAAAATCTCTTATTCTTAATGGAGGTAAAAGATAGTTGGCTTCCGATTCAGCACTTACTGTCCTTTCCGCTATTCCGATTTCGTCCAGGTTGTTCAACATAATAATCGGACTTTCATTGAAACGGAAATTTTTGACAGGAAACTTGATTTCTCCATTTTCGATATAAAAAGTACCATCCCTGGTTAGCCCGGTTAGTAACAAGGTTTGTGGATCTACCGTGCGGATGTACCATAAGCGCGTAACCAATATTCCTTTTTCTGTTCCTTTAATCAGCTCTTCAAGGGTTTTCGTTCCACCCTTCATAATGGCGCCACCCGGGAAAGGGATCGCTTTAATTCCGGTTTTTTGCGCCCAGTACCTTGAGCTGTATAAATTTTTAACTACTCCTTTTTCTATCCAGTTTACTTTCTCCTGTGGCCGCCCATCCCCAGACCATGTTGCGGTTGGCAGTTCAGGATTCCATGGGTCTGAATAAATATTTACCCGTTCATCCACCAGCTGCTCTCCCAATTTTGTTTTACCGCCGGTTTTACTCATAAAGCTCCGCCCTTCATCGGCCTGTCTGGCATCCATCGAGAAGAATAGGTTTTCCAGCATCACCGCTACCGCAGTAGGTTCTAGAATAACGGTATATTTTCCTGGCTCTATCGCTTTTGCCGTTACCGACGACATTGCTTTTTTGGCAGCTATGGCTGTGTCGGTCTTTGCATTGAGCTTGCTAAAATCATTGTATCCTCTTGTGGCGTAACCAGAGCCTTTACCATCATCAGTTCTTACGGTAATATTAAAAGCTACATCGGTTGAGGTATTGTAGGCAAACAAACCTTTACTGTTCATCATTGCCGAACAGCCTATACTGTTGGATAAAAACCCAGCGGCATTCAGCTTGCTGTCTATAGCCTCTTTTAAACTGGCCTGTACTGCATCAGCTCTGTCTTTCGGGGTAACGGCTGCTGTAGCCGGAGAAAAGGTAGGCGAATCGGCACCATATTCCTGAGGACCGAGAAAAGGCATAAATTCGGGATTTTCGGGTGCCAGCTGAGCAAGTTCTTCTGCCCTGCGCACCACTTTTTCCAATGAGGCATCATCAAATTCATTTATAGTGGCTGTACCCAGTTTTTTCCCGAAGGCAGAACTGACTACCAGGCTGTTAGCGCTTATACCCCCACTGGTTGATACCGAATTTCGGGCGTACCTTATATTACCGCTATCTGAGCAATTTAGGTTTACTTCACATTGTTCTGCTTTAGAGTAAGAAAGTACTTTAGTTAAAAGTGCTTTTGCTTCTGCTTTTGTTAAGATTGGCATAATTTCTATCAGATTTTTCTAGCGGTGTTGATCACATTAACTTTATTGAAACGTGCAGTTGCTGATCCGTGTGAAACAGCACTTACCTGCCCGGGCTGGCCTTTACCATCAAAGAATGAGCCTCCTAAGCGGTAATCGCTCTGATCACAAATGGCCACGCACGAATTCCAGAATTCCTGAGTATTGGCCTGGTAGGCTACATCTTTAAGCATACCTGCGATTTTGCCATCTTTAATTTCATAATATAGCTGCCCGCCGAACTGGAAATTATAACGCTGCTGGTCGATAGAGAAAGAGCCATCGCCTACAATGTAAATTCCTTTTTCCACATTTTTGATCTGATCTGCGATACTCAGCTTGGTTTTGCCCGGCTGCAGTGAAATGTTGGCCATACGCTGAAACTGCACACTGCTCCAGTTATCGGCATAACAACAACCCTGCGAAGCATTTAAACCCAATATATGCGCCTGATCCCTAATGGCCTGGTAATTTACCAATATACCGTCTTTAATCACATCCCATTTTCCGCATTTTACCCCTTCATCATCATAACCAACAGCTCCTAACGATCCGACTTCGGTTTTATCGGCAGTAATATTAACTTCCTTACTGCCATAATTAAATTTTTTGGATTCCCATTTGTCAAGTGTCAGGAAACTCGTTCCTGCATAATTGGCCTCATAGCCCAACACACGGTCAAGCTCAGTTGGGTGACCGCACGATTCGTGAATGGTTAACCATAAATGTGAGGGATCCAATACCAGATCATACTTACCTGGCTCTACTGATTTAGCCTTCATTTTTTCACCCAACTGCCTCGCTCCCTGTGTAGCATCTTCAAGCATATCGTACCTGCCTTTATAAAGGGTGCCCGAAGCGGTTTGTATTTTATCCTGTGGCCTTGCATCCAGGTATTCGTATCCCTTACCAGTAGGTGCACTCAGTGCATTTCTGGTTTCGAACTTACCGGTTGCCTTATCTATTTTAGTGATAAAAAAAGTAGGCCAGATACGGTGGATATCCTGATCAATATATGAACCATCAGTTGAAGCAAAATATTTTTGTTCATTTACTGCAAATAAGATGGAATTAATGTAATCTGCACCTCCTTTCATAGCCGCATCGTTCACCGCCAGCAATAAATCTACCTTTTCTTTTACGGGTACCTCAAAAGTATTTTTCTCAATCGGCGCTTTCCAGCTTACCTCACCATACCCTTTTTGTGGGGCCAGCTTTACAGGCTCTCTTAACAAACGGGCATTTTCTTTGGCAATAGTTACTGCCAGTTCGGCTGCTTTGGCAATGCTGTCTTTATCCATTTTGTCGGTTGCCGCAAATCCCCAACTGCCATTCGAAATTACCCTGATACCAATTCCATACGATTCGGTATTTACAATATTCTCTACTTTATCCTCGCGTGTAACAACGTATTGGTTAAGGTACCTGCCTATACGCACATCAGTATAAGTTGCGCCTTTTGATCGTGCCGCATTTAAGGCCACATCCGACATGATTTTTTTAGCTGCAGGGTCGATATATGTTAAAGCCTGCTCGGGGGAAATCTCCTTCCCAAAAACCGGAATGGCAGGAAGCATAGCTGCAGCTGCTCCTACACCAGTTAAATAAATAAAGTTTCTACGTTTCAAGATGAGATTGTTTTAAGTTGACTGAATATAAGTGTTTTAACTTATTTTCCGAAATTCACAAATCCACTATCTAACTATAGCAAATTGAAAATTTTATTAGAGAAATGGTTAAACCAGCAAAATCATCATAAAATAACAATTTCTATGGAGTGGAAACCGGCGCATTTATTTTATTCAAATTATCGCGGATCAGGTTTAAATCTTCAGCCTCCATATTTTTTAACGGAATAACCAGTTGCGTAGCCATCGAATCTACATCCCCTCCCTTGTCTTTATAGGTCTGCACAATTACGTCGTCACCTTTGGTATGGATATACAATTTGCCCGAAGTAGTTGTACCATAATAATCCATATCTTTAAATTTCGAAAGCTTAAATGCGAAATACTCTGTTTTACCGTTATTAAAATAACGCTTATAACGGCAAAAGCCATTGTTAGTAACATTTAGCTCATAACGTTTTACCTGGTCGCTTTCCTGACTGTTATCGTAATGATCAGTAAATGTTTTTTGAAGAAAATTGATTGACTGCGTTATGGTTTCGGGGTCGGAAAAAGCACATAAAAACATACAAAAAGCCGAAAGAAGGGATATTTTCAAGCAGAGTGTAAACTTTTTCATCAGGTTAGCGTTTTAAACACACCAATTTAATTAAAATCATAAATTTGTATATGAGTTTTTCTCCACAATCAAGAGTTTGGATATACCAAAGCGATCGCAAATTTACTTCTACTGAAGAAAGTGAGATCTTAAACAAATTAGCAGCTTTTACCAACCAGTGGAAAGCACATGGAAATGAATTGCTTGCAAAAGCGGAAATCCGCTACGGCTTTTTTATTATCCTAACGGTTGACGAAAGTCAGGCAGGCGTTACGGGTTGCTCTATTGATAGCTCTGTTCGCTTAATTAAAGAAATTGAACAGGAATATCATGTAGATCTTTTTAACCGTTTCAACATTGCCTATAAGGTAAATGGAGAAGTTGTGGTAAACAGCAAAGAAGATTTTGAAACTTTGGTCAATATCAAACAGGTAACGCCAGAAACGATTGTATTTAACAACATGGTTCAGAACCTGGCTGAGCTGGAAAGTAAATGGGAAGTACCTTTTCAAAATAGCTGGCACAGTACTGTTTTCGCCCATTTATTATAAAAAAGCATGTTTATTGTAGATCTTAAATATATTGTTCCGCTTGAAAAGCTGGATGAACATATGGAGGCGCACGTTCAATTTTTAAGAAAATATTACGATCAACATATCTTTGTAGCTTCGGGCCGAAAAGTACCCCGTACCGGTGGAATTATCTTAGCCCTGGCAAAGGACGAAGAGGCTTTAAAAAAAATCCTGATGGAAGATCCATTTTACATCAATAGATTGGCCGATTTCACCATTACCCAATTTTTAACTTCACAATTTCATCCAGATCTCGCATCACTTTTAGGAAAATAATTCTTAAAACCAGCAGTTGTACAGTGCATTATTTTCGCTATTGATCAAACAATTAGCTCACGAAAAACATTATATTGGTTAAATCAAATAATGTCTATGAAGCGCTGGCTCAAAATCTCTTTTAAAATTATATCGGTTATTGTTGTGCTGATTATCCTCACCTGGCTGGCAGGAGCATTTTACATCAGTAGAAATAAAGAAGAAGTACTGGCTTCTATCCTTTCACAGCTCAATAAAAATTTAAACGGAAAAATTACCGCTACCAGCATGGAGCCAACACTCCTTAAGAGTTTCCCAGGAGTTTCGGTATCCTTAAACGGCGTTTTACTGAGAGATAGTTTATGGAGCCAACATAAACACGATCTTTTAAAAGCGCAGGATATAGATGTATCACTAAATGTACTTTCGCTTATCGTAGGTAATATCAACATTAAACAGATTGCCATTAACAATGCAGCAATTTATATCTACACCGATTCTACAGGCTATAGCAATACCAGTATTTTTAAAAGCAAGCCTAAAAACGAAAAAAAATCTTCACCAAAATCTTCCGCATTAGAAGTTAAAAAAATAGATTTTAATAAGGTTAGCCTAATATTAGATAACAAAAAGAGATTCAAACTATTCAATTTCGATATTGATCAGATCCAGGGCAGAATGCAATATCCTGATAGCGGCTGGACAGGTAAAATAAAGTTGATGACCAAGGTAAACAGTTTCGCCTTTAATACCCGCAAAGGAAGCTTTTTGAAAGACAAGACGCTTAACGGGACATTAAATGCACATTACAGCCGTGAATTGGATGCGGTAATACTAAGCCCCGAAATATTGAACATTGGCGGGCATCCTTTTAAAATCGGCGCTAAAATAGACCTTGCCAAATCTGCTTTTGCCATTAGTATAGCTGTTGATGATATTTTATTTAGAGATGTTGCCTTACTTTTATCGCCCAATATTTCTTCCAAACTCTTAAAATTCGGCATAGAAAAACCAATCGATATCCGGGGAAATATTGTTGATGACGGATCAGGGAAGTACGGAGATCCCTTGATCAAAGTTGGCATAACCGTTCGGGATAATGTGGTTTCTATTCCGGCAGGTAAATTAACCGCTTGTAATTTTGATGGCTCGTTTACCAACAGAGATACAGTTGGCGGCATTATTGGCGATGAAAACTCATCTATCAAGTTCCACAGACTTACAGCAAAATATTTTAATGCACCGCTGAAGATAGACACTTTTACGGTTAATAATTTATCGCGCCCGATTGCTACCGGATTGGTAACCTCGCAATTTCCCCTGTCCAATTTAAACAATTCATTAGGCACGAACGATTTCGAATTTAAAAACGGAACAGCCAACTTAAGGTTATACTGCAAAGCTGATATTGATAACTTTAGGTTTACCAAACCGGTTGTTTCAGGTAAAATACAGATTGCCGATGCCGATATTCTTTACATCCCACGGAGGCTTCATCTGGTAAAAAGTGCTTTAAACATCAACTTTAACCAGAACGATTTATCGATACAGAACGGGCACTTCCAATTGGGTAAAAGCGTGCTTAATGTAAGTTGCAGCATCGCCAATTTTGCTAACCTGTATTATACTGCTCCCGAAAAAATATTGGTGAACTTAAAAATGTCGAGCCCACAACTTTATCTAAAGGAGTTTTTACCCTTCTTAGGGCCAAGAACGGCAAAGAAAAAGTCGAGCGGAAACAAACAAGTAGTTTCTAAAGAGCTGAGCAATGTGCTGGAGCTTTCGAAAATGAATATCCGTTTAACCGTTGATAAAGCCATTTATGATAATTTCCTGGCTAAAAACCTTGATGCCGACATTTCTTTGCGTGGCGGCGGTATATTCTTCAACAAAATAAGCGTGGCCCATGCAGGTGGTCAGTTATCGCTGAATGGAAATATTATGCAGGAAGCCGCATCAAATAGCTTTAAAATCAATTCAAAGATCAGCCACGTAAGTGTTAAAGATTTCTTTTATTCATTTGATAACTTCGGGCAGAAAACCATTACCAACAAGAATTTAAAAGGTTATTTATCATCGCTGGTTAATATTTCCGGAAGGATATCGCACACCGGAAAAATTCTTCCCCGATCTATTAATGGTAAAGTGGTCTTCAACCTGAACAATGCCGCACTGGTTAATTTCGACCCGATGGTTAAGGTAGGAAAATTTGCTTTTGCCAACAGGAACTTATCAAACGTAGAAATCAAAAATCTTGATGGAACACTTACCGTGCATGGCGATAAGGTAGAAATCAGTCCGATGCAGGTAAACTCCAGTGCGTTAAACTTTAATGTAAAAGGCACTTATGCTTTAGGAAATGGCACAAATGTAGAGATGGACATCCCGCTGAGAAACCCAAAGGGTGATGAAAACCTAACCAGATCAGAAAAAAGAGAAGCCCGTATGCGCGGCATCGTATTACATCTGAAAGCTGTTGATGATGAAAAAGGCGGAATAAAGATCAGGTGGAATAAGGATCATGATTAGTTTTAGTCCAAAGTCTGGAGTCCAAAGTCCTTAGTCGATAAATGGACTGAAGACATTGGACTGTCGACTAAAAATCCAGTGGTCCCAACCTATTCATATTTCTCAAAATCAGATATTGACGGTGCCTGATGTATGGGGTTGCATTTTTGGGTGTCCACCTTCTGGGGTTTGGAAAACAGGAAGCAATTAAAGCAGCCTGTTTCCGGGTTAGTTTTGTACAGGATTTACCATAATACTCCTGGGCGGCGGCCTCGGCACCATAAATCCCATCGCCCATTTCGATTACATTCAGGTAAACTTCCAGTATTCTTTCTTTGCTCCAGAACAGCTCGATGAGTAAAGTAAAATAAGCTTCAAAACCTTTTCTTATCCACGAGCGGCCAGGCCACAAGAAAACATTTTTAGCTGTTTGTTGCGAAATGGTACTCCCCCCCTTCACTTTTTTGCCTTTGGCGTTACTGGCAAAAGCTTTTTCAATGGCTTTCATATCAAAACCGATATGTTTTAAAAAGAGCTGATCTTCGGCAGATACCGCAGCCCTTTTCATATTATCAGACATATCCTCAAAATTAACCCACTTTTTCTCGGTTTTAAAAGATTTTCCATCGGCTTTTCGCTCAATGTTCCGCAGAACCATTAAAAGTGTAATAGGTGGGTTGATAAAACGCAGGGCGATTACCCAAAACACCGAAACCAGCAAAAAATATAAAAATACTTTTGTAGCAATATTAACAATCTTCTTTACAAGGGGATGTTTTGCTTTACTTTTAGTTCTGCTTTTCCGGGTTTTCGCCATGGCGCAAAGGTAATTAAAGGGAAGGAAGATGGGAAATGCTGGAGACTCGAACAATGCTAAAAAATACTTTTTTTTTGTGATCGAAAAACAAAGCCGAAATGCAAAATTCTCGTGGTAAAGCCTTAATGCACATTAAAATCACTTTGTTTATGTATTTTGTGATTCACATTTTTAAACAGGGTGCAAAACAAAATTAACCAAATGAAAAAACTAGGCTATCTCTTTCTTGCTGTTACACTATGGAGCTGCAGTACAACCAAAAACATCAATAACAGATCTGAAAAATGGATAACACTTTTTAACGGGAAAGACATTAAAGACTGGAATGTTAAAATCCACCACCACGATTACAATGTAAACTACGGAAATACCTTTAGGGTTGAAGATGGAACTATACAAGTTCGATATGACCAATATGGCGATTTCAATGATCAGTTTGGTCATCTTTATTATAAAACCCCATTTTCCTATTATCACCTAAAATTAAAATACCGTTTTGTTGGCGAACTGCAAAAAGGTGCGCCAAGTTATACCTTACGCAATAGCGGGGTGATGTTCCATTCCCAAGACCCGAAAACCATGCCTAAAGAACAGGATTGGCCAATTTCGATCGAGATGCAGTTTTTAGGTGGTTTAAGCGATGGCCGTCCCCGTCCTACCGGAAACATGTGTTCACCAGGCACGGAGATTTTTTACAATGGCAGTATGTTTCCAGGGCATTGTTTAGATTCGAAATCAAAAACATACGATGGCGACCAGTGGGTATCTGCCGAGCTTATTGTTATGGGCGATTCAATACTTAAACATATTATTAATGGTGATACCGTATTGCAATACAGCAAACCACAAATTGGCGGAGGCGTAGCTAACCGTTTCGATCCGAAAATTAAAATTGATGGAAAAGCACTTACACAAGGTTTTATTGCCTTACAAAGTGAAGGACAGCCAGTGGATTTTAAAGATATCCAGATTATGGAGCTTCCGCACCAGAACAACAAAAAATCTAATTAAACATTTTTCGATACTATACGTTACAAGAACATGAAAGTTGCATTAATTACAGGAGGAAGTAAAGGAATTGGTTTCGGTATTGCCGAAGCCCTTTTAAAAGAAGGTTATAAAGTAGCCATTACCAGCAGGACAATTGCCAGCGCAAACCAGGCCGCATCACATCTGGTGGCTCATGGTGATGTATTGGCCATTGAAGCAGATGTTGCAGATTTTAAATCTCAGCAAGGTGCGGTAAACCTGATACTCGAAAAATGGGGTCAATTGGATATACTCATTGCCAACGCTGGCATAGGGCATTTTGCACCTATTGACGAGCTGGATATAGATTTATGGAAAGAAACCATTGATACCAATTTAACAGGCGTTTTTTACAGCATTAAAGCCAGCGTTGAAGAAATCAAAAAGAACAAGGGACATATCTTTACTATATCAAGCTTAGCCGGTACAAACTTTTTTGCAGGTGGCTCAGCCTACAATGCCAGTAAATTTGGTTTAACAGGTTTTACGCAGTCGGTTATGCTCGATTTAAGAAAATATGGTGTAAAGGTGAGTACCATTATGCCAGGATCTGTAGCGAGCCATTTTAACGATCACCAGCCTAATGCTGAAGATGATGCCTGGAAAATCCAACCAGAGGATATGGGCAAACTAATTGTTGATTTATTGGCTATGCCAGCAAGGACTTTACCGAGTAAGGTAGAAATCAGACCGACTACCCCAAAAGGATAATACCTAATGGAATAGGGAAGATGGAAAATGAGATAGAGATCCCTATCACCCATTTTGCCTATTCCATTTTCCATAAAAAAAGGTCCCGATTTTCATCGCGACCTTTTTTAGATTCTTTAAAGAATGCTTATTCAGCAACTACTTCAAAAGGAACCTGAACTTTAACTTCTTTGTGTAAGTTTAAGTTAGCAACATATTCGCCAACAAATTTAGGTTCAGTTTCGAAAGTAATACGACGACGGTCTACATCAAAGCCTTGTACTTTTAATGCTTCAGCAATCTGGATGGTGTTAACCGCTCCGAAGATTTTTCCGCTTTCGCCTGCTTTAGCACCGATTGAAAGTTTAACATCAGTTAAACGCTCAGCAACACCTTCAGCATCTTTCTTAATTTTATCTTGTTTAAAAGCAGCTTGCTTCAAGTTTTCAGCTAAAACTTTTTTAGCTGAAGAAGTAGCCAATGCTCCAAATCCTTGAGGGATTAAATAGTTACGGCCATAACCTGGCTTTACTGTAACTACATCATCTTTCTCACCAAGGCCTTTAATATCTTGTTTTAAAATAATTTCCATATCTCTAGCCTCCTATTTTAATTGATCAGCAACGAAAGGTAACAAACCGATGTGACGGGCACGTTTAACTGCCTGAGCCACTTTACGTTGGAATTTTAACGAAGTACCAGTTAAACGGCGTGGTAATAATTTACCTTGATCGTTAATAAATTTCAACAAGAAATTTGCATCCTTGTAATCGATGTATTTAATTCCGTTTTTCTTGAAACGGCAATATTTTTTACGGTTATCCTCTACTTTAGGGGCAGTTACGTATTGTATTTGTTCTCTTGCCATTACGCTGCAACCTCCTTAGTTTTTTTGTTAAAAGCACCACTACGCTTTTTCTCATTGTAAGCAACAGCGTGTTTGTCTAAACGGATGGTTAAGAAACGTAACACACGCTCATCGCGTTTTAATTCAAGCTCTAATTTTGCGATCAAATCACCTGAAGATTTGTATTCAGTTAAGTTGAAGAATCCGTTTGATTTTTTTTCAATTGGATACGCTAATTTTCTCAAACCCCAATTATCCTCTTGGACAATTTCGGCTCCGTTATCAACAAGAATTGCTTTATATTTGGCTAATGCCTCTTTAGCAACTTCTTCTGATAACAAAGGGGTTAGAACGATAACAGTTTCGTACTGATTCATTGTTATAAATTATGTTTTTAATTTTTAATCCCGAGGTATATTACGGGGATGCAAAAGTAACAATATATTTCTTAAAATCAAATGATTAATTAGAAAAAAGAAGAATCGCAAGCAATTAAGAAAGAAAAAGTTACGTAATAAAACGAAACACAAAAAATGACCGCGACAAGTTACCTCATCACGATCCTGGCGCCACATATCTCATGTCGCATATCTCACAAACAAAAAAGGGAGACTATCTATCCGACAATCTCCCCATATCAATTAGCTGTAATGTTTAATAAGTTTGTATCGTTTTAACAAAACTTTCTTCTTTATACTTCACCACAAAGGTTAATTCTTTAGAATCTGTTTTGCTGATATTGAATTTTTTTGTTAGCTGCGCTTTATCTTTAAATACTTCGTTGTAAACCTCGTCATTGTATTCGTTGTATACTTTAATTTCGATCGGATTTTTATCCAGGTTATCCAGATTAAGGGTAATTACCTGATCATTTTTAGTATAAACCGGTTTAAATATGTTAGATACTTTTGGCTCAGACACCAATGCCTCACCATCTTTGATGGTTACTGTATATTTAGCCAATTTTAATTCAGACTCTACTTTAAGTATATAGTTTCCATCAGGAAGTGCATTTAAATCATAAACCTTGCTTGAGAAAGCTGAAGCATGGATATTTTCCTCAAATAAAACTTCCTCATCTGCACCGATCAGTGACAGATTAACGTCTTCTGCCTTATCTACAGAAAAACGGATAAACTTTTCTTTTTCGCCTTTTACTTTTAATGTAAAATTATCATCGTTAGCGTGAACACCCGTAGCAGTAAAAAACAACGCTGCTATTAAACCGATTTTTAAGAACTTTTTCATAACCAATATTTTTAAAGAGTTAATAATTATATGACACCACTAAGATATGGAGGTAACTGAGCTATAGACGATTGCATATTTTCCAATATCTATGCTATATTACCCCAATTACAGGGGTATTTTGTCATAAGTTATAATAAAGCATATTTTTTATGTATTTTAGTGCAATTAAATTAGAAGATAATGAAGCCAAGTTTCGAGGTTGTTGAACCCTCTTTCGGGAGTTCATTCTATTATTCAAAATATGTAGAAAACGCCAATAACATGGCGCACCTCTGGCATTACCACCCCGAAGTTGAAATGGTATTTGTAAATGGCGGTGCCGGGAAAAGGCAGATTGGCAGCCACGTTTCTTATTATACCGATGGCGATCTGATCCTGATTGGCAGCAACCTCCCCCATTGCGGATTTACCGATACCAATACGGGGAACAAAAACGAAACAGTAATCCAGATGAAACCCGATTTTTTGGGCGCCACTTTTTTAGGCTTACAGGAGATAAAAGGAATCCATGAGCTTTTTGATAAAGCAAAGGCCGGAATTGCATTTGGCAGCGAAACCAAGAGTATGGTAGGCGACCGGATCGAAATGATGGACGATCAGCCTCCATTCGATAGGCTTTTAACCTTGCTGAGCGTTTTAAAAGAACTTGAACACGCCAAAGATTATAAAATTTTAAATGCCGACGGGTTTTCGATGGAAATGCAGGTGCAGGATAACGACCGCATCAATATGATCTTTAACTATGTAAAAGATCATTTTCAGGATCAGATCAGCTTGCAGCACATCGCAGAAATGTCGAGCATGACTGTTCCATCCTTTTGCCGATATTTTAAAAAGATCACCAAAAAAACCTTTACCCATTTTGTAAATGAATACAGGGTGGTACATGCTTCAAAGCTTCTGGCCGAAAAACCCATCAGTATCGCCAATATTTCTTATGAAAGCGGTTTTAACAACTTTAGCCATTTTAATAAATTGTTTAAGGAGTTTACGGGCAAAAGTGCTTCAGAATATAGGCACGAGCTTAAGTCGCTGATTAAATAAATGAGCATGAACAAATTCCTACTATTGATACTCTCAAACATCACCAGCCTATCTCTTTACGCGCAATATGTTGACATTAATTTAGTTAACTGCAAAATAAGCGAAACCGAGCAAAAGAAGATAGAGAAACTGATTGCTTACGAACGCATGTTCAGCAATGAAATTTTCGAAACAAGAGAGAACATTACTGCACCTGTTAAAATAAACCTATATGGAAAAAACAAAGATTACCGGTTAGCGCAAAAAACGTATAGTGCACCAATAAATAGCGCTGGATTTTATATTGCCGCAATTAACGAAGCCTTTGTATACAAAAGCAGCGATTTCATTTCGGTAGCGCTCCATGAGGCCAGCCATAGTATTTTCCAGTTTAACTTTAAAAAATCGCCTAAATGGTTAAACGAAGGCCTTGCAGAGTTTTTCGAAACACTAGATTTTGACAGTGAAGGAAATTTATACTCCTATCCACAAAGTGGTAGAATTAAGAGCATAAAGGCAGGAATAGATTCGAAAGACAGCGAAAGGCTAAAAAATTTCTTTAAAATATACAGTGGTTCATTTTACGGGCATGATATAGACGACAATTACAACACAGCCTACAGTGTGATCTACTTTTTTATTAAATCCAAAAGAACAGACCTGTTAAAAAAAATAATTAAACTCAATACGCAGGGTTACGATACCGAAAAAGCGATTGACCTTACTTTTGGCAGTTTTAATACATTTGAAGCAAATTATAAACTGTTTTACAACCTGCATCATTAATATTATCAATATTGCTTAACTTTTATACGATAGTTACCTTTATAATATTCTTTCATTTTAATTACCTCTTTTGATTTCTCGGTTAGCCAGAAAATGGCATAACTGTCTTGGCTGTAATTAATTTTAAGCAGCCAGCAATTAGCTGTTATATCTGAATTCAATTTCAAATTATCTTTGCCAACCACTTCATAACGATGGTAGCTTGCTGATTTTTCATTGGGATCAAAAAATGAAATATCAAACTGCTGGCCAACCTTTTTAATTGGTAATAATGAATAAGTTTCTAAATCCTGTTCCCACGAAATGATCGGAATATCCAATTTAACCGGACCTTTTTTGATTGCATCATTATTTTTCACGGTATCCGATGGTTGCATCAGGCCATTTTTATAATCATAAGCAAAAACACCCCTACGTTTATAACTAGCATAATGATAAATTGGAGACATTGTTTTTCGATCGCAGATATTCGTTATTGTGGCAAAAAGGGAATCATTGTGAAGCCATTTCCAATCAAATTCTACCACTTCATTTTTATCTCTTTTTTTAAAAGCAGTTGTTCTTTCCCATATATCTCCTACGGTCCGTTTCGTTTCAAGAGAATCAGTCATATAAATAAGATAACTTGTTTTTCCCTCTTTCAGATTGCTCATTACCAATTTATGGTTTTGTGCATTTATAGTATCAACCTGTGCCATTGAAACGCCCGCAACAGAAAACAATATCGCGTTAATAAAAATTAATATCCTCATTTATAAATCTTTACGATTAGATTAATTTTATCATTAAATGTTACTTAATCTTTTACAAATCATTTAGGTATTTCAACTTTTCCACATTCCAACTTTTCAATCTTACAACACCTAAATTTTTCCTATTTTCGTGCCGATGGAAAATTTTATTGTTTCTGCCCGTAAATACCGCCCAGCCACCTTCGAAACCGTTGTTGGCCAGCAGCATATTACCGGTACGTTAAAAAACGCCATCAAAAACAATCAGCTAGCACAGGCATTTCTATTTTGCGGGCCTCGCGGTGTGGGTAAAACAACCTGCGCACGTATCCTTGCAAAAACCATTAACTGTACCAACCCTACAGCAGAAATGGAAGCTTGTGGCCAATGCGATAATTGCCTTTCTTTCCAGAACGGACATTCTTTTAATGTTCACGAATTAGATGCGGCTTCGAACAACTCTGTTGATGATATCCGTAGTTTAATTGAGCAGGTTCGTATACCACCACAAGCGGGAAAATATAAAATCTATATCATTGATGAGGTTCACATGTTATCGCAAAGTGCATTTAATGCCTTTTTGAAAACACTGGAAGAACCACCTTCTTATGCTATTTTTATCCTGGCCACTACCGAGAAACATAAAATCCTGCCAACCATTTTATCGCGTTGCCAGATTTTTGATTTCAACCGGATCCAGGTAGAAGATATTGCCAGTCACCTATCAACTATTGCCCAACGCGAAAATATTGCTTTTGAAAGCGATGGTTTGCATATTATTGCCCAAAAGGCAGATGGCGGATTGCGTGATGCACTTTCGATGTTCGATCAGATTGCAAGTTATGCAAACAAGAACATCACTTATAAAGCTGTAATCGATAACCTTAATATTTTAGATTACGATTATTTTTTCAAGCTTACTTCTTATTTAACCGCAGCAGAAGTTAGCCAAACCCTACTCCTGTTCGACGAAATTTTAAATAACGGTTTCGATGGCAATAACTTTATAAATGGCCTGGCTTCGCACTTCCGTAATTTATTGGTGGGTAAAGACGCATCGACCATTAAACTTTTAGAAGTTAGCGAAAACATCAAACAAAAATACCTCGATCAGTGCAGGCAAACAGAATTATCGTTTTTGCTAACTGCATTAAACCTGGCCAATACCTGCGATCTAAATTACAAGAATTCTAAAAACCAACGTTTACAGGTAGAGCTGGCACTGATTAAAATGTGTCATATCCGGTCGGTCGTCAATTTAGCACAACAGCCTTTAAGCCCCATTAACACAGCAACTGACGTAGATCAGGATAAAAAAAAAACTAATGTCGTAGCCGGACAGGCAGAAACACCAAAGCCAGAACCAGAAAGCGAAAATACGGCCCAGGCTGTAGCGCCTGTTGTTAAAACGGCTGTTTTACCTCACATTCCTGCAGAAGAAAAGCCAAAGGAAACACCAAGGGTTGGTCCGCCACCATCTGCAACTTCCATCAGTATCAATATTCCCAAGCCCAATGCAATAAGCACACTTATTCCATCTTTAAACGATCTGAACCGTGTTGCACAGGAAGATGATGACAAGGGGCCAAAAAAAGTTACAGGCGAAGCCAGAGAACCTTTTAGTTACGACCGCTTATTGGAAGTGTGGAATGCCTTTACTCAAAAAATGAAGGCGGCCGATAAAATCAATCTTTTTACCATCTTAAATAATTTCGCGCCTACGCTTTTAAATCCCGAGCTGATTGAAATTTCGGTAGAAAGTAAAACACAGGAACACCTTGTACAACAAGAATCTGTTGAGCTGTTAAACTTTTTGAGAAATGAGCTTAGCAATTTTGGTGTAGAGGTTACGTACAAACTTGTTGAACGTAAAATAGAAAACAGGCTTTATGGCAACCGCGAAAAGTACGATTACCTGGTAAACAAAAATCCAAAGCTTGACGAATTGCGCAGGAGATTTAATTTAGATGTTAATCCGTAAATTCATATTGGATAACTAACAATACTTATTCGGTTAAAAATTACTAAACAAAAAGCAGGATTACGCATCATTGCAAATGTATAACCCTGCTTTTCCTATTATGATTGTTTCGTCAAATAACTATCCTCACGACAGTGCTCTATTGACTATTTTTGGGGCGTATCGTTAATCGGATAACCTTCTTCATCTAAATCATCGCGGTTATCTTCGGGTGTACGGGCAAGTATTTCATCTTCAGGGCTCAGCTTTACACTCTCCCCGTTATCTACGTGCATGCCTAATTCTTCCAGGTTATCTTCGGCAATTTCTTCATTGCGGGCATATTCATCACCAATATAAGGGTTAGCTTCATCATAGGTCGAATCATCATCTTTGGCACCAGCAGCAACCGTTTCATATCCCATCGGGTGGTCGTAATCTTTATCTGTGCCTCTTACATCGAGCTCGTAACTCTGCTTATTTTCATCATAAGCAAGATTCTCTTTATTGATTTCGCCATTTTCTGTGGTACTGTGTATTTTATCCTGCGATCCTTTATTCTCGTTAATTGCCATGATATGGTCTCCTTTAATTTATAAGGTTATAACAATGTGGTATAGATAAGGTTTTTCTCTGACAAATAATTTTATTATTTGGGCGTGCCCCAAGCTGCGCAAGGGTCGGGCTATACACTACAAGTCCTCGCCCGATGAATCCCGATTTTATATCGGGAGGGCTGTGGGCTTCCCGTTGCTATCCCTCACGCATGCAAAGTGCCAACTAACATAAGCGCAATATCTCAATTGTATTTTACTTCACCCAACAAGAATACTGGGTTAGAAATAGATCCTACTGGAGCTGCGCTAATCATCCCTCTTTACTACGGAAAACCGTAAAGTATATCATCATCAACCGTGTAGTTTTGAATATAATCAACAAAAAAACAAACTATGGCATTTTTAGATCACAATGGGGAAAGTGAATTTCCAATGTCGAAAGACAAAGTTTTTGAAGCAATGTTACTTGCAATTCCAACAATTAAAGGATTACAGATCGAAAACGCAGATAAACTACAAGGTCGGTTTATGGTAAAAGCAGGAGTTAGCTTGTACAGTTGGGGCGAAAATATACCGATACAGTTGACGGAAATCGCAGAAAATAGAACCAAAGTCCAGATTACTTCCTCACCAAAAACAGGAATTATGTTTGGGGGAGCATTCGATATGGGGAAAAACAGGCAGAATATTGAAAATATTCTTTCAAGTACCTCCAGAATATTATCATCAGAAAATAAGCCGAAACTGCTTCAAACAGATATAGTACCCTTTCAAACCAATGATTTCCACACAAATCCAAACTTTATAATTCCCAATCATTCAAATCGCTGGTACGAAAAAACTTGGTTAACAATAATTTTATGTATAATCTTTTTTCCAGTTGGCCTTTATGCCCTTTGGAAAAATTCATCTATATCCAGAGGATGGAAAATTGGAATAACAGTAATAATATCCTTAATTGTATTATCAAATTTAAGTGATAAAAATAAACCGTTAACAGAAAATCAAAATACTGTTGAAAAGCAACAAGCTAATCCTTCTTCAGAAGTTGAAACAGTTAAAAGTACTCAAAATGATATAATTGATGCAGTAGAAGAAGAAATTACGCAAAAACTTAAAGCAAAAGCAAGAAAAGATTGGCCTGATGATTATAGCACACAGGAATTTTGGGTTAACGAGCAAATAGATGCATATAAATATATGCTAACTATTGAGAATAACTCAATAAAAGCGAAAGCACAGCAAGACTGGCCACTCGACTTTACCACTCAAAAATTTTGGTATAATGAACAAATTGAGGCTCAAGAGCGCCTGAGGTAATAGACTACTATCCAATAGATATGTCGCACAGACAGAAATAATATTAAAGAGTTGTCAACTTTCGTACTAGAAGCATATTAAAGTTGACAACTCATAAAAAAAGCATCCCGATTTTTATATCAGGACGCCAAAGTATCTAAGAGTTGTCAACTTCCATACTAGAAGCATATTAAAGTTGACAACCCAAATTTAGCTTACAAAGAAGCCAAAGAAGTATTTAATGTTTCACTCGGACGCATTGCTTTGCTTGCCAGCTCATCATTAGGGTTATAGTAACCGCCAATGTTTTGAGGTTTACCTTGCGAGCCGATCAACTCTTCATTGATTTTGGCTTCATTTTCTAGCAAGGTTTTAGCCAACGGCGCAAATCTAGCTTTCAGATCGGCATCCTTCGTTTGTGCAGCTAAAGCTTCAGCCCAATATAAAGCCAAATAGAAGTGAGAACCACGGTTATCGATAGTACCCAATTTTCTGCCAGGAGATTTATCCGTTGCCAAGAATTTAGCATTAGCCTCATCCAAAGCATCAGCCAATACCTGCGCTTTTGCGTTATTTTGCGTTTGAGATAGATGCTCTAAAGAGGCCTGAAGTGCTAAAAACTCACCTAATGAATCCCAACGTAAATAACCTTCTTCAATAAATTGCTCAATATGTTTTGGGGCAGAACCACCAGCACCAGTTTCGAACAAACCACCACCATTCATTAAAGGAACAATTGATAACATTTTAGCAGAAGTTCCTAGTTCTAAAATCGGGAATAAATCTGTTAAATAATCACGCAATACGTTACCGGTAACCGAAATGGTATCTAAACCTTTACGGATACGCTCCAAAGTAAATTTAGTAGCTTCAATTGGTGCAAGAATGCGGATATCTAAACCAGTAGTGTCGTGATCTTTTAAATAGGTATTTACTTTAGCGATGATTTCTCTATCGTGTGCCCTGTTTTCATCTAACCAGAAAACAGCAGGAGTTTCTGATAAACGCGCCCTGTTAACCGCTAATTTTACCCAATCCTGAATCGGGGCATCTTTGGTTTGGCACATGCGGAAGATATCGCCTTTTTCTACTTTCTGATCGAAAAACACTTTACCATCAGCATCAGTTACGCGGATTGTTCCGTCAGCAGTAGCCTGGAAAGTCTTATCATGCGAACCATATTCTTCAGCTTTTTGAGCCATTAAACCCACATTTGGTACTGAACCGATAGTTGTCACATCAAAAGCACCGTTTGCTTTACAGTCATCAATAGTTGCGGTGTAAACACCGGCATAACAACGGTCTGGAATTAAAGCGATGGTATCCTGTGCTTTACCTTCTTTGTTCCACATCTGTCCAGAAGTACGGATCATGGCTGGCATCGAAGCATCAACAATCACATCCGATGGCACATGTAAGTTGGTAATTCCTTTATCAGAATTTACCATGGCCAGGGCCGGACCGTTTTCTATGGCCTGAGCCAAAGCAGCTTCAACTTCAGCTTGCTTTGCGTTGCCTGCAATTTTAGCGTAAACATCGCCTAAACCATTTCTGGTATCGATGTTCAGTTCTTTGAAAAGATCGGCATATTTAGTAAATACATCTGCAAAGTAAACTTCAACAATGGCACCGAAAATAATCGGATCTGAAACTTTCATCATCGTTGCTTTTAAGTGTGCAGATAATAAAACACCTGCTGCCTTAGCTTCAGCAATTTCTTTGGCCACAAAAGTTTTTAATGCCGATAAGCTCAATGCAGAACTATCGATCACCTCTCCTGCTTTTAATGGCGACAAAGCTTTTAATTCGGTTACTGCCCCATCTTCAGCAACAAATTCTATTTTAAACTGACCTGCTTCAGCAACAGTTGTAGATTTTTCTGAACCGTAAAAATCGCCTTCAGTCATACTGGCCACTTTGGTTTTCGAATCTGCCGACCATCTACCCATCGAGTGCGGGTTTTGTTTGGCGTAGTTTTTAACCGCTTTAGGTGCTCTACGATCAGAGTTACCTTCACGTAAAACCGGATTTACAGCCGAGCCTAAAACTTTTGCATATTTAGCTTTAATTGCTTTTTCTTCGTCACTCTGTGCATTATCAGGGTAATTTGGAATGGCAAAACCCTGCGCCTGTAGTTCAGTAATTGCACCTACCAATTGCGGGATAGAAGCAGAAATATTTGGTAATTTGATAATGTTAGCTTCAGGAGTGGTAGCCAAGGCACCAAGTTCTGCTAGAGCATCACCAATTTTTTGATCGTCTTTTAAATACTCAGGAAAGTTTGCCAAAATTCTTCCTGCTAAAGAAATATCTCTGGTTTCTACATCAATACCTGCTGATGCGGTAAAAGCTTGTACGATAGGTAAAAGTGAGTAGGTTGCCAACATAGGCGCCTCATCGGTTTTGGTGTAGATAATTTTTGATGTATTTGACATGTTTATATTGATTTTGCTTATTAAGGTTAACTATTCAATCGGTTTTTAGGTTTGTAAACCGATCTTTTTAAAATCGCCTAAAGATAAAATAATCGAATGACTTAAGGAACATCGCAATGTTATTTATGCTCTGGTTTGTACCATTTATTGCATATAGCAAGTAAAATGTTAATGACGGAATTTGTTTTGGAGCGCAGGGCCATTTGCTATTTTTAATTTAGCCCTGCTCATATCTTTATCTTTATAAATCGGAGAGCAGGACTATAAACTTAGGGCCGTGGTACAGAAACTCAACCTAATTGCACAGGACTAACTAAACTAAACCTGATCGAACGGATGCTATTTTTCATGGCAGCAGGTAGAGCAGGAAGAAATTAACCGATAGCATACTGCTATTGCTTTTCAAAAAAAATAAACGACCATATCATAATGAGGTATAGTTTTATCTGTCTTTAGTGCAATACCCCAATATTTTTTTGTGAACCATTTCTTTGGCTAAACTTTTGTAGCGTCAAAACCATATATCTATCTAGTTTAAACTTTTTAATTGAAAATGACCGAACCTACCTTAGATCAACAGTTAAATGCCCGCAAATTCGAAGAGGCTAAAAGCATGATGCATAACGGCGAAAAACTTTCTAAAAGCATTCAGGAACATCATAAATCATCAATTTTTGATCATCTGGTGAGAGAGAAACAGTACGAAATCCTGAATATGATGCTAAAAGACAAAACCATCGAAACCGACGTCTATGAATTCGACAGTTTTGACAAAAGCATTTTTCAGGCTATTGTCCGTAACCTTGGCAATGATGATGAAGATATTGCATTTTTTAATGAATTTATTACTCATTTCGACAACTTAAATGACGAGGTTAACACCAAAACACTATTAAGTTATTTCTTCGAAAACGGGGTGAGCTTAGCACTGATCAAAGCATGTATCAATGCAGGTTGCACCACCACCTTCAAAAACAATGCAGAGGAAAACTACATCCACCAGGTAGTAAAAAGCAGTTTCCGAAGGTATAACCTAAACGATGAACAGACTACCGATCTGCTTAAAGGATATATCGATATCCTCCTTAACGAAGGTGTTGATATCAACGAAGGCAATGTGGTGCAGGAAAGTCCATTAATTACCGCAATAAAATTCAACAAGAAAAATTTAATTGCCCATCTGCTCGAAAATGGCGCCGATCCCAATCATACCGACCGCGATGGAAATTCAGCTTTCTTTTATGCAGTGGCGCATTTACAGAGCGAAAACATATATGATACGCTGCGCAATTTCGCCTCACCAGCTTTCGATCAGGTTAATAAAAACGGCGAAACACTATTATTTGAATATGTAAGGATGATGTCGAACAGTGAAAGTGGCACCAAATTCCTTAAAAAACTGATTGAAGATGGCGCTGATTTATACCAGGCAAGTACGTGGTATGGCGCTGATAAAACACCATTGGATATCATTGCCGAAAAACAGGCTGATATTTTACAGGCTGTTTTAGAAACCGGACAGATAGATGTAAACAGGGCCGATAATAAAGGAAATACCCTGCTGCATAAAGTTTGTACCTACAATGTAAATTATGAAGCAGAAAAAGCGAAAGAAACCTATCGAAAAGTAAAGCTCCTGCTCGAAAACGGTGCAGATATTACTATCACCAACGATCAGGATCAAACCGCTCTGATGCTTGCATCTGATGATAACCTGAAAATAAAAACTGTAGAACTGCTCATGAAACAATCTTAAAATATGTCGATGTCATTTATTATTGCCTGCGAAAGCGGCAAGCGCAAAATAGCCGAATTTTTATTGGCCAACCAAGAGGTAGAGGTAGGCTATACCGATGAAAAAGGCAGAACAGCCCTCCATTATGCCGCCCACCGCGGGTATTTAGACCTTGTACAGATTTTGTTAGATCGTGGGGCAGCTTTAGATTACGAAGATCATGCCGGCGAAACACCGTTTTACTTTGCCTGTTTACAAAAACAGAAACAAACCGCACTATTTCTTTTAGATAAAGATGCAAGAGTTGACATTAAGGATTTTAAAGGCAACAGCTTATTACACCTTACTGCTCAAAGCGGGCAGATTGAAGTATTAGAAAAACTACTTAATGAAGGTCTTGAAGTTGATGGCGAAAATAATGAAGCAGAAACGCCTTTGCTTATTGCTGCAGGCTGGCGGAACAAAGAAATTGTTCAAAAATTATTGGAATTTGGTGCCAATATCAATACCACTAATAAACATGGCGATTCACCCCTAATTTTTGCGGTAAAATCTAAAAACACGCCAATGGTTGAATTGCTGATTGATAAAGGCGCCAATATCAACCATGTTAACCACGCAGGCGAATCGGCACTGCTGCTTGCCTGTTATGACGCCAACCGCATGCTCACCAAAACATTGGTAGAAAAAGGTGCCGATGTATTCGTTTCTTCAAAAGATGGTCTCTCACCAATCTGGTATGCCTGCGCCAATAACCAGAAAGAAATTGTCGATTTATTTTTAAGCCAGGGTGTAGATGTAAATTATGCAAAACCACTTTCGGGTAACGACGATTCCATGTATTCATATTTAGAATGGGTAGAAACCGCCAATAACATTTCCATTTCGGCCAGTTTCTCTTTCGATAACAACTACAACTACGGAGGCGAAAGCATGTTACATGTAGCAGCCAAAAGCGGCCACTTAAGTATGTTAAAGCTATTAACAGAAAAAGGTGCTAATGTTAATATTCAGGATGAAAGCGGAAACACAGCTTTACATTATGCAGCTGCGAATGGCAAAAAAGATGCAGTAAAATTTTTACTCGAAAAATCAGCTAACCCTTCCATTGTAAATGTTAAGGAACAGAAAGCAATAGATTATTCAAACATTAAGGGGTTCAATGAAATTACAGAACTCTTGTTAAAATTTGGTCCTTCAAACATTTCTAACCAGCCAATCAATGGTACAGCACCTGCTGAAAACAGTACAGAACCGACTAAAAATGATATCACATCAAAAAAACAGGCACTGTTAGATCTGAAAGAATTATTGGATGCCGGTATTTTATCGCAGGAAGAATTTGATGCCGAAAAAACCAAAATATTAAAAGGTTAAGTGATGATACTATAAAAAATTACCAAAAAAGTTTAAGACTTAAATTTTAGTTATAAATTTATGTCTTAAGATTTTTCCTGGCTGAATGACTAAATTTAGCCAGGAAAGTTCAACTTTAATGCTCACACAAATGAAAAACCTCAACAAAATCAAACTGCAGTTATTTGCCTTAATTGTTATTGCTCTTGTGATATATAGCTGTTCGCCAAAACTGTATCTGGATGAAACTAAACGCTATCAGGCAGGAACACTAACCGATTCACAAGTAGATTCCCTGCATCTTTTTTTAAAAGAAAACCAAAGGCTTGCTTTAAAAGATACCATTATCATTAAATACGATTTCAATAAAGACGACTGCTGGAAAGACCTTAGTTATCAGAACGCAGAATTCCTGAACAATGTAAGGTGGACCTTTCAGAAAAACATTCTCGAAAAAGCAGAGGCCAGACCAAAAGTTGCCATTTACCAATACCGCGAAGTAGGAAAAAGTTTCAGTCCGATTAAATCGAAAGGTTTAGAGATAGAAACCGATTCGGGCTTTCTTAGAAAATTATTGTTTAAAGAGATTACTTCTTGTGGAACCTCAGCAATCATCCTTCCCAACGGAAAATTTTTACTGGTAAAATCAGACCCTCAATTCTCTGCGCTGATCTTAAACGCTAAAGACATCGAGAAAAAATTACAGGAAAACCTGGTTAAATAATAGCCAAGAAAATCCAGCCTTCGCATTAAAAACGATTTAACAAAATTTAACTAAAAAATTAGGTGTAATGCTGTAATTTAGTTTTAATTAATCGTTTTCAAATTAACAACTGGAAATTTATGCTCAAATTCCTTTGCTACACTCCCATAACTCTAAAAACGGATCGTCTTTTCGGTGATCAGATTTTTGTTGCTCAATCAATATCTCAATTTAAAAGATTATATAAAAGTACTTCCCTGTTAACCATAGCATTGGGCCAGGGAAAATAGTATGCGCTCTCCAGGAAGGTACTTCAGGGTACTTTCCTTTTATTGTTTATAATGATCTTTGTACAAGGGCAAACCATCTGTCCGTTTTTGATGTTATATTTTTCTGAACTAATTTCCTTTATCAAAACGGGTTAACATGAAAAATAAAATTTTCTGCACAGCAATACTTTCATCCATTATTTTTTTCGGATGTCGGTCTGATTCAGGTTCGCAAAAGCAAGGAGAAGATACAACACTTACTACTAAAAACGGAACCTTAGACTTACCTGCACCAGATACCAACGCAGCCAAAAGTAAATTTAGTAAGGTTATCGATTGGCCTGAAGGTAAAACGCCAGTTGCCCCAGCGGGTTTTGTGGTAACCAGATTTGCTTCAAATATTAAAAGCCCGCGCAACACATATATAGCTCCAAACGGGGATGTACTTGTGGCCCTTTCCAATTCAGAAAGAAGTACTGCAGAGGCCGTTGCCAACGCAGTAACCGGCAAAGCTAAATCTGAAGTACCTGGTAAAAGTGCCAATACGATTTTACTATACCGCGATGAAAATAAAGATGGCAAGCCAGAAACTGTTACCACTTTTTTGAACGGGCTCAATCAGCCTTTCGGAATGCTGATTATTGGCAATTCATTTTATGTAGCCAATACCGATGGCTTGTGGCAATTTCCTTATAAAACAGGTGATACGAAAATCAACGCTACAGGCAAAAAGATCCTGAGTCTCCCAGCTGGTGGATATAATAATCATTGGACGAGAAATTTAATTGCCAATGCAGATAAAAGCAAAATTTATATTACCGTTGGATCGGGCAGTAATGTTGGTGAAAATGGCATGGAAAACGAAGCAAGAAGAGCTAATATCCTGGAAATCAGCACAGATGGAACTGGTGAGAAAATTTATGCGAGTGGTTTGCGCAACCCCGTGGGAATGGATTGGGCACCAGCTACAAATATGCTTTGGACAGCTGTAAATGAGCGCGATGGATTGGGAGATGATCTTGTTCCCGATTACATCACCAGTGTTAAACCTGGCGGTTTCTATGGTTGGCCATATTCTTATTTTGGTCAAAATGAAGATCCCCGTTTAAAAGGTAAAAACCCGGAGCTGGTTAAAAAAGCAATTGTGCCTGATGTTGCTGTAGGTGCGCATACCGCCTCTTTGGGCTTAGCTTTTTACAAAGGCACAAAATTCCCTCAAAAATATCAGGGAGGTGCATTTATAGGTCAGCATGGATCATGGAACCGCTCTGCCATTTCCGGATACAAAGTTGCATTTGTGCCCTTTAAAGATGGAAAGCCAGCAGGCAAACCAGAGGACTTTTTAACTGGTTTTGTAGCTGATGCAGATAAGGCCGAAGTTTATGGCAGGCCTGTTGGCGTTACCCTGACGCCCGATGGAGCATTACTGGTTGCCGATGATGTTAGTGGCATAATTTGGAGGGTTGCTGCTAAATAGTTTACAAAATAACCGCAGGTTAGCAGAATATGCGCTAAATTTATCTGCCAATCTGTGGTTAAACCATCAATTATTATCCTATTGAAACCGAACCTTCTACTATTCCTGACTTTATTTTCCTTTACTGGTTTAGCGCAAACGATAAAACCCGATTCGACCAAAAAACTCGAAGAAGTTACCGTTAAAGGTTATTACAATCCGCACTCATTATTAAGATCGGTATCAGCCGTAAATTTGATCGATAGCAATTTAATCGGAAATCAGCAGAACAGTTCCTTAGTGAGCACTTTAAATACTGTACCTGGTGTAAGAATGGAAGAACGTTCGCCTGGTAGCTATCGTTTATCGCTCCGAGGCAGTTTACTGCGATCTCCTTTTGGCATTCGAAATATTAAAATTTACATTGATGAATTCCCCTTAACTGATGCAGGCGGAAATACCTACCTCAATGCTTTAGATGTTTCTGCAGTAGGTATGATGGAAATTTATAAAGGGCCTGAAGCCAGTATTTTTGGTGCAAATACAGGTGGTGCTATTTTGATTAATCCGCCTGCCATAAACCACAATGAAATTACTATTTCAGCGATTGGAGGCTCCTATGGCCTCTTTCATCAAACGGCATCCATCAAACAGCAATACAAAAAGTACAGTTTCAGCTTTAGCGAAGGATACCAGAGAAGCGATGGGTATCGGCAAAATAGTGCAATGGGCAGAAAATATTTTCAAACGATACAGCAATGGAATTATAGCAATGCTGGCAGTTTAAAGGCTTTTGCTTTTTACAGCGATTTAAATTACGAAACACCAGGTGGATTAACGGCTGTACAATTAGATCAAAACCCTAAACTGGCCCGTCCGGCAACACCAACATTACCTGGCGCCATTTCACAGCAAGCCGCCATTTACAATAAAACCATTTTCGGGGGAATATCCAATTCATACCAGATCAATAAACATCTAAAGCATGTTATTGCTTTGTTTACCTCGTATACCGACTTCAAGAACCCGTTTATAACTAATTACGAACAGCGCTACGAAAGTACGCTTGGGTTAAGAACATTTTTAGAATACGCTCAGGCAAATGAAGACATTAAATTTAATGCCCAGATAGGACTAGAAAGTTCTGCTACCAAAAGTCAGATTAAAAACTTTAATAACAATAGTGGGGAAGCTACCTCAATGCAAGCTTCAGACCGCTTAAAAGCTGGTCAGGATTTTGCTTACTTCAGATTAAACTTCGACATCAACAATAAATTTCTGATCGAACTTGCATCGAGTTTAAACATTTTTAGCTACAACTATGAAAGCTACTTCCCTGTAACAATTGCAACAAGAGCGCGCAAGTTTAACGCCCAATTTATGCCAAAGGCTGCGTTATCTTACTTAATTGCAAATGACCTCTCTGTCAGGGCTTCTGTAAGTAAAGGTTATTCAACGCCTACTATTGCAGAAGTGAGGTCGTCTGATAACATCATCAACAATAACCTGCAAGCAGAGTCAGGCTGGAATTATGAACTGGGCTTAAGGTATAAAACGGGGAATAACCGTTTTTACGCCAACGGAAATGTATTCCATTACGAGTTAAAAAATGCTATTGTTAGAAGGCTAAATCAAAATGATGCTGAATATTTCATAAATGCAGGTGGAACAAAACAGGAAGGTATTGAATTGGAAACAGCCTTGTGGGTTATCAAAAACAATACTTCATGGTTAACAGGATTACAACTAAGAAGCAATTATACCTGGAGCCAATTTAAATTTGAAGATTTTGTAAGCGGCACTAATAATTACGCGGGTAACCAACTTACTGGCGTTCCAAAAAATATATGGGTTAATAGTATCGAATTTAACTTTAAAAAAGAACTTTACTTCTTTGCTCAACACAACTACACGTCAGCTATTCCGCTAAATGATGCCAATACCACCTTTTCTAAAAGGTACCATCTGCTTGAAGTAAAAGCCGGAATAAAAAACCTAAGGTTAAGCCGAACCCATCTTGATTTATTTGCAGGCTTAAACAATCTGCTAAATGTTGATTACAGCTTAGGCAATGATTTAAACGCCGCAAATGGGAGGTATTTTAACCCAGCCCCAGGAATTAATTTTTATACTGGCCTTTCTATTAGATTGTAATCTTTAAATCGCATCATATAAATCAAATATTTACATGATGCGATTATTCACAGGCTAAAAAGCATCCTGTTTTTCATTTTCTCTAATTACGACGTCACTAACTACTACATCTACTCCATAACGCTTTTTCCCGTCATGACCATCGTAACTATTAGCCTGTAACCTGCCCTCTACCCTTAAGCCTGTACCCTTTTTAACCTGAGCTTCGGCAATGTCGGCTTTTGCATTCCAGAAAGTTAAATTGAACCATTGTACTTTTTTTACGTCCTCGCCTGAAGCATTCCTATAGCTTTCGTTTATGGCCAGGTTAACCCTTGCTAATTTTTGATTTCCAAAAGTTTTAATCTCTGCATCTGCTCCTGCAAATCCGCTCAATACTACTTTGTTAATTGCACTTTCCATGATCTTTAAATTTTAAGTTTCTAAATGTTTAACGAACAGTCATCACCTCGATAACCGACAGGACAAAAGTGCCAAGATGATCAAAAATTAGTCGGATTGTAAACATTTATAGTCGGTTATAAACGTTTATACACGGAAAACATGCATTTAAAGCTTCAAGAGGATGTTTTATATTTTTTTTTATTCCACCATTTTATTTTATAAATTAGGTCATCATCCCATAATAAAAAAAGAAATTATTATGGAACGTTTATGTTTAGACTGCGGAACCCTGATTAGAGGAAGGGCCGATAAAAAATACTGCGATGATTCTTGTCGCAACAATTACAACAATCGTTTAAAGATTGAGAATAATCTCGTGATTAAAAGGGTAAATAGCATACTCAGAAAGAATCGTGCTATCCTTGCTGCGCTTAATCCAAATGGTAAAACCAAGGTTACCGGTAAAAAGCTAATTTCGGCAGGCTTTAATTTTGAATACCATACTTATAGTTATAAAACCCAGAACAGTAACACATACATTTTCTGCTATGAATACGGTTATTTAATTTTAGGTGATGACAGGTACCTGCTGGTAAAAAGGGAGGAAAAGCTTTGGTTGGCCTAGGTTAAAACGCTTTGGTTTGCTAGGTTAAACACCTAAAATTGTAGAAGGCTCATCCTATGATTTTTTTATTCTGGAAGAGATGATTAGTTTTATCATCTTATGATAAACTATAACAACAAGCTTTTTAAACCGATCAATAATACAGAAAATGGTGAAACATCAAATGAAACCGTTTTTAGCTATAAACAAACCGGAAATATCCTTACTGCTGAATATACAGGCGGAAAAATTATTTCCGGTCATTTAATTGGCTTAGTTGATGAAAACGGCAACATCGAAATGCGCTATCACCAGGTAAATAATCAAGGGGAACTCATGACCGGGATTTGCCATTCAAAGCCAGAACAATTAGCAAATGGCAAAATCAGGCTTCATGAAACCTGGCAGTGGACATCAGGAGATAAATCGAAAGGAAAATCGATCATCGAAGAGCAATAAGCGCTGGGCTATTTAAACAGCTAAGATCAATCAGATAAAAACGTCTTATTTTCGTTCAGTTTCTTTCACCCCCTATTTTTTAACTAACATGTCGATAACTAAATTACCCTTGATATTACAAACTGCATCAAATTTAGTTTACCACCCGTTAGGCTATCAAATAAATAATCTGCAAACAGAAAGTGAAAGTTGGGAATATGTGGCCTGTACTTTTGAATTAAACAGGTTAAAAATCAAACATCGCCTTTCTAAAATCACCCCAACTAAAACCGGGCAATTTGTAACCATATGGAAGCGGAATGAAGCAGGAATTACTACACCCTTTAATGATCAGGATGAATTCGACCTATTAATAATATCTGCCAGTAGTGTTGACCGATCTGGCCAGTTTATTTTTCCAAAAGACATATTGATACAACATAAAATTATTACCAAAAATGGAATAGAAGGTAAAAGAGGGATTAGGGTTTATCCGCCCTGGGATACGGTAACAAATAAACAGGCAGAGAAAACCCAACAGTGGCAAGCGCCTTATTTTCTTCAGATTGATATCAATGGAAATATCGATCTTGCAAGGGCGGAGAAATTAATCAGCAACGAAATTAAACAAACAGGATTTTAAAATCCCGGTTCAACTTAGCAAGTTTCGGGTAGTTTACCGTTTCTTTCCAAACTACTTTTGGATATAAATTATTCAAGACCATGAAAGCACAAGAAGAAATCAATTTCAATCGCATAGCCGATGCCATTGGCTATATCAAGGCGAATTTTAAAACACAGCCTGGTTTGGAAGAAATTGCAGAAAAAGTAAATTTAAGCCCTTTTCATTTCCAACGATTATTTAGCGAATGGGCGGGCACTACGCCTAAGCGTTTTTTGCAATACATTAGCATTGGTTATGCCAAAGAAATGCTGAAAGAAAACCAAAGTTTATTCGATACTGCATTAGAAACCGGTTTATCGGGAACCAGCAGACTGCACGATCTTTTTGTAAACATTGAAGGCATGACGCCCGGAGAATATAAAAACGGTGGCGAAAACCTCCACATCAATTATAGTTTTGCAGAAAGTCCGTTTGGCAACATTATTGTAGCCAGTACCACAAAAGGAATCTGCCATATCGCTTTTTATGACGACGAAAATATTGCTTTGGCGAATTTGCAACGCCAATTCCCAGCGGCTCAATATCAGCAGATATTAGATAAAGAACAACAGAACGCATTATTTATTTTCAGTCACGATTGGAACAAATTGCACCAGATTAAACTGCATTTAAAAGGTACTGATTTCCAGTTAAAAGTTTGGGAAGCTTTGTTAAAAATCCCTATGGGTAAATTGGCCACTTATGGTAACATTGCCAAAAAATTAAAAAATCCTAATGCATCCAGAGCAGTGGGCACTGCAATTGGCGATAATCCGGTTGCGTTTCTCATTCCTTGTCACAGGGTAATACAATCGAGTGGTGCCTTGGGCGGCTACCATTGGGGAGTAAACCGAAAAACAGCCATGATTGGCTGGGAGGCTGCAAAAACTAATGCTTAATGCCGTATGATCAAACATGCAGATATTTCAACGGAGGAACTCAAAAAACATTTAAAAAACAAAGATATTTGCCTTGGTGGAAATGCCAGATTGAAGATTTACGAATCACTTAGATGTACATCAGGAAAGCGGATGAAGAAAGAAAACCGTGTATTTTTCCGTTCTGTAGATGAAGCACTTCAACATGGCTACCGCCCTTGCGGGCATTGCTTAAAAACAGTATATAAACAATGGATTTATTCAACACCACAATAGATGTTAATCAAAATCTGCTCCCATACGGCGGAACAGTAAATTATTACGGCAAATTATTCCAGGTATCCGAAGCCGATCATTATTTTGATGTACTGATGAATACCATTGAATGGAAAAATGATGAGGCTTTTATTATGGGCAAACACATCATTACCAAAAGAAAAGTTGCCTGGTACGGAGATGAAGCCTATTCTTATACCTACTCCAATAAATCGAAAATGGCCTTACCATGGACAAAGGAGTTACTGGATTTAAAAAAAATTTCAGAGGAGCAAACAGGTACCACTTTTAACTCTTGCTTACTTAATTTATACCACAACGGTGATGAAGGAATGGCTTACCACAGTGACGACGAGAAAGCCTTAGCTGAAGATTCTGCCATTGCATCATTAAGTTTCGGTGCAGAACGAAGGTTTCTTTTTAAACATAAAAAAACTAAAGAAACGGTAACTTTATTTTTAGAAAATGGAAGTTTATTGGTGATGAAAGATGAAACACAAACCAATTGGCTACACCGCCTTCCACCAACCAAAAAAGTAAATAAACCAAGGATAAACCTCACCTTTAGAACAATGGTGGTTTAACCTTGCCTAGTTAAAATGTCTTATATTTTCTGCATTTGAGGCTTTACTTTACAAAAGAATTCCTGAAATACCTTATTATCAGCATAAGGCATACCTGGAAATCCACAACTCTCAAAACAGATTCTCAAATAGTTGATAAATGTTGTGTCATTAGGTTCATTTAAAAACTTACTATCAATACTTCTTTCTTTATTTAACTGCAATGCATAGGGAGGACCACCGCTAACATTATCCTTATGAAGATCGTCAGCAGATAGATCCAGAAATGCAAAGCCAAAATCAGCATCCTGAATGTATTCTTCCATTTCTTCCAGCCAGTATTCATCGGTTACCTGCGAAACACAGTCGGTTAAAGGTGTTACCTGAATAGGATCTGCCATCTCCCATAGAATATCTGGATCATCTTGGTAATTCCACGCAAAATTGCACGAGCCAACAATTTGGTAAAACATTTTCATCGACACTGGTAGTTTACCTACCAGTTCTATGTTCTGCTCTAATATATTAAGTAGTTCGTCAGTATTAGAGAAGGGCATCAATAATGCTTCGTCATTTCCCGTATCATCTGCCCAGAAAACGTAATCAATATTCTTAAGTTCTTTGTAGATAATCTCAAGATTGAACCTAACCCGTTGGAAAGTCTCAATCAATACTTTTTCAACATCAGGATAGTAACTTGGAGAAAATGCCTCTTCTCCTAATTTTTCAATATCAGCATAAACACTATGCGATTCTCCGTTTTTATACCTGTCGTAAAAATTCATTATCTACACCCAAATGGAATAAGCAATATAGACTAGTGTTTAAACTCCTTAATATCTACAATGCGGTCATCATCAGCGTTTTTCTTTAAGAAAGATGTTCCATTTGCATTCGCTACCAAAGTATAATCTCTTTGAATATTTCCGACAAGAGTTTCAGGTTCATTTATTAATGCTGCTGGCAATGGCAGGTTAAAAGTTTCGCCTGTTGCCGTATTAACCTGGTACAAAGAATTAGCAGTTAAAAAAACCAGTGTGGTTTTATCACTAGAATACATAAAAAATTTCCCCTGGATACGTTCGTCAGGATTTTGTCTTTTAATAGGGTAAACTCTCGAATTTATAGTCGTAATAAAAAAATCGTTATTCACCAAAATATTACTACGTGTTAATTCTTCTAAACCGTTTGTATATTTTTTATCTTCGGCACCTTTTGATGGTTTATTCAAGCTCACCACTTCGGTTTTTCCATCATTAACAGAAATGATGTAAAACGGAGCCATTTTCCCTGTTTCATTAGCTACCTGTACTAATACAGCTGTTTTTTGTGTATTGATGAATGATGCAACAATAAATTTCTGCGCAGCGGCGTTTGGAGCATCGTCAACAATAATAGTGGTATCTTTATATTGAATGGCAAAGCGATCGGCTGCTGCCACAGTGCCAGAATCTGTTTTTAGGATAGTAAGTACATTTTTCTTCGATTTCGGGAAAACATTAAAATCGTCACTAACAGCAAATGGTCTTGCCTTGCAGGTTTTTTCAGATTTACCGCAGCCAAATAAAACAACGGAAAGTAAGAGTGCATAAAGCGTAATTTTCATAGATATGATTATTTTTTTTTTGCTAATTTATAATCTTTATTGCGCTTATTTTATCAAAGTCACCATAAAATTACCGCATCTGCTTAAAAAGCACAACAGATCGTGTTTTATACCGGTATCCCAATATCTGTTAATCATAAAAACCACATCCGCTTGCATTTGCATCTCCGTCAGATTCAAACGACTTAGCTTCTGTATTTAGAGGGCAGAATTTGACTACTTCAGACTAAATTCCTTATTTTTGATTAACAGATAACCGATGGCAAACACACCGAATTTTCTCGCTAAAAATAAAAGCGTAATCTTATATGGGGTTTTCCTGGCTGTACTACTGTTTTTGCTGAAGTGGCTTGAACTTCGTTTTATTATCATCGACCATGCCTTCGAAATTTATGCCGGTTCGATAGCCGTTATTTTTACCGCTTTAGGCATTTGGCTCGCGCTTAAATTAACCAGGCCCAAAACCATACTGATCGAAAAAGAAGTTTTTACGGAGAGACCTGAAACATTTATCCTCAACGAAAAAGAACTGACCAAACTCAACATCAGCAAAAGAGAGCTGGAGGTTTTGCAGCTCATGTCTTCGGGTTTAAGCAATCAGGAAATTGCGTTAAAGTTATTTGTATCTTTAAATACCATAAAAACACACAACGCCAGACTTTTCGAAAAACTGGAAGTTAAACGCAGAACTCAGGCCATAGAAACAGCCAAAAGACTCAGTATTATCCCTTAACGAACTAATACAGTGGTATTAAAAGGCTACCGATCTGAAAAATCACCCTAAAGTATGATGGTTAAAAAAAATAATCGAAGCAATTTTGTGGTGTAAACCTCTTAAAATTATAAACAGATGAAACCATCATGAGCAAACGCTCACAGACAGAGATGAACCGAGCCTGTGAGCTCTTGAACACAAAAAATCAAATAGAGACTGGTGAAAAATATTGCTCATGATAGTTTCATCACAATTAAAAAACAAACTATATACTGATGAAAAAGAACGTAATTGTATTCGGATTAATCGCCGGCTTAATTGTATCAACATTAATGGTGCTCTCTATGGCGAGATGTTATAGCGACCCGAACCTTGAGCATAGCATGCTTATAGGCTATGCCTCAATGGTATTGGCTTTTTCATTTATTTTTGTCGGCATAAAAAACTATCGCGATAAATACAACGATGGGTTAATCACTTTCGGCAAAGCTTTTAAAATCGGTGCATTGATCAGCTTAGTAGCTTCTACCATATATGTTATTGTGTGGTTGATTGATTATTATGTATTTATGCCTGATTTTATGGATAAATATGTTGCTCAGGCACTTAGAGAAGCCAAAGCAGATGGCGCATCCGCAGCTGAGCTGGCAACTAAGACAAAAGAACTGGCTTCCAGTCAGGAAATGTACAAAAACCCAATCATGGTGGTTCTATTTACCTATATGGAAATTCTGCCTGTAGGGATACTGATCTCGTTGGTAGCAGCACTCATCCTTAAAAGAAAACCAGACACTCCATTAAATGTAAAAACCACTTAAGATACCTGCTTATCTGATTTCCTTTTATTAATTATAAGCCATTAAAAAACAACTATGTATACGATACCCTTTACCAATATAGATTGGAGTCAGATAGAAAAAGTAGAATACCCTGGCGAAACAGGTATGGCAACCTGGCAAACCTTAAACCTGGATGGCTTAAGGATCAGGATTGTTACCTACTCTGCGGGCTACCTTGCCGATCATTGGTGCCAAAAAGGCCACATTGTACATTGTTTGGCGGGTAGCTTTGTAAGCGAAATGGAGAATGGAGCAACATTCGTGCTTAGCACGGGGATGACCTATGTGGTTTCTGACGATTTAAGTTCACACCGGTCGGTATCGCAGGAAAGCGTGAAACTTTTAATCATTGATGGCAATTTTTTAAAACCAAGTTAATGAAAATATTTATCGAAACCGAACGTTTAATTTTACGCGAATTGCTACCTACTGATGCTGAGGGCATGTTTGAAATGGACGGTGATCCTGAAGTGCACCTTTACCTGGGCAATAAGCCTGCAAAATCAATCGAACAGAGTATCGCAGAAATAGAATTTATCAGAAAACAATATATCGAAAACGGTATTGGCAGATGGGCTGTTATCGAAAAAGCAACGGGGAATTTTGTAGGTTGGTCGGGCTTAAAACTAATTAAAGAATCTACCAATAGCCATATCAATTATTACGATCTGGGCTATCGGTTCAGTAAACGGTTTTGGGGCAAAGGCTACGCTACAGAAACTGCAATGGCGGCACGGGACTATGGTTTTAATGAACTCAATCTAAATGAGATCATTGGCATAGCAGACATCGATAACCTGGGGTCTATTCATGTTCTGGAAAAAGTGGGCTTAAAACGGATCTCTATTTTCGATTACCGCGGCATAAAACACCACTGGATGAAGATTGAAAAACCAATTTAGCGTTTTCAAAAAGCAATTTTATCTTTATGGTTTAGTTTTTGATGTTAAAAAGGAAAATCATTTAAACCTTACATTATGAAACACCTTATGTTCTGCGGAATGCTGATCTTATTATTGAGTTCTTGTAAAGAAAAATTAGATCCGGCGAGCTTTACCAATACCAAATGGGAGTTAACAGCGCTGCCAGGTTTAACCTTACCTACAACAGCAAAAGCAACGCTAAACTTTGCCGACAGCCTTAAAATCAGTGGAAAATCGTTTTGTAACAATTACGGCGGCCAGGGAGAAATTGCAGATAATAAAATAACCGTTAAAAATGTTTTTGGCACAAAAATGTTCTGTCAGGAAACTGATGCAGCCGAACGTGCTTACTTACATGCCCTTAATCAGGTTAATGGAGCTAAAATAACTGATAATAAGCTACATTTGCTGAATGGCGATAAAACCTTACTGGTTTTCACCAAAACAAACTAGAATCTTTACATGCATAGAAAAGGCTGAATAAAGTATTTTTACTATTTTCGGCCTTTTGAGTTTAACGCAGGAGTGATGCCATCGATAACAGAAGATCTGAAGTTTTTTTTCTCGACAATAAGAAAAGCATTTAATTTATTTCAGCAGAATGATCCCTTACGTCTGGCCGGTGCTACTGCTTTTTTTACCAATTTTGCCTTACCCCCAATATTAATTATCCTCATCAGGCTGTTTGGTATGTTTACCGATAGGCGCTTATTGGCTACACACCTTTTCGAACGTTTGGCCAGTATTCTTGACGATGAGAGTATTTTACAGATCAGAACTACATTGCGAAACATCCGGGGTATCGATCAGGCCTGGTATGTTACATTCTTTAGTTTTATATTTTTCCTTTTTGTAGCTACCACCCTATTTAATGTGATTAAAAACTCTTTAGAGCAGATTTGGAATATCGGCCAAAAAGATAAAAAAGGGATTGTTAATACCCTTAAATCAAGAGCTGTATCCGTTACGATTATCTTATTTGCCGGCATATTATTTTTTATAGGCTTGCTGGCCGATAGTGTGCAGGCATATATTGGTGCCTATCTAAAAAACGGTTCTCCTTCTTTCGGATTGGTCTTAACTTCAATCATCAACCAATTGGTTTTTGTGATCATCGTAACCACCTGGTTTACCATACTTTTCAGGTATTTAACAAACGGGCGTCCTACCTGGCGGGCAGCTATTTCAGGAGGTCTGTTAACCGGATGCCTTTTTACCGCAGGAAAGTATATTTTAAGGATTTTATTGCCGTTGAGCAACATCAGCAATATTTATGGGTCAGCGGGATCGATTATCGTCATTATGCTTTTCGTATTCTACTCTTCGTTGATATTTTATTTTGGTGCATCTTTCATTAAAGCGCTCAGCATTGGCAGGGCAACACCTATTATACCCAAAAACGGATCGTTTGCTTACGAACTTACTGAGGTTGAAACGGGAAAAGAGGATTAATTCCGATTGGAACGAGCGTATACCAAATTACTTATTTGTTCAGGTTGAAAATTAACTTATCAAGAAGGCTTTTTAACTGGTTAATTTCTTCAAGGCTCACACCGAGGTTATCGCTCAGCTGAGCACGCAATACAGGGGCCTTTTCTTTTAAAGCACTGCCTTTTTCTGTCAGGGATATTACAATACTCCTTTCATCTTTTAAAGACCTAACGCGTTCAACCAGTCCGGTTTCCTGCATCCGCTTAAGCAACGGGGTCAAAGTATTCGATTGTAACATCAGTTTTTGTGAAAGTACCGTTAAACTAACCGAATCAGTTTCCCAAAGCACCATTAGCACAAGATACTGCGGATAGGTAATTCCCAAACTATCAAGTACCGGCTGATAACATTTAGTTACCAACCTGGAAGCAGCATAAAGCGGGAAGCACAATTGATTTTCGAGTTTAATAGCATCATTTATTTCCATCACAACTTTCTTTACTAATAATAACAAAATATTCAGCTAAGTAAATAATTTTTAACTGAAATTTTCTATCACGGGCCTAATCATTGAAATCGTTATTGCAGGATGCACAATAACGATTTCATTTTGATTCTATTAAATTACTTCCAGCTTAACATCGATGTTTCCGCGGGTGGCGTTAGAGTATGGACAAATTGTATGGGCTTTTTCTACCAGTTGCTGGGCTTGCGCCGCCTCAACTCCTGGTATATGTACCTGTAGCGATACACCAAGGACAAAACCTCCCTGCCCATTCGAATGAAGAGCAACATTTGCTTTAACCGTAGAAGGTTCTTCAGGTTTAACTTTTGCCTGGCCCATAACTAAATTAAGTGCACTATCAAAGCAAGCTGCATAGCCTGCAGCAAAAAGTTGTTCGGGGTTGGTATAGCCTTGCTCGCTTCCACCCAATTCTTTTGGCATTCTAACTTCTAATTCCAATGCACCATTTTCACTTGTTATTTTTCCATTACGGCCACCGGTTACGGTAGCACTAGTTTCATACAACGTTTTCATATTATGTCTATTTTTTTAAATCGCAAACGATTATATCGTTTGCGATACAAATATAAATATCTATTTATTAAAAACAAATTTTATTGCTAAAACTTATTTCTTTAAAATATTGGACACAAAAAAAGGTGTCCATTAGTTAATGAACACCTTTTAAATTTTTAATAAGTAGGCTTAAAAAATCCGGTAACCTAAGCCAACTGTAAATAAGTTTAACTTAGTTCCAGGATAACCTGCTTTATTAATTTTAGATAAGCCAAGTTCGTAACGTGCATCGAAGCTTAATTTTTTAAGGTCTAAACCTGCTCCAAACTGCCAGGCCAAAGCCTGATTTTTAAAGTCGGCCCTGAAAACGCTCCCAGCAGCCTGACCAAAACTTTGATTTTCATCTAATATCAATGAAAACATTGGTCCGGTGTTTAAACGGAGTCCAATACCAGCGGCACCAAACTTAGTACCTACCAATAATGGCACATCTAAACTTGTGAAACGTACTTTATTTACCTCTCCCGTTGACTCACTTACCAAATCTGCTTTCTTTCCCGACACATAAAGTTCAGGTTGGAAGTAAACGCCTGCCGCACCTACCCTGGCCCAAAGGCCACCGTAAAAACCAGCGCGGTTGTTACTGTTAAAAGTGTTCTCACTATCAAATTTCGAAAAATTTGCCCCAGCTTTAATGCCCAGCTGGAAAGATGGCAGTACCTGTGCGCTGGCGAATAAGCCAACAAGCAAAAAGGCAACGGTTAAAGATAAAAATTTCATATGCGATTAATTTTAGCTGGTGGCGTTGTTAATGGCTTCCTGTTCTTTTAAAGCATCAACATTGTTTTTATCACCAAAGTTTTGTGTTTTACCTGCAAAGTAATCTAAAATTCCCGAAATAGTATCTAAGTTATCAGCTAAATTTTGATGAATATCCGGTAAATCTTTTTCCAGGCGGTTATCGCCCAATTCGATATTATCGACTTCAATTTTACCAATTTTTTGAATAAGTGCCTGCTGAGAGTTTTGCAAATCTTCCAATTCACGCACGATCTTTTCCATTAATTCAAACTTCTTTAAAGTATTCATAGGTTCTTATTTTTAGTTAAACTATTCCTTATAAACCCCTTAGCGCTGGTTTTGTTTTATTTAGCCAATCTTTTAACAAAACAGATTTGGAAATACCGAAAACAACTAATAAATTAGTTTAAAATTATTTGTTATGAAAAACCTCCTTACACTATTGGTCTTATTTGGTTTAGGTTTAGCTGGTTACGCACAAAATATCAGCGCTGTAGATAAGGAGAAACTTTTCGATTTCTATCAGACCCAGCGTTACGGCGATGCCGCTCAATACCTCAAAGGTATTTATGGAGAGGATGTGAATGATTTTAAAAACCTCAGCCAGATTGGTTATTGTTTTTTAATGGCGGGCAATAATGTAGAAGCCGAAAAATTTTATGCCAAGGCCTATTCACTACAACCGCAGAACCTGCCTATTCTTTTCAGCCTCGGCAGTATTAATACAAAAAGGGGTAATACCGAAAAGGCTAAACTGTATTACAGTGAAATTGTAAAAATAGACAGCAATAATTTTAATGTGTATAAGCTGCTAGCCAATTTGTACACTTCTCCAAAAGATGATTCGCTCAAACTCGTTTACCTCTTAAAGGCTAGCCTGATCAATCCACTGGAAGGCGACGTTGCTGCTGATCTCGCGGAGATCCATTCTGCTTATCAACAATATGAAAAAGCTTATCACGTACTCGATGTTGCCATTAAGGGAGACAGTGATAACCTGGTGCTGCAAAGGGCGAAACTTCCCATTGCCAACCAGCTTAAAAAGTATAGTGAAGTGATCGCTTCAGGCGAGAAACTATTGAAAGATGGTTCCGATGCCGGAGTAATCAAGGATGTAGCCAAAGCTTATTATTATACTAAGAAATATCAGAAAGCAATCGATCTTTTTAAACAACTGGAGGCAGCAGCGATGGAAAATGAGGCGACCTTATATTATACTTCTCTCAGCTATAGGGCCTTAAAAAACTATCCGCAGGCAGCTATTTATACCAGAAAGACCATCGATGAGGCCATCTCACCCAATACTTCTAGTTATTATTCTTTATTGGGCTTGGTTTACGAAGAAAACAATCAACTGGCTTTGGCAAGCGCAGCCTACAAAAAAGGCCTGCAATTTAAAGCAACAGCAACTTTATATTATCGTTTAGCCGTATTTTACGATACCCGCTTAAAGCAGGGAAAAAATGCACTAAAATATTATAACCTTTATCTAAAAAGCAAACCGAGTTTAACAGATGATAAAGAAGAAATTAAATTTTCGAAGGATAGGATTGCTCAACTAAACCTGGCCGATTAAACCAGATCTTCGAAAACAGGTTTGACATTATCCCAAAATTCATCTAAGGCAATTATTCTGGGTTTAAAAAAGGAGATTAATGTAGACCAGTGCTGTTGATTAAAAATGCTCACTCCGGAAATGCTGATCGAAATCTGAGATACTGTTTTACCGAAATCATCGGTTGCATCTTTAATCCAATCCCATTCTTCGTTTACGGTATTGGTAAATAAGAGTTTAAATTCTTCAAACTGTTCGAAAATAAGGTGTCTGATATCAGTATCTGGATGTGATAACTGAATGCTGATAAAGGCCTTTTTACCATCAACATCCATTTTAAAGAAGATGTTCTTCACCCCCGTTTTGTAGTTCGTCCAGTTTACGGTAGAACCACTCGCCGAAGGGACGGGTTTCATGTATTGCCCGAAACTGATCCAAAACTGTTGGCGCAAGCGTGCTGCTTCTTCTTTACTGTACATTTAATATTTAAAATCGATAAGAGCTATATCATAAAGTTAATTTCAATTCGAATTGTCACGTTGAGCCTGTCGAAACGCCTACCATACATTATGCTGGTCCTTCGACAGGCTCAGGATGACAAATCTATAATATTTATATAATCTCTTTTAACGAAGCTGCAATTATAAGCGATTAATATTTATATTCAAAATGATAGCTACCTGAGCCTATTTCTTCCTTTTTATCGTTTTTTGGTAATATCACTGTAGCGGTTGCATTGGCAGGAACGGTTACATCGAGTTTAAAAACACCATCTGCAATCGTCCATGATGACTTAACAGTACCATACACCGTTTCCAGTTCTGCGGATGCGCTGGTTAATTTCCCGCCCGGTCTTGGTGCAATTAAAATGGTTTTGTAACCTGGTTGCGCAGATACCGGATTAATACCGGCAATATTTTTATACATCCAATCGCCGATAGCTCCGTAGGCATAATGGTTAAAAGAATTCATATCAGCCGTTTGGAAAGATCCATCTTGTTTAATACCGTCCCAACGCTCCCAGATGGTGGTTGCTCCCATTTTAACCGGATATAACCACGAAGGATAATTTTCCTGCAGTAACAGACTGTAAGCTACATCTTCATGTCCAAAGCGGCTCAATACGTGGCACAGGTATGGCGTGCCCAAAAAACCTGTCGTCAGGTGGTTTCCGTAATCTTTTACATTATCTACCAATCTTTGTGCAGCCTGTGCACGTAAGCTTTCAGGCAACATATCAAACTGTAAGGCCAAAACATATGCGGTTTGGGTGTTAGAGATCAGTTTGCCATTGGGCGTCATATTTTCCTTGATATAAGCCGCTTTAATCTGCTCCAATAGTGCAGTATATTTGGTTACATCATCTGTTTTGCCCAATACCTTTGCTGCATTTATAAGCAACTGTGTAGAATGCGCATAAAATGTTTGGGCAATCATATACTTATCTGTTACCGCGGCACGGCCATCATTATCATCATTAGGACGGTAAAACAACCAATCGCCAAAGTGGAAACCCGTGTTCCAAAGATTGTTCTTTGTTACCGAAGAAATATAATCGACCCACTTTTTCATGCTACCATATTGTGCTTCCAATATGCCTTTATCGCCGTACGAAACATACATATCCCAGGGGATAATAGTGGCAACATCAGCCCAACCAGCAGAACCGGCGTCATTTTGATTGAGCACATTCGGAACAACAAAAGGAACGCTGCCGTTTGGAAGCTGATCTGCAGAAACATCTTTTAGCCATTTGGTAAAAAAGCCCGATACATCCATATTATATGCTGCTGTTGTGGCAAATGCCTGTGCATCGCCTGTCCAGCCTAAACGTTCGTCCCTTTGCGGGCAATCTGTCGGCACATCAACAAAATTCCCTTTCTGTCCCCATGAAATGTTATGCTGCAATTGATTGAGCAAAGGATTTGAAGTCGTAAATTTTCCGCTTGTTTTCATATCCGAATAAACAGCTACCGCGCTAAGGTTTTCCAGTTTCAGTTCGCCAGGGTATCCATCTATTTTGACGTATCTAAACCCCTGAAAAGAAAAATGAGGTTCGAATACCTGTTCGGTTCCGCCTTTTAAAATATAATTGTTCTGTTGCTTGGCCGACCGGAGGTTAGTGGTATAAAAATTCCCTTCTTTGGTTAATACTTCAGCATGGCTAATGGTAATTTTGGTACCTGCTGCACCTTTGGCTTTTAACATTACCCAGCCCACTAAGTTCTGCCCAAAATCAACCACGGTTTCACCTTTTGGGGTTTTAAATATTTTTAAGGCTTTAAACGTTTCATGTTTGCTTACCTGCGGTCCGCTCATCCCAACCAGTTTTTCAGGGCCCTTGGCGAGTTCCGTCACGGGTTTCCAGGAAGTGTTTTCTTTAAAACCAATATTATTCCAGCCTTTGGACTCTAATCGGGCATCGTAGGTTTCTCCGTCATAAATATTAGAGGCAAGTATTGGCCCATAACCTGTTTTCCAACTGTTATCGCTTATAATGGTTTCTGTGGTTCCATCAGTATATTCCACTTCCAGTTGCAGCAATAAAGCCCTGGTATCGCCGTAAAATTGTTTTTGGTTACTAAACCCGATACGTCCCTTGTACCAGCCATCGCCTAACGAAACGCCAATTACATTGGCCCCTTTCTTTAGCGATTGCTTAACATCGTAAACCTGATACTGAATATGATCTTTATAACTTGTCCACCCTGGTGCAAAATAAGCATCGCTAACACGCCCGCCGTTAATATTGGCCTCATACAAACCCTTAGCCGTAATGTAAGCCATTGCAGACCTTACATTTTTTTTCAAGTTAAATTCTTTCCTGAACAAAGGACTGGCCAGGGAGGTATCTGTTCCTGCTACCGAAATCCATTTTGCACTCCAGTCTTCAGGTTTTAAACCCGTTTGAAAAAACTGAACAGGCGACCATGCAGATGCATTTCCGTGGTTGTCTTTTACCCTAACCTGCCAGTAATATTTAGTTTTTGAGGATAGCCCGGGGCCATCGTAGGCAATCAATACCGATTGATCATCTTTTACCGCCGCTTTCCATAAAACTTTGTTAATATTTGCTGTTGTACCCAGCCTGATTTCGTAATTGCGCTGTTTGGTATTTTTTAGATCCGAAACGATTTTCCAGCTAAATCTGGGTTTTGGATTATCAATACTAAAAGGATTTACTAAATGCTCAACAGTTAAATCTTTTACAGAGATTTTCTGTGCTAAAACATTCGTCGTAAATATAAGCAATAAGGTAAGGGTAGCTATTGTGCCTGAGTAACGGGAATTCTTGTTCATATTGGTTAGCGTTAATTTTTTAATCTTAACTGTACGATAATCAGAAATATTATTTATCCAACCATCCTGTACTGTTATGAAAAATTAAGCGTTAGCACAACGACAATAATTAACAAAATACTATTTATCAACCACTTACAAACACAAACTAATATTAAAAGAATATAGCTTATCGGTTCATTAACCGCGCAACATATTTGCCGATAATATCGAACTCTAAATTTACGGTATCGCCAACTTCAACTTCCTGTAAATTGGTATGTTCGAAGGTATAAGGGATGATAAATACCGAAAACTCATCTGGCACGGAATTTACGACAGTGAGGCTGATACCGTTTACACATGCAGAACCTTTTTCTACGGTTACATTTCCGGCCGAAGCATCGTATTTAAAGCGGTATTCCCAGCTTCCGCCCAATTCTTCGCGTTTTATACAAACGGCAGTCTGGTCTACGTGGCCCTGCACAATATGACCATCTAAACGGGCATTCATCTGCATGCAACGCTCAAGATTAACTTTACTGCCTATTTTTAAACCATCGAGATTGGTTTTACTTAGCGTTTCATCTATAGCGGTAACGGTATGTGTTCCATCATTTAAGGCCACCACTGTCAGGCACACTCCATTATGGGCTACACTCTGATCGATTTTCAGCTCATGGCTAATTGCAGAAGAGATGGTAAAGTGGATATTGGTATGGTCGTTTTTAATGGCAGTAACTTCGCCAAGTGTTTCTATAATTCCTGTGAACATTTTATATTTATTTACAATAAGGTCGTCATTTCGACTGGAGTGCAGCGAAATGGAGAAATCTATATTATTTTAACTTATAGATTTCTCCACTACGGTCGAAATGACGATCCCACACAATGACGATTCATTTATTCTAATATTTCAATCTATTTTTTCTCCAATCTGAGCCATTTTTAACCAAGCTATCACCCAACTTCACCTCTTTCTTTTCAAACAGCTTTGCTGCAATTACCGCAGCAATCAGGGCTTCAGTTTCATCATGTACCTTTAAGCTTTCTGGCTTAAAGTATTTACCTACAAAATGCGTGTCGAAATTACCTGATTTAAAAGCTTCATGCTGCATCACAAATTTACCAAAACCCAAAGTAGTTTCTATCCCGGTAATATCATATTCTTCAATAGCCCTCACCATTCGCTCAATCGCTTCTTCCCTATCCTTCCCATAAGTGATGAGTTTGGCAATCATCGGATCATAATAAATCGGGATTTCCATGCCCTGCTCAAAGCCATCATCAACCCTTACGCCATTGCCTTTGGGCATACTGTAAGTCTGCAAAGTGCCAATATCAGGCAGGAAATTATTGGCTGGGTCTTCCGCATAAACGCGAAGTTCTATGGCATGTCCATTGATTTTCAAATCCTCCTGACTAAAGCTCAGTTTTTCGCCAGAGGCAATTTTTAACTGCTCTTTTACCAGATCTATACCTGTGATGAGTTCGGTTACCGGATGTTCTACCTGTAAGCGGGTATTCATTTCCAGGAAAAAGAAATCGAGGTTCTCATCCAAAATAAACTCAACGGTACCTGCGCCGGTATAATTAACCGAACGGGCCACATCTACCGCACATTTACCCATCTGTTGCCTGATTTCCTCGGTTAAAACCGATGAAGGCGCTTCTTCCACCACTTTCTGGTGACGGCGCTGTACAGAGCATTCCCGTTCAAAAAGATGAACAATATTGCCATGGGCATCGCCCAAAACCTGTATTTCGATGTGCCTTGGTGAGGTAACATAACGTTCGATAAAAACGGCCCCATCACCAAATGCCGAGGTAGCTTCACTCACGGCAAGCTGCATCTGTTCTTCAAAATCTTCAGCCTGCTCTACAATACGCATTCCTTTACCTCCCCCGCCTGCAGCTGCTTTGATCAAAATCGGAAAACCAACTTCAATAGCACGTTGTTTTGCTTCGTTTACATCCTGTATCGCTTCTTCCGTTCCCGGTACCATAGGGATGTTATATTTTAAAGCGGCTGCCTTTGCCGAGAGTTTATTACCCATCGTTTCCATCGCTGCCGGTGAAGGACCAACCAAAATCAGCCCTGCATCTGCAACCATTTGTGCAAAACCAGCATTTTCTGATAAAAATCCATAACCAGGGTGAATGGCTTCTGCACCCGTTAATTTACAGGCATCAATAATCTTCTCTCCTACCAGATAACTTTGGTTAGATGGTGCTGGCCCGATGCAAACCGCCTCATCGGCATAACGTACATGCAGTGCATTACGGTCAGCTTCAGAAAAAACGGCAACTGTTTTTACACCCATTTCTTTCGCCGAGCGCATGATACGCAAAGCAATTTCGCCACGGTTAGCGACGAGGAGTTTGGAGATTGGCTTGTTGGTTTGCTGACTCATTCGTTTGGCATTTTTCGTTGTTTCTTTTTTCTAATTGCACCATTTAAATAATGTATGGACTTTTTAAAACATCCATTTTATTTACTATTTTGACCAAAATTGCCACCAGGGCCGTTTAGCTTTTAATTCTTCTACTCTCGTATTAGCGCTATTATCAATATTTCCGATCTGAAAGGTGATAGGTACTGATGAGGAATCTGTACTTGTACTAAAACTGAGTTCATATTTTGTAATGCCACTATCCGCTACTATTTGTTTTGCAATTTTATGATCAGGCAGTATTTCTTTGAGTTGAAATACACATGTTGTTTTGTTATTTTGAGAAAATCCTGCAAAATTCTCTTTGATAAAATTGAGCACATAGAATGTATGCTGTTCAATCAAAGCCAGGTAACCTAAAAATGATAAGGCAGCTCCACTTTCAGTTTCATCAGCACTATAAATCTTACTAGCAGCATAGTGCAAGTTTTCGTGGGTGAATAATTTACCAATTGATATGCATAATTGTGAAGGCATTGGAAGCGGGTTCTCATTTTCTGATAAAAATCGTTGACAGTAAATAAAAATGTCAGTTACTTGATTCAGATTTTCGTTTTTAAATCGATTACGCAAGCTGGCGACCGCTTCTTTTCGAACATCTTCGTCCTTTGTTCCTTCAATAAGCTCAGTAGTGTTAACAATATCATCATACAAAGCCATATTAATATTTTCAATTGACTTTTCATGCTGTTGTTTTAAAATTCCTAGAAATCCATCCAAAGGTGATTGATTGTTTTCACTCATAATAATGATGTTTACATTTGGTTATAGCGACAAAATATAAGTTTCTGATTAAAGGTGCAAAATTATTTCGATAGCCTGATCGATCATTTCAGTACTAAGATCCAGGTGTGTAACCAAACGGATCGTACTTGCACTGGTGGTATTGCAATGCAGTCCTTTTTCTTTCAATTGGTGTACAATTTTCTCTGCCGCTCCCTTTTCTACTTCAAAAATAACAATATTGGTCTCAACAGGCATGACCGATTTTACATATTTTGCCCTGGCCAGTGCATTTGCCAAAGCCTGCGCATGGGCATGATCGTCTTTTAAGCGTGTTACATGATGGTCTAAGGCATAAATGCCAGCAGCTGCCAAAAAACCTGCCTGGCGCATACCTCCGCCAAAAGCTTTTCTAATTTTCCTGGCTTTATGGATCATTTGTTTGCTGCCCAATAGCACAGAGCCAACTGGTGCACCAAGTCCTTTAGATAGGCAGACCGAAATCCCATCAAAATATTTCCCGTACGCTCCCGCCTCGTCGCCTGTAGCCACAAGTGCATTAAAAATACGCGCACCGTCTAAATGCAGTTTCAATCCTTTTATGTTACAGAGGTGATGGATTGGGGCAATCTGTGATAAGGTATAACAGCTTCCGCCACCTTTATTTACCGTATTTTCTAAAACAACCAAACTGGAGTTGGGATAGTGGATATTATCTTCGTTGATTTCAGGTTCAATCAACTCTGGTGTCAAAATTCCGTGCTCGCCATACAACAACCTTACCGATGCGCCAGAGTGATAGGCAATGCCTCCAATTTCGTAGCGGTAAACATGTGCGGTCTGATCGCAGATCACCTCGTCCATGGGCTGGGTAAAACATTTGATTGCAATCTGGTTGGTCATTGTTCCAGATGGACAAAATAATCCGGCTTCCATGTTAAAGGTAGAAGCCAGTTTTGTCTCTAACGCGTGCACCGTTTCGTCTTCACCAAAAACGTCGTCGCCCACTTTTGCATTCATCATGGCATCCAACATTCCGGCAGTAGGTTTGGTTACCGTGTCACTCCTGAAATCTAAAAATCTGTTATTCATTTCGCTATCTGGTTGTAAAATATTGTTGATGTTCAAAAAAAAGACCAATGCCTTTTCTGGTATAATTTTAAGGTTTTTAGGCGATTAAACACCCTATATAGTGTATTTTTTACACACTTAATTTTCGACAACAACAAATTGTTAAAAAATTATTAAAAAAAAGGATACAAAATATAAGACTTTTTATACTTTTATCGTGCTAAAACCAAAAATAAATAAAATGATAGTAATTGCAGACGGCGGATCTACCAAAACAAATTGGTGTTTGATTAACGAGGCCGGCAGAAAAATTTACTTTAACACCGAAGGTTACAATCCATATTTTTCAAAAGGAGAGTACATTGTAAAGTCTTTGAATGAGACTCTTCCAGACCACTTGGAAAGAGAGAAATTAACAGCAGTTTATTACTACGGTGCCGGCTGTTCTACACCTGCAAATGTTAAGATTGTGGCCGATGCCATGCAACTGATCTTTACCAATGCAACCATTTTTGTAGGCCATGATTTACTTGCTTCATCTAGAGCACTCCTTGGAAACGAGCCAGGATTTGCTGCTATTTTAGGTACAGGTACAAATTCATGCCTTTATGATGGATCTGAAATTACCATGAATATCGATTCATTGGGTTATTTCCTGGGTGATGAAGGTAGCGGATCGTACATCGGTAAACGCATTTTAAGCGATTACATGAAAGGTTACATGCCGAAAGGGCTACGTGAAGCTTTTTACGATAACTATGCTTTAACCAACGAAGATATTTTCGACAACATTTACAATAAGCCATTGCCAAACCGTTTCTGCGCAAGCTTTAGTAAATTCTTATACGATTTTAAAGATAACTATGAGGATTATGCCTTTGCTACCATTGATTATGCTTTTACTGCATTTTTCGAAGCTTTGGTCATCCACTACCCTAACTACAAAGACCACAAATTGAACTGTGTGGGTTCAGTAGGTTATAGTTTCCGTGATATTTTAAGTATTGTAGCCGACCGTTACGAAATGGGCGTGGGCAAGATTATCCGCTCACCTATAGATGATCTGGTACATTACCACCTGGAGCTAGCGCCTAAGGCTTAGTTTTCAGTTTGGAGTTTCCAGTTCTGATCCCAAATTCAGAGTCTTAAGTCTTAAGTCTTGAGTCTTTAGTCCGGAGTCAAATACGAGTTACAATAAAAATCCCCGATTTGAAATTCAAACCGGGGATTTTTTTGTTTATAATTGATTCAGTTACTTTGGTCTTTAAGCGCTCCGCTATCTCACGTCTCAAATCCATTATCTCACTTCTAACTTTACTTTAGCGCTATGCCCTCCGCTCAACGCCAAACGCGCTCCGCTAGAACGAAATCTCCTTACCAAAAAGCTTCGCGTACTTACGCTTATCAAAACGGTATAAAGTAGCCGCCCGGTAAGAAACACCTTTTTGTTTTTCATCAAGCTCTTTCAGCACACCAAAACTCACAATCTTCTTTCTAAAGTTCCTTTTATCGAGTTTTTTACCCAAAACCAGCTCATAAACATGCTGCAATTGTGTTAAGGTAAACTTCTCTGGCAAGAGTTCGAAAGCAATGGGTTGGTGTTTAATCCGGCGTTTTATTTTTTCTAATCCTTTATCGTAAATTTTCTGGTGATCGAACGCCAGTTTAGGCAGGTCGGTAATCGGCAGCCAATTGGCGCGTTTGGCATAAGTACTGATCGGGCGTAGCTCTTTATCTCCACCCAAACGGATCAAAGCATAATAAGCCAAAGTAATTACCCTTCCTTGCGGGTGCCTGTGCGGATCGCCAAAAGCATAATACTGCTCCATATAAATACCGCGCAAACCAGTAAGTTCGTACAAAATGCGGGAGGCTGATTGATCTAAACTTTCATCAGGGCCAACAATGTTACCGGGCAATGCCCACCAATCTTTAAACGGTTCTTCATTCCTTTCAATTAGTAGGATTTTTAATTCCTTACCATCAAATCCAAACAAAACGCAATCTATCGAGAATACAGAATCTAAATGAGGTAAAATTTGTTCCAAAGTAAAATTTAGTTATTTTAAGCAGATAAAGGTATGACTTTCAATATTAAGTAAAAAAAATAAAATAAATTACTTAGTGTAAAAAATACACACTATATTCGTGTTATAAAGATGGAGCCAAATATAAAAAATATAGCTGTATTAACTTCTGGAGGCGATGCCCCAGGAATGAATGCTGCAATCAGAGCTGTTGTACGTACCGGAATTTACCATGGCATTAACATGTTTGGTGTAATGCAAGGTTACCAGGGTTTAATTACCGACAACATAAAACCAATGGACGCCCGTTCTGTAAGTAATATTTTACACTTGGGCGGTACCATATTAAAAACTGCACGCTGTTTAGAGTTTAAAACAGACGAAGGTCAACAGATTGCCTACAATAACTTAAAGAAAAACGATATTGATGGACTAGTGGTAATCGGAGGTGACGGAACATTCACCGGAGCGAAACGCTTTTCAGAAACTTTTGGCGTTAAGGTAATCGGTATACCGGGTACAATTGATAATGACTTAGTTGGATCTGATTTTACCCTGGGTTACGATACTGCTATTAATACAGTAATCGAAGCGATCGATAAAATCAGGGATACTGCCGATGCCCACGACCGTTTATTCTTTATAGAAGTAATGGGCCGCGATTCGGGATGTATTGCACTAAGAAGCTCGATTGCAAGTGGTGCCGAAGCGGTTTTGTTACCTGAAAAGGAAACCAGCGTTAACGAATTGATTAATAAACTGGCCTTAGGCGCAGCTACAAAAAAATCATCGAGTATTGTTATTGTGGCCGAAGGCCATAAACAAGGTGGCGCTTATGATATTGCCAAAAAGGTAAAAGAAACTTTTGATCATTACGACACCAAAGTAACTATACTTGGCCACCTTCAACGCGGCGGTAGCCCAAGCAGTTTCGACAGAATTTTGGGCAGTCGTTTAGGTTTTGCCGCGGTAAATGCGTTAATTGCAGGCGAAACGGAGCAAATGGTAGGCTTAAAAGGAAACGAAATAAAATTAACCAGCATAAGAGAGGCTTTAACCGCTCATTCTTTTAAACTCGAGCCCGATTTAATGGAAATGACAGAGGTACTTTCAATATAATATGATAGCAGTTGTTTATAGCGGATCGAAAACAGCATTTTGGAAAATAACACAAAATGGACAGGTAGTGGCACATTGCAACACTACCGGCTTAAACCCCTGCTTTGTTGATCCAAAAACGATCTTACAGATCTTAAACAAAAAAGTTGCTTTGGTTAACAATGCAGAAAACATCAAGAAAATTTATTTTTTTGCAGCCGGAGCATCATCAGCAGACAGAAAAGAGGAATTGGCCAAAACCCTTGCATCATTTTTTAAATACAGCAAAATTGTTGTAGAGAATGATTTATTCGGTGCCGCCAAAGCCGCCTGTTATGATCAGCCAGGTATTGTTGGCATGCTGGGCAGTGGAGCACATTGCGCTTACTTTGATGGAAAAAAGCCAATAAACAATAACTTTGGATTAGGCTATATCTTGGGCGACGAAGGTTCTTCAAATTACTTTGGGAAAATACTCCTTAGGGAATTCTTGAGCCTTAAAATGCCTAAAGACATTGAAACCAAATTCACATTAACCTACAATCTAGACCGCCCCCAAATATTAGAACGTATTTACAATAAGCCACAGGCGAATATATTTTTAACTTCATTTTTCGATTTCTTTACCCAAAACAGTAAACACGAATATATCCGCAAGCTTATTGACGGAGGGTTTGAAAAATATATGGAAACTTATGTTTTACCGATGGCAGAAAAATACAACGACCGGGAAATACATATTGTAGGTAAGGTAGCTGCCGAGCTCGAAGACCGGTTAAGGCTGGTAGCAGACAGGTACGACATAAAAATTAAAAGCATTATCAAAGAACCAATACAAAATTTATTAAAACATTACATTAATTAACAGAACAATGAGCAAAATTGGAATAAACGGCTTTGGCCGTATTGGCCGACTGGTTTTCAGAGCCGCATTAAAAAGAGGATTAGATATTGTAGCGATCAACGATTTGATCGAGCCAGATTATATGGCCTACATGTTAAAATATGATACTACACATGGCAAATTTGATGGCACTATTGAAGTTGTTGATGGTAATTTAGTGGTTAATGGTAAAACAATCCGCGTAACCGCAGAAAGAAATCCAGCTGATTTAAAATGGGATGCTGTAGGAGTTGAAGTAGTAATCGAATCTACAGGTTTATTCTTAACCCGTGCTGATGCGGAGAAACACATCGCTGCCGGAGCTAAAAAAGTAGTTTTCTCTGCTCCTGCTAAAGATGGCGATATCCCTACTTACGTAATGGGCGTAAACCACCATAAATTAACTGCAGATCAAACTATTGTTTCTAATGCATCTTGTACTACAAACTGTTTAGCACCAATTGCTAAAGTGTTAAACGATAACTTCGGTATTGTTGAAGGTTTAATGAGCACAATCCATGCGGTAACTGCAACTCAAAAAACAGTTGATGGTCCTTCTGCTAAAGATTGGAGAGGTGGCCGTGGCGGTTTCTCTAACATTATCCCTTCTTCTACCGGCGCTGCTAAAGCAGTAGGTATGGTTTTACCTGAATTAAAAGGTAAATTAACCGGTATGTCTTTCCGTGTTCCTGTTGCTGACGTTTCTGTTGTGGATTTAACTGCACGTTTAGAAAAACCAGCTACTTATGAACAAATCAAAGCAGCTATGAAAGCAGCTTCAGAAGGTGAATTAAAAGGTGTGTTGGCCTATACTGAAGACGAAGTTGTTTCTTCTGACTTTATTGGTGATGACCACGCGTCTATTTTTGATGCAAAAGCAGGCATCTCACTGAACGATAATTTCGTTAAAGTGGTATCTTGGTATGATAACGAGTGGGGATATTCTTCTGCACTAGCTAAATTTGTAGAATATTACGCAAGTTTGTAACAAAAAAAGTGCTTTAAGCACTTTTAAAATATATATAAAAGGCAACATTATTCATTTAATGTTGCCTTTTTATTTTAAACACAATTTTCACCTATAAAATTCCATTCCAAAACTATATCGAAAATTTATTTTATTCAATTTTTACATCAAAAATTCACTTAATCACTTACAAAAACTAAAAAATCGCCAATAAATTTCAAAATAACCACTTTTAATCAGGAATTAAACAAACGTTTGCCTAAATCGTACCATAAATTGACAATATTTAACAATTACTTAACATATTTTTCTGCTATATTTGCAACACAGTCGTTTTAAACATCAAAATCTCCTACAAAAGGGTCGGTAAATAAAAAATGACAAAAAAAATACTTAAAATTTTCTTAGTGTATTTTTTACACTATCAAATTTTTTACTATATTTGTAGAGTAATAAACGGAACGATGTTTATCACCACAAAAAAAGATAAATCATTTTCTTGAAAAACCCCGGTTTAGATAGAAGATTAAAGACAAAGCCTGGCTCATAACAGGTTTATATTTGGTTAGAAAAAAGAGACAAGTCTGGATAGATTGTCTCTTTTCTTATTTAAGGGGAAATTGAATTAAGATTTATTTTTTAACCATTCATTAATTCTTACTTCATCAAACGCCAATCTATCTTTAAAATTTGTCAACATTAATAAGTAGTCTTTTTTATCGAAGTTTAGTTCTTCTATTTTATCAAACCATTCAACACTAGTACCAATCTTTTCAGGTTCCCATTCCTTTGTTTGATCTAAGCCTACTCTCTTCCATTGTACGAGGTTACCACAATTTCTAATCTCTGCGACAATTAAAGTACAGGAAAAATCATTATCATCAGGACACATTAAAACTGGACAGATGGTTGTTTGGTTTTCTTCTGGCAGTATCCGTTTCCAGACCACAGCTTTTTCTGTTTCGATCTCCATCCAATATACAAGTGTCGGAATGAGCCCTTTGTACATATTGTTAGGATATAGCTCATCGATTTTTTCATCTAACCAATAACCGTCAATAAAATAATTTATAAAATCCCAATGGCCTTCATAATCACTTTTATCTAATAGTCCTTCAATTCTGTTAATTAAACAATCCATAACATTTATTATTCTAATACGCACATGTCCTAATTGCAGTCCTATACTTCTATTATCAATTCTTTATCATAACCATTATATTTTTCACTAATATACCCATGAGGATTACAAATAATCTCAGTTTCACCAAGATTATACCTTACCGGGGTATGGATATGACCGTGAATCCAGTAAGCAGGTTTGTATTTGATGATGACATCTTCAAGATCTGACGCATAAGCTGAAGCAACCGGATCCTTTCTGTACCCCTCTGGCACAGATATTATACTTGGCGCATGATGGGTAATCACAACGTTTTTATATGCCTTTGATTCTTCAAGGCTTTTCTGCAACCATTTTTTAGAAATCTGATGGATTTTATAGGTATCGATTGTCCTTAATTTTGAGTACGAAGGATCCCTTCTAATCATCCGGTAATCATTCATTTTGCCCTGACAGATTATACCATATTCTACAGGATTTCCGAATAGTGAAAAATCTGTCCATAAAGTAGCCCCATGAAATCTTATCCCTTCGAGTTCAATACTATCATTCTCCAGCACGCTAACATTAGAACCTCTTGACGCATCTATTATTTTATTGAGCGTGTTGGGATATGTTCCTTTATAATATTCGTGGTTGCCTAAAACATAAATTACAGGTTTTTCTGGAATATTTTCTTTAATCCATTCAATACCTTTTGTACCTAAATTGATGTCGCCCGCCAGAATAACCAGATCAGCATTTCCGAAAGATAATTCAGAAACACCAAATTCTTGATGTAAATCACTTATAATCTGTATTTTCATTTATTCGGTTTATCTCCCAATTGTTTTGTGTCGCCAAACAGCAATCACGTTGGTATCAGCATGGTGTTCTTCAGGATTATTTTCCAATAGAAGCTTCTTTATTTCATATGCTTTTTTAAAGTCGCCAATAAGCCCTTTATCGTTTAAATCTGACGGTAGAAATGATTCATCAAAACCGCCGCAATTGGTTAAAGCACTAATATCAAATTCCTGATCCAACAGTTCATAACCTACAAATTCATACCCATCAACCAAGATATCGCTACATGCCCGATCTGGTTCTACAACAACAGTCAAGAGATTAAATTTATTTCTAGGAGCCATTCGTCTGAAAACATAATCGAGTGTTGTAAAAAAGTTAGTCTGATAAAATTCTACAACATGGATAAAATCCCAATCTGATTCATTATTATAATCCGGCTCAACTAAAACATCATTTAACATACCGTCCAGCGAAACAAGCTCTGTTAAATGTGGCAGCCTGGCCCATTCGATATAGCTACCCCAAGACATCCCATCCCCATCATAATCTTTATCGTAAGTCCCTCTTGCAGTATATAAAAAATCCATTGATAAATCGTTTTCGGTAAGACACATCTCTAAAACTATCTTTTAAGATATAAAGACCATCATTGCCACAAAAGGCAATTGACATTGTACACCCAAACACTTTTGATCGGCTTACCCTTAATAACTGGGGCTTTCCATCCTTCCATTGTTAATAACCTAGCCTTAACTTGTTCTCTTTCAGCGTTAGGAAGATTGAGCAATGGAAAGCCAACATCGTAAACTTTACCTTTTTCATCTATAAACAGACTTATTCTTAATTTTGATGGTGGACTTTGATTCTTATGCTCAGTTACATATCTGTCTACAATAGGCATTATCGCTTCATCCAAATCTTTGTGGAGCAAGGACATTTTTCCATCTTTATAAACTGGCAACCTATTTTCGAAAGCAATCGGCTTTGTGGGTACTTTTTTCGACTGGGCATAACTTCTAAGAGAGCAAAAAACCATAAGACATAAAAGAAATAGAGACGCGCTTTTCATCTCATGAAGATATAAAAAAATCACTAAAGCACTTCAATGCCCAATTGTTTGTAAGGCTCCAGGATCGCATTATCAGGACCTGTTTCAGTGATAATTACATCTACATCGGTAACCGGGCAAACATAGTAAGGCTCCACGGTATTTATTTTCTCAAGCGCGGATAGCGCAATGATTTTCTGCGCCTGGTTAATCATGATATTGTTCAGCTGGGCATCTTCATATATTATGGAGGTAATGCCCATGCTATAGTGCAAACTACAAATGCCAAGCATACAGACATCAGCCCTGACCTTTCTAAAAGTATCGATGGTTTCTTGTCCCATAGTGGTAAATGCCGTTTTATGCAATCTTCCGCCGGCAAATATCACTTCGGCATTGGGATGGTCTTCTAAAATATTGGCAACTGGAAAGCTGTTCGTAATAATGGTGATTTTTAAATCTTTAGGCAATGCGGCAGCCAGCGCCACTACCGAGGTACCGCCATCGAAAAATAGCACCTGACCATCTTTCAAAAAGCCTAAGGCTTTGTTTGCAATAACCTGCTTGTGCTGCTGATTGTACTTTTCCCTATCCCGGTAATGCTGTGGAATGGGCGAATGGGAAATTGCGCCACCCCTAACCGCTCTGAGTAGCCCTTGCATATCGAGCTCCTTAATATCACGGCGTACAGTATCTTCTGATACATTTAACAACGCACTCAATTCGTTCAGCCGTACTTTACTGTCCTTTTCCAGGGTATTAATAATGATCTGCAGACGCTCTTCTTTTACCATAACAATGCAATATGTTGCAAATATATACATTTATCAAGATTATAATTTGCAATATATTGCAATATTAAATATTTTTGCTGCAAAATATAGCAGATAATGAGAAAATCAATAGGCATTGATATGGATGGCGTTCTCGCCGACATAGAAGACCATATACTTCAGACCTACCAGGCAGAAACAGGCATTTCGCTTACCCGCAATGATATAAAAGGTAAATCGGAAGAAGAACTTTTTCCGGATAGGGCAATGGTCATGAAGATATGCAATAGAACAGGCTTTTTCAGAAACCTGCCTGTTATGGAAGGTGCTGTTGAAGCCGTAAAAAAACTAATGGAAGACTACGAGATCTATATCGTTTCAGCCGCTATGGAATTCCCTTTATCGCTCTTCGAAAAACGCGAGTGGCTTGCAGAGCACTTTCCTTTTATCAGCTGGAAGAATATCATCTTTTGTGGCGATAAGCGCATAATAGATACCGATTATTTAATTGACGACCATTGTAAAAACCTTGATTTCTGTAAGGGAAAAGCCTTAATGTTTACAGCATTTCACAATGTAGAAAAAGATCATCACCAAAGGATAAATCACTGGAATGAGGTATCATCATTATTGAAGGAACTTGAAGAGACAAATCTTGCAATCGTCTAGTTAACATTTAGCCCTCTCATATCATATGCCAGGAATAAAAAAAGGATGTAACCATTGGCTACATCCTCTATCTAAATTAACGCTCTCAACTAGAAGTTGATATAAGGCTCTCACCCCTTATGCCCACAATATTACGGCAGAAAGATTAAGATTTGATGAAGATTTTGTTTTAAAGCAAAAAAAATTATTAGTCGCCTCCACAACCACCGCAGCTACCGCAAGAACTTCCACAGGATGAACCACAAGAACTGGCTCCGCCGCCGTCTCCCCCTCTACTCCTTTCGTAACTTACCAATGGAACAAGAGTTGCAGTTAACACAGCCGATCCATATAAAAAGTAACTCCATCGCCAATCCTGTTCATCTTTTATTGCAGGCAAAATTGCCGATTTATACAAATCAGGTATGGTACGGATGCAAAACTGCTGATTGAGTGCATAAAGGTGTTTAACCATAAAAATCACCAAAAATCCTGTCAGAAGTGCAATCTCAAAAGTGGGTTTATCCCTTATAATACCTGTTATCAAGCGAATGAGCGGAAACATAGTAAGTGTTGCAAAAACTGCAAAATTCAAGTAAAACAGTCGTGCAAACTGTTTCGACTGGCTGAAATACCATTTAAACATGTTCATACTTTTGGCAGTATTTCTGAAAATCGCTCTTGTCTGCAATTGCCCTAGCAGTTCTGGGTAGAAGACTTCGCCTTTATCTTTTAATACCGAAACAACCTGGAGCTGCTCTCCTGAAAGGCTATCTACTTCTTTTGAAATATAAATACGGCGACGGGCATTTACATTTAGTACACCTGCATGAATAAGTTCGCTTATGGCCCCGTTTATTACCTCGGCAAGTTTCTGTCTTTTAAGATAAATCAGTTCAAATGGTTTAAGGTGGTAAACGAACGACTGCCGATCGAAATCGCGCGCAATCTGTTTAAATCTGTTTTTGGTATATAAACTGAGTATTACATAGGCGGGAAGCGCCAACCCGAGAAAACCCAAAATAAAATAAGGGTTATCAATATGGATATAAACAGGTTTAAGCAAATAATAAAATGGAACAGAAAGCAAGATGAAAACCAGTACACCGTATAAGATAAAAAAACCAGTCTTAAGTTTGGCCGATTCAAGCTTCAAGCCGGCCAACATGGTATCATATTCCCAAATAGCTTTGGGCTGTGCGCCAAAATGATCAAGGTAAACGCGCTTCGTCTGTTCTTTTGCCAGCCTAAACTGCTCTGCCTGCTCTTTTTGATGTGTAGAGGGCACATGCTGGATCTGCTTACCAACCAGCGCACAAAAATCCTGATAAGATTGTGTAAAAATGAGGTGCTGATGCCAAACCGTATCGACAATGGCTGAAGGGGAAACCATTACATCAGAAATGGCAGCCAAATACATAAATTTTTTATATTCTAGTATGGCTTTTTCGGTAAAGTCTTTTGTCCATTGGTTTTCACTAGCCAACCTGATCGAAAAGCTATATTCGCCCGGTGGATGATCGAAATCAAATTGCTGTATGCTTTTCCAGAGGGTATCATTCATATCCAGATGCCACTTACTTTTCAAATTCCAGCCACTTCCCTATCTTTTTCCAGGGAATGCCAAGTAACATAATTAATAATCCAACTACTACTTCCATATATAAATATACTACTAATCAGAAACATTAACAATATTGAGTAAAGGCTTAACGTGTATATAAGCACTGGCAGGCTGAAACAAAATAAGCCTCCCTTAAAAGAGAGGCTTACGAGTGTAATCTAAATCGTCCCGTTGATTTAATTTTTACTTACCCAAATTTAAACACAAATATGATGTTTGGTATATGCAATTTAAGGTTGTACATCAATATGTAAAAAGTGTATAATGTATGTAAACATAGCGTTTAAAATGCATATTCTTTCCGCACGGATTTATCTAACCTGTTATGACCGACCGGGAAATAGTTTTTTAGTTAACTACACCAGCTCTCTTACCAGCTTACTTCGTATACGGCTAAGTGTTTCCAAACGCATACCTAAATAACTGGCGATGCATCTTAATGGCACTCTAGATATATCAAAAGAGTTCATTTCCAAGAATTTTTCATAACGCCTTTCTGCCGAAGGAATTCGAGCTATTATAGCCCGCTCTGAGGCGGCATGATACTGGAGCGCTAAAATCTTTCTGCCAATAACATTCGTTTCCTGGTAACTGGCGTAAAGCTCATCAATCAATAAGTGTGGGATGGCAACCAATTCTGAATTTTCCAATGCCTGCAAATATTCAATTGAGGGTTGGGTGTTTGCATCGGGATGTTGAATCGCTCCAATAAATTCATTACCTAAACTGATCCAAGTGGTAATCTCTTTATTACCTTCTTTAATAAAACCTCTTACCATGCCTGATACTACAAAAAAAACATAATCATTATTATCAATAGGCGATAAAATGTATTTATTTTTCTTGATTAGCAGCGCATCTACATTTTTTTCTATTTCCTGGATAAATCCAGAGGTTATAGGGCATAAACTGCTGAAATAATTTAATACAGCGTTCACTAAAAATACCTTTCGGGATTCGAGCATACACAAATAGGGATAGACTTTAGACCCTTAATAATAGTATTTTTTAACGAAATATAAAAATAAAGTAGATTATTGAGCCAATTATGATGTTTAAATACCTCTATAATGAGAATTTCTTAATATTTTGAAGCACAAACTGATTTATTCTAGCAAAAAATGCTAAGCTTAATCTTAAAGAACCCGAATAGAGTAAACATAACAGAAGCTGACCATCTTAATGTAACAGGTAAAGTAAAATATTTTTGCAACATTCATTTCGTTCATTTTTTTTTACAAAAAACAATGCATGTAGCCCATGCAGAGATAATAGACGTTCAGTAAAAAAGAAAAGAAATAAAGAAAGTCCGGACAGAAAGCACCCGATTATTAAAAGTAACATTTTGGCCTTCTGCTTTTTGCAGTTTGCAGATAATACCCAATAGATATTTCGTGCGAACCATAATCATAGCTGCCGAATTTATTTAAACTATAATCGTAACCATAGCCAATCCGGAGGTTTTCGCGGACAAAGAACTCGGTAATCAATCCGATGGCACTCCTTGCCCTTAAATCGCTTTGTAATGCTGGCTTAGGATAAAATTTTACGGAGGTCCTATAGGCAGCACCTAACCAAATTTTTTCTTTGATCATTAAAAAAGCATTAAGATCCAATGAGGTCGGCCCGTTCAAATCATCTTTAATCAAAAAAGTAGGTTTGAACATAAAATCATTGTTCACTGGAAATACCATTCCCGCCGTTAAATAAAAATGCGGCTTAGAAGTAATACTTAAGAGATTATTATCCCTAAAAACAGGAAGGTATTGTGTAAGCAGGTTATTGGCAGAGAAACCGATAAAGAATTTTTCATTCGAATAATGTACACCGGCCCTAATATCCGGTACAATACGGCTTTCATATCCTGTTGGAATCTTGTTATCGCCAGTTTCATTTGGATCTAACAAACTCCCGTTTAGCCCCATTTGCATTACGCCCACTCCAACGCCAAAAGCAAGTACATTGGTTTCGGTACGGTCTAGCTTAATGCGGTAAGCAAAATTCCCTGATAGGTTTAATGAGTTCTGTGCGCCAATTTTATCTTTCGACACCAATAAACCCAAACCTAAACTTTCTTCCTTAACCGCTTCATCTACCGATATGGAAAGCGTTTGAGGAGCGCCCTGAATACCCGTCCATTGAGCCCGGATAAAAGCCTGCATATATAGTTCTTCTTTGTAGCCCGCATAAGCTGGGTTGATGTATAAACCATTGAACATATATTGTCCAAACTGGGCATTCTGCTGAGCGAACAGACAAAGGAAAATTAAATTAAATAATGCCGTTACAACAATCTTTTTCATCTGTATAATTTAGTTTCATACCCTCATATTTTAAATCCACTTATCTGATTACAGTAACATAACCTTTAAATTCCTGCCATTGAGCACTTGCAGTTTTCACTTTAAGCACATAGAAATACGTTCCATCTACCAAACCGTTAGCTGTCCAGTCATTTAAATAACTATCTTTTTCATAAACAGTACTTCCCCAGCGGTTAATAATGGTAAGCTGGTTTTCGCTATAGCGGTCTAAGCGTTCAATAAAAAAGGTTTCATTTTTTCCATCGCCATTTGGCGTAAACACATTAGGTATTTTAAGCCCTGTAATTTCTTTGGTATCAACTGATGTATTATTAGACGGATCGGGATCTATTTCGTTGATGGTAACCCTGGCACTATTAACAACATTACCAGGTTTCATTGCCCTTACATTAATGATCAGCTCAACAAAACTGCCGTTGGCAAGTGATGGGATCGCCCAGGAAACTGTCTTGGTTTGATCGTTATAACTTGCGGTACCAACAATTGTAGGATCGACACTTACAAAGGTTAAATTTTCTGGAAGGTCATCCTTTACCTGTATGTTGGTAGCTTCACCAAGTCCGTTATTGCGCACCAATAAATTGTATTTAAATACCTCAGTATTGATTACCTGTCTGGTTTCAGATCTTTTAACTATGGAAACATCTGCTGATATGGCTGTCTCCATCACCACTTCCATTTCTTCTGACAGATCAGAGCTACAGCCACCCAAACTAAAAGTAATAACGGTATATTTCCCTGCGGTATTTACAACATAATCTTGCTCGGTAGCCCCCAAAATGGCATCTCCATTTCTGAACCATTGATAAGAGGTAGCACCTGTACCATTGGCCCTCAGTTTAACAGTAACGCCTGGTTTAAGATTAAGCGTATTCGGATTGCCAGATTGCGCAAAGCATGCTGCTGCAGAAAGCAGCAGCACGCCGAACGCAATTATCCTTAACCTGTTAAACATCACGATAGTTAAACCTTATAAACAATAACACCTTATGGCGCTACAGTGATAGTTGCTTTACCTGGTTTAACGGTAACGGTAATGGCTTTACTCGCAGTTGCAGTACAAGTTGTTGCAGGTACAATCTGAACACCACCTGTAGCATAACTTCCAATAGCAGTGAAAACATACGCACCTGGAGCCACGCCAGCTTTAAGTGTAAAGGTATCTCCAGAACTAGATGCCGTACCTAAAGTTGTAATGTCTGCTACGGCAGTACCGCCTAGCGTTGCAGACCAAACATAAGTCATGGTTACACCAGTTGGCAATGTTATTGAGGCATCCTTACTCGCTGTAATTACCGTGGCCGCTGTTTGATCGGTACAATAAACACTTCCTGGAGCTGCAACAGCGATAATAGGCGCAGGTAATTTTTCTACAACGGTATTGTCAGAGGCATCACTGGGACAGAGATTCGCATCCGCTGGCTGAACCTGAACAGAGTAAGTATGGTTTCCGACAGCCAATCCTGCTGCGATCTGATAAAAAGCATTTGTTCCATCAAATACAACTGGAGCTTGCGCAGTTCCATCAACGGTCCATACAATTTTATCGCCGTTAACAGGTGTATAACCAGTGAAAGTTGGATTCAATTTTACAGTACCTGTTCCGCACAGGTATACATTTGGCGCTTGTGCAAAGGCACCCAGCGGCAATAAAAACATTAAAAATACAAAGATTCTTAGGTTGCGTTTTGTAGATTTTTTCGTCATGATGTTAATTTGTTAGGGATGAATAATTTATTTTCTTTTTAATTAATAGATACTGTGGGTTTATGTGGCACAAGCTTTACCCTAAAACTAAAAGGGATAGCCCGTTCGCAGCCATTTGCATTTTTAATGGTCAATACCCCTTGATATACTGCTACCGGTGTATTTGATGGAACGTTGATCGTAATTTCATTTGGTGGCAAGGCTTGATTTGAAACATTCGAAATTGGTCCAGCCACCCAGGTGATGCTGTAGCTAACAGGATTAAAAACCGGATTAGTGTAAGCCATTTTGGTTGTATTAAGTCCCTCACAAATACCTGGATTTGATTCCAGCGTTAAATTTGGCTGCGGATTTACGGTTAAATTAAAATCCACTTTCTTCCCACAATAGGTAACATCATCAGCAATAGTGTAACTAATTACGGCACCGCCAGCGGCAACAGCTGTAACTTTTCCTGTAACATCTATCGTTGCAATGGTGGCATCACTAGTACTCCAAATGCCAGAAGGATTATCATTGGTTAAAGTTGTGGTAGTTCCTGCACAGATGGTATTTACGCCAATAATCGGATTTACAACAGCAATAGGTTTAACATTTACCAATACTGCTTTACGCCCCCCGGCATTCTTACAGCCTGTTAATGTATTAATGGCTTCTACGTAGTAGGTAGTATTCGCATTAAGGGCAGGTGTTGTATAGGTTGCCCCAGTATTAAAGGGTGTAACTCCATTGGCAGTGGTGTACCAATTGTAGGTATATTGGGTGATATCGGAATTGCTGACCGCTAACGTAGCCGTTGCTCCGCTGCAGATTGTTGTGCCCGGAACATCGAGCGGAGGTAACGGATTAACCTTTAATTTTACACGGAGCCTTTCAGAAACCCCTGTTACGCAGTAGGTTCTGCTACCTTGTACATAATAACTATAATCTCCGGCAAGTAGGGAGGATGGAGGAGTATAATTTTCTCCGGTATGCAACAAATTGCCTCCTGTTTCAGCATCGTACCATTTATATTCTGTACAGGCCTGTGGATTGTTAACGGAAAAGGTGGTGGTTTCTCCCTGACAGATGGCCCTGGCATCTTCAGCAATAGGATCGATCAATGTGCGTGGTTTAGCCAATTTTCTTTTAATATCGTAAACCTGAAGTGAGCCCAGCACACCGGCCAATCCACCGGTAGTAATTTCTAAACGGTCGTAAACCTCGCTAATCGGAAAGGTTAATATATATTTATCTGTGGAACCCGGAAAAAGCCTAAGATTTAGAAAAGTCCCTGTATTATCGAAAGCATTCCCCGCTTTGACTCCATTTAAATAAGGTTGAATGATAAATCCCGTAAGTAAACTCAGATTAAGTAATCCGCCCCCTGGCTTACCTATTATAATGCTCACAGAATCTTTCGGCTGAGAAGGTTTATTAAATATTGCCGTAAGGTATATTTTGTTTAATACCGAGACCCCAACATCCATCAGCGCATAGCTATCTTTATCGCTATCTATTGAATTGAAAGGATCAGTTACCTTTCCTGTTGCATTTAACACCCCACCAATAACAGTAGGCTGTACTCCCGATAAAACATCAATTACTTCATCACAATCAATCTTATCAGTAGTCGTTTCCATAATGTAGGCATGGAAAAGCTTTGTAGACAATACTACCGAAAGTAAATTGCCCGATACCTTTACATAAATCCCGTTATATATCTGGTTGGGCGTGAGTGTAATCTCAACCTCTCCCGAACCGCTAATTACACCGGCTATATTGGTAGCGTTATAAATTGGAACAGTAGTTGCCTCATATCCCGCATCATGGCCTGGACCAAGCAATCCCAATAATGGCCAATCAGCAGCAACAGTATGCAAACCTGTAAATGTTCCTATCTCTACACCGCTTAGAACGCTTAACACTTCGGTGGGAAGTGAAATTTTAATTGTAACGGGAGTATTTGCAGGAATTGATCTGGGTGAACCTCCAGCAGCACTAAACTGTAAGAATTGTGTCGAAGATGCCAAGCCTGCCAAGCCAAGTCCAACGCCCAATGTTGATGCATCTTTAACCTGTCCGTTAACAGCATTTGCAGCATCTGAAATGGTACCCATAATTAAAGACCCGCCTAATACCTTAAATCCGTATTGGATCGATCCTTGAAAATCTGCGTAAGTACGCTTTGTATTTTCACACTGTGCTACAACCTGCGCACGCAAATACGTGGGCACAAGAAAAAGCACAAGCACCAAGAAAGATAGACAAGAGCGTCTTTTCAATTGCTTAAAGTAAAGGGAAAAATAAATAGTTTGTTTGCTCGTTGATACAAAAGTACAGCGGCGCAGAGGCAAATTTTCCGTTCACTTCATTCATTACCCCTCCCACAGCACTGTAAAAGCCTGTTTTATTGATATTTATCAACAAAACTAAAGAACTTAAAAATTACGGACATCCTTGTAGATGGTTAATGTTGAAAATATTCCAACAAGTGAGCATAACCGATATTTTTTTACTGGTAATGAAAGAACTTAAAATACCAATCGGCAGGAATAATTGATGGCTAAGAGACTGCCATATTTTTTTAGTAAATAATACTTGCAAGAAACAATGGTTATTGTATCTTTGCACCCTCTCTGGAAGCTTCCACTCCAGAGTTTAAGAAAGCCTTCCAGCAATGGGAGGCTTTTCTTATTTTAAATTGACTGATCAGTTTGGCTAATCATCAAACAGCACATCCATTGTAATCTCTTTTTGTACCAAACCTGGGTAGCGTCCGCTATTTGCGATTCCATAAGTTGTAATCATAGTCAAGAACAGTGCTTTTCTTGTTCTGGTTTGATATTGAAATACCTTTAGTTTGCTGGCTAATTCCTTTTCATAAGATTTAGTAATTTCAAAAGGCACAATAGAGAATTTAACTTCACATATATTTATACAAGAATCATTTCGATCAATAAGCAGATCAATCTGTACACCTTGTTCTTCTCTGTTTTTTGGCAAATAACGCCAAACAGATATTTCGGTATAAACATTATCTATCCCTATTGCTTTTTTAATCTGAGCGGTATGTTTCATGCAGATACTCTCAAAGGCATACCCGCTCCAGCTTTTCCATGATGTACCCGAATAAAATTTCAACCAGGTTCCAGCGCCCGTTGCTTTATTTCCGTCAATAAATTTGAGATAAAATATCGAATACTCATCAGTTAGTTTGTACAAAGAGTCTTTACTATTTTTACCAAAGGGAATATAAGGCGTAATAAAACCAGATTCTGCAAGTTCTGCAAGTAGCTGTGTAGCGTAACCGCCGCTGCTTAGCTTACAGGCATTAATAATTTCGGTACGTGTTAATCCTTTGCCTTTTTTTGCCAATGCCTGAACAATATCAATGTGATTTTCTGCCTTATCGAACAATGAATAATACAGGTTTTTAAATTCTTCAAGAAGCAGCCCATCTTTGGTAAAAAACAGCCTGTCTATAATCTGAGCCACACTCTCGCCAGGTTCTATTTCTTTAAGATACTGTGGTATGCCCCCCATAGCCATGTACACCTGCAAGAGCTGGTACTTATCGAGCTTTATTTTTCTGTATTTAAGGTATGCTGCGGTTTCGCCAACAGTAAAAGGAAGAAGTCTTATCCTCCTCGTTACACGGTTATGCAATCCTCCTCGGTTATTAATCACCTTATTGATCATCCAGGAAGCTGCAGAACCACAGATAACAACGATAAGTTTTTTTTGCCTTGAAGCCCAGCTGTTCCAAAAATTTTCAAATGCAGGCAAAAATCCTGAGCGGGGCGTATTAATCCAGGGAAATTCGTCAATAAAAATGACTGTTCTTTCTTTTTTTACTAAGGGCGTGAGGTATTGGACTAGCATTTCAAAAGCAGCTATCCAACTTTCTGGTTTGGCTAAAGGAAAACCACCTGTTACTTTTGTAAGTGCCAAACTAAAGTTTTCTAACTGCTGATTTAATGTTGCATGATGAATGCCAGAAAATTCAAATGCAATTTCTTTAGTAAAACCATTTCTAATTAAGTAAGTCTTTCCTACCCGTCTACGTCCATATACAGCAATCAATTCACTTTCACCAGATTTCTCGATCTTGCTTAACAGCAATTTTTCTTCAGTTCTTCCTACAACCTGTTCCATAAACATTTAATTTACAGTAACAAATATAACCAAAAATTGAGTTTTGGCGTAATATAAAAATACATATTACGCCAAAACCATGTTTTTATATGTAGTTTTGGCGTAATATAAAAATGTATATCACGCCAAAACTATGTTTTTACATGTGGTTTTGGCGTGATATAGGAACCAATAATATTTTACTTGCTCTTAAAAATTGTTACAGCCAAAGGTGGCAGATCGACAACGACCGAGTATTCCTGTCCGTTATAATTTTCCAGATCAGGGATGATATCCCCTCTATTATTAATGCCGCCTCCATAATAAACAATGTCATCGGTATTAAAAATTTCTGTCCATTTGGTTTTAAAAGGCACCCCAATTCTATAATTCTCACGCACTACCGGCGTTAAGTTTATTGCAATAACCAAAGTATCTTTTGCTTTTGGTCCTTTGCGCATAAATGTGAAGACAGATTCGTTTGCATTATCGGCATCGAGCCATTGGAAGCCTTCGTAACTAAAATTGAAATGATACAATGCGGGTTCTTTGCGGTACAGAAAGTTTAAAGCCTTAACCGTTTCCTGCATGCCCTTGTGCGGTGCGTATTGAAGCAAATGCCAATCTAGCGATTGCGTGAAGTTCCATTCGTTGGTTTCGCCAAACTCATTCCCCATAAAAAGCAGTTTTGCTCCCGGATGGGTGAACATATAACCATAAAGTGCCCTTAAATTCGCAAATTTCTGCCAGTCATCTCCAGGCATTTTATACAACATTGGCGATTTACCGTGTACGACTTCATCATGAGAGAAAGGCAACATGAAATTTTCGGTAAAGGCATAAGTCATGCTAAAGCTCAACTGATGGTGGTGGTGTTTCCGGCCTAGGGTTTCTACTTTGAAATACTTTAAGGTATCGTTCATCCAGCCCATCATCCATTTCATGCCAAAACCTAATCCGCCGGCATGTACCGGATGGGTTACACCAGGGTAAGTACTGCTTTCTTCAGCAATGGTCTGTACGCCCTCGAAATTTCCATATACGGCAACATTCAGATCCTGCAAAAACTGTATGGCCCCAAAGTTTTCACTTCCACCATATTCGTTTGTTGCGGCATCTCCATCTTCTCTGGAGAAATTGAAATATAACATTGATGCCACTGCATCTACTCGTAAGCCATCTGCGTGGTATTGGTCAATCCAAAACAAGGCATTACTAATCAGAAAAGAGCGTACCTCGTTTCGATCGTAATTGAAAATATATGATTTCCAGTCTGGATGAAAGCCTTTCCGCATATCGGCGTGTTCGTAAAGATGTGTTCCATCAAACTCATATAAACCATGCCTATCACCAGGAAAATGAGAAGGAACCCAATCCAATATTACTGCAATATCTGTTTTATGGAGCTCATCAATCAGATACATTAAATCCTGCGGAGAACCATAGCGTGAACTTGCGCCAAAATAACCTGTAATCTGATAACCCCAGCTCGGGAAATATGGAAACTCCATTACAGGCATCAGTTCTACGTGCGTAAAACCCATTTCCTTTACATAAGGCACTAGCCTGCCCGCAACTTCCCTGCAGGTTAAAACACGTTCCGGATTTTCCGGATCGCGCTCCCAAGAGCCCAGATGTATCTCATATACTGAGATGGGTTGATCCAAAGCATTTATTTTTGCTCTTTTCTTTAGCCAGGCTTTATCTTTCCAGGTGTAATCGGTATCCCAAACAATACAAGCTGTTTGTGGCGGATGTTCCCATCTTCTGGCATAAGGATCGCCTTTTAAATGCTCAGATTCATCAAAACCTTTAACAAAGTATTTATAAACTTCGCCCTTTGCAATTCCAGGGATAAAACCTTCCCAAATGCCCGATTTATCCCACCGTACGCTCAGCGGATGTGAAGCATTGTCCCAATCGTTAAAATTACCCACTACACTTACACGGATGGCATTGGGTGCCCAAACCGAAAAATAAGTTCCAGCGGTTCCATCAACGGTAATTAAATGTGAGCCCATTTTCTCGTAAAGCCTAAAATGCTTTCCTACAAGAAAAAGATCGATATCGTAATCGGTAAATAAACTGTGGACCCAAACGGATTTCTGTTGATCAGTTTTTGGTTGGGATGATTTTTTTACAGGAACTTTTTTTGCTGCTGGCATAGGTATTTTGGCTAGATAAATGAAGCCCCAAATACCAAACAGCATTTGGGGCTAAAAGATTTACAGACTTAAAATCTGTATATCGGTAAAGTTTTTATTGCATTTAAAATGCAGGATATTCTGATCATCGGTATAAAAATCTTTCACCTCTTTATTATCGATAATGATCTTTTTCACCTGAAATTTTACGCCGATCACATTGCAGACATAAAATTCATAATTAGGCGTATACAATCCTTCATTACGCTGGTTCACTTTAATGGTCTGGGTATCGCCTTTTACAGTGAATTTCTTTTCCAGATAAATATCCTGCTCGTAGGCAAACGTATCACCATGATCTTCGTACATGTACGAATTAACCTCATAATCGCTATGATAGATATTCAATACTACTTCGGTAATCGATTTTTCATCAACATACTGCATTACCGGATATTCTGGCAAAACTGTACCTGCCCTTACAAACATTGGCATACTGTCTATCTTCGCATCGACCGTATATTCGTTGCCGCCATCCAGGATTTCATTAGTCCAGAAATTATACCAGGTTCCTTTTGGAAGATAAACTTTTCTGGAAATTGCACCCTGCTCTAAAACCGGGCATATCAATAGTTTATCACCATAGCAAAATTCATCCTGACGGAAACTGTTGCTGATATTTTCTTGTTCAAGCATCACTAAAGGCCTTAAAATAGGAAAACCGTAACGGTGATGCTCCCAGAAAACTGAATACAGGTAAGGCATTAAGCGGTACCTTAATTCGATAAACTTACGGTTGATATCTTCGAAAAATTGGCCAAAACTCCAAGGTTCCCGTTCAGCGGTATCGCCGGCAGAGTGTGCGCGCATAAAGGGAGAAAATGTACCTAGCTGGATCCAACGGGTAAACAATTCGCCATCTGGCTCACCACTAAATCCGCCGATATCTGTTCCACAGAAAGGCACGCCAGAAACCGATAAACGCTGGCACTGGATATTCCCAATCTTTAAATGCTCCCATGTAGCAATATTATCGCCGGTCCAAACACTTGCATAACGCTGCATGCCCGAATAACCAGCCCTTGTGATCGTAAACGGACGTTTGTTGCGCATCAGTTTTTTTAACCCCTCATAGGTAGAACGCACCATCTGCATGCCATAAACATTGTGTGCCTTACGGTGCGAGCCGCGGTAACCATCATAATTATGGCGGACATCGTTAGGAAAAGTTCCTGAACCAAACACAGCTGGTTCGTTCATATCGTTCCAGAAACCTGCAACGCCCATATCTACCAGCTCCTTGTATAAATTACCCCACCAGCTCCGTACTTTTGGATTGGTAAAATCGGGAAACTGACAGCGCCCTGGCCAAACATGCCCTTCCATATAATAATCGTCGCTACGGCGACAGAAAAATCTTTTCTCTTTACCTTCTTTAAAAACCCAGTAATCGTCATCTACCTTAATTCCAGGATCGATCATCACCACGGTTTTGAAACCATCGTCAGATAGTTCTTTAATCATTCTCCGCGGATCCGGAAAGTATTTTTTGTTCCAGGTGAAACAACGGTAGCCATCCATGTAATCGATATCCAGATAAATGGCGTCGCAAGGGATTTTACGTTCCCTGAACTGTTTGGCTATTTCTTTAACTTTTGTTTCGGGGTAATAACTCCAGCGGCACTGCTGATAACCCAAAGTCCATTTTGGTGGCATCGGGTGTGTTCCCGTTAAAGTTGCATAACGTTTAACCACATCCATAATATGCGGACCATGGATATAATAGTATTGCAGTTCTCCGCCATCGGCCCAGAAACTGGTTTTATTTACATCTTCCGATCCGAAATCGAAATACGATTTAAAGGTATTATCGAAGAAGATGCCATAGGCAGCCTGATTGTGCAAACCGATATAAAAAGGTATAGTACGGTAAAGCGGGTCCTGGTTCCAACCGAAAGAGTAAGCATCGGTATTCCAGTTTTCGAAACGGCGCCCCCGCAGGTTAAAATTACCTGATTTATCCCCCAAACCGAAGAAATTTTCTTCAGGGTGGCATTTTTTGGTTGCATAGATATAATAACCGCCAAAATCTACATTTTCTTCCCAGTGCATAGAATTGGCCTCATCAACCATTACTACATTGGTAATATTATCGGAAAAAGAAATGTGGAAATTTGCTTTTTCTATTTTACAGGTTACCGCATGGGTAGAGATCGTGAAATGATCGTCGTGTTCCTGCATTTTAAAAACAGAAACTTTTTGATCTACTTCGGGTACGGCATAAGAAAAATCATCTAAGAAAACGCCATGAGGAGCCAGGCGAACGCGGATAATATCGTCACTTACCACCCGAACTTCTACTCTTGCATCGCCATCAGAAAAATAAAAACGGTTGCCCTCCTTTTTTACTTTTTTAACTGCACCAAGGTATTGTTTAACAATTGGCTTTACCGATATATCAACTGGATTGTTTAAATGCTGTATTTCTTGCTCCTTTTCGATCAGATCACTTGTCTCGTTAGGTTTGTCGTTTTGCGCTTCCATCCTTATTTATTCAAAATTTTAAATTCATGGTTCTTAAACCGGGATGTGCTTAAGAAAGTACTATAATACAAATATTTTACAAAAGGGGTGTAGCTTTTTTATGAAAAGATTGTTTTAATAGTGTGATTTTTACACTAAGTCTGTTGTTTCACAATTTTACCTGATGATTTAACCGAAGCAGTGGACAATCAACCTTAACCAAATTCTTTAGAACTTGGATTAAAAAAATCTGGTTCATTTTAACATAAGATAACATCTGTTCTGGCACAAAATTTTTCATTAATACTTATTATTGCATTTTAACAATGCTAATTAAGAGCTTTACCCAACTAGCCCTACATGAAAAAAATTGCCACAGCTTTAGTCCTTATCTCCTCACTTCCACTTTTTACCTTTGGGCAAACACAAAACTTGAAAACCTTTACCATTTCTGGAGAGGTAAATATTGATACCGGAACTGTTCAACTGCTCCCCAATGAATTAAACACAACGCTTTATCCAACCGGTTTTAAACCGGTAACGGCTAAAATACATAAAAGAAAGTTCAAATTTAATGGACAAGCGGACGGTCCAGTATGGATCTATTTTAAAATTGGAAACAAATATCAATCTGCGGGTACAGCCATAAGTGCAGGAGAGCAGCATATTTCTATTGATACTGCACTAAATTATGGAGAGCCCATAAATGATAATTTAATTATGAAGGATGCTAAAAATTATGACAAGGCATTTATTCAGGTAGAGGAACAGCGCAGGCAATACCGGTTACATTACGATAGTTTGTTCAATATTTATGGCAAAAAATTTCCCGAAGAACTTAATCTTAAATCGATGAAGGAGCTAAAAGCAACTTATGTGGTTCACGATGCTACTCTTTTGTCTTTTGTTAAAGAAAATCCAGACTCTTATTATGCGCTTTACAAACTATACTCCCTTTTAAATTTTGGCTATAATGCCACCCTGGGAAATACCTTTGAACGTTTTTCTACGCTGCTCAAAACATCAAGACTTGGCCAGGCAACTTTACAACGGATTTCATTGTCGAAACAAATAGCTGTTGGAGAAACACTTCCAAACTTTAAAGTTGCCGACTTAAGAGGAAAAAAAATGGCAGACGATCCATACAATTCCAATAAATTAACACTTATAGATATGTGGTATAGCCATTGCATGCCTTGTATCGCTCAGTTTGAAGACTTAAAAGCAATCAGAAACGAATTCCATGATAAGGGATTCGAGATAATTGGAATATCAACAGATAAGTCCAAGTATGTAGAAGACTGGAAACTTGCTATCAGCAAATACAGCCTTACATGGCCTCAATTTTTAGATTTGAACGGCATTGAAACCAGCAAATACGGTATCCACATTTTCCCAACAAGCTTACTGGTTAACCGACAGGGTAAAATTGTAGCTACGGGACTTTCTACTGTAGAATTAAAAGATTTTTTAAAAAACAATCTCTAGCACTTTCCAATTAAAGCGGATTAATCACCAGTATTTTGATATTTCTCTTCAAATATATCAAATGAATAAAAGCGTATTGCACAAAAAAGCCTTCTATACTTTTAGCATAGAAGGCCCTTAAAACTCAATTAACTGATTATGGATTAAAACTAATGGCAACGTAATAGATAGCGCCTGCCTGCGGGTTACCGTAAGAAGTAAAATAATATTTATTCAAAACGTTCGAACCACCCAGTTTAACAATTGATTGTACTGAAGGGATCCTCAAACTCACCTGCGCGTCTAAAGAGCTGTATGCAGGTACCTGACCTGAAGCAAAAGAAGAATTCCAGTAGAATTGGTCTTGCCAACGATATGCCAAATTAAAACCAAAGTTTTTAATAATTTCTTTATTGCCAAAACCCAGGTTGTAACGGATTTTTGGGGTGTTGAAATCGTTAATGTAATTAACTGGTAAATCGCCTATTTCGTTATAGGAAACGTTACCACTGATGCTATATTTACCCACTAAATAATCTAAACCTAACGCTGCACCATAAGAAGTTACCTTACCTTCTGCATTAACCGGAACACCGAATTTAACAAAACTTCCATTAACATTCTGGTAAACATCTACTGCAGTGATAAAATCTTTGTAAATGTTGTAATAACCATAAGCATCAACCAATAAATTTGGAAGAAGCAATCCTTTATAACCTAACTCATAAGATTGAACACTCTCTGGACGGACACCTTTTGAATCAAAAGTATATTGTTGCAATAATGCCGGATTAGGGGTACCTGTTGCAGCAGCCGAGGCTAAGAACGCGCGGTAACTCACGTCTGTATAGGGCTTGTTGGTATCAAGGTGGTATTTAGAAAACATAATTTCTGGCAAACCACCAATCAATCTTTGTGATCCCCCACCAACTGAAAGGTCGATGTACTGATTTTGTGTTGTTGGATTACGGTAACCTGTTTGATAAGAAACCCTGATGTTGTTATTTTTGGCAACAGTGAACACTCCAGTTATCCTTGGTGTAAACCGGCCTTCAAAATTCTGGCTTTTATCATAACGGCCTGCAAAAGTAAATTTAACTTTATCGTTAAAAAGTTTTTTACCGATCTGTGCGAATGCACCGTATTCTTTAATATCGATAGATTCATTTAGATCATTAAAAATTGTTCCGGCTGAATTTAAGTCATATAAACGATAAGATGCACCCACCTGAAACTCTAACACTTTATCAAAAAGATTGGTAAAATTGTACATCCCTTCGTAGTGATACAGATTTGACTTATCATCGAATTTCGCCCCGTAAACACTTTTTGAAGGATCCACAGAATTAATACTTGTTGCACTGATTGTGGTATTCATCACTTTATCTTTTGCAACTTCAAACTGCGGGCTACCTGGTTCGAAACGGCCTTGATTGGCAACTCCTCTTGCAAACGCGTGTGCGGCGGCATCATTTTGCCCTGCTGCTCTTGCACCAACATAATTGCCGATATACTGCGGAAACCAGCTTGTTGATGGTTTAGATATTTCGTTAATATAACTACCCAAAATAGAAGAAATATAAGAATCGCCCGAACGCTCTTGAGTAGTATAGGCTTTTACAAAAAAGTCTTCACCTTTTACTTCTAATTTATATTGGCCAATATTAAAGTTACGCAGAGAATAACGGTCGGAACCAGTATAAACTGAAGTTCCAGTACCCCAATTAGCCAACGCTACGGCTTGCACGGTACTGCTAATGTTGTAATACAATGCACCCGATGCTTTTAACGATTTGGTATTATAATCAACCAGGTTTTCTTCGTTATAACCTGTTCTGGAAATATTCTGATCAGGAATTAAACCAGCTTTCAAGCCCACGTAAAAAGGAAAATAATTTTGTACCGGAGCACGCAGTGCTGATGGTAAGCCGGCTAAAAACCCTGCCTGTTGTGCTGGATTTGGAATAGCGGCACCAAAAGTCCCGTCCATTAATGCTTTAATATTTGGTATCAAACCACCAGAGCCCGTATTGATTCCGGCGATAGTTGCATTTTGAACACTTAACGCTACATTACGCATATTCTGGCTCACCTCGTCACCATAGCTGTTTATTCCGTCGTAATTCGTATCGCTGTTTCTATCACCGCCTTTCACACTTCTGGAAACCCTGTCGAAGTTCGAGTAATTGTTACCAATCCAATCTTTGGCCTGCAGGAATGAAAATGCAGCTTTTACCCCAAATTTATTGTTCCATGATTTTGCCATGCGCACATCCAGCTGATTGAAAGGCTGCACGCTGCTGTTATCATCATTAACATGGTTTACCCCTGTTTTATACTGAAAACTTGCTCCGGGATATTTAAAAGGATCTTTGGAAGTCATTAACAAAGTACCGTTGATACCACCCGCACCGTAAAGGGCAGATGAAGCACCCGGTAAAAGTTCTACATTATCTACATCGAGTTCCGTTATACCCACAATATTACCTACAGAGAAATTCAGTCCTGGTGCCTGGTTATCCATTCCATCGATATATTGGTTAAAACGGGTATTACCATTTGAATTGAAACCACGTGTATTAATCGACTTGAAAGTTAAACTCTGCATGCTGCTTTCTACGCCTTTCATATTGTTCAGGGCATCGTAAAATGACGGCGCCGCGATTTCCCTGATGGACGCTGCACTCATCCGCTCGATAGAAACCGGCGATTCTAATATACGCTCAGGTGTACGTGATGCCGAAACAACCACATCACCTCCCAATACAACCGCAGTTTCCAGTTCCAGGTTAATACCCGAAGTACTTCCGGTAACCTGCTGTTCTACTGTACCATAACCTACATAAGACGCCACCAGCGTAAAGGGAACTTTAGCTGTTGTTGTAAATGTAAAACTACCGTTGCTTGTGGAGGCCGTACCGCCAGACTGTCCTTTGATGGTTAAACTAACTCCTGCTAGTCCTTCTTTCGATTGCTTATCTTTTACGGTTCCGCTCACCGTAATACTCTGTGCCTGTGCCGCCATATTGCCTGCGTACACAAATAATAACACATAAAAGATCTGTGTAAAAATTCTGCTCATAAACGATTGTTAATTTGGTTGTTTGTATTATTAGTTATATAAACTTAAATTCTTTTTTTGAATTAAACAAATTATGTAAGCATAATAATTTCAATTCAAATTATAATTTTGATTGATATACAGTTTGTTGTATTTTGCATTAAACATAAACCGTCATTTTGCCCTATCTTAGCAAAAGACTTGTTAGCTAGCCATTATGAATAAAATTAAAGCCCTGTTCTGCATCATCATTCCGATAGCATTAGCTTTTTTATTTAACACCAAATTAGGCAGTACGCCTCCCTTGTTAAAATTCCTAAATCCTTTTATGGGTTTCTGGCAAAATGCAGAAAACAATCATTTTATGTTCAACCATAAAGCGAAGATTAAAGGGGCAATAGATCAAATCGAAATCGTTTTTGACGACCGCATGATTCCACACATTTTTGCGCAAAATGATCACGATCTGTACCTGGCACAAGGCTATGTAACGGCCATGCACCGCCTTTGGCAAATGGATTTTCAAACCCGTTTTGCAGCCGGACGAATTAGTGAGGTGGTGGGTGATAAAGCCATCGAGGTAGACCGTTATCAGCGCCGGATGGGCATGGTTTATGGCGCAGAAAACTCGTTAAAAGGCATGATGGCCAATCCTAAAGCAAAAGAAATGATCTTAGCTTATACCGAAGGGATTAATGCCTACATTAAAACGCTTTCTAAAGCCAATTACCCATTAGAATACAAAATACTCGATTTTAAGCCCGAAAACTGGACGCCGGTAAAATGTGCTTTGCTCCTAAAACAGATGTCGGCAGTGCTGGCCATGGGTTCCGACGAATTTTACATGACCAACATCTTAAAAAAATTCGGGCCCGAGGTGACCAAAAATCTTTTTCCGGATTACCCATTCCGCGAAGACCCGATCATCCCTGTTGGCACAAAATGGGATTTTTCTCCCTTACCAAGCCCTAAAACACCAGAAAGCTTCACTCAGGCGCAAACCGGCGAGGTTAAAACAACCGAAAAGGTTGAAGGTATCGGTAGTAATAACTGGGCTTTATCTGGCGCTAAAACGGCATCAGGATATCCAATCTTAGCAAACGACCCACATTTGGATTTAACACTTCCTTCAATTTGGTACCAGATTCAGCTACATGCACCGGGTGTAAATACATATGGTGTTTCTTTACCCGGTGCGCCTGGGGTAATTATCGGCTTTAACCAGAAAATAGCATGGGGCGTAACCAATGTTGCTGCTGATGTGCTCGATTTTTACCAGATCAAGTTTAAGGATTCGAGCCATAATGAATATTGGTATAACAATAAATGGAAAGCCACAACCAAAAGATTAGAAACGATTAAAATCCGTGGCGGAAAAGATGAAATTGATACGGTTTACTATACCCATCACGGACCAGTGGTATATTTCCAAAAACCAAAATACGGCAGGGCTGATAATGTACCTGTTGGTGATGCTTTAAGATGGATTGCACATGATGAGTCGAACGAGCTCATGACTTTCTATTATTTGAACCGCGGTAAAAATTATAACGACTACCGCAAAGCTTTAACTTTTTATACCGCACCTGCACAGAACTTCGTTTTTGCCAGTGTAGATAATGATATTGCCATTACGCCAAATGGTAAATTCCCTTTAAAATGGAAAGATCAGGGCAAATTTATACTGGACGGTACCGACCCGGCTTACGATTGGCATGGCTGGATCCCGAATGCACAGAACCCAACAGTTAAGAATCCGCCACGCGGTTTTGTAAGTTCTGCTAACCAGTCTTCTACCGATACTACTTACCCATATTACATTAACTGGGAATTTGCACCTTACGAGCGGGGCAAAAGGATTAACGACCGCTTATCGGCCATGAACAAAGCTACCTTAGATAGTATCCGCTTGATGCAGACCGATAACTACAGCATTATGGCGCAGAACCTGGTTCCTGCTTTATTGCCCTTATTGAATAATGAGCAGCTAAACGCAACACAAAAAGAAGCATTGGCTTACCTGAACAAATGGAACAAACGTTATGATGCCCATGAAATTGCAGCCAGCGTATTCGAAATATGGACCAAACGCCTGTCTCATGATATCTGGGCGGACGAATTCGAGGTTAAAGGAATCCCGATGCGTTACCCTTCGAGAGACCGCACGGTGGAAATGATCCTGAAAGAACCCAATGCAACCTGGTATGATAATATCAATACCAGCAAAAAAGAAACATTATCTGACCTGGTAAACGAAGCTTTTAAATATAGCTGCGATAGTTTGGAAAGACGCTTTGGGCCGATAAACAAAGATTGGGACTGGGCAAATGTAAAACAGACCAATGTACCACACCTGGCTAAAATACCAGGATTTGGTTCGAAGGTTTTACAGATTGGTGGCGCGAAAACAGCGATTAATGCTTTGAGCGAAGCCAACGGACCTTCATGGCGGATGGTGATTGAACTGGGTAAAACGCCAAAAGGACACGGGGTTTATCCAGGCGGTCAATCAGGTAATCCCGGAAGCAAATTTTATGATAATATGATCGATACCTGGGCAAATGGTAAATTGTACGATCTATTTTATATGCAAAGTCCTGATGATAAATCGGGTACGGTTATTTCTCGTTTAAAAATTTCTAAATAGGCTAAAATGGTTTTCATTGTTATATTAATAATCTGTTTCCTTTTACAAATGATTGCCCCCTGGTGGATCATTATTGTGATTTCTTTTGCCACCTGTGGCATTATCGGCAAAACAGGAAAAATAGCCTTCTGGCAATCTTTCCTTGCTATTTTCTTACTTTGGATCGGCTATGCTTTATTTAAAAGCTTGCCTAACGATAATGTACTCGCTGGCCGTGTAGCGATCATGACAGGTATAAAACTGTGGTGGGCATTGTTATTGGTTACTGGTATTTTAAGCGGTTTGGTGGCAGGAATTAGCGGTTACTGTGGCTATCAGTTCCGCATGGCGATGCTGGCGAAAAAAACTGACGAGAAAATAGCATAATGCTTCGTACTTTTGCCCTGTGAATTTAACAGCTAACGATATATTTTCTGTAAAAAGTACCGATGCGTTTAACGCCCTTGCCTTAAGCATTTTTAAATTACAGGCTCAAAACTGCAATGTTTACCGCGAATATATCTTTCATTTAGGTGTTGATGCGGATGAGGTGAGCGAAATTGCACAGATCCCATTTTTACCCATCAGCTTTTTTAAAAGCCATTCTATTCTCAGCAGTATCGATCCTGTAGAAATTACTTTCAGCAGTTCTGGCACTACGGGTATGATACAGAGTAGCCATCATGTAACCAACGTTAAATTGTATGAGCAGAGCTATCTACAGGCTTTTGCCCAATTTTATGGAGACATCACCGAATATTGCTTTTTGGCCCTACTCCCATCCTATCAACAGCGAGCTGGTTCATCGCTGATTTACATGGTCAACGATCTGATCGAAAAAAGCAGGCATCCACAAAGTGGTTACTTTTTATACAACCATGACGAATTGCTGAAAACCCTCATAGATCTTAAATCAAAAAAACAAAAAACCGTTTTAATTGGTGTTACTTATGCCCTGCTAGATTTTATAGAACAATTTGAAATCGATTTCCCCGAGCTGATTGTAATGGAAACGGGAGGAATGAAAGGGAAACGTAAAGAAATGGTACGGGAAGAACTTCATGAACAATTGACCAAAGGGTTCGGGGTAAATGCGATCCATAGCGAATATGGAATGACCGAACTACTTTCTCAGGCTTATTCTTTGGGTGAAGGTATTTTCAACTGCCCCAGCTGGATGCAGGTTTTAATCCGCGACACCAATGATCCTTTAAGTTTAATCGAAAATGGCAGAACCGGGGGCATTAATGTAATCGACCTGGCCAATCTCAATTCCTGCTCATTTATTGCCACGCAGGACCTTGGCAGAATAAATCCTGATCAAAGTTTTGAAGTATTGGGCAGATTTGATAATGCCGATATCAGGGGATGTAATCTTTTGGTGCAATAAACGCTAATTTACCTTATCCGAACAGCTTGCGCATAAACCGGTAGCAATCAGGTTAAGGTGCGCTACCTTAAATCCTGCCGGAACTTTTAATGCCGGAATTTTAACGGTATCCAAACAGTAAATTTTATGGCAGTTATCGCAGTTAAAATGCACATGTTCATCATGGTGCTCGTGTGCACTGCAGCCATCAGAGCAGATGGCATAATTGGCGGTGCCCTGTTGATCTAAAACCTTATGGATAATCCCTTTTTCTTCAAAAGCCTGCAAAACACGGTATAAAGTAACTCGGTCTGCATCCTTGCCCATCACCTGCTCCAAATAAGGCTGAGATGTTGCAGAATCTCTTCCGCTCAAAATCTCCAGCACCTGCAAACGTGGGGCAGTTCTTTTTAGTCCATTTTTAACTAAAAGTTTTTCGAAACGCGCTGTTTTGTTTTCCATAGCAATACAAAAATAAGCAATTAATTAATCAGTTTGGCATTCTTGATGCTTATTGGCGGCGCATAGCTCGCATCCTTTTGCTCCAATTTCAAAATCCCTCTAACCCGGATAGGTTTTTCACTATACACTACGGCATTTTCCATCTCTATCATAATCATTACCGGAATACCATTCTGCCCACAAAAATAACATTGGTTAATGGGCAGCGTAGCCAAAAGAAATTTCTGTTGTTTCTGTCCACTTTTTATAGGGATCAGGTAACCTGTTAAATCGAACTCCCTATTCTCAAAACGTCTGATCGATTCAGTAAATAAGGGCAAAAGTTCATTCTTTTCGGTAAGTTCAAATTTCACCGAGCCGATTACATCCCAGTTTAAAGAACGCAACTGATCTTTTGAGCTGTGCTTTTGTGTTTGTGCGGTAACTGAGCAAACCGAAAACAGAAAGAAAATAAAATGCAAATGTCTCATCGTTTTATAGCATCTAAAAGAAAAAAAGTAGACCGGCTATCACCAGAATCGTTGATTATAAATTTGCCTTTTAGGGTAATCGGCTCATCGGTCCAGGTAATCGCTTTTAAAGTCTTCACTTCTATCATCGAAGGAATATCGCCCGTGCCACAATATGGGCAGGAAGCAAGGGGCACAATAGAAAACATAAACTCGCTGAAGCTATTGCCAACTTTAGTAGGGATAATATAGCCAGGAAGCTCGATTATCTTATTATGGATTGCCTTTAATGCAGGTGGAAAAACAGCCTGCCAAACCAATGGTTTTACCTGCTTATCGTACTTTAAGCCAATCAGGCTCCAGTTGGGCGTGCGCATATCGGTATGTACATTTACCTGCGCAACAGCCGTAAAAGAGTTCAATATCAATAAAACTGTTATATATTTTTTCATCATAACTGTTTTGCATTTAAGAGAAGAAACTCGCTCCTATCATCACCCGAATCATTAATAATGAATATCCCTTTCAGTTTGATCGGTTTTTCGGTAATGGGAATAGCCGTTAACATTTTCACCAGCACCATTGATGGAATATCGCCCGAGCCGCAGTATGGACAGGATGCAATGGGTACAATAGAGAGCATAAATTCGCTAAATTTGGAGCCTACTTTTGTTGGAATGATATAACCTGGCAGCTCGATAACCTTATTGTGTAATGCTTTTAATGCCGGTGGAAAAACGCTTCCCCATTTCTTTGGCGCAATTTCGGCATCATACCTTAAGCCGATTAGGTTCCAGGTAGGCGTGCGCATGTCGGTATGCACCTTAACCTGCGCCGCTACTACGTGGATAACTAAACATGAAACAACCAATAAAACCAATTTCTTCATCATATTAACCTCAACCAGCTTATCCGTTTTTGGTTAAAGTTTCGGCAATATCAACCTTGTAAATCTGCATAGCAGGGATAAGCGAGGCCAAAGCGCCGATAAACAGCCCGATCCAGATTAAATATACTTCCTGTGGAATTGCAATAAGCCCAGTTAATTTTGCCTGCGAAGATTCCTGGTAGGCTCCGATTACCTCAAGCGCAACATGGCCAATCAACAAACCCAAACAGGCACCGATAAACGTAACTAAAACCCCTTCAAACATGACCAGAAAAAACAGTTTCGATTTTGATGCGCCCAGACAGCGCATAATAGCCAGATCGTATTTACGCTCTTTCATGGCGTTATAAAGGCTGATAAAAATACTTAATGCGGCTATACCCATAATAAATATGGCAAACCATTGTAAGGTATCGATACCAACGCCGATCAGCGAAAACAACCTTGCACTTTCCATCGCCGGAGAGGCCGCCTGCATGTTTGTACTCTGGTTAACCATCCGCGGGAAAAGAATCACCGACATTGGGGATTTATACTGGATCAGCAAAGCTGTAATCTGTTTATCGTTAATCTCTCTGGCTTCTTCCCCAACGGCATGGCTATGGGCATGGGTATGCTTCTTTTCGTGCATTTTATACACACTGCCAATGTTAGTGAGGATCAGATTATCGGTTATATTTCCCTGTGGTTTTAAGATCCCTTTTACCTGGTAAGCATGTTGTTTATGAACATCCTCATTCCCGGTTAAACCATGTGCGCCAAAAAAAGAGTCGCCAATCTTGAGCCCCGATTTTAAGGCAACAGTGCTACCAAGGGTTACTTCTAAATCTTTATGCCAAAAACTGCCCTTTAGGATAGATAAACCGTAAAGATTTGAGAAAGTGCTATCAGTGCCAACAATCCGATAGCCATTATAATTATCGCCCAATGCCAACGGAACGGCCCTTTTAACCATAGGGCTATGCATTAATTTGTAAGCATCTTTAGCCTGAATATTTCCCGTTGGGTAATCGATATGGTAAACGCTGCTTAATATCAACTGTAACGGGCTTCCTTTTGCCCCCACAACCAGATCGATATCCCTGACATTTTTCTCCAGTTTGTTGCTAATCTGTGTAGAAGCCAAAAAAAGAATAGACAGGATGCCCACACCAAAGGCAACTAAAATAATATTCAAAATTGTGGTTAGCTTATTCCTGACGAGGTTTTTGCTACTGATTTTAAAGATATTCATTAGAGTAGATAGGTTTTAGTAATGTGGTCCAGAACCCTTCGATCGTGTGTGGCAATGATCAGTGCAGCTCCATTATCTTTAGCCTGGGCAGTCAGCATCTTGATTACCTGATTGGCATTTTTATCATCTAAGCTAGATGTAGGCTCATCAGCAATCAACAGATCGGGTTTGTTTACCAATGCACGCGCCACCGAAACCCTTTGCAACTGCCCCTGACTTAATTGATCAGGATAATTTTTAGCCAGCTCGGCAATACCCAGATCGTGCAAAAGTGAAAGATTCCGTTCATGATCTATAGAAAGCCCAGCCATTACCGCAGCAAGCGCTAAGTTATCGAGCACATCAAGTGAACGGATAAAATGTGGCCTTTGAAAAATGATACCGATATGTCTTCCCCTAAACCTATCCCGCTCTCTTGCAGGTAAAGTATATAAATCGGTTCCGTTAATTAAAACTTCACCCTGACTTGGCTCCAAAAGACCAGAAATAATGTTGAGCAGTGTGCTCTTTCCACTGCCGGATGCACCTAATAAAAGCCAATGCTCCATATCGGCAATTTCCCAGTATGGAAATTTTAATCTTCTCCCCTGCTCATAAACATGTGCCAGTGCACTGATCTTAATCATGATGTAATACCTTTTGCACTTTTTTAACGACCAGATTTTTGATGGCATAACGCCTGTACATTTCTATTCCATCATTTGTACCATGTTTACAGGCAGGGTTTAACATGGTGATAAACAACAATGCGGGGATAAATAAGATTTTATAATTCATTGACATATTGGTTAATAAGGATAAATTTCAGTGCTGATGATCTATGGGGCAAGACTTGAGCATTCTTAAATTAATGTAATGGGCAGCCGCAATGGTAAACCCACCAATCGGGATCAAAATCGGCTCTAACAACTCGATTCCCGAAAAATGCCCGAAAGCAATGCAGGCAAAGCCCGAAACAAGTACCAGGATTGGCATCATACGGTGATGTTGTTTCCGGTAGGCGACACTTAAGCTCCAGATACCGATAATCAATGAAACTGCAATCATCGTAATTTCAACCGCTTCATTGGCCAGGAAGCCCATATCCCACATCGGCAAAACAGTGATCAGGAATGGTAATGCGGCGCAATGTATGCCACAAAGTGTTGAGGCGGTAATGCCGATCCGGTCGAGGTTGATTTTATAACTCCGTAGTTTCATTAAAATAAATTTAGTCTGCAAATATAAAAGCAATATAGTTGCATTTAAAATAATCAAGACTATATTTGCAACATAATTGCATTAACATGATAAAGAAATTACCAGTAACCGTATTGAGCGGTTTCTTGGGCAGTGGTAAAACGACACTGCTCAACGCTATATTGAGGAATAAGCAAGATTTAAAAGTGGCCGTTATTGTGAACGATATGAGCGAGATAAATATCGACGCAGCAATGGTTAAAGATCAGCACACCTTATCTAAAACCGATGAAAAACTGGTAGAGATGAGCAATGGCTGCATCTGCTGTACGCTGCGGGAAGACCTGATGATCGAAGTGGAAAAACTGGCAAAAGAAAACCGCTTTGATTACCTTTTGATCGAAAGCACGGGGATATCTGAACCCATTCCTGTTGCACAAACATTTTCTTTTATTGATGAAGCTTCAGGTATTGACCTGAGTAGATTTAGCCGGTTAGATACCATGGTAACTGTTGTAGATGCTTATAATTTCTACAGGGATTTTGGTTCGGCAGATAAACTTGCCGACCGCAACATGGTTGATAATGTGGCTGATAAACGCACAATTGTAAACCTCCTTACCGACCAGATCGAATTTGCCAATGTAATTTTATTGAACAAAACAGACCTGGTAAGCGATACCGACCTTAAAGTACTAAAAGCATTAATTACAAGGCTGAACCCAAACGCCAAGATTTATCAGACGCTTTTTGGAGAAATAGATCCGGCTTTAATTTTAAACACAAGACTGTTCGATTTTGAATCCGCATCAGAAGGAGCAGGATGGAAAAAGGAGCTGGAAGAAATTCATCAGCCCGAAACTGAAGAATATGGGATAAGTTCAACCGTATTCCGCTCCAAAAAGCCTTTTCACCCTGAAAGATTATGGCATTACATCAATAAGGAATTTCCACCGAACATTATCCGATCAAAAGGCATATTCTATCTTGCTGCCATGCCAGAGCAAGCCATTAATTTTTCGCAGGCGGGCGGTTCCTTACGCATCGATCCGGCAGGGGTTTGGTGGGCAAGCATGCAACAGCATGAACGTGAACAATACTTGGATTACCTGGAAAACAGAACTGAAATTGATGCAGATTGGGATAGTGATTTTGGAGACCGTAAAAATGAACTTGTTTTTATTGGACAGGAAATAAATAACGATGAGCTAAAAAAATCGCTCGAATATTGTCTGTTAACTGATACAGAAGTGAAAAATTATAAAACAAAAAACACTTTTAGGAACCCTTTTGAACATATTTTACCTTAAAATGAAATAATAGTCGATGAAATGAACAAAAAGGTAGTTTTTCGATGATATTCTTAGGTTTTATTTTGCGTAAATTTGATTTACCCAACCAAACTTACGCTTATTATGGAACCCTCAGAAGAATTAACTTTAGTTAAAACCCGCTTATCTTGCCCGAAGTGTAAAAATTTCGAAACCTACAGGGTGCCAAGGGGGTTTCTCTTTAAAACGCTTATGCCATGGATTTCAGTTAAGAGATACAAATGTTATAAGTGTTTTAATAAGTTTTACGTATTTAATTAACATCTATAAGTTAACATCTCATTTGAGCCACTTTAGTGGCTTTTTTCGTTTCAGGATAAACTATTACTTTAAAAGCAGTCGCATTATTTAAGCGCGGCATGCTGCAGTTTTTTAAACACATATTCTTTATAACTTGCACCAATGGGCAATTCTTTTGTTCCAATTTCGATATCGTAAGCGGTAAAAGCAGTTATTTTTTTTAAGTTAACTATAAAGGAGCGGTGTATGCGCAAAAAAGCCTTGTCTTGAAGTTCAGTTTCCAAATCGCCGATTTTATATTTCGCTGTGATTTTTTTATCTGTACAATGAATTACGATGTAATCTTTTAAACTCTCTATGTATAATACCTCTTCTTTATTCAGGTTATGGAACTTGCCTCCCGCTTTTATGTAAATAAATTGCTGTGTGGTAACGGGTGATAATGCCTCAGATTTAACAATAGGGCTCCTTAATCTTAAATAACGGTCTACAGCTTTGAAAAAGCGGTCGAAAGTAATGGGTTTTAGCAGATAATCGATCAGATCAAGATCGTAGCCTTCTATTGCATATTCCCGGTAAGCCGTTGTAATAATTACAGCCGGTGGATTTTTTAAGGCTTTAAGAAAATCAATCCCGGTAATCTGGGGCATTTTAATATCCAGGAACATCAGATCAACCGGCACAGTCCTGAGTATCTCCAATGCTTTAATTGCATTTGAGCATGTACCCACAACCTCAAAAGTATCTAGCTGGTCAATGTGATTTTGGATCAACTGAATGGCCAGGGGCTCATCATCAACTAAAAGACACCTTATTTTCATAAATCTTATCTTTTTTACCTGTGTTGTTTTTTAGGTTAATATACAGTAAAACTACAAAGATATTATTGTGAGTAGTAATGCTCAGATCGTATTGTTTAGGATAAAGCAGCTGAAGCTGTTTGGTTATATTATTTATCCCGATCCTATTGTCATCTTTCTGCCTTTCCGGCATAAAACTATTTGAAACCATAAAACGGAAGCGGTTATTGATCAGCTTTAAATCTATATTGATTACAGGATCGCCAATATCTTCGCCGGCACCATGTTTAAAAGCATTTTCGACCAGGGAGAGCAAAATTAAGGGAGCAATAGTGGCATCATCGTCTGCCTCATGTGCAAAATTGACTTCTAAACGGCCACCATACCTTAGTTTTTCGAGTGCAATATAATTTTCAATCAGCGTAATTTCTGCCGATAAAGGCACATACATACCGTTGCACCTGTACAATACATGATCGAGAATTTCGGATAAACCTGCGATTGATTTTGAAGTAATTGGAGAGTTAACCAGCGAAAGCGAGTAAATGTTATTCAGCGTATTAAAAAGAAAGTGCGGATTTAATTGTGCCTTCAAAGCCTTTAACTCTGTTTCTGCCCTTTCCTTTTCTAAAGAAAGTTTATGCTGCTGTATAGCATATTGTTCTTTGATTAATTTAATAAAGGCAAAAATCCAGGCTGCAGAAAACGTTAACGGAAAGTAATGTGTAATAAGCTTGGGTACATCCATTGCAATTTCAAGGATAGTCTCCTGGCCAAATGGCGGTGTTCTTAAAAACGGTTCGAGCACATGCACCACCACTATTCTTGAACACAAACAGATGATGTAACTTCCTGCAAGAAAGTAAACGGCAACCACATAATAAGTTTTAGCCGTAATTAACCTGGGAATGATCAGGTAGGTTAGAAAATAGGAGGCGATAATGGTGAAGAAGATGTAGTAGGCGTGCCGAATCAGGATTTTATGAAAATCATTGTATTCATCAATGTCGTAACGGTTAAGAAACACAACAGAGGTAACCAGCCAAAAAACAATATGGCTAAGAAACCGGTGTGTGGAACTGAACTTGGCTATCCTCTCAATTAATGGCATCAACACAAATATACAATTCTTACCTATCCGAATTTGCACCGTCGATGAACGCAACAAAAATGCCTACCGATACATCCAAATGGGTGATGAAATAGGTTAAAGTCCAAAATACATCTTTTTGGATGCCATGCTTACCTATACGGCTTCAGACAGGTTTTGACTTTGTGTTAATATTCATATTGCAGGAAATTTAAAACAAACCATGAATCAGATTAAGCGATTGTGTTTCCTGCTCCTTTTATTACCGGCACTGAAAAGCTTTGCGCAAACCGAAGTTAAACTTACCGGAAGGGTTATAGATGAAAAAACCTCAAAACCGCTCGAAAATGCAGGAATTAAACTTTTATCGGTAACAGATCAAAAAAATTTAAAAAGTACTATTACAGATAGCAATGGCGAATTTACGCTCCTCACCCAGCCTGGCAGGTTTCACATTAAAATCGAATTTGTTGCCTACAAAACACAGCTGCTCGAAAACAGAGAAATAACCCAGGGCTTTAAACTTGCAGACATTATCCTGAAAGAAGATGTTCAGTTGTTGAAATCGGTCGATGTAACAGCAGAAAAAACTACGGTAGAATTAAGTTTAGACAAAAAAGTATTTAATGTAGGCAAAGACCTGATCTCTAAGGGAGGCTCTGCCAATGATATTTTAAACAATGTACCTTCAGTAAATGTAGATGCCAATGGCGCCATAAGTTTACGAGGTAATGGAAGTGTACAGGTACTCATCAATGGAAAGCCATCTATGCTGACCAATAACAATGGTCTAGAACAAATACCCGCCGGCAATATCGAAAAGGTAGAAGTAATTACCAATCCATCATCCAGGTACGAGGCCCAAGGTGGTGGCGGCATTATCAATATTGTATTAAAAAAGAATACTTTAAGTGGCTTTAACGGTTCAGTACAGGTAGGTGTAGGCGATCCGGCAAATTACAATGGTAATTTAAACCTGAGCTATAAAACCGAAAAAATCAATCTCTTTAGTAACATCGGTTATCGTTATCGGAACCTTTATGGATCGGAGCAACGATACCAAAGCGTTTTAAACAATGGGATACCGACCATACTAAGACAAAATAACGAGCAGGGAAGAAACGATGACCTTTATAATGTATACCTCGGAATGGATTATTACATCAATTCCAAAAACACTTTGACCGGAAGTTTTTATCATGATTTGCTGGTGAATAAAGACACCACGAATTACCGGTACAATTATTATAATAAAAACAATATGCTCGATAGTACAATTAACCGCTTCGAGAATTACAGAGAGCCGCAAAAATACAATCAGATCGAACTGAATTATGTAAAAACCTTTGATAACAAGGATCAAAAATGGAATACGAGTTTACAATATGTTTTCTGGAATGATGATGAAAACCAGGACATCTCCCAACAAAAAACTTTCCCAGCCACAAGTAATACCAGCCGTTTAACATCAAAGGATATTGAAAGCAGTGATGCGGTATTTATTCAGAGTGACTTTGTAGGCACTTTTTCTGGCAGTTCGAAATTTGAGGCTGGGATAAGGGCGAATATCAGATCCATCAGAAGTGACTATTGGGCCAAGGCAGATGATGTGTTGCTTCCGGCCTACAACAATAAGCTCAAGTACAACGAGAACATTTATGGCGCTTATTTTCAATACGAGAACAAATTCAAAAAGTTTAACTACCTGCTGGGCTTAAGGGCTGAATTGTCTGATATCGGCATTTCGGACCGACAGGGATCTTTTCAGGCTTCAAAAGATTATATCGATCTATTTCCTACCGCAAATATTACCTATAAACTGCAAAAGAGTACAGATCTGCGTTTAAGCTATAGCAGACGGATAAACAGGCCACAGTTTTGGCAGTTAAACCCGTTTTCAGGCTTATCCGATACGAGAAACTTAACCGTGGGCAACCCCGATTTAAACCCGATGTACACTAACTCATTTGAACTGGGCATCTTGCAAGGATGGGGAAAACTCACTTTAAATCCATCGATTTACTACAAACATGCCACCAATTATTTTGAATTTATACTCAAACAATCTGTTAATGGTTTTGTGAATACCCCTGTTAACCTCGATTATGAAGACCGTTACGGGCTGGAAATTTCAACGACCTACAATCCCCTATCCTGGTGGCGGTTATCGTGTGACTTTAACTATTATGCTTTTAAGCAACAGGGTACCTTTGAGAATAAAGAATATGGATCTGAAGACCATACCTGGTTTACACGCATCAATTCACGGATGAAGTTTCAGAAGAGTTTTTCGATAGAATACAGTTTTAACTACAGGGCCAAAAACACGGATATCCAATCGGTTAATAAAGCGCAGTACCGTGCTAACATCGCCCTTAGTAAAGACCTGTTTAAAGATAAAGTTTCAGTTACTTTAGCGGTAAACAATATTTTCGATTCGTTTATCGATAAGCAGATTACCTCAACAGATACCTATTATCTAGAATCGAATTTTAAAGGAATCGGGAGGCTAACCACCGCAACATTAGTTTACCGCTTTAACCGTAAAAAAGATGAAAAGGACAGGTTACCAGATCAGGAGTAGGTTATGGAGAGCATGAGTAGATTAAAATGTAATCAAACATATAATTAAGGGCAAAAAACATCCCAACCATAGCAAAAATCATCAAAATTGCCCCAGATACAGATACCGAAAACAGAAATTTTAGACTTTGCCTTTTGTTGGCCTTGATGATTTCGAAACTTCCGCTATCTACCCTATCCCAAAAGTAATATGTAGAAACAAGTTGGTCATTACTCCTTTCTTTAAACAGAATCTTTTCATGAGCCCCTTTAACTACTTCATAATCGAGCGCTTCCAACTCCCGGGTTATTCGATCGAATAGAATCTGATGCGAAAGATCAACTTCCTGTTCAATTTTAAATTCGAGCCCAATGAATAGATCTTTTATTTTCAGTTTCATTGGGCTTAAAAATATTATTCGGCGATTAAAAGGAAATAGTTTTTCTTTCCTTTCTGAACGACAATGAATTTGTCATTTATCAAATGATCTGCAGTAAAGATCTGAGCCATTTCAGCTACCTTCTCTTTGTTTACAGAAACGCCTCCTCCCTGAATGGTTTTCTTGGCCTCTCCTTTTGACGGAAATATAGCTGATTTTTCGGCAAGTAGGCTTGCTGCATCAATTCCAGCGCCAAGTTCTTCAATTAAAATCTTATATTGTGGTATACCATCAAATATATCAAACACCTCTTTATCAGATAAGCCTTTTAAAAACTCCAATGAACCGTTTCCGAACAAGAATTCTGAAGTTTTAATAGCCGTTTCTAAAGCTTCTACTGAATGGGTTTTTATGGTGATATCTTCAGCTAAAGCTTTTTGAAGGATACGTAAATGCGGTGCAGCATCATGCTCCTTTTCTAAGGCCTCTATTTCTTCTTTATTTTTAAGGGTAAAAATGCGTATCCATTTTTTCACATCATCATCTGATGCATTTAACCAAAACTGGTAGAATTTATATGGTGAGGTTTTCTCAGGATCTAACCAAACTGCCCCACTTTCGGTTTTACCGAATTTGGTTCCGTCTGCTTTTTTAATCAACTGCGTAGTAATGGCATAAGCTGTACCAGCGTCTTTTCTTCTGATCAGTTCCGTACCGGTAACAATATTGCCCCATTGATCCGAACCGCCCATCTGTACCAAGCAGTTTTCGTTTTTCCATAAATGATAAAAATCGTAACCCTGAATCAGTTGGTAACAGAACTCGGTAAAAGATAAACCGGAATCGCCTTCCAAGCGTCTTTTAACGCTATCTTTTGCCATCATGTAGTTCACAGTAATGTGTTTACCTACATCCCTGATGAAAGTGAAAAGGTTCATATCCTTAAACCAATCGGCATTGTTAACCATTACTGCGCCATTTCCACCTTCTTCAAATTTTAAGAATTTAGATAATTGCTTTTTCATCCCTTTCAGGTTATGCTCAATCATTTCAGGGGTTTGAAGATTACGTTCATCAGATTTCCCTGATGGGTCGCCTACCATACCCGTAGCACCACCAACCAAAGCAAACGGCTTGTGACCGGCATTTTGAAAATGAATCAGTGTCATGATCTGCGTTAAGTGCCCAACGTGCAACGAATCTGCAGTAGGGTCGAAACCGATATAACCAGAAGTCATACCCTCGTTTAACTTTTCCTCAGTATTCGGCATAATATCATGCAGCATGCCACGCCATCTTAACTCTTCAACAAAATTCGTCATTGTACAAACACTTTAATAATGTGCGTGCAAAGATAAAATTTTAGCTTAGTTTAAAGCAAATTAGTTGGTTTTGTAAACGAGTTATCGCAATTGTGCTTTGCAGTCCTGTATCCTTACCAATATTTTACCATTGGCGCTTTACAACCATATCAGAAAACATTACCTTGCAAGATGAACTTTTTATCCCATTATTATTTCGACCGGACAAGTAATGATGCCAATGTGGTAATGGGAACGGTTTTGCCAGATCTGATTAAAAATGCTGCAAAAGAGGCAAATTTATACCCACAGAAGAATGAATTCCTGTTTAAAGGAAATCCTGATGAAGAAAACCTGCTTTTTGGCTGGAAAAGACATTTAGCGGTCGACCTGCTCTTTCATTCCTCTAATTTTTTCCTCGAGAAAACCACCGAACTTAAACAGCTCATTAAGCCCATTGTAGAAAATACTGCGGTCCGCCCATCATTTCTCGCTCATATTGGCTTAGAACTTTTATTGGATCATTTATTGGTAACGCACAATCTGGTTCAGGTGAATCATTTTTATGATAAACTCGAAGCGGTAAAAAAAGAATCATTAAGCGATTTTCTGGAGCACTGTAACCTGAAATATCCAGAAGTATTTTTCAACTTCCTAGAAAAGTTCATCAGCAGTAAATACCTGTTGAGTTACCAAAAACTCGAAAATATCAGTTATGCTCTTAACAGGATTTGTATGCGTTTGTGGCCTGAAACGTTAAATGAAAAACAGTTGCAGCAGCTGACTTTTGAACTTGGGATTTTTAAAACCGTTCTAGAAAAAGATTACATGGATATTTTTGAGGAGATTGAGAAAAAACTGGTTTGATTATTTTGATATATTTGGGAAAACCAAACAACTAGATGAAAATTAAACTAATTCTCTCCTTATCAATCATTTTTTTGCAGTTCAACACCTTTGCTCAGCAGCAGATTAATGTTATCAAAAAACCAATGTGGAACATCAGGGCCTCTTATGACAGCAGGTACGGCACAAAGGTAGATTTATCCGGTAACGCCATCGCCATGATTGTCGACGTGCCCAAAGCCGATTTTGCAGTGGTTACCGTTGATGATAAGCTCAGTCAGAGATGGCTTACAACACTTACTGGTTTTCCAATGGCCATTGGAAAGTTTAAAAGCAACATTATGGTTGTGGCCTCTACAGACCGTAGCTACTTTAAAAGTTTTGCTAATCAATTTGTCGCCTATCTGCTGGAAGAAAAAACAGGCAAAATACTTTCGCAGAAGATAATTTATGATGGCAGCAAAGATTTCATTGAAGCACCGGAATTCTTTTTCTCTAATGATGGTTCCTATTTCAAAATGGCTAGCAGGTTAACGGGGGCAAAACGTAAAGTACATGTTGGATTACCAGTGGTTGGTATTTTAACTGCTCTTAAAATAGAGAAGGACTTTAATGAATCGCAAAGCTACACCGTAATCGATTTTAATGATAAGCTGGAGCAGATCCAGAAAATGGAACCCGACATGCCAGATGGAGATACCTGGAAGGCATCTTGTGGCGATGATGGAAGCTTTATCATCAGTACAGTAGATGCTCAGAAAGGAAAATGTAATGTGGCCATTTATTTGAGCAGTAATCCCAGCCCACTAAAAACAGTCAGCATTCCTTTGGATGCTTTTAACCAGGATGAGATATCGTCGATAAGCTTTGCAAGCAGTAAAAAGCCCCTGGTAAATTACATTGGTATATTCTACAAAAATGCGAACAAGGAACGCTCTACATTAATTGCAAGAATCGATTTCAATAATGGCACCTATACCTCAACAAAGGAAGTTTTTGATAAAGCGCACGTTAAAGAACTGCAAAAATCTTTTGTACCGGTTAATAAAAAATTCAACGATCTGACTTTTTCAGACATTAAATACATGAATATCAGACATATTGCAGAGTACAATAATACACTTCTGGTTACTATTTCCCCAAGGTTCTCTATTACGAGCAGTCATGGTTCTATTACATCTGAGGGATCGCTTCTGATGAATGCCTATGATGTTCAAATGAAACCGCTTTATCACCAATTCTTGCCCCGTGATTATACAAGTAGTATTGCCGGAGAGGGATCAGAGGTTTCGTTCAACCAGACAGAGAAAACCCTTCGGATCTTAGCCAATCAAAAAGATGGTCTTACTGCAGTTGCTACCGTATATGCTGAAATGAATCTGGAATCGGGCGCAATAAACAAAATCAATCTGATATCTAAGGACGACATCAAAAATTCTTATTATGCCAATACAGAATCGATCAGCTGGCTAAATAATAGCTTTGTTATTCCGTTTGTTGAGCGTATGGGCATTTTTAGCAAGAAAGTAGATTTACAGCTTTTACAACTAAAATATTAATCACTCTGCTCCTTTTTCTATATTTGTCTTATGTCGCTAACTGCAATAAAAGAAGAAATGGACGCCCTGGTGGCCGAATTAAACCAGCACAATTATAACTATTATGTGCTGGCTATGCCTACCATTGGCGATTATGAGTTTGATAAAAAATTAAAGCACCTCGCCGAGCTCGAAAAAGCAAATCCTGATTTCGCCGATCCAAATTCGCCTACGCAGCGTGTTGGTGGCGATATTACCAAAAACTTCATTACCGTAAACCACAAATACCCCATGTTATCGTTGGGGAATACCTATAATGAACAAGATCTCCGCGATTTTGATGAACGTATCCGTAAAGCCATTGGCGATAATTTCGAATATGTTTGTGAATTGAAATTTGACGGTTTATCGATTAGCCTCACTTACGAAAACGGCAAACTTTTAAGGGCAGTTACCCGAGGCGATGGCACCAAAGGTGATGATGTAACCAATAACGTAAAAACTATTCATACCATCCCACATCAAATCAAATCAGCTGTAGCACCTGAACATTTTGAAATCCGTGGAGAGATTTTTATGCACAAAGCGGCCTTTTTACGCTTAAATGCTGCCCGTGAAGAACTTGGTGAGATCCCTTATGCAAACCCTAGAAATTTTGCTTCGGGCACTATTAAAATGCAAGACAGCAAAGAAGTTGCCAAACGGCCCTTAGATGGTTTTATTTATTTCTTATACACCGATAAAAATGAATTTAAAACCCATTGGGAAAGTTTAAATGCCGTAAAAGATTGGGGTTTCCATGTTTGCGAACATAACCAACTAGTTTCTAACATCGATGCAGTATTGGAATTTATCCACCATTGGGAAAACGAACGTTTTAAACTAAGTTATGACATTGATGGCATTGTAATTAAGGTGAACAGTTATGCCCAACAGCAAGAATTGGGGTTCACCTCCAAATCTCCACGTTGGGCCATTTCATATAAATACAAAGCGGCAGAGGTTGAAACTATTTTAGAAAAAGTAACTTATCAGGTAGGCAGAACAGGTGCAGTTACTCCGGTTGCCAATTTAAAACCCGTTTTATTGGCCGGTACCACAGTTAAACGCGCTACATTGCACAATGCGAACGAAATAGATCGTTTGGATTTACATGAAGGCGATACTGTTTATGTCGAAAAAGGTGGTGAGATTATTCCAAAAATTATCAAGGTAAATTTAGATAAGCGATTGCCTGGCGCTACAAAGGTTCAATATTTACACAATTGCCCCGAATGTGGAACAGAATTAATCAGAAGAGAAGGAGAAGCAGTTCATTATTGCCTTAACGATGAGGGCTGCCCGCCACAGATTGTTGGAAAAATTCAACATTTCATTTCGCGCAAGGCCATGAACATTGATGGACTTGGTGATGAAACCATCGAAACCTTTTATAAACATGGTTTGATAAATCATATTAGCGATTTATATACCCTGTACCAAAAATCCGATCAGTTAAAAACCTTAGACCGTTTCGGAGAACGATCGATCGAGAACATGCTTGCAGGAATTGAAAAGTCGAAGGAAATGCCTTTTGAGAAAGTACTTTTTGGCTTAGGTATCCGATATGTTGGTGAAACAGTTGCAAAGAAAACTGCCGCTGGCGTAAAGAATATCGACAACCTTTGTAAAGCTACTGTAGAGGAATTAACTGCCATTGATGAGATCGGTCAGCGAATTGCAGAGAGTATTGTTGAGTATTTTGGAAAATCTGAGCATTTACAGCAGATAGAATTATTAAAATCTGCAGGATTACAGTTTGAAATTGAAGAAAAGATAATTACGCTTGATAGTGATAGGCTTATTGGAAAAACATTCGTAATTTCGGGCGTTTTTGAAAACTTTAGCCGCGATGAGCTAAAAGATATGATTGAGGCCAATGGAGGCAAGATGCTGAGCAGTATTTCCGGCAAATTAAATTACCTGGTAGCAGGCGACAATATGGGTCCATCGAAACTGGAAAAAGCGAATAAACTAAACGTTCCGATCATCAGCGATGCCGAACTTTTAGAGATGATAGGTGGGTAGTTTACCACAAAGACACTAAGAACACAAAGTTGATTGATTAAAAGCATCCCTATTGCTTAAAAATAAACTATTTTAATACATTAAGGGATGACTGAAAATGAAATTGCTAAATTAATTGTTAATGCTGCCTGTCAGGTTCATGTTGAACTAGGCCCAGGATTATTAGAGTCGGCGTATTAAGCTTGCCTAATTTACGAATTGGTTAATGCTGGATTGCAGGTTTCCAATCAAATAGATCTTCCTGTTTATTACAAGAACACAAAGCTTTATTGTAATTACAGAATAGATATTTTGGTTGAAGAAAAAGTGATTATGGAAGTGAAAGCCGTAAGCATCCTCAAAGATGTTCACTTGGCACAAACAATAACGTACCTAAAACTTTCGAACTGTAAGTTAGGGTTACTCATTAATTTTAATGAGACGAAGATAAAGGATGGAATAAAAAGAGTTATAAATGGCTATTTATAACCAAAAAAATAAAAACCTTGGTGCCCTTTGTGGCTCTGTGGTAAAACAAAAAGTAAATTATATAATGAACAAATTTCAGGGTACTGGTGTAGCATTAGTTACACCTTTCAACACAGATGGATCAGTTGATTATAACGGCTTAAAAAACCTGATTAATCATTTGGTAGACGGAGGGATAGATTACCTCGTTTCTTTAGGTACAACCGGCGAAACCGCTACAATGACCAAGGACGAGAAGAAGAAGGTGTGGGCCTATACTGCTGAAATTAACAACAACAGATTACCTTTAGTTGCCGGTATTGGTGGCAATAACACTTTGGCCGTTGCTGAAGACATTAAATCTTTTGATACTGCCGGATATAGTGCAATTTTATCCGTTAGTCCGTATTACAATAAACCTACGCAGGAAGGAATTTACCAGCACTATAAATATTTAGCCGAAATTTCTCCTTTAGATTTGATTTTATATAATGTACCAGGCCGTACTGGAAGCAATATGAGTGCTGAAACCACCTGCAGACTGGCGCATGATTTTAAAAACATCATCGCTACTAAAGAAGCTTCAGGAAGTTTCGATCAGTTTAACCAGATTATGCGAGATAAACCTGCAGATTTTCTTTTAATCTCTGGTGATGACCCCGTTACTTTGCCGATGATCGCTTTAGGTGCCGCAGGGATTATTTCGGTAATCGGGAATGCTTTACCTAAGCAATTTTCTGATATGGTGAAGCTTTGTTTAGCTGGCGATTATAAAATGGCCTTGCCTGCTCATTTAAGCTTAATAGAATTTACGCGTTTGGCTTTTGCGGAGGGCAATCCGGCAGGAATAAAAGCGGCTTTAAAACATTTAGGTGTTTGTGGCGATACGGTAAGGTTGCCATTGGTTAAAGCTTCTGAATCACTAGAAAAATCGATTATTGCAGAGATAGAAAAACTAAGCGAGGTGGCTTAAACGCTATCCTATTAATATTTTTTAGAACAGATTGTTTGATTTTGCTAAAAGGCAAATGAAGACAATCTGTTTTTTTGTGTGTAAATAAAAAATTACGCAAACAAACCAACTGAAAATCAACACCTTAAAACCACCCAAAAAAACTATGATGCTACAAAAGTTTTAGGCCTATTAAAGGCATCATTATTGAATTGGCTTCGATACACACAAATAAACACACACAATGAAAAAATTAGTATTAATTGCCCTGATGGCGATAATGGCTATGGGCTGCAAAAGCAGGTCGTATGTTGAATCTTCAATAGCAATTGGGATGCCCGAAAGTGATTTTAAAAAGGCTAATCGTTCTGCAGAATTGATGTTGGCCAATAATGATGGCACAAATGTTTACCGCATGATCTCAAATTCATTTATCCCAAAACCAGAACCTTTTACTTTCTTTTATTTTTATCAGGGTAAGCTCACACGCTTTGTGAAGTCAGACCGTTTAGATGACTATAAATTTATCCATTAGTAAAAAGAGATTGAATACAATATAGATTTGTCATCCTGAGCTTGTCGAAGGACTTGTTCAATGGTGTTTCGACGGGCTCAACATGACAGAATCTGAAGAGAAATTGTCTTTATAATACAAATACTTTTTTTAGGGTGCTAAGCAATCAATTTATTTCTTCTTTCCATCAGCAGGTTATCCTGCCAAACGCCTTTTGCCTTCCCTATTTTTTCGCGATAGCCAACAACCCTGAAGCCTGCTTTTTCATAGATTTTCAATATCGCAGAATTTTGCAAAAATATCCCGGCCTGAAGCATCCAAATGCCTTTCTTTTCACTTTCTTTAACCAGGGCATCTAACAATAAAGAACCTATTCCCTGGCCTTTATAACCATGTTTAACATACACTTCTGTCTCACCGACCCTGCCAATATCATAATTTGCTGATACTGGCAAAAGCGCGCTCCAACCTATAATTTCTTTACCTTTGCAGGCCACAAACCTACAAGCCTTAAGGTGTGATGAATCCCAGTCTACCCAGGAAATATCAGGGGTCCTAAAACTCGCGGTACCAGTATCGATTCCTTCCTGATAAATGGTACTAACCTCACCCCAGTCTTCAGCACGCATTATTCTTATCATAGTTTTAATCAATTATGGCTAAAAAAAAGCCAGTGAAAGCTATATCGTTAATGTTAATTGAACGAAATTAGCCAATCAGGCTCCTTCTAACGAAGATAACAGGCCCGAGTTTGTCCTGTATTATAAATCAATACAACTCGCCTGCAAAAAGCAGCTTAAAGAGCCGTTTCCGTAACAAAAACGTTAAACTAAGGTTCCTCCTTTACAATGTTCTTTGAATACTCAAGAGGGCTCATTCCTACCAATTTTTTAAAAGAATTATAGAAAGCACTCCTGGACGAAAAACCTGCACTATAGGCCAATGCCTCTAGTGTGAAATTTTGCATAATCTCAGGATTACGGATACTGTCCTTAATCCAATTTACCCGATATTGATTAATATAATCAATAAAACTTTTATTGAAATAGCTGTTTAATACCACAGAAAGTATATGACTGCTTATACCGATTTTTTGAGCGAGAGAATGGAGCCTGATGTCTTTTTGCCTGAACAATTGATGTTTGTTCACGTAGAGCTCCAATTTTCGTCCACATTCTGCGAGGTCTCGGCTTCGTTCTTTAGGTTTCGAAAAGTCTTTCTTGATGGATAGAAGTGTAGAGGCTTTAACATTCAACAAAGAGGCTACCAGCTCTAAAGGCAAACGGTCTAAATAACCTGGATTAGTTTTAGCAAAATACAGATACCTTTCTTTTGCATTCCCTACACGTATAATATGTGCTCTGTGCTGGGCATCTTTATAATATTTTTCTAAAACAACCCTAAAGATATAATTGAGCTCGAAGTGATGTGCAAAAAGCCTATTCAGTTCATTATTATGGATGGCCAACAGATCTGTATCTTCAACAGCCACCACATATTCTTCCGAATAACCCGATCCATGAAGACCTGATATGGAACTAACAAAATCGTTTTCGACTGAGATATAAGTTGTTATTTTTTGTTTATTATGGGTGGTGCAACCCATTACAGCGCCTTTAACAATGAAATAGATATACTCACATACTTCGTTCTCATTGAACAGTATCTGGTCTTTTTTAATACTTAACGTTAAAAGGTGTTGCTCAAATTCTTCTTTCAATTTAGTGTCTACAGGATGCACGCTACCCAGCACATTCAGCACATACCCTACATCCTTACTTTCTGCTTTATTGTATTGCAAATGTTTTGACACCTTATATTGTTAATCATGTTAGCACTTCATACCATAATTGGTATATTTTGGACGCTATTTATTTACCTTAACACCAAGCTTCAAATAAATAGTAAAATAGAAGTTTCATCTTAATGTTTGCAACGCAAATAGACTATCCAGTAAATAAAAAGGAAGCTAACGAAACTTAAGCAACGAAAGACAATTTGTCTTATATATTTTACAATAATAGAAAATATTTAATAATGGATAAGGCAGAAATATCGCATAAAAAAAAGCCTCAGAAGATCTCTGAAGCTTTTCATTACAATATCTTTGATCGCTTAAGCTTTGTTTTTAGTTTCCTGAACTTCCAAACGGATGGCCTGAGCTAAGTTTTTCAAATCCTGCATACCTTTACGTATACGGGTTCCAGCAGCGCTGTTACCTTTGTTATAAAATTTGTCTGCATCAGCTTCTAAAGCTGCCACTAGACTTTTTACTTCTTCGTATTTTTTCATTTTTAATTACTCCTATGGTTCTTTAAGGGTTTAGTTTTTAATTATCTACTCTAATTTAAAGGGTTTGATGAAATAAAAAAATTTTTAGAACAATAAAAAACAGCCTTCTACACCGTTTTTTTCCACATTCTATGCATTTATAAACAATTACCTTAAAAACACGCACAACAAGTGACTGAAATACAGGTTTTTACAAAAACAACCTTAACAAAAAAGCCCTTTAAACGTATTTAAAGGGCCTTGTAAAATTTTTATAAATCTTAAACAGTAGCGAAAAGATTCTCTTTATAATACCCGTTCTCTAATTTTTCAGCAACTTCGCTAAAAGCGTCTAAAGTACGTTGTACATCTTCCAGTGTGTGAACTGCTGTAGGAATTAAACGAAGTTCGATCATACCTTTTGGAATTACCGGATAAACAACGATTGAGCAAAAGATACTATAGTTCTCGCGTAAATCGTAAGTAATTGCAGTGGCATCAGAAAGTTCACCTTTTAAGAAAACCGGCGTAACTACTGAATCGGTAACCCCTAAATCGAATCCGCGTTCGCGTAATCCTTTTTGCAGGGTCATTGCAATTTCCCAAAGTTTATCTTTTAACTCAGGCTTGCTTTTTAGCAATTCTAAGCGCTTTAACAAGCCGATTACCATTGGCATAGGTAATGCCTTAGCAAAAGTCTGAGAACGCATGTTATACCTTAAGAAATTGGTAATCTGTTCTGTTGAAGCAACAAAAGCACCAATACCCGCCATAGATTTGGCGAAGGTTCCAAAATAAACATCAATTCCATCAATACAATCTTGTGCTTCGTGTGTACCTGCACCGGTTTTACCCATAGTACCGAAACCATGTGCATCATCAACCAGAATACGGAAGTTGAAATCTTTTTTAAGATCAACAATTTCCTTTAATTTACCCTGAGCACCGCTCATTCCAAAAACACCTTCAGTAATTAAAAGAATACCACCTCCAGTTTCTTCAACCAGTTTGGTAGCACGCTCTAACTGCTTACGGGCACTTTCAATATCGTTATGTTTGTAAACAAATCGTTTACCCATGTGCAAACGTAACCCATCTACAATACAGGCATGCGATTCTGCATCATACACCACAACATCATTCCTGTCAACCAAAGTATCGATAATGGATACCATACCCTGGTAACCGTAGTTTAATAAAAATGCATCTGGTTTGCCCACAAATGCTGCAAGTTCTTGCTCCAGCTGTTCATGATAGTTTGAGTTACCGCTCATCATACGGGCACCCATAGGGTAAGCCATACCAAATTTTGCAGCTGCTTCTTCATCTGCCTTTCTAACTTCCGGGTGATTGGCTAAGCCTAAGTAGTTGTTTAAACTCCAAACCAAATGCTCTTTTCCACGAAACTGCATGTGAGGTGCAATTTCTCCCTCTAATTTTGGAAATGAGAAATACCCATGAGACCATTTCTGGTGTTGCCCAAGTGGCCCCATGTGCTTTGCTATCTTATCAAATATATCCAATGTATTATGTGTTTTTTATAATAAAATTTTGCGAATTTAAGCTTTATTCGTCTTAAAATCAACCTAATGATCTTTTAGGTGTTAATTAAGATTTTTAACGCTCCAATTTTATGCCAAAAAAGCCCCGAAATAAAATCGGGGCTTTAAAATTATATTTGGTTTGTTTTAATCAACGTTATCGTGCAAGAAAGAATTATTAGGCCTGATCTCAGTACCACCGTCTTGATCGTTGCTTAAAGTAAACCTACTCACCTGCGATTCAGAAGAATGCTGAACTTGTTGCAACTGCATTTGTTTGCGTTTATAAGCAGGTTCGTTTTCCAATTCCTGTAAACCATTGGTGGTGCGCAATTTCATGCTTAAATCTTTTAAACGTAAGATACGTTCTTTAGATTTTTTCAATTGCTCTTCCATCGATTCATCACTTTTGTCATCGTCTAAACCTACAACCGGCATTTCGATTTCTGGTTCAGGCTCTGGCATTGGCGGCATTTGGGCAGCTGGTGTTTCGAACACAAAATTAGTTTCTGCTAATTTCACTTCAAACTCAAAACCAGTTTCCTGTGCCTCCTCTACCCGAGGTTCTTCCTCCATCAAAGTATGGCGAACCACATTATTTTCTGGCTCCTGAACTTTTTGAGGTTCCGATTTATTGAACATACCACCAAAAAGATCTGCCTGCGAAACTTCTTCCTTCGTTTTTAAAACAGGCTCGTAAGATGGCGTTGTTTTAGGCTGAATGAAAGAGTTTACTGGTTCAACGGGACGAACTAGCGGCGCTTCTTCAGGTGTTAAAAGTGATATTTTCTTTTTATTTTTTTCTTCGTTTACGCGTTCTTCTGATGTTTGGAAACCTGTAGCAATAATGGTTACTGAAAGTTTATCACTTAAAGATTCGTCGGTACAGTTACCCCAGATCAAATCAGCCGACAAACCAGCTTTCTCCTGGATGTAATCGGTAATGATCGAAACCTCATCCATGGTTACCTCGCGCAGACCAGAGCTGATATTCAATAAAATATAACGGGCTCCTTCGATTTCATTATCTTTTAACAATGGAGAAGCCAAGGCACCTTCAACAGCCTGTAACGCACGGTCTTCGCCCTCAGCGGCAAAACTACCCATAATGGCTACGCCACTATCTTTCATTACAGTACGCACATCCTTAAAATCCACGTTAATATAACCTGGCACTGTAATAATCTCTGCAATACCTTTTGCTGCCGTTGTTAAAATATCGTCGGCCTGACCAAAGGCAGAGCCCAGGGTTAGGTTTCCGAAGATTTCGCGCAGGCGGTCATTTGAGATAACCAGATAAGAATCTACGTATTTCTTCAACTCTTCCATTCCCTCGTCGGCCTGCAGTCTACGTCTTTTTCCTTCGAAAGAAAATGGTGTAGTAATAATGGCAACAGTTAAAATGTCAAGCTCTTTAGCTGCTTTCGCAATAATTGGAGAAGCCCCTGTTCCGGTACCACCACCCATTCCTGCTGTAATAAAAAGCATTTTGGTTGTACTACCTAACATGGCCTTAATATCATCTATATTCTCTATCGCTGAGTTTTTACCAACCTCAGGGATAGAACCAGCCCCCATTCCTTCGGTTAAGCTAGCACCTAATTGTACCTTGTTAGGTATTGGGCTAGATTCCAAAGCCTGGGCATCTGTATTACAAATAATAAAATCCACACCAGTAATACCAGACAGGTACATATGGTTCACTGCGTTGCCGCCACCGCCTCCAACACCAATTACCTTGATGATTGAAGACTTATCTTTTAACATTTCGAACTGCATATCTTTATGAATCAGTTGTTTAAAAATTTTTAAATTCTGTTCATTACTCAATGTAATATTAACACTTTTTCAACAGACGTTTTCCACAACTGTTGATAATGTGGAAAACTCATCTTTTGTGGAAAAATAATTAACTTTTTAAGTAATCTTCATCGCTTACATTCATATCGTCCTGAATGAAAGTTCTCGTTTTTGCCAGTAATTTATCAAACAAACCTGGTCCGCGTTTCTCTTTTTCTTTGGCTGTTTTTGGTTTTTCTACAAAAACACCAGGTTGTTTCATTTCTTCAATTAACTCTTCTGCTTTTTGGATTCCTTTGATCAGCAGACCTACACTGGTTGCATACATCGGGCTTTTCAGATCATCATAAATGGTTTTAGGCATATCTTCATATTTAGATAAATGCTCGTTCGGGTAACCAATACGACAATCTAAACCAGTTACATATTCAACTGCCTGAGATAAGTGTTTTAATAAAGCACCACCACCGGTAATTACAATACCACCGATCAGTTTTTTCTCATATCCGGAAGATTTGATCTCGTAATACACGTGCTCAATAATTTCTTCCATGCGTGCCTGGATAACGTAAGCCAGGTTTTTAACAGAAATTTCTTTTGGTTCGCGGCCGCGTAAGCCCGGAACACAAATAATTTCGTTTTCTTTATTCTCTTCTGCCAATGCAGAACCAAAACGCGTTTTTAATAACTCAGCCTGGTTACGCATTACAGAGCAGCCTTCTCTGATATCTTCGGTAACACTATTGCCACCAAAAGGGATAACTGCCGTGTGACGGATAATACCTTCGTGGAAAATAGCAATATCTGTAGTGCCACCACCAATATCAACCAATGCAATACCAGCTTCTTTTTCTTCCTCGCTCAACACCGATTCAGAAGAAGCCAATGGCTCAAGAATTAAATCCTGAGTTTGCAAACCTGCATTATTTACACATTTGATGATATTTTTTACTGCCGTAACCTGACCAGAAATGATATGGAAGTTAGCTTCAAGGCGAACCCCTGCCATACCGATCGGATCTTTGATTCCCGGCTCGTTATCGATGGTAAATTCCTGTGGCAATACATGGATGATTTCCTCACCCGGCGGCATGACCAGTTTAAACATATCATCAATCAGCTTATCGATATCTTTTTTACCGATTTCGTTGTTTAATTCTCTTCTTGTTAAAATTCCTCTGTGCTGTAAGCTCTTAATGTGCTGACCAGCAATACCCACATTTACCACCTGTATCTCTACATTGGATTGTCCGCTTGCTACTTCAACTGCTTGAGCAATACCCTGCACGGTTTTTTGAATGTTAGAAACCACTCCACGTGTTACACCCGCCGATTCTGCCTTGCCTATTCCTAAGATTTCTATCTTACCGTGTTGTGTTCTACGACCAACGATAACACAAATTTTTGTAGTACCGATATCCAATCCTACTACGATGGGCGACTGACTGGTAAATTTTGCCTTGTCCATATTCGTTAATTTTGCTGAGTTTTATACTGTTTTTCCAGGGCCCTGATTTCTTTCTCTTTTGCTTCTTTCTCTTTCTTCAGTTGGGCCTCAGATTTTGCCGGCTTTGGCTGTGTTGTTACCGTTTGCTTCGGTTTTTCTTTTTTATCCGCCGGTTTTGTTTCCTTCGGTTTGGCGGCCTGCGCAAGCGCTGGCTTTTTTACTTCTTTTTTAACTGGTGCTGTTTTTTTAGTTGCTTCCTTTTTCACTTCCGTTTTTTTCGGCTCGGGCTTTTTGGCTTCAACCTTCGGTACCTCTACCTTTTTAGGCTCAGTTTTTTTTGTTTCGTTTTTTTTGGACTCTTCCTTTTCAACTGTCTCTGCCTCTGGCCGGTCATCCATCGCCGCAACAATTGTGCTGTTGATCAGTGAATCGGTTACGTTTCGCTGTATCCTCAAACTATCTGCTGCAGAAATTGTTTTTACTTTTTTTCCTAATTCTGTCGAATCTCTCTTTTCGCAAACAATCTGGTTGGTGTATTTAATATTAATGGTTTTATATGTATCCCAACCTACCTGCGGCATGGCCTTTTTATAGAACAGCAACAGGTTTTTCATTTTCTTTTCAAGCGAATCGGCATTTCCCAAAACAATACGTTGATTACCTACTCTTGGTATCAGTTCGATGTCGTTTTTCTGATCAACCACAATCTGTTCTATCTGAGCATCCCAAAGAGTATCTTTCTTAATGTACTGCGCAGTTTTATATAAATCTCTGGCCAATTGTGTATGCAAAGTATCAACCCTGCTCCCAAAAACCTCTGTAATATGCCCTGTCGCTACAAGCACGTTCGCAGTGAAGTTTGATGAAATAGGCATTTTCAGTCCATCATTATCAATGTAAAAATCCTGTCCGTTCTCGTTCAATATGCGGAGGATAGGTTGGCGCTGTTTTACTTCAATGTGCAGTACGCCATCCATATCTACATATACTTTAGCAAAACCGATGTAAGGGTTAGACTGCAGCTTCTTTTCAATCTTATGAATGTTTATATTCTCGAGGTTACGACCTAAAAGCACACCTTGATCTTCTTTTAAAATGGCATCGATTTCTTCCCGCTCAATGAAGTTATCAGCTCCGGGAATCAGGATCTTAACATCCGTGCATTTAACAGTCTGTTTCTTCACATTGATAAAACTCAAAAGCACCACCACCCCTGCCAAGCTGATCAGCCAGGCAAAGCCAGTAAAAATTGCGCTCCAGTTTATCCTTTTAAGCATTGTTTAAAGTATTTTTAAGGGGTTCGATGATCGTGTCGATATCTCCCGCACCTACTGTTAAAATTAATTCAGGTTTTGAGTCCTTAACATACTGAACCACAAAATCTTTTCCACATATTTTTTTATCTGCTAAAGTTATTTTATCCAATAAAAACTGTGCATTTATCCCTTCAAGCGGCAATTCTCTTGCCGGATAAATTTCCAACAGCATCAGTTCGTCAGCCGTGCTTAAAACTTTTGCAAATTCATCAGCAAAATCCCTTGTCCGCGTGAAGAGGTGCGGCTGAAAAATCACCGTTAGCTTTTTATCCGGATACAACTGCCTTACCGCATCAAAACAAGCCCTCAGTTCTTCGGGATGATGTGCATAATCATCAATATAAATCTGATTGCCATTATTCACAATATATTCGAAGCGGCGTTTAACACCCTTAAAATTGGCAACCGCCTGTTTTACCTTTTCAGCATCGATACCCAATTGCAGTGCAATGGCGATGGCAACCGTTGTATTTTCGACATTATGCTTACCGGGAAGCATTAAACGAATGTCTTTGATACTTTGTGTACTGTCGGTATAATCGAAAACAAATTTCGATCCTTCGACCCTTAAATTTTCTGCCTTTGCAGTTGCTGTTGAACTTGCCGCATAACTGATGCTTTTTTCAAGTGGCAGTCCTTCGTGCGCATAAAGTGTACCTTCTGCTTTAAGCTGGCCTGCAAACAAACGGAAAGATTCTTCGAGGTGACTTTTATCTCCGTAAATATCCAAATGATCGGCATCCATTGAGGTGACAACGGCCACATCAGGGTGCAAGGTTAGGAAAGAACGATCGTATTCATCGGCCTCTACCACTACAACATTGTTTTTACCGAAAAGCACATTACTATTATAGTTACTGGTTATCCCACCTAAAAAAGCAGTACAATCGTAGCCGGTATCTTTTAAAATATGCGCAACAATAGATGATGTTGTGGTTTTGCCGTGCGTACCTGCAACCGCAATACAGAACATTCCTTTACTGATGATCCCTAAAACCTCAGAACGTTTTTTAAGTGCAAAGCCTTTATTTATAAAATGGTTTAAAATTTTCGAATCTTTCGGAATTGCAGGCGTATAAACCACCAGTGTATCGTCATGATTATCCAAAAATGCGCAAGGCAATGAAGAGGCTTCATCAAGATACGTAATGAGAATGCCTTCCTGCTCTAAGGTTTCGGTCAGCTTAGTCCTGGTTTTGTCGTAACCACAAACTACTTGTCCGCGTTTAGCAAAATAACGGGCAAGCGCACTCATGCCGATACCACCGATACCTACAAAGAAAACCCTATTTATTTTACTTAGTTCCATTTTTTTAAGCTGAAAGTTGAAAGACCAAAGCTTAAAGCTTGCCTTTCTATTGTTTTATTTTTTATTTTCTATCGCATTAAGATTGTGCTTCGGACCTTGCAATAACGATCTGTCTTTACTTTGGTCTTTATGCTTTAGTCTTCAAGCTTATTTTATCAATTTCAGTACTTCGTTCGCTATAATTTCATCTGCCGCTGGCAATGCCATTTTGCCCAGGTTTTCAGAAAGTTTTTCGCTCTGTTCTTTGTTATTTAATAATGCCAATGCCTCTTTAACCAAGGTATCTTCTGCAGAACGGTCGTTAATTAATATTGCTGCACCGTTTTTCACCAGCGCCATTGCATTTTTAGTTTGATGGTCTTCTGCTACATTTGGCGAAGGCACCAAAATCACTGGCTTTTTAATTAAACAAAGTTCAGCTATAGTCCCTGCTCCCGCCCGGCTGATAATAACATCTGCAGCCGCATAGGCCAGATCCATTTTATTCAAAAATTCCAGGATGCGAACATTGGGGTGGTATTCCAAACCCAATCTCTCCAAAATTCCTTTATAGTAATATTTACCTGTTTGCCAAATTACCTGCACATCTTGTGCAAGGATATCGGGTAAATGTTTTTCAATTGCTTTATTCAAAGTACCGGCGCCTAAACTTCCACCAGTAACCATAATGGTCTTTTTCAATGGATCTAATTTTAGTAGTTCGGCACCCTGAAAATGTTTTCCTTTAATATCAACTACTTCCTGGCGGACAGGATTCCCTGTTTTTAAAATCCTATCAGCTGGAAAAAACTGATCCATATCATCAAAGGCGACACAGATTTTTGAAGCCTTTTTACCTAACCATTTATTGGTTATTCCGGCATAAGAATTCTGTTCCTGGATGAGGTAAGGAATTCCTTTCAAAGAGGCTGCATACAATAGTGGGCCTGAGGCATAGCCACCAACACCTACTACGGCATCGGGCTTAAAATCACTAATAATCTGCATGGCTTTGCGCACACTACCGATTACCTTGAACGGAAGCGCCAGATTTTTAATAATCGAGCCACGTTGCATTCCACTAATATTTAATCCTATAATTTTATATCCGGCTGCAGGAACTTTTTCCATTTCCATGCGGCCTATTGCACCCACAAACAAAATCTCACAGGTTGGCACCATGCGTTTTAGCGCATTGGCTATGGCCACGGCGGGAAAAATATGCCCGCCGGTGCCACCACCTGATATGATAATTTTTGGGGAATTATTCATTTTAATTATTATTTACCGCAAAGAGCGCTGAGTTTTTCGCAAAGTACGCTAAGCTTTCTATTATTATTCTAATTGAGTTATTGGTTAGATCTCCACGCCCTAACCTGTTAAGCTATTGCTGGTATTTCACCTACTATTATTTTATTTTTTACTTTCTCTTTTTCTTCTTTTGTTAATGCATTTGCATTTTCTTCTACATCACGGCTTACGCTGAGTATAATCCCGAAGGCCACACTGGTAAAGATCATTGATGTACCGCCCATACTTACCAATGGCAGCGGAACCCCTGTTACCGGGCCCAAGCCTACGGCTACGGCCATGTTTGCAAAGGCCTGTATGGTCAGACTGAAACTCAGTCCAGCCGCAAGCAATGCACCGAATGCCTTGGGTGCCCGCGTTACGATCTTGATACATCGGTATAAAAGCACCAGGTATAGTATCATGATTACAATTCCTCCCACAGTTCCCCATTCTTCAATAATAATGGCGAAAATAAAATCGGAATACGGATGTGGTAGGAAATTGCGTTGTGTACTATTACCTGGTCCTTTACCAAAAACACCACCAGTAGCCAAAGCAATTTTTGCCTGATCTGCCTGGAAAGTTTTATCTGAATGCTGCATTTCAGGATGTATAAACGTATTGATACGCGACATGTATGTTTTTCTCCTTGGACCCAAAAAGAAAACAAACAATAACAGTACGAAACCACCTGCACAAACAATCGCGATCTGTTTAATACTGATCCTACCGATAATTAACAGCAAAATACTTACACCAAACAGCATTAATGCTGTAGATAGGTTAGCCAGTGCTATTAAAACAAACACCACACAAACAGAGCCCATAATTGGTATAAATGACTCTTTAACATTTTTAATATTTTCTTGCTTTTTGGTTAGCATCCTGGCCAAAAAGGTAATCAATGCGAGTTTAGCCAAATCGGAAGTTTGAAAAGTTAATCCGATTACCGGTATTTTAACCCACCGAGATGCATCGTTCAAATTCGTTCCGAATATTAATGTATAGAACAGCAACGGAATGGTAACGATCATCAATATTTTCGAAATACCGGCATAATAGCGATAATCGAGCAGGTGGGCAATATAGATCATCCCGATACCCATCAGCACAAAAATCAAATGTTTGGTGAGCAAAAGCTTTTCTACCGTTTCTCCTTTTTTATATGCCAAGGTACCTGTTGCACTGTATACCGCCATTACGGATATAAGCGAAAGCAGGATGATGATCAACCAGATCCATCTATCGCCTTTTGTTTTATTAAGTAGTGCTTGGAACATATATTGTACCTCCTATTATAATTCTCTAACTGCCGCTTTAAACTGGTTACCGCGGTCTTCGTAATTTTTGAACAGATCGAAACTGGCACAAGCTGGTGATAACAATACTACATCACCACGTTTAGCCAAATGGAAAGCAATCTGGGCTGCTTCATCTGCCGAAAAAGTATTTACAATTACTTCTACATCATCCTCGAAAGCATCGTGGATACGTTTGTTATCCTTACCCAAACAAACGATAGCCTTAACCTTACTTTTAACCAGATCTTTAAGCATGTTGTAATCGTTTCCTTTATCAACACCGCCCATAATCAGCACTACATCGCTGGTCATACTCTCTAAAGCATACCAGGTAGAGTTTACATTGGTGGCTTTACTGTCGTTGATAAAATCGATCCCCGAAATTTTGGCCACATGCTCTAACCTGTGCTCAATATTTTTGAAATTGCCCATGCTCTCGCGGATGGTCTCATTTCTTAATTCTAAAACTTTAGACACAATGCCCGAGGCCATAGAATTGTAAATGTTGTGCTTGCCCTGTAAGGCTAAATCTGAAATAGACATGGTTAGTTGGTTATTTGGTTCTGTAAGGATATGTATAGTAATTTCTTCTAAATAAGCACCCAGTTCTACTTTTTTAGTAATTGAAAAGGGAAAGGCTTTCGCCACAGGCTTAATCAGCGCGATGGCTTTTAGGCTCTCTTCGTCATCTGCACAATAAATGAAAACATCTTCTGCTGTCTGGTTTTGAACAATCCGCATTTTAGATGCAGCATAATTCTCCAGTTTATAATCGTAACGGTCTAAATGATCTGGCGTGATGTTGAGCAAAACAGCGATATCTGCTTTAAACGCAAACATATCATCAAGCATGAAGCTTGAAATTTCCAGCACATAATATTCGTAATCTTCTGTAGCCACCTGTGCTGCAAAACTCTGTCCGATATTACCAGCCAGGCCGACGTTTAACCCAGCATTTTTTAGAATGTGATAGGTTAATAAACTCGTAGTCGACTTACCGTTTGAACCCGTAATGCAGATGGTTTTTGCATTGGTATATCTTTTGGCAAATTCAATTTCCGAAACCACAGGAATCCCTTTTCCTACCAATTTTTTAATAATTGGGGCCGTAGGAGGAATACCCGGACTTTTAATTACCTCTGTTGCATTTAAGATCAGTTCTTCGGTGTGCTTTTCAGATTCGAACGGAATAGAAAGTTTTTCTAATGCAGCGCTATATTTATCGGTAATTACCCCATAATCGGAAACAAAAACATCGAAACCTTTTGCCTGGGCCAATTTTGCAGCGCCAACCCCACTTTCGCCGGCACCAAGAATAACTACACGGCCCTGCCCGGTCATCGCTGACTTAGTATTGCTTGATGTGCTATTATTCGTGCTCATTTTTTTAGTATCAAGTAATGGGTATCGAGTATCAAGACACGAATACCATCACATTTTAATTTTTTACCTTATTTTTTATTTACCACTAAGGGTATTTTATTTATTATTCTCTCTTTTACCTTTAGTCTTTCAGCTTTTCCCTTCAACCTCAACCTACCTTAACTTCAATGTTACAATGGTCATAATTGCAAGCATGATTCCAATAATCCAGAAACGCGTTACAATTTTGGCTTCATGATATCCCTTTTTCTGATAATGGTGATGTAAAGGCGACATCAGGAAAATCCTGCGGCCTTCGCCAAATTTCTTCTTGGTATATTTAAAATAAGATACCTGCATAATTACCGACACCAGTTCTACCAGGAATATTCCACATAAAATCGGAATCAGCAGCTCCTTGCGGATCATGATGGCAAATGAGGCAATGATTCCGCCAATGGCCAAACTTCCGGTATCGCCCATAAAAATCTGCGCCGGGTAAGAATTGTACCACAGAAAACCTACGCAGGACCCCACAAATGCACCTGCAAAAATCATCAGCTCTGCAGAGTTTGGGATATACATAATATTGAGGTAATCGGCCATAATGGTATTACCCGATACATAAGCCAAAATGCCTAACGTAATCCCGATTACTGCCGAAGTTCCCGTAGCTAAACCATCAATCCCATCGGTAATGTTTGCCCCGTTCGAAACCGCGGTGATGATAAATACCGTTACAATCAGGAAGATAAAAAATGCATATTTCTGGTAATCGGCACCCAAAAACTTCAATACCTTTGCATAATCGAACTCATTGTTCTTATAAAAAGGCATATTGGTTTTAGTCGATTTTACATCTTGTGTATAATAAAAGGTTTCTCCTTTTTGGCGCAATACCATCGGAACCGTAGAAGTACTTTTCACATCGTCCTGTACAGTTTCCCTTACTACAATATTTGGATGGAAGTACATGGTGCAACCTACAATTAAGCCTAAACCAACCTGACCAACTACTTTAAAACGACCTGCTAAACCTTCTTTATTCTTTTTGAAAACTTTGATATAATCATCTAAAAAGCCTACTACCCCCATCCAGATTGTGGTGATGATCATTAAAATCACATAGATATTGGAGATATTGGCAAATAACAAGGTTGGAATAAGAATGCCCAGCAAAATAATGATACCACCCATTGTTGGTGTACCTTGTTTTTGCATCTGTCCTTCTAAACCTAAATTTCTTACGGTTTCTCCAACCTGTTTCTTATGCAGATAATCAATTAACCTACGTCCGTAAACGGTGGTAATTACCAATGATAAAATAATAGAGATAGATGCACGGAAAGTGATGTACTGAAACAACCTTAACCCAGGTATATCATAATGCTTATGCAGGTATTCGAATAATAAATATAACATTAGCTGATTGGTTTTAATTGTTCAAGTAAAATTTCTTTATCATCAAAATGGTTCCTTACGCCATTAATTTCCTGGTATTTCTCATGCCCTTTACCAGCAACAAGAATAATGTCTCCTGGTTGCGCTAAATGGCAGGCTGTTTTTATAGCTTCTTTTCTATCTAAAATAGATAGGGTTTTACGCTTATTGGTCGGTGAAACACCTGCTTCCATTTCGCTGATAATCGCCTGTGGATCTTCCGTTCTGGGATTGTCGGAGGTCAGGATCACTTTATCGCTCCAATCGCATGCTACCTGAGCCATAATAGGGCGTTTGGTTTTATCTCTATCCCCGCCACAGCCCAGCACTGTTATTACTTGTTCAGTCCCTTTGCGGATATTGGCGATGGTGCTCAACACATTCTGAACAGCATCTGGCGTATGCGCATAATCTACAATGCCTATAATCTTATCTGCAGAGGTGATGTAATCAAATCTTCCTTCAGCGCCTGATAAACGGCTCAACAAAGTCAGCACCTTTAATTTATCCTGCTCCAACAAAATGGCTGTTCCATACACGGCCAATAAATTGTAGGCATTAAAAGACCCTACAAGTTTGAAGTAAACGTCTTCGTTATCGATATCTAAATGCAGGCCACTGAACTGGTTCTCAATAATTTTTGCTTTAAAATCGGCCAGTTGTTTAAGCGCATAGGTTTTTTTATGTGCTTTAGTGTTCTGCAGCATTACCACACCGTTTTTATCGTCGATATTGGTGAGTGCAAATGCCGATTTAGGCAGCACATCAAAAAATGCCTTTTTAGCTTTCAGGTAAGCGTCAAAAGTTTTATGAAAATCTAAATGATCGTGTGTTAAATTCGAAAATACACCACCTGAGAAAGTCAAGCCTTCAATCCGGTGCTGAGAAACCGCGTGTGAGCTTACTTCCATAAAACAGTAATCGCAACCTGCATCGACCATTTCTCTTAAGAGTTGATTTAATGCGATCGGGTTTGGTGTGGTATGTGTTGCGGCCACTACCGTATCATTAATATAATTCTCTACCGTTGATAAAAGCCCGGTTTTGTAACCTAAATCCTTAAATAACTTAAAAAGAATAGTGGCTATAGTAGTTTTTCCGTTGGTTCCTGTTATGCCGATCAGTTTCAGATCTGCCGATGGATTTCCAAAATAATTCCCGGCAATGATACCCAAAGCCACAGCAGTGTTTTCTACTTTAATATAAGTAACCGTAAAATCATCGATCTCTGGCAAATTCTCGCAGATAATTACTCCTGCCCCTTGCTGAATAGTCTGCTCAATAAACTGGTGTCCATCTGCCACAGTACCTACTACAGCAAAAAAGATATCATCTTTACTTACTTTACGCGAATCGAAATTCAGCGCATTGATTTCCCTATCGGTTTTACCAACCAATTCTTTAATCGTTACGCCATAAAGTAAATCCTGTAATTGCATTTTTTTATTCTTTTAGTATCGAGTAGTAAGTATCAAGTAGCAAGATCTTAAACCTTTCTACCCTCAACCTTCTACCTTTGTTTAGTATCGGTTAGCAAGACCTTAAACCCTACACCTTTTACCTTACACCTTAATTCAACTCTATCTGTACACCCAATCCTTTACCCACCTTTGTTCCGGCGATGATGGATTGACTCACCACTTTTCCAGAACCCGAAACCTTTGTTTTCAAACCTGCATTCCCTAAAAGGTACAATGCATCTTTCAGTCCCATTCCCGCCACATTTGGCATCACACCTTTACGCTCGTTATTTTCCTGAAAAACTGTTCCTGCACTGGTATCAATAATATTGTAATACTCAGATTTCGAAGCAAAAAGTGGCTTAAAACCAAATGCTTTATACACTTTCTGAGTTGCTTTACTCTGTCCTGCTTTTGTTGGCGGATTACCCGTGTTACCTACCAAACGGGTCGGCATATCGTTATACATCTGCATATCACTGGCATAAATACGGTCAGCCACTTCCCTAAAAACAGGTCCGGAAACCAAAGCGCCGTAATACCCTCCTTTGGGATCATTAATTACCACAATCATTGAATATTTTGGCTTATCTGCAGGAAAGTACCCCACAAACGAAGCCTGGTATTGTCTTTTAGCCTTATACCCTTTATTTGCATCAGCTACCTGAGCGGTACCTGTTTTACCGGCAATTTTATAAAGTGGGTTGTGAACGTATTGTTTACCGCTTCCTTCAGTAACCACCCCTTCTAGCATGTTTTTGATTTTACTCAAAGTAACATCTGAACAGATCTTATCTTTAATCACCCTGGCTTTAAACTGCTCTATAGGGTTACCCAGCCTTCTGATCTCTTTTACAAAAATTGGCGCAATATACTTTCCATTATTTGCAACCGCATTATAAAATGACAACATCTTCAATGGGGTCAACTGCATCTCGTACCCATAGGCCATTTGTGGCAAAGTCATGTTTTTGTTCCAACTTTTATTTGATGGATTTTTTACTACAGGCTTTGCTTCACCTGGTATTTGTAAATCCATACTTTCGTTCAGGTGCCAATTATATAAATGATCGGTAAACTTTTTAGGATTAGCACCATATTTACTATTCACAAGATAAGACACAGCTGCATTTGATGATTGTTCGAATGCTTTTTTAACAGTTACCACACCAATACTGCCGTGTGAATCCTTAATCATATGACCGGGTATTTTATAATTACCTGTGCCTACCATTGTATTGGTATCTACCAGTTCATCTTCAAGTAAAGCCATATAAGAGGCTAATTTGAAAGTTGAACCTGGATCCTGATTACCCGCAATCGCGTAATTAAATTTTTCTTTGTAAACACCCTCTTCCACTTTTGAGTAATTGGCTACTGCCCTGATTTCGCCAGTAGCAACCTCCATTACAATTACCGCTCCGTGGTCGGCATCGTACTTAATCAACTGCTTCTCTAAGGCACTTTGTGCCAGATCCTGCATATTGATATCGATGGTTGAAATAATATCAGCACCATCTTTCGGAGCCACCTCAGCTTCTTCATTAACAGGAATATAAACCCCACCAGCAATTCGCTGCATTAATCTTTTTCCGGTTTCGCCGTTGATATATTCCTTATAAGCTCCTTCTAAACCAACACCGTTTTTAACATTCTCATTTTTATAACCAATGGTACGGGCAGCCAAAGCCTGAAAAGGAAGAATCCGTTTGTTCTGCTGAACAGCAATTAAACCGCCACTAAACTTCCCGATGTTATATAACGGAAAAGTCCTGATGGTTTTAAGATCAGCATAACTTACTTTTCGGTGAATCAGCAAATAGCGCGAGCTGTCCTGACGGCCTTTACGCAGCATCCGGGCATATTCTTTTGCTGTTTTATCTTGAAAAATCTGCGAGAGTTTATAACCTAAAGAATCAACTTTTTCATTGAACACATCTTTATCAGCAATGCCACCGGCGAACATATCCATGCGCAGTTCGTATTCCGGTATCGAAGTAGCCAGTAAACTGCCATCATTAGAATAAATATTCCCACGGGTAGCCTCCACATTTACATATCGTGTAGAAAGACTATCTGCCATAGCTTTCCATTTTTTCCCTTGCACATACTGTACCTGACCGAGGCGCAAAAACACCGCGAAAGCAAAAAGCACAATTAAGCCAAATGCCAGATATACACGAAGCAAGATGTTTGCTCTAATATTCATCGCTTTTAACAATTATTTTTTTTGGTGGTTCAATCAGTTCTTTTATCCCAAGGGTATCTACCTTTTTGGCAACCTCTGTCAGTTTACTTTTAAACATCAGGTCGGCCTTAAGGGATTTATACTCCCATCTTAATTCTTTTACTTCTTTATTTAATTTATCAATCCGGCGAACATTGTTTACCGCAAAGTGGCTATTGGCAATGTAAATCATTCCCAAGAGTGCCAGAAAACACAAATAAGGCAAAGCATCAGTTGCCGCCTCTTTACTCACTAATCCATCATTAAAAAGCTTGCTGATAAATGAATTGCTATCCATTTTTTCTTCAGCAGTTTTTGGCCTTTTGGGCGCAGCTTTCAGCTCTGGTTCGGGCCCAACTTCTTCCTCTTCTATCTCTTCCCTAAACCTGTTCATATCTTTTCCGCAATTCTTAGTTTCGCACTGCGGGCCCTATTGTTTTGGGCAATCTCCTCATCAGTGGCAATTATCGCTTTTCGTGTAATTACATTAAATGGTTTTTGCTGGTTTCCGAAGAAATCCTTTTCTACTTCACCCTGAAATTTACCTTTCGCCATAAAGTTTTTAACTGGCCTGTCTTCTAAAGAATGGTAAGACATCACCACTAAATGACCGCCAGGCTTCAATACATCAGCTGCCTGCAGCAGAAAATCTTCAAGCACTTGTATTTCAGCATTCACCTCTATGCGCAGCGCCTGAAACACCTGCGCCAGATATTTATTCTCTTTTCCTTTCGGGATATAATCAGCAATTGCCGACTTCAAACTGTCGATATCGGTAAAAGGCTGCTCCAAACGCGAAGTCACGATGGCACGAGCCAATGATTTAGCATTTTTCACTTCTCCATAAATCCCAAAGATTTTATGCAGTTTATCCTCCGTATAGGTATTCAATATTTCAGCAGCCGTTAAATCACGGTGCTGATCCATACGCATATCCAGATCGGCATTATGACGGATAGAGAAGCCACGTTGCGGCACATCAAACTGATGCGAGGAAACCCCAAGATCAGCCAGAATACCGTCAACCTGCTTAAAACCTTTTAAGCGGAGATTATTTTTTAAAAAACCAAAGTTCTGGTCGATAAAAATAAAACGATCGTCAACAGGAACATTCGCCTGAGCATCAGGATCCTGATCAAAAGCAATCAATTTCCCTTTTGGCCCAAGATGTTTCAAAATCTCTCTCGAATGACCACCGCCACCAAAAGTAACATCCACATACACACCGTCAGGTTTAATATTCAAACCATCAATGCAAGGCTGCAACATTACAGGAACATGGTAATTATTCGCCATCCACCCCTCCTTTCTTATCACCCATTACTTTCTGGGCAAGGCTTGCAAAATTGGCCGGAACATCATCAAAAATATCTTCGTATGATTTTTTATCCCATACTTCGATACGATCCAACTGGCAGGCCAGCACAAGATCGCTACCGATACCCGCATATTCTACCAAAGATTTCGGTAAAAGCACACGGCCGGCAGCATCAAGCGAAAGCTCGGTTGCCCCGCGCGTAAACGCCCTAACAAATGCGCGGTTTTCCTGATCGTAAATATTAAGCTTGGAAAGGTCGGCCACAACGGCATCCCATACATTTTTAGGATAGATCACCAGGTTTTTCTCAAAACCACGGTTAATAATGAGCCCATCATTCTCGGCATTAGGCAATTGTTTCTTAAGCGCAGCAGGTACCATAAGGCGGCCCTTTGCGTCAAGTTTACAATCGAATTCTCCTAAAAGTTGGGTCATAGTGGTATCTACACTTTTTATCTAGTGTAAAAGTAAATAGTTCTACCACTTTTTACCACTTTTTACCACAAAAAAGTTTTCCACATCCTTTTTGTTACAATTATGGCGACACAAGATAAACAGAATAACTTGTTAAGCATACTAAGAAACACATTAACCGCTGATAATTAGCCTTTTAAAATATTTTAGCATAAAGTGTCAGCCTGGCCCATTTTTTAATCAGATTTCTATAATTTGATAAAAAACGCTCATTTACAGTGATTAATCGGTGGGTGATCCGCCCAATTTTAGAAGACATCTTATTTGAAAGTAACAAGAAGCAAGGAGAAAATTGCCTTAACAAAACGCTTTAATTAATAAATCCATCCTTAATATTGTCTTTTTTATTTAGCGGCGACTGCTATTTTAGGCATTGTAAAATTGATTTGCATAAAGCGCATTTATTATTTAGACTGATTAAGAATAATTTGGATTGGAGCGATTAAAACGATTTCTTTGTAAGACAAAATATTTTTAACAGGAACTAAAGCATAGATGCGCTAAAATGAAGTCAGAACACAAACCTAAAAGTATAAACTGGGCAAAACACCAAAAAAGATGGTTTGGCAAGTGGCATCTTTATGTTGGCATAATTGCAGGTGCAATTGTTGCTTTTATTGGTGTAACGGGAAGTATTTTGGTTTTTCAGGACGAAATTGACAGGGCGTTAAATCCTGATTTGTTTCAAGTTATTGCACAAAAGAAGAAAATGTCTGTTGAGGAAATTGTGCCAATCATTAAAAAGAACTACCCCGGGTTAAAAATCGACTACCTCATGCTGAATAACTTCAAAAACCCCAATGAAGCATATAGCGTGATGAACTTAAAAAGTGAGGAAGAAACATTTATCAACCCATATACCGGGCTTACAAGTGGTAAAAGAATCCATACCAGTTCTTTTATCCATGTGGTTACGGAACTGCACCGAACATTGCTGATTCCAGTTGCCGGCCGTTACATTTGTGGCTTGGCATCTCTGTGTCTTTTGATTTTAACCATTTCGGGTTTGCGTTTATGGATCCCAAAGAAATGGAAACAGCTAAAATCGGCGCTTAGCGTAAGGTTTAGTGGCTCATTTAAACGCCAGAATTACGATTGGCACAATTCGCTGGGTTTTTACTCGTCGCCTATTGTGGCGATACTAAGCCTCACGGGTTTTTCCATTACTTTCTCTACCCTGGTAATCCCTTTCCTTTTTTTATTAAGCGGAAAATCGCCGCAAGGCGTAGCCCAATTATTAGGCGCTAAATCGGCTTGGCATGCGCAGGCCGTGCCACTGCCGCTTGAAGCCATTACAGCAGCGGCCAAACAAAAAATGCCCAATGCCCATATTGGAGGAATCGCTTTTCCGGCTGATAAAACCGGTACTTACCGTTTAGATATGCTAAGCGGAAACCTGCCTAAAGTGGGAAAGCGGGAAATGCTCATTGTTGATCAGTATACAGGTAAAGTACTACTGAACAGCCGCCAAGATTTTCCTAATGTAGGTAATGCTTACCTCAGTTGGCTAACACCAATCCATTATGGGAGTTTTGGCGGCAGGCCTACACAAATTATTGCCATTATTGCCGGCTTAATGCCGCTTGCGCTTTTTATTACCGGATTCATTATCTGGTGGCCACGCTATAAGAAACAAAAGAGAGGCAAAAAACAAAAAACAGATGAAGCAACCTTGGATGAGGCATTGGGAATTCCGACGGTTGAAAAAGAACCAAAGCCGGCAAAAATCGAAATACCACTACCAAAATTGGGCAGATATTTCCTGATCCAGTTTAAATCGGGCTTTAAATATGCCATTGTTATTCTGTTGATCAGTTTTATGATGGGTGCACTCTATGGCCTTCCTTCAGGAATAATTATCCAGCCGGCCATTTTTGTTGTGGCGTTTAGCTGCGTAATGGTCTGTTTGAATTTTATATGCGCATTGTTATCCGAAACATTCAATATCCTTTTTCTGCTGCCTTTTAAAAGGGGAAGTCATAGGGTAACCAGGTATTTTGCACTATCATCAGCTTTTTTAGTATGTTATTTGGTCGTTTATATGGTATTGCTTAATACCGGTTTAGCAATTTTCTAGCATGAACGCTTCTAAAAGATATCTTTTACGCTTTTCACTGATAGGCTCAATAAAAATAACCAGATTAAGAATCGTTTGATTTTCATGTATAAACCTTTTTAAACAGTGAATACTTCTACAAGGCCCGGGCATTTAACATAACCAATAGGAGGCTGTATTACAACCAGTGATCCATTCGAACTTATCATGTTGAGCTTCTCGAAACGTTTTGTGAAACATTTAAACAGTCCCTTCAACAGGTCTATCTAGTCCTTTGGATAGGATAACAATTTCTATATTGTGATACAGCCTCCTTTATTAGAGATACTTATTTCGCCGGTGTAATTACAATTTTCCGGTATTCGATCGGTTCGTGATCTCCCTGAAGATAAATAGGTCCGGGCTCTCCCTCATTACTATCCAATGCTCCTCCGGTAATGCCCGGAATTTCCTGGTTACTGATGATGGTTTTACCATTGGCTACCACGGTTACTAAACGGCCAACAAGGGTAATATCGTAAGTTTGCCATTCATCGGGGCCGAGCGTAACCATTTCATTAGCGGTTAAAAATCCATAAATACCACCGAAGAGTACACTGTTAGGATGCGCATCTTTTTTGCTATCTTCAATCTGCACCTCGTAACGGCCTCTTAAATATACCCCACTGTTTCCCCCTTTGGTGTATTTAAATTCAACGTGGAGCTTAAAATCATTATACTTCTGCTCGGTAATAAGATTTGAACCTGCTTTCGGACTGGTTAAAACACCGTTTTTCACGATCCATTGGTTTTGTCCACTAGCTTTCCATCCAGATAGATCTTTGCCGTTAAACAAATTAACAGGTTTACCCCATACCGGCGCAACAGCCCTTTTCAGGTAAGGTGCTTTAACACCTTTCCAGCTATATTGTTTACCGTCGCAATTGGTCATTGTCCCCTGGAGCCCTGCATCGGCAACCGTGCCATCGATAACCAGATTCGAGGTGCCGCTTTCCCATTGTGGCGGGATTTCGAACCTAAACTTTCCATTATCAAACTTTACTTCCGATACCGGACGCGCGCTACCGGCAGTAGATACAAAGTAGCCCACTAAAGTTTTATAACCCGATAGTTTTACTTCCAGCCAGGCAGGTGCCAGTTTCCCGTTTACATCAACGGTAATGTCCCAGCGGCCGATCAGCGCAGCAGGCTCAACAGCCAGTTGAATGTTATCAGATACCGCTACTGTTGCAGCCAATGTTTTTTGACACAGACCTGCAAGCAGCAGACAGCTTATACTAAACAAAAAGATTTTTTTTCTCATATTATAATTTGATGTTTTATACCCAAAACCAATAAATTACAGGCCAAGGTAAATTACCAGTAAGGTATGATTTATTTGTTTTAAGCACAAGTAGTGCTTCACTCCTGCACAGCATCGTTACAAGACCACTGTACCGTTATAACAATAAGTCTTAATAAACACGTGTGCTAACCCATGTACAAAACAGCGTGAGTTGAAAATCATCTAAAAGCAAAGGCCCTTGCAAGTTGATCTGCAAGGGCCTCGTTTATGTTAAGATTGATGTTTTATCCATTAATGGCTTTAACACCTGGCAATTCTTTACCTTCCATATATTCAAGCAAAGCACCACCACCGGTAGAAACATAACTTACTTCATCTTCCATACCGAATTTTGCAATTGCCGCAGCAGAGTCGCCACCACCAATTAACGAGAATGCGCCGTTATCTTTAGTTGCAGCTACAACTGCCTCTGCAACAGCTTTAGTTCCTACCTGGAAACTTTCCATTTCGAAAACCCCCATCGGGCCGTTCCACAATAAGGTTTTAGAATTTTTAATTACATCCTGAAACAAGGCAACCGATTTTGGACCGATATCCAGTCCCATCCAATCTGCAGGAATCTGACCAGAGTCTACATCTTTTTTATCTGCATCGTTTGCAAATTTATCAGCAATTACCGTATCTACTGGTAAAATCAGGTTTACACCTTTCGCTTTTGCTTTTTCGATCAACTCTAAAGAAAGTGCTTGTTTATCGGCTTCTAATAATGAGGTACCAATTTCGCCACCTTGTGCTTTAGCAAAAGTGTAAGCCATACCACCGCCAATAATCAGGTTGTCTACCTTATCCAGCAATTTCTCGATCAAAAGAATTTTATCTGATACCTTAGCACCACCCATAATTGCAGTAAAAGGTCTTTCTGCATGGTTTAATATTTTCTCTGCATTTTCTACTTCTGAGGCCATTAAATAGCCAAAGTATTTTGCATCTGGAAAAAACTGGGCAATAATTGAAGTTGAAGCATGTGCACGGTGAGCAGTACCAAAGGCATCATTTACATAAACATCGCCTAATTTTGATAATTTCTCTGCAAAGGCAACATCACCTTTTTCTTCTTCTTTGTAAAAACGAAGATTTTCTAACAATAAAACTTCACCCGGTTTTAAATCGGCTGCCTGCTTTACGGCACTTTCACCAATACAATCATCAGCAAACTTAACTTCAACACCAACAAGGGCAGACAGATCTGATAGGATATGTTTTAAAGAAAATTTATCAATTGGGCCATCTTTCGGGCGGCCTAAGTGAGACATTAAAATAACCGCACCACCATCTTTTAAGATTTTAGAAATGGTTGGCAAAGCCGCCCTGATTCTTTTATCGTCTGTAATTTTAAATTCATCATCTAAAGGCACATTAAAATCTACCCTGATTAATGCTTTTTTATCTTTAAAGTCAAACTGGTCAATTGTATTCATGTTTAATTATTTTTGATTTAAGTTTAATTTCATTTCGTAATGGAAACCGATGCCAGGGATATCGAACTCCGGCGATTCGGTAGTGAAGCCGATTTTCTTGTAAAAAGCGGCCGCCGTTGAACGGGCATTACACCATAAATAATCGGTTTTATATTCTTTTAGGTATTCAATGGCAAAAGTAACCAGTGCAGCACCATAACCATTTCCAACGGCATCGGGATGAGTGGCCATGCCCCTAAGCTGATAGCCCTCCCCTTCTTCCGGAAAAAAATCGTTCCGCATAAAGGTCGCAATTGATTTTATTTCCCCGTCTTTTAAAAAACCAAGATGAAAGGTATCGTAGGCCAGATCGCCTTCAAAAATGCATGCTTCGAATGGTTTGCCGTTGCGCAAAACCAGGCTTCTTAAAGGCAGTACTTCTTCTGGAAGAATAAATTTGACCATATTTTTAGTATCAGCTAGCTTACATCTGGTGTGAAGACATTGCTATTGGATGCGCTGCAAACGTTTGCAAAGTTAATAAAGCAATTGAAACCCGATAATAATATCGGCCAGAATTTTTAACATTTTAGATACTCACTGGGCAGGTATCAAAAATAAGTTGAAAATAACGGCTGTTCTATCTTTATACTTGAAAGAAAGAAATTAGGCGTTTTGTATTTTCTTGCAGTACCAAGGTGTTTAGCCCTGGGCGTAGCGGCATCCCCAGAGCGCAGCGCAGGGATATAGCGAAGAACGGGAGCAAACTTTAATAACGGTAAGGGCCCTGCGCTCCTAAAAAAGGAATATTTTTATTAATGCAGCATATTTCCTGTTCTATTGCTCACATGAACCATTTCTCTCATCAATACGCTTAACTATAAAAGAAAGCACCTTTGCATAGGCCACATAAGCTACAAACACAAAGAATCCAAGTTGCAGTGCCGAATTGTTGGCCGTAACAGTAGTTAGCGTATCGTTTTTGATATTTAAGCCGGAGAGCTGGCTTTTAAGTATTCCGTTTAGGCCGATATAGGTCATTGCGATACCCACTACCATTACATCTGCCATATCCCATTTGCCGAGATCGAATGCCATAAACCGCAATACTTTCTGGCTACCGAAAAGATGTCCGCAGGATACGTGTACTCCCCTTGCCACAATACGGAGCAGCGGCAATATCACAACAAATAAGAGCAACAATGCACCAACGAGTACGGCATCTGGTTTAGGCTGCTCAATTAATGTCCCTATAATTCCCAATATGCTTTTGCTCTGGAAAAAAAGCACTTGATTACTAAAAGCAATTTTATCGCCTAAAAGGCCAAATTCGAGTGACTGGATGCGCGCATCAACTTCTATAATCGGCGAGGTAACGCCAACAGTAAGCAAAATCACCGCAAACAACAGCGACATGATAAATAGTGGTACATGCAACTGTACCGATTTTCTTAAAAAAAGCCATAATATGAGTGCAATAGCTACGCAGCCCAGCATCCCCAACCCACATTGATAAGTCTCTTTTTTGATCTGTGCAAGCCTTGAGTTTACTAAACGGTCATACGCGGTTGCATTAGCAACATGATACTTATGGTAGATATTCTGCTCTACAGTGGTAATGGTGGTATCGGTACTGTCGTAGGTCTGATTTTCCAGCTCATCTAACTTACTCGTTGCTACATTTTTAAGCCTTTTCAGGCTTGTTGGACTGGTAATTTTAGACACAATAGTTTTCGCAAAAGAAGGAACCTGGGCATGAAGCTCATCAACATCAACAAAACTGTTAAAGGCCAATTTTTTCAGTTTACCGCCAAGGGTTTTCTGAGGCTTGGTAACCTCTGAAACTGCCTTGTTTACCAATCCATGCAGCTCTTTTTCAACCTCCTTGCGCATGTCTTTTTTCTGCTTTGCAGTTAAGTTGAATCCTTTTACCCTTCTGTCAACAACTGCCGAAATTTTTTCTCCCCACCGGTCAACCGAGAATATTCCAAAAGTAATATTGTTCGACAAGCTGTAATCTTCTTTGATCCGTTTCTGTTCGTAAGAAAGTGAATGGAAGCGATAGCCAAAATAGGCCTCGCCCAGCAAAAGGATGCTGAGGCCAACGATCAGTGCAAGTGGTGCAACCCAGTTCTTTTTTATGTGGATATTTTTAGGGGTATGTGTTGTTGCCATAATAAATCAGTCAGCTTTAGTAAACGGGTTAGTGAGCATCATGTGGGGTAATAAACTTCAATATTGTAGAAAGAATGAGGCCATAAAGTACAAAACTGATGAATATGATGTATCCGGGCTGCAATGCCGTATTATTGGTGGTTAAGATGGTAAGTGAATCGTTTTTGATATTGAGTGCCTGGAGCTGACCTTCGAGCAGGCCGTTTAGTCCGATGTAAGCCATTAGGATAGCGATTACAATTACATCGGCCATACTCCACTTGCCCGATTGGAAAGCGAAGTACTTAACAATCCCATTTTCAGCCAAACGTTTACTGCCCAAAAGATGCACCCCTGTTGAGCTCAGTTTAACTACCGGGAAAAGGATGCTAAATACCAATATCAGCACCCCGACCAAAATAGAATCGATGCCAGGCTGACTGATGAGTACCCTTACCACATCCATGATACTTTTGCTCTGAAAAAACAGCACCTGATCTTTAAAAACCACATGCTCGCCAAGCAGCACAAAATCCAGCGAACGGATACGGGCATCAACCTCTATCATTGATGCGGTGAGGCCAACAGCCAGGAGGATAAATGCAAAGAGCAAAGACATGACAAAGAGTGTGGTATGCAAATCACGGCGTTTGCGGAGTCCCCACCAAAAACCCAGCACCACCACCACGCAAGCCAGCATACCAAATGAATAACTGTAGGTTTTACTACGAATTTCGGATAGCGTTTGAACGAGGTTTTTATTCAGTGCATCAGTAGAGGTTACATTGTACTTTTTGTATAGTGCCCTTACAGAAGCCCCGTTGGCGACAAATGCACTGTCGAGCTTTTCCTCGTTGGCCAATTCGTTAAACTCGCCCATGGCCATTTTACTTAATTGCCTCTTGTTCTTAGGATTATCCACCTCGGCAATAATTTTCCTGGCAAAACCGGGCACCTGCGCCCGTATGCTATCAGCGTTCACAAAATTACGGATCGCAAATTTCTGGATCTTTCCGCTTAAAGTCTTTTTTGGTTTGTTCACTAAGGCTTCTGCCTCATTAATGAGCGCAAGCAGCACCTGCTCTACCTCTGTTTGTAATATTTTTTTTTGTTTTCTGGTCATCTTCAGGTTGCGGACCTGGTGATGCACAATCCTGGATACATTGTTCTTCCATTGCTGCACCGAAAACAGCCCATAGGTAATGTTGTTGATATCAGCATAATCTTCCTTAATGCGCTCCTGCTGATCAGAAAGCTCGTGCAGCCTAAATCCGAAATAAGCCTCCGTGCCAAGGAGCATGGAAAGGAAGAGGATGAGCAGAAATTTGGGCAGCAGGGACTTTCGACGCCCTGTATTTTTTTTATGTGTTTCCAAGCCTATTGGTTTACGCGGTTTATATCAATTTCTATCTGTTTCCCCTGCCCAAACCAATAGCAGCACTTTAATATGCGCTTACCGATCGGAATATCGGGCCTAATATTGGCAGATAAAACCAACAACACACAAAAAAAGTTTTTGAAAGGTGAAAATATAGCCCAGCAGTTGTTTGAAGGCTGTATTAAATCATTTCATATTAGAATCCCTGTATTTAAACATCCGCCCAGTTAGGTAAATTTCATGAGCTAAATTAATTCAAACAGATTTACTGATCGCTTGTTAAATGATATATCTCATTTTGATCTGATCCGCAATATTATGAAAGAGGAAAATATAAAAAAAGCTGCCAGGATATTGTTGGGCGTAGGTTTGATTACTGCCGGAATTGGCCATTTAACTTTTGCGCGTAAACCTTTCCAGGCGCAGGTACCGGATTGGGTTCCTTTAAAAAAAGATGATACAGTAGTATATTCGGGTTTTGTCGAAATTGCATTGGGCGCGGCCTTAGTGCTAGCGCCCAAAAAATATGAAGATTTAGTAGGTAAGGTATCCGCAGGATTATTTGTTGGCGTATTCCCTGGGAATATTTCACAGTACACTCATAAACGCAGCGCCTTCGGCCTTAATACTGATAGTAAACGTTTTTTACGCTTATTTTTTCAACCAGTATTGGTTTATTGGGCATTAAAATCTACACAAAAATCTAAAATCAGCCTTTAGTAAGCATGTCTATTTTTTTCACCACATCGATCAAACGGCTGCTGTAACCAAATTCGTTATCGTACCAGCCCACTACTTTAACCAGATCGCCAACGATAGAGGTTAATAGCGAATCGAAAATACAGGAATGTGGATTGTCAATAATATCGACGGATACAATTGGATCTTCAGTATACTCTATAAGACCTTTCAATTCGTTTTGTGCAGCGTATTTAAAAGCTGCATTAATTTCTTCAATACTTGTCTTCTTCTTTAGCAAACAGGTAAAATCGGTTAACGATCCGTTTAAAACCGGAACCCTGATTCCTGCCCCACCTAAACGGCCATCCAGTTCAGGAAAAATATGGGTAATGGCTTTTGCTGCTCCTGTTGTAGTTGGAATAATGGAAGATGAAGCTGCCCTTGCACGGCGCAGGTCCTTATGGTTCGCATCGTGCAGATTCTGATCGCCTGTCATCGAATGGATGGTCGTAATATAACCTTCTTCTACCCCCCAGTTATCGTTCAAAATCTTAATCATCGGGGCAATATTATTCGTTGTACAACTGGCATTTGATAGTACTGTGCTCTTTAGATCGATCTGATGGTCGTTTACACCCAATACGACCATCGGAATATCATCTGCCGCCGGGGCTGAGATGAGCACCTGTTTTGCGCCTGATGTAATGTGTTTTTCGGCCAATGACTTGGTTAAATTTTTACCTGTGCAATCGATAACCAGATCCACCCTAAGTGCAGACCAAGGCAATTCATCGGCATCTTTGATCGCGAAAACCGGAATAGAAAGCTGATTGATGACCAATGCATCAGGTTTTGCAGAAACATTACCTGCGAAAACACCATGAACAGTATCGTACTTAAATAAATGAGCCATCGTTTTGGCATCTGCCAGGTCGTTAATCGCTACTACTTCAAATCCCTCAGCCAATGCTAAGCGTAAAAATGTTCTTCCTATTCTACCAAAACCATTTATTGCCAGCCTCATTATTATAAAAATTAGAGCGCAAAATTAGTATTTATTTATCAAAGCAAAGACCTCATTATATAAGATGGAAAAGGGATGATGAAACCTTATTATAGCGGTTATACTTTTTCTTAAAAAGTCAATTTTGCTTCTTTGTTTAAGGCAATCGCCATGTTGAATTTATTTCAGCATCTATCATGTTATTAAATATTCTGCTTGGCACCACAAAAGATAGAAGGGAAAAGAAAGATCACAGCAACCGTAAGCCTACAATGCTTTACTAAAAAAGTAAAATTAACTTTAAGCGTGCAAAGTTTCCTACTTTTTTAAATAATAAGGTTCTTTTTTAGGAGCGCAAAGCCTGTACAGCTATTAATGTTTGTTCCCGTTCTTCGCTATATCCCTATGCTGCGCTCCGGGGATGCCGCTGCGATCGGGGCTGGTTACTTCTAATCTGCAAGGAAACCGATACAAAGCTGCCCATGATTTTGTGATACAGACCCTGGTTAAATAAACCTTATTGTAGCGGCTATCCTTTTTGTTGCAGCAACAACAACATCCTGCTAACCACCACAAAAAGATAGGAGCGGAAAAAAGGACTGCCCAAACCAATACGCATTATACGTGCTTTACTAAAAAAGTAAAATTTAATTTTCTGGAGCGCAAAATTACCTGCTTTTATAATCAGGTTCTTTTTTTGGAGCGCAAAGCCTGTACAGCTATGAATACTTATTACCTGCCTCTCTTTTTAAGCAGGCTTAAGGTGAGCAAGCAATTAAATGCGATGCAGAGACCGATAATGAGCAAAATCAATACAAAATTTCCAAGACGCTGAAGGAAAATGGTGGCCGCTATTGTAGCCAGATTAAACCCCGCAGTAGAAATTACGATCCAGCTGGGCTTAAATCCTAACTGCTCTAAACGGTGGTGGATGTGGTTCCGGTCTCCCTTAAACGGAGAACTTCCTTTTAAAATACGGATGGTAAAAACTCTTAATGAGTCGAAAATGGGTACAATCAGTATGGCTACTGCTATTGCTGGCGCAGAATAAAAAGCAGGTTTATTTTCACCTGTAAACTTATTGAGTTCTATAAACTTAATGGCCAGGGCAGCAGAAATAAGCCCGATGATCAGTGCGCCTGTATCGCCCATAAATATTTTAGCAGGAAACCAATTGTATTTTAAAAAGCCTGCGATCGCACCCGCAAGGGCAAAGGCTATAAATGCATACGGTATTTGTCCCATCAAAGAAAACAAAATACCGAAAGCCAGGCTTGTTAAAATGCCGATTCCACCTGCCAATCCGTCAATGCCATCTATTAAATTGAATGCATTATTCAGGAAAATAATTAATGCAATCGAAAAAAGGCTTCCCCATAAGGGCGGCATATCTGCTATACCCAATACACCGTACAAACTTGTTAAACGAAAGGCACCAAAAAAAACCAGGATAAAGGCTACTACGATCTGCAGAACAAATTTTGTACTGGTATTGGTGCCATAAACATCGTCTTTTAAACCAAGTGCCGCAAGGATAATGCACGATGCGATTAAAAAATTAGCTTCCTTAAAGTTAATAATGGCCGAAAAAAGCAAGATACATACGGTAAAACTTCCTACAATGGCCAAGCCACCTAAACGTGAAATATTGCGTTTATGATTTTTACGGTACAAGTCGTTCTTATCAAAAAGGCCATATTTTAACGAAGTATAGATTATACTTGGAATACTGATAATTACGATTGAAAAAGCCAAAATAAATATGGCTATAGAGAAATAGTCAGGGCTGGTATTCAGAATATCTTTTAGCAAAACTTATAGGGACTTGCAAGCAAATATAACTATACTTAGCTAAACAAAATTGAGCTATAAAATGTTTGACATGACATATATCAAAATAATCAATTTACGTCATAATAAACAGACAAAAAAAAGCTCCAAACCTTAAACCGACAAACAACAAGTAAGTGCTAAAGTACTGTTTATTAACACTAAAACTGACTGAGTTTGCTTATCTTTTTCTGCAACAATACCAAAAAAGGCAAGGGCATCTTATTCCTTTTTAAAGCTTTATAATCATTAACAAAGGCAGAGACCCTGCTCATCACAGATTGGTTACTTACCCCTCCAATACGCATATTCACCATTAAGATAGGCAGGTAAACCGCTTCTATTTTATGGGTATAAAAGTAACGTAGTATTAATTCGTAATCGGCAGCAGTACCCAGATCTAAGGCATAATCGCCGTTTTTTTCAAACAAAGATCTTTTCAAATACAGTGTAGGGTGTGCGGGCATCCAGCCTTTTTTAAGATCCTGAAAAGTGTTTTGCCGTGACTTCCAGGTCCTGATTGTTTTAAATGTTGTGGCATGGATATAATTGAGGTCGCCATAAAGCCCATCTATCTTCGGCTGATCGATAAAAGTTTTGGCAACTGAAGCCAATACATCAGGACTGGCAAACAGATCATCTGCATTTAAGATTCCGATCACCTCGCCTGTTGCCCTCTGGATCCCTTTATTAATGGCATCGTATAAACCTTTATCTTTTTCTGAAACAAAATAATCAATCGCAGATTGGTTCTCCTGAATAATATTCAACGTTCGGTCTGTCGATCCCCCGTCAATCACCAGGTATTCTACATCAGGATAAGTTTGCGCCATTACAGAATTAAAGCATTCCTGTAAAAATGCTTCACCATTGTAAACGACAGTAATAAGGGATATCTTCATGGTTACCAAACGGGGTTTTCGGCTTTTTTAAGCTGAAAATGTGGTAAAGATAAAGAATAGCTTTACATATACCGAATGGTCCCCTATTCGAGTTAACAAAGATGATTTATGGTTTATTTCTTCTTCTGATTATGAACACACCGAAGAGACCTGCGGCGGCGCCAAGGGTCCAGGAGTAGTCGTCGAGGTTGCATTCTACCATGGTATATGTGCCAACATATCCCTGAAGCATCGCTCCAGATTGACACCCATTTACAAGACCTAAAAAAAATGTATAATTTGTACATACCCCACAATTGAAAGATCCAGTAGGTGTAGGTGTCCAGGAGCAGTAATTGCTACTTAAAGCAGCTCCAGATGTATAAAGATAAGAATCATTCCCTCCTAACAGTAGCTTCAAAATATCATTCACCAAAGCATTTTCCTTAGTTTGGTAAACGACATTTGTAGATGGGACTAAACAACCAGTAGCTGATCCCTGAGCAAGTGCACCAACAGTATTTAAGAAAAACAAGAATATAATAGCTAGTAAGCGCCCCTTCATTTCATATCGATACTGATTCGATATAAAATTAGTCAGCTTTCATTGGGGATTCGTTGTTCCTTTTGTTCAATACTGTATGTTACCGACGACAAAAAACAACAAGAGTAATTGCTTATAGTACTATATATGAATTGATCTTTTTTTACGAATTATGATGAAACCAAAAACTCCAGAAGAGCATATGATAAATGGCATGTAATCATCAATGGGTAAATTATTTGGCTGGCTGGCACAGGGATAACTTGGATCTGCATCGGAATAATATGCGGGATCGTTATACCTATAATCGACCTCAGTTCCTTCATTTCCGCTGCCGCTAATAAAGTTTGGAGAATAAGAAGTGGCAGTTGCACACCTTGTACTGTAGGTTGCAGTAATTTCATTTGCTGCGTTATAGGATACGGTAGAATTTGTAGCAGATACATATCTGGTACCTGCTGGATATACATTTATATAGCCACATCTATATCCGCTGTAGCCATTACCTGTAATTATGGGTACAATAGGAGCATTGGCTTGATAAATGCGAACAGATTGACTAGGGTCACTATTGTAAATAGCAGTTCCTAAAAATTGCGTTGCTACAGAACTTCCCAGATTGCAGCCCCGCCCAGTGACTTGACAAAATGATGGTGACATAAATAAGAAAAACAAAACTGTAGACAAGACGGTTAAAGAGAGATATTTCGACATTATTGTTTGGTACTAATGGGTGCACATACGTAACTCCCACCATTTGAGATGTTCTGCGACATTTTTTATAATAATAGACAACTAAAGTTTGGAGATAAGTGATGATATAAACCAAACACAAAACTCCAATAATCGTAAGATTAATATTACAAAATTAACCAAAAAAGTATAATTAAACTACCAATGGAATGAATATGACACGCTCATTCCACGCTATAATTGGTGAAAAATGGCCCCAGGAAGCACTAAAACAAAGAAAAAGTAAGAATTCGCTTGAAAAATAATCAGAAATCCTTGACAATTGTCATGAACAAAATGAATAAGACAAGTTCAATATTGGTTAAAAACGATTTAAGACAAGCTATAATTACTTGCCCAACATACCGCTTGTTTTCTGATTACAAAAAAGCCTAAGGCGGCCAGAGCCAATATCATATAGGGTATATAATCATCTATGGGGCACTGATAAAAGTTTTGAGCTAACACCCCCCCATACCATTGAGTAGAAGTACCCCTTACAACACATTGTCTTGTTGAATTGGGTATCGGATCTCTGTAACAGGAGTAACTGACAGCTACACTAGCACCCAAACCATCATAAACAGGAAGCCCCTGAATATCAGCACTCTCTGTTGTAGGTACCGAATAACTTGTAAGCGTTGTGTAAACGTTCGGGAATGAAGCAACCGCCCCATAAGGGAATACAATTATACATCCTGCTGGATTAGTCTGCGCAATAGCCGAAAAGGACGATAGTACAAAAATGAAAAGCACTAAATTCTTAGCTTTAAATAACATAGATGGGGACGACGCTGGATGATTCCGTACTACAAACATAAACAAAATAAAGTTAATAATACTAACAAATCTATTTAATCATACAAATTAAACTATCCATATACTTATTAATAAGTAATGAAAAGATTTTTTTAATAAAAAATTATTCAAATGGAGGTATTATGTTGTAATCGGTGAGCCATCGACCATGGAGGAGGTTTTTACACAAATGTACCTGATTTAGCAAAAAAGCTAGGCAGAATTAGAATGAATTAAGAAATTTTTACTGGAGCAACCAGTAGATATCGGCATCATTGAATAAATGTTTTCTGTTTCGAATGAATATACGCCAAGTAATCTCATTGAGAACATTAAGGACCAAGCGTAACCGTCTATCTGACAATCTACAGCGTAATTATATTCTGTATAGGTAGGGATAATACAAACAAAAAAGAAAATTGCACCGCCGCGTTGGTAGTAATTGATTCTCCAGAAGCACAGTAAAAATTTAAAAAATCTCGACCACGAGTATAAGACGCGTATTTTCCGGTCGTTTAAATTATTTTAATTTAACGCAAAAAATAAATAAGGGGTATAAGCTAACCAATCAAACCAAGTAACATTCTGTTTCTTACAAAACCTGCTCCTAAACAGCTTGCGAGTAAAACAAAAAAAGGTAAATAGGTATCAATAGGACATTGAATGTGGTTCTGCAGTAATAATCCACCATAAACAGTGCCTATAGTACATTCTCTTGTTAAAGTACTTGCTGGCTCGGTGGGCCAGCACCCAAAAGGTAAACTGACAGGGGTTCCGCCATAATTTGGACCAAACGTTCCCGTTCCACCTAAAGGTGTAGGATAATAAACTGCATCAAAACCTGGCCCATAATATTTTATGCAACCAGTTTGAGCTCTTGCTGTTGTAGAAGAGACAAGGCATAAAATAGATGCAAAAAGCACCAGTATTTTTTTCATAATAGGGATAGAGACATAATTTTAAAATCATCACAAACCTAGTTAAAATCGTAGTAGTAAAACTACAACAACAAACAATATTGTTGATATTTATCAATGCAAAAATAATGCGTAAAAAACTAACTCCATTTTTTATTGTTTGCCGATTTTAAACAAATGGCGTTAAAAAACGTTGTTAATTAGGTATTAACTAATAACATTGATAATAATGGACAATGAAACTATACCTTATTCATCGCCTCCTTAAAAGACAATAAGTAAATCTTACTTTTCAGTTTATTTTTTTTTAAGCATCTTTAGCCATATTTTAAGCATCTTTAACCATATTTTAAGCATCTTTAACCATATTTTGCGTGTAAGCCATTGCGCAAACCTATTTCCTCATCCAAATTATGATCCCAACAAAAGCAATATTAAAATCTGTCTGTATTTTATTCATTTGCTCAATTTTTTTAGGTTGTGCTGCCCGAAAGGAACATAGCTTGTTTAATGCACCAAGCGATATTGTTACCGACACCATTAAACAGGTATATGTAGTAAACGATCAGGGCATTAGTGATGCTTACTACAAAATAAAGGTTAATGATCAATTGGCCATCCGAAATGTGCAAAACAAAGAGTTTGGCGCTTCAGCTTCTTCTAGCAACCCAAGTGGTAACCAAAATGTAGTAGCTGGCAGTATCAATGGTACCTTATCTTATCTGGTCGATCTGGATGGTAAAGTAAATTTACCGGCTATCGGAAAAGTTGAGGTAGTGGGACTGAGCAGAAGGGATGCTGCCATTAAAATACAGGATTTATATGCAAAGCAATTGTTGCGCGATCCAATTATTGAGTTGAGTGTAGTAAATTTAAAAGTTACTCTACTTGGCGAATTTAGTAGGCAGGGCAATTTTTTGCTTGAGCGGGAAAATACTACACTGATTGACATTATTGGAGAGGCAGGCGGCATTAACAAAAGTGCAGATCCTAAAACCCTTAAAATTATCCGTGGGGATCGGAGCCATCCAGAAATTATCTACGTTAACTTAAACGATATTAACAGCTTGGCCAGTAAAAAGCTGATTCTTCAGAACAATGACATTATTGTACTTCAACAAACCAAGAGCTCGGCGCTGACCGAAAAACTAACAAGCGTAAACAACATCGTGCAGCCACTGCTTGTTGTAGTTAATTTAGCTGTATTAATCTTTACCCTTACACGCTAATGGAGAATACGACATCAACCGAAAGCAAAAAATTAGCCAGCCAAACCATAAACTACTGGAAAATAGCCTTAATTTTTTTAAGTAGGTGGTATTGGGTTGCAGGAACTGTATTGATTAGTTTTGTTATGGCTTGGCTTTATGTTAGAAGCATCACGCCTATTTATATTACTTCAGCATCATTAAAACTAGATAGCGACCAGCAACAGCAAATGTCGGCTTTGCCAACTTCGCCTGTAAACTACCGTCCTTTTAACCAAAACCAGATTCAAACCGAAGGTATTATCATGCGTTCGGAAGATGTAATCTTAAATGCAATAAAAAATCTTGATTATAAAATAAGTTACTATTTAGAGGGAAGGGTAAGGGTGACTGAGCTTTATCCGAAAAAACCTTTTTTAGTTGATATTTTAACGCAGGATTCTGTTAATTTCAGTAGGTCAACCTACTCAGTTAAACCTGTTGATAACCGCACATTTGAACTATCAAGTAGCGACGACAATAACAAAACCGTAAAAAAATATAACTATGGCCAGGCCATCAATTTAGGGAATATGGTTTTTACAGTTAAAACTGAGATTCCGCAGGCAGGTAATTATAGTTTTAAATTTAATGGTGCAAGAGATTTATATGGACGCGCTGTTGGTGGACTGAATGTATTTGAACAGGAAAAAAACACCAATATCATGGGTGTAACCCATACTGATAGCAACCCTGTTTTTTCGGCTGACATACTTAATGAAATCATTAAACAATATGTAAAAAATGATGCCCAGCTAAAGAAAAGATCGGCCAAACAAACCATCGATTACCTGGATAGCCAGATTGCATTTTTAGATGCACAGGTAAGCAAATCGGGCAACAAGCTTTCGAGTTTTCAAAGCGATAATAAATTAATCGATCCGGCCAGCGACCGTCAGCTTGGAAATTCAAAGCTTATTAATTTACAAAATCAGATTGCAGAATTGCAATTACAGGAACTCGGCATTCAACAGTTAGAAACACAGGTAAAAAACAATAAAGAGCGGATTCAGCTTAATCTAAATCTCGAAGGGACAAATAGCACATTATTAACTGGTTTAATTACCCAGCTTAACGGCCTGATCATAACCAGGGAGAACAAATTACAGAATTTCAACGCCGATGCCCAACCGATCAAGGATATTAACCGGCAGATTAACGAGGTAAAACAAGCCATTGTGACCAATATCCGCTTATTGCATGAGCGAAATCAAAAAACCATCAGTTATATTAACGGGCAAATTAGCCAGGCGAACCAGGCACTTGGCAGCATCCCAGCCAAACAAAATGATTTTGCCAAACTGCAAAGTAACTTCGATATTAATCAACGCATGTTTTCAATGCTGTTTGAGCGGAAATTGTCGGCACAGATCAGCTCGGCAGCAGTAATTTCAGGTGCTACAATTATTAGCGCAGCACAGCCTTCATTTTATCCAATCTCCCCTATTCCAAAAAAAATATACTCTTCGTATTTATTTATGGGACTGTTTTCGGGCCTTGGATTAATTTTACTTGTAAGGATATTAAACCCTTACCTTTACGACATAGAAACCATCGAAGGATTAACCACAACCCCGATAATTGGTGTAATTCTAAAATATCCTAAAAAAGTTGAGCTTGGAGAAAGTGTTTTATCAATAGAAAAGCCAAAATCCATATTTGCAGAATCAGTTAGATCTGTTCGTACCAACCTGAGCTTTATGGCCAGTGACCAGCCAAACAAAGTAATCTGTATTACTTCTGAAGTTTCTGGCGAAGGCAAATCATTTGTAAGCTTAAACCTGGCCGGAACATTATCAATTATTGATAAAAAAGTAATTCTTATTGCGGCAGATTTACGAAAATCCAAATTGCATCATGCCTTTGGTTCTGACAACCACCTTGGTTTGAGTAATTATTTATCAAAACAGGCTGATTTAACCGAAATTATCTTTTCAGATGAGAAACACGGGATTGATTATATCACTTCGGGTCCGGTTCCGCCAAACCCTTCAGAGCTGCTGCATAATAAAGCAATGGAAACGCTCATCGAAAAACTTAGGGAAAAGTATGAATATATTATCGTTGATACTGCGCCCGTAGGTTTGGTATCGGATTCGATACCGCTCATTAGAAAGGCCGATATCAATCTTTTTATTATTCGCTCGGGCGTTTCTAAGTTCAGGGCAGCAACCATTCCTGATCGTTTGTCAAAAGAATACGGCCTTAACAATATTGCCATCATATTAAACTCTTTTGGGGATGAGAAACTGCATGCAAATATTTACACCACCAATTATGCCCATGGTAATACCGGAACTTATTATTACTCTAATTATACCGGCTACGGAAAAAGTGGTTATTATGATAATGAAAGGAGTTGGTGGGAATTTTGGAAGAAAAAATAGATGGGAAACGGCAATGAATAGAGCAGAAATAAACAGGTGTTAATTGATTAATTATTGAAAGCAGCTAGTTGTTATAATTAATGAATGGAAAGCAGTTACCCAGCTTATACTATTAACTAAATGATAGATCAAAATTACAGGTGGTATCCGGTTTATACACGTTCGAGAGCAGAAAAAAAGGCGAATGAAGAATTGAACAGGAAAGGAATCCAAACTTATTTACCTCTTAAAAAGGCCGTTAAGCAATGGAGCGACCGTAAAAAAATCGTCGAAGAGCCCTTGATTAAATCTTATCTATTTGCGTATATTTCGGCCAGAGAATATGCAGAAGTTTTGATGACCAATGGTGTTGCCAAATTTATTTATTTCTCCAGCCAAATCGCTTCTATTCCTGATCAACAAATCCATGACCTTAAGCTCTTGCTCGCTACAGATGCCGATCTGGAACTCATTGATTATGACATTAAACCAGGTGAAAGCGTATTGATTAAAGCCGGACCTTTTAAAGGCATAATTGCCGAATTGGTATCAGTGCAGAACAAACAGCGTATTATTTTACGTTTACAAAATATGGGTTATTCGATTAATATTAATACATCGATAGCATTTGTAGAACCACTTTAGGGAGTCGTGAGATTTGAGACCTGAGATGGGAGATTTGAGAGAGGGCTCAGCAAGATATATAAAAAAATAATCAGTTCATTTTGAAAATAAGATGTGACTGAGGGGGCGAAGCTGTATCCGGTGCAGAATAAATAGTCCAAATTTTGCTCAATAAATAACAATGTGTCGCATAGCAGGCATTATCAATAGCAAGAATTCTTTCGAAAAGGTTAATCAACAGGTTAAAGCCATGTGCGATAGTATGCAACATGGCGGGCCAGATGATCATGGTATTTATGCTCCTGAAAAAGCGCCCCTATGTTTAGGTAACCGCAGGCTGGCTATTTTAGATTTGAGTTCAAATGGACATCAACCGATGGTAAGCCATAAAGAAGACCTTGTGATCACTTATAATGGTGAAATTTATAATTATAAGCAGATTAGGACTGAATTAATTAATTTAGGCTATATTTTTAAAACACAAACAGATACAGAGGTAATCCTTTACGCCTATCAGCATTGGCGAGAAAAAGCTTTCGAAAAACTAGATGGCATTTTTGCATGCTGCATTTTTGATAAACGGGAACAATGTGTGTACCTGGTCCGGGATCAAAACGGAATAAAACCGCTTTATTATCATTTTGCTAACCAAACTTTAACCTTTGCCTCAGAAGTAAAGGCATTCAAACATGCTGATATCTATCAGGAAAATGATAATTGGCGAATCTACTATCTTGCATTTGGCCATATCCCCGAACCTTATACTACACTTAAAAATGTATGTAGCCTGGGCAAAGGCTGCTTTCTGAAATACAACATCAGAAGCGCTGAACATCTCATTCAATCGTACCATGAGTTTGAAAGTACATCTTATATCAGTAACGAAAGCTACGCTATAGAAAGAATCCGCGAACAACTTAGCCATTCTATCAAACAGCAGATGATTTCTGATGTTGATATAGGTGTACTATTCAGTGGTGGCCTCGATTCGAGCATCATTACGATACTGGCCAATCAATATAATAACAAACGGTTATCCAGTATTTCTGCCAATTTTAATGAAATAGATTTTTCCGAAAAAAAACAGCGGAATAGCCTGCTTCAAAAAATAAATATTCAAAAAATTGAACAGCTTATTACTTATCGCGATTTCGCACAGAATTTCGAAACCGTTTTAGCTGATATGGATCAACCTACAAATGATGGTATTAATACCTGGTTTGTGTGTAAAACAGCAAAAGAGCAAGGTATAAAAGTGTTACTATCGGGTTTAGGTGCCGATGAGCTTTTTGGGGGATACCCCTCTTTTGATCGGATCCATAAAATACAAAACCTAAATTGGCTGAGTAAAAGCGTTTTACGGAACATGCGTTTCTCCAACAACACCAAATTTAAACGGCTATATTACCTTAGCTTAAACTCACCAATTGGCGAATACCTCTGCCTCCGGGGCGTTTACTCGCCTGATGTAATTGCAGAACTATTAGAAATCGATATGAAAACGGTTATCAATTGCCTGGAAGATATCCCGCTTCACCCCGGGATAAAAAAAACCAGTAACGAAACAAGAGCGAGCTGGTTTGAATTTAACATGTACATGCAAAATCAGTTGTTAAAGGATACCGATTTTATGAGCATGAGTCATGGTGTTGAAGTAAGAGTTCCGTTTCTAGACCGTAATTTTGTCGATCTGGTTCTTTCCATCTCAACAGACATAAAGTTTAATTACGAACAGAAAAAAAAACTCCTGGTCGAAGCATACAAAGAAGATCTGCCTGTAGAAACCTGGAAAAGACGGAAAATGGGTTTTACTTTTCCATTTCAGGAATGGATGAGAAAAAGCTGCGATATTGCCGATCCATCACGATATGCAAATAAACGTGCAAAATCGCTCATAAAAAACTTTGGAGAAAACAAATTGCACTGGAGTTCTGCCCTAGCCTTATACAGAATATATCATGCCGATTAAGGTTTTATTTTTAACCCTTAAAACTTTTAGTTTTACTGGTGGCATTGAAAAGGTTTGCAGAAGTTTATCCCGTGTGTTATACGATTTAAGCGAGGAAGAGCTTGTTCAATCGACAGTATATTCCATGTATGATAAAAATACCGACCGCGATTCCAGGTACTTGAGCAAACACCAGTTTCAAGGTTTTAATGGAAACAAAGAACGCTTTGTGATTCAATCTTTTTTAAGCGGATTAAAAGCAGACGTAATTTTGTTAAGCCATATCCATTTGATCAACATTGTCTATTTCATCAAAAAAATACATCCCCATAAAAGAATCTATTTATTGGCACATGGTATAGAAATTTGGAAAAAGCTATCCGATTCCAAGCTCAAAATGTTAAACCAGTTGGATAAGATTATTTGTGTAAGTCATTTTACTGCCGATAAAATTATGGAAATGCATCACATTCCTGCAGATCACATTGAAGTATTAAACAATTGTCTTGACCCCTTTTATTATCTGCCTGCCCAGTTCGAAAAACCACAGCGTTTATTGGATCGCTACCATTTAAATCGCGAAAACTTAGTGCTATTTTCGCTGTCCCGCTTATCTTCTTCAGAGAAGTACAAAGGATACGACCACACCATTGAGCTATTGCCACAACTCTTGGAGAAATACCCAAATCTGATTTACCTATTGGGTGGAAAATGGGATACTGTGGAAAAGAAACGGCTAGAAGATTTAATTGCAAAGAACCAACTTCAAGATCATATCAGAATGATCGGTTTTATTGATGAAGCTGAACTTACCGAACATTTCTTATTGTCTGATCTTTTTATTTTACCCAGTAAAAAAGAAGGTTTCGGCATTGTATTCATCGAAGCCCTGGCCAGTGGCCTCAGGGTAATTGCCGGCAATAAAGATGGCAGTGTAGATGCGCTTCAAAACGGGGCGCTTGGTGTATTGGTTGATCCTGATGATCGGCAAGAAATGCTAAGCAGTATCTACAATTTATTAAGGCATGCTCAAACCGAGGGTGAGAAAAAAAATCTTCAAGAAAAATGCATGGAGGCGTTTGGATATACACACTATCTTCAGTCGGTAAAGAGCTTAATTTTAAATGGCTCAATTAATCATACAGAATCTAATAAGGATCAAAACATGCAGATAAATAAACTTAATAGCTATGGTTAAGGAAGAAGAGCAATGGACCATTGAGGCAAAATCATCCCTATTCGACCTAAAACTGCATGAAGTTTGGGCCTATCGGGATTTGTTGGTACTATTGGTTAGGAGAGATTTTGTTTCATTCTATAAACAAACCATTTTAGGGCCGCTCTGGTTTTTTATTCAACCCCTGTTTACCACCATCATCTTTACCTTTATTTTTGGCAACCTTGCAGGCATATCAACTGATGGTTTACCAAAACCCCTATTTTACATGGCTGGCATTACCGCATGGAATTATTTTGCAGATTGTTTAACCAAAACATCATCTGTGTTTAGAGATAATGCAGGGATTTTTGGCAAAGTGTATTTTCCACGGTTAATTATGCCATTAAGTATAGTGGTGAGCAATCTGGTTCGTTTTGGCGTGCAAATGCTCTTATTTCTAATTTTAATGGCCTATTATTATTTTTTAGGTGCTAATTTTAGTGTCAGTTGGGCAATTGGCTTATTCCCTTTTATTGTACTGTTAATGGCTTTATTGGGCTTGGGTACGGGAATGATTATCTCTGCCATGACTACCAAATACAGAGATTTGGCTTTCCTGATCAGCTTTGGCGTGCAGTTGCTGATGTACGCCACAACGGTAATTTATCCCTTATCCGAAGCAATTAAAAAATATCCGGAATATGCTTGGATTATTAAATACAACCCAATGACGCCAATTATCGAAACCTTCAGATACGGTTTTTTAGGCGAAGGAAGTTTTAGCTGGTTTAGTTTGGGTTATGCTGCCGTAGTTACCGCAATGCTATTGCTGGTAGGCACATTTATTTTTAATAAGGTAGAACGGAATTTTGTAGATACGGTGTAAGAAGATAGAAGTTTGGGTTTAGTATGCAACGTTTACGGATTAAAGTTGAGTTTTAACAAAACTTCTATATTCATAGCAATAATCCCTTGTTTATTTCATTTATAAAAAAGGATATGCATACTTACTCGTTTAAAAAATTAGAAGTCTGGCAACTATCCAGATCATTTAGAAAAGACATTTATCAACTAATACTAAAGTTCCCAAAGGAAGAAACCTTTGGCTTAACGAGCCAGATTAAAAGATCGGTTAGTAGTATTGGGGCATGCTTAGCCGAAGGATCAGGAAAAATCACAGTGAAAGACAAAGCGCATTATACCAATATGGCTTATACCACTACACTCGAAACACTAAATTACCTAATTGCAGCAATGGATTTTGATTATATATCCAATGAAGGTATTTATTGTGTCGATCTAAAATAGTAAACATAAAGATTAAGCTGACCGGACTTAGAAATTCGCAGATCAATGCAAAAACTTGAGAAATATAAGTTTCACCATATTAACCTCTAAACACTAACTTCCTTGTCAAATATCGCTATAAAAGTAGAAGATTTAAGTAAAGCATATCAACTGGGTCAGATTGGCACTGGTACAATTAGCCGTGATCTGGAGCGCTGGTATGCACGCATCCGCGGTAAAGAAGATCCATTTTTGCGGATCGGGGAAAGTAATGACCAAAATACCAAAAGTGAAAGCGATGTTGTATGGAGCTTAAAAGATATTAATTTCGAAATTGAACAAGGTGATGCTGTAGGTATTATTGGTAGAAATGGGGCCGGCAAAAGCACGTTGCTCAAAATATTGAGTAAAGTAACCGCTCCTACTACCGGTAAAATATCGGGCAAAGGAAGAATAGCAAGTCTGCTTGAAGTTGGAACAGGTTTCCATCCGGAACTTAGTGGTCGTGAAAATATATTTCTCAATGGCGCTATTTTAGGCATGCGTAAAAAAGAAATTCAACGTAAGCTAGAAGAGATTGTAGATTTTGCAGGTATAGAACGTTATTTAGATACACCAGTAAAAAGATACAGCTCTGGCATGTATGTTCGCTTGGCCTTTGCCGTTGCCGCACATTTAGAAAGTGAAATATTAATCGTAGATGAAGTACTTGCTGTTGGTGACGCAGAATTTCAAAAGAAGTGTTTAGGCAAAATGGGAGAAGTGAGCAAGGGTGAAGGAAGAACGGTATTGTTTGTAAGCCATAATATGCATGCTATCCTTGAATTATGTACTAAGGGAATTGTACTCGAAAAAGGTGTAATGGCCAATGTTTCTGTTATAAACAAGGCTGTAGAATATTATCAGAAAAATCAGGTCCAATATTTAAGCAGTTTATGGGTCAGGAAGGAAAAACCTTATAATCCTTCTTTTTCAAGAATAGAAATTGAACTGGAAGGTGAACAACCAAACCTAACCTTACACATTAAATTTACCATTGATAGCCAAATAGATTTCCCACCGGCATTTGTAAACTTCAGCATTAAAAATAGTCTTGGAGCCATCATTTTACATGCATACCCATCTTTAGAGCAATTTATTTTTTACGGCGGTCAACCGAAAACATACCAATGCCAGATGCAACTAAGCAACTTAATTCCCGATCAGTACGGTCTGGAGGCTTGGCTAGGCGCTGGCGAACATGAGGTATTTGATTGGGTATCTAACGAATTGGGATTTGAAATATTTGAGGCGCCAATGATCAATAGAACAATTCCGTTCTATCCCCAGCATGGATCTATTGTTGCACCATCGTTTTTAAAATAATTAACTTTATGTCGCTGGCCCCAATCATATTATTTGTTTATAACCGTGTATTAAACACCGAACGTTTGCTCGATTCTTTGATGGCAAACCAGCTTGCTAAACACTCAATTTTATATATTTATTGCGACGGTGCCAAGAAAAATGCTGATTCAACCGAGATTAAGAAGATTAACGCTGTAAGAGAATTTGTAAAAAGTAAAAATTGGTGTAAAGAAACCCATGTCGTAGAAGCTGAAACGAATCTGGGTTGCGCACCCTCAATCATTAAAGGCGTAACTGAAGTAATCAATAAACACGGTAAAATTATCGTTTTAGAAGACGACTTAATCATTTCATCATTCTTTTTAGATTTCATGAATGATGCTTTAAATCTATATGAGAATCATCCAAAAGTTTCATCAATCGGGGCATGTAATTTTTTTGCCAATGGTGCTAAATATCCAAAATCATTCTTTTTACCATATCCAGATTGTTTAGGTTGGGCTACCTGGGGTTATAGATGGAGTGCCTATGAATATAATGGGCAAAAATTATTGGATGAACTAAAAAGCAAAAAACTGATAAAAAAATTCAACAGTAACGGTGCTTTTGATATGGAGGGATTATTAATCGCACAAATAAATAATGCGGTTTCTGCATGGGATGTTCAATGGACAGCAACTTGTGTGTTAAATGATTGGTTAACGCTGTATCCAAACGAATCTATCTCCCAACACCTCTATTTAAATGATGCAACCCATTCTACCTTTAATGTATTACCTCCGCTATTGCAAAATAAAATAGACTTGATAAAACAGGAGGTAAAAATAGATCCTCAGGTTTTAAAAGCAATGAGGTTGGGGTATAGTGGTAAAGGTGATTTTTATGGCAATAAATTGCCAGTAAAAATAAATAGGGCATATTTTGTTAAGCTTTATAAGCATTACCAAAACGACTTTAAAAAATCTACCCGAAAAATACTCAAACAAGTTGTTCCTAAGCATTTAGTTAAAATGATTAGGAAACTTAAAAAAACTACCGAATTTGCATGGTTTACACCCTACCCGAGCTGGGAAGAAGCAAAAAAAGCATCAACAGGATATGATGCACAAAATATTTTAGAAAAATGCAAAAATGCGCTCTTAAAGGTCCGTAATGGCGAAGCAGTATACGAACGGGATTCTGTTATTTTTGACGAAATTCAATACAGTTGGGGGCTTTTGGCAGGTTTACAAAAAGCTGCACTTGCCAATAACAATGAGCTTTGCATCATTGATTTTGGTGGCTCTTTAGGATCAACCTATTATCAGAACAAAAAATTCCTTCAAGATGTAAAAAAGATAACCTGGTGCATTGTTGAACAACCTCATTTTGTTGAAGCGGGAAAACATTTTTTTGAAAATGAAGATTTAAAATTTTATTCAAACATAGAAGATTGCTTAAAAGAACAAAAACCCAATGTTTTAATATTAAGTAGTGTTTTACAATACCTGGAAAACCCTTACGAATGGGTTGATAAATTTATTTCTTATCAAATACCTTTCATTATTTTCGATCGCACAGCCATCGTTATAGATCACGAAGATATGATCTGTCTTCAACAGGTACCAGCAGAAATTCATGAAGCAAGCTATCCCTGCTGGTTCTTTAATAAAGAAAAATTATTGGCACACTTCGAAAAAACATATGATTTTTTGGGTGCTTTCGACAATGGTTTCATGCCACCATCAATGCTTGAAAATAAAAAATTAATTTGGGAAGGATTTATACTTAAAAAATGGCATATCTAAATCTAGGATGCGGAAATCATTTTTCGCCCGACGAAATATGGACCAATCTGGACTTTATCAGTACGGATAAACATGTGATTCCGCATAATTTACTAAAAGGAATTCCAATGCCAGATGAATCATTTGAGGTTGTTTACCATTCTCATGTCCTTGAACACTTCACCAGGCCTGATGGTTTTAAATTTCTAGCCGAATGTTACCGGGTTTTAGCGCCAAATGGTATTATCAGAATTGCGGTTCCCGATCTGGAGCAAATTGCAAGAAACTACCTTAAATTTTTGGATAGCGGGCTGCAAGATGAGCAAAATGAACAAACCAGGGCCAACTACGAATGGATGTTATTGGAGATGTACGATCAAACCGTTAGAAATTACGGTGGCGGCAACATGGCTAATTATCTCTTTCAGGATGAGATCATAAATGAAACATTTGTTTTCCAACGCATTGGCGAAGAGGGGAAAGCTTTAAGAAATTACGTTGTTAACGGTGTAACTACAGCATCACCAAAAAAAAGAAGATCACTGATCGATTTGGGAAAAGCAGTGGTACGAAGATTAAATCCATTCAAAATGAAAGCCCAGGATCAAACAGCACTACAAATTGGCCGTTTCAGATTAGGAGGCGAAATACACCAATGGATGTACGACCGCTATTCTTTAAGTCATTTACTTAAAACTTTAGGATTCTCAAATGTAACCGTAACCAACGCCTTTACCAGCAATATTCCCAATTGGGTAGGTTATGAACTGGATGGGAAAGACGGTGAAGTTCGAAAACCGGATTCTTTATTTATTGAAGCTATTAAAAAACCATGAACTTTGCCACTCTTTTCGATATCAATTACTTAAGTAGGGGCTTATGTTTAATTGATTCGTTAACCCGGGTTTTGAAGCAGGACTATCAGCTTTACATTTTAGCATTAGATGAAGAAACCGCAAGCTATTTTTACAACCAAAATAACCCTCAGCTTGTTGTTATTTCATTGCCTGAAATAGAAAAAAAATATCCCGATTTATTAATCGCTAAAAACAACAGGAATAAGGTCGAATACTATTTTACTTTAAGCCCAGTTTTACCATTTTATATATTAGAAACCTATCCAGATTGCGAAAGAATAACAACACTTGATGCTGATATTTACTTTTTTTCTAATCCATCGGTAATTTTAACCCACTTTCAAAAAGACGACATACTCATCACACCGCACGATTTTTCTTCTAACCTTCTATTTTTAGAAAACTATGGCCGGTACAATGTTAGTTTCCAGTCTTTTCCAAACACAACAGATGCCAAAATCTTGCTCCAAGATTGGATGAAAAAGTGTTTAACATGGTGTAAAGATGTTCTTGATCCTGTTACCGGTTATTTTGCCGACCAGAAATATTTGGACAGATGGAAAATAGATTTTAAAAACGTTTGCGATATTGATTTAAAAACCGCTGGAAGAGCACCCTGGAATATAAACGAAACCCCTTTACACTTAAAACAAGGAAAATTATTGGTAAATGGCCAGCCCCTAATTTATTATCATTTTCATCATTTAAGGATATATGATCATTTTATTGCGCACGGTATTAATTTATACGGGCCGGCAAAAGTTAACAGGGAAGTTAGAAAGCTTTATCGCACTTATATTTTAGACCTGAAAAAGAACAGCAAATTTATTAAAACCGTGAGCGACAATCAAGTTATCCGGTACAATTCCCCTACCCAATCCAGCTCCCTGCTTTCTACTATGTGGCAAAGAGAATTGGGTGCAATATATATCCTTCAAATGGTGATCTTTTTTAACCTAACTTATATCAAGCGGGTTTACAGATATCTTTTAAAAAAGAAAAATGGCTTATTTAATTGATTTAAAAACATTTACCGATGAGCGGGGAAACCTCACTGTAATTGAAAAAAATATACCTTTTGATATCAGGCGGATCTTTTATATTTATGGTGTTGATAAATCAATAAGGGGCGGACATCGACATTATAAAACTATACAGGCTGCTATTTGCATCCAAGGAAGTTGCCGGATTTTTAACAACAACGGTAATGTGAGTGAATACTTTACATTAGATGCGCCTGATAAATGCTTAATTATTAAAGAAGAAGATTGGCATAAAATGGATCAGTTTAGCGAAGATGCAATATTGATGGTGCTCGCTTCTGAGTATTTCGACGCATCTGATTACATTTACGAACCTTATTTATGATTGAATACGAAAACCTTGCATTGGTAAATAAACCTTATCAGGAGAAATTTGCTGCTGTTTTTAATAATTTCTTAAAAAAAGGATGGTATGTACTGGGCGAGCAGGTAAGCCTCTTCGAAGATGAATTTGCCTCCTATTGCGGCAGCAGATACTGTATCGGGCTTGCATCAGGTTTAGACGCGCTTTACCTGTCGTTAATAGCATTAAATCTTCCAAAAAACGCAGAGGTTATTGTACCTTCCAATACCTATATAGCTACGATTTTAAGCATCATTAACGCTGGTTTAAAACCTGTATTGGTAGAGCCCAGAATAGAAACTTACAATATTAACCCCGATTTACTTCCACAATATATTACCAAAAATACCAGAGCACTAATGGTAGTGCATCTGTATGGAAAATCTTGTGAAATGGAAAAGATAATGGAAATTGCCAACCACTATCAAATCCCTGTTATCGAAGATTGTGCACAGGCACACGGAGCGCACATTAACCAAAAAAAAGTGGGTACCTGGGGCAAATTTGGCGCTTTTAGCTTTTACCCAACAAAAAATCTTGGTGCATTGGGAGATGCTGGAGCAATCGTTACGGATGATGAGGAATTGGCTTTAACATTAAAAGCACTCAGGAATTACGGCTCCCACCAAAAATATTATAATGATTATGTTGGTGTTAATAGCAGATTAGATGAACTACAAGCAGCTTTTTTAAGAATTAAACTTAAAGATTTAGATCAATCAAATCAGCATAAAAAAGAACTGGCCAATGCCTACTTCAGTTCCATAAGTAATAAACAATTAACATTGCCGGTAAGGCAGGAAGGTTTTTATGATGTTCACCACATTTTTAACCTACGTCTTAAACAGAGAGACGAGCTGAAGTTATTTTTATTTAAAAATGGGATTAAAACTGAAATTCATTATCCTGTAGCACCGCACCATCAAAAAGGATATCAAAAATTTTTCAAAGGTTTATCGTTTCCTATTTCAGAGTTGATACATCAAACCACCTTAAGTTTACCGATCTCGAATTCGCTAACAAAAGAAAATGTAATTCAAATTTCTGATAAAATAAATGCCTTTAACATCTCTTAGCGTGAAACGGATAATTAAAACGTTCCTAAATAAATTAGGCTACGACTTAATTAATAAAAGGCCATTTATTGCTGGTTCTGCCAGTAAGCCACCACACAGCAGTTTTCGTTCCGTAATGGAAGATTTAATTAGTAGGGGCTTTAGGGCAGATACCATTTTCGATGTAGGTGCTAACAATGCCGAATGGAGTAAAGCCACACAACAGCTTTTTAAACATTCGAAATTTATCTTAATAGAACCGCAGCAAGAAATGGAAAAATACTTAAAAGATTTCTGTACTGAAAATGAAGGATCAAGGTATTTTTTGTGTGGTTGTGGCAGCGAGAATAAAAAGCTTACACTAACCATTTGGGCGGATATGGCAGGAAGCTCTTTCATTCCCTTGCAAGCTGAAGTCTTTGATTATGCCTCAGAAAAAAGGGAAGTTGAGGTTAAAACAATAAATTCATTAATCAATACCCATAAGCTTGATATACCAAATTTGGTAAAGTTAGATGTACAGGGCTTTGAAATTGAAGCACTTAAAGGCGCATCAAACTTGTTTGGAAAAACAGATGTATTTATACTGGAAGTAGCGCTTTTCAAATTTGAAGGTATGCCAATTTTCGACGAAGTGATTGATTTTATGAGTAAAAAAAATTATGTTATTTACGATTTCGCAGGGTTCTCGCGCAGGCCATATGATGGAGCTCTTGCGCAGTGTGATGTTGTTTTCGTTAAAAAGGATGGTTTCTTAAGGCAACATCAGCAATGGCGTTAATAATACTATCGACATATAAAAGTTCAAAAATTTGATAGGCGTTTTATTACAGGGAAGACTCGGAAATCAACTTTTTCAATACGCTTTTGCTTATAGCACGGCCAAAAAACTAAAAACTGAATACTTCATTGATCTTAGTCAAGAAAAATTCTTAATTCCCTCCTATTTCACACTTGAGCCCTCTTTAACCAACTTACTAAGCCGTTATATCTTTAGCATAACCGGTTTTAATAGCATTTTCAGTATTCACCTTAAACGATTTTTTTCAAAAGCATTGAAACCTGTTTCTTTACAGCAAGAAGTACGTTTTGGATTCGATATTTATCCATATAAAGTATTAGAAAATTTAGAAAACGATATTCAATATAATGGTTACTTTCAATCAGAAATTTACTTTCAGGAATATCAACAAGAGATCAGAAAACTGTTTACCATTAGAACAACGGTACAAAAAACATATGAACGAACTTATAAATCTATTTTTAGTGGCAAGAAAATAGCAACATTTCATATCAGGAGAACGGATTATACACAACTCGAGCAATTAAACTTAGGAAAACCAGATCTTTCACTTCCCAGAGATTATTATCATAACATCATTTCTAAACTTGAAAAAGACAACTTACTGTTTGTTTTTATCAGCGATGATCCAAAATTCGTAGCAGAAGAATTTAGTTATGTAAAAAACAAATATATCTCGCAGGCTAATGAAATTACCGATTTTCAACATATGTTAAATGCCGATATATGTGTTATTTCGAACAGTACGTTTAGTTGGTGGGCGGCTTGGTTAAACGCAAACCCCAACAAAATGGTTTATTGCCCGAAATACTTTTTAGGTTTCCACATTCAAAAAACAGTACCTCCAGAAATTTATCCATCAAACTGGACCCTAATGGATGCTGATTAAAGTTATGATAGAAAAGTAAATTTAGATAATGGCAAGCCGATCCGTAATACTAGTTGGTACAAATACTAAGAAATATTTAAACTTTGCTTTAAGTTGCGCAGCCTCCATTCAACTGCATAACCCTGAGCTGCCTATTTTTATTGCAACAAATATTATCCCGCAAAAAAAATATAGAGGCATTCATTTTATTGAGGTAGAAGAGCACATTGCCAAACTATTTATTGAGACCAAACTTTACCTTGATACTTTTTTACAAACCGACGAAACTTTATACATTGATTCGGACATGCTTTGTTTTGGAGATTTGACCCCGATTTTTGATGCTTGTAAAGAAATGGATGTGACCGTGCTCGGAAAACTTCATCCCATTGAGGATTATTGGGGAGATCAGGCTGATTTTGCTAGAAAAGAGTTTGGCATCGACCATTCTATTCTGTTTAACGGTGGTCTGTATTTTCTTAAAAAAACAGAACTAACTACTAAAATCTTTAATAAAGCCAGAAAGATTTCTGAACGTTATGATGAATATGGATTTGGTAGAATCCATAACAATTGGAAAAATGAAGAAGACATGGTTTCAATCGGAATGATTTCCAACCAGCAGCTGCCTATTGATGATGATGGGCAATTTGTAGCCGGTTTCTCTACTGAAAAACCGCCTAAAAAATTTAATGTACTTAAGGGTATTATGACTTTTAATTACAATTCTGCAGCTGCGTTGAAAACAAAAGAACATCCTATCAAACCGATACTCTTTCATTTTGGAGGAGAAAATATGTATTCGCCATTATATATTGCCCAAAATACACTACTCAAATTACACAAGTGGAATATTCCTGTTCAATTGGGAAGTTTAGTTGTAGCACTAGGTGTAAATATGCCGTTCAGCATCATGCGCTATATAAAGCAAAAGTTATCAAAACTTGCAAAAAACTAACATTTGCAATGAAATACCCGGTTAATTAAATGAAAGGAATATCAATCATCGTCTGTTGTTATAACAGTGTTGATAGGCTACAGCAAACCTTAGCACATCTTGCTGGCCAGATAACGGCAAATGTTCAGGGGATAGAGCTCATTATAGTGGATAATAATTCGACTGATAAGACCTTAATCTGTGCCCAAGAAATTTGGGGTAGGTTAAACCAACCATTTGAAGCTTTTTTTTTTCATGAGCCAAATCCCGGACTCACCCATGCAAGAAAAAAAGGTATTGAAAATGCCAAATATGATTACCTGATTTTTTGTGATGATGACAATTGGTTGGATAAAACATACAGTGAAACTGCTTATTCTTATTTTGAATCGGATCCAGAATTAGCCATATTGGGTGGTACCGGATCAGCAGTTTTTGAGCAAGAGAAACCTTACTGGTTTGATCAATTTTATCATGGCTATGCAGTGGGCAAACAAGCACCTCAAACGCAATATTTAAATAGTGTTTATGGAGCAGGCATGGCGCTTAGAAAAAGTGTGATAGTAAGCGATCGATTTACTGCTGTACCACTTATTTTAAACGATAGAAAAGGAGTTAGCTTATCCTCAGGAGGAGATGCTGAAATCTGTTTAAGGGTTAGGTTATTGGGCCATAAAATATTATTTACCGATGAATTAACATTTAAGCATTTTTTAACCCACTCAAGACTCCGTTGGGCATATCTCAAAAAATTACATGATGGTTTTACCGCGGCATATATCCCCCTGCATATTTACGAGCTTGTAATGAACGGTCAAAAAATTGGAAAGTTTTATTGGCTACAACAAAGCTTTTTAAACTTTGGCAGATGGATAAAATACAACATCGTTTATTTTAATAAGATTGTTGGAAATGATGAAGGAAATACAGAAGCAATCAGGCTAAGGGGATGGTACATTCTTGGCGTCGATTTTTTAAGAAATAATTTCAAAACTAACCGGATTTATAAAACCATCCTGTCTATTAAACAAAATGATTAATCTCTCTTATCTCATTTCTACTAAAAACAGACTGCCTTATCTTAAAATTACATTGGCGCATTTGATACAAAATTGTTTACCGGATGAAGAAATTGTAGTTGTTGATGCCCACAGCTCTGACGGTACTGGAGAATACCTTAAAGCGCTATTGAAGGAAGGAAAGATCCATCAGCTCTTAATCGAAGCGGATAAAAACCAAGCACATGGCTGGAATAAGGCAATGATGATGGCAAAGGGAATTTTACTCAAAAAAATTATTGATGATGATGTTTTTTGTTTTGAAGCCATCAGAAAATGTAAAAATCAATTGCTTGCCCATCCCGAAATCGACTTTTGTATTTCAAACGCACTTTCAGTTAATTTATCAAACCCTGCATTAATTGAACCAAGTTCGAGATTTGAACAATTTTCTGCATGGAAAAATGGATCTACAAAATCTTTCAGTTTCAGCGATGTTTACCTCATGATCAGAAAATCAGCATTAGCCTATACCGGTTTGTACAATACTCAATTTGTAATGCTTGATTGGGAGTTCGCACTGCGGATAAGTTATTTAAAATGTAATATCACTTATTATACTGGTTATATGGCAATGGGCGTAGGAACGCCATCCAACATCACATCACTTACATCTAAAGATATCCTAAAAAACGAAGGAAAGATTGGTGCATTTTTATACCAATATGAGGGCGATAGCAATGATATTAGTTTATGGAGTAAAACGAAGATATTTGCAGGTAAGCTGCTAAAAAAAGAAAGCAAAAATGCCAGCTTAAGGATTCAAACTTCTAATTTGGATTTACAGGCCATTTACAACGATTTTTATCAGGTAATTAACCAAAAGGAAATTACGGCAGATGAAACTTTTTATTAATGTACAGTAAAACTGATTATCAAGCTAAGGAAGATAGCTATTTTCAACATGCAAGAGAAGAAATGTTGCAGTTTATACCAAAAGATGCTGCAAACATCTTAGAAGTTGGCTGTGGAGATGGTTCTTTTGGGGCTTATGTTAAAAAAAATATCCCTTGTACCTATTTCGGTATTGAGCCTGACGGAAGGTTTAGTCAATCAGCAACTGAAAGACTAGATCAGTTTGACAATAGCTTGTTTACTGCTGAAAGTAAATTACCACATAACCACTTCGATTGCATTGTATTTAATGATGTGCTGGAGCATTTAGCCGAACCGCAAGCTACATTAATCAATTGTAAGGCTTTTTTAAAGGAAAACGGCGTAATTGTAAGTTCAATACCAAATATAAGGCATGCACCTTATTTATACCGCCTTTTCTATCTTGGCGAATTTCAATATGAAAATTCAGGGATCATGGATAAAACCCATCTTAGGTTTTTCACAAAAAAAAGCATAAAAAAAATGTATCAATCTTTAGGCTTTGAAGTAATACAGCATGTAGGTATTAATGAATCATTATCACCAAAGTTCAAATTTATTGTCAGTATACTGAACCTAATCACGTACAATAAATTTGAAGACACAAAGTTTCAGCAATATGCCACAGTAGCCAGAAAGGTAAATGACAAATATTGACATTATTATTTTAAGCTATGCCAAAAATGAAGCGTTGAAAAACACAACGCTCGAGGCTATAGGATCTTTGCTGGCAAGTGAAGATCCAGATCTTATCAAATTCAATATCATTGTTATCGAATCAAATAAATTACTGGCACCATTTCAATATCCAGAGAGCAAAACAATCTACCCAAACCAAGGGTTTGGTTTCCATAAATATTTAAATATAGGCATCGCATCAACTCAAAACGAATTGATCTGTTTTTGCAACAACGACCTTATTTTTCATAAAGCTTGGGCCACAGCTATTTTAGAAAGTATTAGTGTAGACCCAACAATAAAAAGTTTTGGATTATTTTGTCCAAAATTTCACTCTGAAAAAACTGAAGTAGAAAAAAAACCTATAAATTATGGCTACAAAAATGGAATAATTTTCACCGGATGGTGCTTTCTTGTAAAAAGAGAAATTTTTAAATCGACTGGTTTATTCGACGAACGATTCAAATTTTGGTTCTGCGATGACGACTTTAGGCTCACCCTTCAAAAGCATAAAATCAAAAATGCCCTTATCCGGGATGCCCGGGTAACACATCTAACAAGCGAAACCCTGGCCAACGAAAGTGATTATAAAAAAACCTACCTCAAATATATCAGTTTCGCTTTGTACAAATATAAATGGCAGCATCATAATTTGATGGTTTATCTGTTTGAACGGCTTAAATACAAGTTAAAAATTCTTTATGCAAAGTTTGGCTGAGCCGGTTTTAAAAAAAACAATAAAAGTTAGGCTACAAAATGGCTTGGATTTTGAAACTTTCAAAAAAGAGGTTTTTGACATTGAGAAACTTGATGATCATTTTGATTTTCAGCAATCGGATGAGCCACAATTTATCATTTTCGGCCCATATGGAAATGATATTCCTCAAAAAGGGAATTATACCAGGGTAGGCTATTTTTGCGAAAATATTACACCAGATTTTAGCCATTGTGAGTGGGCTTTTGGTGTTCCGGATGAAAATGAAGTAAAAAACCCTAAATACAAGCGGATTCAATGGCATGGTTTGGCACCCGAATCTTTATTAAAATCGTTAACAGATAATGACATAGATTTAATCCTCCAACAGAAAAATAAATTTTGCAATTTTTTGTATTCTAACCCGGTAGCCTATCGGGAGCAGTTTTACAAACAACTTTCTAAATATAAAAAGATAGATGCTCCGGGCAAATCAATGAACAATATGGCTTCTATTGATGCACTGTACAAAGGGAATATTTGGGAAAGAAAACGTCAATTTCTATCCGAATATAAATTTACAATCGCTTTTGAAAATTATGCTTATCCAGGATACCAAACCGAGAAGCTTTATGATGCCATGCTTTTAAATAGTTTACCTGTTTATTGCGGTGATGAAAACATTAACCAAGTATTCAATCCGAAAAGTTTTATCAATGTTGGCGACTTTATTGAACCCCAGAAAGGGAAATTGGTTTCGATGCTTGAGCGTTCTTCGCAGCAAAGTTTTGTTGATATCAGGCCGCAATTTTTTAAAAGTCCTATCCATCGCCTAACAAGGAAGGTGAAAGCAATTGGAAGAGAACTGAAAATGAAATTACAATATAACAATCTCGATTTTTCAGATCTGATTGATCGGATCATTGAAATTGATAATAACCAGGAGCTCTATATTGAATATTTAAAACAACCTTGTTTCCATAATAATACCATACCAACCAACACATTGAACCGAGACAGGTGGATTCAAATTTTTAATAGCCATCAAGCTGATGAAATCTGATTTAGTTTCGGTAATTATCCCTGTGTATAATGGTGCATCCTATCTATCAGCATGTATTGAATCGGTATTGGCTCAATCTCATCAAAACCTCGAGATTATTATTGTTGATGATGGTTCATCTGATGATTCATTAAAAGTGGCCATGAAATTTGAAAATGAACGCATACATATCATTTCGCAAAACCGGAAAGGAGCCTCCTCAGCCAGAAATTCAGGGCTCTCGATTTCTAAAGGAAATTTTATCCAGTTCTTAGATGCAGATGACCTTCTTGGTGAACATAAATTGAAAAATCAGCTCCAGGTACTACTAGAAAAACCAGGCTATATTGCCAATTGCAGCACCATACATTTTTATGATTCAGACAATATTGCTAACCTTCGACCAAGTGCTTACGAAGACAATTTTTACGAGAGCACTACTGAAAAAGATGAATTTTTAATTAAACTTTGGGGTGGCTATTCAGCATTCGGTTCGATGGTTGCTACCCATGCCTGGTTAATTCCAAAATCACTTATTGCCGTTGCAGGTGGATGGAATACAACATTGACGACTGATGATGATGGAGAGTTTTTTGCAAGAATAATATTAAACTGTAAAGGGATTATTTATTGCCCTGATATTTTTGTTTATTATCGCAAACAATATCTTCCTTCCCTATCAAGATTAGATTCTGAAGAAAAATTGCGTAGCTTATTATTATCAGCAACACTAAAAACAGATCATTTATTAAGCGTGAACTCATCTGAGGCCGCAAAATTGGCCACTTATAAAATAATTTTAGATATTGTAGTAAATAGCTATCAAAAATATCCCGATATCTATAAAACAGCTTTACAGGCCTTACCTACAGTAAAAAACAATAAATATGTGCCTAGCATAGGTGGCCCGGTTATTCAAAAAATTGCCAGGTATCTGGGGTGGAAAACCGCATTGAATTTGCAAAAGTTTTTCAGATAAAAGCAACCGTGAAGATTTTCCTTTCTTTTTTACAATCAAAACATCAGCATCCCATATCAGCGTATAGTTTTTGGGAATATTATCTCAAAAATGGTCTGACCGAGGGAGCACACGAATGGGTTGAATGTGAGGATGTAGATTGGGCCAGGGGGCTTGTACCACAGTCTGAGGAAGAATTAAGCAAGTGGAAATCCACCAGCTGGGAAAAAACACTTCATAAAATAAAACTCACTAAACCAGCTATATTCTTAAGTTATTTATATCCACAGCAAATAGATGAGCAAGCCATTTCGGAGATTAAAAAACTAGGGGTTTATTGCGTAAATTTCTTTTGCGACCATGTAAGGGAGTTTAGTGCGGTCCCCGCAATTTTTGGCATATTCGATCTTAATTGGGTACCTGAGCATGCCGCTATTGCCATGTATAAGAAAGCTGGTTTCGATTATATTTATTTACCCATGCCCATGTGGGTAGCTCCTAGCCACAGAAACATTACAACTACTGAAACGGGACAACTTTCGTTTATTGGCTCATATGATGTACAACGGTTATTACTCTTAGAGGAATTAACACAAACTAACTTTCCATTTGAAGTATATGGATCAGGCTGGTTGCCAAATGAAGAAAAGCCAGTGAATCAACCGCTTCATTATCCGGTAGCTCAAAAGCTACTCTTCCAATACAGTTTCTTAACCAGATATGGCTTAAAAGCGTATATACGAAAATTGCAGCAAAGAAATTTCAAACCTTCCAGCAGCAATAACCTTAAAAGCCATCTTAATGGCAAAATAAATTTTGAAAATTATGTCCGCATTACGCAAGATAGTATGATTACGCTGGGGATAAACCGCTACCCTAGTTTTAATTTCCCCTTACGGCACCCAAATACTTATTCGAGGTTAAGAGATATCGAGGCACCAATGCTTGGCGCATGTTACTTAACAGAATTTACCGCTGGATTGGAAGAGCTTTATGATGTTGGAAAAGACATTTTGGTTTATAAAAACACCAGCGAATTAATAGAAAAAGCAAATTGGTTAAAAGAAGATGTGAATATGCGTTTTCAACTCAGAAAAAATGCTCAACAGGTAGCCCTTAACGAGCATTCCATTCCAAATGCTATAGCCAAAATTATACAGCGTCAAAGAAAAACAATAATCCCTTGAGATTAAAAAACATCGATATACTCAGAGGGATTGCAGCCATTTCTGTTACCTATTTCCATCTTTCAGGAAGTTCCGGTTTATCAGCACAAACAGCAAACACAGGAAAATGGGGTTATTTAGGCGTAGAAATTTTTTTCGTAATCAGCGGCTTTATCCTGCCATATAGTATGCATAAGCGGAAATATCAAATTGAAAGCTTTTTTAAATTTATTTTAAAAAGGATCATCCGGATCGACCCTGCTTATTTTGTTACCATCATCGTTTCTATTTTGTTAACGATTGCGGCAAAACAACCCATTCCAAATTGGGCAACCATACTATCTCATTTGGGTTATTTAAATTACATATTGGGTTATGAAGCTGCATCCCCAGTATTTTGGACTTTAGCCATCGAATTTCAATTTTATTTATTATTAGCCTTATGTTTTAGTGTTATCGCTAATCCATCCAATGTATGGCCATTCCTATTTATCGGTATTATTTTGGCATTATCATTTGTTTCGTCGCCACATTTTTTGCCAGCATGGTTTAGCCTGTTTGCCATGGGTATACTTTTATTTAGAAAGGTGGTTTTGAATATAGATTCAACTGTATATTGGCCGGCAACAATTACTTTGTTAATTTTTACATGTTACAACAATGGTATTCTAGAGGCTCTTGTAGCATTGCTTACGGTGCTTTTTATTTTATATATTAAAATTAATACCAATACTTACAGCAGTAAGCTCATGCTTTGGTTTGGAACCATCAGTTATTCGCTTTACCTTATTCATTGGCACTTAGGGCGGGTTGGTGTAGCCATTTTTCGGCATGTTCCGGTTTTAGGCCACTCAGAGTATTTAAGGCTGGCTGCAGGAATGGTTACAGCAGTTTTTGCCGCTTGGATTTTATATTTATTAGTTGAAAAACCATCGCATAAACTGAGCAGTAAAATTAAATACAGCTAAATGTTAGTTAAAAGCCAAGAGAGAATAGCGAATATTGAGTTGTTGAGAGGTATTGCCTCAATTGGGGTATGTCTTGTTCATTTACAAATGTTTAGTGGCTATACCCAATTTCCTGTTATTGATAAACTAATAAATGGAGGCCAATTAGGGGTTTATGTTTTCTTTATAGTATCAGGCTTCGTACTTCCCTATTCACTTTACAAGAATAACTACCGGTTAAAGGACTTTTTTACCTTTTTGTTTAAAAGAAACCTACGCATAGATCCTCCATATTTTATTGTGCTGATACTAAGCATCTTTATTTTACAGTTAGAAAACTTCAGTATTAAAAACTTTATATTCAACCTGTTTTATCTTGTTCCTTTTGTAAAAGGTGCTTATTGGTATGATACACTTTTTTGGACCTTGGGCATAGAAATGCAATTTTATATTCTACTAGGGCTATTGTTTCCTTTGTTTAAACAAATCTCACCGTTAATTACCTTGGTTATATTGGTAATATTATTCCATTTTATTATCTACATCAAATTTGGTGATGGCAGAAGCTTCATAATTGAAAATTTAACTTTTTTTATTGTTGGTGCCATCATGTTTATGGTGTATAAACGCTTGGTTAATTTTACACTAGGCATCACAATTTTATTTGTATTGTGTATTGAATGGTCATTTTTGGTCGCAATACGATATACCTTAATTTCAATCCCAACAGTAGCGTCGGTTTTACTTTTTAAACCGTTTAAGCAAAAAATCGGGCTCTTTTTGGGTCAAATTTCTTACTCGCTTTATCTTACGCATATCCTTGTTGCAGGTTTAACAATTAATCCATTAATGGCACTTGGCATTTCGCCGTTTGTCTGCTTTATTATTCAAATCTCACTATCTATACTTGTTGCAAAACTATACTATCAATTTATAGAAAGATACTTCATCAGGTGTTCAAAAAAAATCCCTTACCATCGTGATAAAAAATCGAATTTTGGTTTATTTCAAAAAAGAACCTTTAAAAGATCGTTTTTTCTTTGGAGACCGTTTTTTAAAAAAGATTAGAAACTATATTCTACCTCGGAAAACGGGAAGCTTGGAATTGGTCTTTCTCAACTTGTGTAAAGGTTTTGAAAAATTAAACATTGGGTATAAAAAAAATTTACCTTTTCACAAAATTAAACCAACTGATTATATTGTAGTTTTGGGCACTGGCAAAGAAGTGTTTAAAGGTTACCAACAACCAAATAAAATAATTGCAGGTATTGGCTTAATGACACATCCTGCGCAATGGCCTACCCTTTTTAACGATTATCCGGTTGTTGCTTATTTACAGCACTCTACCTGGACTTCGAAACTCTATAATCGTTATTTTGGCAATAACAGTTGCAAAATTTGGCCTGTTGGCATCGATACCGATTTTTGGAAACCAAAACCAAACGTTACTAAAAGCCATTTGCTCATTTATGTTAAATTTCTTTGGGATAGGGAGCAGAATACAGAAAATCTGCTTCATCCAATTTTGGCATATTTAGCCGCACATCAAATAAACTATCAGGTGATTACCTATGGCAGCTATCAGCTTAAGGATTATAAAGAACTACTTGCTGAAAGCGTTGGAATGATCTTTCTGTGCGAACATGAGAGCCAAGGAATAGCATATCAAGAGGCCATGTGTATGAATGTTCCAATTTTTGCCTGGGATATGGGAAAATGGCTTGACCCCAACCGATTAGAATGGGGTGAAAAAGAGGTTGTAGAAGCCTCATCAGTACCATATTTCGATAGTTTGTGTGGCGACAAATTTCAAAACCTGAGCGAATTCGAAAATAACTTTGAATCATTTTATGCTAAGGCATTGAATAACGAATATCATCCACGAAATTACGTGATTGAAAATTTAAGTCTTGAAAAAAGTACCAGCAGAATGCTTGATATTATTCACGAAGTTTATCATTATAATTTATCCAATATTTAGCTTGAATGAGTAAAACCCTAAGAAAAATTGCGTTTAAAATTAGGCATGCCCCACTTTTGGAGAAATACAATTGGTTTTGGGATTTTCTTAGAAAGCCTTATCACCAATTTTTAAATTTACTTCACTATACAAATGGTGTTAAGTTCGAAATCAACAGGCAAATAACAATCAATTTACCGCCTGCTTACACCTCTACCCAATGGCAAGATTATGAACCCGAGCATACCACCTTTCTCATCAATTGGGTTAAATCAAATCCAAAAGCACTCATACTGGATTTAGGTTGCTCTACAGGTTATTTTTCTGCCATTTGCCTTTTTGCTTCAGAACAGGCAACCGTTATCGCATTTGATTCAGATCTGCAAAGTTTACAATCAACCAAAAATATGGCTCAATTTGCCAAAGGAAACAGATTAAACTTAATATATGGTTTCGTTTCGGCAGAATCGACAACAGGATTTGATGTCCAAACGGCTATTCACGATACAAATACTTTACTTGCTTCGGCAAAACTTAGTGGTAAACCCGGAACAACAAAATACATCAATTTAGATCACACTCACGATAAAGAAATCCCAACCAATAGCATAGATACTCTTTTTAAAGAGGAAGAAATTACACAAACCGTACTGATTAAGTGTGATGTAGAAGGCGCAGAATTTTATGTACTTACCGGGGCCAAAGAATTTATATTGAAACATCAGCCCAACTTACTTTTGAGCGTCCATCCAGATATTCTTCCCGTTTTTAATCATTCGGTTAAAATGATCAAAGATTTTTTATTTTCATTAGCTTATAGCTATGAGATAATTGCCATCGATCATGAAGAGCATTGGTTTTGTAAACCGAGACAAAAAGAATAGTGATATGAGGATATTACTGATTATGGATCCTGGAATACCTGTACCTCCCCCACTTTATGGCGGACATGAACGTTTGGTGCATATGTTTGCAGAAGAATATGCAAAAAAAGGGCATACAGTAAGCCTGCTTGCCGGACCAAACTCCAATATATCCGGAAATACATATAGCTTCGGAAAAAATGACCTGAATCGTTCTAAATGGCAAAAATTTAAAGAACTTCTTCAAGCCTGGATTTTCCTCTACCAGAAACGGAATGATTTTGATGCGATTCATAATTTCGGTCGGTTAGCCTATCTCATTCCAATAATCAACAAAAAGGTAAAAAAAATAATGACTTATGGCCGACCAGTTTCCCAAAAAGGTATCAGTGCAATAACACGGCTACCGCATCAAAATTTAACTTTTACGGCTTGTAGCAATTATTGTGTGTCAACAGGAAATATTACAGGTTACTGGAAAACCGTTTATAATGCGATAGATTTTAAAAAGTACAACTTACAAGAAAAGGTAAAAGCTTATGCTCCGCTTATGTTTTTAGGAAGAATGGATAAAGTTAAAGGCTTACATACGGCCATTAATATTTGCCTCTCTACCGGTAACCAGTTATATATAGGTGGGAATATTCCAACCACTCCTGATAATTATTTATACTACAAAGAGTTTATTGAGCCAAAATTTGATGGTAAACAGATTATTTACCTCGGTCCTTTAAACGATGATGAAAAAAACCACTACCTGGGGAAGTCAAAGGCGCTTCTTTTTCCAATTGAATGGGATGAGCCTTTTGGGATGGTTATGGTTGAAGCCATGGCCTGTGGAACCCCGGTAATTGCCTTTAACAGAGGCTCCGTTCCTGAAATTGTAGCCGATGGCATAAATGGCTTCGTGGTTAATAATAAGGAGGAAATGATAAGCGCAATAGAAAAAGTTGAGTCGATAAAGCGAAAATCCTGTAGAATTTACGCAGAAGAAAGATTTAATACGCAAATAATAGCCGAAAGATACTTGTCACTGATATGATCAAAAAGATATATAAAAAGATTGTTTACGAATTAAGGTTTGACAATCCTCAATATTACCATAGAATTTCGGAAAAAGTTTTAAAAACATATTACCAAAAGAAACTTAAAAGTTTGCTTCAGCGGTTAAACCCTATTGAGTTACAAACAAAACCAACCGAACTTACAGTTTGCATGTTATCAGGGCACCGGCATTTTTTAGAATCAGTTGCAGCCATTTATAGCTTCAGTGCCTGGGAAAGAAATTTTAACCTGCATTATCATGAGGATGGTACTTTAACAGCCAATGAAATTGAATATTTACAACAGAAATTTAAAGGCATCAAAATATTCAAAAAAATAGAACAAAATGATAAGATTGATCAATTCCTCTTGAAGAACAATCTCGTAAAATCAGCAGAACTAAGAAAAAAATATGTATTTGCATTGAGGTTATTTGATGCTGTTATTGATAACCAATCGCCATTTTTACTTCAATTCGATTCTGACGTTCTATTCTTTAAAAAACCCGAAGAAATTTTAGATATTATAGAGAAAAAAGATGTTAAAGGCTGTTTTAACAAAGATATTGTTGATGCATACTCCTTTTCACCAGAAACGCTTAACAAGTACGTTAAAAGTCCTATGCTAAAAATGTTTAACTGTGGCTTATTTCTCCATCAATTTGAAAAATTGCCTTTTTTTAATTTCATAGAAGAAATTCTTACAGCCGAGACCGAATCATTGCAATCATGGCACATTGAACAAACCTTATTTGCAATGTACGCCACTAATGAAGGTGGTTATAAACAATTGCCTATTGCTTACGATCTTGCCAAAAAGGAACGCAATAAGGGAAATTCAATTACCAGCGAGCATTACGTACATAGTACTGGATATGATTTTCATAAAGATTTTATTTACAAAATCTATCCAACAATTAAGGAGAAGTTTTAGCTAAATGATTGTCTTAATTAGTTCAGGTCAACCCACGCTAAATCCCAGATTGGTAAAAGAAGCTGATGCGCTTACAGATGCCGGTTTTGAAGTAACTGTAGTTTATCAATTTTGGAATGATTGGGGAACTGAATACGATAACCGATTGCTTCCAACCAAGAAATGGAAAAGTATAAGAGTGGGCGGCAGCCCGAAAACGCAAAAATACGATTATTGGAAAACACGGTTCATACAAAAAATTGCTATTTTTCTTGCTACCACAATGGGTTTTAAAAATGGTATTGCCGAACGCGCAATTGGACGGTGCACCTATAACCTGGCCAGAAAAGCGATGACCATCCCGGCCAACTTGTACCTTGCACACAACTTGGCCGCTCTTCCTGCGGCCTATCTTGCCGCAAAAAAAAACAAGGCTAAATGCGGTTTTGATGCCGAAGATTTTCATCGCAACGAGGTAAGCAACAATGAAAAAAGCCATGATGTGCGGTTAAAAACATTTATAGAAGATAAATACCTGCCACAACTGGATTATTTTACTACAGCCAGTCCTTTAATCGGCAAAGCTTATCATCAAATTTACCAGAGGTTAAATCCAACTACAATTCTAAACGTTTTTCCGAAACAAAATTTAGAACAAAGAAACAGCTTAACCGATAAAATTAATTTATTTTGGTTTTCACAAACAATTGGACAGAACAGAGGCCTTGAGACTGTTATTGCTGCGCTTGGTTTGTTAAAGAATGTCGATATTGAGCTCCATTTATTGGGGGCGCACGATGAAAAAATGATAACCTTATTTAAAGCGCTTGCTAGTAAAAACAATTTCACCCCTGATAAGATCATTTTTTATCCTCCAATTGCTCCTGATGATATTTATAAATTTTCAGATCAGTTTGATATCGGTTTGGCAACAGAAACTAACCAACCTAAAAACCGTGATATTTGTTTAACCAATAAAATATTCACCTACATCCAATCTAGCTTAGCTATTATTGCATCAGATACAACTGCACAAACGAAACTTTTAAAAGCATTCCCCGATATGGGTTTAGTTTATGAGAAAAATAATCCTGAATCTTTAGCGGATGTTTTAAAAACGTATGCCGAAAATAGAACACTATTAACCGAGCATCGAAAACAAGCGCGAAAATATGCTGATGAGGCGCTAAATTGGGAGATTGAAGGACAAAAATTTTTAACTACCGTTCAACAGCTATTTAAACTCAATTGAAACGCCTACTCATTATATCTCCATACTTTCCGCCTGCTAATACAGCTGATATGCATCGCATTAGAATGAGTTTATCTTATTTTAAAAAATTTGATTGGGAACCAGAAGTTGTTGTTGTTCAAGAAAGCTATCTTGATGTGGTTCAAGATCCGTTATTATTACAATCTCTTCCTGCTGAAGTTAAAATTCATAAAATAAAAGCACTTGATAAAAAATGGACAAGCAAGTTTGGTTTGGGTAGCGTAGCCTTGCGTGCTATGTGGTTTTATAAAAATGAAGTGAATAAATTATTACAAAAAAATAAGTTTGATCTGATCTATTTTTCAACTACCGAATTTCCCCTATGCATTTTAGGCCCTTACTGGAAAAAAAAGTTCGGTGTACCTTATATAATAGACATGCAAGACCCATGGCATACCGATTATTACAAGAATTTGCCCAAAATAGAGCAGCCTAAAAAATACTGGTTTTCATACCGGCTAAATAAATACTTAGAGCCCATTGCAATGAAAAAAGCCGATGGGCTAATCAGTGTATCAAGAAGTTATATTGATACACTTAAAGAACGGTATCCACAGCTAAAAGAAAAACCCAGTGCCGTTATTACCTTCGGCGCATTTGATATTGATTTTGAAATTGCCAAAAAAAACGACAAAGCACTCACTTTAGTTTTCGATACGAAAAAAAACCGTATTAATTTAATTTACATAGGAAGAGGTGGAAATGATATGAAACCTGCATTAAAAACTTTAATAGAAGCTTTTAAAAAGGGGTTAGCGGCAGAACCTCAACTGTTTTGCAATATACAGATGCATTTTATAGGCACTAGCTATGCACCAAAAGGTAAAGGTGTGCCAACAATTATTCCGGAAGCCAAAGTAGCAGATATTGATACTTACCTTACTGAATACACCGATAGAATAGGTTTCTATCAAAGCATTAAAAATCTACAAAATGCAGATGGTTTAATTATAATAGGATCAAACCAGGCAGCATATAATGCCTCAAAATTATATCCTTATATATTGGCGAAAAAGCCATTGCTTGCTGTTTTACATCAAGATAGTAATGCGGCTAAAATGATAAAAGATTGTACTGCAGGCCATTTAATTAATATTGAAGAACCAGCAGACAAGGCTTTTGAAACAATGTTATCTTACCTCCAAAGCGTTTATAAACAAATTCCGCCCACAACAAACTGGCAACAATTTGAACATTATACGGCATATTACATGACCAAAAGACAGGTAGAATTATTTAACAAGGTGGTTTAAATGATGCAGAAAGTTTATAAGTTTATATTACACAGACCACTTTTTAAAGGTCAGGACCGATTGTTCAATTATTTATTTACCCATAACAAGCTTGATAAGCGGCCCATTATTGTAAAACCTATAGAAGGCGATTTCAAGATCTGCTGTGATCCTTCTACTTGGATAGGCGCTAAAGTTATTTACACTGGTAATTACGAAGCTGCTATTAAAAAAATCTTTAAATCAGTTATTAAAAAGGGAGATCGCATTTTGGATATTGGTGCAAACATCGGTTTTCATACACTCTATTTTGCAGAATTAACCGGTACCAGTGGAAATGTAATCGCTTTTGAACCTGTACCACATAATTACAGTGCTTTAAATTTCAACATTGGCCTAAATAATTTTAAGCACATTACTGCTAAAAATATTGCATTGAGCAATAAAAACGAGCTGATTTTAATCGCTGCTGATGTAAGCAGCCCAAATCCAGGAGCTTATAATTTATTTGATAAAAATGGAGATATATCAGTTAATTGTTTTGTAGGCGACGAAATTATCAACAATGACCGTGTTGATTTTATTAAAATTGATGTAGAAGGTTATGAGAGTTTCGTAATTGATGGCCTATTACAAACCATCAAAAACAACAAACCAAAAATTATATTTGAATACGACAAACATTATCATCAAAAAACCGGCCGATCAGAAGATTATATTTTCGTTTTGTTAGCTTCATTGGGCTATCATTTTCAGTACATTTATAACGATGGCCTTCAAGCCATCAGTAATTTCCAAAAGATGGTATCGGGTAATATTCTAGCACTTCCAAATGGGTAAAAAACTGGCCATCATTACTACCCATCCGATTCAATATTATGCGCCTGTGTTTCAGCTTTTAGCAAAGCAACTACAACTTAAGGTTTTTTATACATGGGGTGAAGATTCACTTAATAAATTCGACAAAGGCTTTGGCCGGGAGATTGAATGGGATTTACCACTGTTAAAAGGATATGAATATTCATTTCTAAAAAATACAGCAAGCAATAAGGGCACGCATCGCTTTAAAGGAATTGTTAATCCAACTTTAAATAAGGAAATTAAAGATTATAACCCCGATGCCATTTTAATTTATGGTTGGGCCTGGCATAGCCATTTAAAAGCTATGCGTTTTTTTAAAGGCAAAATCCCGGTTTATTTCAGGGGCGATTCCACACTATTAAACAATCAACAAAAATTAAAAGCCTTTTTTAGGAGTGTTTTTCTTAGATGGGCCTATCGCAATATTGATGTGGCCTTTTGTGTAGGCACTGCCAACCAAGCATATTTTGAAAAGTATGGTTTAGAGAAATCACAATTGATTGTAGCCCCACATGCCATAGATAATAAAAGGTTTGCTGCAATCCAAAATGAGGAAGCAGAAAAACTAAGAATCGAACTGGGCATTAAAAATGATGAAATTTTAATCCTTTTTGCCGGCAAACTGGAGCCTGTAAAAAACCCGCTATTATTGCTTGATGCATTTAAATCAATAAAAAAAGTTAATATACATTTGTTGTTTGTTGGAAATGGGATTTTAGAAGAAAACCTAAAATCTGAATCTAAAGATTTAAAAAATGTTCACTTTATCAACTTCCAAAATCAAACCCAAATGCCTGCAATTTATCAGGCCTGCAATCTATTTTGTTTACCATCCATCAGTGAAACCTGGGGCTTAGCTGTAAATGAGGCTATGGCTGCTGCAAAAGCCATCTTGATTTCTACACAGGTTGGTTGTGCCAATGATTTAGTAAACCCATCAATTAATGGTCAAATATTTGAATCAGGTAATGTGGATGATCTTGTACGTAAGCTAACCGAACTTACAAATAGTAAAGAAAAACTGACTCAAATGGGGATAGTATCACAACAAATTATTCAAGGTTGGTCGTTCGAAAACCAGGTTAAAGTAATGGTAGATACTTTTTATAAGAACCATGCAAAATAACAACCCTACCAAACTCACCTTAACCTTATACTTCCCGGTTCTGGTATCATATTTATTAATCAATAGTCCGATTATATCGTATTTTGTGGCCTGGTTTGGCTCATTATTTATCTTTTATACCACTATATTATCTCCCGCCGCTATTATTAATCGCGATTTACCCATCCATAAACAAATTATGAGGCCAATTTTTCTTACCCAGCTCATTTTTGCAGGCTTTATGTGTACCACCTCCATATTTTATTTTATGGATCATTTGGGCTATCGCTACCTTACTGAAATCAATTACGGTGCCCAGTTTAAAGAAAACGAACAAACTGTACTTATTGCCAGCTGCCAGCGGATGAGTTTACTCGCCCATGCAGCTTTGGTTACAGGAATGCTAATTGTTCAGAAACATAAAATTAAACTTAAAAGTACCCAAGCTTTCGATGATGATTTTTTGATCTGGCTCAGTATTATAGTCTTCGGATTAGGCTCTATTTGCCAATTTTTTCCGGGACTTAACCAGATTGCCCTTCCACTTACGCTTATAGGAATATCCTGCGCAGCAGTATTATTTGTTAAAGGATTTATTAAAAAAAACTTTAATTATTTAGCCATTGGAGCCACAATCTTTACCATTAACTTTATCCATGCATCACTTTCTGGCTTTAAGGAACCCATTATTACCAATGTTATCATATTGGCCTGCGTATTTTTTCCTTATTTTAAAAAGTTGATACTCTATCTGGCCATCCCCGTTACTTACGTATTACTGTATTTCTTGCCTACCTATAACAACACTGTCAGACAAAGCTGGGGAGGAGAGGTAAGTGCTGAAGAGGCACAAAACCAAGCTTTTGAAACCTTTAACTCAGATAATGTAGAAGAAATTGAAGATACAAACTGGGGGTTTCTCACCAGAAGGCTAAGTGAGATCGAAATGTTTACCCAGTTTGCAGATTTTGTACCTAGTCATCATCCTTATTACGGTTGGGAAATTGTTGAAGATTCTTTTGAAGGCCTTGTTCCAAGGATTTTTTGGTCTGGCAAACCCAATATGGAAACTGTTTCTATGCAGCGGGTTTATGATGCAGGTGTTGCCAATAAAATGTCAACGGTTTCTGCCAAAACACGGCCAGTAGTTGATGCTTATCTGAGTTGGGGTATTGTTGGAGTATTTCTTTTCATGCTGCTTTATGGGATATTGGTGCAACATCTTTCTGATAAGTCTGAACAAATATTTGGAGGTTACGAGCTAGGCTGTGTAATTATGTTCAATAGCATCTTTCAGGGGCTTTGGCGGGGAAATAACTTCGAATTTATGTTCAACAATATATTTTGGGGATACGTAATTATGTGGGTTCTGTTTTATTTACTCAGAACCTTAAAAGTACTAAAACCAACATTTGATTAACATTATCTAACCTTTGAAAATCATTCATATTACTGCATCTTACAAACCTGCCTACATATATGGTGGGCCTATACAAAGTGTAGGTAAGTTGTGCGAAGTCCTGTCAGTTGATAAGCGGTTGGCGGTTGACGGTAATAATGCCACTGTACATGAACTGGAGGTATTGACTACTACAGCAAATGGCAAAAATGAGTTAGATGTTATAACTGGTGTACCTGTTTTAGTTGATGCCGTGCCTGTTACCTATTTTAAACGCTGGACAAAAGATCACAGTCATTTTTCGCCTGGGTTGTTGTGGATGTTGAGAAAAAAGATCCTTCGCTACACTCAGAATGACAAACTAAATATAGCCAATCAAAACCTAAAAAAACCACCCCGTCTTACAGACACCCCTCCAAAGGAGGGGAATGTTTTACACATCCATGCCTGGTGGAATTTAGTTTCGGTATTAAGCTGTTTAGTGGCCAAATGGTATAAAATACCCGTTGTTTTGTCTCCTAGAGGAATGCTCACCTCCTATACATTCGGTAACCGGAATTCTCTTTCAAAAAGGATCATCCACAAATTAATGGGTGAAACTTTATTAAAATATTGCCATATCCACGCCACCAGTGAACAGGAAAAAAGAGATATTTTAACAATAGTGCAACCTAAAAGTATTAAGGTAATCGCCAATCTGGTTAGTTTAGGTGCTGAGGTTACAAGTAGTGGGTATCAAGTAGCGGGTAGCAAGTATCAAGAACCTCTAATTTTTAACATTATTTTTCTTTCGCGTATTGAAGAGAAGAAAGGACTTGAATTGCTTTTTGAAGCTTTAACACTTGTTAATATTCCATGGCAGTTAACCATAGGTGGTACAGGGAAGGAAGATTATGTACAAAGTTTAAAAGACAAGGCCGAAAAGCTAAAATTTACCAAACGAATGAATTGGCTTGGACAGGTAAATAATGAAGAGAAGTTTAACCTAATGGCCGAGCATGATCTAACAGTCCTCACCTCTTACAACGAAAATTTCGCTAATGTGGTGGTTGAAAGTTTAAGTATGGGCACCCCTGTATTGATCAGCAAATTTGTTGGTCTTGCCGATTATGTGGCTGACAAAAACCTGGGGTGGATTACCGGGTTGAAAGTTGAACAGATAAAGGCTGGCATCGTTGCAGCTTATCAGGATATTGAAAAAAGAAAAAAAATCAGGACCACTGCTCCATTGCAAATCAATGCTGATTTTAATGATGACATTTTGGCTAAACAATACGTTGAATTTTACAAAGAAATTCTAGCTACCCATAATAACTTAAATGAATCAAAATTTTAGTTTTATCATATTAACCTTTAATGAAGAAATTCATTTGCCCAGGCTGTTAGAATCTATTAAGAAGCTTAATGCCAGCACATTTATTTTGGATAGCGGGAGTACCGATAAGACATTGGAAATTGCTAATATTTATGGTGCAACGGTAAAACAAAATCCTTTTATAAACCATCCGAAACAATGGGATTTTGCCTTAAAGCACTTTGAGGTAGAAACGCCCTGGATAATTGGCCTCGATGCCGATCAAATCGTTACACCGGAGCTGTTTGAAATGCTGTCCAACTTTAAAGATCAAGACCACCGCGATGTTAATGGCATTTACTTTAACCGTAAAAACTTCTTTCAAGGAAACTGGATCAGATTTGGCACCTACTACCCTTTTTATCTTTTAAAGATGTTCAGGACAGGGATCGGGTTTTCTGATCTCAATGAGAACATGGATCACCGGTTTATTGTGCCGGGCAAGACCAAAATCTGGAAGAAAGGCTGGATTTTGGAAGAAAACCTAAAAGAGAATGATATTGCTTTTTGGAAAGCCAAACATGAACGCTATAGTGATCTGGTGGCGCAAGAAGAGGTAGAAAGGATGTTAAAGTTGCGCGCACAAAGTTTAAAGCCTAACTTACTGGGCAGTCCTGACGAAAAGCGGGCATGGTTAAAACAATTGTGGTGGAAACTTCCACTTGGATTTCGTCCCTATCTTTACTTTGGCTACCGGATGTTTTTTAAACTAGGTATATTTGAGGGCTCCACGGGTATTAAATTCCATTACCTTCAAGGCTTCTGGTTTAGAAAACTGGTAGATAAAAAAATTAAAGTAATTCAAAAAAACAGAAGTTAAATTTATAAATGCCGACAACATATGACCTCAGAAGAAGCAAAAAAGGAAGCGAATAAAAAGGCCATCAAATTTGTGGTTGCCTTGTTTATATTATACATCCTGTTTAGCCAGGGCAATCTGTTTATGAATAGTGTGATGACACCTGGTTCCAGATTTTATAATGCCTATATTGCCGATCACTTTGATTATATTCAAGGTTTAAAAACGGCATTAATTGTACCCGCCGTATGGATTATTAAGGCTTTTGGCTTTTATGCCATTCATAATGAAATGGATGTCATGGTAGTAGCCGGGCCTTATCTGCGTGTTAATTATTCCTGCCTTGGCCTAGGTGTAATGAGTTTTTTGGCCGCTTTTGTACTGGCATTCCCCGCGTCCTGGAAATCGACTTTTAAAATGCTGGTGATCGGTTTTATTGCCATCTACGTTCTGAATGTATTGCGTATTGCGGGTTTGGGTGTATTACTTGGATTCTTTAAATCGCAGCGGAACAATTTTACCTATCACCACGAAGTTTTTAATATCATTGTATACATCTGCATTTTTGCCATGTTATACATTTGGATCAGGAAAAGCACAAAATTAGCTAAAGCTAAAGGCTAATGCCAACAACAATAAATAAGAAATTTTGCTAAAAACGCAGTTACATAAGAAATTTGATACCGGCAATTTTAAGGTTGGTGCCCCCATCCTAAAGCAGCTTTTGTGGTACTTTACGGATGTTGTCTTTTTTAAGAGCCGTTTGATGCCAGTCAGCTCGGTACTAGTTACTTTCTTACGGTTATTCGGTAGCAGGATTGGTAAAGAAGTTCGCATAAAACCAGGCATTCACATTAAATATCCATGGAAACTGGAAATTGGCGATTATAGCTGGCTCGCTGATTGTTATATAGACAATTTGGATCGGGTAAAAATTGGAAAAAACTGCTGTATTTCACAACAGGCTGTGCTCATTACCGGAAATCATAATTATAGCAGCACAAATTTTGACCTAATGACTGCCCCCATTGTGCTGGAAGATGGAGCGTGGATTGGTGCTGCAGCAACAGTTGGTCCTGGTGTAACCCTGCATAGTCATGCGGTGTTAACAATGGGAAGTGTGGCGAACAAAAACTTATTGCCTTACAGCATTTACCAGGGCAATCCAGCGGTAAAGGTTAGAGACCGTGTAATGAAGGCGTAATACAAATTCAGTCTAAAATATAAAACGGATTGCCAAACAGCAATCCGTTTTTTTTGAATAACGATTTCCCTATTTATTGACAAATATCAATGGCTTAAGATTTCTTAACAATCAAAAATTACCTTATTTCAAAAATTATCAAGACATTTGCATCGTCTGTCGTCTTAAACCTATTTAAGTTGGTAAATTTTAAATTAATGAAGAATAGGTATTCCTTATCTTCTAATCTTATTTTAATTACTTTTTTAATCGGGATAGTAAATCTGTTTTTTTACGATTATAAGAGTACACAGGAACTGGTTATTTTTATATCAATTCTGATCACGCGTTATCTGCTTTTTATCTTGATCAAACGCAGGTTCGGGTGGAGCAAGTACTTATTGGTGCTCATTATTATAAGAAGTGTATACCGCCTATGTATTGTAATGGGTGATGCAGATATTCATCCGGTGACCAAGATAAACCTCTCTTTACAGGCGGTCATTTCCATACTGGCCTTTGCAATCCTATTTCTTGTTCCAAAGCTAAAAGAGTGGACAAATGAGCGAAGAAAATATCATTCTGCAGCCAGTGTGTCTAACGCCCAGCCTTAGTTTTTATCTGAAAGGCATAAAGAAAACATGCTTAAAGGAAAAACTGACTTTCACTTCTGAAAAAACCTTCAGTTTTGCTGTTTCTCATTAACTAGAAAATGGCCGATTTTTCTACTGGCTCTGCACAACAATTATTTCAACGAAAAACGGTATAATTGCCGAAAGCAAAATAAGATGAATGTTATCCTGGCCTCTACTTCTACGCTGTTTGGCGGTAATTATCTGGAATACCTAAAAGATGAGCTCATCAAGCTCTTTGCCGGAATAGATGAAATTATATTTATCCCTTATGCAAGGCCAGGAGGCATTTCGCATGAAGAATATACTGCCAAAGCCCGCGATTTTTTCTCACAGCTAAATATCAGCGTTAAAGGCCTGCACGAATTTAACAATCCCATTGAGGCGATCCACGCAGCCCAAGGATTTTTTACCGGGGGAGGCAATACTTTTCTGCTGGTAAAAACACTTCATGAGCTCGGACTGATGAAGCATCTAAGTGATAACATCAAACTTGGCAAAGCTTATTTGGGCTGTAGTGCCGGAAGCAATATTGCTGGCATAAATATGAAAACCACCAATGATATGCCTATTGTGTATCCGCCCTCTTTTGATTGCATGGAACTGGTTCCTTTTAACCTTAATCCCCATTACCTCGACCCAAATCCGGAGTTGAAGCATAATGGAGAAACAAGGGAAACCAGGATCATGGAGTTTTTAACGCAGAATAACATAAAGGTTATAGGGCTGCGCGAGGGCAACTGGATCAGGATAATAGGCGATGAAATCACTACACAGGGAAGCGAAAACACAAGGATTTTTGAAGCAGGCAAAGCCCCATATGAGCTCCCGACAGGCAGTTCTTTGTTATGATTAATTTATTGAAGCCAATGCAGCAATCAAAAAATAAATCATAAATATCTACAAGTTATGATGGATTTAGCATCATAAACCTGTAGATATTACTCTTCTCATGTATTTGGTGAATAATGTACTAAGTGATTATCTTTTAGTTACAAAGCTACAGACCTGCTCTTTTTTCGAGAACGCAGGTAGATAACCAATCCGCCGAAAGCCACAATCAATATGATAGGGATAATCAGTGTGGCCTGCAGAATTTCAGGACCCGCCAGGTTTTTGGCATTGGCAAGCGCCTGCGCTGATGCTGAATTTTCAGGAGCTTTTAAATAAGCGCTTAACGAGGCACCAGCAGGTAAATGTTTAACAATCAGGTTATCGTAAAAGCTCCCCATAAACATCGTATAAATAGAAACAGCAAACATCCCCGCACCCCCCATCAGGTTTAGGCCTAGTGCTCCTGATTTAGGGACATTTTCGGCCACAAAACCGATCATGGTTGGCCAGAAATAACAAACACCTATGCCGAAAATGATTGCAGCGAAGAAAATAGAATTTCCGGTAAAAGTGCTCAGCATGTAAAGTCCGGCGGCAGCAAATATTGCAGATAAGAGCAGTACACCCTGAGGGGCAAGGCGGTGAACCACAGGTTCGGCAAAACCGCGGCCGATTACCATAATCCCAGTAGTAAGCGTGAGCAATAAAATGGCATTATCCGTTACGTTTTTCAACAGTAAACCTATCCATTGACCGGTAAATAACTCGGTAATGGCTGTACCGAACATACAGATGAACATAAAGATAAACAATGGAGAAAGTACGGCTTTATACATATCCGAGCTGGAGTAACCAGATGATACCCTTTCGGTAACCGGAAAATCTAACTTTGAAAACAGGTATCCGTAAATTAAAGTAGGAATAATCATCATGGCCACCTGCACCTTCCAGCCCAGTCCGAGCTGAACAAACAAGGTAACCAGCAAGGTGCCGATCACAATTCCTCCTGGAAACCATAGGTGAAAATGATTTAAGCGGGTGGTTTTATTTTCGGGGTATAAAGCGGCTACCAATGGGTTACATGCGGCCTCTACGGTACCGTTGGCAATCCCGATTAACAGGGTAGATAAAAACAGGCTCCAGTAGCCCTGAGCAAAAATGGTAAGCACAATTCCGGCCAGATGGAAGATAAAGGCCATTACCAGCAAACGTTTCATGCCGATCATATCGACTACAAACCCTCCGACCACAATAGCCAGCGGAAATCCCCAGAAAGCAGCTGCCGTAATTGTGCCCAATTGTGTAGTACTTAATTGAAAATCGATCCCGAGCTGGTTCATGATTCCCGCGCGGATGCCGAAGGAAAGCGAAGTAACCAATAACGCCAGGCAACTTGCCCAGAATAGTTTGGTGTTTTGAATGTTAAGCATATGTTAGGTTTATATTGGTTTTATTTTTTTGGAAGAAAAAAAGGTTTCTTCTCTAAATTTAGAAATATTTTTGTGATAAATAGTTGTTCTTTCTTCACTAGTGCAATCTGACATATTCGAGCAGCTATGCCTATTGTAGGTAATTGATTAATATGGATCGTATGCTGAACGATAAATTTGATTTTCTCCGTTTCATTCTATAAATTGAGTCGGAATCTTATCCAAGCTCCATTAACCGTTATGAAAAGATATTTTTTTATTCTCTTTTTAGCAATCTCTTTTTCTGTACAGGCACAGTCTAATGCTGCCAATTACAAGTACATCATTGTGCCCGAGAAATTTAGTTTTCTCAAACAGGTTAATCAATATGGTTTAAATACCCTTACCAAGACTTTTTTTGAGGAGAAGGGCTTTACGGTTTATTTTGATAATTCGGAAATACCAGAAGAAATTGCAACCGATAGATGTAAGGCCCTGGTAGTAGAATTGCAGGAAAACAATAGTATGTTCGTTACCAACCTTACCCTTTTACTTAAAGATTGTAAGGGTGCTGTAGTGATAAAAAGCAAGGCAGGTAAAAGCAGAGAGAAAGAATACGAGACTTCTTACAATTTGGCATTGAAAGACGCATTTACATCTTTTAACGATTTTAAATATGTTGCAGGCAGCCCAACTGCAGTTACCAATCCAACACCTGCCCCGGCAAATGTAGCGGCTAAAGCAATGCCTGAACCGGTTAATCAACCAATCGCCGCCAAAACAGAACAACAAGAGGGGCTATTGTATGCACAGCCCATAAGCAATGGCTACCAACTGATTGATGCAACGCCTAAAATTGTAATGACCTTACTAAAAACCTCAGTAGAGGATTGTTATATTTCGAACAATGGCAACGCAAACGGTATAGTTTTAAAAAAGAATGGAACCTGGTTTTTCGAGTACTACAAAAACAATGTTCTTGTTTCTGAAAAACTATCGATTAAATTTTAGCCATTATAGCGAAACCCAACGGGCAGAATATTAAACCATCTGCCCATTTAAACCCAGGTTCTGCGCTTGGGTAATATTGATCTCCCACATCGATTATTGACCTATACCAATTATTTTTCAGGCAGGTAAGTAATTCTGCCAGTCTATCCGTGTAGCTTATTTCAGGCTCCTAACTCATTAACCGGCCCTAATTTTTCTTTCATTTTTTTTAAACCGAACGGTCGTTCTCATGACCTCAATTTACTGGAACTTATCGCATAAGATTAACAGGCCTTAAAGCAAATGTTCAGCTATTGTTAATTCTAAGCCAACAAGATTATGGTCGTACATAGAATTAAGCGATAGGTATGAAAGTATTCGTAAAAATGAACTCTTTTTCGCCCGATTTTTAAACCCGTTCGTCGAGAATAAAGCTGTGTTGGTATAATTGAGGGTTTTCTGCTGCAACGTTTCGGCCTTGGTGGTGTCTTATCTACAAAAACAATCATAAAATATTAATTAAAAATATAAACAACAGCATTATGAAAACCTCAATCAAAACCCTAACAAAATCAGTATTAGCAGCTATCGTGTTAACTTCTGCTATTTTCTCAACAAGTGTAATGGCAGACGAGAAACAGCCAATCAAAATGTCGGCACCTAAAAACATTAACCAGGTTATTGTAAGTGGAAATGTAGAAATTACGTTGATACAAGGAGAAAAAGAAAGTGTAAGCTATAATGACGACAACACCGGTAAAGTAAAAGTAATCCAGGATGGACATGCACTAAAAATCAGTTCGGCAGATGGAAATACGGCGAAGATTACCGTTTATGTAAACAATATTTTCAGGGTACAGGCTTCAGAAAATGCCGTAGTAAAAACAGCGGGCAAATTGGATGCTAAATACCTACAGTTATTCTTAAAAGGAAATGCAGTTGCAGAAATCGATTCAGATACAGAAAGTTTATATACTGTAATTGAAGGCCGTGCAGATTTAAAATTAAGCGGCGCTACCGGAGAGCATATCTTAGTAATGGGAAGCACACCAAAATTGAATCTAGACAGATTTGCAGCAATGAAAACACAAATGAGCTCACCAGTAACCGGTACAGAACAAACTGCTTCATTAGCAAAATAATAAATAGAAATTTAACAATCGAAGAGCGATGAAATCTATTCATCGCTCTTTTTTGTTGACACACCACTCACATTTAGGCCGTAACCTAATTTTTTGGCATCAGGCATTGTAATTTTACGCTAGTAAAATACAACATGCTCATAAGAAAAGACTTTTTCTGCTGTTGATTTTTTGATAAACTGATCCTTTCCATTAGATTTGATAAATCGTTTTACTATTTAAGTAAGTTAAAAAAAATACATCATTAATGATACAGTCGGCAATTCATCAGCGGGCTGAATATCGTTTTTGAAAGTGCTATGTTTATCACATCTAATCGAAATCCATTATATGAAAAAATATACATATTCTTTATTGAACGCAATATTTTTGTTAATAGTTTGCATCAATTTTGGGCATGCACAAGCTAAAAAACAACCCGTAGACTATCTTAATCCATACATTGGTAACATTAGCCATTTACTTGTACCCACTTATCCTACTGTTCATTTACCTAATAGCTTATTGCGGGTTTATCCGGAGCGTGATAATTTTACCAGTAATACTATAGATGGTTTGCCTGTTGTGGTTACCAGCCATCGGGGAAGCTCAGCCTTTAATTTGAGCCCTTTTCAGGGCGACCTCAAAAATGTGGGTAACGTAATTTCTTATGGCTACGACAATGAGGTGATTAAGCCTTATTATTATGAGGTTGACCTGGATGATTTTGGGATAAATGTACAATTTGCGCCATCGCACCAATCGGGGATATATGCACTCAATTTTTCGCAGACAGATGTTCCGGCTTATCTGGTTTTAAACACCAGGAATGGGGAGCTAAAGGTGAGCCAGAATGTGGTAAGTGGCTTTCAGAAACTAAGCAATAATACCAAGGTTTACCTCTATTTCGAAACTGATTTAACACCCGTTGAATCAGGCAGGCATCAAGAAGCTAAAATTGATTCTAGGGAACAGTCTGCTTCCGGCCGTGATGCTCATCTTATTTTAAAATTTCCTGCTCAAACCAAGCAGATTAAGGCACGCTATGGCATATCATTTATCAGTGAAGAACAGGCAAAACACAATCTCCGTCGAGAAATCAAGGATTATAACCTGAACCAGGTGGCGCAGACAGGAAAGAATATCTGGAATGCCACGCTTGGAAAGATCATGGTAACAGGCACTGATGAAACAGCCAAAACCATATTTTACACTTCCCTTTATCGCACTTACGAAAGAATGATCAGCTTATCTGAAGATGGAAGGTATTTTAGTGCCTTCGACGGAAAAGTGCACAATGACAATGGCATGCCATTTTTTACTGACGACTGGATTTGGGATACCTACCGGGCAACACATCCACTCCGTGTGATTATTGAGCCAAAAATGGAAAGCGATATGATTAATTCTTATCTGCGGATGGCACAACAGATGAAAGACCATTGGATGCCAACTTTTCCGGAGGTAACTGGTGATAGCCGGAGGATGAACAGCAATCATGGCGTGGCCACAGTAATTGATGCTTATAACAAGGGTTTAAGAAATTTTAATCTTGAGGAAGCTTATCAGTATTGTAAAGCAGCCATTACCGAAAAAACCCTGGCCCCGTGGTCTTCAAAAAAAGCAGGTGTTTTAGATCAGTTTTTTAAAGATAATGGCTATTTCCCTGCTTTACCTGAAGGCGAAAAAGAAACTGCAGCAGAAGTTCATGGTTTTGAAAAACGTCAACCGATAGCCGTTACCCTCGGTACGGTATATGATGAATGGTGCCTGGGCAATATTGCTCAGCAATTGGGTAAAATCGACGAAGCCAAATACTTTTTAGATAAAAGTAGCAGCTACCATACGGTGTTTAATCCGGACACCCGATTTTTTCATCCGAAAGATGCGGAAGGTAAATTTATTAAACCGCTGGATTACCGCTTTTCGGGCGGACTTGGTGCCAGAGAAACTTACGACGAAAACAATGGTTGGCTTTACCGATGGGATGTGTTGCACAACCTGGGCGATTTGGTAAATATGATTGGCGGCAAACAGGCTTTTGTTGATGAACTGGAGAAAATGTATAATACACCGCTTGGGAAAAGCAGATTTGATTTTTATTCGCAGTTGCCTGATCATACAGGTAATGTTGGACAGTTTTCCATGGGCAATGAACCTGCTATGCATATTCCTTATTTGTACAATTATGCGGGACAGCCCTGGCGCACGCAAAAAAGAGTAAGGAGTTTATTAAGTCAGTGGTTCCGTAACGATTTAATGGGCATTCCTGGCGATGAAGATGGCGGTGGCCTTACTTCTTTTGTAGTATTTTCGCAGATGGGTTTTTACCCGATAAGCCCAGGCTTGCCCATGTATGTAATTGGCAGCCCCACGTTTGCCAACGTAAAACTTGATCTGGGAAATGGCAAAAAGTTTGAGCTGAACTGCCTAAACTATTCTCCTGAAAATAAATACATTCAATCGGCTAAACTGAACGGGCAAGTATGGAATAAATCGTGGTTTGCTCACGAGGATTTAATGAAAGGTGGCAAATTGGAGCTGGTAATGGGCAAACGTCCGAATAAATTATGGGCGGCGGATGAAGCATCACTTCCACCTTCTTTTAAAATGCCTGCTAAATAAAAAGGACTGAAGATGTTGGGAGATTAATATTGTTTCAGGTATTATCTCCCCAGCATACTGGTGCTAAATGATAGGTAATTTATATCCATCATGATAAAAAACGCTGTACCAATTCTTCCCATTCCTGATCTAATGATAATTGGGGCCTTTTCTCTCCGGCTTTAGCATACCAATAATCGGCATTCCAAATATCGCCTTCTTTGCGGTGCAGGTAGGCGTGGATACGGGCAGAGGCAACATCGCCTAAATGGTCTACCTGGTTATGGGCCCTATGCCAATCTCCTTTTGCATCGTACCAAAGTGCGCGCAATTGAACTGACATGCTATTATCAGGCCTATCTTCTTTTAATGACATTCTAAATTCAGCTATATTCTTCATTAACTTCTGATTCTATTTTAACGATTATACAAAATAATCATAAAACAGCATGCTCGCCGCCTGATAAAAAAATATTTCGATTAATATTTTTGTTGCTTCCCACATCTTTTAATGTCAACACAAAACACTAGATCACAAATATTTACCGTTAATTACCTCCTTTACGTTATTTTTTTTGCCGCCAAATCCTTGCATACTGGCGTCTTAGCATAAAAACCATCTCCTGAAAAACTTGTTATAAACATGGGCATCGTTATTAATGCCCCCTTTAAAAAAAGTAATTATGGATTCAGGAACTATTGTATACAGCAATTTAGAAGAGCTCTCAAAAAGTAGTTATCAATTAACAGACGGCGAAGCAAACATTAAAGGTTGGCCAGTAAGAAATGAAGCTGGCGATTCGGTTGGAAAAGTGCGCGACCTCCTATTTGATCCCGAGCAAAATGCAATACGCTATGTTATTGTGGAGCTTGTAGATATGGGCGGAGATTTGGAGGAAAAGGTTGTGCTGATACCCATCGGGCTCGCAAATTTAGGCGAAGATAAAAAAGAAGTTATTTTACCCGATATCCACCAAGATCAGTTCAGGGCAATGCCGAGATATATTATTGGTGAGGTTACCCCTGAATTGGAGAACCAGATCCGCAGCGTAATTGGAAGTCCGGCGGCGTTACGGATGGAAGATGAAATTGTAGAGATTGACCGTGCAAACTTTTATCGTCACCATCATTTCGATAAGAATGGTTTTCCAGCGCACAATCCCCGCAATCAGGATTCCGACCCTTTAATTTAATGGATACGTTAAATTTGTAAATGATGCACATGCATCGCTAGTATAATTTATATTCAAAAAAACAAGGTTGTATCATAGAGGCGATTTCAACTTTATGATACGTCCTCGTTTTATTTTTAAACTGATCCACTAAACTCCCTTGTGCCAAAAGCATTTTGAGGTAATCATGAAATTGCAGTGAAACGCTGCTGGGAAACGACCATTTATGATGCTTGTTTTATAATTTCAGCATACTCGAATCAATTAAATATTTGCCCCTCCCGATAATCGTGGTTTATACTCTCCAGCTTACCTGCCTTGAAATGAAGGGTTACTGTTGAAGATCCGCTGATGTTTGCACTTACAAAATTTGAAAAGCCAAACTGCCAGTCATCATGATTATTCATATCCGGATCGTACGGTTTGTTTAATGGCTTATCGGAAAGTACAAATCCATAAGCTGCATAGGCTGGTAACTGATGAATTTTGATCAGCTTTGCTGTTAAACCTGAAACAGGGTCATCAACTTTTATTGCGGTATCATCAGTCACATTTTCGGGCCATTTGCTTACTGGTGTGCTGAGGCCGCCGCCCGTGGCAATCTGCTGTACTTTATCTCCGCTAAAAAACAGCACTACACGGTCTAAAGTCCCGGTATTGTTATAAATAGTGAGCGCATAATAATAAGGAAGAAGCTGGCCGAGGCTTTCTGGCGAACGGTAAGGCTTGTGGCCAAAAATTGCCACATGCTGAAAGTCGAGGCTTGGTCCTGCCTTTTGCAGTTGGGTGTATACTTCAGCATGTGAACTGCCAATCTTTATTCCCCATTTTTCTCCCTTTGTTATCTTTTCAGAATAATTTCCCTGTTTTTCCTTTTTACATCCGGCGATACAAAATAATACCAGTAAAATTGGCAAGATTTTTTTCATTAATGCTTAGTGTTAATTCAAGGTATAAACGTGTACATAGCATTACTTGCTACAAGCCGAGGTAAATAAATTTAAATGTGCCAATTCAATTACAGATAGCCGGGTTCGCGTATATTAGATTTGTGAATTCGTTTTGGTTTATCTAACTTCAATCATCTAAAGGCCAGGTATGAAACGTATTTTATTGCTTTTATGTATCATCATCAATATATCGGGTTGCAAAAAAGACACCGATAATGGTACGAATGAAACCCTGAATGGCAAATGGTCAACAGGTGGGTATGACATCGAGCTTTATAATTCTTCGGGAGTCAAAGTTAGCCATTCCGTGGCAGATGCCATAAAATCGTACTGGACATTTGACAATAAACAGGTAAAAGTTTCTACTGATGTTAATACATCGGTAAAATTTTCGGATTATATCCTGAGACGAAATGCAGATACCCGTATCCTCACTTTTAGCAATCCTAATTTTGCCCCACAGACCACTTGGAGCATTGTAGCGCAGACTGATCAGTACATGCGGATTAGTGCTGAGGTAAATGATAAACAATGGCTTATTTATGGAACTAACCAAACTGCGGCAAGGGCTGTGATGAGTATTTACCTCACAAAGGAATAAAACTAATTATCCTCTGTTTAAATTTAAACGAAGGGCTTATATTTCAAGCTAATGGCTTTTAAAAACAAGGCTCCTTGCATGGCGATGTTTTGCCATTATTCTGAGAAAACCGTTGTCGGGTCAATCTCTTTAAAAAGATAAGGCGGGTGTTGTGGCAAAGTACCATGGCTAACTGCAGCAGGCATATCCTCTTTCATGGTATTAATATCTTCAACCGTTAACTTTCGGTTTAAAATATCATAGCTTGCCCTGGTTTGCTGGCCTGCACCCGCGTTATACGTTTCCATATAAGTAAAAACAAGTTTGTTGTCTATAAAACGGTACCTGGTTTCGCGGTTACCTACCGGACCGCTGCCGTAAGTTGATATAATTAAATTTCTTTTTTGATCTATGCTGATGTCTTCACTGTCATATTGCTGGTAATCGCCATTAATATAGGCAGCGCCAATGGCCAGCCAGGAGCTGGCGTATAAACGATACCCACCTTCCGGCTGCTTCAACAAAACTAAGGTAGGGCGTAAATCTGTACTGTCTTTCTTATTCTGGAGCACTAAAACTACATCTTCCAGTTCGTCATTATTTAAAAGGCCTTTGGTATCCATTGCAATTTTATATAATCCGGGAACAAAATCGTCAACAGTGTTTCCGCTTGGTGGAAATTCGATCTGCGTTGCTTCCTTCGGGCTTTCAGTTTTAGGTTTAGATGTTACTGCTTGTGTATCGGATATAGCCTCAACAACAAGATCAGCGTTGCTGATTGCCTCATGCTGAGGTTTCATACCCGCTCCAAACCAATGCAGTTTATACATCAACGCAATGGCTAACAATATGATGCACGCTAACACCCCAAGGATAATTTTATTCTGTTTCTTCATCGATTGTTTGTGGTTAATCTCCTGCAGGTTTTATTTATTTTTCAGGACGGAATCAAAATCTTTCACAATCTGCCGTGTGGCCTGTGCAGTTACCGTAATAGAAAAGCCTGATAAAATAAAGCAAAACTGTATTTTGTTAAAAATTATTCACAATAGCTCATTTTTATGCTTTTAAACTTGAAAATAGCAAATGCTGAATTGAAATTATTTAATTTTTATCGAACAACAGTATAAATTTTCATTAAATTCATTCTGGCATTAATGCGCTCGCATTTATTAAGGTTCATTGTAAATGAAATAGCCAAAACCACCGGCTGTAAAATCAATTCTAATCCTTATTTTTGGCAACATATATCCTTAAAAAAGGATATTTCCCAATACTTCTTTAAATCTAATGATAACAATAAATAATTTCCCTATACTATTCCGAAATCTATTACTCCTGCTTTTTACCGTTATTATTATGGGTAATGCATTTGCACAAAAGGACAGGTCATCAGATAAGGGCCAGGATGTATCTATTCTGTCCGATTCTGCAACATTAACCAAAGGCGATTATCTCGCACACCTGGAAAAAGTATTCGAAACCGTTAATAAAGTTCCGGTTACCGTTGGCTCATTTAAAAAACTTAAGCCAATAGAAGCACATTTAACCCAGGATGAAGCTGCACTGGCACTCCTTAAAAGCCGGTTAACGCAAAACGACAGATCCCCTAACCTGCAAAACCTGCAGATGGATCAAACCCTGCTGGAAGAATTACAGAGCAATAATAAAGATTGTTTATCAGACCTTGATGAATATGAAAAGGAATTACGGGCTTTAAAAACCGAAATTCTTAACCTGCGCAAAGATACCGTATTGATTAAATTGTTTACGGTACCTGCCATACAAGCAATGTTTAAAGATCAGTTTGCAGAATTAAAGAAGAAACGTATAGTGATGGATAGTTTACTGAAAACGACTACCTTATCCATTAACAACCTGCAGGCCAGAACATCTTCTAACCTGATCAATATTAAAGAGTTAATGTACCTTACCGATAGTCAGCTCGATGCGGTAAGCATTAAGGCCTTTGGCAAAGAGCGCCGTTATTTATGGGAATCGGTAAACAAACGGGCCAATAAAAGCATGGGCTTCCGTAGGTTTATTAAAGGGGAACAAGAAATATCAGGCTATTATTTCGTGTATACCAGGAGTAGCCGGTTGTTATTACTTTTTACCTGTACCATATTCTTCCTTTGGGTATTCTTCAATTTTAGAAGCGTAAAACAGCGGGGCCGTTTAGAAACCCTTGATGGTTTTTCACTGGTCAGTCCGCAGCCCTATTTACTTACTTTTATCATGCTCTTTGCATTGGCCCCAATATTCGATCTGAGGGCACCCGCACTATACATCGAAGCAGTTGAGCTTATTCTGGCCATTTTGCTCACTGTATTTTTCCGCAAAAAGCTAGGCTCAAAGTTATTTTATTATTGGTGCATATTTGTTGTACTTCTTCTCGCTCCGGTTTTTTTACGCCTTTTGGGTATGCCACCAAGATACCAGCGCTGGCTGCTGCTGTTCTTAACCACCAGCTCCGTTGCTTATGGCATTATGGTATGGAAAATGCTCGACGAGAAAACCAAAAGATACAGAATGATCCTCACCACGGGTTTTATATATGTTGGCTTTGCCATCATTGCCACCTTTTGTAATCTATTTGGCCGCTTTACCCTTACGCAGATTTTTTACTCTACCGGGGTAAGCTCACTTTTAAATGCCATATCATTAACCATCCTGGCTAAAGTACTGGTAGAGGCCTTTTTGTTACAGATGAAAAGCAGCAGGATCCGTAAAGGATTTCCAGAGTATTTTGATTGGCAGCCTGTAATTACCGGACTTAAAAGGTTAACCGGCATTGGTGCTACCCTAATCTGGTTTGTAATATTTACCACCAACCTGAATATTTTTAATGGATTATACCAGTCGGTAATGGAAATCCTCACCGAAAAAAGAATCATAGGCAACTTCTCTTTTACCTTTGGAGGCATTGTATTGTTTCTGGGCATTATCTGGGTGGCCAACTTTTTGCAGAAATACATTGCCTATTTCTTTGGCGATACAGGCGATGACAGTTTTGACGATAATAAAGGAGAGCGTTCGAAGTTACTCGTAACCCGTTTGGTGTTATTAATTGGGGGCTTTTTAATCGCGGTTGCAGCCTCCGGACTTCCAATTGATAAAATAACGGTTATTCTTGGTGCATTGGGTGTTGGAATTGGGTTGGGCTTACAGAATATTGTAAGCAATTTTGTATCGGGAATTATCCTTATTTTTGATAAAACCATCCGAATAGGCGACATTGTGGAGCTGAGTAACAAAAAAGGAAGGGTAAAGGAAATCGGCGTACGCTCCAGTACCTTACTTAGCGACGAAGGCGCAGAAATTATTATCCCCAACGGTTCTATTTTATCGAACAATATCATCAACTGGACACTGAGTAACAACCAGATGCGGGTAGATATTTCTTTATTGATTGCAAAACCCTTTAATTCTACCGAAGTGGTAAACCTGATCAGAGAAATTATTGTAGAGAACAGCAATGTTTTTATCAGCAAAGAACCTATTATTATGATCAGTCCGGTGAGTAAGCTCAACAGTACCATCAATATTTATTTCTGGTGCAAGGATATATCGAAAGCCGATTTGACCAGAAGCATGATCAATGCACAGATATTTGAGGCATTTGAGCAGAAGAACATCGAAATTTTATAGTTGCAGATAATATGAGCAAATTTATCCTTTCCGAAATCAATATTTATCCCATCAAATCACTGGGAGGCATAAATCTTCAGGAAGCGCAGCTTGAAGAAAAAGGCCTGCAATACGATAGAAGATGGATGCTTGTTGATGAGGAAGGTATATTTATTACCCAACGGAAACATTTCGAACTGGCACTGCTTCAGGTGAATATTGGCGATGGTAAATTAACCATTTCACATAAAACATTACCCAAGCAAAACATATCCTTTTCTTTGGATGAAGATACGGGAGAAGAGCTATCTGTTGTAATCTGGAACGATACTGCCACCGCAATTGAAGTAAATAAAAAGGTAAGCGATTGGTTTTCTGACTTCCTGAAGTTTAAGGTGAGGCTGGTAAAAATGCCTTTAACTGAAAAAAGATTGGTAGATCGGGATTATGCTACAAATGATGAAATAGTGAGTTTTGCCGATGGTTATCCCTGCCTGCTTATCGGCCAATCGTCGCTTGATGGACTTAATGAAAAGCTTGCCGATCCGATCCGAATGGACCGTTTCCGCCCAAATTTTGTTTTTACCGGCGGAGCGCCCCATGCTGAGGACAATTTTAAAAATTTTTACATCGGGGAGGTTTTATTTGCAGCTGTAAAACCATGTGCCAGGTGTGTGCTCATTACTATTGATCAGCAAACTGGCGAAAAAGGGCAGGAACCATTAAGAACATTGGCCAGCTACCGTACGGTAGGTAAAAAAATCATGTTCGGACAGAACCTGCTTCACCAGCAATTGGGGATTATCCGTGTTGGCGATGAGGTAAAGGTTGTAGACTGGAAAGACTAATACTAACCTCTTATCGCATAAGTTTTTTAATCGGTAAACATGAGTGGAACTATTATTTTTAAAATATTGATGGCTATTGTTATTGGCGATTTTCCTTTTATTGTTTTGGATAACCAGTAAGGATAAATGTGAGCATGCCCGGAACATTTACATGCGTATTTTGATGATCGCTTGAAGCAATTTTAAAGCCCATTTTTTCAAGTAGTTTTACAGAAGGCGGGTTGTCGCTGGATGGGTAAGCAACAATGGTTTTAATGCCCATTACCTCAAATGCATATTGAAGTATACGCGTAACAATCTCTACCATTATGCCCTTACCCTGAAACTCCGGGAGCAACTCATATCCCAATTCTACAGTCTCATTCCGGAGATCAAAATTCCAGAGGCAGGCTGCTCCAATCATAGCATTATCGCCTTTATAAGAAGCAACCCAGTAGATAGATTCATCACTATTGATCAGATGATCAATTTTATTGATGTATGCGATGGCTTCATTAATATGCACAAAAGGAGCCTTGCCTGTTAAAGCAGCCACTTCAACATCCGAACGCAATTGATAAATTACCGGAGCATCTTCCAGTGAAAGCCTGCGAAGGATCAGCCTGTCGGTTTCTAGTATTGGGAAAGTGGAAAAATCGAGTGGTTTCATCTGGTTAACTTAAGTAAGAATTGCTGCGATCAATATTATTATCTAGTGGAAGATAACGATTTTTTCATGTGAATGAAAGTTTCTCGATCAGTACAAGGCGAATATAACCAATTACCACTTATAGGTACTTGCTGGCGGGCAGCATCGGCCCCGACTCACCGAAAAAAGCCCAAACGCAGCCTTTGGCTTTACCTTTTAGGTAACCAGGAGGTAAAGAAAAGGTAAGCCAGGGGTTAACCTGGGGTTAACTTGGTATAAAGAAAGGGTAAACAACAGGTAATAAAGGGGTAAACAAATATTAGCATATTTCCTTGCCCAACACAAAGCACCCTTTCAGTTGCGGACAAATAAAAAAACTCATTTACAATAATAAAATCATTGAAGTTGTAGCATAAAAATGGAATTGTCATCCTGAGAGGTTAGTTTTAGAAAAACAAAGGAGGGGTGATAACAGGCCCGCAGAATCGTCATTTCGACCGCAGTGGAGAAATCTTTGAAGTATGTTAAAGATTTCCCCATTTCGCTGCGCTTCAGTCGAAATGACGACTGATTTTCTAAAATTTAGTGATTTACAGATACAATTGCAGCGCGCCTTATTATGCTGAGCATACAAAAAGCGATAAATGATAAGTTATTGCTTTACCGGCACATTTATCTGGTAAAGCTTATCGTGCAAAGCTTTCATCTGTGCTTCAGAAAATTTGATGTCTTTTCTGTCGTAGGTCATCAAGCCATTGGTTTCTACCTCTACATCGGTAGTTTGGGTATACACTCCGGCAGAAAGCCCTAATGGTATTAATTCTGCTAAACGTTTCGTAAACTGGGCGTATTTATTAAAAAGATCGGTTTTGTTTTTAAAACTCTGATACCCCCAGTTGTTTTTCTGTTGCCACACGTGGCCATCAATAGGCAGGCCAAGCCCACCAAACTCACCCAGCACAAGGGCATACTCTTTTCCAAAATAATCAGGACTCGGCATAGCCGGGTGTGGGTAATTGTGCAGGTCGATAATATCGCCTACCGGATAGAAATTACCTCCACTGGCTGTATTCACCAGTCTTGAAGGATCTTTCTCTTTTGTCCATTTGGCAATTTCTACTGTTTTAAACTGGCCCCAGGCCTCGTTAAAAGGTGTCCATACCACAATAGAAGGTACATTGTAAAGTGCATCGATAATGGCATTCCACTCTTTTTTATAATATCCTTCAGATTCGGCACTTCTGTTTTGGTCTGATCCATGGTCTAAAACACCAGGTCGGTTCTCCCAGCCGTTACCAAGGTCGCCGCTTGGCATATCCTGCCAAACCAGCATACCTGCTTTATCGCAGTAGTAGTACCAACGTGCAGGCTCTACCTTAATGTGCTTTCTGATCATATTAAAACCCATTTCTTTGGTTTTATCTACATCGAACTTTAAAGCGGCATCTGTTGGTGCGGTGTAAAGTCCATCTGGCCACCAACCCTGATCTAAGGGACCATACTGGAAAACAAATTCATTATTTAACAGCATACGCTGAATACCGTTCTGATCTTTTCCGATTGAGGTTTTACGCATGGCAAAATAACTTTTCACCTCATCAACCTTTTTATTTTTAGCGATCAGCTCCACTTTCAGGTTGTATAAAAATGGATTTTTGGTATTCCAAAGTTTAGGATCCGCAATTTTTAAACTGATTGCGCCCGTGCCATCAGCGGTCTGCTCAGCCACTTTGGTCGTACCATCCCATGCCGAAACCTTAACCAGATCGCCTGTGCCAGCGCCAGTTAAAAACGGGGTAACCGATACGGTTTGCTGATCGATATCGGCCGTTACTTTAATGTGATCGATATGTACTTTATTTACTGCCTCAATCCACACCGTTTGCCAGATACCGGTTACCGGGGTATACCAGATGCCTTCCGGTTTTTTTACCTGTTTTCCCCTTGGTTGAGGGCCTTCATCTGTCGGGTCCCAAACTTCTACTGTTAAAGTCTGGTTTCCACTCTTGTTTAAAAACGGTGTAATATTAAAACTGAAAGGATCGAAACCGCCTTCATGTTTACCTACCGCTTTACCGTTGATGCTTACAGTACTTCTCCAGTCAACCGCACCGAAATGCAGCAAAATTTCTTTGCCTTTCATGTTTGCAGGCACAGTAAAGCTGGTTTTGTACCAGAGCAAACTATCTTTACCTACTGTTTTGCCAACACCCGAAAGCGAAGATTCTACCGCGAAAGGCACAAGAATTTTACCCTGGTTAATTGCAGGTTGTTGCGATTTTGCAGAAATGGCATAATCCCAAAGCCCGTTCAGGTTTTTCCAGTTGCTGGTCCGCTCAAACTGTGGCCGCGGATATTCTGGCAATACATTTTTAGGATTAAAGTCCTGCGCCCATGGTGAAGAGATTTTCCCTTTTACCATCGACCACGATTTGTCCTGCTGCTGCGCAGAAAGGGAAAGCGAAAGTCCCAGCAGCGAGATAAGGATGGATACTTTTTTGTTCATTGGTTTAAATTTGTGTGTTAAGGTTTGGGTTTGGCAATGTTTTTAATTTAGCAAAGAATAGTTTCATCCTGAAGGCCTATTTGTTTCATAAAAGTCAATATGAATGACATTTTTTGAATTGATAGGCTGCGAGGAGTCGTCATTCCCAACCCGATTGGGAATCTTAATGCAATAAGCCTTAAGATCCCCGCCTACGCGGGAATGACGAACCCTTTAGTGAAACCTGTCAATGGTAACCTGTAGAAGGACCTTTTTTTCAAATAATGGTCTTCGACTCCGCTCAGACTGACAATAATTTTTATGAATCTCTTCTTCGGATCTTCCTACTGACAATAATTTATTTGTTATTGAGTTTTTTAATCAGGTTAACTTCATCCAGGCGGTATGGGGTACCATCAGGCTGAAAGATTTCGTGAAACCACTCAATCGGATCAGATCCATCGGCAAGTGGGGTATCCCAGGCATATTTGGTATTGGTTTTACCCGCAGCAAAACCCCAGTTAATGGCGCCTACATTTTCGTTCTTTAGCATGGGCAAAATATTAGCGAATCGGCTGTTGCGCGATCGGGCCATATATTCGGTGCAGATTAGCGGCCGGCCGCTGGCTTTTAACAGATCGATGGTTCTTTGGTGCCAATCTGGTGCCTCGTAGTTATGATAGGTTACAATATCTGAATTGGCCAGCTGTATTTCGTTAAGCTTTTCGAAACCCCAGCTCCATAATCCGATAGAAATGGGCTGATCGGGATTAACCGACCTTGCCCAGCTAATGGTTTTGGTTAACAAAGGGATGGTGGCTTCTAACTTCCCGCTATTTCCGGGTTCATTGTATAAATCCCAAAGTAAAATTCTTTTATCATGTGCAAAATGAGTAAGTACATCTTTCACATATTTTTCGAGTTCAGGGAAATTGGCTTCTTCTTTAAAAGCCGGATCGCCGGGATCTTGCAACCAGCCCGAATTGTGAACACCCGTTTTAGGTTCGGGCTGCTTACCAATGGCCGAAGTTTTATTCCAGCAATCGTCGAAAAAAACAAACATTGGTTTAATGCCATGTTTTTGGGTAATAGTCAAAAATTGATCCATTCTCTTTTTAAAACCTTCAGGATCCTGACTCCAGGCTTTACTGAACAGGAATACACGCAGTGTATTAAAGCCGATTCCTTCAGCCCAGCCCAGTTCTTTATCGATCAGATCGGGAGAAAAAGTATCGGCCTGCCACATTTCCAACTGGTTAATGGCATTGGAAGGAATGTAGTTGGCACCTGTTAACCATTTATGTTCTTTGTACCAGGCATTGGCTTTTTCAATCGACCAAACCTTTGCAGGTTCAGTGCTTTTTTTAGTTTTTTGCGCAAACCCCAGGCTGATGTTAAAGCTCAAGACAGCAAGTAGCGCGTAGTTTTTTAAATTCATATCGGTATATCTGATTATTTTTTATTGTGGTTTGATGGTGATGTTAAGTTCAACCCTGCTTTTACCGGGGTTCCAAAATTTGGTGTCCCATCGCTATTCCAGCTAAACTTTTGGGCCCGGGGCGAGCGGAAACCTCCGCAGCCCTGGCCCGGTTTATCATTGGCGTGATATAGGATCCAATCTTCTTTTCCATCTGGCGATTTAAAAAATGAGTTATGGCCCGGGGCATAAACGCCGTCTTTTGGCGATTGCTGAAAAACTGGTTGATCGGATTTTGTCCAGGAGGCAGGGTCGAGCAGATTGCTCTTGGCCGAAGCTGAGAGCATACCCAAAGCATAAAAATCTGTCCAACAGCCACTGGCCGAATAAATGATAAACATTTTATCACCATGAGGCAAAAACTGTGGTCCTTCGTTTACATCCACGTGCGCTCCTCCACCAAGGTCTCCGATTTTTTCCCAGCTAAATTTGGGCGTAGAAATCTTCACCCGCTTCCCATCTACTGTCCAGGGGTTTTTAAGTTTGGCAATGAAAATTTCCTGCTTACCGTTTTCATCTCCCTCCCATCCAGACCAGATCATATACAACTGGCCTTTAAAATCGATCACATCGCCATCAATGGCCCATTTATCAGTCGGATCGGTAATTTTGCCTTTAAACACCCACTCACCTTTCATCGGATCGGCCGAAGTATTTTCTAAAACGTACATGCGGTGGTTTTCGTTTCTCCCATCATCTGCTGCAAAATAAGCGTACCATTTGCCCCTCAAAAACATCACTTCGGGCGCCCAGATTTCTTTACTATACATAGTTCCTGCTGGTGCTTTCCATATGGTTTTCCGCTCCGCATCTTTTAAGCCATCCAGGGTTTTGGTTTTCCAGAGATCTACACGGTTTCCGGTTGTATGGGTATAATAGTAATATCCGTCTTTGTAATAACTATAAGGATCAGCTCCCGACGGCAATAAAGGATTGGTAAAGGTTTGTGCATATAAACCTGCTACAGGTAACAGGCACAATGCGACAAACAGATATCTTATTTTCAAAGCATTCATTTTAATTCTTCACGTCTTTTATGTTTTTTGATCAACGATTAGTTAATCTTTAAAAAAAGCGATTTATTTTCTTAAACCGGCCTATTTTTATCTCAATATTTCTACAAATGCAATCAATTAATCTTTAGAACGTTTTTGCTGCACTTTGCATTAAAAACCGAAAGCTTTCGGGATCGATCTGCATTCGAAAGTGCCCATTTTTATCTTTTATAAAGGCCGCTTTGATTATAGCTGTAGCTCTTGGCGATACTTTACGATTGGAATGATGGGTATGGAAAACATATTGTAATGCGCCGTTTTTATCCATAAAGAAATCGCCATGCCCGGTACCGTTTATTTTCAATACCTTTTTACTGATAATCGGGTTGCCCTGATACTTTATCCATGGTCCGGTAGCTGAGGTTGAGGTAGCATAACCCACTGCATAATCAGGATTTCTGAAATCATTAGCCGAATAAAAAAGATAGTAAAGATTTTCCTTTTTGATTACCGTTGGTCCTTCAGTTACCGGCCAATCGGTTTTCGCTGTATTTTCCCAGGGTGCTGTTCCCGATAAACAAAATTTTGTTGTTTCGGGTATTACATCAGACAAATCATCTTTCAGTTGTGCTACAAAAATCCTGTTGCCATGATCGAGCTTTACATGGAAGAGGTAGTTGTTTCCATCTGTATCGGTAAATACAAAAGGGTCGATCTGCTTGCCTATGCCTGAAATTGCTTTTATTTCTTCCTGAACAAAAGGCCCTGCGGGGCTATTACTACGCGCAATGGCAATCTGCTCATCGGCAGTATAGGCCATAAAATAGGTTTTACCTCTTTTAAATACCTGCGGCGCCCAAAAACCCTTGTTTCCAAAGGTATCGCCCTTTTTCAATGCAAATCCTTTATTTTTTCCAGTGGGTTTAGTCCAGTTTTTAAGGTCGCTGGAAGCATAAACCAGAAAACCTTCATCGCCACTGGTGCCATATAAATAATAGACACCGCCATCTAAAAAAATCGTTGGATCGGCCAGGTAAATGGTATCGTTTAATTGCTTAGCAAATGCGTTTTTACCAATAGAAAATACGAAGAAGCATAAAAAAAAGGCGAAAATATATTTCATTTAATCATGATTTACTAAGGGTAAGGTAATGATAATTAGGATATTCAAAGCATAACATGTCATCCTAAGGTATCGTCATTGCGAGAAGGCTTTTTCAGCCGACGAAGCAATCTTTATAGCAGAATCACTAGCATGAAAGATTGCTTCGTCGTTCCTCCTCGCAATGACGACCTTTCTATAGGAATCTGTCATTGTAGCTTGTCGAAGGACCTGCTTAATATATGATTAAAGCGTTTCGACAAGCTCTCCGTAGGAGTCCTTTGGACAACGTGACAAATTCTATTTTGATTTAAAATACCTTCCTTTTTTTAAAAACTTATTTTAGTAACAGGCGTAAAAATCAGGTCATCTACTCCTGCAATTTTAACCCCTATCCTGGCAAAAACATAATTTTGTGTTGGTACAATTGTGGGGATACTTACACTCATATTTAAGTTATTAAGGTCGGCAAGCGCTGCACCTCTAAGTTCTTGTACCCCGATATTATTGCCACCATCTACAAACTGTGTTTTGTTGATATAGAGCGATACACTTTCTATGTCCTTTGCATTGGCATCAGTGATAATTTTTTCCAGTTTGCAGAATCCGTTCACTTTTCCAGATGCAGCGGTTAAACTGGCATTACGGATCATGTAGTAAGGCATTACCTCAATATCCATCACTTTGTTACCGCTAATGTTTATCGCGATGGTATCTTGTTTACCGGCTGCATTCTTTTTCCACAAAAACGGACCCTGGTTTGGGGAGAAAACCAGTTTATAGTTCCCATCAAATAACTTAGCCGAGTAATTACCGTCCTGATTAACATTTACGTTTAATGCGGAGTAGTTGCCAAAGCCAGATTGCCAAAGTTCGAAATTTACCTGGCCATACTGCACACTGATTGCTTCGCCCTTATATACGATCCGTCCTGTAAAATCGGCTGCGGGTGCCTCGTAATTATCTTTTTTACAAGAGGAGAACAACACGGCTATAACTGCCCCTATGATGAAATAAAATCTATTTTTCATGTCTGTATCTGATTATTGATTAGGGTTTCTGATAATTTTCGGGTTGCCATTAAGTACATCCTGCCCGATTGAAGAGTAGTAATTACCGATACGGAAGCGGTGCGCTGCAGTTACACGGCTAGGTTTAATCACTTTAAAGATATACTTCAGGTGATTGGCATTACCTGGGTTGTAATATTTATAGGGCCACAAACCAAACACCTGGGTGCTGGTACGTATTGCGCTACCGATATTGCTGGCATTGGTAAAATCAGCAACCGACATATTGTTGCCGTTCCATACTTTATCGGCCAGTCTCCAACGTTTCATATCCCAAAGCTGATGTCCTTCAAAGGCAAATTCTACTTTACGTTCATGTACGATACGGTCGAAAGTAATATCGGCCGGACTTAGTGCTGTGGTTAACCCCGCGCGGTCTCTTACTGGTTTAATATAATTGGCTGCAGTAGCTGCATCGCCCAATTCAAAAGCGGCTTCGGCAGCATTTAACAATACTTCGGCATAACGGTAACGGATCCACCATACCTCACTTCGGGTACCAATCTGGCCTGAACCTGTAGCAGGATCTAAATATTTACGCACATAAAAACCAGATTGTGCACTGAATTCAAGTCCATCAACAGGACCATCACCACCCACTACCTGCACCGAACCTGGGTTACCGGGAAGTACATTGCTTTTACTCTGCGCAAAATTATCGCCCGTTACAATTGTACCATTGGCTAATTGATAACCCGCCCATATATCAACCGTTTTACCTTTAAACTGTGTTCCGGGAAGAATTACAGTACCGGCTAAACGCGCATCGCGGCCAGCAAAAATATCGGTGATATTGGTATAATAAACCGGGTTCCCACTGCCATCAACCGAAGCTAAAGAGGCATAGGTATTATCCAGTTTTTCGAAAGACTGCACCAGATTTAATGAGGGGTTTAACCTTCCTCCCTGTGCTTCTTCGGCAGAAGAGCGTGGCTGGTTATCGATGGTAAAACCATGTACTTTATTGGTTTTCAATTTAAAATCTTTAGCAAATATTACCTCCGGATTGCTGCCTTTATCGGTAAAAAGGGCTGCAAAATTATCAGACAGGTTTGGGTTCTTTTTGTAAAGTGAATATTTACCGCCATCGATAATTTCTTTTGCCGCATTTAAGGCTTTGGTAAAATAACCATTAGCCATTGCAGCAGGAATGCCAACCTCTCCACCCGGAAGGGTTAATTGGGCATTGCTATATTTTGCAATAGAACCTGCATAAAGTGCCGCTCTCGATTCCATGGCCAGGGCTGCAGCTTTTGTAGCCCTGCTCTGTATGGTTGCATTATCCGGAAGTATGGTTTTAACGGCTTCCAGTTCAGCAATCACAAAATCGTAAATTTCAGATTCCTTTGCCCTTGGGTATTGCAGGTAACTTGGATCTCCGCTATAATCATAAGTCAGGGGAATAGTAATCAAAGGCACACCGCCCATTCTTTTTACCATTTCGAAATAAACACCAGCCCTGATAAAACGCGCCTCAGCTAAAAAACGGTCACGATCTTCAGCCTTCAAAGCAGTAGCTTCCTGCCCACGTTTAATAAACAGATTCAGATCGTTTACCAGCCTGTAAACGCCCATATCCCAGTATCTCCACGCGTCGTATCCGTATTCTAAATTCTGGTGGCGACCATAATCGCCGCCTGCTGAGGCAAAACCCTCATCAAAATCGGCAAATAACCACCATGATTCGATACGTTGAAAATCAGGGAAACGATCGTATAGATCGCCAACCACAGTAAGCACCAGGTTAGGGTCTTTCCACACGGCGTCGATCGGCAGCGTACTGGTAGGCTGTTTATCCAAAAATTCGGAATCTTTTTTACACGACTGCGCAAAACTTAAACATGCAATGGCAGCAAATGCGTATATATATTTTTTCATTTGATTAGTCTTTTTCATGTTACAGCGTTAGTTTAAGGCCTATATTAAAGAACTTGTTCTGTGGATACTGCAATCCATTATCGTCTGCAATCTCAGGATCTACACCATAATCTTTTAGGTTATCGATAGAGAACAGGTTATACCCGTTTACATATACCCTTGCATTCTGGATCTTGATTTTTTCTGCCCATCTTTTTGGAATGGTGTATCCGATTTCGAGTGTACGGGCACGCAGATAACGTACGTTGTGCAACCAGAAAGTCGAGTTTCTGGTATTGTTACTATGATCGCGATCATTAAAACGTATTGCAGGATATTTACCAGCTACCCATGGACTGTTAAGGTCGTAAAGATTAGTACGTTGCCAACTGTCATCAGCAAAATTCTGCAGCAAAGCACCTCCGTTCTGGAATGCCCAACGCTGCTCCCAGTTCTGGTTCCATGAATACATGGCACCACCAGAAAAATCGGCCGTAAAATCGAAGTTTTTATAAGAGCCACCGATGGTGAAACCAAAGCCAATGTTAGGCTGCCCGGCAGTGGTATAACCAATAGGTCTTTCATCTAAACCATCAATAATCCCATCACCGTTCTGATCCTTGTAAATTAAATCGCCAGGCAATAAAGAGCGGTTTCCTTTTCCATCGATATTCACTTTGTAATTATTAATTTCATCGATACTCTGAAACTGACCGGTTACTTCATAACCCCAAAAAATGTCGGCATATCTATCGGTACCATTACTTCTGTAATTCTCCCACGAGTTGCCAAAACGTGGTTTATATCTTTCTAAAAGTTTTTTTCTGCTAATGGAAATGTTTCCGCCAACATTGTAGTTAAACTCGCCGATTTTATCTCTGTAGTTTAAAGAGAATTCACCTCCAAACTGTGCATCGCTCTCCAGGTTTTCAACATTTAAAGGATATCCCAGTTCAATCGGAACAATCACGTCGTTTTTAATGGCGGGTAAACCTGAACGTTTTCTATAAAAATAATCTGCTGTTCCCGAGAGTTTGCTTCCGAACATCGTAAAATCCAGACCGATATCGGTAATTTTGCTTTTAAACCAGCTCAGGTTATTGATAATCGGCCCCTTATCTCTTGAAGTAGTAATGTTTTTTCCATCCAATATCACGCTGCCCTGATTGTAGTTATAACCCGGGATATAGGCAAAAGGATCGATCCCCACATCATCATCCCCTAATACGCCATAAGAAGCACGAAGTTTCAAATCGTTTAAGATGTTGCTTTCGCCTAGAAGCGATTTCATAAATTTCTCTTGTGTAATCCTCCATCCAATTGATGCAGAAGGGAAATAACCTACACGCCTATCGGGTGCAAATTTCCAAGAGGCATCTCTACGACCGGAAAGCTCCAGGTAATATTTATTGTCGTAGTTGTAATTTAACCTACCTACATAACCGATACGGGCCTGTTCTTCCTGTATATCAGCAAAATCCTGCCCATCCATATCGGCAAACTGCAGCACAGGTAAAATATTAGTTTGTGGTACAGCGTGTTGAAAGGTATAAGTTCTAAAACGGTCTAAACGCTCGGCTACAAAAACGCCACCTACGGTGTGTTTACCAAAAGTGCGGTTATAATTGGCCTGAAGCTGATAGGTATTGGTGTATACTTTTTCGTTCCTACGTTCTCTGTACGGGTTTGAACTGCCTACTTTTTGTTCGTAAATGCCCGTTTCCGGATGGTAGGTATATACATTATAGGTATATTCATGTCCATTAATTACGTTATCGGCAATGTAATAAGAATATAAACCTTTTATTTCCAAACCTTTAATGGGCGTTTCGTAAGAGGCTGATAAATTGGTCTGTAAAACCCTCCAGTCTGATTTCCAATAACCGCTTAAGGCTTTACTCTGAACAGCGAACTGCTCGGTATTGTGCCCGATATCGTTCGGGTAATTCGGATTGCCATTGGCATAAGCCTGCTCAGTAGGTCTGTTCCTCAACAAGGCAAAACGGGCCGCCCAGTAATCATCTCCTCCGGGTACACCTGGCTGATCGCGGCTTTCGATACGGCCATTGATGAGCATCCCCACTTTAAAACGGTCGGTTATTTTAGCTTCGATATTACTCTGAATATTGGTCCGGTTAAATTCGAATTCCCTTGCCGTTCCATATACACCCTTCTGATCTAAACGGGTAGCAGAAAAGTAATAGTTTACCCGGTCACTTCCGCCCGAAGCACTTAGGTTTACTGAAGTTTGCGGAGCGTTTGGTGCAATAATAATATCTTTCCAGTTTTGACTCTGATAGCCATACTCTGTACCCGCTTTCCATTTATCCAGTTCGGCCTGGGTAATACTGGTTGATCCGTTCTGGTTCATTTCTGCAGTAGCCTGTCCCACTTTCCACTGGTAAGCATTGGTCGTTTCCGGAAAACGTACCCAGTTCTGCCAGCCCGTGTAAGCATCAACACTAAAAGTATTGCGGGTACTGTTTTTCCCCCTTTTGGTGGTTACCAAAATTACACCGTTTGATGCCCTGCTACCATAAATAGCAGCCGACGCATCTTTAAGCACACTGATACTTTCGATATCGTTAGGTGAAATGTTATTGAACTGGCCAGCATCCTGTTGAATACCATCGATAACATAAAGCGGGTTACCCATGTTACGGATCTGGATATTGGCGCTCGCACCAGGTCTTCCGTCAGGCATCCTGAAAGATACACCTGGCAGCTTTCCGGCCAAGCCTGTACTTACCGTAGAACCGCCGTGCACTTTTTCGAGGTCTTTGCTACTGATTGATGAAATGGCGCCCGTAATGGCTTCCTTTTTCTGTGTGTTGTAGCCCACCACAATAACTTCAGACAGGTCGTTATTAGAAGGCTTAAGGCTAATATTGATTTGTGTACGACCAGCCAATGCAACTTCCTGATTGGCGTATCCCACATAAATAAAGATCAGGGTAGCATTTTTATCGCTTACCTGAATTTTGAATTTTCCATTACCATCTGTAGTTACTCCTGTATTGGTACCCTTAACTTTAATACTGGCACCAACTACCGTTTCGCCCTTTTCATCAGTTACTGTTCCGGTAACAGCTGTTTGCTCCTGGGCACTGAGCTGAAAGGAAAGTAAGATTAAGGTGATGGAAGTAAAAATAGCGGAGAGGACTTCACGTTTCAAAAACATTTTTTGAAGCGGATACCAATCCAGGCAGACAAAGCCACCATAAGAGAATAAACTTCTTTTCATATTAGGTTAGGGATTTGGTTAGTTAAAGAGCTAAATGGATTTAGTTCTATTTAATTCTTATCCAAAGATTCGGTTTTTAGCTTTTCAGAGGGATACGCATTTGTATCAATCTTTCTTCATTTTGTCTCGATTTGTAATTGAGAAGTTAGTTTTGCCACGGAGGCACAGAAAAACGGAAAATGCCACTCAATGCGTCATCCTGAGTTCAGCTCAGGATCTTAAGCAACAGTTTTTTGGAAATGAGAGGCTGGCACATTTCGGTTAGGAAAGCCCTGCTATCTCTTCAAGTCCTCACTCATGCTTCGCTCCGGGCTTTACGTTCTATCAGGTTTATTTAACAAAGGCCTGTAGCGCTATTGAAATCAGCCTCGCCGATTTTTTGCGTTAGGGATTGTAAGGGTTCAGTACCGATCCTTCATCGGTACCGGAGCGAAGCGCAGCCCTGAAAAGCCTGACCTTTGCGCAGCTTAGGTAACGCCCGGATTAGTTTGCAATTGGCAGTTAACAGTTTTATAAAGAAGAATAATACGCAGATTAGCCTGCTATTGGCAGTTGAGAGTTTTCAGGCCTATAAAATTTGAGTTTCTTAAATCTTTAGGGCTTTCCCAAATAAAAATGGAATCTGTCTCAATCTTTCTACGTATCCGCTCAAATTCAATTTAGCCTGAAAGCAAAGCATTTCTTTAATATATTTGATGCAGCTGACCAAGATATCTTGAAAAAACTCTTCATCCTTTTATGTCTTTTGTTTTCGGTGCACCTGCTGTGGGCACAACCTTATTATTTCAGGCATTATCAGGTAGAAAACGGACTTTCTAACAATACCGCCTTTTGTAGTGTGCAGGATGGAAACGGTTTTATGTGGTTTGGCACAAAAGATGGCTTAAACCGCTTTGATGGCTATTCTTTTAAAACCTATCGCCACGACCCAGACCAGGCCGGCAGTTTAGGCAACGATTTAATCTATGCACTTCACCACGATCGGGAGCAAACACTTTGGGTAGGCACCAACAGCGGCGTGTACCAATACAATCCGGCTAACGAGCGCTTCAGCATCATCAAAGAAACCAAAGGGATGCGGATTATAGATCTGGCCAGCGATCTGCATGGAAATTTATGGATCTTATCTTCATTCAAAATATACCTTTATCAAAAGCGCACTAAGACGGTACGGGCTTTTACGCATAGTGCACCTTTCGACGCCTCCCTGGTAACGGTTTTAAAAGATGGCAGTGTATGGATCAGTACCGGAAGGGGGACCCTCGAAAAATACAATCCCAAAGCGAATAATTTTCAGCGTTTTAATATCAATGGTAAAAATGCCAAAACCGAATATGGCTGGGTATCCAGAATTGCAGAAACCGAAAGTGGGAATTTACTGGTAGGCACCACCAATCAAGGTGTCAAACTTTTCAACCCTGTTACTTTAGCATCGAAAAATATACTCCGGTTAAACGACGACCAAACACCAATTTTTGTTCGGGATATCAAAAAAACAGGCCCTCATGAGTTTTGGATTGCCACCGAATCGGGCATTTACATTTACAATGATGAAAATGGAGCGATTATCCACATTAAAAAACAGTACAATAACGATTATTCTTTAAGCGATAATGCCGTTTACACCATTTGCCTTGACCGCGAAGGAGGCGTTTGGACAGGCACCTATTTTGGCGGTGTAAATTACTATTCGAGCCATACTTCACTCTTTACCAAATACTTTCCGCAAAAAGGCACTAATTCGATCAGTGGGAGCGATGTAAGGGAAATTACGAGGGATGGCAACGGAAATTTCTGGATCGGTACGGAAGATGCCGGCCTGAATAAACTCGATATAAAAACAGGAATATTTAAACACTTCTTACCCGATGGAAAACCTGGAAGCATCGCCTATTCCAATATCCACGGTTTATTGGTTGATGGCGACAAACTCTGGGTTGGCACTTTCGAACATGGATTGGATGTTTTAGACCTGAAAACAGAAAAAGTAATTAAACATTACCAGGCAGGTGTTGGAAATGCCTTACGCACCAACTTTATTGTTACTTTCTGTAAAACACGGTCTGGTGAAATTTTAGTTGGAACCATTAATGGAATTTACCGTTATAACCGCAAGCGCGATGATTTTGAACCTATTGCCGGTCTCCCCTTTATTTTTTACGATTCGGTTATTGAAGACAGTAAGGGCAATATGTGGGCGGGCAGTTTTAATGATGGTTTATTTCAGTTTAACCTATCTAAACCTGGATATGTGAACTACCGAAATAGCCCTGGGGATGCGAACAGTTTAAGCCATAATACCGTAAATAGTATTTTTGAAGACAGTAAACAACACATTTGGGTAACCACAGATGGTGGCGGACTTTGCAGATTTGATCAGCAAACACATCAGTTTAAGCGTTATGGAATAAAAAATGGTTTTCCCAGCAATTACCTGTTCCGGATTGAAGAAGATGCTGTAAACAAGTTTTGGATTAGCAGTACCAGGGGGCTTATCCATTTTGACCCCAACACAGGCCTTAACAAAACCTATACTAAAGCCAACGGATTGCTTACCGATCAGTTCAACTACAGTTCTGCCTATCAGGATGAGGATGGCCGAACCTATTTTGGGAGCGTAAAAGGGCTGGTCAGCTTCAACCCCGCAAACTTAAAGGCAACAGCTTACCAAACGCCTGTATTTTTAACCGGGTTTCAGATCAACAGTTCAGAAATCGGTGCAAATGGGACAGATTCTGTTTCTAACAGATCGATCGTTTATGCCGATACCATCGAACTGAACTATAACCAATCTTCTTTTAGTATCGATTTTGCGGCATTAAGTTATCTCTCGCCCGAAATGACAGAGTATGCCTATAAAATGACAGGGCTTTATAAAAACTGGGAATATTTAAAAACCAACAGGAAAGTTTATTTTACCAAACTTGCCCCCGGGAATTATATTTTTGAAGTGAAAGCATTGGTTGAAGGAAGTAGTACCTGGAGTACCAAAAATGCCAAATTACTGATCAAAATCCGTCCTCCTTTTTACCTCAGCCCTATCGCCTATCTGCTTTATCTGATCGTCGCAGGAGGAATTATTTTCTTCCTGATACGGAGATACCACCGAAAAATTGCGTTAAAAAACAGCAGAAGAATGGAAGTTTTTGAACATGAAAAACAAAAAGAAGTGTATCAGGCGAAAATCGAATTCTTTACCAATGTTGCCCACGAAATCAGGACACCGCTCACACTGATTATCGGCCCGATGGAGAAACTGATTAAACAGGCCGATGCCATACCTGCAATAGAAAAGAATTTACGGATTATGGGACGGAACACGGATAGGTTGCTCAAATTGACCAATCAGTTACTGGATTTCAGAAAAACCGAAACCAGCGAATTTTCGCTAAACTTCGTAAAGGCCGATATTTCAGAAATCCTCAAAGATGTATTTCTTCAGTTTCAACCCGCTGCAGAACAACAGGACATGAAGTATAACCTGCATTTACCTGAGAAAAAACTCTATGCTTATATCGACGTTGAGGCTTTTTACAAAATGATCAGCAATTTGGTAGACAATGCCATTAAATATGGAAAAACCATGGTACAGATCAATTTATCATTGCAGGAAGGCGATAAGTTTGCGGTGAGGGTAAAAAACGACGGACATAACATCCCCATTGAAATTAAAGACAAGATATTTGAACCTTTTTTTAGGGGCAAAGAAACCGAAATAAAGGCAGGAACGGGAATAGGTTTATCGATTTCGAAATCGCTTGCTCAACTACATAGCGGAGAGCTTTATTTAGATTTTAATGATCGTGATTTTAATATATTTGTATTGGAACTGCCTATCCATCAACTTATAGAATTTAACCTGAACGGAAAATGGAAGAAATTGTAGGCAAGCTGACCATAAAAGATGCTGAGGATATGGAAAGATCTGTCGTGTTACTGGTTGATGATAATGAAGATATTCTTGATTTCATTTCAGATGATCTGGAAGAAAAATACCACGTACTACAGGCCAGAAACGGTATAGAAGCATTAGCAATATTACAGCGTGAAATTGTTCAGCTCATCATAAGCGATGTAATGATGCCGGAAATGGACGGTTTCGAATTTTGTGCGAAAGTAAAATCTACCTTAGAATTCAGCCATATCCCCGTTATCCTCCTTACTGCAAAAAATTCATTGCAATCTAAAATTGAAGGTTTAGAACTGGGTGCCGATGCCTATGTAGAAAAGCCCTTTTCTCCGGAATTTTTACAGGTACAGATTTCGAGCCTGATTAAAAACAGGAACAAGATCAAGGAATATTTCGCGAGCTCTCCCCTGCTCCACCTTAAAAGTATTGCTTATTCAAAGGCAGACGAGCTGTTTTTAGAAAAATTACAGGATACCATTAACAAGAACATCAGCAATCAGGAGCTGGATGTGGAGCATCTGGCAGAAAAGATGAATATGAGCCGGCCAACCTTATACCGGAAAATTAAATCCATTTCAAACCTTAGTCCAAACGAACTGATTAATTTGGCAAGGCTAAAAAAAGCTGCCGAGCTTTTAAATGAAGGGGTATTAAAAATTTACGAAATCTCAGAAATGGTTGGTTATAGTTCTCAATCTCACTTTGGAAGAAACTTTGCCAAACAGTTCGGCATGTCGCCCACTGATTACGTAAACAATAAAATAGCGGAGAAGAAGAAAGGCTAATTTTAAAGGGCTACCAAGGATTGAAGCGTATATAAACTAAGATAAATCGTCATTTCGAGCGGAGTGCAGCGTAGCCGAGAAATCTACGTATATAGATCTCTCTCCCGAAAGTTCGGGACTGCGCTTCAGTCGAGATGACGACTCTTTTTATTGAAGTCTAATGGTATCGGAGTCGAAAGATATTAACGTACATTTCCGGCCATTCAATTGCGTGTAGATAATTAGTAAATTAAGCACATCAAGAATTGAAGCGTGTTATTTTCCATCTCAAAATCAAACAATTAGCTAGCTATTGTTATTTTCTTTATTTTTCCGTAAATTGTTATAACCAAAATATAGAAGTTATGAACATGCTTAAGAAAATCCAAAGCTGGGGCGATCACCATCACCCAAAATGGTTAGACTATTTTAGAATCTTATTAGGCCTTATTTTAATTTGGAAGGGTATTGATTTTTACATCAATATGCAAGCCTTTAGTAATTTAATGAGGGGCGCTTTCTTAGGCACAGCTGTGAGCATTAGCTTACTGGCGCACCTGATTATTATGTTACACCTAATTGGAGGCTTAGCCATTACCCTGGGCACACATACCCGTGTATTCTGCCTGGTTAATTTACCAATACTGATCGGGGCGGTATTCTTTGTGAATATTTCTGGTGGTATTTTTAAACCCTATTCAGAATTTTGGTTTTCGGTCTCCGTATTAATCGGACTGGTTTGTTTTGCAATTGAGGGAAATGGTATTTTATCGGTAGACCGGGAAAAAATTTACCCTAAACAGGCGCTTTAGTTTAAACCTAAAGCCCAAAATTGTAGCTAAAATGGCCATTATTGGCCGTTTATTTGTTTTTTTAGAAGTTTTTATGCGAGCTAACTAAATGATTAGCAACGCTTAAAATATTTATGCAAATATTTGAATGAAAATCATTTGCAGATTTGCGCCAAGTTCGTACTTTTGCAGCGGAGAGCTGGCAGAGTGGTCGAATGCGGCAGTCTTGAAAACTGTTGACTGTAACAGGTCCGGGGGTTCGAATCCCTCGCTCTCCGCCAAAAATTAAAGCCTGAAATCTTCTGATTTCAGGCTTTTTTCATTTCGGCCCCATCTAGCGCAAGTCTTAGCGCCCATTGCCTTAGCAAAAGCCTGACTTGGGCTTTCGTTAATCAATGCATTAACCTTCAAAAAAATCCCAGCTAATTAATGCGCAAGTCACCCAACCAGCTGCCTCCCTACTGAAACTTGCGCTATTAAGGGGCTAATAAAGCGCAAGCATTTTTCGAGCAACCGATAACTCCAATCCTTTGTTTTGAGTTCCGGAATCATTTCTAGAAATATCCTATCATAATAAACAAGCTCGATTGTTGGAGTGTTGACATTTATCTCAGCACTGATCCTGAATCTGTTACTCTATCGGCATTAATCAATTCAACGGCGTGCTGTTCCCTTAAGTCCTAACGTAGTATGTGCTACATCTGTTCGTGCTCTTTTTCACTGAAAGCGCTTTACAATCCATCGATCAAATTCCCATTAATATCTTGCTTTGTGTGCAGTGAAGATGAATAGCCATACTTTTATTTAAATTCGTTGACAAACCATATTAGTTGTCTTTTTTAGTGCTATCGATTATAAGTAACTCATCCCAGGGCACTTTTATGAAATTGTAATAAGCAGCACCTATCTCCATGTGGTCTAAGAAAGAAAACTCCCAGCAAAGTCGGCGAAATTGTTCATTGTATTCAAAACTTACTTCAAACTTGTGAAGGTTGTATCTGCGTTCTTTTGCCTCCTTGAATGCGAATTCTTTTATTGCTTTGCGTGCTAGGAACATTTTTCTGCTACCCGCTCCTTCTCTTGGCCAATTGAGTTGCAGAATTTGTCCATAATCATCCAGGTGAAGTGTGATGTTGTAACGTTGGATTCCAATAGGGGTATCCTTTAAGTAAAAGTTAAGTTCGTATTTAGGAACAACCCAGTGCCTTTTATGGGGATCGCCATCCTCGAGGTATTTTAGTACATCAACAATCTGGGCATTGATAAAATGGAGAGAATCTTTGAATTCCCAAAAAGAGTCCTTCATTATCGTTTCAACCTGCTTTTGTATATTAGGCGGCAATTTATCTAGAGAAGAGACTGTCGTAGAGGCTTCCTGATAAGTGTAGGCCAAAACTGTATCCTCCTTAACGATCATTCTCTTTTGAGCATTTGCCGAAATGTGGAAGGAAAATAATAAAAGGAAAATTGTAGTGGAGCGCATCATAGGCTAAATATAGCAAATTGATTTAGCAGGGAGAAACCCTTAAAATTTGGACAAAATCAATGTGTTTGAAATTCACAAAAATTTACTCTTTTCCTCCATCTAGCGCAAATCTTAGCGCCCACTACCTCAAAAGCCTCACTTGGGCTTTCATTAAATCAACACATTAATCTCTAAAAAAATCTCAGCTAGTTAAATATAATGAATGCACAAGTCATCCACCCAGCTGCCCTCCCCACTAAGACTTGCGCTAGTAAGGGGGTGGTCGAATGCGGCAGTCTTGAAAACTGTTGACTGTAACAGGTCCGGGGGTTCGAATCCCTCGCTCTCCGCCAAAAATTAAAGCCTGAAATCTTCTGATTTCAGGCTTTTTTCTTTTATGAAAACTGTCACTCCTCTGAGGGTGGAATAAGTTCCCATTATTAGTTTGCTAACATTTCGAAAGGATTTACTCCCCAACCAATGCAAATCGTAGTAAATATGTTGATGGCCTTGCACTGTTTGAACTTTTTTTGATTGAAAAGTTTTTGTGTTCCTATAACATGATTTTAGCATATTCTTTAGGATTTAATGTTAATGAAGAATATTCCAGGAGGCTTGATCGTGCGATTCCGTGCCCAAAGTTCATTCAGTTATGTAAATTGAATCATTAAACAGTTATTGGACGTAAGATAAATTTTGTAAGTCATAAATTAAATGCCTTTACTCAATCGCCAAACCGGCAGGCCGTAATCTATTCTGCTTTGCATGCAAACATCCAGGATCAGTTTAACCAGGCCGGAGTAGAAATTATGTCGCCACATTATAAAGCGCTCAGAGATGGAAATGCCACCACCCATTACAGCAGACTATTATCAGGCACCAGTATTTAGGACAGAAATATCAATCAAAATAACCTCACCCCACTACCGGAGAAATAAAACTTTAAGTTCCTCCAGGTATAGCGAAATATATTATCGCAATAAAAAAGCCCTAATTATCTGGGCTTTTTTTGTTTATAGTGTGTCCAGAGCCCTCCTCGCTTCCCAAAAGCAGACCTGTAACTTTGTTCGTAAAAATTAAAAATCAATAAAAAAGAAGAAGAAAAACAATTATTGGGATCGATATCGGCGTATCGGCATTTTTTTTGCAGCAAGACAAGTATGAAAAGGAATGATATAATCAGTGCGCTCTTAGGTATGTTGATTATGGCCATCACTTATTGGCTACTGTTTTACAGGCTCTCCTCTCCTAAAGAGCGTAAAGAAATTAGAATATCCTCCTCAACACCACGATTAAAAAACTTAGAATAAGCTCTCCTTACTGATCTTTATTTGGTGAAGCCTTAAATTTTATTTTAGGAATGAATGGCTTTTTTCATAAAAACTATAAATTCTATAGTTTTTATAGTCTTTATGAAAATTTTATATATATTTGTCAAAATGATGTTAATTATATTAACGACAAATTAAAAAGTACAATGCACCATTTACAATATGTTTCCATGCGAATGTGCCTTTCCTGTTGTTGCTGATACAGCAGCGCTCATCACCCCCATTTTTCTTTATTAAATAATTACTGGCCTAAGGCTAACTGCAGAAGTGTAGCTTTTTAAACAGCGTACAAAATGAGATAGTGTCTATCATAAAAAACAAACCCGACAGGGAAGCCCTGCCGGATATTATTCGATAACCATTGTAACGCCAATCACTTCTGGTTATCAAGTTTTACTAACAATTCAAATCATTAAATAAAACTGCATAAATATATGGAAAAACCTATCCATAGAAAAAAAATAGCCGCCAGGCTGATGGTATTTCTTGCAATTGCCATCTTTACCAAAAATGCAAGCGCACAGCAAAGTACCCCAATCATTAGCTCAACGATAATAGGATCAGTAAAAGATTCGATAACGAAACAGCCTATCGGCAATGTGGTTTTGGCCATAAAAGGAACTACACATGCCGTAACCCGCGCAGCCGATGGAAGCTTTGCGTTCCGCACCGGACAAAAATTCCCTTCAAAGAATTTATCCAGGAAGGCTATCGCTGGTTCGATCTGGTAAGACAGGGCGGTAATATTTATGTAGATGTGCTCAAAAAAATCTCCGAAAAATCGGCTGTTTCCTATCCCTCAAACCGAAAGAGAACTTAATACGCTACTCATCCAAAATCCCGGATGTAATTAATTATTAATTTAAAAAAGAAAGAAAAAAATGACAGTATCAGACTTTAGCATCTTAGGAAAAAAGATATTGGTGGGCATTATTGTAACGCTGATCCCCTTTATCATCATTTTTGGTGGCCTTTACCTTACCCAACGATTACTTGGCAACAAGCCAGCACCACAAACCATTAACAAAAACTAAAATTCTATGAACCATGAAAATCGAAGAAAAAACCCGACAGAAAATCATTAGAAATGCGGTATTAAGCCTCTTTATCTATGTATTGCCCATTGTGTTAATGTTCGTTACATTTTACATTACCGGCGATAGGCCCTGGTTAAAACAACAGCATAAAGCTGAAAAAACTAAGTCTGTAAACCCTAAAAATTCATCAAGCAATGGAACCAGTAATTAATTTTATCAAAAACATAATCGAAAACCTGAATGGTTTCGGTTTTCCCTTTTTAGTATTCTTTATTGGCGTACTTGAATTTTCTTTTGGCCTATATAAAGGTAAGTGGCCAAAAAACGAACGTTTTGTTGATATTGCCTGCTTTACCCTGCCCAGGTTGGTAATCAGGCCAATTGTGGCCTACTATGGTTTAAAATTTTTACCAGCCGTACTGCCTGGCTTAAAGAATACCTTTGAGTGGGTTCCTTTTTTTTGGGGCTGCATCATTATTGCCATTGCCGATGATCTTACCCAGTATTGGTACCACAGGCTGCACCATGAAATTCCGTGGTTATGGCGTTTTCACCGTACTCACCACTCTGCATCGTACATGGGTATGGCCATGGCCAGCAGACAGAATGCCATTTATACCCTCTTTTTTTCACAAACCTACTTAACCACAGCCCTGGTCTATTTAGGACTTGGCCTACCAGCCATTGTGGTGAGGGGAATTAAAGGTACCATTACCACCCTGGCCCACTCGAGTATTCCGTGGGATAAACCTTTTTACAAATACAAAATACTGCACCCACTGGCCTGGGTATTAGAAAGAACGATTTCTACGCCTGCTACCCACCATGCGCACCATGCGGCTACAACAGATGATGGCGTGGGTTACTATAAGGGCAACTTCGGCAATATGTTTTTCTTATGGGATATTATTTTTGGCACCGCTTTAATTACCCGCAAATACCCTAAGGCTTATGGCATTTCGCATTACGAAGGCGACCAATGGTATGCACAATTGTTATGGCCTATTTTCAAGTCGAAAGTTGCCGGGAGTGAGCTGGCTAAAAACGGCCCTATGGTGAGAATAGATGAACTTATACCTGCTAATCATACAGAAAAGAGAGATGAAGATACTTTTGAAGAAGAAGAATTTTATTACCGGCCTAAACCCACATTGGTAAAGAATTAATTTTAAAGATCGGGGATTTTTAATCACAGATGCACACAGATAAACACGGAATTTCTAAATCTGTGTGCATTCTTTTATCTCCTGAAAATCGGAACATCTGTGGTTAAATTATATTTACCTGTACCAGGGCCTTAAATATAACATTGCACATATTGCTGTAAGGATTATTTACATACCATATATTTCCGATTCTTCACCGCCCGAAACAGCTATATTGCCTCAAGTACTATTAATGACCTAAATGCTGAAGAAACAGATTAAGATCGTCATCTTTTCCCAAGCCCAGTTTTTGTTTAATCCGGTAGCGGCTCATGCGCACGCTCTTAGGTTCGATGCCCAAACGGATGGAAACCTCCTTATTGGTCAAACCCATCAACATATAAGAACAATATTTTAAATCGAGCCGGGTAAGTGTATGGTTTGCTTTCTCTTGCAGGCGTTCAAAAAAAGCAGGATTGGCGTCAAAAAAATCTATTTTATATTCTTCAAACTGTTCATCCATCTTTTTCTGTTGATTCACAATCCGTTTAATCTGTTCATCAAGCGAAAGATGGCTCTCACTGTTTACCTTGCCCGAAATGAGTTCCAGCAGCTCATTTTTTTCTTCAATCTGCAAATTACCGGCTAATACCTCTTTTTCCAGGCGTTCCTGCCGTTCTTTAAGTAAAGCTTGCTCGGCCTTTAGCTGCAAAGCTTCGGCTTCTTTTAATTGTGCTTTTAGTTCTGCAGCATCCTTTTGCTGGTCAATCAACTCCTGTTTCCTGACCGAGGCTTTGAGTTTATAGTTGTAGGAGATTAACAGGAAAAGTAAGGCTACTATCCCGGTAAGCCCCGAAATGATGTAGAAAACATTTAATTTTTTCGTGTAGGCACTTTGTTGATGGAGATATGCGATTTCCTGTTCTTTTTTTTCAGACTGATATTGTGCCTCGATCCTGACGGTGTTATTTATTTTCTCTTCGTCGAAAGCTTTTTTATAATTCGCAACGTATGCTTTTAGATAATTTAGCGCTGCTGCCTTATCTCCTTTTTTCTCAGCAATATTGGAGAGGCCCTGAAATATTCTGGACTTTGTGAGCGGCATTTTAACCACTCCATCTTCTGTTTTGCCCAAACCAGTTAATAATATTTTCTCAGCCTGATCATAATTACCATCCCGCAGGTAATATTCACTTTTTAACCCGTAACAATTTAATAAAATCTCCTGTAAATTCGTTTTTGTGGCAATTTCAATCGCCTCATCCACATATTTTTCTGCGCTATCGCGATAGGTTGCCGGAAAGTACTGAAAATAGGTATTGGCAGTATTTAGCGCTACTGCGGCAGTATTGCTATATACAAGCAAACGTCCTTCTTGTTTTTTAGAGAGCCATAGCGATTTTTTGTAAACCTTTAAAGTCGAATCCAGCAGATTACGTTTTGTGGTATCCAGCTTAAAGCGGTCAAAAAAGGTTTGTCCGATGGTAAAATAAGCGTTATTCAACAAATCCACCTGCTGGCTTCTTACTGCCGTTGAATAACACAGATCGGCATATTTTTGTTGTTTGGATGGGTTGTTACCATATCCATAAAAGCTGGCCAGGTAATGATATATGGTACTCTCATATTCGTAAGCATTTTCTCCTTTAAAAAAATCGAGTGCTTTAAAGAGTTTGGTGATAGATTTATCATTCTCATCATTAATAAGGTCTAGCCAGCCATTTCTAAACCATACAAAACCTAAGGTAACCCTATCTTTTGTTTTCTTTGCATAGTACATGGCACTATCAAGGCTTTGATAGGCGTTTTTCATGTCTTTTTTCCAAACATATAAATGTACCAGCGTGGCATAGGTCATCGCTTTACTTTTCCCATCCTTTAATCCCGCACTAACCCGAAGGGCCTGATCGGCCAATTGGAAAGATAGTGGAAGATTTTTTTCAAAATTAGCCTTAGCGAGCTTGCACAATATATTTACACGCAGCTCTTTGGTAGTACCCTTTTGTGCAAGTAAATGGTTTAACGAATCGAGATAGATTTTTTGGCCCTCTGCACTTTTAAAAAAAAGGAAAAGACAGATAAAGAGGCTTAATAAAGTTTTCAGTGGTAGCTGCATATTCAAAAATAGAAAAGAAACACTTTTATAAAAGCAGAAGTACAACAAATAAGTGGAATATAGCGGTTTAAACGGCCTTTGTAGTCTCCTTGTAGACGCTATTTTAAAAAAAGGTAGTCGCTGTGTAGCCCGCCTTTTCTTGGCTGATGGTTTAAACGCCCATAACTTTGAGTTATTCAATTCACCAAAAATTTAATCACATGAAACAGAAAACAATGGCTATTGTGGCCTACATTACACTAATCGGTTGGATTATTTCTTACCTGGAGTTTAAAAAATCAGCAGAAAAAAGTAAACTGGTTAATTATCACCTTGGGCAATCGCTCGGACTGATCATCACGTCTATTCTTTTAAGCATTCTGAGCAGTGTTATTTTAGCGATTATTCCATCTTTAGGCGCTATTTTTTATCTCATCTTATTAATTCCATTTGTACTGTTATTGCTTGGCATTATAGCAGCCAACAACGAACTGGAAAAACCTGTTCCACTCATTGGAAAAATATTCGAAGGAAAATTCAATTTTGCTTCTTAACATCAACTTAATAACGTCCCTTATGAAAACTAAATGGTATAACAAAACCCTAATCCTCTTATTATTGTTATGCAGTTTTAATGCAATTGCACAAAATGAGGCGCAGGCGGAAATTGAATTAAAATTAACGGATAAGGCCACCAATACCAGCTATAGCTACAAGCTTTATGGCGCTAATTATTCATTAAACAATCCTTTTTATAGCCAGGATGAAAGCAAATTGATTAATAATGGCAATTGCAGCATTAGTATAGAACTCGGTCAGAACCCTGACGAATTTTTACTTAAATGGGTGGCAGGGCAGCTTAAAAATACATCGGGCGTGATTACGATGGTAACCGTTAGCGACATAAAAAACCCACGTAAAATGACATTTACAGATGCGCAGCCTGCGGCTTCGTCTGAAAGCTTTTATATTACCAGCGGTAACACCGCTCCACAGATGAGCTTTTACGTAAAAACGCTGGCTATTGACGGCACTACGATATTTTCCCAATAAAGCAGCAGCCAACAGCAGAAAAACGTGTTATGAGAATAAATGGCAAAATCTTTGAAAAGCAAATACATCATTTAAAATGTAAAAAATTATGATGAACCCCGAAATTTATAAACAACAGTTTACCACAGAAGATACACCTGGATGGCAGGCGATAGATGATCAATTGGAGAAGATATATGGCAGTATGGAAGCACGCCATTACCCACCATTGTGCGGAATCCATTATGCAGCCGGTGGTACTGACCCGATAGATGGCGCCAGCATTTATGATAGCAGCCACCAAACCTTTCATCGGCACATGATCAGTTATGGTATGAGTGAACTGTATTATAACGAAGAAAAAGCTGGCGGAGAATTTAGCAAATGGGGTTTTGAATTTACGTTTAGACTGGTCCCATTCAAAGATGATGAGCATGATCCCATTTGGGCCATAAACGTAATGAATAACCTGGCCAGGTATGTATTCTCGAGCGGAAAATGGTTTGAAGAAAATCACTTTATCCCAGCCAACGGTCCCATAAAACTAAATACTGACACTGAAATAACGGGATTTGTTTTTGCCTTAGATCCCGAACTGGGGAAAATAGACACCCCTCACGGCGAAGTAAGCTTTTTACAGTTGGTGGGCATTACCAATGCAGAAGTAGAAGATTTGAAAAAAAGCCCTACAATAGGTGCTGTACAAGAACTGATCGAAAAACTGAAGAAGGACAATCCACTTTTAATTACAGATCTAAATCGAAAATAATTTAAAAATCCTGCGTAAACCGTTATGTTACAAAGAAACATCCTTTTAGTGCTTATTTTGGTCATGTCTTCTTGCCAGTCTAAAAAAGCAGTTCATTTAAAAACAGTTCTGGAGCAAAAGGAAAGGGGCGTTTTCAATATCATGCTGGGCAAAAACGGCCCTAATGAGCGGAAACTGAAGTGCCTGATTGTTGGCGATTTTAAATGTGCCCAGCAGGCAATAACCGACGAGGAACAGGCATTGGATAAAATCATCAGTGAAATAAATGCACTGGAAACAGGAGATATTAAATATGGCAACGAACTAAAAGCGGCAACAAGCAACTATTATAAGGCTGTTAAAGAATCCGAAATTTTTGACCGCTTAGTTATTGCCCAGCAACAGATCAGTCAAAACAAAACTAATACTGAAAAAATACGGGATGCTGCAATACACCAACAAGGGCAATTATCAAGGGAGAAGCTGGAAATGAGCAAAATAATCAGTAAAAAAGAGCAGGTATTGGCCGAAGTACAAAAACAGTTCAATTTGCTTAACCATTTGCACTAACCTGTTTTTCGCCCTAATAAACACTTAGAAAACCACAAGCTTTAAGTCATTTTCTGCAAAAATAAATTCAAATCCTCTTCTTTGTCAAGCCCCAGTTTTTGTTTAACACGGTAGCGGCTCATGCGCACACTTTTGGCTTCGATATGCATCAGCTGGGCAATTTTTTTGGTATCCATTTTTAAATGGAGGTAAGCACAGAGTTTTAAGTCAAGCGAGGTGAGTTTTTGTTGTGCCCTTTGATTTAGCAGAGAGAAAAATTCTGGATGTACCTGTTGGATCTGAAATTTTGCTTCCTCAAAATCGTTATCCAAAAGCAGCTCTTCATTCCAGATTTTGTTAATATTCAGTTGATGGTTGTCATTAAATTTTTCTTTGATCTGAAAAAGCATCTCTTTTTTATGCTCCAATTGTAATTGGCTGGCCATTACTTCTTTCTGTAACTGCTGTTGTTGACTTTCCAATAATTGCTGCTCCGCTTTTAACCTTGCCTGCTCTTCTTTTTCGAGTTTCATCTGCAATTCAGCATCCTGTTTTTCCAAATGCAACTGTTTTTCGCGCTGTAATGAATATCTTAACCTAAAATGGTAAGACCGGAACATAAATATTAGTCCCAACAGCGAAGCAATGACAATACCAATGTAGAGGTACTTTTGCTGCTGCGCATATTTTTCGCTCTGTTTTAACAGCCTCACCTCATTGTTTTTTTTTTCAGCTTCATACTGTACTTCTAGTTTTTGAGCATTTAAAGCCTGCCTCTGATCAAAAAGTTTACTATTGTATGCTGTTGCTTTTTTCTGAAACTCAAGTGCCTTTCCGTAATTGCCATTTTGCTCATAAAAGCTGGACAATGCCGTTACAATATTAATCAACGTGTAGTAATATGGCGCTTGCTGGTCTTTCATGATACTATAAGCCTCCTGTAAATACCCTTCAGTCATGGCCGTATTTTTATCTCTTTTGGCATATTCGCTCAAAATACCCAAGCTGCTCGCCCTAACCTCTTCCCCATTCAGCACTCCTCTCATTACCTCGTTGGCCATGCTTGCATACCGAATGGCATTTGCTTTCGCAGCCTGGTCCGTATCAGGAAAGTATTTCAAATAATAATCTGCACTATTGATGCAAGCCATAGCGTATGTTTTTCTGGCAACGTATTGGGGGTACTGTTTATAAAGATCTTGTACTTTATTTAAGTAGTAAATAATGCTATCCCGCTGTAATTCGCTCTTGGTTGCTACAAAATTGTAATCAGCAGCTACCGACAGGGCAATATAACAGTTGCTTAACAGGTTGTAATCAGTTGTTTTTAGTGCATTTTCAGTGGCCTTTTGGGCATATTTATTTACATTTTTTACATTGTCCCACCTCGTATTCAGTGCATATAACTGGTAATATATTTTAGCAGTAAGATAAGGATCGTATTTTTTCTCCAACATTTTAAGCCCCATCTGGCAATACTTAGTTACCAATTCATTATTGTCTATAGCATTGTAAAATAAAGCTTGCGCGTAATACGCATAAGCCAGGGCAATGGGCTGTTGTGCCTTTTGCCCAATAGATAAAGTGGTATAGCCCGTTTTTTTCAACAAAGCAAACTGCTTCGTATTTGCATAAACATTAACCAGCATGGCATATGCTTTTGTGGCTTCGGTAAAGTTCTTGAGTTTTATGGCCAAACTTACACTTTGTTGCGCCTTTGCAATTGCGGCTGCATAGTTTGCATTAATCCTATATCTTTCTGCCAATTGCGTAAGCAGGGCTGGTTTATCCCGCTCACTTAAATTATCGAGCGCTGTACTATCTAATAAGCTTTGCGCCTGGGCCGTGTAACCACCTATAACGATCCAAATCAAGAGTAATATGTTTTTAAAACCCAGATACTTCATATCGTAAAATTAGCATAAAGATTGGAGCTTGGGTAAAATTGTAGACAAAAGCCAAAAAAAACAAAAAAACATAAAACACTAATTAACAACAACTTAAAAATACTTGTAGATGCATTGTAGACGTTTTTAAAAAATACAGTAGATGTTTTGTAGGCGGAGAAATCTTTCAAACGGCCAGGTTTAATCTCAACTTTGACCTAAATAATTTTTCAATCTAAAAATCAGACATCATGAACAACAAAACCCTTTCAATCATTTCCTACATCACCATTATCGGATGGCTTGTAGCTTATTTCAGTGGAAAAGACAAAGCTGATGCTTTGCTTAAATACCACTTAAGGCAGTCGCTTGGATTGGCTATTGTGAATATTATTTTTAGCGTGGTTCTTACTATCATTGCCAGTATGGTACCCAGTTTATCATTTTTAGGCTTAATTGGATATGTATTTATCGTCTTGTGGATTATGGGTATTATCAATGCGGCCAATGGTGCATTAAAACCTGTTCCGCTTATCGGTAAATGGTTCGAAGACAAATCTTCATTTGTTGGTAAATACTAAAAGAAGTTTATGCGCCTCAACATCAAAAATGTCATGCTAATGGTGATGGTCTCGACCATCACCGCATGCAACCTTACGGTTAATACCCCTGAAGAATATTTTGACCAGGCAGCCTTAAATGCGAATGATATATCGCGTTTTGGCACTTACTATTTTGAAGGCTATCAAGAATACCTTAAAAACGTATCTGGTCCCGGCAAAGTTACCGGTTGCGAAGAATACCTGAAAAATTCGATTGCCAGGGCCGAAAAGAATTTGGAGAAAGTAAAAAAACTGCAGCCAACTCCAGAAACAAAACCCATGCTGGATGCTTCACTAATACTGCATAACTACGTTTTAACGAGTTACAAGGAGAAACATCTCAAAATAGCCAAAATGATAGACAAACATGAGCCCGAGGAAAACATTAACAGGGCCTTAACTGAACTAGATACCAAACCCTATGACGCATTTATCGAGAAATACAATAAGCTGTGGAAACTTGCAGACAAATACGCGAAGGACAATAACATTGCAGTAGAAAAGATGCCTTTTTAATAGTTACTTATCTAGTTACTCAATAATTCAGTCAATCAATACCTCAACCAGATAACCATGAGACAAGGACTTTCGATATTCTGGATACTTTACATGTTGTTTTTTGCCATTCCCTTCCCGATGTTGTTATATTACAACATTAAGAGCGACAACATGCCGAACCTGATGGAAAGAGATCCATGGTTATCATTAAGTTTGGTAGCAGTTTCTTTATTATTGTGGATTATTCTCTTAATAGGCTATTACCACAAATGGGTAATCCGCATTTTTTCGATAAAGCGCAATATAGAAAAACTCAAAAATACTGGTGAGCCGCGCGAGGCTAAAATTATAGCGGCTGCAAAAGTATCAAAACCTAATGCCGCTTATGATGCCTATGAACTCACACTTCAGTTTAAAAACTTGTCAGGTAGTGAAATCAGGCAAAAAACCACGATAAATGATTCAAAACCTTACGAACGCCGCTATGAGGTTGGTAAAACCGTGGGCATACTGTTGGATAAGGAGGCAAACAAAGTCCCTTATCTCATTTTCGCCAGTACAGAAGTGAGCATAAACAAAACCATAGTAGCGTTGGTTAACTTGGGTTGGCTCGCTTTTACCTGTATCGTTGCCGGCTATTTTGTTTATTCCTATTCCTCAGAAAGCGAAGGCATGGGCTGGCGTTTTATGAGCATAGGCCATCCGTTATTGGTTTGCCCTGCATCACTTCTTTTTTACCGGATTTTAGGCGCCATTATCCACAGCAAATTTTTGGGTAAGCCAAATGAATTGTTCCTGATCAAATTTAAAGGTATGCAGACAACCGCCAGGTTGATTAAGGTCAGCCAGACCGGAACCTTTATTAACGAACAGCCAATGATTAATTTTGAACTGGAATTTACAGATCAATACCATCATAAACACTGGGCGAATATTAAAAAGGTTGTTAACCTGCTCGATCTGGATATAACTAAGCTGGAATATGTATCGATTTTTTACCTTAAGGAAAATCCGGAGAAAATTGCTTTCGAAAAAGACCTGAAAGAAATTAAAGGAGAATTCTGATGATGAGCTTAAATAATATTTCCTGGCTTATCATATTGTCTTGCCTCTTGTGTTTGAGCTGCAAACAGGTCACAAAAAGTGTGGATGAAACCTTTCATCCAAACGATTCATTAGTTAAAAAATACAATAAAGAAAACCGTATCGGATCAAAAGGCGAATATACCGGAACCACTGAAACAACAACTTCTACACATCATCAGGAGAAATTTATAATGATAAACGGCGATACGGTTAAAACGCCAGAACTTCAGGACAAGGCAAAAGAACTTTTTCATGATCTGGAACGATTAAAACAAAAGCAAACACCAGCAGGTAGCAAGGAAATCCAAAAAAGGGTAAATGAATTTTTAAAGGATATGAACCTGCCTCAGCCAGGGGCAAAAAACAACAATACAGAAAAACCAGTAGCAAAAGCCAGGAAAGAGATGTTAAGTGCTTCACAATTAGCACAGGCAGAAGAGAAACTAAGGCAGTTGCCACAATACCGTGATAGAGAGATTGTGCTATATGAATCTGTGCACTTTTATGAAGATGGTTCCATTAAACTGGCCTTACAGCATCCCGAAAATCCTAAATATGTAGATGCATACCAATACAAAGATGGTTATTGGTCTAAGCCAAAACCTGTACAGGCCAGGAATATTGAGCGCAGGACCTTTCCTTTAAGTAAAATAAATTTTGCAGCTGCACAAAAAGTCATGCAGATTTATAACGATAAAGCCGCTCAGGTTGAAGGTGCAAAACCCACCTCGATGGCCTATATATCTATTTGGGATGATGGCATGCGTTGGTTCCCATCAACCATTAACGGCAGCCGCGAGCGTTATGACCTTCAGTTTAACAATGATGGAACGCTTAAAAGCTTCAGGCGGGAATGATATATATCAAGGTCGTCACCCTAAATTTATTTCAGGGTCCTCATTACAATAAAAGATGCTGAAACAAGTTCAGCAGGACGAAATCTCGAATCTACTTAATCAAATTCATTGCTTTCTTAATCCCGATCATTGTTGCGTAGTACTCTTTCGGACTTTAACTTACTTAAAATCGGGTATAATTCCCCGCCCTTTTATTTATTAGATCCCTTGTTAATTTGTTGATCAAAAGAACAATTCTAAATAGCATAAGGCAGTTTAGCTTAACATATACTTTAATTTCCGGAAACATAGCCCATGTAATTTTGCCTCAAACGGAAAACAAAAATTATGAACAAAACATTATTAAAGCAAAAGGCATTAGCCCTTGCTGTTGCCGCATTCGTTACTTCGGCAGTTGTGATCAGTGCCTGTAAAAAGAATAATGAGCCAGAAACTCCTGAAACCACTCCAGTTGCGCTTAAAGATTATTCGGTAAACCCTTCATTGGTAAAAACCATGCCCGGTTTCGAAAGCCTGAATATTACCACACTGATCAGCTCAGACGATGTACTGCCAGAATCACCAAATTTTATATTTGGCGCACAACCTGATGGAGCAGGAATTATCAAAAATCCAGCCGGTGAAGGTTTCATCATGATTAATAACCATGAAATTCTTCAATCTGTATCGAGAGTATACTTAGATAAAAATTTCAAACCTGTAAAAGGAGAATATATTGTAGATTCTGATGGCGGTATGACCCGTTTATGTTCTGCTACGTTGGTAACACCAGAAGAACATGGCTTTGCTAAACCAGTTTTCTTAACTGCCGGAGAAAGCGGTGCAGAATCGATGATCCATGCCATCGACCCACTTGCTGCAGCAGATAAAAAGAACAAACAGAGAACTGTTAGTGCATTGGGCAGATGGAGCGCTGAAAATGCAGTGCCGCTCCCTAAAGCATCATATGCTGGCAAAACCGTTATACTGATCGGTGAAGATGAAACCGATGGACAATTGGCCATGTACGTGTCTAACACTCAGGGCGACCTGGAAAACGGAAAGTTATATGTGATGAAACGCAGCAATAACGATCCGATAGAAACCAATATGGACAAAGGACAAAGCTATGATGTGGAATTTGTAGAGCTTGACAATGTAAAAAGCAGTACAGGTGCACAGTTACAGCAACAAACAATCGATAAAAAAGCTTTAATGTTAGCCCGCGTAGAAGATATCGATTACAGAAAAGGCAGCGCAGCAAACGGACGGGAAGTATATTTTACTGCAACTGGTGTTAGCCAGGGCGATAAACTTACACCGGTAAGTGGAAAAACCATGTGGGGCCGTGTATATAAACTGGTATTAGATGCAAGCAATCCACTAAAAGGTAAGTTAGAAGTTGCTGTTGACGGAAATGACAACCCTGGAAAGAGTATTGTAAATCCAGATAACCTTTGTGTAACCGAAAACTATGTATACATCCAGGAAGATGGAGATTCGTTCTACAAAAACAACGACCATGATGGAACCATCTGGCAATTTGCAATGGCTTCAAAATCGTTAAAACCGATGTTACAAATGAACCACCGCAGAACAGATGCGACCTTTAACGCTAAATACAACCCATCAAACAGTGTACAATTAAGTAGCTGGGAATATGGCGCGATGTACGATATCTCTGCGCTGACTGGTATTCCTGATACATTCATCGTTAATTTACACCCGCACACCTGGACAAGCGATAAATACAAAAATGCTGATGGTGGTACAACAAGATTGGTAAATAATAACGAAGGCGGACAAGTCGTAATCGTTCGCGGCGTTTCTAAATAACCTATTTTATTTCTTTATCCCTTTCGGCAAACGCCGGAAGGGATTTCTATTTTATTTCAACTCCAACCTCAGCATGTCTAGCCTTAAAAAAATTGTTTTTTTCATTGTACTGATTACCCTTACTACCCTATTATCCATTTTCTGCAAAACGGAAAACAGATCAAATGCAGAATTGGTAAGAGCAGATTTTGATAAACAGCTTATTGAATTTCAAAGTATTGTTGACCAAAAATTATCGATAGCCGTTCAAAACAGGGATGAAAAAGCAATTAAACAATCTTTTCTACAGGCGAGAATAAAGTACAAACAGCTGGAGTATTACATCGAATATTTTTTCCCTTCAACTTCTGTGCTGCTTAATGGTGCGCCGATTGATGAAATTGAACTGGGCGAAAATCTCATTGAAAATCCAACAGGCTTTCAGGTAATGGAAGAAATTATCTATGAAGCCCCAACAACAGAAAACAGAAAGGAATTAGAGAATGAGGTAAAAAAAATGCAACTCAACCTGCAACGTGTTAGCCGCTTTAATGAACAGTACCAGATTACCGATGCGCAATTATTTGATGCTATCCGTTTAGAAATTTTCAGGATTACCAGTTTAGGCATAACTGGTTTTGATACGCCAAATACCTTACAATCGATACCCGAAACGGCTTCGGCACTACAAGGAATAGCAAACGTACTGGCAAAGTATGAAAACGGCGCACCAGATAAATTGATCCCTTCAGCGATAAGCTACCTGGATAAAAATACCGATTTTGATCATTTCGATCGTTTAACTTTTATTACTGAATATCTTGATCCGATCAGCAAACACATCAATTTACTTCGTTTAGAAAAAAAAATACCAACTGCCGCCAGCGGCAGCGCGCTTCGCGAAGATGCAACAAGTATGTTCCAAGCAAACGCTTTTAACATAAACAAATTTGTAGGCAACAGTACCTTATTTATCAACGATGATAAAATTGCACTTGGAAAAATTCTATTCAATGATGCAGTACTTTCTAATGGAAATAACCGGAGTTGCGCCAGCTGCCATCAACAATCACTCGCCTTTACGGATGGTTTGACCAAAGCAGCAGGAATATCAAAAGGACAATCGCTACTGAGAAATACTCCAACTTTAACTTATGCTGGTTTACAGCGCGGATTCTTTTATGATTTAAAAGCAGGAACCCTGGAAGATCAGGCGCTTGATGTGGTTCATCATAAACAGGAAATGAATGGTTCACTAATACAGGCTGCAACGAGAATCAATTCATCAAAAAATTATCTAACCTTATTTCAAAAAGCATATCAAAATAAAACTACGAAAGCCGATCCATGGAAAATCCAGCATGCATTGGCTTCTTATATCCGTTCGTTATCTCCGTTTAACTCCCGATTTGACCGCTACATGCAGGGAGATAAAAAACAGTTAAATCAAGAAGAAAAAGAAGGTTTTAATCTTTTTATGGGAAAAGCAAAGTGTGGAAGCTGTCATTTCGCACCCTTATTTAATGGTACACAAGCACCTCTCTTTATTAAAAGTGAAGCAGAAGTTTTAGGCGTACCTGCTACTACAGATACCTTAAAGCCTAAAATAGATCCTGACCTGGGCCGATATGCCCTTTATGCCTACCCGCAATATAAACATGCATTTAAAACTTCAACCCTAAGAAACATCACCAAAACAGGCCCATATATGCACAATGGTGTTTATAAAACCTTAGCGCAGGTGATGGATTTTTATAATCAAGGTGGTGGCGCAGGCATGGGGATCAATATTGAAAACCAGACTTTATCTGCCGATAAGTTAAACTTAAGCAAACTGGAAATCAAACAGATTATTGCATTTTTAGGCACATTGGAAGATATTCAATAAATCGTATATTTCCGCGTCATCCTGAGTTCATCTCAGGATCTTATAGACTGACAGATCCTGATTCCGAATATTCGGGACAGTATAAAAATACCTGGTTTGGGAGATCGTCATTCCGATCGCAGTGTTCCAAAGGAACTCCTTCGGAGGAGAAATCTTAACCTTTCGGGAACATCGTTCAAAGATCTCTCCACTCCGCGTTGCTTCGGTCGAGATGAAGATTTTTTCTATCGGAATCTGTCTGTTTAAACTACAACAAATCCTTCAGCACTACCCAAACGTTTTCGGCAAGGATCTTATCGCCTTCGGCAGTTGGGTGTATGCCATCGGCCTGGTTTAATTTCGGAACACCACCTACCTTATCCAATAAAAACGGGATCAGGGCCATTTGGTTTTTCTTTGCCAGATCAGGAAACATGTTTTTAAAGTCGGTGGCATATTTTGCACCCATATTTGGTGGAACCTGCATACCAGCCAATACCATTTTAGCATCTGGGTATTTAGCTTTTACCCGATCAATAATTGCCTGAAGGTTTTTAATCGTTTGCGATACAGGCAACCCACGCAGTCCATCATTAGCGCCAAGTTCGAGCACAAAAATATCCACACGCTGTTTAAGCAACCAATCAATGCGCCCTTTTCCGCCAGCAGAAGTTTCGCCACTTAAACCACCATTAATTACTTTGTAAGGCATTTGTAAAGAATCGATCCGATTTTGGATCAATGCCGGGTAAGCTTCCGTAGGGTCGAGCCCATAACCTGCGGTTAAACTAGTGCCAAAAAAGAGGATATTCTTTTGCTCAGAGGGCACGGTAGCCGTTTTTTGGTCAGTCGAATCTAAAGTTTTATCGGTATTGCTTTTATTTTCGCGGTTTCCGCAGCTTAGTAGTACAAGGCTCAAAACAAATAGCCCCATTAATCGTTTTCGTAACATATCTAAGTAATCTATATCTAATTATCGTTTAAACCATTACCTTAACAGGCAGCGCCCGGTTATGTTTGGCCACAATCTATACGCAAACCCTAAAAATTCAGCTATTGGAAAGCATATTGAACATCCGAAATGTAAGCAAAATTTACCAAAGTGCCGGACGGGAACTCACCGTTTTGGATAACATTAATTTTTCGATAACAGCTGGCTCAACTGTGGCCATAACAGGTCCTTCAGGAAGCGGAAAAACAACCTTACTTGGTTTATGTGCCGGATTGGACAGGGCCAGTAGCGGAACGGTTGAACTGAATGGTATTGCCTTAGAGAAACTAAATGAAGATGAAAGGGCAGCGATCAGAAATCAATATGTGGGTTTCATTTTTCAGAACTTCCAACTGTTGCCCACTTTAACGGCACTCGAAAATGTAATGGTACCTTTAGAATTGAGAGGAGCAAAAAACATCCGTGCGCATGCACTGGAACTGCTGGATAAAGTTGGCCTTGCCGACCGCTCCCATCACTATCCTGTACAATTATCAGGTGGTGAGCAACAGCGCGTTTCGCTGGCACGGGCATTTTCAAACCAACCAGCTATTCTTTTTGCAGATGAACCTACCGGAAACCTTGATGCAGAAACCAGTGAAAAAGTGATCAAATTGCTTTTTGATTTAAACAAAGATGCGGGAACCACACTGATTATCGTAACACACGATCTTGAATTGGCTGCCAGAACAGCAAGGAGCATTAAAATTAAAGGCGGCGTAATCATTTCAGACGAAAATCCTACTTATGCCTAATAGCCTCCCAAAACAATCTATTAAGTTTTCGTGGCTGTTTAAAATGGCCTGGCGCGATAGCAGAAAAAACCGTGCACGTTTATTGCTCTTTATCTCATCCATCGTTTTGGGCATTGCAGCCCTCGTTGCGGTTTATTCGTTTAAAGATAACCTGCAAAAGGATATTGATGCACAGGCAAAAGAACTTACAGGAGCCGATCTGGTTTTAGATAGCCGGAAAGGTGTAAGCAAAGCGATGCAAAAAATGCTCGATACACTTGGCGATGAACGATCGCAGGAGAAAACCTTTGCTTCGATGATCTATTTCCAGAAAGGCGGAGGTAGCCGTTTGGTACAAATGAAAGCACTAGAGGGAAATTATCCATATTATGGTACCATTGAAACCATTCCGCTAACAGCAGCAAAATACTTTCAATCGGGAAGAAATGCCTTGGTAGATCAAACCCTGATGCTGCAGTTTAATGCAAAAGTTGGCGATTCGGTAAAAATCGGCGATCTCAATTTCAACATACTGGGCACTTTAACCAAAGCCCCGGGCCAAACCGGTATTGGTGCAAGTATTGCCCCTACGGTTTATATTCCACTAAAAACCCTCGATAAAACAAATCTGATTAAAACCGGAAGCCGGATCAACAATAAATTTTATTTCAGGTACAATGATCCATCCAAGATAGATGAATGGGTAAAAAAGCAGGACAGTAAATTAGAAAAAGAAGGTTTCGATGCCGATACGGTTGAATCGAGAAAAGAACAAACCGGAAGATCTTTTAAAGATGTAAACCGTTTTCTGGCTTTATCTGGTTTTATCGCTTTGCTACTAGGTTGTGTTGGTGTAGGTAGCGCTATCCATGTGTATATCCAGGAAAAGTTAAGCGCCATTGCTACCCTGAGGTGTTTAGGGTTAAAATCGCGTCATGCCTTTTTAATTTACCTTATCCAGGTCTTTTTTATTGGCTTAATTGCCGCTGTTTTAGGCGCAGCCTTAGGCACAGGTATACAATTTTTACTTCCACTGGTATTAAAAGATTTTTTACCTGTGGAGATCACCATGCAGGTTTCGTGGCCCGCTGTTGGTCAGGGGCTGTTACTTGGTCTGATCATCTCGATCCTCTTCGCCCTTCCTTCGCTACTATCCGTTAGAAGAATTTCGCCGTTAAATGCCATCCGGATATCTTTCGAAAAAGCAACTGGAAAAAGAGATCTGCTAACCTGGCTGGTATACCTGCTTATGGCGGTCTTTATTACGGCTTTTACGCACTTGCAGATGAAAACGTGGATACAAACCCTGGCTTTTACCGCAAGTATTGCCATCGCTTTTGTGCTGTTGATCATACTGTCTAAACTGTTGATGTTCCTGGTGAGAAAACTCTTGCCCAATTCATCCAGTTATTTATGGCGACAGGGTTTTGCTAACCTTTACCGGCCAAATAACCAAACCCTGATGCTTACCGTTTCTATAGGTTTATCAACTGCATTTATCTGTACCCTATTTTTTGTTCAGGGGATATTAATGAGTCGCGTTACGCTTTCATCAGGCGCTAACCAGCCCAATATGGTGATGTTCGATATCCAAAATACGCAAAAAGAAGGATTGGACAGTTTAACCAAAGCGTTCAAATTGCCGCTAATGAACCAGGTACCAGTAATTACCATGCGCATTGAAGAAATTAACGGGAAGAAAGCCAGTGCCGATACCAATAACAGAAGGGCTTATCGCAACGAAATCAGGGCTACCTATCAGGATACTTTAACCGCAGCAGAGAAAATCACGGCAGGCAAATGGACCGGAAAAATAAAACCCAATGAAACCGTTTATATTTCGTTAGATCAGCGTTATGCCCAGCAGATCCATGTGGAATTGAATGATAAAATCCTTTTTAATGTGCAGGGTATGATGATCCCAACAGTTGTTGGCAGTTTGAGGGAAGTAAACTGGAGCAGGATGCAGACCAATTTCAGAGTTGTTTTTCCAACAGGGGTATTAGAAGAAGCACCACAGTTTCATGTATTGATGACCAGGATACCATCGGGAGAAGTTTCAGCCCGTTTCCAGGGAGAAGTGGTCCAAAAATTTCCAAATGTTTCGGTCATCGATTTAGATCTGGTATTAAAACTCTTAGATGAGCTGTTAAGCAAGATCGGTTTTGTGATTCAGTTTATGGCCGGTTTTAGTATGGTAACGGGTTGGATTGTTTTAATATCTTCAGTATTAACCAGTAAAAACCAGCGGATAAAAGAAAGTATTTTATTACGGACCATGGGTGCAAGTAGAAAGCAGATTGTAGCCATAAACGCCATTGAATATTTCTTTTTAGGAGCATTTGCAGCAGGCGCCGGATTAATTTTAGCCATCAGTGGAAGCTGGGCATTGGCTAAATTTACTTTCGATGCAACCTTTATGCCTCCATTTATACCAACATTATTACTGTTTGGCTCAATTGTATTACTTGTGGTAATTACGGGTGTACTAAGCACAAGAAGCATTCTTAACCAACCACCGTTAAAGATTTTAAGAACGGAGAGTTAAGCAAACTAGATGATAACAACTTTGTTCCTTTTTAAAGAATTTGAAATATGAATAAAAGATACCCCATATTGTTTCTGGCTTTAGGCGTTGGTGTTATAGCGATCAATCTAATTTCTTGTGTGTCTATTCCGAAGGGAGCCACTGCTGTTAGGCCATTTAAAAAAGACAAATACCTGGGAAAGTGGTATGAGATTGCCCGAATGGATTTTAAGTTCGAAAAAGATCTTAATAATGTAACTGCCACCTACTCGCTTAAAGATGATGGTAGTATCAAGGTAGATAACCGCGGCTACAATTATGTTAAAAAAGAATGGAAACAGAGTATCGGTAAAGCAAAGTTTGTGAAAGAAAGCGACGAAGCGAGATTAAAAGTTTCTTTTTTTGGTCCCTTTTATGCAGGCTATAACGTAATCGAGATCGACACAGATTATCAATATGCTTTGATAGCTGGCAACAACCTAAAATATCTCTGGATTTTATCCAGAAACAAAATCATCCCGGAAAACATTAAACAGCAATATTTAAAAAAGGCACAAAGCTTAGGTTATGATACTGCTGCTTTGGTTTGGACCAAACAGGATTAATAGCCATTTTATTCGTGCTATTGACTCACCAATATCACCAGAAGTAAAATATAATCTGTTAGCATAAACCAAGGGCCTATGCTAACAGATTATCCACTAATAACTATGCAGCATCAATTGCTTCGCGAAGCGCTTTTGCCGCAGCAGCAGGATCTTCAGCACCATAAATTGCAGCACCTGCAACGGCAACTATAGCACCTGCCTGTATAACTGCGGTAACGTTATCAATATTTACCCCACCAGCAATAGAAACCGGAACACCAGCTTTTGCAGCCTCATCAATAAGCACTTGAATAGAATAACCTGCCGTCCATTGCTCATCTAAACCTGCGTGTAGTTCTACAAATTCAACACCTAATGCAGTAACCTCTTGTGCTCTTTTAACACGGTCAGGATAACCAATGGTATCTACGACTACTCCTTTTCCATGTGCTTTTGCCGCTTTAACAGCACCAATAATCGTTGCATTTCCTGCAGCACCCATTACGGTAACCAAATCAGCTCCTGCTTTAAATGCGATATCAGCTTCTAATTCGCCCGCGTCTGCAGTTTTTAAATCTGCAAAAACCAGTTTATCAGGATGTGCAGCTTTCATTGCCGTAATTACTGTAGAACCCATATTCTTGATCAGCGGAGTGCCCAATTCAATAATATCTACGTATGGAGCTACTTTTGCTGCCAATGCTAAGGCTTCTTCAGTTGTTAATAAATCTATTGCTACTTGTAATTTTGCCATGATTCTATTTTATTTATATTATAATTAATTGTTATTCAAGATTGGCGTGTCTATTCCATAATGTTTCTGCAGCTTGTCCGCTCAGTTTCCAAAGCGATTGAAAAACTGCATCGTTAAGTAAAAGCAAAAACTGCTCGAACAGGCTTCCTGCATACTGGGTAGATATTTTTGCACTGTGGTCTTCTTTTTCTGCTGCCGGTACCAGTACCACATGGCTGGCCAGTTTTGCCAGTAACGATCCGGCATTCGTAGTAATGGCTACAACTTCCGCACCTACCGCTTTTGATTTTTCTGCTGCCCTTACAATTGATCCGGTTGATCCTGAACCCGAGGCAGCAATTAATAAATCGCCGGCTTCAATTGCCGGACTTGTGGTATCACCAACATAATAAACAGTAAGTCCAAGATGCATTAAACGCATTGCTGCCGATTGCATGGCAAAACCAGAGCGGCCTGCAGCAGTAATAAAAATCCGTTTTGCCTGCTGAATGTGATATACAAAAGGGATCAACTGGTCTAATTCCATCTGTCTGGCCAATCGGGTATTCTCCTCAATAATCTTATCCAGGTTCATTTGCAGATCCCAGGCCAGCTGCTGGTTATCAAGGCTATCTATCGCTAACTGGCTATCTGTATTTTCTACTGGTGCTTTTAAATCCATTTTACACGCGCTGTTTATTTGCCCAAAGGTATGACGGCTCTTTACAAGCATGGTTATACATTTAGCCACTTATATGGGACAATCAGGAAACATATCGCTGCAAAAGTCATCCATTAGCCATATTAAAAGCACTGTTTCCGAATAGTCCACCAGAATTATCCGTTAATCCAACCGATAAAAAATTAAGTGTTTAACTTTAACCATCATGAGTTTATTACCCGAAGCAACACATCTGGAAAAATCCATTATCTATATCCGCGATCTGAGCAATTGCCCGCCTAGCTATCTTAATGATCCGGGCAGAAAAGAGTTCTTCGAAATCGTTTGGTTAAAAAATGAAGAACCCTTACACGCGCTGCAAGCATCAGAATTCGACAGTAAAGGAGACTGGATTTACCTCATCCCACCCTACCGTGTGCACCAGCTTAACAAAGCCGGTAAAAACGGTGTATTAATCTCTTTTAAAAGATCTGTTCTCGAAGGGGAAGAAAAAGAATTCCTCCTCGATCTGTTTAAGATCTTTAATGTTCAGGGCGAATTTTCCTGTTTAAGGCTAAATCAGGAAACCGCTGCTGAGCTCAGCAATATTTACAAATTAATTGAGGATGAATACCAGAAAGCAGGCAATACTTTTATTATTACCAAGGCGCTGCTAAAAGTATTTCTATTAAAACTGATCCAGGTAAAAGAACACGAATTTACCAGCCATGATGTACAGCAAAAAAGAGTTTACGAATTTTTGATGTTACTCGAAAGCAATTACCAGCAGGTTAGGAATACCGATTTCTATGCCGGTAAAATAGGCATCAGTTCCAAAAGGTTAAATCAGATTTTAAAAGAAAAACTAAACAAAACAGGAATGCAGATCATCCACGACCGCATCATCCTGGAGGCCAAAAGGAAAATCATCCATAGTGCGCATACCATCAAAGAAATTGCATACGAACTGGGATTTTCAGACCGACCTTATTTTAGCCGTTTCTTTAAAAAACAGACGGGCCAAACGCCCGAAGAATTTCAAAAAGAGGCAAGAAACCACATCGAATCAAAATTTAATACACTGGTCTAAATAATTATAGCTTCTGAATTTGATTTTAATTAGGCAGTTCCTGTTTAAGTTTTTCTTTTATGCAGCTTTTGGCAAATTATAATACTTTTACATCATGATCAGATTAAACAGTGATACACCAAGCGATATTCTTCAGGATGTGAAAATCGGCGATATGGTAACCGATACCTTTAGCAAAACCGGCCTCGTTGAAAATATAGAAATTAGTGATGATGGCCTGTACCGGGTTTATGAGTTTCATCTTGTTACCGGCAGAACCATTACCGTTAAAAAGTAAAAAGCGCTAAAAGTGAAAATTAACCACTACCTGTCCCGATTTTCGGGAGATAAAAAGGATAGGCACAGATAATTATTAAAATCAGTGTTTATCTGTGTGCATCTGTGGTAAAAGCTACATTTAATCACATTACCTAAACCCTAACCAAATGTCATTATTTATTCTACTCTTCGGCATCCTGTTGCTTTTCGTACTGATCTTGAAAAAGATCAACCCAATGATTGCCCTAATTGCTGTGGCGATTATTACAGGTCTTTTATTGGGCATGCCTGCCACAAAAGTAATGACCTCTATCAGCAATGGTATAGGTAGCACGCTGGGCAGCATGGTAATGGTTTTGGCACTCGGTGCGATGATGGGCAAATTAATTGAAGATAGCGGATCGGCAAAAAAGATTGTTTTCATATTGATCGGCGCTTTTGGCAAAAAGAACATCCAATGGGCCGTGCTGTTAACCGGTTTATTGGTGGGGATTCCCTTATTTTACAATGCAGGTTTCGTGGTGTTAATCCCCTTGGTTTTTGCCATTTCTGCCACAACAGGATTATCAAAATTGTATATTGGCATCCCAATGGCTACAGCCCTTTCGGTAACACATGGTTTTTTACCACCCCATCCTGGTCCGGTTGCTTTGGCTGGCATATTCCATGCCGATATTGGTAAAACATTAATTTATGGTTTAACTTTAAGTGTACCAATTGCGGTTATTGCCGGAATCTATTTTCCACGATTGATTCTCAAACGCGATCAATCGGTAACTGTTCAGCACTTCAGTATCAACGAAGAAGAAAACCTTCCTTCTGCTTCAAGGAGTTTCATTACTGCATTGCTGCCGGTATTTTTAATTATCGCGGGAACCATTGGAAGTAGTTTTAAATTCGATTATATCGGCAAACCGCTGTTTATATTTTTAGCCGATCCTACCGCGGCCCTATTAATTTCGGTTATTATTGCTTTAGCGGTTCAGAAAACTTCCATTACAAAAGCAATGGAATCGTGTGCCGAAGGTGTTAAAAGTATTGCAATGATTATCCTCATTATTGCAGCAGGCGGTGCCTTTAAACAGATTTTGATTGATAGTGGTGTGGGCGAAACTGTAAAACAGCTTACTGGTGACCTAAATTTATCGCCATTATTACTCGCATGGTTAATCACCGCATCGCTTAGGGTAACCCTGGGATCAGCAACAGTGGCCGCACTAACCGCTTCGGGTATGGTATTGCCGTTAATTGGCCCGGGAACTCCGCCAGAGTTAATGGTTTTATCGGTCGGCGCGGGGAGTTTAATGTTTTCTCATGTAAACGATACAGGTTTCTGGATGTTTAAAGAATACTTTAACCTTAGCCTTAAAGAAACTTTTAGCACCTGGACCATGATGGAAAGCCTGGTTTCTGTTTTAGGGCTTATTGGGGTGCTGGTGTTGAATCAGTTTGGATAGGAAAATGAGTTGTCAACTTTTAATAGCCATGTCGCTGGTAAGTTGACAACTCTTATCAAGAGCCTATAGATCCTCCATTATATTCCGCTCCCAATTAGGTAAAGACCAATTGGTAAGATTTTTTTGAAAAGCAATTACAGCAGCTTTAGATGAAAAAGCCCCGCTCTCCGTTCTTTTAGATGAAGAATCGAAACCACTTCGATCGGGTTTAGGGGCCTAAATAGTACTGCTATCCTGAGTAAAATAAACCCGACCGACAGCGTTATCCTGATTCCTGCTATCAGGATTAAGCAAAGGGCGGGACTAGCGGAACCTAAGCACCACAGGCACTGCTTTCCAAAAAAATAGTCAACGCTACAGATCCCTCCATTTCGCTGCGCTTTCATTCGGGATGACGAATTGTTCCATTAGTTCTTCACCCTGTTCTTTTCTGCATCGGCACCAGAAGACTCGTGTTTAGCCGGCGAAGAAAAAGCTTTACCAAAACGGTAACTATAACTCACTACAACCGATCTCGAATCCTGACGGTTAACCCAGTTTGCTTCTGTATTTGCCAGATTATTGATTATACCATTATAAATACGGGTTCTGAAAATATCGTTAGCGGTTAACTTCAACGTACTTTTTGCTGAAAGTTTTTTCTGCACCGCTGCACCGAACTCATGTACTTCACCCAATAAAAATTGCACATTAGATAGTTTACTCTGGTAACGCATATTTACCTCTGCATTCCAGGTCGGACTGATTTTGAACTGCAAATTCGGATTCGCCCTTAAATAACTTCCATTAGTAACCAAAAAACCTGTATAGAAATCTGTTTTTGAAATTATTTTTGCATACTCAACATAAGCATTCAGTTTAACCCATTCGGTGAGGTCGATATCTGCATTTACCGAAACATTGGCCACTCTTGTTTTGCCCACATTTGCTGGTCTGCTGTAATAGGTGCCATTTAAAATTTCGATGGTTTCGTTCACCTCATCCCGCCCCCAGCTGTAGCCAAATGTTGTGGTAATCTTATTTTTATAAGTATGAGAAAGTTCGATACTTTGTGTAAAAGAAGGCTTTAAAAAAGGATTGCCAACATAATAAGTAAACTTATCCAAAGGAGAAAAGAATGGATTAAGATCTTGATAATAAGGACGATCAATCCTTCTTCCATAATTCAGTCCCAGTTGATTGTTCCCTGCAGTATCGAGTTTGTAGGAGAAATAAAGCGTTGGAAATAAACTGTTATAGGTTCTTTTAAAACTCGAATCGGGTTTGATCAGATTGCCCAACTGATGCCCGTTAGAAACCGTGTTTTCGTACCTCAAGCCGGCCTGAAGCGAAAACCGCTTCCCTTCCCTGCTCATATTCAGGTAAACCGCATTGATATTCTCCTCATATAAAAAGTGATTGCTCTTTTCATAATCGGCACTGGTTTTCCCGTTTGCGGTATTAAAGTAATCGGCAATATTATCCGTTTTGGTATAAGCGGTTTTAACTCCTGCATCCAGCTTCCACTTATTTTCCAATGGATGCGAATAATCCATTTTAGCAGTATAAATATCAATATTTGAAGGTAGGTTACCTGTTAAAATATCCTGATATTTTAAGGATCCGCCAGGCAGATAACTGAAGTTGTAATAAGTCTGGTCGGTTTGATTTCGATAAAGCAGATAATCCGCATCGAAGGTCAATTCCCGACCTGCCTGCTTAAATTTGTGCCTGTAATTTAAATTTACACCTGCATTCTGATATTTGATCTGATCGATATTTTCAGCCCTTATTACCGAATCTAACTGCATTGAAGCATTAGACAGATTACTGGTATTGTTGTTTACCTGTTTCGAAATCCGGTTCATTCCGGTAAGTACCACTCCCCAGGTAGTTTTCTCAGAAGCATAATAATCAAGTCCGGTTTTTAAATTAAAAGTATTGCCGTGCCTGCGGAAATAAGAATTCTGATTAAAGTAGGATTTGGCACTACCATCAGCATTTTTATATTTCCGGTTGAGATCAAGATCGGTAAAACTATTGTTAAGGTTGTAGCTCAGGTTACCAAAAACATTAATCTTATCCTTGCGGTAATTAAAGTTGAAACTGTTGTTCGAGCGACTTAATTTGCCTTGATTTAAACTCAGATTAATCCCTCCATTAAACCCAGCGGTTTTGGTTTTCTTGGTTTTGATATTAATTACGCCTCCATTTCCTGCAGCATCGTATTTGGCAGGTGGATTGGTCATCAGTTCAATCTGATCAAGCGAAGAGGAAGGCAACGAACGCAGGTAATTATCCAGGTCGGCGCCCGATAAATAGGTTGGTTTATCATCGATGAAAATAGCCACTCCACTTTTACCTTTGAGCGAGATTACCCCATTCTGATCTACATTTACCCCTGGCGATTTACTCAGCACATCCAAGGCAGTTGTGCCTGCATTCGAGATCAAGGCATCAACATTGACAACAGTACGGTCTATTTTCCGCTCTACGAAAGCCTTTTGCCCCGAAATATTTACCTCTTTCAAATTGGTCGCTCTAGCAGTGATCTTAATATCTGATAGTTCAATAACGGCATGGCTGGCTGATAGCACCAACGTATCGGTTTGATATATTGGCGATCCGACTACCGATATTTTAATCAGGTATTTTCCAAAGCTGAGCTTATCGAAACTAAACAGTCCATCCTTTTCGGTGAAAGTTGTTTTAACCAACGCCGAATCTTTAAGCAGTGCAGCAGTGGCAAATTCTATATTTTTTCCATCGGCATCCAATACACGACCATAAATTCTGGATGGAGGAGTTTGGGCTTGAGCAAAGGTAAGGGCAATATTCATCCATATGGCTAAAAAAGCCATGAGCTTAAATTTCATGATGTGAATTGGATTAGCGCTTTAGAACTTAGTTTTTGTTGTTTTCTATCAGGAAATTATACATCAGCGAATGATTTTCGTTCTTCAAAAACCTTTGCTTGTATTTCTTCTGCACATCAGCATTTTGCTTTACGCCATTTACAATTAAATCGTCTTTATTGAGCTTGTACGATAATTTATTGGTGCTGTTAATAATGCCGTCTTTTATCAATTCCTGATTGATTTCGTTGGTATAATCGTGACCATCTCCGTTGGTTACGGTTTTCGAGGTAACCGTACGCTGCACACCTGTTCGGGTACTTGTTTTTGGGTTATATACAGGTGGCGTTGGGGGTGTAGGTGGAGCTGATGGAATACTTGGAGTTGGCGGAACTGGAGGTACCGATGGTACAGCATACGCTGCACGGGGTGCCCTTGGTGCTCTAGGTGGGCGCGGCGGACGTGGTGCTCTTGGTACACGTGGACCATCGCCACCTTTATTCTCTTGAACCCATTTAGCGTCTTCCTTTGCCCATTTATCAACTTCCTTTGTCCATTTGAGATCTTCCTTGGCCCATTTGGCGTGTTCCTTTGCTAATTTAGCATCTTCTTTAGCAAGTTTCTCATCCGCTATTCTCAGTTTTTCGTCGGCAATTCTGGCTTTAGCATCTTCTCTCCGCATTCGCTCATCCGCTATTGCCTTTCCAGCATCGTCTTTTCTGGCCTGCTGATCAGCAATTCTTGCCTTTACATCTTCTGCTGTTTCGCTGCTTTTGCGTTTTTCGTTTAACTGTTTCAATTGACGATCCATTTTCGAATTGATTTCCTTTTCCAATTGATCGGCAGATTTCCCTTCAACAGGTTTAGCTTTTTTTGCTGTATCCTGTAAAACTTGTATTGAAGTAGATATTTTTTTTCTGGTAACCGTTTTTGCATTGCCCACGCTTTTAAAGGCGGCACTGCAAACCACAACCGATACCAGGGCGATGGTTAATATTGTCTTTTCCATTTTGTTTAAAGTTGAATTGGTGTTGAATAACATCCTGCTTGCTCTATGCAGCAGGCTACCATTCTTACCCGTTATCGCCATGGCATAAGCAGGTGCACGCTGCTTAAACTCCTGACAGAATATGAGGGCCTGAACGTAGTTTTTGCGATCGCTTACACAGGTAATGGCCAAATCATCACAGCAATGTTCGCGTTCTGTTTTTATTAATTGTGATACCCAAAGTACCGCTGGGTTAAAGAAGAAAACGATTTCGATAAAACTTTGTAATAGGTTTACCAGGTAATCTTTGCGTTTAATGTGCGCCAGTTCGTGAGAAAGAATCGCCTCAACTTCTGCATTTGACAGGCCGGTAAGCAAACCTAACGGAATCAGAATTAAGGGTTTAAAATGCCCCACAACCATTGGCACCTGTGCAATACCCGATTGCATAATTTTAACCGATTGACTTAAACCTAATTTTTTGGCCAGCATAGCTAACTTTTCATCCCACTGTTTACCTGCAGCATAGGTTTTATGTTTACGCAAATGGTATACACCATTTAAACCTACCATTAACTGAATACTTTTTCCGCATATAATTAAAAACCAGATCAGTACAATCTGATAAGCGTATGCATTCCATAGCGAAAGAATTTTGTTCAGTCCCGAATACATATCATGCTGAACGTTTGCTATTACAGGCTGATCGGTAGTCCCGCTGGGAAGATTAATGACGACCGTAGTACCAACAGGCTTTTGCAGTTCTTTGTAAAAGGTGAAGAATATGGCCACAACAAACAACGCTAAACATATGGTAAGCATATTATAGCGCAGTGCAGCGCTCGCTTTTCGGGCACTAAACATAACCAAGCCAGCAAGCAAGGCCAATATTACCCCAAGCCATAGCGAGTGGAACAGCGTAGCACCAAGGGCATGAAGCCAGTTTTCGGGCAAAAGGTTAATTAACTTAAATTCCATCATTGTGGTTCTTTAGAATCTGATATTATTAATTATTCCATGCTATCCAATAGCCGCTTAATCTCTTCTATTTCCTGTTTAGAGGTTTTTTCGTTACCCAGAAGCTGCATCATTAACTGTGAAGCAGATCCTTTATATAAGGTATTTACAAAACGGTCTAACAACTGCACTTTGGTTTTCTCTTCAGCCTCAACAGGAATATAAATGTGTTTCATTTGGCTTTCATCACGTTTTAATATTCCTTTTTCGGTTAAGATCTGCATCTGCTTTAAAGTTGAGGTATAATTCACCTCCCGTTGTTCGTTCAATTTATCGTTTACAAACCGAACTGTAGATGGCCCGAATTCCCATAATACCTGAAGAATTTCTAATTCAGCTTTGGTAGGTTCGGGCAGATTATTCTCAGTTTGATTACTTTTCATAACCTAAAGGTACGATACTTTTCGTACGATACAAATATTATGTTTATTTTTTTCAAAAAAATAATTAAAACATTGATTTTCAATAAATTAAAAATTATCTATTATTTAAAGTCTAGCCAGGTAGGCATTGAATCTTTAGCATCAGGCCATTTTTATTAATCCAACCTGATCAATAAAGTATAAGTAACTCAGAAATAGAAGGTGCTTTGACAACAATCACTAATCACATTAATTCTTATCAATGGAAATAAGTTAATGCTTAAGCAAATTTGGGAATCAAAATCTATCCTATGTCGCATTTTTTTGTTTTATGGTTACATTTTATCGCTTATAAAAAATTAAGATGACAGATAAAATAAATTCCATTTATATTCTGTTTATTAAATATTTGATATTAACAGTGATTTACCTCGTGTTGTTGGCCATCTTTGGTGAATATTATTTTTTTATCAGGTTTAATATCGAAATCTTAAACCTTGATGGCCTTACCGACATCTTATTATCACAAAGAGGGCTTTCGTATTGGGAAAAATGTGCTTTTTTAATCTTTCTACCTTTTATCATTACCACAGGTTTTATCATTCACTACTGGATCTACGATATAAGCAACCAGCTATTTACCAGAAATTTCGCCTTTCTGATCGGCGTATTACCATTTACATTTTTACCGTTCCTCATCAGCTTTCAGGATACCAAGCTCTTAATGGTATTGCTCGGTATCACCCTTTTTCTTCTATTGTTGTTATGGATTATTCTTTTCCACGTTAGGATGTTTCAGTTCAGCTACCTGTCATTTCATTTGTTCATCACTAGCTGCCTGATCACAACCTTTGTTGTACTTGGAAGGATCGATCTGGAAGCACAGAATTGTTTAAGCAATAAAAAAAACACAAATATCCTTAAAAACTTAAACTCCCAATCGGTAGATAACAGTATTATTTTTATTGGCAATACAACATCTTTTGAGTTTTATTACTCGCCTACTCAACAAAGAAGTATTATCCTCCCTAAAAACTAAAAAACGGTTATTTGAACTAATTTTGAGCATTCACCAGACTTTTTAATTAGTTGTTTTTACCATATTGATCACAATCAAACATGTATTTGACAATTATCAAGCCTTTTATCCGTCATATTAACGATTTTTATTTGATATTTGTCCGTTAATCCCTATAAAAACCTTTAATAAATGCCTTTTCTAAAAATGCTTGTTAAAAAACTGTATCATTTTTTTAACAAAGCCTTCAGTATTATCTTCACTTCCGTCAAGATAGTTTTTCCACCCGGCGGCTGAAGTTTTTTGCTACCCCTTATTATTTCCAATTGTCTATCTTCTTTTCTCGCAGACCATAATTTAGTCTATCGAAAAGCTTTAAATAACGTAACAACAAGGTCCGGAAATCAGGTTTAACGCCTGTTTTGCCAATCTAAAGGAAACTATTGCCTTCAGGATTAAACATAAAATTTAAATGGAGGGATCTAAAATCTTGATTATACTTGAGGATTTCGATCTAAGGATAAAAATCACCGAAATACTAACAATCGGGAAATACAATGTAAAATCAACAAATAGCGGTAAGCAAGCAATCGACATTATCAGAAAAAGTCCGGTAGATGTAATTATTTCGGAGGTAAATGTAGCTGAAATGGACGGAATTGGGGTATTGCGTGTTGTTAATAAATTTATGGAAACTGCGGGCATCAGTTTTATTATGGTATTGAACAATCAGGATTATGACCTTGCCCGCAGAGTGATGGAATTGGGCGCAGATGGCTACCTCATGACTCCTTTTGATGATGGCGAGCTGCTTAATCATGTAGAGGTAAGGCTCAGAAAAAAAAGGCTTCAACATGAATTATTTTTAAAACGGCATACTCAATTAAAGAATATTCATAAAAGCGGCGATGAATTATCCTGGTTAAGATCAAGATTTGAAGATTATTTGCCCAGATCTTTTAAAAAAAACCAGGTTCTTTATTATAGGGGAGAGAGACGATCGCTCGGATTGCATTACATTTTATCCGGAAAGATAAAAACCTATGTAGCCGATTCTGCCGGCAACATATTTATCACTGGCATTTATGGCCCGCATGAATATTTCGGACTTCAGGGCGCACTATTAGGTACTGAAAATAAGGAAATTGCAGAAGCCATCGATAGTGTTGAAATACTGACCATCCCTTATACCGATCTCCAGAATTTAATTACAGACTACCCAGACATGTTCAGCTTTTTTGCTAAAGCGCTTGCCAATGGCTTGAACAACCGTGATGAAAAGTTACTGAATATCGCCTATTACTCTGTAAGGAAGAGGATAGCAAAAGCAATTATTGAACTGACTAAACTAAACCACGAGTCTGCAGAGAATAATAGATTTATGCTTCCCAGATATGATCTGGCATCCTTGATAGGCATTGCAACCGAAACCCTGAGCAGGGTGCTCGGAGATTTCACCAAAGAGGGTTTAATTGAAAAAGACGGGAATAATATTATCGTACTGAATATGAATGCGCTGAAAACAATGAAAAATTAGCATAAGCTTATCTGGAATATCCAGCTGAAAACTTATCATTCTACTCACAGTGCTACCTAGTTTTAGCGATAAGTAAGATCAAGATAAATCTTGATCAAAATCAGAGGAAAATTAATTTTTAATACAGAATTTAGTTGTAGCCGATCTTAAGTGGGGTTAGCACAATACCAAAAAGCGATCGCCGCACAAGAAAATACTAAATCGATTTAGATGGTGTGAAGGCAATTAAAAAGCTAATGCTTCGGGTGGACAGATAGTTTCTAACTGATTATCCTCCCAACAACGCGCTGCAGTGCCATTGAAACCTGATAAGAAACCTACCCTATTAATTTGGGCATGAATCTGAGCTTTGGGCATGATCAGTTTGTAAATGCAATTTACTTAATAAAAAAACAAATCAATATGTTAACCTCAAAACTTAATTAATCAACATGGAAGTAAACTACATCAAATATTTTTTAAAGGTATTTCTTCCATTGTTAGATCGGAAGAAAGATAGAGCAGCTATTCGTTTTATGTACAGACATACGTCCTTTCTCAGTATTCGCAAAGGAGAAACGCTTTTTAAGCCAAACAGCTCAGCTGCCAACGGTAAGATTATACTTGTAGCAGATGGCCTGGTTAATGGCTATTTGGTAAATGAAGAGACAGAGCAGGCCAATATATGGTTGGGCACAAAAGGTAGTGTGTATATCCGGAATGGTTTTAAACAAACAGACGGGAACTTCAATCTTTTTGCCATAAAGGATACTATCGTTTTTTTGATAGACCAAACTGAGCTGGAGGAAGGCTGCGCGTGGTACCCTGTTCTTGATTCATTATTTAATGTTTATTTTCTCCAAACTGCCATAGCTGATGTAAACAATAGAAACATCTTATTTAGACTGCAGAATACCGAAAACAGAATATCGTTATTTAAACGTATTTACCCTGGACTATTTGACCAAATCCCCACTGACCTGCTTCTTTCCTATCTTGATATTGATTTAAGCTTAACACCTAAGCAAAACTTGCAAATAAATAGTATATATAGCAAGGATGTACTTACTAATTTCTAAGATCACGTATTAAAAAGAGCAATTTCACTGTTAGGCAATCGCAAAAATGCTGTTGAATAATGCAGGATATAAACCGCATCCATTCAACAGCTGGCCTAATTAAATACAACCTATTTCTTGACCTTATCGATCTGAAACTTGGCCAGAAAGTAAGTACCAGATTAACCCTATTTCAAAATAAAATGATGCTGATCATACACAAAACATACGATGTTTAAATAAAACATCGTATGTTTGTGCTGTAGATTCAAAACTATGAAGCAGGAGAACAAGCTTTTCGAGCAGATAGCAGTTAAAATCCGTCAGGATATTAAAGAAGAAAAATTTAAAGTGGGCGAAAAAATTCCATCAGAGCCCGCACTCATGGAGTTATATGGCGTTGGCCGCTCTACCATTAGGGAAGCAATAAAATCGCTAACCTTATCAGGAATCCTCACCGTTCAGCAAGGTTCTGGAACAAAAGTTAATGCCGCCCCTGCCGAGCCCATCGAGCAGCGTTTACGCAGTTCCGATTTTGAAGAAATTAATCAGGTTAGGGCATTGCTGGAACAGGAAATTGTACGTTTAGCTACGCAAAACAGAAGCGATTCTGATTTAAAAGCCATTGGCGAAGCACTTGAAAGACGAAAACTGGCCATCAAAAACGAGTCGAGAACAGCATGTGCCAATGCCGATATCGAATTTCACCTGGCCATTGCACTGGCATCCGGAAACCGTGTATTAAGTGACCTTTATGAAAGCTTTACCGTAATTATCCGCGATTTTTTTGCCAAACGTGCACCTTCTGGTATTGCCCATTTTGCGATGAGCCATCATTTGCACCAGTCATTATTTGATGCCATAAATAACAGGAATGCTGATGCTGCCAGCGAAATCATCGCAACTATATTGAACAACAATCATTAAATATAAAATCATGTCAATTTTAACTTTTACCCTGATCTTAATACTCGGGGCATACCTTGCAGGCCTTGTAGGCTCGTTAACCGGACTCGGTGGCGGGGTAGTCGTAATTCCTTTGCTTACACTCGTTTTCCATGTCGATATCCGTTATGCCATAGGTGCGGCGCTTCTGGCTTCCATCGCCAATTCATCGGGTGCGGCAAGTGCTTATATTAAAGAAGGCATTACCAACATCAGGCTGGGTATGTTTTTAGAAATAGCCACCACCGTTGGCGCTGTAATAGGCGCGTTAATTGCGATATATACACCAACTAATACCATTGCCATTCTTTTTGGTACTGTACTTCTATTTTCTGCAGCAATGACCTTGAGAAAAAAGAACCAGGAAGCCTTAACCGAAGGCAGCAGGTTATCTGCAATACTGAAACTTAATAGCAGTTACCCCACCCAAACAGGAACGGTTGAATATAAACTCAAAAACGTTGGGGCAGGCTTTTCGATTATGACGGTAGCAGGTGTGATGTCGGGTTTGCTGGGTATCGGCTCTGGTGCTTTAAAAGTACTGGCCATGGATACCGCAATGAAAATTCCATTTAAAGTAAGTACAACCACCAGTAATTTTATGATTGGGGTTACCGCAGCAGCTAGTGCTGTAGTTTATCTGCAGCGCGGATATATGGATCCAGGAATTGCATTCCCGGTAGTACTTGGTGTATTGGGTGGAGCATTTACAGGTGCAAAATTACTGACCAAGATTAATCCTTCAACCTTAAGGATTATTTTCTGTATTGCCATCACCTTCGTTGCACTCGAAATGATCTACAATGGTTACCATCACAAATTTTAAGTTAAAAACAAATGAAAAATATCATCTCAACACATCTTATACAAGACCGCGATGTCGAAAAAATCGTGGGCAAACTATTGAGGTTTGGTGTAATCACGGCTAGCCTGGTTGTTTTATTGGGCGGCATACTTTTCTTGGTACAAAGTGGAGCGCAAGGCCGACCTGATTACCACATCTTTAAAGGCGAAGAAAACGACTTCATCACTTTCGACGGCATTTTTATGGGGCTTTTTACTTTTAAACCAATGGCTATTATCCAGTTTGGAGTATTGCTTTTAATCATCACCCCAATTATGCGCATTGTATTCTCGCTGTTTGCTTTTATACTAGAAAAGGATAAACTTTATGTCGTAATTACCTTAATTGTACTGGCAATTATTCTAGGCAGCACTTTTGGCGGATTAAAAATATAGCGATTCTTCTAATTTATACGATATACATGAAACTTTTGTATTCTTGATAAAAGTATACGCTATACATGAAACTTATAAAAAGACCATATATATAAACCGGGTTATTCCCTTTATCAATAAACAAGTAATTAAAGTACTTACTGGTCAAAGGCGCGTGGGCAAAAGCTAAGTAATGCTTCAGTTGATGGAAAATATCGAAGCCACAGATAGCAATGCTAATATTGTATATGTCAATATGGAGGTAGATGATTTTTCACACGATGTCATATTCGGGCAAAACAAAGATGGTATAATGCAAAAAAACCTGTTAGAATTTTATCTGAACAATGCGATAACCAATAAATATTTAGATTAAATTATTCAAATACAATAACCATAGGAAAAGCCAAAATCTCCTATGGTTATCAACTTTAGTATTAAAAAGGATCGCTTTATCCTTTAAGCTGTTTAACTACTGCAATAATATCTTCTTCTCCGTATTTTGGGGCTGCCGCTTCGAAAGTATTCAGTGCTGTTTTAGCCAATGGCGATGAAATACCCTCTTCTTTTGCCAGGTTCAAATCCTTTACAATATGTTTAAGTGCAAAAGCAGCTTCATAATGATCCGCGATAATAGCATCACCTTTAATTTTGGTAAAAATATTGCCAATGGCTGCATTATTGATCAATTCTAACAAATCCTCTGTTTTAATCCCTTGTTCATTGGCAAACAAAACGGTTTCGGCCAAGCCCTGAGCATATAAGGCCAAAAGCGAATTGATGGCCAGTTTTGCGCTGTTGCCTGCGCCATTACCACCAACAAGTTTGGCAAGTTTGCCCATTTTTTCTAGAATCGGTTTTACCTGATTAAAAGCAGCTTCTTCACCACCAACCATAATAACCAACTGACCGGTTTCTGCCTGTTTTACACTTCCTGAAACTGGTGCATCTAAATAAAGGTTGCCTTTTGCTTTACACAGCGTTGCCATTTCTTTTGAAATTGAAGGAGAAACCGTGCTCATATTGATAATGATCTTACCGGAAGTTTCTCCACTAAAAAGACCTTCTTCTCCCTTAAAAACCTGTTCTATTGCAGTATCATCAGAAACCATAATAATTACCACATCAGTAGCTACAATTAGCGCTTTAGGTGTTTCAGCGATAGATGCACCCATTTCTTTCAGCGAAGCTTCTTTGTCCTTGCTCCTGTTGTAAACCGTAACGGTATAATCTGCTTTTATCAATTGCTCTGCCATCGGGACACCCATATTCCCTAGCCCGATCCAACCTATTTTTGTTGTATTCATTTTCTTATTTTTATGATAAGCAAATGTGCCAAAGAAAAAGCTGAAATTCTTAAACGCAGGTAAAAATGATACGATTAAATAATTATTTAAGTTAGCAGCACAAAAAATACTAATATTTTTAGTAAGTTAGCTGCATTAAAATAAAAACCACTCTGTAATTACCAACAATATGGCCAGCCCGCTTAAAGATTTATATTCTCCAGCCTTTTACGATAGATTAGCCCATGCATTAACGGTTACCGTTCCTGGTTTCGATAAAGAAAAATTTATTAAAAAGATTTTTACGCACGAATTTGAATCAAAAGAATTAAAAGAGCGGATGAAACATACCTCGAAGGTATTACACGATTTTTTACCAGAAGATTATCCTCAAACGATAGCACTAATTAAAAAAACAATTACACAGTTAAGGATTCAAGGTATTGGAGAAGATGGCCTGGCCTATATGTTCTTGCCTGACTACATTGAAACTTATGGCATAGATGATTTTGAAGGCTCCGTTGAAGCACTCGAATTTGTTACACAGTTTGTAAGCTGCGAATTCGCGGTTCGTCCTTTCATTTTAAAATACGAAAATGAGATGATTTTAAAGATGCAGCAATGGTCGCTGCACGAAAGCCATAAAGTGAGAAGGCTCGCCAGTGAAGGCAGCAGGCCACGATTACCCTGGGCCATGGGTATCCCCTTTCTGAAAAAAGACCCTACATCCATTTTACCCATACTGGAAAATCTTAAAACAGATCCATCAGAATACGTAAGGCGGAGCGTTGCCAATAGCTTAAATGATATTGCAAAAGATCATCCTGAGGTTGTGTTAAATATGGCTAGAAACTGGTCGGGTTTGGGTACCGAAACAGATGCAATTATTAAACATGGCAGCCGTACCTTACTCAAACAAGGCCATGCCGATATACTTAAACACTATGGCTTAGATGATACAGGGATCTTATTAAAAGATTTTAAAATCTTAACGCCCCAGATCAAAATTGGCGAAAGTCTGGAGTTTTCGTTTTCTATTCTCAATGAAAATCCGATTGAACAAAAAGTGAGATTGGAATACGCCATTTACTACAAAAAACAAAATGGACAGAACACCAAAAAAGTGTATAAGATTTCGGAGCGGATTTATCCTGCAGGTGCAGCAGTAAACATTATCCGCAAGCAAAAATTCGTGTTGATTACTACACGTAAATTTCATCTGGGCGATCATCAGATTTCGATGATCATTAACGGTGCCGAGAAGGAAATTTCACACTTTGAATTAACGGCTTAATTTTAATTTTAACTCATCAAGCAAAGCGAACTGCTTTTCGTTGATGTATTTAGCTGCATCGGCGTAAACGAACCATGCTGCTTTATCTATTTCGGCAAAACTTTGCTTTTTACCCGATCGTGGCGGCCATTCTATTTCGAAAGTATTGCTAACAATTGTTGAAGGATCAAGATCTCCTTCTAATGCCCAGCATAGCACTTTTTTACCTCCCTTTTGTACAACAGGAGTCAATTCAATAAAATTTCCGGTTAAGCTTTGGCCAGTTTCTTCTTTAAATTCGCGAATGGCAGCCTTTAACGGCTCTTCACCTTCATTCAATTCCCCTTTGGGTACTGTCCAAAAACCGAGATCTTTTTTGGCAAAGAACGGTCCGCCCGGGTGAACCAGAAAAAATTCCACCTGCTGATCTTTTCTTCTGAAGAGCAATATTCCGGCACTTTGTTTCATAAGGGCGTAAGGTATGCATTGTATTCGAAGAAAATGCTATCTCGTAAATATGGTTGTCATCCTGAACCTGTTGAAGGACTAGATTAAATAGCTTTGGCAGAGCGTTTCGACAAGCTCAACGTGACAATGCCAATAGAATTTAACTTTTTGATCCAGCCTCTTCTTATCAAAACAAAAGCAGCCAAGGTTTTTAAATCCTGGCTGCTTTATATAAATCTGGTATGATAAGATTTTATTGGAGGCGTTTTTACAACAACCCGTACAACCCGTGAGCGTAATTCCTTAAAGAGGATGATACTGTCTTCATCTTATCGGGAGACGGGCCTTTTACTTTGTACGCTTCTGGATGAAGTTCTAAAGGTTGTTCGTTAACTTGTTCTAATGTGCTTCTATTGCTTAATGTAGCATGCTGTTCTTCGCTTAATTTTAAAGGTGCCATGATCTTGAAATTTATACTAGAACAACAGGATTATCTGAAATTAGTTTGCAGTTTTTTGTAATTTTTTAAAATTATTTTCCAAGACTCGAAATCCAGTTTTCGGTATCCGAAATTTTAACTGGCACGGCCGAAGCAACGATTTTCAGCACCCCTCCTGCATTGATATCCTCTTGCGTGATAAAATTCTTTTTGAAAGGCTTTCCATTAAGAAAAACGGCTTTGATGTATTTGTTTTTCAGACTAAAATTTTCAGTTTCGATGGTAAAAGTTTTTCCTCTCGGCAGGTTATAACTTAGCGATGGAAATAGAGGTACATTTAAATAATAAATCGGCCACCCTACACAGGCAGGGGAAAAACCACTTGCCGCAAACACATACCAGGCACTCATCGCACCGGCATCATCGTCCATCGTACGTAAATAGGCATGTGGCTGGTTTCTGTAAATTTTACCGATATAACTACCGATTCCGCGGCTGTTATCGTTAAAATAATTTTGGATTACCGTATCAGCCGCCAATTGATGCATCCAATACTGCGATTTATAACCAGATTTGGTAACATTATACATCAATGGTACCTGCAGATCTGGCTCATTGGCATGGTTGTATAAATCACGTGCAAAAAATTCGTCGAGTTTTGCCAGATAAGATTCCTCTCCCCCGTCCAGTTCAATTAATCCTTTAAAATCATAAGGCACAAACCATCGATATTGCCAGATGGTACCCTGATATAAACCACGGGCCTGCATGCGGTCGACATCATTTTTGGTCATATCTTTAAAATCTTTATTCCAATATTTCTTGTATTCAAGTGCTTTATTGAGATAAAAATCAGATTTTTCTTTATTCTTTAAAATTTTGAAGATTTCTGCCAATGCCCAGTTGTCGTAACTCGATTCTAAAGCTTTATCCGGAGATTTATAATCCAGCCCATCTACCTCTTTCACTAGCGAATCGGCAATTTTACTAAAATCTACCGGATACCCCTTGCGGTAGGAATCAAGCAAAACCACTATGGCATGTTCAGAACGCACGGTATTTGATGGCTCATTTTGCCCGGCATAATCTTTCTTGCCGGAGTTATACAGATCAGCGATAGAACTCACCATTCCGGCATACCTATCTTGTTCAATTAGCGAAAGCAAAGGTAACTGCGTACGGTAATTGTCCCAAATGGCCCAGCCATTGTAACGGATTTCTTTATCTTTCTGAATTTCGCCTTTTGTATTGCGATATGTTCCATCAGTTTCTGAAATTACATAAGGCGATTGCATCGTACGGTATAAAAGTGAGTAGAATAGCTTTGCACTTTCCAAATCGCCATTTACGGCAATTTTAGAAAGATTTGTATTCCAATCCGCTTTGCTTTGTTCTTTTACGGTACCGAATGGATTTTTATTGATAGAAGCTTTTGCGGCTTCGATACTTACCGAAGAAAGTGCAATGTTGATTCCCACTGAAGTTAATTCTCCTTTGAGCATGGCAATCAGTTTATGATCGTCTATTACTTTCCACGATACATTATCGCCGATTTCCATGTAATAAAACAGCTTGTATTTACCCACGCCACAAGTTGTTTTCGAGGTAATCCATCCATTTATGGTATTGCCGTTTACCTCGTGCGATTCGGCTACAAAAGCACCATTAAAAGCATAACCCAAATCGAGGTAAAAACCCTTGGCCCCTTTCGGAAATTGGTAGGCATGTTTCCCGGCTTTGCCCAATACGGTAAAACTGGCCTTAATTTTATTTTCAAAACCCACTTCATAGTAACCCGGACTTGCTTTTTCAGCAACCTTGATCAGTTCTGACTTTGCCGGATCGTTACCTAAAAATGGTTTGATGAAAATATTACCACCTGAACCCTGACAGCCTACTCCTTCGAAACGGTTGTGGGTAAAGCCTTCAAATTTCTTGGCGAGGTATTCGTAGCCAGTATGTGTTTTAGGATAAGTTTGGGGGCCAATGCTCAACATGCTAAAAGGAGCCGATGCTGCTGGCGACATCTGCCCATGATCTGCAGAAGATCCTAAAAAAACGTTCACCTGATCTACAGGCTTTGCAGTTTTAATGGAAAAATGTTGCTTTTTCTGCTGTGCTAAAACGTTTAATGAAAGAAGCGGCAATAAGGCCAATAATTTAATGGAAAACTTCATTATAGGGTGCTTGTTTGTAATTTGGCCTAAAATAACATTTTAACATGAAGTAGAGATTATGTTTTAGGTTCTTTACAAAAGGGGAGAAAACGCTTTAACAAAATATGTTTTTTTTAATTTTGAAGCGCAAGCCCTGTGCAGAATAAGAAGTGCCTTCCCGTTTTTCGCTTTTACGCTTCGCTGCCTCGTTGCTGCAGGGTAACGCTCCAACCGGGGCTAGGTGGCCACAATAGCATTTCATTTGTTGGGTTGCAGGGTGCACAAACCCTTGGTTCTAAACCCGACAGCAGCGGCAGCCTCCGATTAAGCACCGGTTTATGTTATATTTTGGTTGCTTGCTTGTTTCACAGGGCTTCTATTGGAGCTATAGCGAATGGCGGGACTGATAGCCCCTAAGCACCACAGACCACTCATTTCCTAATTCTAATAACTATTAAGCATTTTTTGCTTGTATACCTAAAGCTGTCTATTGGTCTGTGCGGACACAGGCCTAGGAATAAAAATGGAGGGACTGAAAGCCTCTAAGAATTACTGCACAGCCATTTTCCCTAAAAAACCAATAAGTTACTAAAATTTGGTTCTAAAAACAGAAGCAAAAAAAAGCCGCCCTAATGTAAAACATGGGCGGCTCTAAAATAATTTTATCTAATTATTTAATGTTAACCGGAACAGAAATTTTATCCCATTCTAAAGCGAATCCGCTTTTGGTAATTTTATAAACCAAACGTTCTTGTGTAGCTTTTAAGGCTTTGGTTTTAACATCAACACGCAAAGCATCTTTAGCTTCTTCGTATTTGTAAGCACCCCACTGTTTTGGTTCTTTGTTAAAAATAGCTGTCCAGGTTCCACTTTCTTTAGGGATTAAAAAGAAACTGTATTTTCCAGCTGCCAAAGGTTTACCTTCAACCACGATATCTTTATCGGTTTCGAAAGTAGTAGCCTCGTTTGCACCTGCACGCCATACTTTATCGAAGGCTTCTAAACCGCCCCAGATTTTACGTCCTTTAACTGCAGGGCTGCTGTAGTTGATGGTAATGGTTGCACCTTTAACTTTTCCCGTTGCTGTAGCCGCAGGACTTGGTTTAGGCTGAGCATCTTGTGCCATTGCGCTTACAGAAATGGTAATTGCCGTAAATAGCAACGCGATTGATTTAATCATCGTTTTCATAGTATTATATTTATCTGTTTTTGTTGTTTTTGATTTTACGAATTTATGGCTTTAGGTTGATAAAAACTATAATCCCAGTGTCTAAAAAAATTGTGCAAAAACTTTACTGTTTTTTAAATTCATTTTCTCAGTTATAGGCTAAATTGCTTTATTTCCTTCTTCCAACAAATCTGATCACCGAGCCCTGCCCGTTATGAAACAAACCTTCATTCAGTTCAATTTCTTTTTCTTCCAGCACTAGAATCTCATAATTTTCGAAATCAGCGCTTATTTCTTCGATCGAAAATAGCATGTCGATTTCTTTTGGTCCACCAACTTTTTCGTTTTTGGCAAGATAATGAAGGTGCTTCTTGCTAAAAGCTTCGAAAATAAGCAAACCGCCTTTGCGTAAATAATTGCTTAGTGTTTTGTGGTAAGTAGATTTAATTGCTGATGGAAAGTGTGCATAAATCAAGGCAATGGCATCAAACTGCTCAGCTTTATAGTCCAGTTCCTGAAGCTCGCCGACTTGATAATCAATATTAACATTATTGTTTTCTGCGAGTTGGAGTGCTTTGTTCTTTCCTTCAATACTAATATCAAAGGCCGAAACCTTCCAGCCGAGTTTAGCTGCAAAAACAGCATTCCGGCCTTCTCCTTCTGCCGGAAAAAGTATGGTTCCGGTCTCGAGCTGCATCAACTGCTCTTTTAAATAGTTGTTTGGTTGTTCGCCATAAGCAAACTCATCGGTACTGTATCGGTCATTCCACCTATCAACCCAAGCTTCGTTCATATTTAGCGTTATCTATTTGTCGGAAATAAAGGTATTAAATTTTAGGTTTGCACTTGGGAAGCGAATATCTGTTGCACGTAAAAATTAAGTTTATTTGTCGACTATGGTTTTTGGATTAGAAAACAAGAGGCCAATTACCGAAAACATAATTACTGCTGCTGCACCGATTACATTGAGCCAAAGGAATGAAACAATATCGAACTCATATACAGCCACAACGGTAATTTCGGATAAGATGGCCGCAATAAATACGATTGGTCCGTTTATCTTTTTAAAATAAAATGCCACTAAGAAAATACCCAAAATTGGCCCATAGAAAAGCGAGCCCAGCACGTTAACGGCTTCGATTAGCGAGCCCATCTGTGTAGCAAACATGGCAACAGCTATTGAAAAAATACCCCAGGCCAAAGTGTGCAAACGGCTATATTTTAATTCAGTTTCGTCGTCTACTTCTTTTTTACCAAAAATGAGGTGTACATCTTTTAACGAACATGCAGCCAGCGAATTCAGCGCTGCAGAAATAGACCCCCAACTGGCCAAAAAGATGACCGCGAAAAGCAGGCCGATCATTCCAACGGGAAGGGTATTCTTTACAAAATATAAAAAGATATAATTGGTATCGGTTTTCTCTGCGTTATAATTCGATTTGTTGATTGCTTCTTCTACCCTGCCGTGCAGTTCTTTTACCTGCTTTTGGGTCGATTTAAAATTCTCTATCGAAGAATTTAAAGAGGGTAATTGCTTTTCCTTTTCTACCAGGATATTTTTTGATTGCTGGTTAAACTGCTGCGCTAAAGCATTGTGTTCTTTCTCGAAAGCGGCCGCCTGCTGTGGCTGTGTTTCTTTTAAATACTGGTACGAACGCTCATTGAAATAAATCGGTGCTGGCTTTAACGAGAAGAAAGCAAACAATAATGCACCGATTAACAGGATAGCGAACTGCATCGGGATTTTAACCAATCCATTCAACAGTAATCCCATTTTAGCATTGGTATTGTCTTTCGCAGTAATGTATCTTCCCACCTGGCTCTGATCTGTGCCGAAGTAAGAAAGTGCAAGGAAAAAGCCTCCGATTAAACCGCTCCAGATATTGTATTTATCCTTCCAATCGAATTCGGTGGTAATTACATTTAATTTACCCGATTTCCCGGCCAGGTAAAGTGCATCCTTAAATCCGATTCCATTAGGCATATTTTGCACCAAAATATATCCCGCAAAGGCCATTGTCCCTAAAATGATCAAAAACTGTAGTTTCTGTGTGTGTGCAATTGCTTTTGCGCCACCAACATAAGTATAAATCAATAGCATCCCGCCGGTAAGGATATTGGTTAAATAAATATTCCAGTTTAAAACGCTCGAGAGGATAATACTTGGTGCGTAAATGCTGATCCCTGTCGATAATCCCCGCGAAAACAGAAACAGCAACGAAGTTAAAACCCTTGTTTTTTTATCGAAACGGTTTTCCAAATATTCGTAGGCTGTATATACATTCAACCGTTGAAAAATCGGGATGAAAGTAATGCAAATAACAATCATGGCTAACGGCAGACCAAAATAATATTGTACGAAACGCATGCCATCGGTATAAGCCTGCCCAGGTGCTGATAAAAAAGTAATGGCACTGGCCTGCGTAGCCATAATACCCAGTAGCACAATATACCAGGGCATTTTATTATCGGCCTTTAAATAAGAAGCATTGCTTTTTTGCCCACGACCAATAAAAACACCATAGGTTACCACAGCAAGCAAAGTAAATATCAGAACTGCCCAATCGATATTACTCATGCCCAGAATTTAGTAAACAGGTAATAAAATATAAGCTGAAATACCAGCGCCAAAGCGAGTAAAATATACCAGGTATTCCAGTTTTTGAATTGGTTTTTCATCACTTCCCAGCTGATAAAAAGTTAAAGAACAACCTAGCTGCACCAACATTTCCGGCAGGCAATTGCCTGAAAAAGGCTAAAGGTGTATAAATAAAATTCCCTTTACCGTATTTGGCATAAAGTGTCGACCCCTGAAGCGGCTCTTCATCGGTATCGTGCATCTCAAAAAGCGGTTCGTATTTGGTATCCCATTTATCAGGAAAATAAGCACCGCGCTCCTGCACCCAGCCCTTAAAATCTTCAGTGGTAATTTTATTCGGATAGTTTAACAGTTTATGTTCAGATTTTAAAAATTTAACTTCTGCATTTTCTTCAGTTACCCTCTTGCCACTGATGCTAAACGGATAAACACCAAAATCCTGTAGCGCCATATCTTGCGTGGTATTGTACTGCATCACAATGGTTCCACCGTTTTCTACGTAACCACGCAAGGCAGTTTGCCAGTTTTTAATTCTTTTTTCGGTATTGATTACCCTTACTCCTGTTACTATTGCATCGTAACTTGCCAGTTTTGCTGAGTTTAGGATATCAGCTTCTGTTAGTACATCAACCTGCAAACCTGCCTGTCTTAAAAATTCGGGAATCAGATCCCCAGCCCCTTCAATATATCCAACCTTTTTCGCCAGCACTTTTACATCGCCTTTAATCAACCAGGTTGTGGCCGGAACAAAATACTGTAGGGTTGGCAAATGAGGGTACTGAATTAATACTTGTCCTTTTGAATATTCATTCGCTTCTGATGAAAAAACCGCTTCTAATTTATTCTGGCTGGTTTTAATTTTCGCTAAATCTTCAACCGGGAGAAGGAAATTCATCGTATTGATGGTATTCTCTGCCAGATTAATCCCTTGGAAGGTTTTTACTACCTGGTTGCCGATCTTGAAACTCACCTTACCATAATTGATGTTCTTATTGGCCTTTAAGCGAAGGCCAACATTTAAAGCTTCTTTTTCTTTAGCGAAATAAACAGGCTCGCTAAAACTTAAATCGAGTGCAGGGATGATCCGGAGGGCTTCTACAACATCACCTTTAACAGGATCTAATTTTTTATAAGATAAGGGCAATCTGATTTTAAATTTTTCCGATTCTATTTTCAGTGACAACAGCACATTCACTGGCGATTGCATTTCCGGAAGTCCGATTAAAGTATCATTAGCTACGCTGAATGTTGCCGCATCTTTTGCAGGCTTAGCTAACCAATAAGGTTCAGTAAGCGCCGCGTCTGCCGGAATCTGGATTTTACGTTCAATGGTAATCAACGAGTCGTTAGCGAGCGCTCTATTTAAATTATCTGTCTGGTTTAACCAATTCACACTTTCAATGGTAACAGGGGTAGCCGATCTTGAAATTAAGTTTAAACGGAAATTATAACTATTACCGGCAATTGCTTCAGGTTGATTGGTTACCACCTCGCCCATAAAACCTACGCTGCTTAAAATGATGTTATCGATAGCCGCAAGTTTATCTTTTCTCAGGGCTGCATCTTGCAATTCAGCAATTCTCTTTCTCAGCATCAACAGTCCGTGCAGGCTCTTATCAGGCTGGTTATAATTGAAAGATAATAGTGTAATATCAATCAGTTCATCAATATCGCCTATGCCTTTGTCTGACCAGTTAAGGCTTAAACCATCGAACAAAGTTCTTTTAGCAGGATCGCCTAAAACATGGGTAAAATAATCAGAACGTACCCCAGCCACCGACTGTGTTCCTGCTCCCTGGCTTTTGTGTAAACTTCGGCTTAATCCTGCCAATTCACCATAACCCATTCCCAATTGTGCGTCGTATTGCCCAACAGTTGCCTTTAACTGGTTTTCGGCTGTGGTATTTACCGAACCGAACCTAAAGGTATTCCATAACAACCTTTTTGGCTGCCAAACAGAAACATATTTAAGCTGGTTTGGAAACATATTTTTATCAGCAGCAGCCTTAAACGCTTTCTCCGCCACAACAGCCGAAGCTGCATGTTGTCCATGCCCAGCAGCAGCAGTAGGTGGAAAACGGCAGATAATCACGTCAGGTCTAAATTTTCTGATCACCCAAACCACATCGGCGGTAATGCTATCGGCATCCCACTGTTTAAAAGTATCGTTGGTGTTTTTAGAGAAGCCGAAATCGATTGCCCTGGTGAAAAATTGTTGCGCACCGTCTAATCTGCGGGCTTCCAAAAGTTCATGTGTTCTGATCAGGCCTAAGGCCGCCCCTTGTTCGGTGCCCAAAAGGTTTTGCCCGCCGTCTCCCCTGGTAAGCGACAAATAAGCCGTTTCTACATTTTGATCGTTAATTAACCAAGATAATAAGCCAGTATTCTCATCATCGGGGTGAGCAGCCAGATATAAAACTTTCGGAAGATGTTTTAACGTTTTTATCTCCCTGTAAATTTCTGAAGATTTGGCTGGGCGTACTTGTTGGGCAGCACAAAAAACAGCCGGAAAGCAAAATATGAATATTGCGGTTAGTCTCTTAAACATAAAATTTGTTTTGCAAAAACCAAATATGCTCAAAAAGCTTTTACTTTAATGCTTCGGAAACGAAAAAGGTACAAAATAAGTCCGGAGTCGGGAGTCCAGAGTCTGAAGTCTAACCCTTGGTCTGTGTCCTCACGGACCACTCCTTTCTTTTGCAATATTTATCTTTTCGTTCTGTGGGGACACAGACCGAGGAAGAAGAGTCCAGGGTCGAGAGTCCAAAGCTTAAAGGCTAAAGCCCTTTATTTTATCCACCTCATCATCTTTCGATATTTTTATCCCCAACCCGTGGTCTGTGTCCCCACAGACCACTCCTTTCCTTTTGCAACATTTATCTTTTCGTTCTGTGGGGACACAGACCGAGGAAGAAGAGTCCAGGGTCGAGAGTCCAAAGCTTAAAGGCTAA